>NZ_BLJF01000001.1:0-1239166 GCF_009932335.1 Pseudomonas asiatica
GGGGACGCCCCAAGGTGGGTATCGGGCTTCAAGTAAATTGTCTAGGTTGTTAGAAGACGAAAATAATAAGCTCAATGTGATAAATAGACCGAAAATTGATCACGTACTAAACCCTTCTGCGGAAAATTGTAAGGGTGGCTTGAGTGTTTGTAATCGGTTGCTACTGTCCACTCTGCTTCTGTACGCCGATCAATTTGGGGTTGTGCGGGGAATCGGAGTATCCAGGCTGTCCCAGGCTACTGGTCTGAATCGAGATCGAATAAAGGCTCAGGTGCACAAACTGATCGCTCTGAGGGTCATGAGGGGGGTGATTCCTGGTGTTGCAACGTCTGTTGCATTGGGAGTTTCAAAGTCAGTTTACTTTATTAATCTTCATCATGATTTTTTTCAAAAATGTAGTTCGGGCGCGATCGTGCTAACTTTCGTCTCGAAATCCAGTGGGGATTCGGGGGAGATGAGTGAGGTTGCAGCCATCATTGGCTCTGCGCAGCTTGGCAAAGGGCTGGAGTTCGAGAGGCATAAAAAATATTCTGGAATACTGCCTGATAGCGATAGATTTAATGAGCTGGCGGGGTTGTTTTCTTATTTAGCCAAGGATAGAGGCTCGTCGAGAGCGCTTCAGGTTAAATTGGAAGAGTACGCGTCAGGGCTGCTGTCCAAACATTGGAATGCCTTGGAGCTAGGTCAGTTTAACTCTGATGATGAATTGCAGGTGCGAATCAAGAAAGACTTCAGAAAAGGAACGGGCTCAGGGCGAGATTTCAAGGGTGACGGCCTTCGAGGTGAGCTGTATTTTGAGTTCATTTATGTAGTCGCTGTTTTGATGGCTCGGCGTATCCAGAGTTTGGTTTTAAGTGTTAAGGGTTTTTCGCACGAAATTGCCGGGTTGCAGATCCTGCCGAGTTTTGAGCCCGGTCCATACTTTGGGCGGTTTGCTGTTGGTCGGTCTCTGTTGATTGTTCCTGGTAATAGTTTTCGAGCAGGAGAATGCTTTGTCATGAATGAGAGCAATCTTGGCGAGCCTACGTGTGAGAGGTTTTCAAGTGAGAAGGAGATGCCTGAGATTGACCGTTATCGTTTTGGCCTTCTTTTTCAGGTTCATACTCCCACGCGTTATCGGTATCGGGGGTAAATCGCTCTGTATGCCAGTAATGGTCAGTAACTCTTTACCGGCTTCCTAGATCCTGTGTACGGATTTGAGGAGTTGGTCATGCGCATACTTCGAATGAAAACGGTTATTGAAATTACTGGTCTGGCCCGATCTACGGTGTATAAGTACGTTGCTGAAGGGATATTTCCGAAGCCTATTTCATTAGGCGGGCGCTCTGTTGGCTGGTTGGAGTCAGAGGTTCATTCCTGGATTCAGTCTAGGCTAGTTGAGCGAAATTAGTAGGTCTTGATGGACTTGTTCTTGGCAGCTGGTCTGCTTTTTGTTTGCTTTATTTTCTTTCAATGAAAACATCATGTCCGGTTGACTCCTGGACATGATGTTTTTTTGCCGGACCTTTTGGTGGCGTTGTTTTTCTGGCTCTGAACAGGAATGCTTTAACTTTCTCTAGGGTTTATGCTTTTGGAGCTTTCGGTGCGGGTAGTATGCTTTAGTGTTCTAAGCGCTACTGTTTAATAACTCCTGCCTATCACTCAAGCAGGGCCTGATATTGAATCATTAGGTTAAGGTCGTAGATGTCCCTCTAACGGGTATATATCATGAATTTCTACTTTATACCTTGCGGTTGGCAGTATGGTTTAGGTGATCGATATTGAACTTTGGTATCTGCGTGATGAGCTCGTTGAGGTCTAGCTCAATGGGTTGCGGTGAACGTGTAAATAACTACCAAGCCGACTGAAGATATGAACTTCAGTAGAGTAGGTAGTAACCATGTGTCGTTTTTCAGAGAACCGTAATCTTCGTTTGTACTCAGCAGATACTTTTCAGGGCATGCCGATAATGGGTGAAAAAGGCCCTTTTATACTTGGATACCTTGAAGCCCTGAGTCGCACCATCAACCTTGCACTTGATCAGTATCCTAGGGTGATTGCGTTCAGGGTGGACCTGCGTCTTCCGCGTTTTGGGGGTATTCCGGATGATGCGTTGTCAAACCGTGTGATTAGTAGGTTCATCGAGTCGTTCAAAGCAAAAATTGAGCACAATCGTGAGAAAGCACGTGAGAAGAACAAGTACGCCCATGACTGCAGGGTGCGTTACGTCTGGGCGAGAGAGAGGAGCGAGGCAGGGCGACAGCATTACCACCTGCTGATCCTGCTCAACAGGGACGCCTACTACACAATCGGGCGGTTGCAGCCACAGAGGCCGAACATGATCAGCCGCATGCAGGAGGCTTGGGCCAGTGCGTTGAAGTGCGAGGTTGAGCAAGTGAGGGGCTTGGTACATATCCCGTCTAATGCGGAATACCGAGTAGACCGGGAGGTCCGGCCAGGGAATGTGGATTACTTACCTGATCTGTTTCATCGTGCCAGCTACCTTTGTAAAGCTGCGACGAAGCGTTATGGGGAGGGCGCTCATGGCTTCGGATTCAGCCGAGGATAGAGGGTAAGTAGCTTGTTCCCAGTCCAGCCCTCAGGTCAGTTTGCCTTCCTGAGGGCTTGGAGGGCTTTGTCACTGAGGACAAATTCGAGCCCCTAATTCAAATTCTTGTTGCGTTGACTTCCTACAGGCAAAGCATTCGCGCATATTCAAACGCGTGTGAACGCCTTCCACTCAGTGTAAGCAGCAAGCGGAATCACTTGGTTTGTCACCGTTCATCGCGGGATTGGAATGTGGTCTGCCTAAGCAACAACCGGATAACAAGCATCACCCCATAGCGTTTCCGGGTTATCCAACATCAGCAAAATAATGACAGGCACCAGCTTGCCGAGGAGGTTCGAGCAGTCGCGCAGTTGATCCCGGTTCACACTGCTGTTCCAGGTTGCGCCCCCATGCATTACCTGGTTACGCAATGTATAGATTCGATTGAACAGAACACCGAGTACTGCTGGGGTATTGCGGTTGGCTAACGCTTGCTGCGCTGCTCGTCGACCGCTGGCAAACCGCTCGGTCCACTGTTGCTCGCTGATCTTGCCGTTCTGGTTGTCCCAGAAACTCTGAAATACGTAGGGGTTGTCCAGCAATGCGCGGATACTGCCTGAGAACTCGGACCAGACCAGGTTCTCGATCAGGTTGGCCGTGTCTAGCGCACAGAGTTTGTCCAGGAACGCCTTGAACGTGGACTGCTCGGAAAGTCGGAACTGCTCATCAATGTCCATGGCATAGGCAGAGTTGAAGGCGATCCACAGAAAGATAAAGCGCCCATCAAGATCATCCGCCTGCTCGGCGCGATTCAGCCAGCTTAATGCGCGATGAACGCGCAAGGTGAGGTTGGGATGGTGGCCTTCACGTTCCTGGCGGTGACGGGCTTTGAGTGCTTGATGGTCCATGAAGTGCCGATCCTTGAAGTCGTGGGCGGTCGGTAAAGAGGTAGCGTGTGCCTGAAAACTTTACAGGTGGCCGGGCCAATCGCCGCTGGCGTTGAAAAGCGTCTATTCAGGGCATTAGAACCTGCTCAATTTGTTTACCTGTATAAACAGACAACGTGGACGTGGCCTGCCATTTTGCTTAGGGTATGGCCATTCGACATTGCCCGCAAGGCGGCCTGCATGAAGCGTGAACAGTTCCTGGCACAACCCGAAGTGGAATCTTTCGTTGCATGGCTGGCAGCCAACTTGCCGGCGCTCACGTTCAAGCTGCGCTTCAAGTCCAGCAAGTTTGTACCTGGCGGTTTGACGGTTGAAGTCCAGGGTATTGAGCGGGTACTTGAGCACTATCGCTGGAAGGCAAGCTGGCACGACTCCAACCAGAGTGTGGTTGAGTCTGAAACCTGGGCTGAAACCCAACGCTCTTTGGGGCAACTGCGTGAGTGGCTGACGAGTGCGGTCAACGCTGGTGATGAGCAACAAGCGCTTCAGGCGTGTTTGCAGATTCTTCGTTGGGGCGGCGTGCGGGGCGCCATTCCGTTCTTGCACCGGTTGGAGGCCAAAGACGAGTTGTCGGGCTACCTGAAAAAGATGGCCGGACTCATGACGCTCGACGGTGACAATGACCTGGATGACCTCGATGCTAGCAGTGTCGAGCGTTTCGATTCTGGCCTGACCAAGATTCACGCCTTGCTCGATTTGTCTGGTTCTCCAATCTATGACAGCCGTGTGGGCGCTGCGATTGCCATGTTGTATTCGCTGTTTCGCCAGCAGTGGGCGGGGCGTGGTAAACCCTTGCTGATGTTCCCGTCCGGCGGCGCGCGAGGCAGCCAGATCCGCAACCCGGGAGCGTTCTTGAACAGCGTGGCGGCGCCGCAGTTTTCGACGATCGACTATGCCGAGTGGGCGCGTTGGCAAGTGCGCTTGGGCTGGATTATTCGAGCGCTGCTCGAGCGTACCAATTGGTTTGCTGGGCAAGGGACTCTCCCCGCGCGTTGCCATGCCTTCGAGGCCAGCCTGTTCATGCTTGGCTATGACCTTCGCTGCTTTGGTCTGGCGCTGGCGTCTAATTCCATAGCGGGTAAGCCAGAAGTCGAGGCGCAGGACTGCGAGCGTGGAGGCAATAATTGGGTGCCCACGGGGCATCCTTTCAGCCAGGTCCTCAAGGATTATCTGGCCTTCCGCTACAGCGGTGCTCTCGATAACAAAGCCTCGTTTGTTGAATGGTTGGTGGCCCAGCCGCGTGACGAGAAGCCGCTCACGCGTACCACTGCACAGGGCTACTGTTTCCCGTTTTCCATTGAAGAGTTCGACTTGTTCGGCCGACCGCTTGCACAGCTTGAGCGCATCGTCGCCGGTGGTGAGGACGGATTGCGTGCGGCCCTGGCTACCGAGGCCCTCGAGCCGTTCACAGTCGGTGATGAGCGCGTCAGTGTCTGCTTGGTGGATGTGTTGATCACGGGCAACGCGTATGCGCGAGCGACGACCGACAAGGATCGTGTCGACTACATCGTGAGTGCCGGCTATGCCGGTACCGAGAACTCTGCAAGGACACTCATGGCCCTGGGGCGTAACGTGGGCAAGCACTTCGGCCTGCTTGATGCGCAGCACTCGCCAACGAGTCTGTTCGAGCAGTTTTACCAGGACTGCTCGCTCGACGCCTGAGCAACACACGCAACATTTGCGCAGCACCATGTGCCCCTTGGCCTTTCACAGGGTGGAATACAACCATGCAAACCCGGAACGGCGTTCAGTTGTATTCCGCCTCAGACATCTGTGGTTTTCTGGAGTGCCAGCACCTAACGGCACTGGACCTTCAGCATCTTGTTGCCCCTATGGAAAAAGCGCCGGCAAGCGAGCAGAACCGCCTGATCCAGGGCAAGGGGCTCGCTCATGAAGCGACGTTTCTTGAACGACTCAAACGCGAAAATGCTCACGTAGTCGACATTGCCGAGGGCAATCCGAGTTTCGCGCGGCGGGTGGAACTGACCATTGAGGCCATGAAGGCTGGTGCGGACATCATCTTCCAGGCTTCGCTCCAGGAAGGTGCCTTTATTGGGCATGCCGACTTCCTGCGTAAGGTGCCGCGGGCGTCGACGCTGGGCGATCATAGCTATGAGGTGATCGACACCAAGCTGGCCAAGTCTGCAAAGGCCAAGTTCCTTGTGCAGGTTGCGCTTTACTCGCGAATGCTGATTGCAATCCAGGGCATACAGCCGCAGTTCATGTATGTCGTACTGGGTGATTCTGCGCGTACGGAGCAGGCGTTTCGGGTCGCTGACTACGCCGATTATCTGGAGCAAGTGCTGCAGCGTTTCACGGCGTTCGTGAATGGTGACGGACAACCTGTGACGTACCCGGAGCCATGCGGGCATTGCGGGTTTTGTGTGTGGCGCGATCGCTGTGACGAACAACGGCTGCAAGACGATCACCTCTCGGCAGTCGCTGGCATCAGCCGCTCGCAAATCAAGAAATTGCAGGCTGGTGGTGTCACCACATTGCAGCAGTTGGCGAACAGTACCGATGACTTGCGCATCCCCAAGTTGCAAGTGGAGTCGCTGGGCAAGTTGCGCCATCAGGCGCGTTTGCAGTTCCAGGGGCGCTCCAGTGATGGCCCGTTGTTCGAGTTTCTGCCGGTCGTGGGGAAAAGGCGTGGTTTTAACCGAATGCCCACGGCGGTTGAGGGCGATCTGTTCTTCGATATGGAGGGCAATCCGCTGGAGGAGGGCGGCCTGGAATATCTCTTCGGTCTGTATATCGACGAAGGTGGTCACCAATCCTTCAAACCCTTCTGGGCACATAGCCGAGAGGCAGAAAAGATCGCGTTCGAGCAGTTCATCGACTGGGTTATCGCTCACCTCAAGCGTTACCCCTGCGCACATGTCTACCACTATGCCAGCTATGAAGAGACGGCCATCAAGCGCCTGATGAGCCAGCACGGTACACGCGAGGCACAAGTGGACTGGTTGCTGCGCAACGGCAAGCTGATCGACCTCTACAAGGTCGTGCGCGAAGCGATCCGGGTGTCTGAGCCCAGCTACTCGATCAAGAACATCGAGCATTTTTACATGGGGCAGCGAGACGGTGACGTTACCAATGCCGGTGCGAGCATCGTGTTTTATGAGCGTTGGAAAGAGACTGGCGAGTCGGCGTTGCTCGAGCAGATCGAGCGGTACAACGAAGACGACGTGCTATCCACCTATCTTCTGCGCAACTGGCTTTTGAGCATTAAACCGTCGGATGCGAGCGCTCTCTCCGAGCCTGAAACAGAAAGCGAGAAAGCTGTAGCGGAACAAAAGGAGATTGAGGTTCGTCTGGAAAGCTATCGCGATCGTTTGCTCGCTGGCTTGCCCGCCGCCGAATGTGCCCTGAGCGAAGCGGATCAAGTCAGGTTGCTCACCTTCCAGCTGCTCGACTTCCACCGTCGGGCAGACAAGCCGACATGGTGGCAGTTGTTCAGCCGTCAGGACATGACCACTGAGGAGCTGCTGGAGGATATCGAGAGCCTGGCCGGTTTGCGGCGTACAAAAACGCCGCCCGAACCGATCAAGAAATCATTTCTGTTTGAATACAGTTTCGAACCTCAAGAAAGCAAGATGCGCACGGGTTCCCAAGGCGTCATCACCGAGTCCCTGGCCAATGTGCAGTTGGTTAACCTGGACATTAACGCGTGTCTGGCGATGTTCAAAGCCACCGCGAACAACGCGCCACCGGATGATTTCGACATGATTCCCGGCAGGCCGATTCCATCGACTTCGCTGCGCGAGGCACTGTTTCGCTATGCCGACAGCGTCTTGGCCGGTGAGCAGCGCTTCCAGGCGGTGTCGGACTTTCTCCATCGACGCGCTCCGCGGGTGAAAGACGTCCAGCCGGGTGCGCCACTACTGGATCCACGCCTGACGACGACGGATGCCATCAAGCAGGTGGTACGCAATCTTGAGAACAGCGTGCTGTTTATTCAAGGGCCGCCGGGTGCCGGCAAGACCTACACGGGCTCGCACGTCATTGTTGACCTGCTCAAAGCAGGCAAGCGCATCGGTGTGACCTCCAATTCGCACCATGCCATCAACAACCTGTTGTCTGCTGTTGAGTCTCGTGCACAAGCAGAGGGCGTTGCATTCAAGGGGTTGAAAAAGTCATCGGAGGGAGAGGGCACTGAGTTCACTGGTTGCTGCATTCGCTCCATCGAAGACAAAAAGGATTTCCTTGATGTCTGGGGGCCGGGAATTGACCTGACTGCGGGTACTGCCTGGCTATTTGCCGACGAGACCTTCACCGAGGCGTTGGATTACCTCTTCATCGACGAGGCCGGTCAAGTGAGCGTGGCGAACCTGGTTACCATGGGCATTGCGGCACGCAACATCGTATTGATGGGCGACCAGATGCAATTGTCGCAACCAGTGCAAGGCGTGCACCCTGGCCGTTCCGGTGACTCTATCCTCGATTATCTGCTGGATGGCACGCCCACCATTGCGCCTGATCGTGGGGTGTTTCTGGCGCAAACCTGGCGGATGCATCCGCACGTTTGCTCATTCATTTCTCATGCGGTGTACGAAGGTCAACTGTCGTCGGCACCAGGAACCGAGCGGCAGGTGTTGCGACTGGATGGCCAGCGCCCGGACGTGCCGGGCAGCGGACTGATGTTTTGCCCTGTGGAGCACGACGGCAATGGCCAGAGTTCCGATGAAGAAGCCGCGTACGTCAAAGCGCTGTACACGTACTTTCTGCAGCAGCGCTATGTGGATAACACCGGCGAGGAGCACGCTGTGTCTCTCGAAAACATCCTGGTCGTGGCGCCCTATAATTTGCAGGTACAGCTGTTGAAGCAGGTGCTGCCGGCGGGTGCGCGCGTCGGCACTGTGGATAAGTTTCAGGGGCAAGAGGCAGAGATTGTCATCGTCTCGATGGCGACGTCGAATGAAGACTACCTGCCCAGGGACATCGGCTTCCTGTACTCGAAAAACCGTTTGAATGTAGCGGTCAGCCGGGCGAAGTCGCTGGCTTGTATTGTCGCCAGTCCTGATCTGACGGCCATTCGTTGCCAGACGCCGCAAGACATGAACTTGGTCAACGGCTTGTGCATGGCGGTCAGGTACGGAACGGTCGACGAAACCCGTCAATCCCAAGAGGTTTTGCTATGAAAAATCTGTTCGCAATTATCGGTGTCATCGTCGTTGCCGAGAAGGGCTACCAGTTTGCCCGTGAATACATGGAGATGAAACAGGAGCTGGACCGACGTGCTTCTGATTCGGCCTGACAAACGCCGATAACGTCGACAACTCCGTCCTTTTTCTGCTTCCAACGGGTGTCTGCTTGGGCCAAGTTGGCGCGACCGTTCAGCTGAGGTCCCATTTCAATGCGAGGTTCGTGATGTGTAACGACCAAGAGGATGGTCGCTCGGATGACCCAGGTTCCGCGCAAGTTAGAACCGAGGATGAGGTCGAATACAGCGAGGAATTCGCCGCCATGATTCTGGAGCAGGAGGCGAAGGGCTGCTTTCAGGAAATTGATGTCGATGACATGCTCGCTCTGCTCGACCGCATGATCATCGAGGCCCAAGGCGTGGGGCGGAAACTACAGTGACTGGGGACAAACCTGACTGTTGATACAGATGTCGTCAGCCGGTTTGGCTGAAATCCTCGACGGCTGGATCTCTTCTTGGCTGGCCGCGGGTGAGTCGTCCTCCGAATCGGGTTGAGCTGATACACCCGCGGCTGAACGAGCATGAGCCGGCCATCGACGAGGGGCGTCATGCCCCTCGTCTCAGAGATTTGAGCGTCAGTCATTCATCAGCCACGGCCTCAATTCCTTGAGGTTGCTCACTACAACTTGCTGGGCCTCAGGGCTCGTCGCCAGGTTGCGCGGGTCGATCTGATAACGCTGCAACACATACTTCACCAAGGCCCTGCGGCTGGGCACCACTAATTGTCCTTGCGTCATCCCGAAGTCGGTTTCGATGATTGCCTTCTGTGCCTCGTTCAATCGCCCATCGGGCTCGAAGATAACCGGAATCTCGACATTCCAGTCTTCATCCAGCTCTCGTGTGTTCGGCGATTCGTCGAGTAGGTCCGGCTGCCCGCGCAGGCGGCTGAGCACGAAGTCGCGGTACTGGCCATTCTTTTCGCAGTAGGCCCGCACATGCCAGCGCATGCCGGTGTACACCAGCGTGTGAGGGGCGATGAGGCGAACCTCTACGTTCGGCGTATTGAACGACACGTACTCGGTTTCCAGGCGCAGGCCTTCGCGGCAGGCCTTGAGCAAGGGGCGCAGAATCTCCGGTCGAATGGGGCGATCCGGCACTTCCAACACCTTGGTGTGCGCATAGGCCAGTGCCAGTCCATCAATGTGCGGGGCACGCTCATTGTTCTGATAGAGCAGGTGTAAATAGGCGCTGGCACTGTCGTCGATGAACAGGGGTTTGAATTGCTTACTCGGCACATACCCCTTGAGCTGCTTGTCATATGTCAAGTTTTTGGGCGCATGCTCGGTGATGTAGGTATTGATGTCCTTGGATGCCTGCTGGCGGCTGATGCCAAAGCTCTGCATCAAGTGCCCCGTGGTCAGCCTGCCTTCCCACCAGGCAACGGTCTCGATCAAACGATAGCGAAGTGCCAGGTCCCAGCGTACCTGTTCAACGGATTGCTTGCGTTTCATACCCTCTCCATGTGCGCGAATACTTTACCTGTATAAGTCTACATTCTAGACCTGTCGTTTATCACTACATATCGTTTGTCTGTCTTCGAAATAAATTGAAGTCACGAAAGGATGTGGACATGACTATGTCTGAAGCGGTTTCGACAGGGGCTTTGGTGTTGATCGGGGTGATCCTGACGGTGCTCCTGATGCAGTACCTGAGGTTGCGAGAAATCTGGCACGTGGCACTCGCCTGCCGCAAGGACGCGCGTTGGGCGCAGATTTGGGAGATGGAAAACCGGGAGCTGCGCTCGGCACTGCGTGCCGAGAAAGCGCACATCGAGCAGTTGCACAGAAAGCTGGCGATTTTGCAGGACCTGATCTGCGCACAAGAGCGCTAAGGGAAGGCATGAACAGAGTTGAACGGATCAAAGGCTGCCTGCTGGGTGGCGCTGTTGGAGACGCGCTTGGCGCCCCCGTGGAGTTTCTTGAGTGGCCCGTCATCGAGGCCAGGTTCGGTGCGCAGGGCATCACTGATTTTTCCCAGGCTTACGGCACCATCGGTGCCATCAGCGACCATACGCAAATGATGCTGTTCACCGCAGAAGGCCTGCTGCGGGCTTTTGTGCTCGGCAGCTCACGGCAGGCATGCCATGTGCCCAGCGTTATTCACCACGCATTGCTGCGCTGGCTTACGACCCAGGATTACCCCTCGCGGACTCCGGTCGTCACAGATGGCTGGTTGATCAAGCAAGTGGAGCTGTGGTCGCGCCGCGCCCCCGACGCAACCTGCCTGAATGCACTCAGGAGCAGCGGGCGGCTGGGTGCGATTGCCGAAAACGACAGCAAAGGCTGCGGTGCCTTGGTACGCGTTGCACCCTGTGCGTTCTTTGCCAACGCATTCGACTACGCAGCGCAGTCTGGGCGACTGACGCACGGGCATCCGACTGCCTACCTGGCGGCTGGGCTGTTCGCCGACATGCTTCAGCGTATTGTCGATCGGCAAGGCAGCCTGGAACACGCCGTAACGCAAAGTTTGGCCCGGTACGGGAAAGTGCCTGGGATGGAAGAGATTTGCAGCCTTGTCGAGCGCGTGTTGTTCTTCTTTTACGAGGGCTATGCACCCACCCCGCAACGCATTGACGATTTTGCCGGTGGCTGGGCTGCCGAACAGGTGCTGGCGATTGCCCTGTGGTGCGCGCTGACGGCACGCTCATTCGAAGAAGGGGTGATCATGGCGGTGAATCACAGTGGCGATAGCAACAGCACTGGGCTTGTCGCCGGGCACTTGTTGGGTGCCCAGTATGGTGCTGCTGCCATTCCTGCCCGCTGGTTCGAACGCCTGGAACTGCGCCAGGTGATCGTGCAGGTAGCCGAGGATCTTGAGCGTGTTCCACGTGATTACTGCGGGGTTGGTGGCGCGTTCGACGAGCAGATCGAATTGGCTTATCCGGGCAGTTGAATGCACCGATGGCAATACATCAGCGAACCAAGGAGCTTTAGAATGCCCATCAGACCCAGGCCCTTCACCTTTGAATGTGAAGGATGCGGTTGGACAAAGACAGTGGCACCGCAAAGTGATGCGCTGATGCCCGGCGAGTGGTTTGACCAGTGCCCGAGGTGCGGGAGCAAGGCACTGAAGATGCGCACCGCAGGGTGGCTTGAAGGGGCGTTGGCGGAGTTGCTGGCGCGGCGGCGATTTTGAGCGCACAGGCCAGGGTTCAGCGCCCTGGCCAGCAACGGCCTGCCAGCAGGCAGGCCGGGGTTAGTAACACGCTGTGTGCCGGCGTTTAGCGGCGTATTCGAGTGCGAAGGAAGTCATCAGACTCGACAGAGGTTCTGGTGCGAACGAGTTCGCAAACCTCCAGGGCTTTTCTAGCTGCCAGCTTGAGCGTTCGACGAAGGCCTTCGCATTCATCAACGAGTTTTTCCAGCCCGGAAGAATCGAACATTTGCTCAGAGATGGGGAATGCTCGATCAATTCTGTCAAACAGCGCCGTTCCGCCTATTTCCAGCGCATCTAGCTTGAACGCATTGAACTCGCCCTTGCGGCCTTCCAGTTGCGCAATATCGGCCTGGATGGCCTGCTTGTAGGCATCGAATACGGTATCGAGCTTGCTGTTAACCTTGCCGACTACATCCACTTTACGGTTGATCGAGCGCAGGAACTGCTCGAACGTCAGGCCGCTGGAGGGGTAGTCTTTCTTGCGCGTGGACGAATAGGCGCACATGCCGGCGTACTCGATACCCGCGAAACTCAGGTCGTCGGCTACTTGCTCCATGATCTCAAGAATATCGTCCTGAGACTTCACATCCGCCTTGTTCAACACGATATACAGCGACTCTGCGCGGAACGGCGTGGACTCGATGAACTCGATGTCGGACTGGTCGATGGTCCCGGCCGGGTCAAGGCCGATGACCCAGACCAGCGCCGAGGCCTGATTGACCAGGGAGGCTGCAGTGCTGCGGTCGGAGGCCGCGGCCCCACCCGTGGTACCCGGATTGTAGCCGGGCGTATCGATGATGCACAGGTTGCCGAACAGCTCCGGGTCCATGGGAACCTTGACGCTGATGAAGGGCAGGATGCGCCGCAGGTCGAAGCCGAAGGCCTGAACATATTCGTGGCACATCGACGCGTACAGGCTGGGCTCCAGGTCGATGGCCCCACCGTTATACGAATAGCCCTTGATCCGGGTTTCTTCGGAGCACACCACGTAGCTGGGGACCACGGTCACCGGGTTGATGCCGGTCGCCAACTTCACGCTCGGGTTACGGATGAAGCTGTTGACGAACGCCGACTTTCCGCTGCTGAAACCACCCGCAATGCTCAGGATGGTTTTGCCGGCAATGCTCGGGAAGTTGTTCAGCATCTGCATCTCGGCGAGGATCGCCTGCATGTCGAGCACTGCTTGGGCTTCACCGGCCAACGACGATTCTCGGCTGGCGAACTCCATGTAGTCGTGGTTGATCAGGTCGGCGAATTTGGCCAGCTCTTCATTACCGGGCGGTTGCTGGGCCAGGACTTTGCTCACCAGGGAAAATTTCTCGGTTAGCGACAGGTGCTGCTTGTTGATGTCGGCGTAGTTGTCTTCCAGGTGCTGCTGGGAGGCCTTCAGTTGTTCGGTCAGGCTTTCCAGTAGGTCGACGTTCTGCTCCGTGGAAATCAACTGGTTCTTATGTTCCTCCAGGTACGTCTCCAGCTCGGCAATTTGTGCCAGCGCCTGTGCCTTGCGTTCCTCCAGCTCGGCCGCATTGGCTCGTTCTGCCTGCAACTGGGTTGTTAGCGCTTCATTGTCCGACTCCAGCGAGTCGATCTGTAGAGCCTGCCCGGTGCACTGTTCGGCCAACTGCTGTTTGGCGTCGTTCAGTGCTTCGATCTGCTGTTGCGCGTCCGAGAGGGTGTGCCCAAGTTCAGCGATACGCTGTTCTTTTTCCACCAGCGCCTGCTTACGATCTGCTAGCTGCTGTTGAAGGGTGGCGATCTCGGCAAGCGCCTGGTCCTTGCGTGCTTCCAGCTCTGCCGTATTGGCCTGTTCTGCCTGCAACTGGTCGCTGAGCGTCTCATTGCGCGACTCCAGCGTGCGGATCTGCTCAGTTTGCTCGGCGCACTGCTCGGTCAACCGCTGTTTGACGTTGTTCAGCGCTTCGATCTGCTGTCGAGTATCGGCCAGGGTGTGCTGGAGTTCCTGAATGCACCGCTCTTTGTCGACAAGCTCCTGCTTGTGATCGGCAAGGTGCTCTTCGAGCCCTGCGATCTGGGTCATGGCCTGAGCCTGCCGCTCTTCCAGATCCTTGGCGTACACCTTGGCCTGGGCCAGTGCGAGCATAGCCTTCTGGAGCTTGCCCTTCTCCTGCGCTAACGCTTCGGAGGTTGAGGCCAAATTGGCTGTTTCAAGCTGCAACGCATCGACTAGCGAGCCGTTGCGCGATTTTAGCTCGCCGATTTCGTCGTTCTGGCCCGCGCACAGCGCGGACAATTGCTGATTTGTGCTGAAAAACGTGTCGAGCTGGTACTGGGCATCATCCAGGTGGCCCTGAAGTTCAGCTGCCAGCTTCTTGCGTTTGAACTGCCAGAAGCGGGACAGCGACTCCAGCGTCGAGCGTGCCTGTTCATGAATGGCTGGCGGGTTGCTCACAGGGTGACCTCTTCGGCCTTGCGTGCCAGACGTTCAAGCCGGTCAATGGTTTGAGCCGCGTTGTCGACCTGATCCTTGAGCACATTGATCCGGCGTTGAATCTCATCGACGAAGGAGTTGGAGATGGTGGAAGGTGCGTTGCGTTCAACATCGTTGATGAACGAACTGATCTTGCTTTTGACCTTGCTACCCAACGAGCCGATGAAGTCATCGGCGGCATCCTTGAAACGTTCGGCCTCGTAGCCCTTGAGCGTGCCGTTGCTTTTCAGGGAGTCAGGCAACGGAATGCCCAAATCAAAGTCATCGTCAGGAATCGATTGAATGATCGAAAGAATCGCGAGCTTGATCATTTGCGCATTGGCATCCTGTTCAAGCACCTCACGGATCTTCGGCGTGAGGGTCCGGGCCAGTTCTTCGTTCAACCCGCGATGAGAGCTCTCCACCTTGGCGCCCAGCTCATCCTGGATGTCGTTCATGAACTCGTTGATGGTGGAGATGACCTGACTACTGATGATCTTGGAGCGGACGACCGTTTTCTCGGTAGTGCCGCCGCCCCAAAGCTTGCGGGCAAACCAGCTGCCAACCCCAGGGTTGTCGACGACAATGGTTTCACTGAAAGAGCCTTCCGCGTCTTTGACAGTGGACTGCGTCTCGCGAAGCAATTGCGCAGCTGTCTTGCGCATGTCGTCACGCAACTTCTGGCGGTAGTCGGCCATGGTGTATTTGAAGCTGACATCCAGTTCCAGCGAGAGATCCAGTCGCTTCGATTCCAGCGAAGCCAGTTGTTCGTCCAGCTGATCGACGTTGGCGTTCTTGATCTGGATGACCTGGTTGCGTGCCAGGGTGATGATCAGCGCCTTGAATGCCTCAAGGTTCTTTTGTTTGCGAACCATCAGGTTGGCGATTTTTTCCCGCGTGATCTCCATTTTCTTCTCGCGGACCTGGGCAAGCATGGCGTTGATCGCGTCAATGTTTGCCAAGCTGTCCAGGCTGCTCAACGACAGTGCCTGGTTGTCACGAGTGAAGTAATCCGGGTAATCGGTGGACAGGTTGTCCCAGGTCACCTGCTCGTTCGAGTCCCAGGTTTCGGGCGTTTCGAAGCGGCGGTTGAGGCTGTGGCACAAGCCGGAGCTATGCAGCAGGTTACGGTGTACTGATCCGATCAGGTTGTCGAACACCGAGCCCACTTCCGGGCTGCTCATCTTGAGGTCTGCAAGGGTGCTCTGTGCCCGTGCCGACAGCTGGGCACGGATGGCTTCCACGGCATCGCTCAAGCGCGCGCGTTTTTCGCTGCCGTACAGTTGTGTGTCGATCTGGCTGGCCACCAGTACCAGTTCCTGAATGCCCTCCTTCTGGGTAATGCGCCCCATCACCTCAAGGTCTTGCTCGTTGAGGAACTGGCCGGCCGGGCTGACGATGAACACCACGTCGCAGGTTTTCAGCAATTCGACCGTGCGCTCTTCGCGCGACTGGACCGGATCGTTCATGCCGGGGGTATCGATGATGCATATATCGCGCAGTGCCTCCAGCGGCATGGCGACATGAACCGTCTTGGTGAACGGCATGTATGTGCCGTCGGCACCGACATAGTTGTGCAAAAGCGCCGCCAGCTCTTTCGGGTTACCTGCCTGAATCTCGCTGTGCAGGTGCAGGGTGGCTGCATCGAGCTCTGACTTCTTCATGCGCTGGAACTGGTCGTATGCCGCGAACAAGCCTTCTTCGCGTTGCAGTTCGCTCAAGGCTTTTTTATCGGCCATGCTCGTCAGCTGCGCCATATCGAGGGGTGCGCCATTGGCCTGGGCGCTTCGACGCTTCACCAGTTCTTCCAGACATTCGCGCTTGCGCGTGGCCAGGCGTTGCTCGAACTGGTCCGATTTGAAGCGGATCGCGGCGATGTCCGTTTCGCTGTAGAACTCAACCTTGGCCTGGAACACTTCGCCCCAGGTAATGGTGGTCAGTGCAGCGGTCATGGGCGTTGCGGCCTTGGGCAGGATCGGCTCGCCATTAAAAATCAGCGCATTGAGCAGCGATGACTTTCCGGCTTTCACACGGCCAACAATACCGATGTTCATCAGCCGGTTCTGGTCCTGCAGCGTCTGGCATGCTTGCGCGAGCTGTTGCGGTTGGTCGATGCCGTTCAGCCGCTTGAACTGCTCGATTTCGCGCTCAAACAGGTCCTGGTTGCTTGCTGCCAGCGTGTGCAGGCTTTCGCTAAAAGCGACGAGTGATTGGTAATCCATTAGGTCGTTCGCCTTACTTGTAGAGGTGTTCGTTTGCAGCGGCTTTTACTGCGGTGGCAAGGTTTTCCAGCACAGTGGTCTTCTCGCTGATCTGCGCTTCAAGCTGCAGGCTTTCCTGTGCAATTGAGTCGATAACGTGCTTTTGCTTGGTGATCTGCTCTTCGAAACCGTCGCTGATTTTCTTCAGCATGGCGTTGAGCTGCTCGTCGATGATTGCCGGAATTTTCCCGCGCAGTTCCGCCTTGATGTTGGGGAACACTTCGCCGGTCAGCTTCTGGCGAAACTTCTCGCGCTCGTTACCGCCACCGTTAAACATCTTGAGAATTTCGGGCAAGAAGATGATCACCAGCTCTACCAGCGGATTGACTACGGTAGTGGTGACAGCGAGCACGGTAGAGAGGCTGCGGTAGAGCATGACGCCGCTGTTTTTGTCTTCCTCGGCACGATTGCTCAGGCGTGTCGACCAGTCGCTGAGCATTTCCGTGGTGCGCTCCAGCGAGAATTTGACCTTGTTGGAAAGCTCCTCGCTCCAGTTGCCGCTAATGTCCAGCACGGACATCTGGCTGCTGGTGGCACTGAGGTTGCTGGCAATTCGGTCGACCATGTTGGTGGAGATGTCCTGCACTTCAGATTTGATCGTGCTGGACAGGCTGCTGCGGATGATGTCGGAGAGTGCATTCGACAGGGCACTCGGGTTCTTACTGCTGCCCAAGGTGACCAGCTCGTCGAGGGAGTCGTTAAGGGAGTTGTCCAGGCCGCGGAGGCTACGGTCGAGCATTTTTCCCGAGTAGCGATCCTTCAGGTCCGACTCGACGTCCTTGCGCTGCTCCAGCAGCTTGGCCAGGGCCTGTTCGAGTGCGCGTGCGGTTTGCTCGCTCTCGGCCTTGTCCTTTTTCAGCATGCTCAACGCCAGGTTGATCTGCGCTAGCACTTCGAAGTTCTGGTCTTTGAGAATGTCGATGAACAGACGCGAGAACAACGCGTCGGGCTGCAAGGCGGTCAGCGCGTGCGTCAGTTCCTCGCCACCCCGGTTGCCGAGGGGGATGCTGCGGTAATGCTCGCCGAAATACACCCCGAGCTGGTCGTCGATGTAGGCTTGTACGTCTTCTACCTGGTCGGCGGCGCGCAGGTTGCATTTGCTCAGTAGGAAGGTGAAGTCGGTGTTGTAGGTTTTCAGCTCGTCGAGTTTACGCAGCATCGACTGCGTAATGTTGCCGTCCTCGATACTGGTCAGCACCACGAAGTGCACACCGCGCGGCAGGTAGTAAGCAATGGCCTTGTTGTGGTTTTCCAGCGATGAGCCAAAGCCAGGCATGTCGACCAGCACCAGGGGCGCAATGGCTTTCAGCGCCTCACTGTCGAGGTACAGGCGCAAGTGAGAAAACTCGCTGGAACGACGGTTGATGGTACTCAGTGCTTCAACAGGCAAACGTTCCTGCACGCCGTCGGGCTTGATCGCCAGCAGATAAGGCTCGGAGGAATAACGAAGCTCGGTCGCCAGTTCAGTTTCTGGCGCAATCCCGACCGGCAAGATGTCCTTGCCCATCAGCGCGTTCAACAGCGAGCTCTTACCGGCACTGAAGGCCCCGATCACGGGCACTACAAGCTCGGTTTCCATCACTTTTGGAAGCAATGACTGATCGAATGAAAACGCTTGGTCATTGAGCAGCACCTGCATTTTCTTCAAGTAAGTGGCGAACTCTTTCTGGCTTTCGAGCATGGTGATATTCCTTTAAGTGTTGATGGTCTGCGCGAAGGCATGGCATAGGGTGCACAGAGGCTTATGCGCTGGGATATTCAAGTAATCGCTGGTCTTTTCCCGTCGTGCGAGAAGGGGGCCGGCCCGAGAAGGTTACAACCGCAGTTGCCGCATTCGGGTCGCGTTCAGGGCCGTTCACGAGGTCAGTGCGTCACTGCTTGGCTCGTGGTCTTGTTACAGAAGCGTTGAGTGCAATGGAAGGGGAGGGCAAAGGCATACACACATCCTTGTCTGTAGGGTGTTGATCGCGCATGCCCAATAACTGATGACATATCGCTTCCCGGATGAGATTCCGTTGGGTGACCAATAGATCGGCGCTATCTGTTCTGTCTGTATGATGGCACTTTGATTCAGCATGGTAAACTGTCAACAAAACGCCCATATCCCGAAGTTTTCTTCAGATGTAGCGCTCATTTTCAGGGCCTTGCGCGGAGGTGCATGATTGAAATATTTACCTGTATGCTCAACCAGTATTCAGGCGCTGCACTGTGACTGCGAGCGGTAGGGATAGAACGAAAGCCGGCCAAGCTATTTTCTCGCCAATAAGCATTTGGCCAAGGCTCTATTTTTAGTGATGGCGTATCGCATTTTTGGTGATGCGCCTCGCTTGGTTATCCAGCGAACCGGTAGGTATTGATGTCTTTCGATGCCTGCTGCCGACTGATGCCAAAGCTCTGGATCAGGTGTCCCGTGGTCAGCCGGCCTCCCCACCAGGCTACGGTTTCAATCAGGCGATAGCGAAGGTCTAGGTCCCAGCGAACCTGTTCGATGGATTGCTTGCGTTTCATGCCCTTTCCATATGCTCGATTTCTTTACCTGTATAAGCGTACATTATAGACGTGTCTTTTTTTGCTACATATCGTCTTGCTGTCTGCGGGGTGTTGAGCTTATGGCGGGGGTATGGTTGCGTGGGATGCGGTTTCTATAGGGGCCTTGCTGTTGATAGGGGCAATCTGGCGCAGCTGTGCAAGATGGTTTGCCCGTGTGCTTACAGTTCGTGCGATGATTCACGTTATTTGAGTTGTGTTTGAAGGGATAAGATGGCTTCAGTCCGCCTTACTGAGCACCAATGTCAGTACTACGCATGGCTTCTCACCCGACGAGCGGCTGGCGATTCGGTTGAGTCGCTTGCCTCGACGTTAGTCGACTCTCAGGTGGATCTCAATCCACATCAGGTCGATGCAGCGCTTTTTGCCTGTCGCAATCCCCTGTCACGCGGGGTGATCCTAGCTGACGAGGTGGGCCTGGGCAAAACCATCGAGGCCGGACTGGTGATCTCGCAGCGCTGGGCCGAACGGAGACGGCGCATCTTGATCATTGCTCCCGCTAATCTGCGCAAGCAGTGGCACCAAGAGTTGCAGGACAAGTTCAATCTGCAAGGTCTGATTCTGGAAGCCAAGAGCTACAACGCGCTTCGCAAGCAAGGCGTCGGAAACCCTTTCGTGTTCACCAACGGCCCGGTGCTCTGCTCTTATCAGTTCGCCAAAGCCAAGGCGAAGGACGTCAAGGCCATTGCCTGGGATCTGGTGGTGCTGGATGAAGCGCACCGTCTGCGCAACGTCTACAAGAGCAACAACGTCATTGGCAAGACACTGAAGGACGCATTAGCCCATGTGCATTCCAAGGTGCTACTGACCGCAACTCCACTGCAGAACTCGTTGCTCGAACTGTACGGGCTGGTGAGTATGATCGATGATCGGGTTTTCGGTGATGTCGACAGCTTCCGCGCCCAGTTCGTCAATACCGACAGGGCGCAGGCCTTTGGCGGTTTGCGTCAGCGCCTGGGCAGCATCTGCAAGCGTACTCTACGTCGTCAAGTGCAGCAGTACGTTCCCTACACAGCAAGACGGGCGATTGTTCAGGAGTTCGCCCCCAGTCAGGAAGAGCGCGAGCTGTCTGGTTTGGTGGCCGACTACCTGCGCCGGCCGAACCTCAACGCCCTACCCGAAGGTCAGCGGCAACTGATTTCTCTGGTGCTCTGGAAACTGTTGGCGTCTTCGACTCACGCGATCGCCGGTGCGCTGGATACCATGGCCAGACGCCTGCAGGGTAATCTCGATAAGGCGGCTGAAGTCATCGACCTTACGCAAACGCTGGACGAAGACTACGAAGGCCTCGATGAGTTGGCCGACGAGAGCGAAAAAGAGCCGGATAACGATGAGGCAGTGGCCCTTTCGGCTAGTGAGCGGGACGCCATCGCGGCTGAAATCGTTGAGCTGCAGCATTTCCAGAACCTGGCCACCAACATCCGTGAGAACGCCAAGGGCAAGGCGCTGCTGGTCGCACTAGAGCGTGCCTTTGCGGAGCTCGACCGGCTTGGAGCCGCTCGCAAAGCTATCATCTTCACCGAGTCGCGGCGCACCCAGGACTACCTTCTGTCGCTGCTGGCCGATACAGCTTATGGCGATGGCATCGTTCTGTTTAATGGAACCAATACCGATGTCACGGCCCAGCGCATTTATAAGGACTGGCTGCAGCGCCATGCTGGCAGTGATCGAATCACCGGCTCCAAGACTGCCGATACTCGTGCCGCACTTGTCGAGTACTTCAAGGAGCGCGGCACCATCATGATTGCCACCGAGGCGGGGGCTGAAGGCATCAACCTGCAGTTTTGCTCGCTGGTGATCAACTACGACCTGCCCTGGAACCCACAGCGCATTGAGCAGCGTATCGGACGCAGCCACCGCTACGGCCAGAAGCATGACGTGGTGGTGGTGAACTTTGTCGACCGCAGCAACGAGGCGGATGCACGAGTCTACGAACTGCTGGCCGAGAAGTTTCAGTTGTTCGAGGGCGTTTTCGGCGCAAGCGACGAGGTGCTTGGCTCCATCGGTTCCGGTGTCGACTTCGAACGCCGCATTGCTGACATTTATCAGAACTGCCGAGACCCAGAGGAAATCCGCCGCAGCTTCGAGCAGTTACAGTTGCAACTTTCCGGGGAAATCAGCGAAGCCATGCTCAAGACCCGTCAGGTGCTGCTGGAAAACTTCGACGAAGAGGTGCAGGACAAGCTACGCATCCGTGCCGAAGACAGCAATTCCACTCGCAACCGTTTCGAACGCCTGCTGCTCGACCTGACCCGCGCCGAACTAGACGACTACGCCCACTTTGAAGGTGACAGCTTCGAGCTTCACAGGCTGCCGGCCGGCAGTGCTTCCAGCATTTCCTTGGGGCGTTATGAACTGCCGCGCCGTGGCGGTGAGTCGCATTTGTACCGTCTCGGCCACCCACTGGCAGTCTGGGTGATCGAGCAGGCCAAGAACCGTCAGCTCGATCAGCAACCAGCGGCCAGACTGGTACTCGACTACGCCGCCTATGGTACTCGGATCAGCACCCTGGAGCCCCTGCGTGGCCAGCACGGCTGGCTGACTTTGAAACTGTTTTCCGTCGAGGCGCTGGGGAGCCTGGAGCAGCATCTGGTGGTTTCAGCCGTCACGGCTGACGGTAAGGCCTTGCCCGAGGATGATCCGGGCAAGCTGCTGCGCCTGCCGGCACGTCTGGAACATGGTGATGCAGCAGCCGGAGTGGCACAGTTGGCCAACGACCTGGAGCAGCGCAAGCATCAGCTGTTGGGCGAGATCAACCAGCGCAATATGGGTTACTTTGAGCAGGAAGTCGCCAAGCTCGATGCCTGGGCCGACGATCTCAAGCTGGGCTTGGAGCAGGAAATTAAGTCAATAGATAGTGAGATTAAGGAGTTGCGTCGTACAGCGGCAACCGCGGCGACGCTGGAAGAGAAGCTCGGCTACCAGAAGCAGCAGCGTGAGCTGGAAGGCAGGCGCAGTAAATTGCGCCGTGAGCTGTATGCCCGCCAAGATGAGATCGAAGAAGAACGCAACGCGCTGATAGATCAGTTGGAGGCTCAACTTCAGCACCATGTGGTGGAGCAGGCGCTGTTTACTGTGGAATGGGAGTTACTTTGATGTCAAATAGGGAAATGGCTCGTGGTTCGGCTTGGCGCCAGTGGGATCTGCACGTACACACGCCGGCCTCCTTCCACTGGACGGGCAAGAAGTTCGAGGGCGATCTGTCATCACCGGAAAATCGGGCGCTGATCGATGAAATGATCAATGCGATGAATGCTGCCGAACCTGCCGCATTCGCAATCATGGACTACTGGACGTTTGACGGATGGTTCGCGCTCAAGAACCGGCTGGCCGAAGCTGGCGCGCCTGTGCTGAAGAAGACGGTCTTTCCGGGAATCGAGCTGCGACTTTCCGCCCCGACAACTAAGCGCCTCAACGCACATGTCATTTTCGCGGAGACTATTCCCGACCACCATCTGCGCGAGTTCTTGTCTGACCTGAAGCTTGAGCGTACGGACAGGTCCGTGTCCAAGGAGTCTCTGATCGACCTAGCGCGCGGCACCTCCGACGACATGCTCATGAAGAAGGGCCACAAGAAGGTTGCTGTTGATAGCGATGCTCAAGAAGCCCTGATGGCAGGGTACAAGCTGGCGGAAGTGAAGGCCGATAGCTACAAGGCCGCCATCAAGAA
Organism: Pseudomonas asiatica; assembly: GCF_009932335.1. Taxonomy (NCBI): domain Bacteria; kingdom Pseudomonadati; phylum Pseudomonadota; class Gammaproteobacteria; order Pseudomonadales; family Pseudomonadaceae; genus Pseudomonas; species Pseudomonas asiatica. The sequence goes on from NZ_BLJF01000001.1 coordinate 22,737, forward strand.
GGTTCCTGACGGACAGGCCATCGGCTTCATGCCGTTCGATACGAGTGATGGCCTGACGGAGGTGAAGTGGGAGGACCACTACGCCTACTTCCTCGGTCTCCTTGAGTCGTCTCCCATCTTTGAGTCACGGAATGCCGACCTCAGAACTGCGTTCCTCTGCGAGGAAACGCCGAAGAACAAAGCTTGGATCGGCAACTTCAAGCATGGCCTCAAGAACATCCCAAGGCTCGTCGTCTCCGGCAGCGATGCGCACTGTTTCGTAGGCGTGGCAGGTGACAACGACCGCCGCGGGTACGGCGACTTCCCATCAGGTAAAAAGACCTGGATCAAGGCTGACCTGTCTTTCCACGGACTCAAGCAAGCAATCCTGGAGCCGGCCAAGCGGTCGTTTATTGGGGAGAAGCCCCCTAAGCTCCAAGCCGTGGAGAAGAGCAAAACTCACTTCATTGAGTCAATCGAAGTCGCCAAGACAGGCACTAAGGCTGGTATCGGCAACTGGCTGCACGGTTGCGATCTGCCGATCAATCCGGACCTTGTCGCCATCATCGGCAACAAGGGCAGCGGCAAGAGCGCTTTGGCCGATGTCATCGCGACCCTTGGACATTCGCGGCAAGCAAAGCACTTCAGTTTTCTCAAGCGTGATCGCTTTCTGGGCAAGAGTGGAGATCCCGCACGTCAATTTACGGGCACTCTGACCTGGCGAGATGAGAGTATCGAGGCTCGTCCACTTGACGAGCCTCCGACAGAAGACAAACAAGAGCTGGTTCGATACATCCCTCAGAACTACTTTGAGGAGCTTTGCAACGATCACGTCTCTGGCAAATCGGACGCCTTTGAGCAGGAGCTGCGGGCCGTCATCTTCTCTCACACCAATGATGAGATGCGTCTTGGCGCCCTCGATTTCGATCAGCTGACTGAGCAGCAGGAGCAAGCGCTGAGAAATCGACTTGGTGAATACCGCAAGGAGCTGAGGATCGTCAATGCCACCATCGCGCGGATTGAAGATCAGCTGCAGCCGATTGAGGAGAAGAAGTTGACGGACCAGCTGCTGGTCAAGATGCGGGAGATCGAGGAACACCAGAAGATCAAACCCGCGGAGGTTGCAGCACCGCCTGAAACGATGGAGCCGGAGCAGAAGCAAGCAGCTGATGCGCTTGAGGCCACGGCTCAGAAGATCGACGCCTCCACCAAGCGCACGCAGGATATTCAGGCGGAACTCATGTCGATCGCCAAGAAACAGAAGGCTCTCGCCAACGCGAAAGAGCAATTGCGACTACTTCAGCGCTCCTTCGATCAAACCCAGCAGCAAGTTGCCCAAGACCTCGAGCTCGCGGGCTTGAACTGGACCGACGTCGCGAAGTTGGATATCAAGACTAACTTGCTCGATGAACGGTCCTCTGTCCTCACAGAACAGCAGTCGACTCTTCAGGCCGAGGCGGGCACTTTGGCCGGCGCCCTCGAGACCCTCGGGGAAGAGAAGAAGGCCCACGCTACCAAGCTCAACGCCCGTCAGCAGCAGTTCGAAACATACCAGCACCAGCTCGCTGAGTGGACTAAGATGCTGGATGCCCTGGCCGGCACGCCGACGGATCCAGACACTAAGGTGGGCTTGGAAACCAGACTGGCCCAGATCAAGAAGCTGCCTGCCAAGCGTGAGGAACTGCAAGCTGCACGACTTCAGCTGACGGCCGAGATATTCGACTCCTTAGATGCGCAGCGGAAGGCGCGAGAAGAACTCTTCAAGCCAGTGCAAGACTTGATCAAGGCGAATGACTTGATCCGCGAGGATTACCGGCTTCAGTTTCAGGCGACGCTGGCCGCTTCGGCAGAGGCCATCGCAGAGCGCCTCTTCGCCTTGATCAAGCAGACGTCAGGGGTGCTGCGTGGCCAAGACGAGGCGCTGTTAACAGTCACGAAGCTCTTTGATAGTCACGACTTGAACATCAAGGAGGGCGCCTTGGCTTTTGCGAAGGCCTTACATGAAACCCTTGAAGAGGCGGCCAAGGGACCTGGTGCTGGGGTCGGTATTGCCAGCCTACTGAAGAAGGACCAATCGGCCGTTTCGGTCTACGACTTGATTTTCGGGCTCGATTTTCTCGAGCCAAGGTATTCACTGCTCTTCCAAGATACGCAGATTGAGCAGCTGTCTCCTGGCCAGCGCGGCGCGCTTTTGCTGATCTTCTATTTGCTGGTGGACAACGGCAAGACGCCCATCATCTTGGACCAGCCCGAAGAAAATCTTGACAACGAAACCGTGTTCCGTCTCTTGGTTCCGGTGCTAACCGAGGCCAAAAAGAAACGACAGATCATCATGGTTACCCATAACCCGAACCTGGCGGTGGTCTGTGATGCAGAGCAGATTATTCATGCATCCTTTGACCGAGCCTCAAGCTGCAGCATCAACTATGTGTCTGGCTCATTGGAAAACCCACTACTGAATAGTGCAGTTGTGACCGTACTGGAAGGCACCAAGCCTGCATTCAATAATCGCTCTGGGAAATACCACTAACATGCTCTTATTTGGGCCTGCGCATATTTTCAAGCTGGGTGCTGATAGTGAGGCGTCACGCCAGGGAGAAAATCAGTAGTGCAAGCTAACATTAAAGGTCTGGTAGACCGGCTGGAGCTTTCCCAGGCCAAGGCCATGATGCCTCTCTATGAGGCCATTTCTAATGCCGTCGATGCTATCGAAGAGCATCAAGACGGCTTTAGCAACCACTCGATTCGTATTCGTCTGGTTGCTTCCCATGATCTCGCCCACCAGGCCGGAGACGGGACGCTGATCGTAGACGGCTTCGATGTCATTGACGACGGCGTCGGCTTCAATGACAAAAATCTGGCCTCTTTTAAAGAGGCCCACACGCTGTCAAAGGTGAAGCTTGGTGGGCGAGGTGTTGGCCGTTTTACCTTTCTGAAAGTGTTCTCATCCGTCCGCATTCGCAGCGTCTTCAAGCGCGAGCGGCAAGCCTTGCTGCGTGAGTTCGACTTTAGCATCGAAGATGAGCTTAAGGGCGCGGATGTCACGACCGAGGTCAAACTGACCCCAGGCACGACGACTTCTCTGCGGGGCATGAACGAGAAGTATCGCGCTGGGTGGCCCACACAGCCCGAGATGATTGCCGAGCGCGTGATAACGCATTTCTTGATCCGTTTTGCGGCCCGCTCCTGCCCGCCGATGACGCTGGAATTACCTGGTCACGCGCCGATTGACCTGCACGCACTGTTCCAGTCGACGGTGCTGGCCCACATTGAAGAGCAGTTCTTCGATGTGTCCGGCCACACGTTCGCCTTGCAGGCCTATCGACACCGTGATGGCCGTTCGCGTCATGAGCTGAACCTGTGCGCCAACGGGCGTGAAGTCACCACCACCAAGCTGCGTGATCTGCTGCCGGAGCTGCCAGAGAAGTTTCTGGATGACGAGCAGTCGCCGTACACCCTCATTGTGCTAGTGACCGGGGAGTATCTGGACGACCACGCCAACCAGGAGCGCACGCGGATCGCGTTCCAGAGCGATGAAGAGCCCGAGTTGGAGCAGACGCTTGTCTCTCGTCGCGCCTTGAACCAGGGCATCACCGGCGCATTGCGACCCTTGCTCACTGGCGACCTGAAGTCAACCAATGAAGAAAAGCGCGTCCAGATCGAAAAATTCGTCGAACAGGCGCCCGAGTACAGGGCGCTGACTCATCCACGCTACCGAGAAATCATTGAGCAGAGGATTCAACCTGGCTTGTCAGACGAGAAGCTGGATGAAGCGCTCTTGCATGTCAAACGGGACGTTGAAGACAGTGTTCGCAAGGATCTGCGTCATGCGGCCACCTACTTTGAGAGTGAGTCGTTTGAACAGTACGCCGAACGCTTCCAAACGCTCGCCGAACAGGCTAACGAGCTAGGCAAGGCTGAGCTTGCGAAGTACATCACTCATCGTCGGACGATTCTTGACCTGATGTCACTGAGCCTCAAGAAGCGACGCTCGGACAACAAATACCCCCTTGAACGGGTTTTGCACAAGATGCTTTTCCCCATGGGTGTAACTTCGAAGGATATTTTTTTTGAGCAGCAAAACCTTTGGGTGATTGACGAACGACTTTGTTATCACACGCTGCTCACCTCAGATAAGAAACTGAAATCGATCGAGGGCCTTGAAGACACTTCCGGCAAGGAGCCCGACATCTGCGCCTTCTTCTACGACACCCCCATTGGTGTACGGGAAGAAGAGGACTCCACGGGGGCGATTGTTGTAATTGAGTTCAAACGCCCCGGCCGTGACGACTATCAGACGGATCCCGCCCAGCAGATCATCAAGAGGTTTGTCGAGATTCAAGAGAGCAAACTAGACGACGTGGATGGAAGACCCATCAACGCACGTGGCATTCGGTTTTTTGGCTATTTGATTGCAGATTTAACGCCTTCTCTAAAGCGAGAGATGCGCATGAACTATCACGAGTCGATTGACGGCGAAGGCTATTTTAAGACGCTCACAGGCGGCAACGGATACGTTGAAATAATTTCCTATGACAAGCTTATAAAAGACGCAGCGCGGAGAAATCGCGTGCTCTTCGAGAGGCTTGGTCTGCACAAGAACTAAGGTGTCACCACAATGAGCAAGCAAAAACTCGAACTCACCTGGATCGGCAAGGACAAGCGTCCCAAGCTGGAACCGCGCATTCTGCTGGAAGATCCGGCGAAGTCGTATCACTCCAGTCATCGCATGACGGAAAACGATATCTTTGATAACCGGTTGATATTCGGTGACAACCTCCTGGCTCTGAAGGCGCTGGAGCAGGAGTTTTCCGGCAAGGTGAAGTGTGTGTTCATCGATCCGCCGTACAACACCGGCAGTGCCTTCACCCATTACGACGACGGGCTGGAGCATTCGATTTGGCTAGGCTTGATGCGGGATCGACTGGAGATCATTCAACGATTGTTGTCGGAGGATGGGTCTTTATGGATCGCTATTGATGATAATGAAGGGCATTACTTAAAGGTCTTGTGTGACGAGATTTTTGGACGTCAGGCATTTATTACATCAATGGTCTGGGAGAATTTTTATGGTCGGAGTAATGCTGCGGCAATTTCTCCTGCGCATAACTATATTCTCCTGTATTCCCCGATGGGTCAGGATTGGAAGAAGGTCCGAAACCTTCTTCCTCGTGGAGAGGAAAGTGCCGGTAAATATAAGAATCTTGATGGTGATCCACGGGGGGCTTGGCGTCTGGGGCCAATATTCGCAGGTGGTGAACGTCATGATGGGCTTATGTACACAATTAAAACTCCGTCAGGGAGAGAGGTGCGCCCTCCGAAGGGAAGCCATTGGCGCATGCTAGAGGACCAATTTTGGCGAATGGTTGATGAGGGTAGGATCGTTTTTGGTGAGAGTGGCGACAATAATCCGGCCGTGAAGTTGTTTTTGAGTGAAGTCCAAGAGGGGTTGGTGCCCAGGACTTGGTGGCCACACACTGATGTAGGGCACTCTCAAGAGGCTAAGCGAGAGATTCAAGCCCTTTTCCCGGGAGAGATCCCTTTTGATACTCCCAAGCCTGAGCGCTTGCTTGCACAAATTATAACGATTGCGACCAACCCAGGAGATGTTGTACTCGACTCTTTCGCTGGCTCTGGTACCACTGGCGCAGTTGCGCACAAGATGGGGCGCCGCTGGATCATGGTCGAGTTGGGTGAGCACTGTGATACTTGTATTACCCCGCGTATGCAGAAGGTTATCGACGGAACCGACCAAGGAGGTATCAGCAAGGTGGTCAACTGGCAGGGCGGCGGTGGCTTCCGCTACTACAAGCTGGCCCCCACACTGATCGTCAATGACCGCTGGGGCAATTCGGTGATCAATCCGGAGTACAACGCCGCCATGCTGGCCGAGGCACTGGCTAAGCTGGAAGGCTTCACCTATGGGCCCTCGGAAACCCACTGGTGGATGCACGGTCATTCCAGCGAGCGCGATTTCATCTACGTCACCACCCAGAACCTGTCCACCGAACAGTTACAGGCACTGGCCGATGACGTGGGGGCCGAGCAGAGCCTGCTGGTTTGCTGTGCCGCCTTCCACGGCGTGAACGCTGCTCAGGCCGAAGCACGCTGGCCGAACCTGACGTTGAAAAAGATCCCCAAGATGGTGCTGACGCGCTGTGAGTGGGGCCACGACGACTACAGCCTGAACGTAGCCAACCTGCCGCTGGCTGAGCAACCCGTTGTCGCGCCCGAGCCAGTGAAAGAAGGCAAAAAGAGCAAGGTCGCTGAGCCGGCACAAGCCGCGCTATTTGGTGAAGACGAGGCGTGATGCCTGAAAGCCGCGCAAAGCCTGCCGGCTACAAGGAACAAAGGAAGAAAGTATGAGCAGTACGCGTATTCAACATCACGTTTCCGGGCGCCTGTCGCTGCGCCCGCCGCAGGCCGAGTCGCTGAGCAAGTTGGTGCAGGCGTTGGGCTCTGCGCCGGAGCTGCTGGAACATCAGCAGAGCGTGCGGGCGATCCTCGATACCCTGAAGGCACAGTTCCCGACCCTGGAAGACTTCGAGCGCGACTTCCCGTCACTGTGCTTCTCGCTGGCCACCGGTGTGGGTAAGACCCGGCTGATGGGCGCCTTCATTGCTTATCTGCACCTTGAGCACCAGATCAACAACTTCTTCGTGCTCGCGCCGAACCTGACCATCTACAACAAGCTGATCAACGACTTCACCCCGAACACGCCCAAGTACGTATTCAAGGGCATCGGCGAGTTCTCGATCAATGTGCCGCGGGTCATCACTGGCGACAATTACGACCAGCAGAACATCCTCGGTGGTGAGTTGTTCGGCGAGGTTCGCATTAATATCTTCAACATCGCCAAGATCAGCTCTGAGGTGCGCGGAGGTAAGGAGCCGCGGATCAAACGGATGCGCGAGGTGCTGGGTGACAGCTACTTCAACCATCTGTCCGACCTGGAGGATCTGGTGCTGCTGATGGATGAGTCGCACCGCTACCGCGCCCAGGCCGGGATGCGGGCGATAAACGAGCTCAAGCCGCTGTTCGGCCTGGAAGTGACCGCTACTCCCTTCACGGAGTCGAGCAAGGGGCCGGTGCCGTTCAAGAACGTCGTGATGGACTACCCGCTGGCTCGTGCCATCGAAGACGGCTTCGTCAAGGAACCGGCCGTGGTCACTCAACGCGATTTCAACGCCAGGCAGCATACGCCGGAAGAAGTGGAGCGGGTCAAGCTGGAGGACGGCGTGCGCCTGCACGAGGCGACCAAGGCCGAGCTGCTGACCTACGCCCGCGAAAACGACGCCAGGGTGGTGAAGCCCTTCATGCTGGTGATCGCTCGCGACACCGCCCATGCCGGACAACTGCTGGCGTTGCTGGAATCGGATGTCTTCTTCGAGGGGCGCTATCGCGGCAAGGCCATCCAGGTCGACTCCAGCAAGAGCGGTAAGGATGAAGAGGAAATGATCACCCGCCTGCTGGCCGTGGAAAGCGTGGATGAGCCGACCGAGATCGTCATCCACGTCAATATGCTCAAGGAGGGCTGGGACGTTACCAACCTGTACACCATCGTTCCGCTGCGGGCCGCCAATGCACGCACGCTGATCGAGCAGTCAATCGGCCGCGGCCTGCGCCTGCCCTATGGCAAACGCACCGGAGTGGAGGCCGTGGATCGCCTGAACATCGTCGCTCACGACAAGTTCCAGGAAATTATCGACGAGGCCAACCGCGGCGATTCGCCAATCCGCCTCAAGCAGGTAATTCTCGATGCGCCCAAGGCGGACGATAACAAGACCAGCGTGCAGGTGCAGTCCGGTGCGCATGCGGTGCTCGGCCTGAGCGAAGGCACAGCGCAGCCGGCTGCAGAGCAAGAGAGCGAGTCTGGCGAGGCAAGCAGTACAGGCGCGAACGCCGAAACACTAAAACCTTCGCCGATTTTCACCACTGATGCAGAGAGGCAGGCCGCCCGTGTGGTGATGGAGGTCATCGGCCAGTACGAAACTCGCCGTGATCTGGTGCCAAGCAGCAAGGATTTGCTTAAGAAGGAGGTGCAGGAGCAGATCAAGGCCGAAGTCGCCGAGCGCCTTAAGCCCCAGCAGGGCTCGTTGTTGGAAGGACAGGACGCGACTGCACCTGAGCTGAATCTGGATGAAGTGGTGGCCAAAACCGCCGAAGTGGTGGTGCAGAAGACCATCGATATTCCGCGCATCACGGTAGTGCCGACCGGCGAGGTAACCTCGGGTTACCACCCGTTCACGCTGGGCGATCTGCCCAACTACCAGCCGGGCCAGCGCGAGCTCCTTGTGCAGGAGCTGCGCACCAGCAAGCAGTCCACGTTGAGCCGCGAAAGCGGTATCCGCGAAAAGCGCCTGGAGGACTATATCGTTAAGAAGCTGATCGACTTTGATGACGTGGATTATTTCACTCAGGCCGAGCTGCTCTACAACCTGGCCGAGCAGGCGGTGGCCCACTACCAGAAGCAGAACTATGTCGAAAGCGAGCTGCACGAGATCCTCGATACTCACGGTGCAGATCTGGCCCGCCTGATCCATGCAGAAATGCACAAGCACTTCTGGGAAGAGGCCAGCGGCTACGAGGTCAAGGTCAGCCGCGGCTTCACCGAGCTCAAGCCCTGCAACTACACGGTAGCGGCTAACCAACCGGTACACCGCGTGCGCGAAACAGTCACCGAGACTAGCCGGATCAAGCAGATGCTGTTCGGCGGCTTCACCCGCTGCCTGTACCCGCTGCAGAAGTTCGATTCGGACACCGAGCGGCGCTTTGCCGTGATCCTTGAGCGCGAAGCCCTGAAGTGGCTTAAGCCGGCTAAGGGGCAGTTCCAGATATTCTACAAGCTCGGTGCTGAGCAGCCGGAGTATGTGCCGGACTTCGTAGTGGAGACGGACAGCTGTATTTTCCTCGCCGAAACCAAGGCTGCCAGCGACCTGGAGACCCAGGAAGTGCAGGCCAAGGCTGCCGCTGCTGCACAGTGGGCCAAGCATGCCTCCGACTACGCAAAGAGCGTCGGCGGCAAGCCCTGGAAGTATCTGCTGATCCCGCACAGCGAAGTAGCCGAGGCGAAGCGATTGATGGACTATCTGAGGTTTGAGGTAAAGGCAGCTGTATCGGTGGTGAGCTGAAAGGTGTAGGGCTGAGCAATAGGCCCGAATGACTCAGTGCTCCAGGTGCTTTCTGTGTCTGGAGCAAAGGGTTTTCTGTTCGCGGAGCGGACTTTGAAGATGAGGTCCGGCCGCAAAGGCATATCCGAGGGAACGACGTGAAAGCGACCGAAGCCAATCTGCTCAAGTTTCTCCGCAAGTCACCGCAGTTTGTCATTCCGATTTACCAGCGCAACTATTCCTGGACAGAAGAACAGTGCCGTCAGCTGTGGTCGGACATCCATCGTGCCGGGCGTGAGAAGTCCGTCAATGCCCATTTCATCGGTTCCATCGTGTACATCGAGCGCGCCCTGTCGTCGGTCACCAGTCCGGAAGCATTGCTGGTCATCGATGGGCAGCAGCGCCTGACAACCTGTACTCTGCTGATCGCTGCATTATCCAGTCATATCGAGAGTCTTCCTGATGATCAGTTGACGGCGCTTGATGAGCTGCTGGAGACGTTCTCGGCCAGGAAGCTGCGCAATTACTATCTGCTCAACCCCGATGAGGACGGCGACCGTCACTTCAAGCTGATTCTTTCGGAAACCGACAAGGAATCGCTGCTGGCAATCCTCAAGCAAGCGCCGATGCCTGCCGAGCGCAGCACCCGCATTCAGGAGAACTTTCAGCTTTTCCAGTCCCTGCTGAGACAGAATAGTTCCGAACTGGTTGCGATCTGTGAAGGGCTCGCGAAGCTGGTCATCGTCGATGTCTCCCTTGATCGTGGTCAGGATAATCCGCAGCTGATTTTCGAAAGCATGAACTCCACCGGCCTGGAGCTCAGTCAGGCCGACCTGATTCGCAACTACATCCTAATGGGGCTGGAGCCTGCGCTGCAGACGGAGTTGTATAAAAGCTATTGGCGCCCCATGGAAAAAGCCTTCGGCCAGGCGGCTTATACCCAGCACTTTGATGCCTTTATGCGGCATTACCTGACGACCAAGATGGGCGATATTCCGAATGTCCGCCAGGTCTATGTCGCATTCAAGAACTACGCCCGCAACCTGAAAGACGATGTTTCTTCGCTGGTTGCCGATATTCATGCCTATGCAACCTATTACTGCGCTATTGCGCTTGGTGCGGAAAGCCACTCGCAGCTCAAGCAGGCTCTCCATGATCTTCGTGAACTTAAGGTCGATGTTTCATACCCGTTCCTGCTGGATGCTTACCATGATTACAAGACAAACACCCTGAGTGCCGATGAGTTGTGCCAGGTCATACGCTTGGTGGAAGGCTATGTATTTCGCCGAGCAGTCTGTGCCATCCCGACAAACTCTCTGAACAAGACATTCGCAGGTCTCTCGCGCACCCTGAAGAAAGACCGCTATCTGGAAAGTGTGCAGGCCAGCTTCATGCTGCTGCCTTCGTACCGCCGCTTCCCCAGTGATGAAGAGTTTCAGCGCGAGCTCAAGCAGCGAGACCTCTACAACTTCCGTAGCCGCAGTTACTGGTTGCGTCGTCTTGAAAATCATGGAAGAAAAGAGCGTGTCGCCGTTGAAGACTACACCATCGAGCACATTCTTCCGCAGAATCCCGAGCTTTCTCCGACCTGGAAGGCTGAACTTGGCGAGGATTGGAAGGTTGTCCAGGAGAGATGGCTGCATACTCTCGGTAATCTGACCTTAACGGGTTACAACAGTGAGTACCGCGATCATCCGTTTGCGTTCAAACGCGACCAGGTTACCGACCGGGATGGACACCCCATAGGGTTCGCATACAGCCCGCTCAGGCTGAATCAGGGGCTTGGCAATGTGGGTAAATGGGACGAGGCGGCAATCAGGTACCGAGCAGAGCGTCTGGCCAAGGATGCTGAGAGGGTCTGGGATGCTCCACGGCTGGCTGCGGACATTCTCGATGCATATCGCCCATCGAGTCAGCCGACTAGCAGCCAGTACAGCATTGATGATCACTCGCATTTGTCATCCGGCCCCGTGCGTGATCTTTTCGAAAGCCTTCGTGCTGCGGTTTTGGAGCTTGACCCATGCGTCAAGGAGGACGTGCTCAAGCTGTATATTGCATACAAGGCAGAAACCAATTTTGTCGATATGGTGCCACAAGCCAAGCGACTGCTACTGTCGCTCAACATGCCATTCCATGAGATTGATGATCCTAAGGGGCTGTGCCGAGATGTCACGAACCTCGGACGTTGGGGGAATGGTGACGTTGAAGTCGTCTTCACTAGCCACGATGAACTGCCCTATGTGATGGGTTTGATCCGCCAGTCGTTTGATCGGCAGATGGGAGATATCTAGTCTCCGAGAGCAGTGCCTGCGGTTCACGCAGGCAATGCTCGTAGGAAAACTGCTCACCTACACTGACCTGCTTAATGAATCGTGGAGGAGCCAGTATCGACAGCCGTTGATCTGTCTAACTAGGGATATACTAATCGGCACCAACCAGATCCAAAGGGCGTACCTTCAACCGGTCGGTCAAGAGCGTCGGCCAGCTTTCGGGGCCGGAAGCCTGTTCATAATTTCGATATCAGCTGCCGATCCGGCTTTCTCAGCTGATGTGTAGTCACTTCAGAACAAAAAATAAAATATTTCCCGTCCTGAAGATTGCTCCTGGTATTCCCAGGAGCAACCTTTTATGCGGAGTCGGCTAGAGATGACCTCGTTCGGCCAACGACACGCAGCCTTCATGGCCAACCACCACATGATCCAATATGCGGGTGCCGACCATGTTCAAAGCGTTCTTAAGGGTAGTGGTCAAGGTACGATCGGCTTGGCTGGGCTCTGGATCGCCGGAGGGATGATTGTGAACCATGATGACGGTTGCAGCGTTATGCTCCAAGGCGATCTTCACCACTTCTCGCGGGTACACACTAGCCCCATCCAGCGTGCCTCTGAACAGTTCTCTAAAGCCTATAACCCTGTGTTTGGAATCAAGCAGCAGAGCAAAGACTTCGTACTCGTGGTACTGCAGCAGTGTTTGCAGGTGGCTGAAGACCTGCTTGGGTTCAGTCAAGGCCCGGCCTTTAGACAAACGACTCATGGCCAGTTGTTGTGCCATCCGCAGGATGTCGGCCTCGGTGACGGGTGATTCCATGACGTAGGTGCCACTCGCCTCACCGGCTTTGAGCTTGTGATATTTCATGATGCTATTCCTGTAAGAATGAGGAAGGCTGGGGAGGTTGAGCAGAGCGTTACTGAACGGAAGTCCTAGTGCTGTGCTCGATAGCCTGAGCCTCCAGCTTCTGAGTCAGTGAGGGCTTTGACGGCGCTGCCGGTTGGGCCTCTGCGTTGCTGGGTGGGGTTTCAGCAGCGGGAAAGAACTCCTCGACTATTGCGCCAGAGTCCTCCTCGCTATCTTCAAAAGCGCCATTGCTTAAACCTTGTCGGGCTGCGTGATCCAAGGCGCTCTGGTCGAAGCCCGAGGCTTGCCGGGTTTCCTCCAGTTGCTTGCCGGCGAGCAAGGCCTCTTCTAGGGGCAGTCCACTGCGCACCGTGATATCGACGTAGAATATCGGCGTGCCGTGGCTTTGACGGGTGGATTTGCCACGCAGACGCAGCTCCAATGGCAGGCAGGCCAGGCGATTGCCAGAGATGGCTTGCAGGTAATGCAGGCGCGCTGCCAAGGTGCGGATGCTGTTGAATCCAGTGGTCCGGAAGACAAAACTGCCCAGTGGGTCGTCATCGCCAATCACCACGTTCAGCCGACCGTAAGGCTTACAGGCATTGCCTTGGGCCATTGGGCAGCCATCGGGTGAAGGGCAGGGCAGCGACTGGATGCCGTCCTTGGTCAAACGCTTGCACGTTTCACCGTTGCCGACGCATAACGGTCTGCCGGTGGTACGGTCGAACAGACTGTAGTCTGCGCGAAAGTTGAGGTCCGGTTCGTTGAACAGCAATCGGATCGGAATGCTGCGCAGCTTGCCATCCTGGCCATTGCGCAGTTCCTCATTGAGTGGATGCAGTAACCAGCCGTCACGGCTCTGGACTTGCGAGGTGATGGTGAACTGATCATCTTTCTCGGGCAGGCGCTTGCCGTTTTTCTCGACGACCTTACCGATGGAAATGCGCCCGAGTACCGGCGGAGTGATGGCTAAACCTTTGAGCATGGTGGTGCTCCTTGATCTGAAAATACAAAAGCCACCGGGACGTGAACGGTCCGGGTGGCTAGGGTGAGAAGGTTGTTTCAGGCGAGCAGGAAGCGACGAGTGCCTGCTTTGGCCTTGGGGTACCGAGCCTGCAGGTAGGGCTTGTCTTTGAGCATCTGTTCGACATCCAGACCAATGCTGTCCTTGGATTTCTTCCAGCTGATGTAGCCCTCAGCAAACTCTGCACGGGTGGCTTCCCCCATGGCCTGCTGCAGAATCTGCTTGAGCTGCGCTTCACGCGTTTCCTGCTGAGCAATGTTCTGACGAACTGACTTGAGCTCCAGGAACGTGCTGGTCAGCGCCGGGTGCTGGCTGAAGTCCAAGGTCTGTCCGTTATCCTCGGGATAGAGGCAGCGTAATGCCGCTTCCGCAGATGCTGTGCCATCGGCCGGTGGCGGGGTGTCACTGATGACGTAATCCCAGAACAGTCGTTCCAGGTCAATCAGCCGCGCAATCAGCGCCTCGTCGCGTGTGATGCGATGGATTTCCAGATGCTGGCCACCGAGCAGCACGGCTACATCAGCGGCCTGCTTGCCAGTGACCGCGAGCTGGTGCATGACCTGCAATTGCACATATTCGGGCACGCCCTCTTTCCAGAGGCGTGCCCCGTTTATGCCGGCGGTCTTGCATTCGAGGATTTGCACCTCTTGAGCGCCGATCACCTCTCGGTCGATATTGGCGAGCATCCAGGGCAGCGCCGGATCGGGATGCTGCAGCACCGCGTTGATGCGGCGGACCTTGTACTGGCTGCGCTTGCTGTAGTGCCAGGCCACGATGGGCTCCAGTACATTGCCCCAGTACAGTGGGCTTTCCTCATCCTGAGGATCGGCCTTGGGCATGCTGGCGTCGCGGCCGGTCTTCTCCAGCCACAGTTCCAACTGCGACTTGTAGGGATTCAGGCCCACCGCAGCGGCGGCATCCGAACTGCCGATGCCTTGCTTGCGGATCTGCAACCAGTCCTCGCGGGGCAGCTCCTTGGTGCTGACCAGGCGCAGGGCAGTGCGTTTCTTACGGGTGCTACTGTTCAATGACGTTGCTTTCATCGTATTCACCGGCAGACATAAAAACGCCCGACCAGCACAAGGCTGACCGGGCGCAAGGGTTGATGTGAGTTAGGGTTAGGCGGCGAGTTGCAGAGCGGCATCCAGAGCGCGTTGCTTGATTTGCGCCCCTTGGCCGAACCAGGCTGAGTCCAGGCGGTACTCGTTGTTGCGCGCACGGCGTTCGTGGTCGACATATTCGGTCACTGCGTTGAGCAGACCCCAGGCGGTGCCGCGTGCCGAGTCAATCTGGCTACCCCGGCCACGCCCTTCGTACAGTTCCTGAACCTTGCGCAGGGCACGCTCATTGGGCAGCACCTCCGGCAGAGCAGCGGTCGGAGTGGTTTCACAAAGCACGTTCATGAAGAAACCCAGTGCCTCATGCCACTGCACCTTGCGTTCAGCCAAAGCCCTCATGCGGTACATAAACTCGTCCCAGCCAGAGACGGCGATGCCTAGCTGCTTTTTCACCGTCGCCGGGTCAAAGCGAGTGTTGTGTGGCACCTTGATGGCACGGCTGCTGCCATCCAAGGCGATGGTCAGGGTGTTGTTGCACACCACCCGCACCGTGGTCGGTGTGGCGGTAGTGGCCAGGGTGCCGTCGCAGGAGGTGGCGAGCAGGAGGTAACCGTTGACCTGATCGTTACCCTTGAGCACTGCACCTTGCCCGGTACGTGCAAGCGCCCAGAACTTGCGCCCGCCTTTAAGCACGCCTGCGGTTTCCAACTCGTAGCCGGACACCTCGGTGAGGTCGCGGTAGAACTCCAATACCTCACGGGGTTGTACGGTGTGATAGCGCTTTGAGACCACCGACAACGGCGCCTTGGTATCTGAGCGGTAGAGTACTTTTTGTTCGGGGAAAGAATGGATGGTGCCCAGGTGGCCGACTGCGTCCGACTTGAAATGCACCGGGCTTTCGAGAATCTGCCAGTCCATGCCGGCTTCGCTCTGCCAGACCTCAATAGGTTGTTTACGGGGCAGGTTGTTGCCCAGGCCATGCCAGGGAGTAGCGCCAGCGTAGGCCATGGTATCAACGAGATGAGCCATGAGAATGATTCCTTACAGATGAAGGGGAAAGAGCGTCGCTTCATCAACGAGCGACGCATGTTCACAAAGGCTTAACGGCTGGCGCTGAAGCTGTAACCGCACTCCAGACATTGGTAATTGGCCAGCACCTTGTCGTCGATCTGCTCGCCCAGCGTGGCCCCGGCGATGCCGCCAGCGACCCCGCCAAACAGGCCACCCAAAATCGCCCCAGCGATGCTGCCGATAGCAATGCCCACCGGCCCACCGACTACACCCAGTACCGCGCCGGCTTCCGCACCCGACAGGGCACCGGCGGCACCACTGGCTGCACCGCCTGCAGCGCCAATTAATCCGCCCGTTTGTTTACCGAGATTTTTCGTGATGACACGTCCTGAATTACAGCTTGGGCAAGGGGTATACATACGCAGATCCTCTCAAGTGATGAGCGTGCCGAGGCAGAAACGGCACGGCAAATCCCCGACGGCAGTTGATACCGTGGGGCGTTCACAGAGGTGATATAGGTCTGAAATATTTTTGGATCCAATTTCAGCTTGAGCTATAGCTGCAGAAGTAACCGGATATTGTTCCTGAGACTCAGAGGAGGGGGCGGTCGAAAATTATGTCCCGAAGAAGTGGGAAGCCCTCTTGGCGTTGGCCGAAATTGAACCAGGTGATCGGCACGTTTGAACTACTCGACCTGCGCTGTAGCAGGTTGGCCGATAATTGAGGGCCTGATCTGGATCTTCTCATGCCTGTAAGTGGTGCTGGCATGAGGATCCCAGTTCTAGCACGAAGGCTGACGGGATGCAGTGGCAGCCCTGTGTCGGATCACCGACTAGGTTGAATCCGGCGAGTTGCCTGTGAGCAAGGTTCAGGGCCTGGCCATGATGGAGGCGGCGGAGACGTACTTAACGAGGTGCTCCTACCTGGTGTCAATTGACGTTCTTTTCCGCCATTACCCATGCGTCCAGCATGTCGGCCCACTGTTGCATCATCCTAGTGCGGTCATTCAAGTATTCCGCGTGGTTGTAGGTGCGACGGACTGCATTCTGTTCTGTATGCGCCAGTTGCCTTTCGATCCAGTCTGCTGAAAAGCCCATTTCATTGAGCCTAGTACTCCCTGTTGTCCGTGTGGCGTGTGGGCTGTACTTGCCTCCCCAACCTAACGTCTTGAGCATTTGACGGAATGAGGCGGCCACCATGGGCTGAGTGCGCATGTCTCGATGCGGAAATACATGTATGTATTGACCTGTAATTCCGTGAAGGGCCTGCAGCATTCTGACTGCCTGGGCGGGGAGCGGAACAGTGTGTTCTTTCCGCTTTTTCATTCGCTCAGCAGGAATACGCCAGATGGCCTTTCCCAGGTCAAACTCCGACCATCGAGCCTCTACCGCTTCATTTGGGCGGCACAGAGTCAACCACATCAGGCGGAAGGCACAGAGGGTTTCATGGCGTCCAGCGTGAGTTTCTACGTCTCGTAAAAGCTGGCCAATTTCTTCTTTAGAAAGCGGCCGCTTGTGCTGGGTTTTGTTTGTGGGCAGTGCCCGGCGAACAGGGTGAACGGGATCACTGTTGGCGCGTAAGGTAGAGATTGCCAGTTCGAAAACGCCAGACATGGTTCTCTTGGCTTCAGCGGCGACCGATGGCCCATTGTCCTGTGCGGCTCCCTTCAGCACGTCAAGGATGTGGGCGGATGTAATGGCTTTGATGGGCATATCCCCGATTCTCGGGAACACGACCCGCTCCAACATCTTGAGTCGCCTTGACTTGGTGATTTCCTCCCAGTCCTTCAATGCCAGCCATTCGTTGGCAACCGCTTCAAAGGTAATGGTTCTCTCGTGATCACGCTTGACCCGCTCTAATTGCCGGTGATGGGCGGGATTGATTCCTTGCACGACAAGTGAGCGTGCTTTTACGCGTTCGTCACGAGCTTCTGATAGGGTGAATCGACGTCCGTTTCGCCGCTCCTGTGCCTGCTCGGGTGTTTCCCCCTTCGCGACAATCACATAGTCCCCAATGGCGAAAACGCTTTCCTTCCTGGTGTTGCCATCGCTCAGCTCAAACCGATAGCGCCAGGCCTTAACGCCATTGGGTTTTACCTCTAGGTACAGTCCATTGCCATCGGTGAGTTTGTAGGGTTTTTCCTTGGGCTTCGCGGTACGGCACTGGGTGTCGGTGAGTGGCATGACTGGTTCCTGCTCGTGTACCCGGTTTCTGGGCTGGGTATGGGGTTGCTATACCCGGAAGCGTACCCGGTAAAGGTATGGATCTCAATGTTCCTGATGGGCGTTCTTGGACAATAAAAAACCCCTTGAAGCTGTTATCTTCAAGGGGTTTGATGTCCATCGAGATCTACGAGGATCTAAATTACCGCTTAGACGTTGAAGCGGAAGTGCATCACGTCACCGTCCTTGACGATGTAGTCCTTGCCTTCCAAACGCCATTTACCGGCTTCCTTGGCACCGCTCTCACCCTTGAACTGGATGAAGTCGTCATAGGCCACCACTTCAGCGCGGATGAAACCTTTTTCGAAGTCGGTGTGGATCACGCCAGCGGCCTGTGGTGCGGTAGCACCGACGCGTACGGTCCAGGCGCGTACTTCCTGCACGCCGGCAGTGAAGTAGGTCTGCAGGTTCAGCAGCTCATAACCGGCGCGGATAACGCGGTTCAGGCCAGGCTCTTCCAGGCCCAGGGCCTCGAGGAACATATCCTTCTCTTCACCGTCTTCCAGTTCGGCGATTTCCGCTTCGATCTTGTTGCACACCGGCACCACTACTGCGCCTTCTTCCTCGGCGATGGCCTTGACCACGTCCAGGTGCGGGTTGTTGTCGAAGCCGTCTTCGGCCACGTTGGCGATGTACATGACCGGCTTGCTGGTCAGCAGGTGGAAGCCGCGGATGACCGCCTTGTCTTCGGCGCTCATGTTCTTCATCAGGCTGCGCGCTGGCTTGCCTTCGGTGAAGTGCGGGATCAGCTGTTCGAGGATGGCCTTCTGCGCCAGGGCTTCCTTGTCGCCGCCCTTGGCGTTGCGGGCAACCTTCTGCAGCTGCTTCTCGCAGCTGTCGAGGTCGGCGAAGATCAGCTCGAGGTCGATGATCTCGATGTCACGCTTGGGGTCGACGCTGTTGGAAACGTGGATCACGTTCTCGTCTTCGAAGCAGCGCACCACGTGGGCAATGGCGTCGGTCTCGCGGATGTTGGCGAGGAACTTGTTGCCCAGGCCTTCGCCTTTCGAGGCACCAGCCACCAGGCCGGCGATGTCGACGAACTCCATGGTGGTCGGCAGGATGCGGTTTGGCTTGACGATTTCAGCCAGTGCATTCAAGCGCGCATCGGGCATCGGCACGATGCCGCTGTTAGGCTCGATGGTGCAGAAGGGGAAGTTCTCCGCCGCGATGCCAGACTTGGTCAGGGCGTTGAACAGGGTGGACTTGCCGACGTTGGGCAGGCCGACGATGCCGCAATTGAAACCCATGGGTATTCCCCTCTCTAAAGGAAATCAGGCCTTCTGGCTGTGCAGCTCGCGCATCGCCTTGGCGAAGTCGCCGGCAAGCACGTCCGGCAGCACGCCGAGGGCAAAATCGATGCTGGCGTCGAGCTTCTCCTGCTCGGCGCGTGGCGCGCGGCCCAGGACGAAGTTGGAGACCAGTTTGGCGTCGCCCGGGTGGCCGATGCCAAGCCGCAGGCGGTGGAAGTCGTTCTGGTTGCCGAGCTGCGCGATGATGTCGCGCAGGCCGTTGTGCCCACCATGGCCACCGCCGCGCTTGAGCTTGGCGACGCCCGGGGGCAGGTCGAGTTCGTCATGCGCCACCAGGATCGCTTCCGGCTTGATGCGGAAGAAATTGGCCAAGGCCGCCACGGACTGGCCGCTACGGTTCATGTAGGTGGTGGGGATGAGCAGACGAACGTCGTTGCCCTGATGGCTGAACTTAGCCGTCAGGCCGAAATATTTGCGGTCAGCGGTCAACGAGACGCGCTGGGCGCTGGCAATGCGTTCAACGAAAAGAGCCCCTGCGTTATGCCGGGTCTGTTCGTATTCGGGGCCGGGGTTACCCAGGCCGACGATCAACTGGATGGCGGTCACGTCAGGGGCTCTTCCTTGGAGTTGGTGGGTTACAGGGCGCGCGGCACTGTAACCCGATCAACGCCGGCGCGCGAGTGGATTACTCGGCAGCGCCTTCTGCTTCTGGAGCAACGCGTGGAGCGTGAACGTTGGCAACAGCTTTGTCATCACCGTGGGCCAGAGCTACGAACTCTACGCCTTTCGGAGCTTTCAGGTCCGACAGGTGGATGATGGTGCCGATTTCAGCGTTGGCCAGGTCGACTTCGATGAACTCAGGCAGGTCTTTGGCTTCGCAGGAAACTTCGATCTCGGCTTCTACGTGGGAGATCTCGCCGCCTTTCTTGACCGGGGCTTCTTCATTGATGAAGTGAACCGGTACCTTGGCGGTCAGTTTCTGGCCAGCAACGACGCGAACGAAGTCGGCGTGCATGATGAAGCCTTTGGCCGGGTGGCGCTGCAGAGCCTTGACCACGACGTTTTGCTTGGCGCCGTCGACGTTCAGTTCCAGAACGTGGCTGAAGGCAGCCTCGTTTTCGAACAGCTTGGTGATTTCCTTGGCCAGGATGGTCAGGGACTGAGCGTCCTGGTTACCACCGTAGACAACGGCTGGGATGTTCGCGGAGTGACGCAGGCGGCGGCTCGCACCTTTCCCCAGGTCAGTACGCGCTTGGGCGTTCAGAGTGAATTCGGTCATTTTGTTTCTCCAAAGTAGCCCCCCGAGGGCGTTTGCGACCAGCGCCAACGGGGATGGCAAAAAAGCCCCGCCCCAACAACCAGTGTTGGGGCGGGGCGCTTTTCGTCAGCGTGTGTTCCGCTTAGCGGAACATCGCGCTGATCGATTCTTCGTTGCTGATGCGGCGGACCGCTTCAGCGACAACCGGTGCGATATCCAGTTGGCGGATACGGTCACAGGCTTGAGCAGCGGCGGACAGCGGAACGGTGTTGGTCACCACCAGCTCGTCCAGTACCGACTTCTCGATGTTCTCGATCGCGCGGCCCGACAGGACAGGGTGCGTGCAGTAGGCGTAAACCTTGGCAGCGCCGTGTTCTTTCAGGGCTTTGGCCGCGTGGCACAGGGTGCCGGCGGTGTCGACCATGTCGTCTACCAGGATGCAGGTGCGCCCTTCGACGTCGCCGATGATGTGCATGACCTCGGAGTGGTTAGCCTTCTCGCGGCGTTTGTCGATGATACCCAGGTCGACGCCCAGGGACTTGGCGACGGCACGTGCGCGCACGACACCACCGATGTCCGGGGAGACGATCATCAGGTTCTCGAAACGCTGGTCCTCGATATCGTCGACCAGTACGGGCGAACCGTAGATGTTGTCGACCGGGATATCGAAGAAACCCTGGATCTGGTCAGCGTGCAGGTCGACGGTGAGTACACGGTCGATACCTACGACAGTGAGCATGTCAGCGACGACTTTGGCGCTGATGGCTACACGTGCCGAACGCGGACGGCGGTCCTGGCGGGCGTATCCGAAGTAAGGAATCACGGCGGTGATTCGGGATGCTGAGGAGCGGCGGAAGGCGTCGGCCATCACTACCAGTTCCATCAGGTTATCGTTGGTCGGGGCACAGGTCGGCTGAATAATGAAGACGTCTTTACCGCGGACATTCTCATTGATCTCAGTGCTGATCTCGCCGTCGGAGAACTTACCGACAGAAACGTCACCGAGAGGGATATGCAGCTGACGTACGACACGCCGAGCCAGATCGGGGTTGGCGTTCCCCGTAAAGACCATCATCTTGGACACGCGCAGTACCTGAAGGCTGAGGGTAACCTGGATGAGTATAAGGAAAATGGCAGGGGCGGCTGGATTCGAACCAACGCATGGCAGGATCAAAACCTGCTGCCTTACCGCTTGGCGACGCCCCTGTATCTGTTGCTGCGAACGCTTATGCGCTCGACTTCTTGACCAGACTTTGCAGCTTGCGATGCAACATCGAAACGTTGCTTCCTTTCGCCACAAACCCTGTTTGGGTCGCTGAAAGAAGGGCCAGAACTTTATCAGCTTCGGCTTTGCTTGGGAAGGCCCCAAACACACAACTTCCAGTACCGGTCAGTCGAGCCTCAGTGAATTTACCCAGTGAATTCAACGCATTGCGAACTTCCGGGTAACTCTGCTCTACCACCGGTTGGCAGTCATTTCGACTGTTTCCCTCGGGAACGGGGCGCATCTTAAGGGGGAGCGAATCACGTGTCAACTGTGGATGTGAAAAAATTTCTACTGTGCTGACAGACACTTGCGGCACAAGCACGACATACCAGGGCTCTTCCGGGTCAACCGGGGTCAATTGTTCACCCACGCCCTGGGCGAATGCCGCGTGGCCGCGCACGAATACCGGTACGTCGGCGCCCAGGCTCAGGCCCAGTGCGGCCAGGCGGTCTTCGTCCCAGTCCAGTTGCCACAGGTGGGCGAGGGCCAACAGGGTAGTGGCGGCATCCGAGCTGCCGCCGCCGATGCCGCCGCCCATGGGCAGCACCTTGGTCAGCCAGATATCGGCGCCCAACGTCGTGCCGGATTGTTCCTGCAGCTTGCGCGCAGCACGCACGATCAGGTTGCTGTCATGCGGCACTGCTTCGATCTCGGTGTGCAGGCGGATCACGCCGTCGTCACGCACGGCAAAGCTCAGTTCGTCGCCGTGATCGAGAAACTGGAACACGGTTTCCAGCTCGTGATAGCCGTCCGCACGGCGGCCGATGATGTGCAGCCACAGGTTGAGCTTGGCCGGAGCGGGCAGGGTGAGGGTCTGCATGTATCAGTGCCCCAGCTGGCGGGGTTGCCAGTCCTTGACCACCAGTGTCACGTCGAGGTCCTTGCCGTGCAGCTTCATACGCTCGGGCAGCCAGTAGCCGTTCTGTTCCGTGTAGCTCAGGTATTGCACCTGCCAGCCGTCCTGGTCGAGGCTGGCCAGGCGGCTGTCGCCGTCCAGGGTCAGCTTGCTCTTGCTGTCGGGGGCCGGCAGGCCGCGGACCCACCAGACCAGGTGTGAGACCGGCAACTGCCAGCCCAGTTGTTCTTCCAGCAGGGCTTCGGGGCTGAGAGCCTCGTAGCGGCCCTGGTTGGCCACTTCCAGTACCACGCCGCCGGGGCGGCCGGTCAGGCGAGCGGCGCCACGGCCCAGCGGGCCGGCCAGGCGAATGTCGTAGTAGTCCTGGCGTTGCAGCCAGAACAGCGTGCCGCTGCCGGAGTCGCGCGGGGCACGGATGCCGACCTTGCCGTTGATCTGCCAGCCATCGAGGCTGCTCAGTTGCTCTTTATGGGCGCGCCACTGCTGCGGGTCGCCGTGGCCCTGCAGGGCCTCGCGACTACCGAAGCCGGCACAGCCGGCCAGCAGGGCGATCAGGGTGAAGGTAATGCAATGGCGCAGGAACATGGCGTTAGAGAGTCTCGGATCCGGTCAGGCGCAGGATGGTCTTGCGCAGGATGGGGCTGTCGGCCTGGGCTTCGAAGCCCTTGGCCCAGACCTGGCGGGCTTCGCGGCGCTTGCCGTTGGCCCATAGCACTTCGCCCAGGTGGGCGGCCACTTCGTGGTCTGGGAAGCTGGCAAAAGCCTTGCGCAGGTAGGTTTCAGCCTCGTCGAGGTTGCCCAGGCGGTAATTGACCCAACCCAGGCTGTCGAGCACCGCCGGGTCATCCGGGGTCAGCTGATGGGCCTTGTCGATCAGCGCCTTGGCTTCGCTGTAGCGGGTGGTGCGGTCGGCCAGGGTGTAGCCGAGGGCGTTCAGGGCCATGGCGTTTTCCGGCTCGCGGGCGATGATGGCGCGCAGGTCTTTTTCCATCTGCGGCAGGTCGTCACGCTTTTCCGCCAGCATGGCACGGGTGTACAGCAGGTTGAGGTCGTCCGGGTAGCGCTGGATGGCTTGCTGCAGCACCTGGCTGGCCTGGGCGTCCTTGTTGTTGTTGCTGTAGCTTTCCGATTCGATCAGGAACAGCTGTATGGCGTAGTCCGGCTGGGATTCGCGGGCATCGGCGAGCAGGCGCGAGGCTTCGGTACCACGGCCGTTGGCAATCAGGATGTCGGCCTGGCGCAGCTGCGCCGGCAGGTAGTCGGGGCCCGGGCCGACCAGGGCGTATTCACGCAGGGCGCCTGCAGGGTCGTGGCGCTCTTCGCGGATGCGGCCCAGGTTCAGGTGCGCGGCGTCGACGTTGCTGTCGCGTTCGATCAGCTCCTGCAGGTAGCCCTCGGCTTCATCCCAGTCCTTGTTTTCCAGGCACACCAGCGCCAGCGAATAGCGCAGCTCGTCGTCCTCGGGGTATTGCTGGACCAGGCTGAGGAACTCGCCCTTGGCATCGGCGATGCGGTCCTGTTCGACCAGGGTGCGCGCGTAGGTCAGGCGCAGGCGCTTGTCGTCCGGGTTGTCGCGAATCGCCCCGCGCAGCAGTGGCAGGGCCTCCGGGCCGCGGTCCAGGGCTTGCAGCAGGCGAGCGCGCAGCAGGACCGGGGCGACTTCGCCGTTTTGCGGCGGGTGCGACTCGAGTAACTCCAAGGCTTCTTCGGCCTTGCCGTCCTGGTTCAGCAGCAGGGCCTTGCCGAACACCAGCTGGCTGTTGTCCGGGTACTTCACCAGCAGGCGTTCGAAGCTTTGCAGCAAGCCGTCGCGGGTGCTCTGGTCGGTTTCGGCGGCGGACAGGGCGAGGAAATCGAAATGGGTGTCGCCTTGGCCCTGCAAGACCTTTTCCATGTAAGTCATTGAGTCGTCATAGCGGCCGGCGCGGGCCAGCTGGATGGCGGCGGCGCGCTGGGCGTCGAGGTTCTGCGGGTCGTTGCGGGCCCAGACCAGGGCGTTGTCCAGTGCCGGTTCGTCGGCGCCGAGGTATTCAGCAATGCGGTAGGCGCGCTCGGAAACCCCCGGGTCCTGGGTTTTCGCGGCCTGGTCGGTGTAGTTGGCCAGGGCGATGTCGAAGCGGTTGCGCTGGCCGGCCAGTTCGGCCACCAGCAGGCTGTAGAGCGTGTCCTGCTTGAACGAGCCATACACCACGGGTTTTTCCGCCTCGCTCTTGTCGGCCTCGGCGACGGGAGGCTCGGCCTTTTGCGGGGCCAGGCTCTGGCAGCCCTGGAGCAGGGCGAAGGCAAGCAGCAATGCGTATGGTTTGTTCATAGAAGGCTTTAAAAAGGACTCACCGGCGGTCGGAGCATGATGACACAAGCGCGGTGGCAAACCCACCTGCGAAGGTATGAAGCTGCGCTTCGCTTATGCAGACCGCGCTGTGCCCGCGCGGTTCGCCGCAGAGCCTGCCACGGCGCCCAGAACACAGAATTTTTGCTCTTGCTCTTGCTTCTGAGCGCGCGATAGTTCAGGCGCCGCAGATTGCGACTTCAGGAGGCCGAGCGAAGGGACTGCGGAGGGAGGTGACGGGCATGGATGCCCGTCAAGCGCTGAGGCCCCATGGATGGGGCCTGCAGCGCGTACTCTCGGGAGCAGGCCCATAGCGAGGGTGCCCCGGAGCGAAGCGTAGGGGCCGGATGATGGGAGCCGACGGTTTTTGGTTCCATTTTGCCACGACAAAAAGGGTTCCGCCGTAAGGGCGTCAAGGTGACGTGGCGCCACTATCGCGAATGAATGTCTACTCGATGTGAATGTCTACACCTGAAAGCAAAAAGCTTAGGGCTGATGTCTCAACAGCCAGCCTCTTGGCGTCCGATGTCACGGAATAGGCCCAAGGGGGCGCAACCAAATGCGAAATAAAATAAGTGCTCCGATAAGTGTTGGGTGCATAGCCCCTAAGACGATCAGGGTGCGCTTCATGCGTATAGGGAAGTTCGTGACCTCATCAAGGTCAACCAAGCTTTTTCGCGCATATATTTTTGGCACTGTTAGTAGTATTGATATTGAGAGTGTGCGCATTACCTTTCCAATTAGGCCTGCTTGTGAAAAGGTTTTTATTCCCGCTCACGAATGCGCTATTCGGTAGTAGTGATTCGATCCTGTCAAGATGATAGATTGATATGTAGAACGATACGCAAAGCGTGACGGTCATGGCGGCCAAAATTATAAATGCAACAATACCCGCTTCAGTGCTCATTCGCTGCCTACCTTTTCATACAATACTTCGCCGAGCGCTTCCCCTACAGCACCGCCAAGCATGCTTCCTCCTGTGGCTCCCGCAGCCCCACCAATAACAGCGCAGACAAGTACGCCTGTACCGACTGTGGGCACGCCAAGAGCGAGACAAATATTAGTGGCAATAGCACCGCCGTAGCTTGTTGCTATCCCTCCCACGGCGACACTGCCTGTCAAGGAAGATCCATGGACGTATTTAGCTTTTCTACACTCATTGTCGCGGCCAGCGGTGCAGGCTTTATGGATTTCAAGACCCGTCGCGGCGACTTCCAGCGCAATACCTATATAGGTGTCTTTTTTGATCAGGTTGGCAGCCCTGACCACACCTATGATCTTAACTGCACACCCCACAATCTCAGTCGTTTGCAAGTCCTTGCCACGCGTCGAGTGCCGGCCTTGAGTTTCCAATGATCGATTGCTGCGGGAGAACTTTGTCCTTGAACAGAATACGAAGTCGTATCTCCATTGGGTCATAGATAGTGAGACAGCACGAGTGCAAGGAATAATATGATGTGAATAGCCCAGAGGTTGACCAAGACAAGCCTTTCACGGCGCGGAAATTTTTGTACTTCCTCGATATCTGCTGCGCCCCTATAAGTGAAGATTTTGGGTGTGGCCAGTAGTGTTGCAATTTGACCAGTTCTTATCAGTTTTCCTATTAGTCCAGCATGCTTATAGTTTTTTATGTTGTCAGATACGATACGAGAGGTGGGTAAGAAAGACTCAAAGTGCTCGGTGTATTTATGTGCAACGTAAATTTGGACAGTAATTGCGATTGCGATTGAGGTGATGAGAATAAGTGCGATCAGACCCGGTTCCATATTGATCATTGCGAGAACTCTCGATATAGGAAGTCACCAAGCACCTCGCCTTTTTCTCCTCCGAAGTCACCGCCTAGCTTCCCCCCTGCGGCAGCACCAATGACTGCGCAGGTAATTGACCCCAAACCGGCCGTCCCTACTCCCAGAGCCGCACATACAAAGGGCGCAACAATGGTCCCTCCTATGTATCCACCCATGCCGCTGCCGGTCAGACCACCGGCTAATGACGCACCATTGAGAAATTTTGCACGCGTGCACTCATCTTCTCTGCCGAGCATACAGGCTTGGCGAATCGCCAGGCCCGTTGCTGCGACATCAAGCGCTATGCCAATGTAAGTACCTTTTTTTATCAAACTGGCAGCCTTGCCTACCCCGGCAACCTTATTCGCATACCCTGCAATCTCACCGGTGTGCAAATAGCGTTTCGTGGATATGGCCAGTGTCCTTTTAATCGATCCCTTGTTACGCAAATCCGAGCCGAACGCCGCCAGTTTGCCCAACTGTTCGTCAAGCTTCGAGAACAGTGCCGCACGCTTGGCATAAAACTGGTCACGGTTTTTGAGCGTCCCTGAACCCAGATGTTCTCTGTGCAATTTCTCGATCTCCAGCAACGTGTCCTGAATGGCCTTCAGATGCCTGCTCCAGCCGTCGCTGACCACGCCTGCGCCCAGTGAAGCATGGGCAAGCAAGCTCTTCAGCAACTCGAAATTATCCAGAAAAAACTCATCAGCCCCCTGGCCACTGCGCATCAGCCCCATATGCGTGATGGAGGCCTGAGACATCAGATAAGCCTCCTGACTGGTACACGAAGGTGTAGACCAGTCGCCGACGATCACCAGTTCGCCGCTTCTGACCACACTGTTGTAAATGTGTGCATTCAGGATGTCGAACTTGCTTGCGGCATGCCCGCCAAGCGCAAGGCCGGCCTTGAGCGTGTGATAGTTCTGCATCCTGGGGTTGATGAAAGCGCGGGCTTCGTACATGGCGATACCTCACGCGTACTTCTTGTTGCCGATCCGGTCCCAACCACCGGCAATATTGCCGCCGCCCGAGCCGTCGATGCGCTTCTGCAGGGTATAGGTGGTCTTGATTCTGCCGTAATCGAGGCGAACCACCTCGATAGGCACGCCGTCGGCGGCGCTCTGGGCGTAATCGGCAATGATCACTTCTTCTAGGATGATCTCGTAGTACTTCAGCTTGTCACCGCCCGCGCGGCACAGCGCGAGTTTGACTTCCTTGAGATGCTGCCCCGCGCAACTGGCCTCCATGAGTTTGCAACTGGCGCTGTCGAGAAACTTGGTAAAAGTGAAATGGCTCACTTCGGTGCGCCCCGAAGTGGCACCCCCTGCCGAGCTTGCAGTGGCAGAGGGGCTTTGGCTTACACCGAAATCATAACCGGTGACTTCAATCCACTTGCCGTACTTCTCGTCCAAGGCTTCGCCTGGAATATCGTCGATTTTCAAATACGCGTCCAAAGCCATATCTACCGCTCCTTGGTCATCATGTGGGTGAGGAATATCGATGTAGCGGCGTCAAGGCTAGGCGCGGAAAGAGGGTGGAGCAACAGCTGGGCATGTATTTGGGAAAAGGACTACAAGACTGTGGATAAGTCTTGTAGAGATATGTCAAAAGTCCTCTCGACTTGGTCGGTGTAATTAACTAAGGAGATGTCGAGCCGATGGTTCTGGTTCTTGCTTCTAAGCGCGCGGTAGTTCAGGCGCCGCCGATTGCGACTTCAGGAGGCCGAGCGAAGGGACTGCGGAGGGAGGTGACGGGCATGGATGCCCGTCAAGCGCTGAGGCCCCATGGATGGGGCCTGCAGCGCGTACTCCCGGGAGCAGGCCCGTAGCGAGGGGACCCCGGAGCGAAGCGTGGGGGCCGGATGATGGGAGCCGACGGTTTTTGGTTCCTTTTTGCCACGACAAAAAGGGACCCGCCGTAAGGGCGGAAAGGTGACTTTGCGCCGCCGTCACGAATGAATGCCTGCTCGATGTGAATGCCCACCTCCAAAAAGCCAAAAAGCCAAAAAGCTTAAGCGACGGTTTTGATATGGCGAACAGTCCGTATGCGATGGCGACGCTGACTCACCTTTTCGCCCTTACGGCGAGTCACTTTTTGCCAAACGCGGCAAAAAGTAACCAAAAAACGCTGCGCTCCCATCATCCGGCCCCTACGCTGCGCTCCGGGGTTCCCTCACTCCGGCCTTGCTCCCGGGAGTACGCGCTGCAGGCCCCATCCATGGGGCCTCAGCGCTTGACGGGCATCCATGCCCGTCACCTCCCTCCGCAAGGCCTGCGTTCGGCCTCCTGAAGTCGCGAAGATCAAGATCAAGATCAAAAGCCAGATCAAAAGCCAGATCAAAAGCGGGGGTGTGAGCTGAAGTTGCCGCTGATGCTGGCCTGAAGCCGGCGATAGCCGCAGCGCTATCAGCGCAATAGCGAACGGTGGTTGTCCTGAAACCTGCGAAAGAGGACAATTATCGGCTTCCCGTCACAACCAGCGACCTTGCATGGCCTTTCTTGCACTTGGTATCAACCATAAGACTGCCTCGGTAGACGTACGCGAGCGCGTGGCGTTTACCCCAGAGCAGCTGGTAGACGCCCTGCAGCAGCTCTGCCGGCTGACATCCAGCCGCGAAGCGGCGATTCTGTCGACCTGCAACCGTAGCGAGCTCTATATCGAGCAGGACCACCTGTCCGCCGATGTGGTGCTGCAATGGCTCGCCGACTACCACCGCCTCAGCCTGGACGAGCTGCGCGCCAGCGCCTACGTGCACGAAGAGCACGAGGCGGTAAAGCACATGATGCGGGTGGCCTCCGGCCTGGACTCGCTGGTGCTCGGCGAACCGCAGATCCTCGGCCAGATGAAGTCCGCCTATGCCGTGGCGCGTGAGGCCGGCACCGTCGGCCCGTTGCTCGGGCGCCTGTTCCAGGCCACCTTCAGTGCCGCCAAGCAGGTGCGCACCGACACTGCCATCGGCGAAAACCCGGTGTCGGTGGCGTTTGCCGCGGTCAGCCTGGCCAAGCAGATCTTCAGCGACCTGGGCCGCAGCCAGGCCCTGCTGATCGGTGCTGGCGAAACCATCACCCTGGTCGCCCGCCACCTGCATGAGCAGGGCGTGCGCCGTATCGTCGTGGCCAACCGTACCCTTGAGCGGGCCAGCATCCTGGCCGAGCAGTTCGGTGCGCACGCGGTTCTGCTGGCCGACATCCCACAGGAACTGGCCAACAGCGATATCGTCATCAGTTCCACTGCCAGCCAGTTGCCGATCCTTGGCAAGGGTGCTGTCGAGAGCGCGCTGAAGCAGCGCCGGCACAAGCCGATTTTCATGGTCGACATTGCCGTACCGCGCGATATCGAAACCGAAGTCGGCGAACTGGATGACGTCTACCTGTACACTGTCGATGACCTGCACGACGTTGTGGCAGAAAACCTCAAAAGTCGCCAGGGCGCGGCCCAGGCCGCCGAAGAGCTGGTGTCGGTGGGGGCAGAGGACTTCATGCTGCGCCTGCGCGAGCTGGCCGCGGTGGATGTGCTCAAGGCCTATCGCCAGCAATGCGAGCGCCTGCGCGACGAAGAACTGCAAAAGGCCCAGCGGCTGCTGGCCAACGGCGGCAACCCCGAAGACGTACTGGCCCAACTGGCCCGGGGGCTGACCAACAAACTCCTGCACGCGCCCAGCGTGCAATTGAAAAGGCTCTCGGCCGAGGGCCGCCTCGATGCGCTGGCCATGGCCCAGGAACTCTTTGCCCTCAACGAGGGCTCGACGGACAAATCCCCGCAATGAAAGCGTCGCTGCTGAACAAACTGGAAATCCTCCAGGACCGCTTCGAAGAACTCACCGCTCTGCTTGGTGATGCCGAGGTCATTTCCGACCAGACGCGCTTTCGCGCCTATTCCCGTGAATACGCCGAAGTCGAGCCGGTCTACGCTGCTTATAAAGAGTGGCGCAAAGTCCAGGACGACCTCGAAGGTGCCCAGGCGCTGCTCAAGGACAGTGACCCGGACCTGCGCGAAATGGCCGTGGAAGAAGTGCGTGAAGCCAAGGAACAACTGCTGACGCTGGAGTCGCAGCTGCAACGCATGCTGTTGCCCAAGGACCCCAACGACGGCCGCAACGTGTTCCTCGAAATCCGCGCCGGCACCGGTGGCGACGAGGCGGCGATCTTCTCCGGCGACCTCTTCCGCATGTATTCGCGCTACGCCGAAAAGCGTGGCTGGCGCCTGGAAATCCTCTCCGAGAACGAAGGCGAGCACGGCGGCTACAAGGAAATCATCGCCCGCGTCGAAGGCGAGAGCGTGTACGGCAAGCTCAAGTTCGAGTCTGGCGCGCACCGCGTGCAGCGCGTGCCCGAGACCGAATCCCAGGGCCGTATCCACACCTCCGCGTGCACCGTGGCGGTACTGCCCGAGCCGGACGAGCAGGCGGCTATCGAGATCAACCCGGCCGACCTGCGGGTGGATACCTATCGCGCATCCGGTGCCGGCGGCCAGCACGTCAACAAGACCGACTCGGCGATCCGGATCACCCACTTGCCCACCGGTATCGTGGTCGAGTGCCAGGAAGAGCGCTCGCAGCACAAGAACCGTGCCCGCGCCATGTCCTGGCTGTCGGCCAAGCTCAACGACATGCAGACCAGCGCCGCGCAGAATGCCATCGCCACCGAGCGCAAGCTGCTGGTCGGCTCGGGTGACCGTTCCGAGCGCATCCGTACGTACAATTATCCACAGGGCCGGGTGACCGACCACCGCATCAACCTGACCCTGTACTCGCTGGACGACATCCTCGCCGGCGGGGTGGAGGCGGTGATCGAGCCGCTGCTGGCCGAATACCAGGCTGATCAACTGGCCGCTCTGGGGGACTGATGACCATCATCGCCAGCCTGCTGCGCAACGCGCAGTTGCCAGAGTCGCCTACCGAGCGGCTGGATGCCGAGTTGCTGTTGGCCGCGGCCATCGGCAAATCGCGCAGCTACCTGCACACCTGGCCCGAGCGAATCGTCAGCAGCGAAGATGCCGAGACCTATGCTGGCTACCTGCAGCGCCGCCGTGGCGGCGAACCGGTCGCCTACATTCTCGGGCTGCAGGGCTTCTGGAAGATCGACCTGGAAGTGGCACCGCATACCCTGATCCCGCGGCCGGATACCGAGCTGCTGGTCGAAGCTGCCCTTGAACTGCAACCCGCCACGCCGGCCAAGGTCCTTGACCTGGGCACCGGCACCGGCGCGATTGCCTTGGCCCTGGCCAGCGATCGCCCGGCCTGGCAGGTGACCGCAGTGGACCGCGTGGAGGAGGCTGCAGCCCTGGCTGAGCGCAACCGCCAGCGGCTGGGCCTGGCAAACGCCCAGGTACGGCTCAGCCACTGGTTCGACAGTCTGGCCGGCGAGCGTTTCGACCTGATTGTCAGCAACCCGCCCTACATCGCTGCCGCAGACCCGCATTTGGTCGCCGGTGATGTACGCTTCGAGCCCAGCAGTGCGCTGGTGGCCGGTGCTGATGGCCTGGACGATCTGCGCGTGATAGTTGCCCAGGCGCCCGCGCACCTGGTACCGGGTGGCTGGTTACTGCTGGAACACGGCTACGATCAGGCAGCGGCGGTGCGCGCCTTGCTGGCTGAACAAGGCTTCATCGAGGTCGCCAGCCGCACGGACCTGGGCGGCCATGAACGCATTACCCTGGGGCGCCTGCCATGCTGAGTGATCAGGAACTGCTGCGTTACAGCCGGCAGGTTTTGCTGGCCCAGATCGACATCGACGGCCAGTTGCGGCTCAAGCAGAGCAAGGCGCTGATCGTCGGGCTCGGCGGCCTTGGCTCGCCCGTCGCCTTGTACCTGGCCGCCGCCGGGGTCGGTGAGCTGCACCTGGCGGACTTTGACACCGTCGACCTGACCAACCTGCAACGCCAGGTGATTCACGACAGTGCGAGCGTGGGCATGAGCAAGGTCGATTCGGCCCTGCAGCGCCTGCAGGCAATCAACCCGGAAATCAGCCTGGTTGCCCATCGCCAGGCTCTGGACGAGGACTCGCTGGCGGCCGCTGTGGCAGCGGTCGACCTGGTGCTGGACTGCTCTGACAATTTCGGTACCCGCGAGGCGGTCAACGCTGCCTGCGTCGCGGCTGGCAAGCCGCTGGTCAGCGGTGCGGCGATCCGCCTGGAAGGGCAGTTGTCGGTGTTCGACCCACGGCGTGACTACAGCCCTTGCTACCATTGCCTGTACGGCCATGGCAGCGAAGCCGAACTGACCTGCAGCGAAGCCGGCGTGATCGGCCCATTGGTGGGCCTGGTAGGCAGCCTGCAGGCGCTGGAGGCGATGAAGCTGCTGGCCGGGTTCGGCGAGCCGCTGGTCGGCCGCCTGCTGTTGATCGATGCTCTCGGCACTCGTATCCGCGAATTGCGGGTCAAGCGCGACCCGGCTTGTGCGGTCTGTGGTAAGCGCGATGGCTGAGCGATCGGCGCCGGTCGGCGTGATGGACTCCGGGGTTGGCGGCTTGTCGGTACTCGCCGAGATCCAGCGCCTGCTGCCCAACGAGACGCTGCTGTACGTGGGCGATTGCGGCCACATACCCTACGGAGAGAAGTCGCCGGACTATATCCGTGAGCGTCTCCGGCGCATTGCTGCGTTCTTCCATGAACAGGGCGCCAAGGCCATGGTACTGGCCTGCAATACCGCCACGGTGGCGGCGGTGGCCGACCTGCGCGAGTTGTACCCGAACTGGCCGCTGGTGGGCATGGAGCCGGCGGTGAAGCCCGCTGCCGCCGCTACGCGCTCTGGCGTGGTCGGTGTGCTGGCCACTACCGGTACCCTGCAGAGTGCCAAGTTCGCTGCCTTGCTCGATCGTTTTGCCAATGAAGTACAGGTCATCACCCAACCTTGCCCGGGCCTGGTCGATCTGATCGAGACCGGTGACCTGGCCAGCCCGGCGCTGCGCCAGTTGCTGCAAGGTTATGTGCAGCCGTTGCTGGCCGCTGGCTGTGACACGTTGATTCTCGGTTGCACCCATTACCCCTTCCTGCGCCCGTTGCTGGCCGGCATGGTGCCAGCCGACGTCGCCATCATCGATACCGGTGCTGCAGTGGCGCGCCAACTGCAGCGGCTGCTGGGCGCGGATGACCTGTTGGCCGATGGGCCGGCCAGGGATACCCGCTTCTGGACCAGTGCCGATCCGCAATCTCTCAGGAAGATCCTGCCTTTGCTGTGGCATAAGTCGGACAGTGTGCAAAGCTTTTCATTGTGAAAAAAACGTGAAAAGAAGCTGAACTATTGTACCGCTGCCGTTTTCTACCGCCTTGCCTGAAATGAGGCGGATACCAATAACAGCAAAGAAGGATGTTGCTCATGAAGAAGCTGCTCGGCTTGGCGGCGGCTGCCGTCTTCACCCTGGGGCACTCACTGTCGGCGCAGGCTGCCGACGTTTCGTTTTCGGTGGGGCAGACCGGTGACTCGACCATGGTCTACCGGTTGGGGCTGCAATCGAATTGGGAAGCGAGTTGGTGGCAGACCAGCGTCGGGCGCCTGACGGGGTATTGGGATGGGGCCTACAGCTATTGGGATGGTGACGAGACCGCGAGCAACCATAGCCTGTCGTTCGCGCCGGTGTTCGTCTACGAGTTTGCCGGGGAGTCGGTGAAGCCTTATATAGAGGCTGGGATTGGCGTGGCGGCATTCTCCAGCACCGAGCTGGAAGACAACGAGCTGGGCTCGGCATTCCAGTTCGAGGATCGCATCGGCTTTGGATTGCGCTTTGCCGGTGGGCATGAGATTGGCGTGCGGGCGATTCACTATTCCAACGCGGGCATCAAGCAGCCCAACGATGGGGTGGAGAGCTATAGCCTGCATTACCGCATGACGCTCTGAGCTCTCCTTCCACGGGGGCTCGCATTGCCTGAGATCTACGAGGTACCTGGGGAGCAACTGTCTTGCCCCGTTACTCAGGCTACCTCATTACCCTGTAGGAGCAGCCTTGTGCTGCGAAGGGGGCGGTAGGGCAGCAGATGTTCTTGTGCAGTAATGGTCTCTTCGCAGCACAAGGCTGCTCCTACAGGCCCTGCGCATGGCTTCAAGTCGATGTGGTCTAGGTGGAAGCCGGTACGGTCACTACATCGATTGCTTGTGTGACAAAGGCCACAGGCCATTGAGATCCAAAGCCTCCAGCACAAGCTCGGGCTCCCTCTGCGGCCACCGCCGCAGCAACTCTTCCGCCGCATTCTGCGGCGTCCACGCCTCCGGTATCGCCTGCGCCGGTGTCACGGGTGTCTTCAGCGACTGCGGCCCCACCACGGTCAGCTCAACCCCCTGCGCCTTCAACGCCTGACGCTGCTCGCGCATCCATTGTGGCATGTTGTTCCAGCCCGCAGGCACCTGCGTCGGTGCATGCAACTGCAGCGCTGAATAACGGTTGAACACCGCCATCACCTGCGGCGAGTCACCCTTCGCCAACAACGGCAGCGCACTGGCCAGGCAATGCTCGCCGGCCAACTGGTTGTCCGTGACGATCGCCTCGAACAACTCGCTGTCAGCCACATCGTCCGCCAGGTAATCGCTGGTACCGGCGTTGATGATCAAGCCATCCAGCGCGCACCAGGCATGGCAGATCTGCTGGCTGGCCTGGGCCGCCTGATGTTCTTCGTGCAACTGCCACGGCAAGCGCAACAGCTGGCTGCCGTAGCGTGCACCCAAGGCATCCAGTGCCTCGCCATGCTTCGCGCTTGCAGCTACCCGGTGTCCTTGCCCGAGCAGCCCCTCCACTAAAGCCAGGCCAAGTCCATTGCCTGCTCCCGTCACCCAGATACTGCGTGCGTTGTTCAAGATGCTGCCCTCTGATCCTGCCGGCGCGGGAGGTTCTTGAATGCCTCCAGTGCGCGCTGACGACTGCTGTCGAGATCGACAATTGGACTGTGGTAGAAATATCTAGCAAAAAGATCGGCCGACTTCACGGGGAAATGAATGGCTTTTTCATCAACCCCCTGCAATTCCGGCAGCCAGTGCCGAATGAAACGCCCTTGCGGGTCGAATCGCTGCGACTGTGAAACCGGGTTGAAGATGCGGAAATAGGGCACTGCGTCGGTGCCAGTGGACGCGCTCCACTGCCAACCGCCGTTGTTGGCGGCCAGGTCGCCGTCTATCAAGTGGCGCATGAAATGCCGCTCGCCCTTGCGCCAGTCGATCAGCAGGTTCTTGCTGAGGAACATGGCCACGATCATGCGCAGGCGGTTGTGCATCCACCCGGTGTGCAGCAGTTGGCGCATGGCGGCGTCGATGATCGGGAAGCCGGTTCGGCCCTGTTCCCATGCTTCGAGGTCGGCCGGTGCATCGCGCCAGGGCAGGGCTTCGGTCTGGGCGCGGAAGGCGCGGTGACGCGAGACCTGTGGATAACCGGTCAGGATGTGTTTGTAGAATTCGCGCCAGAGCAGCTCGTTGATCCAGGTTTGCACGCCGCTGCTGCCGCTGTCGAACTCGCCGCGGTTGCTGGCCAGGGCACCGTGCAGGCACTGGCGTGGCGAGATCACGCCGGCGGCCAGATAGGCGGAGAGCTGGCTGGTACCGGGCTTTGCAGGCAAGTCACGCAGCTGTTGGTAATCGTCGATGGTTTCATCGAGAAAACGGGTCAGCCGCGCCTGCGCTTCGGCTTCGCCGGCCGGCCAGTGGTCGCGCAGCGCCTGCGCGGGTTTTTCGAAGCCGTCCACGTGCTGTGGGATCGGGTCGCTGCTGACCTGCAGCGGTGCCTGGCGTTTTATCTGGCGGGCCAGGGCAGGGAGGCTGCGGTGCAGGTGCTCCAGGCAGCTCTTCTTGAACTGGCTGAACACCTGGAAGTAGTCGCCGCCGCGGGTAAGGATGGTGCCCGGGCGGAACAACAGCTGGTCGAGGTGGCTGTGGGCCTGGATGGCCGACTTTTCCAGCAGCGCGCGGGTGGCGTCGTCGCGACATTGCTCGTTGATGCCGTACTCCTCGTTCCAGTGCACGCTTTGCACCTGATGTTGGCGGCAGACATCGAGTACGGCCTGTGGCGCCTGGTCCCAGGTGTCGATCCTGCGGATCAGCAGGGGGATGTTCAAGCGCTCCAGCGACTGGCGCAGGTCGCGCAGGTTGCGCAGCCAGAAGTCGACTTTGCAGGCGGCGTCGTCGTGGGCCAGCCATTGCCCGGGGCTGACCAGCCACAGTGCGAGGGTCGGGCCGCGTTCGCTGGCGGCGGCTAGCGCGGTGTTGTCATCGATGCGCAGGTCGCTGCGCAGCCAGGTCAGGTGCATGGTGCGGTCATCTCTCCAGGCTGGCGGTCATGGGCTTGCAGCAAACGCAATGCCGCCTGCGGGGTATCGAACAGAGCAAGATTGGGCAGCCCCAGGGCGCGCAGCCGGGTTTCATGCAGCGCCAGCGTCGGCCCGCCAGCCAGGGTCGGCACGGGCAGGTTGGACAGGGTACGGTGCAACGCCTTGTCATCGATACGTGGCCCCAGGTGCAGGAGCACGGCGCGTGGCTTGAGCATGGTGGCTGCGCGTTGCAGGTGCGCGCCAGCAATGGTGTGCTCCAGCACTTCGACCGGCAGGCCGTTGCTGGTGAACAGCCAGGCGCACAACCACAAACCGGGGCTGAAAGTGTGTTCGCTGTCTTCGGCCAGCAAGATGGCAGGCCCATGCAGCAACTGGTTGTCGTGGTAGACCCTGGCGCCCAGCTTGCTGCGCAGCCAGCTGTGGAAAAACACCTGTTCCAGCCGTGCGTTGAAGTAATTGCGCCAGCGCAGGTCGAGGAGGTCGAGCAGCGGCAACAGCAATTGCTCGCACAGAGTGACGGCCGGGTACAGGGCCATCGCCTGGTTGAGCTGCTGGTCGAGGGCGCGCTGCGACAGCGTGGCGATGGCCTCGATCAGTTGGAACTGCCGGGCTTGCCAGTCGCCTTTCGGCGGCGTGCTGGCCGGTTTGTCGAGCAGCTCTCGTACCTGGCCGACGGAGGCGCCGCGCTGCAGCCAGGCAAGGATCGCTTCTACTCGTTCGACCTGCTCCAGCGGATACAGGCGATGGCCCTTGGCGGTACGTTGGGGCTTGAGCAGGCCGTAGCGGCGCTCCCAGGCTCGCAGGGTGACGGGATTGACGCCCGTGCGGCGAGCCAGTTCGCCGATGGGCAACAGGATCTCAGACGGCATTGCGCAGGCCCAGGCTCTCGGGGTGCGGCTGGAGGTATGCCTGCTGCTGCAGATACGGATCGGGATGCTTGCGCAAATGGTGCTTGAGCAGGGTCAGCGGCACTACCAGCGGCACTACACCTTGCTGGTATTGGCCGATGATGGCCTGCAGCTCGGCTTTGTCCTGCCGTGTGAGGATGTCCTTGAAGTAGCCGCTCAGATGCTGTAGCACGTTGCAATGAGTGCCGCGGCTGGCACAGCGGCGCAGAGCCTGCATCAGCTGGCTGAAGTAGCGCGGGCCGATGCTTTGCGGGTCATCGTCCTTGCTCATGCTGCCGAGCAGGCGCCCGAGGCTGCGATAGGCCTGCGGGTTGTTGGCCATCAACAGGTACTTGTAGCGTGAGTGGAATCGCACCAGAGCGCCACGGCTTAGGCCTTCGGCCAGCAGGCGCTGCCAGTCGGCGTAGGCGTACACGCGGCTGATGAAGTTCTCGCGCAGTACGGGGTCGTGCAGGCGGCCTTCTTCTTCTACCGGCAGGTCCGGCCGCCGTGCGCAGAACGCCTGGGCATACACTCCCCGCCCACCGTGAAAGGCAGGGTGGCCATTGTCCTGGTATACCTTGACCCGCTCCAGGCCACAGGAAGGCGATTTCTGCATGAAGATGTAGCCGCAGATATCATCGAGTTCCGCCGCCATTTGCTCGCCATAGCTGCGCAGCGGCCCGGTCAGGTCCATTCCGGGGTTGCGGGTGCCTACCACTTCCGGCTGCTCGGGGTCGCCGACCAGGCGGATCGGGTCGCGCGGCACGCCCAGGCCGATGGCCACCTCCGGGCATACCGGCAACCAGTCGAAATGTTCCTCGAGTTGCATACGGCACAGGTCGGAGGCCTTGTGGCCGCCGTTATAGCGCACGCTGTGCCCGGTCAGGCAGGCGCTGATGGCGATACGCGGCTTGCTGTGGGCGGATGATTCGTGCATGGGCTGCCTCCAAAAACCTGTACGAGACAAAATAGTTGTACAGGTTCATTCCAGCACAGCCCGGAAGTTATGCAAACAGTTTTTTTTGTATAACCCTACATCACTCGAGATGTTCGAGCAGCCGACGCGCCGCTTCCTGGCCACTGAGCCAGGCGCCTTCGACACGGCCGGACAGGCACCAGTCGCCGCAGGCATACAAGCCTTGGTCAGCATCGGCCAGCGCGCCCCATTCATGGTTGCTGCTCGGACGGGCATACAGCCAGCGGTGGGCCAAGGCAAAAGTAGGTGCGGGCACCACACAGCCAACCAGCTCGGCGAATTCGCCCCACAGCTGTTCGATCACTTCCTCCTTGGGCAGGTCGATGTGTTGCCGGCTCCAGTCCGAGGTGGCGTGCAGTACCCAGGTGTCGAGCTGCTCGTCACGCTCGGGCTTGCTGCGGTTGCGCGCCAGCCAGTCGAGCGGGTTGTCCTGCACGAAGCAGCCTTGCATCGGGGTGTCCAGCGGGGTCTGGAAGGCCAGGGCGACGGCCCAGGTGGGCTCCATCTGCACACCGGCGGCCACGGCCGCGAGCTTCGGGGTAGCGGCAAGCAGCGGCGTGGCCTGCGGTGCCGGCACGGCGATCACCACGCGGCTGTAGGGGCCGTGGCTGCAGCCTTCGGTGTCCTGCAGGTGCCAGTACTGCTTGCCGCGGAACACTTCGGCGATGCGGCAGCCGAAGTTGACCGTCACGTCCTTGAGCAGGCCGCGGGTGATTGCACTCATGCGCGGCACGCCCACCCAGCGCGTCTGCTCGTCGGGGGAGGGGCTAAGTTCACCATCCCGGTAGTTGTACAGCTGTGGCTTCCATTGCGCGGCCCAACCGGCGGCAACCCATTGCTGTACCTGCTCGACGAAGCGGCGGTCACGGGCCGTGAAGTATTGGGCGCCGAGGTCCAGCGCGCCAGCTTCGCTGCGCTTGCTGGCCATGCGCCCGCCACTGCCGTGGCCCTTGTCGAACAAATGCACGGATTGCCCGGCCTTCTGCAAGGCCTGGGCGGCTGACAGACCGGCGATACCGGCCCCGATGATGGCGATAGGTACTGTCATGATGGCCTCTTCAAACCTTGCTGTAAGCAGACTACGCTGTCAGGCAAACCTGTACAATGCTCAAATGTTGTATAAGGTTATTCCGTGTTGGCAGGCAGGTTGGCCTATGTTTATCCGAGAGCGTCGGGTCAAAAAAGTGCCTTGATGTTAAAAATAGACCACCGCCGCATTCTGCGAGGACACAGCCATGCATATATTGCTGACAGGCGGCACCGGGTTGATTGGCAAGCACCTGTGCCAGTACTGGCTCGGCCAGGGTCATCGCCTGACGGTGTGGAGTCGGCGGCCTGAACAGGTGCCGAAAATTTGTGGGACCGGCGTGCGTGGCATCGCCCGCCTGGAGCAACTGGAGGCGGACGATCAGCTGGACGCGGTGATCAACCTCGCCGGCGCCCCGATTGCTGACCGGCCCTGGACGGCGACCCGGCGCAACCTGCTGTGGGCCAGCCGCGTCACCCTCACCGAGCAGTTGCTGGCCTGGCTGGGCAGCCGCGAACAGCGCCCGGAAGTGTTGATTTCCGGCTCGGCGGTGGGCTGGTATGGAGACGGTGGCGAACGCGAGCTGACCGAGGCTTCACCGCCGGTGCGCGAAGATTTCGCCAGCCAGCTGTGCATCGCCTGGGAAGAGACGGCGCTGCGTTCCCAGGCCCAGGGCATTCGCGTGGTGCTGGTGCGTACCGGGTTGGTTCTGGCCAGTGATGGCGGCTT
Organism: Pseudomonas asiatica; assembly: GCF_009932335.1. Taxonomy (NCBI): domain Bacteria; kingdom Pseudomonadati; phylum Pseudomonadota; class Gammaproteobacteria; order Pseudomonadales; family Pseudomonadaceae; genus Pseudomonas; species Pseudomonas asiatica. The sequence goes on from NZ_BLJF01000001.1 coordinate 62,872, forward strand.
TTTGTCGCGCCTGCGCCTGCCCTTCAAACTGGGGCTGGGCGGGCCTTTGGGCGACGGGCGGCAGTGGATGCCTTGGGTCCATATAGACGACCAGGTCGCCCTGATTGATTTTCTCTTGCAGCACAAGGATGCCAGCGGTCCTTATAATGCCTGCGCCCCGGAGCCGGTGCGCAACCGCGAGTTCGCCAGGCGCTTGGGCCGCACCTTGCACCGGCCGGCGCTGCTGCCAGTGCCGGCACTGCTGCTCAAGGCGGGGCTGGGTGAGCTGTCGACCCTGCTACTCGGCGGCCAGCGCGCCCGCCCGGCACGCTTGCTGGCGGCAGGCTTCACCTTCCGCTTCAACGATTTGCAATCGGCTCTGGACAACCTGTCCAGCCGCCTCTGACATAGGACGCTGCATGACCGATCACGCCCTGCTGCTGGTCAACCTGGGTTCCCCGGCCTCCACCTCGGTGGCCGATGTGCGCCGCTACCTCAACCAGTTCCTCATGGACCCGTATGTGATCGACCTGCCCTGGCCGGTACGGCGCCTGCTGGTGTCGCTGATCCTGATCAAGCGCCCGGAGCAGTCGGCGCATGCCTATGGCTCGATCTGGTGGGAGGAGGGCTCGCCGCTGGTAGTGCTGACCCGTCGCCTGCAGGCGGCGATGGTCGAGCACTGGCCCCATGGCCCGGTGGAGATTGCCATGCGCTATGGCCAGCCGGCCTTGCCCGAGGTGCTGGAGCGCCTGGTGGCCCGGGGTGTGCGCAAGGTGACCCTGGCGCCGCTGTATCCACAGTTCGCTGACAGCACGGTGACCACTGTGGTGGAACTGGCCAGGCAGACGGTCAGTGAACGCCAGTTGCCGTTGCAACTTCGCGTGCTACAGCCATTCTACGAGCACCCGGACTACATCGAGGCACTGGTCGCCAGCGCCCGGCCTTACCTGGAGCAGGATTACGATCACCTGTTGCTGAGCTTCCATGGCTTGCCGGAGCGCCACTTGAAGAAGCTGGACCCTACCGGCAAGCATGACTTCCAGGCGGCCGATTGCTGCAAGGATGCCAGTGCCGACATGCGCGCGGTCTGCTACCGCGGGCAGTGCCTGGCAACGGCCAGGGCCTTTGCTCAGAAGATGGGCATACCCGATGGCAAATGGTCGGTGTCGTTCCAGTCACGACTGGGGCGGGCCAAGTGGATCGAACCCTATACCGAGGCGCGGCTGGACGAGCTGGCCAAGGCTGGGGTGAAGAAGCTGCTGGTAATGTGCCCGGCGTTCGTGGCCGATTGCATCGAGACCCTGGAAGAGATCGGCATGCGCGGGAGCGAGCAGTTTGTCGAGGCCGGCGGGCAGGAGCTGGTGCTGGTGCCTTGCCTGAATGATCACCCGGAGTGGGTGAAGGCGCTGGCGGGGATGTGCGAAAAGGCCTGACTTTCAGGTTGCCTGTACTGGCCCTATCGCCGGCAAGCCAGCTCCCACAGGTATTCCACAGTTCTCGAAATCTGTGGGATACCTGTGGGAGCTGGCTTGCCGGCGATAGGGCCAGGTCAGGCTAAAGCCGAATCAAGGCAACTGATCATCCAGCTTCTTGTGCTTCCAGCCATCATTGCCCGGCAAGATCAGGTTCAGGGCGATAGCCACGATCGCGCACAGGGCGATGCCCTTCAGGCCCCAGTCATCCGGGCCATCACCACTGCCGATCAGTACGCCGCCGATACCGAACACCAGTGTCACCGACACGATCACCAGGTTGCGCGCTTCAGCCAGGTCGATCTTGTGGCGGATCATGGTGTTCATGCCCACCGCCGCGATCGAGCCGAACAGCAGGCACAGGATGCCACCCATCACCGGTACCGGGATGCTTTGCAGTAGTGCGCCGAACTTGCCGATGAAGGCGAGGGTGATAGCGAAAATCGCCGCCCAGGTCATGATCTTCGGGTTGTAGTTCTTGGTCAGCATCACCGCGCCGGTGACTTCGGCATAGGTGGTGTTGGGCGGGCCGCCGAACAGGCCGGCTGCGGTGGTGGCCAGGCCGTCGCCCAGTAGGGTGCGGTGCAGGCCGGGCTTCTTCAGGTAGTCGCGGCCGGTCACGCTGCCGACTGCGATCACCCCGCCGATGTGCTCGATCGCCGGTGCCAGGGCAACCGGGACGATGAACAGGATGGCCTGCCAGTTGAATGCTGGCGCGGTGAAGTTGGGCAGCTCCAGCCACGGCGCGGCGGCGATCTTGGCAGTGTCGACCACGCCAAACGCGAACGACAGGGCAAAGCCTACGAACACGCCGGCAATGATCGGCACAAGACGGAAGATGCCCTTGCCGAACACGGCGACGATCAGCGTTGTCAGCAGGGCCGGCATCGAGATCATCATGGCGGTCTTGTACGGCAGCAGCACGCTGCCGTCACCGGCCTTGCCCATCGCCATGTTGGCGGCGATCGGCGCCATGGCCAGGCCGATGGAGATGATCACCGGGCCGATCACCACCGGCGGCAGCATGCGGTCGATGAAGCCAGTGCCTTTGATTTTTACCATCAGGCCCATGAAGGTGTACACGAAACCTGCGGCCATCACGCCGCCCATGGTCTCGGCCAGGCCGAACTGGCCCTTGGCGAGGATGATCGGGGTGATGAAAGCAAAGCTCGAGGCCAGGAACACGGGTACCTGGCGGCCGGTGACCAGCTGGAACAGCAGGGTGCCGATGCCGGCAGTGAACAGCGCTACGTTCGGATCGAGGCCGGTGATCAGTGGCATCAGCACCAGCGCGCCAAATGCCACGAAGAGCATCTGCGCGCCCGAAACGACCTGGCGCCAGAGCGGGTCGTTGAAGCCGTCCTGCATGGTCAGGCGTCCTTTTGCTTGGTGCCGAAGATCTTGTCACCGGCATCGCCCAGGCCCGGCACGATGTAGCCGTGTTCGTTCAGGCGCTGGTCGATCGAGGCGGTGTAGATCTGCACGTCCGGGTGGGCTTTTTCCACCACTTCGATGCCTTCTGGCGCAGCGACCAGGACCATGGCGCGGATCTCTTTGCAGCCGGCCTTTTTCAGCAGGTCGATGGTGGCGACCATCGAACCGCCGGTGGCCAGCATCGGGTCGATGATCAGGGCCAGGCGCTGGTTGATGTCCGGCGCGAGCTTTTCCAGGTAGGTGTGGGCTTCGAGGGTTTCCTCGTTGCGGGCAACGCCGACGGCGCTGACCTTGGCGCCCGGGATCAGGCTGAGCACGCCGTCGAGCATGCCGATGCCGGCTCGCAGGATCGGTACCACGGTAATCTTCTTGCCGGCGATTTTTTCAACTTGCACCTTGCCGCACCAGCCATCGATCTCGTAGGTTTCGAGCGGCAGGTCCTGGGTGGCTTCGTAGGTCAGGAGCGCGCCGACTTCCTGGGCAAGTTCGCGAAAATTCTTGGTGCTGATATCGGCACGGCGCATCAGGCCGAGCTTGTGGCGGATCAGCGGATGGCGGATCTCACGAGTGGGCATAGGGGGGCTCCGAAAGGCGGGCAAAAAAACCGCGCTAGATTAATCTATTCAGCCTGTGCTGTCGTCTGGTCATTCTGGACGTTAGTCCATAAATGCTTGATCTGTGACGAGCGGATGCGTACCTTTGCCCGCTTTTCCAAAATGCACCCCCGGAGAGCGCCATGTCCGCCGATCTCGAGCATATCCGTCAAGTCATGCGTGAAGCTGACTGCCTGTACACCGAAGCCGAAGTCGAAGCGGCCATCGCCAAAGTCGGCGAGCAGATCTGCAAGGACCTGCACGACAAGAACCCGGTGGTGTTCTGTGTGATGAACGGCGGCCTGATCTTCTCGGGCAAACTGCTGACCCACCTGCAGTTCCCACTGGAAGCCAGCTACCTGCACGCTACCCGCTACCGCAACCAGACCAGCGGCGGCGAGCTGTTCTGGAAGGCCAAGCCCGAAGTATCGTTCATCGACCGTGACGTACTGATCGTCGATGACATCCTCGACGAAGGGCACACCCTCAGCGCCATCATCGAGTTCTGCAAGCACGCCGGTGCGCGCTCGGTGCACACCGCAGTACTGATCGACAAGGACCATGACCGCAAGGCCAGCCCGGAACTCAAGGCCAACTACGTGGGCTTGCCCTGCGTCGACCGCTATATCTTCGGTTACGGCATGGACTACAAAGGCTACTGGCGCAACGCCAACGGCATCTTCGCCGTAAAGGGGCTGTGATCATGCGCCAGCCTGCGTTCATCGACCAATCGCTGTTCGCCGGGCTGGCCGCAAAGGCTGCAGCCAACCCGCGCGGGCGGCAACATCACAATTTCCATGAGATGGAAGAGCCTTGCCACCGCATGGCAGTCGGGCTGCAACCGAGCACCTATATCCCGCCGCATCGGCACCTGAGCGATGACAAAGCCGAAACGCTGGTCGTGCTCAAGGGTTGCCTTGGCCTGCTGCTCTTCAACGAGCAGGGGGCGGTGACCGACAAGCGAGTGCTGCAGGCGGGCGGCGATTGCCTGGGTGTGGATCTGGCGCCCGGCATCTACCATGGGCTTGTGGTGCTGGAGCCGGACAGCATCCTGTTCGAGTGCAAGGCCGGACCGTATCGGCCGGTGGGTGAAGGCGAACATGCGCACTGGGCGCCGCGCGAAGGAGAAGAGGGCGTGGACGAGTACCAGGCCTGGATGCGCGCGCAGTTCGATTGATGTCGGGCCGGCGCACTCAACTGTAGGAGCGGCCTTGTGTCGCGATCGGGCTGCGCAGCAGCCCCTCGATTGAAGCTTCGCCACCAACATGGCCGGGGCCGCTTTGCGGCCCATCGCGACACAAGGCCGCTCCTACAAGAGCCTGTGCAGGCCGTGCTAGAGTGCTCCTTCATTCAAGGAGCCTCACATGCGTGCGTTTCTTCCCCTCCTGCTGGCGGTCAGCCTGCCACTCGCCGCCGCACCGCTGCACAGCCAGTTCCTGCCACCTGACGACCAGTCCCTGCGCCAGGAAGCGCCGACTGGCCAGCAATTGCTGCAAGTGACCGACTACTCGGTGGTAGTGGGTACCCAGCGCCAATCCGACCAGCAGCCGATCCCGATCACCTCGTCGTTGCAGGTGCGCCTCAAGGGCAAGCCGCTGAGCAAGGGCGCGACCATCGCCCAGGTGCTGCTGACCTTTGACGGTGAAGCGGCCAAGAGCCTGAAGAAGCCCGTATACGATGAGAAAACCCGCACCCTGAGCCTGAATTATCCGCTCAGCGACTACCGCGTGATCATGGACCTGCTGCGCAACGAGACGCTGTATGTGCAGTTCCTCACCTACGGCAACGGCCACGTCTGGGCCGACCTGCACACCGGTACCGTACGTACGCGTTGAGGCGCCCGGCCTGCGGGGGGTACACTGCCGGCCTTCGAAATTTCGTGATGGTCCAGTTGGAGTCGGCAATGCGTAAAGACAAGAAACAGGTAATCGGTGACGAGATCAGCGACGACTACATCAAGTCGTTCCTTCAGTTCGAGCCGGCCGATGGCGTGACCTCGCCGTCGCTGCACAAGCTGGTCAAGGCCTACCGCGGCCTGCGCATCGACGATTTCGAGCGTTTTGTCGGCTTCTTCGTCGAGGCTGGGCTGGACCTGGATGGCAAAGACGAGCACGGCAAGACCTTTGTCGAGCAGATTGCCGACCAGCGCAATGCGTCGGATTACATCGAGATCATCGCCAAGGCCCGTGGCTGATTTGTGAACCTGCTCCGGCCCTTTCGCGGGCACGCCCGCTCCCACAGGGATGGTGCAGAGCCTGAGGGCGACGCCGAAACCTGTGGGAGCGGGCATGCCCGCGAAGAGGCCGGCACAGGTCAATGAGTAACCAGGAACGAAAAAACGCCCCGAGGGGCGTTTTTTCGTTACCGGCCGAATCAGGCGTAATGCTTGGCCGCCGGGCTGCTTTCCACCAGGTCCAGCGCCACGTCGTTGTCGGCACTGATCTTGTGGTACAGCGCAGCATCGGTCGCCAGGGTCTTCTCGCGAGCCGGGAAGATTTCCTTGAGCTTGGCAGCCCAGGCACCTTTGGCCTGCTCGGGGAAGCAGCGCTCGATCAGTTCCAGCATGATCGAAACGGTCACCGAAGCACCCGGCGATGCACCGAGCAGTGCAGCCAGGCTGCCGTCCTGGGCCGAGACCAGCTCGGTACCGAACTGCAGCACGCCGCCTTTCTTCGGGTCTTTCTTGATGATCTGCACGCGCTGACCGGCTACTTCCAGGCGCCAGTCTTCGGCCTTGGCCTGCGGGTAGAAGCGACGCAGGGCTTCCAGGCGCTGCTCCATCGACTGCATCACTTCGCTGACCAGGTACTTGGTCAGGTCCATGTTGTCACGGGCCACGGCGAGCATCGGGCCGATGTTGCCCATGCGCACCGACAGCGGCAGGTCCATCAGCGAACCGTGCTTCAGGAACTTGGTAGTGAAGCCGGCATATGGACCGAACAGCAGCGATTTCTTGCCATCGACCACACGGGTATCCAGGTGCGGTACCGACATCGGCGGGGCGCCGACCGCGGCCTGGCTGTAGACCTTGGCCTGGTGCTGCTTGACGATTTCCGGGTTGTCGCAACGCAGCCACTGGCCGCTGACCGGGAAGCCGCCGAAACCTTTGCTTTCCGGAATGCCCGACAGCTGCAGCAGCGGCAGGGCCGCGCCACCGGCGCCGAGGAAGACGAAGCGGGCGTCCACTTCACGGCTACCGCCGCTGTTGACGTCCTTTATGCTCACGGTCCAGCCCTTGCCGTTACGGCGCAGGCCAACGACCTTCTTGCTGTACTTGACCTGGGCGTCCTGCGAGTCGCCCAGCAGCTTCAGCAGCTTGTTGGTCAGGGCGCCGAAGTTGACGTCGGTGCCCTTGAGCACGCGGGTGGCGGCGATGTGCTGGTCGGCTGGGCGGCCTGGCATCATCAGCGGCATCCAGTCCTTCATCACGGCCTTGTCTTCGGTGTATTCCATGTCCGCAAAGGCATGGTGCTGCTTGAGCAGCTCATAGCGCTTCTTGAGGAAGGAAACACCCTTGTCACCCTCGACGTAGCTCAGGTGCGGGACAGGGTTGATGAAGGCACGTGCCGAGCCGAAGTTGCCCTTCTTGCTCAGGTAGGCCCAGAACTGGCGCGAAACCTCGAACTGGGTGTTGATGTGCACGGCCTTCTTGATGTCGATGCTGCCATCGGCGGCCTGGGGCGTGTAGTTAAGCTCGCACAGGCCGGCGTGGCCGGTGCCTGCGTTGTTCCAGGGGTTGGAGCTTTCCGCGGCTCCGGAGTCCATCGCCTCCACGACCTCAAGCTTCAGGGTCGGGTCGAGCTCCTTGAGCAGTACGGCCAGGGTGGCACTCATGATGCCCGCGCCTACCAGTACCACATCAACCGATTCGTTCTGCGCCATTTAACGCGTCTCCACAATCTACAGCTACCTAATTGACAGCATAGGACCTGGGTTCGCCAGGGTCGCCATGTCCGACTTTTCGCAGTTCTTGCAACTTCCGCGGACACCGCCAATCAGTCTTCGGGTTCGCGTATTGAACGCGGTTTGCCACGGGTGCGGCAATTCGACTTATGGTCAAGGTGTCGTGCGTGCGTTATGGAACGGCTCAGACACTCATACGGGATGAGCGCATTTGCCGCCTGTTCAGGGCTGTTCGGGACACATCTGCCGCTTTTGCACATGCCAGACTGTTCATTTGCTCGCCACACTCTTGTGAAGTTGTGAAAACCGTTTTTTCACGCTCTTTTGGAGACGTGAACCTCAAAAGGGGACTGCGCGATGGCAACCCGCAGGTTCATGCAGTGTGAAGGGCCGGAAAAGCAGGCACGACAGCCGATGCAAGACCTGAGTGGAAGGCTCTCTGTGGGCGAAGCATTGAAGTTGCCGGGGTCAATCGGCGAGTGCGGGGCCCGATCAGGAGACGTCCTTATAATCGGGGGGAGATTATAGCGATGTCGCGGGCAGAAATGTCGCCATTCGTGGTTTTTATTGCAGCGTTTGTCAGGCCGCGAGGATGCGCTGGTGCCAGCGGCGGCTTGCGCGGGCGCAAACCCGGGCACTGGCGGGCAGCTCGCGGCCCAGCCAGGCGAGCCGGATTTCGCCGATCTGGACCCAGCCGCTGCCGCTGGGCGCCTGGCTGCATTGCTTGAAGGCCAGGCATTTGCCGTCGGCATCGAGGCGGGCATAGGTGTTGTGGCGCGGGCGTTGGAAGAGCAGGGTCCAGAGCGAGGCCATGGCAGCGAGTCCTGTGCGTTAGGGCTTGGCGCAAGGATAAGGGCGCGGCGATGAAACGATTGTGACAAGCGGGCCGGACCGATGACTGGTCGATGCGTGGCTAGGTATACTGTGGGCCTTCGCCGCTTTTTCTGGAGTAACGCGCATGTTGCAACGTCTGTTGTTCGGTTTGATCGCCGTGGCCAGCCTCAGCCTGGTCGGTTGTGCCCACAGCCCGCAACAACTCAATCCGCAACCCACGCTCAAGGCCCAGCTCGCGCCGGTCGGCCATGGCCAGCCGGTAGTGGTCCGGGTTGTTGACGGCCGGGCCTCGCAGTCCCTGGGCACTCGCGGTGGCATGTATCCCGAGACCAGCACCATCAGCGTGAGTGGCAACGACATCGTGCCCAAGCTGCAGGCCCAGGCCGAAGCCGCCGTACGCCTGCTCGGCTTCACCCCGACGCCGAACGCCTACAACGCGCCGCAGCTGACCGTGACCCTGGCCGAACTGAAGTACCAGTCGCCGAAAGACAACCTGTACGTGACCGAGGCTACCATCGGCGCCACCTTCCGTGCCGACGTGTCCAATGGCGGCCGCCGCTACAGTGGCCGTTACGGCGCTTCGCTGGACCAGCGTTTCGGCATGGCGCCGAACCAGGAAACCAACACCCAGCTGGTGGGCGATGTGCTGAGCGATGCCCTGACCCGCATGTTCAAGGACCCGACCATCGGTCAGGTGCTGGGGCAGTAAGCCTTCAGCTATAAAACAAAACCCGCTGCCTGTGTTCCAGGCAGCGGGTTTTTTGTTGTCTGTGCCCGCGAAGAGGCCGGCAAATCTTCATGCCATGCCAGATGAAATTTGATGACACTTTGTCGCCTGAACCGGGCGTCTGGGCATGACTTGGGTAGAATGCCGGCCTTTGCCGTCGCTCATACCGAGGTTGCGTGATGTCCTTGCAAGTGCTCTGGGGGTTCCTGGCCGCCCACCCGACCAAGCTGATCAATCTGCTGGCGCTGCTGCTGACCTGCCCGGGCGGGTTGCTACTGCACAGTGCGCGGCGGCGCGAGGCCGAGACCCGCGAATACATGGCGGTGGACGAGGGGGTGGTGGACGCGTTCGACCTTCGGGTGCCGCGGTACTTCTACATTCTCGGTTTTTCGTGCCTGGCGATGGCGTTGCTGCTGTCCTGGTTCAGTACCTGGATTTGAGATTTTAGGGCCGCTTTGCGGCCCATCGCGACACAAGGCCGCTCCTACAGGTATGTGCGATCCCCTGTAGGAGCGGCCTTGTGTCGCGATGGGCTGCAAAGCAGCCCTAGGATCGCTCAGGCAACCGGTGCCTGCTGCCTGACCTGGTACTGGTTGCGCACCGGCGTCGCATACTGCAGCACAAGGTACGGCCGCTGCTCCTCAGGGCAGGCATCCAGGCGGCGTTGCCATTCCTCCTTGGCCCGAGCCAGCTCATCGGCCGGGAACACCTTCTCGGCGCTCGGCACCTGTAGCGCCTCATCCTTGCCATCCCACATCGCATAGGCCAGGTAGTGCACCGGGAACAGTCGGTAGCCACCGAGGATCTGCCGGTCGATTTCCGCTGCCAGTTGCTTGGTATCCTCGTGATACTCGGTCACCGGCGGGGCGAAATTGATGTGCACCCGGCCCTTGTAGCCGGTAATGCCCTTGGCGATGCTGTTGTCGTCCTCGCCCGGCGCCTTCTTGTAGGTGCCGGTGGTGGCGCGGATGTACAACTCGCGGGCCTTGGCCTGGTCGCACGGGTCATATTCGTAGCTGATCGAAACCGGTGTCAGGTTCAGGCTCTGGATCACCGCGCCGAACGGCTCGTCCTTGCGGCTCATGTGGAACATCTTGAGGATCGCCGAATCGGTGCGGTCGTCACCATCCTTGGCCCGGCCTTCTGCCTGGGCGATCCAGATCGACGTGGCGTCGTTGCGGATCGAGTGGTTGATGTAGGCTGAGAGCAACTGGTAGGCCGCCAGCTTCTCGCGGCGCCCACTGATCGAGCGGTGCACGATGAAGCTCTTGTTCAGGCGCATCATGTCGCTGACAAACGGCTTTTGCAGCAGGTTGTCGCCAATGGCGATACGCGGCGTGGGCAGGCCGGCGTGGTACACCGCGTAGTTGACGAAGGCCGGGTCCATGACGATGTCACGGTGGTTGGCCAGAAACAGGTAGGCGGTGCCGGCCTTGAGCTGCTCCACGCCCGAATAAGTGACGCCGTCGGTGGCGCGGTCGATGGTCTGGTCGACGTAGTACTCGACTTTGTCCTGCAAGGTCGAGACACAGGTGACACCGGCGAATTCCTTGCGCAGGCGGCGGGCGATCAGCGGCTTGAGCAACCAGCCGAGAGCACCGGCCGCACGCGGGAAGCGGAAGTGGGTGAGGATATCGAGGAATGCCGGGTCGCTGAGCAGGCGTGCCAGAACGGCAGGGACCTCAGCGTCGTCGTACGGTCGGATGGCATCGAATTCGCCCATCATGCTCTCTTGTTGGAAACGGCTAGGGTAATAAGGTAGGGGCGGGCTCCGAAAAACGGCTCGGACACACACAGGCCCTGTAAACAGACCGGCAATTATACGCATAAGTCACCCCGGAGGCCGCGATGCTGCAAACTGCTATCTACGATTGCCCTTATTGTGGCGAAGAAGTCGAAACCACGGTGGACCTGTCCGGTGGCGATCAGGAGTACATCGAGGACTGTCAGGTATGCTGCAAACCTATCCGCTTCGTGCTGCAAGTTCATGGCGAGGAGTGGATGCTGGATGTATTCGGTGAGAATGACTGATGCAGCGTATTTACGAACCGGAAAACCTGCTCGAGGCTGAAATGCTGGCGGGCATGCTCGCCAGCGAGGGGATCGATGCGCATCTGGTTGGTCGTGACCTGATCGGTGCTGCCGGTGAACTGCCGATGCAGGGCTTGCTTGGGCTTGCCGTGGCTGATGAACAGGCCGAGTACGCACGGCAGCTGATCGATGCGTACAATGATGCCCAGCCACTGGTTGGCGACGAACCGGAGAGTTTCCCCGGTACCTTGATCTGCTAGGTTCTGAATTCGCCCATGTGTGGACGTTACGCCCTGTTTCGCTGGCCCCAGGCTCTTGCCAGTCTGCCGGGCTTTCCCGTTGGCCAGCCAGCCCAATGGAACATCTCGCCTGGGGCTTCGGTGCTGATCCAGCGCCAGCTTGACGGCCAGTTGCAACTGGCCAAGGCGCGCTGGGGGCTGACCCCGGCCTGGCTCACCGACCTGTCCCGCACCCCCGCCCATGCCCGCGCCGAAACCCTGGCCGAGCAGCCGATGTTTCGCGACGCGTTTCGCCTGCGTCGCTGCCTGATGCCGGCCAACGGCTTTTACGAATGGCGCGGCAGCGTGCGCAAGCGCCCGTACTGGCTGACTCCGGGGGAGGGCGCATCTTTGTACTTCGCCGCCGTGTGGGAGGCCTACCCGGTGCAGGACCAGGTTTGGCTGAGTTGTGCGGTGGTGACCCAGGCGGCGATGAACCAGCGTCGGCCGCTGATACTGGACGAGGCAGGGCAGGCGGCCTGGCTTGACCCGGACACGCCGCTGGCCCGTCTGCATGAATTGCTGGCCAGCCCGCCGGCGACATTGCGCGAGCGGGCCCTGGCGCACTTCGTCAATGATCCGAAGCTGGATGCGCCGGAGTGCCTGACCCCGGCCTGATGTATGGCTGTGTCGGCCTCTTCGCGGCTGAAGCTGCTCCTACAACGATCGCATTACCCCTTTAGGAGCGGGTTCACCCGCGAAGGGGCCGGCACAGGCGACGAAAATCTTCCCTGCGGCTATGGCGGCCCCAAGCGACTCGGCCTACGATACGGCGCATGTAAAAAGGGAGTGTTTTCATGCGTAAGTCTTTTGTCGTCAGCCTGTTGAGTGCTGGCATCCTGCTGGCCGGCTGCCAGGCGGTTAATACCACCAGCGGCGGTGCTGTCGGCGTCGAGCGCCAGCAGTACATGTTCAGCATGCTCTCGACCGATGAGGTCAACCAGATGTACGCCCAGTCGTACCAACAGACCCTGGGTGAAGCATCGAACAAAGGCGTGCTCGACAAGTCCAGCGCAGATGCCAAGCGTGTGCAGGTAATTGCCAACCGCCTGATCGCCCAGACCCCCAAGTTCCGACCGGATGCCGCGCAATGGAACTGGGAAGTCAACGTGATCAAGAGCGACGAGCTCAACGCCAACTGCGGCCCGGGCGGCAAGATCATCGTCTACACCGGCCTGATCGATCAGCTCAAGCTCACCGATGCGGAAATTGCTGCGGTGGTGGGCCACGAGATCGCCCACGCTTTGCGTGAGCACAGCCGCGAGGCGATGTCGAAGGCGTATGGCGTGGAAATGGCGCGCCAGGGCGCCGGTGCCCTCTTTGGCCTCGGCCAGGGCAGCATGGCCATGGCCGATACCGTGGTGAACTATGCCATGACCCTGCCCAACAGCCGGGCCAACGAGAACGAAGCCGACCTGATCGGCCTGGAGCTCTCGGCGCGTGCCGGTTACGACCCGAATGCCGCGATCACCTTGTGGAACAAGATGAGCCAGGCTTCCGAGGGCGCGCCGCCTGAGTTCATGAGCACTCACCCGGCGTCCCAGAGCCGCATTGCTTCGTTGCAGGCGGCGATTCCGAAGGTGATGCCGCTGTATCAGGCGGCCAAGAAGTAAGGCCCGACTTCCAGATGCTTACCCCTTGTAGGAGCAGCCTTGTGCTGCGAAAGGGTCGGTAAGAGCACCACATTTCCTGGTGCCTGTACCGGCCTCTTCGCAGCGCAAGGCTGCTCCTACAGGTTCGGCATCAGCCTGTCGCCTTTCGAGTCAACCCACCCAGCCACTGGCTTTCATCGCCGAGTACACGGCCACGATCGCCAACACGAAGAACGCCGTAGCCGCCAGGCGACGGATCAGCGTCAGCGGCAGTTTGTCCGCCGCGAAGTTACCCGCCAAAACCACCGGCACGTTGGCAATCAGCATGCCCAGGGTGGTACCGATAATGACCATGATCAGGTACGGGTACTGTGCTGCCAGCATTACCGTGGCGACCTGGGTCTTGTCACCGATTTCAGCCAGGAAGAACGCGATCAGCGTGGTCAGGAACGGCCCGAAGCGGCGCGCCGGGTTCTCGTCGTCATCCATCTTGTCCGGAACCAGGGTCCACAGCGCAGTGGCGGTGAAGCTCGCAGCCAGGATCCAGTGCAGTGCCGAGTCGCTGAAGAAGCTGCCTACCCACGCGCCCACGGCACCAGCCGCGGCATGGTTGGCCAAGGTGGCGGCGATGATGCCGGCGATGATCGGCCAGGGCTTGCGGAAGCGGGCAGCGAGTATGAGCGCGAGCAATTGCGTCTTGTCGCCGATTTCGGCTAGGGCAACGATGGCGGTGGGGACCAGCAAAGATTCCAGCATCAGGATTCCTACGGGGGCGGGTCGACACGGCTATGACACGTACAGCCTCCCCGCCCCGGGTAAGGTGTGCGTGTCATAGGTCTTGTCAAACCCTGGATCCGTCTATGCGGATCTCGCCATGCAGGCTGGCATGGTGGGTCGCACGCGCCATGGTCTGTGGACCAAGTATGTTGACGCGTACCGGGCGAGCTGGGCGCTCGCGGGAGACTACTCCCCTAGGACGGTGCGGATTCTGCCTAGACTAAACGCTTTCGGCAAGCGCTGTTTTTATCCGTGTGTTGCCTGGTAGATGCGGAAACCGTCCGCCTCGTCGCGTACCTGGCAGTTGCCCAGCGCCCCTTCGATCAGTGGCTGGTAGCGCAGGAAGCTGTTGGCAACCAGGCGCATTTCGCCACCTTTTCGCAGATGAACGGCTGATTTTTTCAGCAAGTTTTCCGATGCCTGGTAGTTGGTGTGCACCCCGGTGTGGAACGGCGGGTTGCTCAGGATCAGGCTCAGCTCGGTCGGCGCCGCGTCGATGCCGTCGCCGCTGATCACTTCGCCCTCCAGACCATTGGCGGCCAAGGTCAGGCGGCTGGCGGCCACGGCGAAGGCATCCACATCCAGCAGGGTCACCCGGTTTTGTGGATAACGGCGTTTGACCGTGGCGCCCAGCACCCCGGCACCGCAGCCGAAGTCCAGCACATGCCCGCTCGGCAGGCCGTCGAGGTGCTTGAGCAGCAGGGCGGTACCGCGATCGAGGCGGCCATGGCTGAACACACCGGGCAGACTGACCACTTGCAGCGGGCCGTCTTCCAGGCTGAGCTCGAAGCGTTCGGCCAGGCTTTCCAGGGGCTTGGCCTCTGGCGCGTGCTCGATGGTCACCTGCCACAGCTGGCAATGGCGGGCGCTGTCGAGCTTGCGCGGCTTGCCAAAGGCCTGCAGCTGCTTGGCCGCACCCTCGATGCCACCACGTTTCTCGCCGACCAGGTACAGCTCGCGGCCCGCCAGGCGCGAGGCCAGGGCGTTGAGCAGGTAGGCGGCCAGTTCGCGGGACTTGGGCAGGAACAGCACGGCGCTGTCGAAAGTCACTTCAGGGGGCTCCACCGCATAGTGGCTGCGCCCGGCGAAGCGGCTTTCGAGCATGGCCTGGTCGCCCGCATGCCAGGTCCAGGCCTGGGCATTGGGCAACTGGCCTAGCAGGCTGTCGGCGGGGGCGCCGGCGAGCAGCAGCGGGCTCTGGAAAAGCTCTGCCTGGCGGAGCAACACTTCACTGCGCGGGTCCATGGACGACGCCTCCTGGAAAAAAGTGGCGCAGTTTAGCAGAGGCGGGCGTCGGGCTCAGCTAACCACGCGGCGTGGCTGCCCGGCGAAGAAAGCCTGGGCGTTCTCGCTGAGCTGGCCGACGATGCGCTGGCGCGACTCTACCGCGCCCCAGGCGCTGTGCGGGGTGATGATCAGGCGCGGGATGCCGGGCTCGAGCAGCGGGTTGCCGTTGACCGGCGGCTCCACGCTCAGCACGTCGGTGGCGGCACCGCCCAGGTGGCCACTGCGCAGGGCGTCGGCCAGCGCCTGCTCGTCGATAAGGCCGCCGCGGGCGGTGTTGACCACCAGCGCGTTTGGCTTGAGCAGGGCCAGTTCGCGGGCCCCGAGCATGTGTCGGGTGTGTTCGTTCAGCGGGCAGTGCAGGGTCAGGGCGTCGACTTGCGGCAGCAACTCGTCCAGCGGCAACCGGTCGGCGCGTTCCGGGCGGCCGGGGATCTGCCCGCTGAGCACGCGCATGCCAAAGGCTTCGGCCAGTCGCGCCACCGCGCCGCCCAGTTCACCGTGGCCGAGCAGGCCAAGGGTCTTGCCCTCCAGCTCGACGATGGGGAAGTCCAGCAGGCAGAACTGGCTGGCCTTGGCCCACTGGCCGTCGGCTACCGCCTGGTTGTAGTCGCACAGGCGGGTGGCCAGTGCCAGTAGCAGGGCGAGGGTGTGCTGGGCGACGGACGGTGTGCCGTAGCCCTGGCAGTTGCACACGGTGATGCCCTGGGCGCGGGCGGCCGCCAGGTCGACGTTGTTGGTGCCGGTGGCGGCCACCAGGATCAGCTTCAGCTGCGGGTTGGCGGCCAGGGTCGCGGCGTCGAGCATGACCTTGTTGCTGACTACCGCTACCGCGCCCTTAAGGCGTTCGGCGACCTGCTCCGGCCGGGTGGCGGCGAACAGTTCGAACTCGTCGAACTGCTGCTTCAGGGGCGAGAGGTCGAGATCGCCCAGGTCCAGGGACTGGTGATCGAGAAACACGGCGCGACGCGGGCTGGGCATGAAGTTCTCCGAGGCTGGGCGGGATTTCGGTGTCGCGGCCATTCGCGGGTTGACCCGCGAATAGGCCATCAGCTTCACCACATAACCTGAAGCTGCCGCCGCAGTGTCTAGTTCAACCTTGCCGCCCGTCAACGCCCGCCACTCATACCTTCATCACGCAAATCATTCCTTCGGCTGATTTAGCCGTCACATTGGCGAACTACAGTAGTTCCCAGACTTGTCCGGCCCGCTTTCCAGAAAAGGGATACCCATGTTGCAGACCCGCATCATCAAGCCCGCCGAGGGCGCCCACGCCTACCCCCTGCTGATCAAGCGACTGCTGATGTCTGGCAGCCGCTATGAAAAGACCCGCGAAATCGTCTACCGAGACCAGATGCGGCTGACCTACCCCCAGCTCAACGAGCGCATCGCGCGCCTGGCCAACGTGCTGACCGAAGCCGGGGTAAAGGCCGGTGACACCGTGGCGGTGATGGACTGGGACAGCCACCGCTACCTGGAATGCATGTTCACCATCCCGATGATCGGTGCGGTGGTGCACACCATCAACGTGCGCCTGTCGCCCGAGCAGATTCTATACACCATGAACCACGCCGAAGACCGCGTGGTGCTGGTCAACAGTGACTTCGTCGGCCTGTACCAGGCCATCGCCGGGCAACTGACCACCGTCGACAAGACCGTGCTGCTGACCGACGGCCCGGACAAGTCAGCCGAGCTGCCCAACCTGGTGGGCGAGTACGAGCAACTGCTGGCCGCTGCCAGCCCGCGCTACGATTTCCCGGACTTCGACGAGAACTCGGTGGCCACCACCTTCTACACCACTGGCACCACCGGCAACCCCAAGGGTGTGTACTTCACTCATCGGCAACTGGTGCTGCACACCCTGGCCGAAGCTTCAGTGACTGGCAGCATCGACAGCGTGCGCCTGCTGGGTAGCAACGACG
Organism: Pseudomonas asiatica; assembly: GCF_009932335.1. NCBI lineage: Bacteria > Pseudomonadati > Pseudomonadota > Gammaproteobacteria > Pseudomonadales > Pseudomonadaceae > Pseudomonas > Pseudomonas asiatica. Next base: position 79,698 of record NZ_BLJF01000001.1, read on the forward strand.
TGTACATGCCCATCACGCCGATGTTCCACGTGCACGCCTGGGGCATTCCCTACGCCGCCACCATGCTCGGCATGAAGCAGGTGTATCCGGGGCGCTACGAGCCGGACATGCTGGTCAAACTGTGGCGCGAAGAGAAGGTCACCTTCTCCCATTGCGTGCCGACCATCCTGCAGATGCTGCTCAACTGCCCGACCTCCCAAGGTCAGGACTTCGGCGGCTGGAAGATCATCATCGGCGGCAGCGCACTCAACCGCTCGTTGTACCAGGCCGCCCTGGCACGCGGCATCCAGCTGACCGCTGCGTATGGCATGTCCGAGACCTGCCCGCTGATTTCCGCCGCCCACCTGAACGACGAACTGCAGGCCGGCAGCGAGGATGAGCGCGTCACCTACCGCATCAAGGCCGGCGTGCCGGTGCCGCTGGTGGAGGCGGCCATCGTCGACGGCGACGGCAACTTCCTGCCCGCCGACGGTGAAACCCAGGGCGAGCTGGTACTGCGTGCGCCATGGCTGACCATGGGCTACTTCAAGGAACCGGAAAAGAGCGAAGAGCTGTGGCAGGGCGGGTGGTTGCACACCGGTGATGTCGCCACGCTCGACGGCATGGGCTATATCGACATCCGCGACCGTATCAAGGATGTGATCAAGACCGGTGGCGAGTGGATTTCCTCGCTCGACCTCGAAGACCTGATCAGCCGTCACCCGGCCGTGCGCGAAGTGGCGGTGGTAGGGGTGGCCGACCCGCAGTGGGGTGAACGCCCGTTTGCCCTGCTGGTGGTGCGCGAAGACCAGGTCATCGACGCCAAGGCGCTGAAGGAACACCTCAAGCCGTTCGTCGAACAAGGGCACATCAACAAGTGGGCGATTCCAAGCCAGATCGCCGTTGTTACCGAAATTCCCAAGACCAGTGTCGGCAAGCTCGACAAGAAACGCATCCGCCAGGACATCGTCCAGTGGCAGGCCAGCAACAGCGCGTTCCTCTCCACGCTGTAACCGCCATGCGGGTCGCGCAGTGCAGCGCGCGACCCGCATGCTAGAGAGGTGGAACCTTGCCAAACGGCAGAAATACGCCATCCTTTAGCACTGCCAGCGCGCAGCCGGGGCAACACGGCAGCGAGTTGGCCGCACGGAGCGCAAATCACACTTTAGAGGGATCAAGCGCCTGTGCCTTGCTGGCTATAGTCGGGGCCAGGGGATTTTCAGGAATGGGGGAGGCGACATGCGCAAGCCGTGTCGCCGCGGGCGCAAGCCTGCAAACCGGTCGCTCGGGCCGTTCTTGAAAGGACTCACTGCCATAACAAAAAAAGTACATGGAGTAGCGTCGATGAAATCTGCAAACCTGTTCTGGCGCCGGGCCAAGTTGCCCCTGGCCGTCAGCCTTGCTTCCACGCTCGCAAGTCCTGCTTTCGCTGTCAGTTTCAACATTGGTGAAATCGAAGGCCAGTTCGACTCGTCGCTCTCCATCGGCGCCAGCTGGTCGACGGCCAACCCGAACAAGAACCTGATCGGGGTGAACAACGGCGGCAAGGGCCTGTCGCAGACATCCGACGATGGCCACCTGAACTTCAAGAAGGGCGAAACCTTCTCCAAGATCTTCAAGGGTATCCATGACCTGGAGCTCAAGTACGGCGACACCGGTGTGTTCGTCCGCGGCAAGTACTGGTACGACTTCGAACTGAAGGACGAAGGCCGCGAGTTCAAGGACATCAGCGACTCCAACCGCAAGGAAGGCGCCAAATCGTCCGGTGCCGAACTGCTCGACGCATTCGTCTACCACAACTACTCCATCGGCGATCAGCCAGGCTCGGTGCGCTTGGGCAAGCAGGTGGTGAGCTGGGGTGAAAGTACCTTCATCGGTGGCGGCATCAACTCGATCAACCCGATCGACGTGTCGGCGTTCCGCCGCCCGGGGGCCGAGATCAAGGAAGGCCTGATTCCGGTCAACATGTTCTACATTTCGCAGAGCCTGACCGACAACCTGTCGGCGGAGGCTTTCTACCAGATCGAATGGGACCAGACGGTCGTCGACAACTGCGGCACCTTCTTCTCCCAGCCAGACATCATTGCCGACGGCTGTACCGACAACCTGCGCGTGCTCAACAGCAGTCGCACAGTGCCGGGGGCGGCGCAGCAATTCCTTGCCACCCGTGGCGTGGACATCAATGAGGAAGGGGTGATGGTGCGCCGCGGCGCCGACCGCGATGCGCGTGACAGCGGCCAGTTTGGCGTGGCAATGCGCTACATGTTCGAGCCGCTGGACACCGAGTTTGGCGCCTACTTCATGAACTACCACAGCCGTGCGCCAATCTTCAGTGCTACCGGGGCCGCGCCTTCAGTGTTCGCCGGCCTGAGCGCATTGCCTGCACAGCTGCGCGCATTGGCACCGCTGATCGTGGCAGGTAACTCCGAGTACTTCGTCGAATACCCCGAGGACATCCGCCTTTATGGCTTGAGCTTCTCTACCACGTTGCCCACCGGGACCGCCTGGAGCGGCGAACTCAGCTACCGCCCCAACGCACCGGTGCAACTGAATACCACGGATATCCTGTTCGCCGGGGTCCGCCCCATTGGCGGTGCCTTGAGCAACGCTTCGCTGCTGACCGGTACGCCGGGGCAGGACTTGCACGGGTATCGCCGCAAGGAGATCACTCAGTTCCAGACCACCCTCACGCATTTCTTCGACCAGGTAATGGGCGCCAGCCGCATGACCGTGGTGGGCGAGCTGGGTGTCACCCATGTGGGCGGCCTGGAGAGCGCCCACGATACCCGCTACGGTCGCGATCCGGTGTTTGGTCCAGGCCCGCTGCCATCCACCGGTGGGGCAAACACCTGTCAGGCCCTGAATACCAGCACCATCGCAGGCGCTGGTGCCGGTGCCTCCACCGCCAACCTGAGCCGCAACTGCGAGAACGATGGCTTTACCACCAGCACTTCCTGGGGTTACCGCGCCCGAGTCATCTGGGACTACAACGATGTCTTTGCCGGGGTCAACCTGAAACCCAGCGTGGCCTGGTCGCATGACGTCTCCGGCTATTCGCCGGGCCCTGGCGCCAACTTCGAGGAAGGCCGCAAGGCCGTCAGCCTGGGCCTCGACGCCGAGTACCAGAACACCTACACGGCAAGCCTGTCGTACACCAACTTCTTCGATGGCAAGTACACCACCGTGGATGACCGCGACTTCGTCGCGCTCAGCTTCGGCGTGAACTTCTAAGCATTCAGATCCAGGACGACACGACATGAACAAGACCAGAAGTCTGCTGCAAGCCGGTGTGCTGGGCCTGTCCCTGCTGGCGACCAGCGTCATGGCTGCAGTATCCGCCGACGAGGCGGCCAAGCTGGGCAGTACCTTGACTCCGATGGGTGCCGAAAAGGCTGGCAACGCCGATGGCTCGATCGGCCCGTGGGAACCGCTGTCCAAGAGCGCGGGCAGCGTCGACGGCAAGGGCTTCCTGTCCGACCCGTACGGCAGTGACAAGCCGCTGTTCACCATCACCGCGCAGAACGCCGACCAGTACAAGGACAAGCTCTCGCCGGGCCAGCTGGCCATGCTCAAGCGCTATCCGGACACCTTCAAGATCCCGGTATTCAAGACCCATCGCGGTTCCACGGTGCCGGCCGATGTGTTCGCTGCCATCAAGGAAAACGCTACCAAGACCACCCTGGTCGAAGGCGGCAACGGTCTGAACAACTTCCGCACGGCTGTACCGTTCCCGATCCCGAAAAGCGGCCTGGAGGTGATCTGGAACCACATCACCCGCTACCGGGGCGGTAGCGTCAGCCGTCTGGTGACCCAGGCAACGCCGCAGCAGAACGGCTCTTTCAACCCGGTATACTTCTCCGACCAGTTCGTCTTCCGCGAAAGAATGAAGGATTACGACCCGAACAACCCGGGCAACATCCTGTTCTACTTCAAGCAGGAAGTGACCGCGCCTGCGCGCCTGGCCGGTACCGTGCTGCTGGTGCACGAAACCCTCGACCAGGTGAAGGAACCACGCAAGGCGTGGATCTACAACGCCGGTCAGCGCCGCGTACGCCAGGCACCACAAGTGTCGTACGACGGCCCGGGTACCGCCGCCGACGGTTTGCGCACCTCCGACAACCTGGACATGTTCAACGGTGCGCCAGACCGCTATGACTGGAAGCTGGAAGGCAAGAAGGAGATGTACATCGCGTCCAACGCCTTCAAACTCGACGACCCCAAGCTCAAGTACACCGACATCATCAAGGCCGGGCACATCAATCAGGACCTGGCCCGTTACGAGCTGCGCCGTGTATGGCACGTGGTCGCCACCCTCAAGCCGGGCCAGCGGCACATCTATGCCAAGCGTGACTTCTACATCGACGAGGACACCTGGCAGGCGGCGGTGATTGACCAGTACGACGGCCGTGGCCAACTGTGGCGCGTGTCCGAGGCACATGCCCAGCCGTACTACAACGTGGAAGTCCCGTGGTACACCCTGGAAGCCATCTATGACCTGCAGTCGGGCCGTTACCTGGCCTTGGGCATGAAGAACGAAGAGAAGCGCGCCTACGACTTCGGCTTCAGTGCCAGCAAGGCTGACTTCCAGCCAGCGGCACTGCGCCAGTCGGGTATTCGCTGATCTGAAAACGCGTCACGCCGTGTCATCTCAGAGCGCCCCGGCTAGCCCGGGGCGTTTTTATTTCCTGTACCGGCCCCTTCGCGGGCGCGCCCGCTCCCGCATGTACTGCACTGGGCTTGAAGCCTGCGCAATCCCTGTAGGAGCGGGTTCACCCGCGAAGAGGCCGGAACAGGCAATAAAGCTGGTGAATACCTCCCCAAACCCCCGCCCCAGCCGCTGTCCATTAGTCATGTTGCTTTTTGTCGCAGTCTTTTCCAGTGGAATTGCGCCCATCATCTTCAAATGCGTAGCGTTACCCGCTAGTCTCGCAAGCATCCATACCGCCGTAGTCTTCCAACCAGAACGAGCCGGCCATGACAGATCTGTCCCGTACGCATGGATTCACCAGCCAGGCCCTGGGCCTGCTGGACGGGCGTTTCTTCCGGCCGCCCTTGCCGGACGGCCATGTGCCGCGCCTGCGCCTGTGTCAGCGGCTGCAAGCCGGTCTCGGCGGGCGGTTGTTACTGGTCAACGCCCCGGCGGGGTTCGGCAAAAGCTCCCTTGCCATCGAATTTTGCGAAGCGCTGCCCGAGCACTGGCGTAGCCTGTGGCTGGGCCTGAGCCAACGGGATGCCGACCCTGGCCGATTCCTCGAACGCCTGCTCGAAGGCCTGCAGCAGTACTGCCCGGCGCTGGGCGGCCAGGCCATGGGCCTGCTGAAAATGCGCCAGCGCCACCAGCCGTTCGCCTTCGAGGAATGGCTCGACGGCCTGCTAGACGAGTTGGCGCTGTACCTGCAAGCCGATACTCCCTTGTTGCTGGTGCTGGACGACTATCACCTGGCCCAGGGGCCGGTGCTCGACCGCTGCCTGCAGTTCTTCCTCAATCACCTGCCCCCCGGCCTGGTGCTGCTGGTCACCAGCCGCCAACGCCCGGATTGGCACCTGGCGCGCCTGCGCCTGTCGCGGCAACTGGTCGAACTCAACGAGCAGGACTTGCGCCTGACTACCGAAGAATCACTGGCGGTGATCGGCCGTCAACCCACCGGCCTGCGTGGCCAGGCCCTGGACAACCTGATCCAGCGCAGCGACGGTTGGGTGGCCGGGTTGCGTTTCTGGCAGCTGGCGGCAAGCGAGTCCGCTGACGAGCAGGCCTTGCCCCAGGCCTTGCATGGCGGCGAGGGCCTGATCCGTGACTATCTGCTGGAAGAAGTCATCGACATGCTGCCCGCCGATGTACAGGCCTTCCTGTACGAAACGGCCTGCCAGGAACGTTTCTGCTCCCCGCTGTGCGATGCCGTACGCGGCCGCCACGACAGTGCCGCGATCCTGCGTTTCTTGCAGGCGCACCAGGTGTTCCTGGTGCCGCTGGACGAGCATGGCCACTGGTTCCGCTATCACCACCTGTTCTCCGACCTGTTGCGCAGCCGCCAGGCCAGCGAGCCGCTGGCCGACCTGCAGTTGCGTGCCTGCCGCTGGTTCGAAAGCCAGGGCCTGCTGGACGAAGCGGTAGAACAGGCCCTGCGCGCCGGTTACCTCGATGTCGCCGCCGACCTGGTGCAGAGCCTGTCCGAGGAGCAACTGCTGGCCGAACAGAACGTCGGCATGTTGCTGCGCTGGAAGATGGACCTGCCCGACAGCCTGCTGATCAGCACGCCGCGGCTGATCGTGCTGTACAGCTGGGCGTTGGGCCTGGCGTGCCAGTTGGACGCGGCCGAGGACCTGGCGGGGTATCTCAGCCGCTTCCTGCCCGCGCCTTCGGCAACCGCGCAAAAGTCCATGCTGGCCCAGTGGCTGGCGCTGAGTGGTGTGATCGCCCGTGGCCGTGGTGATCGCGAGCGCACCCTGGCCTATTGCGGTGAAGCGCTGCAGAGCTTGCCGAGCAAGCGTTATGGCCAACGCCTGGTATGCCTGTCGACGCTGTCCAACCTGGCGATAGCCGATGGCGATTTCTGGCGGGCCCGCGGCTGGAACCGTGAGGCGCTGGAGTTGGCCCAGCGTGTCGGCAACCCGTTGTTCGAGGCCCTGGCCCATTACGACCGGGCGCGGGTGCTGCATGCCCGTGGCGAGGTGTTGCGCGCACTGGACGAAGTGCGCGAGGGGCTGCAACGCCTGCAAGGACTGTCGGCACAGCGGCTGTATGCCGTGCGCGCCCGCTTGACGCTTTACGAAGGCTACCTGCTGGTATCGCGCCTGCAGCCGTCCCAGGGCCGTGCCCGCTTGCGTGCGGGGCTGGGCGAGGCGCGGGCCTGCCGTGATATCAGTGTGCTCATCGGCCACTGCGTGATCGCTACGCTCGATGGCCGGGAAGGGCACTTTGCCGAGGCTTTTGCCGAACTGGCCGAGGCCGAGCGGCTGATGCACATCTGGGATGTGCCGCCGGTCTACTACCTGGCCATGATCACCCTGGTCAAATGCGAGTTGTGGCTGGCCCAGGGGCGCATCGACCTGGCCGAGTCCTGGCTGCTGCGCCTGGGTCAGACCTATGGCGGCGAGCAACCGGCGGCGGCCCCGGAGTTCCACCCGTTGCTGCCGTTGCACATCGCCTTGCAGCAGGCATCGCTCGAGCGTATCCAGTCGCGTAGCGACGATGCGGCGCAACGCCTGGCCAGCCTGGTCGAGCGCGGCCAGGCCAGTGGCGGCATGATGCTCAGCGTCAGTGCCATGTGCCAGTGGCTTGGCTTGTTGCTGGGCGAAGGTCGGGAAGAGCAGGCCGCCCAGTTGTTGCCACGGTTGCTGGTGGCAGCCCAGGGCGGCGTGTTGCAACCGTTCCAGCCTTTGCTGGAGCAGCACCCGCAGTGGCTTCTCGAACAGCTCCAGGCTGTTGCCGCCTGCCCGGTGCAGGCCGAGTTGCTCAAGCGCCTGCCGCAGATACCAAGCGCCAGCATCGGCAGCGGCGAAGCCCTGAGTAGCCGCGAGTTGGCCGTGCTCGAGCTGATTGCCCAGGGTTGTTCCAACCAGCAGATCAGCGAGCGGTTGTTCATTTCCCTGCACACGGTGAAAACCCACGCCAGCCATATCAACAGCAAGCTGGGGGTGGAACGGCGTACCCAGGCGGTGGCGAAGGCCAAGTCCCTGGGGCTGCTGGTGTGATATTGGCCCAGCAAGGTCTTGCTCGTTGAAGTGATGGCTCGAGGCCGTGGCTCGTGGCCGCCAGTGCTCTACCCTCATCTTTCCCGACCAGCTGCCGATACAGCTATCGGTGGCATCGCCTCGCGCGATTTTTCAATCATTCCAAGGCAGGTCGTGTTGATGCTGCAGTACGGGCAAAAGAGCTTTCTGATCGTCGACGACTTTACCGACTTTCGTACGTCGACCCGTTCCATGCTGCGCGAACTGGGCGTGCGTGATGTGGACACCGCCGACAGCGGCGAGCAGGCGCTGCGCATGTGCGCGCAAAAGCGCTATGACGTCATCCTGCAGGACTTCCACCTGGGCGACGGCAAGAAGAACGGCCAGCAGGTGCTCGAAGACCTGATCCTCGACAAGCACATCAGCCATGAGTGCATATTCATCATGGTCACGGCCGAGAGCAGCCAGGCCATTGTCCTCAGCGCCATCGAGCACGAGCCTGATGCCTATCTGACCAAGCCGTTCAACCGAGTTGGCCTGGCCCAGCGTGTCGAGAAACTGTACCAGCGCAAGACCCTGCTCAAGCCGATCCTGCAGGCCCTGGACCGCAATCGCCCGGCCGAAGTGCTGGCTGCCTGCGCCGAGCTGTGCAAGCGCGACCCACGCCTGGCCCCGCTGTGCCTGCGCTATCGGGCAGATGCCTTGCGCAACCTCAACCGCTTCGAGGAACTGGAGAAGTTCCTCAAGGCCATCCTGGCCAGCCGCCCGCAGCCATGGGCCTACTCGGCGTTGGGCAGCCTGATGCACAAGCGTGGCCAGAATGCCCAGGCCCAGGGCGTGTACGAGCAGGCGCTCAAGGCCTTCCCGATCATGCCGGGCCTGTACGATGGCATGGCCGAGGTGCTGGTGGCCCAAGGCGAAACCAGGCGTGCGCAGAACATGCTTGAAGAAGCCGTGCGCCTGTCGCCGCTATCGGTGCGCCGGCAGTCGACGCTGGGCAAGCTGGCGTTGGAAAACGAAGACTTCGAGAGTGCCTCGAAGGCATTTCGCCATGCGGTGAATCAGGGCCAGAGCTCGCGCTACAAGGACGCCGAGAACAACCTGGGCCTGGTGCAGGCGCTGATGAGCAGGAATGCCGGTTTTGGCCTGGATGCGCGCACACGGGTCGAGATCAACAGCACACTCAGCGAAGTGGCCAAGGAAAACCCCGAGGACCAAGGCCTGCAGGTGCGTGCCCGCATGATGAAGGCCGCCAGCCTGCAGCAGGCCGGCGACCCTGAAACGGCTGCAAAGCTGACCGAACAGGCGATCCAGCGTCTGGACAAGATGAACCAGTTCTTCTCGGTCGATTCGGCTCTGACCGTTGCCGTGCAGTTGCAGGCCATGGGGCAGGAAGCTGCTGCCATCGGCGTGCTGAAGAGCTGTGTGGAAAGTTATGGCGACGACCCCAAGGTCATGGAGAGGGTCGGCAAGCTGACGGACGACCCCAGCGTGCTCAACGCCATTACCGAAGCTGTCACCCTCAATCGCCAGGGTGTGCGCAGTTACCAGGGAGGGCAGCTCGGCGAGGCGTTGCAGCTGTTCCGCAAGGCGCTGGGTTTGCAGCCGAAGAACATCAGCATCGCCCTCAACACTGCCCAGGCGCTGCTGCGCATCGGCGGAGACAACCCTCAGCCCGCGATCATGCAGGAGTGCCGCGACGCCCTGACCAGCGTGGCCGGCATCCCCGCCAGCGACAACCGCTACGACCGCTACCGCAAACTGCACATCCGAGTGTTCGGCGCATGAATCAAGACAACCAGGGGCTGGATTTTTCCACGGTGATCGCCTCCACCGTGCACGACCTGAAGAACTCCCTGTCGGCGCTGATCCAGTCCCACAACCAGTGGATGCAGCGCTTGCCCGAGGAGCTGCGCGGTGGTGCCGAGCAAGGGGTGATGGAGCATGAGTTTCGTCACCTCAACGGCATGCTGGTGCAGTTGCTGGGGTTGTACAAACTGGGCGTGAACCAGTTGCCGGTGTGCCCGGACTACCACGAACTGGACGATTTCATCGAAGCCCAGCTGGCGGCACACGAGGAAGTGCTCAAGCACAAGGACATCCTAGCCACCTGGCGCATCGACACCGACAACCCGCTGGGCTTCTTCGACCGCGAGCTGGTGGCCTCGGTGATCGCCAACGTGATCACCAACGCCACCCGCTTTGCCGCGCATGCCTTGCTGATCACCATCGAAGAGGCAGACAACCAGCTGGTCATCTGCGTCAACGATGACGGCCCGGGTTATCCACAGCGGATGCTCGAACGCCAGGAAGAATTCATCCAGGGTATCGACTCGACCAGCGGCAGTACCGGCCTTGGCCTGTATTTTGCGGCGCGGATCGCGGCACTGCATGAAAGCGGCGGGGTGCGCGGGCGGATCGAGATCTCCAATGGCGGCGCGCTTGGGGGTGGGTTGTTCAGGTTGTTTTTGCCTTGAAACTGACAAGGATTGCGTTTCAAATTTTTGCAGCTGGAAGGTAGGTTCACAAGGTGATGTAGGGCATTTCCTTCTTGAGGTTGCAGGGCTTTTGTCCATACCGGGCAAATGACAGTGTAGATACGACGTCTCTACATTTCGCTTGCAATCATTTGGAGGGTTTCTACTATGTATCTACCTTGGGAGATACTCATGCAGATCAAGATTCAACAGTGGGGTAACAGCGCCGCGATTCGCTTGCCGGCTGCAGTGCTCAAGCAGATGCGTCTCGGAGTCGGCTCTACCTTGAGCCTGGACACCGCGGGTGAGACCATGGTGCTCAAACCCGTCAGGTCGAAACCCAAATACACCCTTGAAGAGCTGATGGCTCAGTGCGACCTGGATGCACCGGAGCCAGAGGACATGGCCGACTGGAACGCGATGCCACCAGTAGGGCGTGAAGTGTGAAACGGGTGAAGTTCGCCAGGGGCGATATCGTCCGCATCAATCTCGATCCGACTGTTGGACGGGAGCAGCAGGGTGCTGGGCGACCTGCGCTGGTGCTCACTCCCGCTGCGTTCAATGCGTCAGGCCTGGCTGTGGTAGTGCCGATCACCCAAGGTGGCGATTTTGCCAGGCATGCGGGTTTCGCCGTCACGCTCAGCGGTGCGGGTACGCAGACTCAGGGCGTGATGCTCTGCAATCAGGTGCGCACAGTCGACCTTGAAGCCAGATTTGCCAAACGCATAGAGTCGGTACCCGAGGTCGTCATCCTTGATGCACTGGCTCGCGTACAGACCCTCTTCGATTAACCGGTTCCCGTATTCCCTATGCAGAATCCATCGTCAGCGCTCATCCGCGAAACCTTCCCCGTAGGCCCCCTGCAGTGCAACTGCACCCTGATCGGCGACCCGCTGACCAAAAAGGCCATCGTCGTCGACCCGGGCGGTGACCCGGACAAGATCCTGGCCCGCCTGCAGGCCCACGGGCTGACGCTGGTGAGCATCATCCACACCCACGCGCACTTCGATCACTTCCTCGCCTCGGGCAAGCTCAAGGAGCTGACCGGCGCCACGCTGCACTTGCACAAGGACGACCAGTCGCTGTGGGACAACCTGGAAATGCAGTGCCAGATGTTCGGCGTGCCCTACACTCCGGTACCCGCGCCAGACCGCTGGCTGGGGGATGACGAGGAGCTGGCCTGTGGATGTGGCGTGGCCCTGCATACGCCAGGCCACACGCCAGGCTCGATGAGTTTCTGGTTTGCCGACGCCAAGCTGCTGATCGCCGGCGATACCCTGTTCCGCCGGGGCATTGGCCGTACCGATTTGTGGGGTGGCGACCAGCGGGCCATCGTCCGTTCCATCAGGGAGCGGCTGTACCGGCTGGACGAAGAGGCCATCGTGGTGACCGGCCACGGGCCTGATACCCGCCTGGGCGACGAAATGCGCGAGAACCCCTTTGTGCGTGCCTGATGGCACATGAAGGCACTTTCACGGAATTTTTCGGCGCCGATGCAATCCAAGGCTGGCATAGATCCCTTTATGATCTGTCGCATTCATGAATTCAGTAGGAGCTTGTCCATGTTCACCATGCGTCGTCTGATTATCGTCGCAACCGCCGCTGCCCTGATGACCGGCTGTGCCGGCCAGAACCCTTATGACAGCCAAGGGCAGGCGCAGGGCTCCACCGGGATGAGCAAAACTGCCAAATACGGCGGCCTGGGCGCGCTGGCCGGTGCTATCGCCGGTGCCGCCATCGACCACAACAACCGTGGCAAGGGCGCACTGATCGGCGCTGCTGCCGTGGGTGCCGCTGCAGCCGGTTATGGCTACTACGCCGACAAGCAGGAAGCCGAATTGCGCGCGCAAATGGCCAATACCGGTGTGGAAGTTCAGCGCCAGGGTGACCAGATCAAGCTGATCATGCCGGGCAACATCACCTTCGCAACCGACTCGGCCAACATCGCGCCAAGCTTCTACTCGCCGCTGAACAACCTGGCTGGCTCGTTCAAGCAGTTCAACCAGAACACCATCGAAGTGGTCGGCTTCACCGACAGCACTGGCAGCCGCCAGCACAACATGGACCTGTCCCAGCGCCGTGCGCAGGCGGTCAGCACCTACCTGACCTCGCAGGGTGTGGATGCCTCGCGTATCACTGTACGTGGCATGGGCCCGGACCAGCCGATCGCCAGCAACGCCGACGCCAATGGCCGTGCGCAGAACCGCCGTGTGGAAGTGAACCTGAAGCCGATTCCGGGTCAGCAGTATGACCAGGGGCAGGTTCAGCAGTAAGGCATCAACCCTGGGGCCGCTTTGCGGCCCATCGCCGGCAAGCCAGCTCCCACAGGTACTGCACAAGGCTCAAGGGCTATGCAAATCCTGTGGGAGCTGGCTTGCCGGCGATGGGCTGCAAAGCAGCACCAGCTTTTAACCCCCCACGCTGGCCTGGATCGCCGTCAGGGCAATGGTATGCACGATATCGTCAACCTGAGCCCCGCGCGGCAAGTCGTTCACCGGTTTGCGCAACCCTTGCAGCATCGGCCCCAGGCTGACCCCGTCGGTGCTGCGTTGCACCGCCTTGTGGGTCGTGTTGCCGGTATTCAGGTCAGGGAACACGAATACCGTCGCCCGCCCGGCTACCGGGCTGCCCGGCGCCAGCTCCCGTGCAATCGCCGGGTTGGCCGCCGCGTCATACTGCAACGGCCCGTCGATCAGCAGCTCCTGCGCCGCGCCCTGTGCCAGGCGGGTCGCTTCGCGTACTTTCTCGACTTCCTCGTCGCTGGCCGAATCGCTTGAATAACTGATCATCGCCACCCGTGGCGCGATGCCGAAGGCCTGCGCCGATTCGGCACTCTGCCGGGCGATCTCGGCCAGTTCGACAGCACTCGGGTGTGGGTTCATCACGCAGTCGCCGTACACCAGCACCTGCTCGGGGAACAGCATGAAGAACACCGACGACACCAGGCTCGAGCCCGGTGCGGTCTTGATCAGTTGCAGTGCCGGGCGGATGGTGTTGGCGGTGGAGTGCACCAGGCCCGAGACCAGGCCGTCCACTTCGTCCAGAGCCAGCATCATGGTACCGATCACCACCGGATCCTCCAGTTGCTGCTCGGCCATTGGTGCATTGAGGTTCTTGCTCTTGCGCAGCTCGACCATCGGTTCCACATAGCGCCCGCGAATCAGCTCTGGGTCGAGAATCTCCAGGCCCGGTGGCAAGGTGATGCCCTGGGCTCGGGCCACCGCGTCGACATCCTCAGGCTTGGCCAGCAGCACGCAGCGGGCAATGCCGCGAGCCTGACAGATGGCTGCTGCCTGAACGAGCAGAGGCTCGGCACCCTCCGGCAGGACGATGCGCTTGTTCGCCTGCTGTGCCCGCTGGATCAACTGGTAGCGGAACACGGCTGGCGACAGGCGCAATTCACGCGGGGTGCCGCAACGCTGGTGCAGCCAAGCGGCGTCGAGATGGCTGGCGACGAAGTCGGTGATGAATTCGGCGCGCTCGCGGTCGTCCACCGGGATTTCGCGGTTCAGCGAGTTGAGCTGGTTGGCAGTGTCGTACGAGCCGGTACTGACCGAGAGGATCGGCAGGCCGGCCTGCAGGGCACCTCGGCACAGACCAAGGATACGCGCGTCAGGTTTGCTGTCGCTGGTCAGCAGCAGGCCGGCCAGCGGGACGCCGTTGATCGCCGCCAGGCTGACGGCGAGGATGATGTCGTCGCGGTCGCCCGGGGTCACCACCAGGGTACCCGAGGTGAGCAGTGGCACCGTGTTGGCAACGGTACGCGCGCAGATGATGATCTTGCTCATGCGCCGCTGTTCATAGTCGCCGGCATTGAGCACCTGGGCACCGAGCAGGTCGGCCACATCGCGGGTGCGCGGGGCGTTCAGTTCAGGCTGGTAGGGGATGCAGCCCAGCAGGCGGAAGTCGTTACCGCGCAGTAGTGGCGAGTGCTCGCGCAGGCGGGTGGAAAAGTCCGCCATGCTTTCGTCGGTGCGCACCTTGTTGAGGATTACCCCGAGCACCTTCGGGTCGCGCGGGCCGCCGAACAGCTGGGCCTGCAGTTCGACCCGGCCGGACAACTCGCTGAGCACTTCGTTTTCCGGCGCCGATACCAGTATCACCTCGGCATCCAGGCTCTTGGCCAGGTGCAGGTTGACCCGCGCCGCATAGCTGGCGTGGCGCGTGGGCACCATGCCTTCGACCACCACCACGTCGTTGCCGATGCAGGCTTGCTGGTAAAGGCGGATGATTTCTTCGAGCAACTCGTCCAGCTGGCCATCGCCCAGCATGCGCTCGACATGGGACAGGCTCAGCGGCACAGGGGGCTTGATGCCGTGGGTACGGGCAACCAGCTCGGTGGAGCGCTCGGGGCCGGTGTCACCCGGGTGAGGCTGGGCGATCGGCTTGAAGAAGCCGACCTTCAGGCCGGCCCGCTCCAGGGTGCGCACCAGACCCAGGCTGATGGAAGTCAGGCCGACACCGAAATCGGTCGGCGCAATGAAAAATGTCTGCATGCGTGCTTCTCGAAATAAGCGGTGCAAGAAATTAACGGCCAAGGGTAGCGCTATCGGCCCCTTGTGCGCACCAGCCGCAAGCGAAAGGCTGGCCGATGCGCTGCGCGCGTTGGGCCGGGTCGAGCACCCAGGGGCGCGCCTGCCACGGCGGCTGGTGGCGCAGGTGCTGGGTGTGGCCGCAGGACAGCTCGGCCACCCAGTGGCCCTCTTCGTCCTGGTGGAAGCCGGTGATCCGACTGATGGGCCGTTGCTCGTCCGCGGTGCGTTCGCAATCGGGCGATGGCTTGGTTACACTTGTCCGCTCTACATACTTTTGCAAAAGGTCTTGCCCCATGCTGATCGCCGCCAACAAGGCTGTCTCCATCGACTATACCCTGACCAACGACGCCGGGGAGACCATCGACAGCTCCGCCGGCGGTGCACCGCTGGTTTACCTGCACGGTGCCGGCAACATCATCCCGGGCCTGGAAAAAGCCCTGGAAGGCAAGCAGGCCGGTGACGAGCTGAACGTTTCCATCGAGCCGGAAGATGCCTACGGCGAATACCTGGCCGAGCTGGTCAGCACCCTGAACCGCAGCCTGTTCGAAGGTGTCGACGAACTGGAAGTGGGCATGCAGTTCCACGCTTCGGCGCCGGATGGCCAGATGCAGATCGTCACCATCCGCGACATCGACGGCGACGACGTGACTGTCGACGGCAACCACCCGCTGGCCGGCCAGCGTCTGACCTTCCAGGTCAAGGTGGTCAACGTTCGTGATGCCAGCGACGAAGAAATCGCTCACCGCCACATCCACGGTGAAGGTGGCCATCACCACTGATTTTCTGCGCTAAGCTCAGAAAGTCGCCAGGCGCTCGGGCAAGCCGATTTGCCTTCCTACGGGAGGTGGACGGTTTGGACGAGCGCCTTTTTAGTGGGCGTAATTCGCCTGCGCGGCAACCGGGAACCTGAGAGGGGATTCATCATGAGTGCATTTCACGACCTGAAACTGGACGCGTTAAACGGCGGGGAGCTGCCCCTCGCACCGTTCAAGGGCCAAGTGGTGCTGGTGGTCAACGTTGCCTCCAAGTGTGGTCTCACGCCGCAATACAAGGCCCTGGAGAACCTCTACCAGAATTACAAGGACAAGGGCTTCAACGTGCTTGGCCTGCCGTGCAACCAGTTTGCCGGGCAGGAGCCTGGCAGCGAAAAGGAAATCCAGGAGTTCTGCAGCCTCAACTACGGGGTGAGCTTCCCGCTGGGTGCCAAGCTGGAGGTCAACGGGCCGCAGCGCCATTCGCTGTACCGCCTGCTGGCGGGTGAGGGGGCAGAGTTCCCGGGCGACATTACCTGGAACTTCGAGAAGTTCCTGGTGGGCAAGGACGGGCGGGTGCTGGCGCGTTTTTCGCCGCGCACTGCGCCGGATGATCCTGCGGTGGTGCAGGCTATCGAGAAAGCCTTGGCCTGAAGCGCCTGACGCGGTCCCTGTAGGAGCGGCCTAGTGCCGCGAATGGGCCGCAGCGCGGCCCACGATGGCTGCCATGATGCCGAATGCCTGGGGCCGCTTCGCGGCCCATTCGCGGCACAAGGCCGCTCCTACACAGATCGCGTAGCACCCAGCCTCGAAGCTGGCGAGGTTGCAGCCTGGTTCCGGGCTGCATGCAGATACCCCTCAAACTGCTCGACAATCCCTGGCCATCCTTGGTGGCTGGCATGCTTTCGCGCATTCAGGCGCACCCGCCGTAACGTCTCTTCTTCCTCCAGCAGCCAGCAGGCTGCATCGATGAACGCCGCCTGATCCCCCGGCATGGCCAGCGCACCGCTATGGCCATGGCGAATATGCTGCGCGGCGGCCGCCTCGTCATAGGCGACCACCGCCAACCCGGAGGCCATGGCTTCGAGCACCACATTGCCAAAGGTTTCGGTCAGGCTCGGAAACAGGAACAGGTCACCGCTGGCATAGTGTTCGGCCAGCACCTCGCCACGCTGGGCGCCGCAGAACATGGCATCCGGTACCTGCTGTTCGAGGGCGGCACGCTGCGGGCCGTCACCGACCATGATCAGGCGCAGACGTTTGTGTGGATAAGCTTTCTGCAGGGCCTCCAGGCTTGGGCGCAGCAAGCCCAGGTTCTTTTCTGCCGCCAGCCGCCCCACATGCAGCACGGCGATATCATCCGGGCCGAGCCCCCAGCTTTCCCGTAATGCGGGGTTGCGCCGGGCCGGGTTGAACAGGCAGGCATCGACCCCCCGGGCCAGTAGCTCCAGGCGTTCGAAGCCACGGCGTTCGAGCTCCAGGCGCTGGCTGAGGCTGGGTACCAGGGTGATCGCCGTGCGCCGATGGAACCAGCGCAGGTAGTTGGTGAGCAGGCGCGTCAGCAGGCCCAGCCCGTACTGGCCGGAATACTGCGGGAAGTTGGTGTGGAAGCCACTGACCACCGCAACCCCGAGGCGCCGGGCCGCGCGCAGTGCACTGAGCCCAAGCGGCCCCTCGGTGGCGATGTACAGCACATCCGGGCGCTGTCGACGCCAGCGGCGCAACAGCTTGTGCATCGATACCTCGCCCCACTGCAAGCCCGGGTAGCCAGGCAGTGGCCAGCCACGGCACAGCATCAGGTTCGGGTCGCTGTGCCGCGGTGCTTCTCCGGCCTGGCGTGGGCGCACCACTTCGATCTCATGGCCGCGTTGGCGCAACCCCTCGCTGAGGCGGCCAAGGGTGTTGGCCACGCCGTTGATCTCGGGTGGGAAGGTTTCGCTGACCAGGGAAATGCGTAGGGCGGGTGTATTCATGACAAAAAGTGTCCGCCTGCTGGATTGCGCCAATGTGACTGTCATGTGACGTACAGATGACGCCTGATCGCCGACGCTTTTCGCCTTGTGAATTTTTCCTTGCATGGGTGCTCAAGAGGGGGCATCGGCAGCCGATGAAGATGCATTCGACAATGCGCTCCAGGAGAGCGGTGATGTTCAACAACAAGCTCAAGCAAGAAATACGGCAGCTGCGCGAAGACCTGATGTCCATCGAACAGGTCAAGAGTAGCCTCGACAGCGAGATGCTGGTACTGCAACTCGACCCACAGGGGCGGATCGAGATGGTCAACGGCAACTTCGAGAGCGAGATGCTCTACCGTGCCGAACAATTGCTTGGGCGCAACATCGAGGACATCGTCCCCGCCCATGTGAAGACGCTGGATTTCTACCAGCGCATGAAGGGCGCAATCAGCCGCGGTGAACACCTGAACGGTGCATTCCGCCTGCTGCGTGGCAATGGCCAGGAAGCCTGGTTACGGTCCATCCTGCAGCCGGTCAAGAACAGCGAGGGGCGCATCAAGTATTTCACGCTGCATTCCAGCGACCTTACCCGCACCATCGAGACCTCCCGCGAGCACGAAAGCCTGATCAAGGCCCTGATGCGCTCCACCGCGGTGATCGAGTTCGATCTCGATGGCACCATCCTCACTGCCAACGACCGGTTCCTGGGCGCTGTCGGTTACCGCCTGGAGCAGATCCGGGGCAAGCATCACCGCATCTTCTGCGAGCCGGAGGAGGCCAACTCGGCCGGCTACCAGGCGTTCTGGGACAAGCTGCGCCGTGGCGAGTACGTTGCCGACCGCTTCAAGCGTATCGATGCCCACGGCCGGGTGGTCTGGCTGGAAGCTTCATACAACCCGATTTTCGATGCCCATGACGTGCTGTACAAGGTGGTGAAGTTCGCCACCGTCATCACCGATCAGGTCAACCAGGAGCAGGCGGTGGCCGAGGCGGCGGATGTCGCCTACAACACCTCGCTGGGTACCGATGCCAGTGCCCGCAAGGCCACCGATGTGGTCACCCAGAGCGTCAGCGTGATGCGCGGGCTGGAAGCGTCGATGCAAGAGGCGGCAGAGGGTATCCAGGCACTGGATACCCAGTCGCGGGTGATCGGCTCGATCATCAAGACCATCAGCGACATTGCCGGGCAGACCAACCTGCTGGCGCTGAACGCGGCCATCGAAGCGGCCCGCGCTGGCGAACAAGGGCGTGGGTTTGCCGTGGTTGCCGATGAAGTGCGCCAACTGGCCTCGCGCACCAGCACCGCCACCGAGGAAATCGCCCGCGTGGTACAGCAGAACGAGCAACTGGCCCAAGCGGCAGTGGCGATCATCGACACCAGCAAGCGCCAGGCCGAGCAGGGCCTGGCACTGGCGGACGAGACAGGGAGCGTGATCGTCGAGATTCAGGATGGTGCGAAGCGGGTGGTGGATGTGGTGGGGCAGTTTTCCAGCCAGTTGAGTCTTTGATATGGCCTGAGGTTTGTAGCGCCTATGCAGTCGAGCCCCCGCCCAGATGGGGCTCGATCTCAGGCACGACAAAGATCCCCAACCTTGTCCATGGTGCCGGCTGAACAGCTCAACTTCGCTGAACCTGCTGTAAAAGAAGTCGCATTTTCCTACAACTGACTCAGAAACCTCCGATCCGAATCCATGATGGGATTTCCCCCTGCCCACGCTGTCAGGGAGACACCTCATGTACCTGGATTACCTCGTGCCCTCCTGGCACGAGATCGAGTCACGTGTCATCGCCCTGGTGGGCTACCAAAGCGGTGGCCAGTTCCGCACCAGCCTCAATGAAGAGGTCGCCTCGCTAGGCCTCAACCTGCGCCGGATAGAAGCCGTCCGCACCGCCTTCTACCACGCCGAATGGCAGGCGGCGCACATGCTGCGCCAGCGCTTCGCCGACCTCGACATCAACAGCATCGTCGACGAACTGCTGATGGTCGTGCGGCAGATGGCGATGATCGTCGCCGGCAGCACCATTACCGGTGGCCTGCTTGGCGCGGGGGTTGGCGCATTCGCCGGCGGCGCCGGAACCATTCCGTTTGCCGGCGCGGGCGCGGCCATGGGCCTCAAGGTCAGTGGCTGGATCCTCGGCGCGCTAGGGCTGGCTTCCATCGCCGAGTTCTTCATCGAGGGCTTGCCGCGTATCGGCGAGTACTACGTCGACGGCATTCGCTTCGCCTGGGAAGGCACCTGCGGCAATGAAGGCACGGGCCCGCTCTGCCGGGACGACCCCTATGCGATATCCCGGGCGACGCATCAGATTGCCCAAGCCCACGTGGAAGTCGTGCTGCTGTTGTTGGGGGCGATCGTGTCGTACCTCACCCGCGGCCGCGGTGATGCCCGGGTGCTCGCGCAGGAGATGGCGGCCAGCCGCAAAGGTGCGCGGCTGGGGCAATGGATGCTCAAGCATGAAGAGGGGTTGAAGAAACGGCCGGACCTGCAGGTGCCGGAGCGGCGCAAGGGGGCGGTGGGTGAGCCGCAACCGATGCAGCCTGATCGGCCGGCAGGGAAAGACAAGGAGCCCTCGACAGGGAAGCCCGGTAGCATGCCGTTGCATACCGTGGCGTGCTTCAAGGCCGACAAATTGCCACCCGCCAAGCATGGCGAGTTTGAACGGCAGTTGAAGGGGCAGCAGGATGGGTTGAATCGGCTGACGGTTGAAGAGTTTCTCGAAAATATCGCTAATCCGGCCAAGCGAGATCCGCGCATTGCAAAAATAGCGAGAAAGGAACTTTATGATAAGTTGCAGGAGAGGATTCAGAGGGATCTGATGAAAACTATGAGTGCCATTGAAGCTAGAAATCTCTCGGTGAAGCAAGCAAAGGAAACCATGTCATCTCTCGCAGCTTTGCATAATCCTGACTTGATCGCCGGTGGACGGGATACTATTTCTGACTTTGGCGACAGGCAAGTTAACTCGAGCATAGGCCCACAATGGAAAAGCAGAGTTTATGGTTTGAAAGCTGCTGCCGAGAAAGCTTCAAGATCGGGTGTGGGGTCAGGCCTGTTAAATGTAAAACTGCATAAATGCTAGTTGCTTGAGGGTTTCGCCGTGGATGAGATTTTTTCCCTGTTTGTAGAGCAAGTTGGTGAGCCGTTTTTTCGACAGGAGGTTCCTCTCTCAAGTCTGGATCGATACAGAGGGATCTTGCCGAACAAATTGTTAGAGTATTGGTGTGAGCACGGTTGGTGCGGATATGGTGACGGGATATTTTGGACTGTCAATCCCCAGGAATATGAAGAGGTAACTGCCTCGCTTATCGAAGGCACAATATTGGAGAGGCGGGATAGATACCACCTGATCGCTCGCGGTGCATTTGGTGACCTGTATCTCTTTGGGGAGCAAACGGGTTTCTCAGTAAAGATTTTGGCTCATATTTCACGATATAGGGGAAGTGAATATGAGTTGACGGCGGCGGATATGGACAGGGAAGTGCAAGGTTTCTTCCTTGGGAAAGAGAAGGCGTCTGTTGACTTTGATGGCATGTTCGAGCCAGCAAAGAAAAAACTGGGCATGCTAAAGCATGATGAAATGTATGGGTTCGTTCCAGCCCTGGCGTTCGGCGGCTCAAGCGACCTTGCTAACCTTGAGAAGGTTAAGGCAGTGGAGCATCTAATACTGCTTTCTCAGATTGCCACCCTCGAGCCCTACAGTTTCTCCGACTTTTGAAAATGCAATCTGCGGAAAGGGGCTGCCCTGCAGCCCCTCGCCCCTTCAGTTCCGCTCCCGCACCCAGAACAACGTAGCCCCGGCCACCGCCGCCGGCATCATCAGCACGTTCACCAGCGGGATCATCAACGCCAGGTAGGTAATGCCGCCAAAGCCCAGACTCTGCCAGCGTTTCTGGCGCAGCCAGGCGAGCATGTCCTGCCAGCTCATCTTGTTGTTGTCCGCCGGGTAGTCGATGTACTGGATAGCCATCATCCACACCCCGAAGATCAGCCAAAGCGGCGCCGCCACCACGTTGACCACCGGGATCAGCGACAGGATGAACAGGCCGATGGCCCGCGGCAGGAAGTAGCCCAGCTTGCGCATTTCACGGCCGAAGGTACGTGGCACCATGGCCACCAGTTCGCCCCAGCTGAACGCGGGGAAATTGTCCTCGCCACGCACCACAACCTCGACCTTTTCCGCCAGAAAGCCATTGAACGGCGCGGCGATGATGTTGGCCACCAGGGTGAATGTGAAGAACACCATCAGCACCACCAGGGCGACGAACAGCGGCCAGAGGATGTAGGTGAGAAAGCTCAGCCAGCTCGGCAAGCTCGGCATCAGGGCGTCCACCCACAGGCTGAATTGGTGGCCGGCGAAGTAGATCAGACCGCCAAACAGCAGCAGGTTGACCGCCAGCGGCAGCAGCACGAACAACCGCAGATTGGGGCTCAGCACCAGTTTCAGGCCTTCGCGCAGGTACTGGGGGCCAGAGAGGACAGGGGCTTGCATCGAGAGACTCCGCAGAGAAGGAAAACGCGCTGACCTTACCGAGTTTGCCGCGCCGACGAAAGGCGGGCAGCGGGTGGGAAACGGGCTGTAACAAAAGCAGCAGGGCTTGGCTATCGATGAAATCGCTGAATAGACGATGCCTATGAGGTGGATTGTCGAAGGATATTTCCTTAATCTTTGCGACCTCGCTACAGTGCGCTCAACTTTCCGCTTTCTGGGCCTGCGCGTTGTAGCCTTCCCCAAGTGCTGCGTGGGTCCTTTTTAATTTTCCTGCTGGCGCAGCCGGTGCACCGATGCCGGCCCTGCGGCCCGCTCGACAGGAGTTCGACATGTCTGAAGTACGTCATTCGCGCGTCATCATTCTCGGTTCCGGCCCTGCCGGTTACAGCGCCGCGGTGTATGCCGCCCGTGCCAACCTCAAGCCGCTGCTGATCACCGGTATGCAGGCCGGCGGCCAGCTGACCACCACCACCGAAGTCGACAACTGGCCGGGCGACCCCCATGGCCTGACCGGCCCGGCGCTGATGCAGCGCATGCAGGAGCACGCCGAGCGTTTCGAAACCGAAATCGTCTTCGACCACATCAACGCCGTCGACCTGGCCAACAAGCCCTTCACCCTGCAGGGTGACAGCGGCAAGTACACCTGCGACGCGCTGATCATCGCCACTGGCGCCAGCGCCCGCTACCTGGGCCTGCCGTCGGAAGAAACCTTCATGGGCAAGGGTGTTTCGGCCTGCGCCACCTGCGACGGCTTCTTCTACCGCAACAAGCCGGTCGCTGTGGTGGGTGGCGGCAACACTGCCGTGGAAGAGGCGCTGTACCTGGCCAACATCGCCAGCAAGGTGACTCTGGTACACCGTCGCGATACCTTCCGCGCCGAGAAGATCCTGGTCGACAAGCTGCACGCCCGTGTGGCCGAAGGCAAGATCGAGCTCAAGCTCAACGCCACCCTGGACGAAGTGCTGGGTGACAACATGGGCGTGACTGGTGCGCGCCTGAAGAACAACGATGGCAGCAGCGACGAAATCAAGGTCGACGGCGTGTTCATCGCCATTGGCCACACCCCGAACACCTCGCTGTTCGAAGGCCAGCTGACCCTCAAGGACGGCTACCTGGTGGTCAACGGCGGCCGTGAGGGCAATGCCACCGCCACCAACATCGAGGGCGTGTTCGCCGCCGGTGACGTGGCCGACCACGTTTATCGCCAGGCCATTACCTCGGCCGGTGCCGGCTGCATGGCGGCGCTGGATGTCGAGCGTTACCTGGATGGGCTGGCCAACGCTTCGTTCTGATCCGAGAGCGCCCCCAATGAAAAAACCGGCCCTGAGGCCGGTTTTTTCATGCCTGCAATCAGCTTACAGGCTCAAACGCATCGACAGGTCCACCGCCTTCACATCCTTGGTCATGGCACCAATCGAGATGTAGTCCACCCCAGTCTCGGCAATCACCCGCAAGGTCGTCTCGTTGACCCCGCCACTGGCTTCCAGCTTGGCCTTGCCCGCAGTAATGCGCACTGCTTCGCGCATCTCTTCCAGGGTCAGCTCGTCGAGCATGATGATGTCGGCACCAGCGGCCAGTGCCTGGCGCAGCTCATCCAGGCTTTCCACTTCAATTTCCACCGGCTTGCCCGGCGCAATGCGGTGCGCCGCCGCCACGGCCGCGGCCACGCCGCCGCTGGCTGCGATGTGGTTTTCCTTGATCAGGAAGGCGTCGTACAGGCCGATGCGGTGGTTGTCGCAACCGCCGCAGGTCACTGCATACTTCTGCGCCAGGCGCAGGCCCGGCAGGGTCTTGCGGGTGTCCAGCAGGCGTACCTGGGTGCCTTCCACCAGGTCGGCAAGGAAGCGCGCACGAGTGGCGACACCCGACAGCATCTGCAGGAAGTTCAATGCACTGCGCTCACCACTGAGCAGCGAACGCGCGGGGCCCTCCAGATGGAACAGCGGCTGGTTGGCCGTGGCGCGCTCGCCATCGGCCACCTGCCAGTGCACGGCCACGCGTGGGTCGAGTTGGCGGAACACGGCATCGACCCAGGCGGTGCCGGCGATCACGCAGTCTTCGCGGGTAATGATGGTCGCCTTGGCCAGGCGCTCGGCCGGGATCAACTGCGCGGTGATATCGCCACTGCCGATGTCCTCCAACAGCGCACGGCGCACGTTGGCTTCGATTTCAGCGGTCAGGTCGGCAAGGCGTAGGTTCGGCATGGTCGGCTCCACAAGCTAGATGCCGGCGATTATAGGGCAGGGGGCCGGTGTGTACAGTCGCCTTGGCGATGACCTTTAGTCGGCCGGTGTGAGCAGGCGGGGTAAATCAGGGTCATTAGCCAGCAAGTGAAACGGCGCTGGCAGCTATGCGGATTTTTACCGATAATGGTGACCAGTATTTGGCGTCATGACTTTGACGATCTTCAGCCCCTTCGGGCGAGACACCCTGCAAGGAGTACAGGATGCAAAAAGAAGGCAAGGTGGTGCCCTTGGCGGCAGCCATCGATCGAGGCGGGCGTACGCCTCTGCCTTGCCTTCCGGTATTGCTCCTGCAGGTGCGCGACAAGGCCGCCTTGCAGTTGCGTCAGGGCCTGCAGGGCTTGTTCGACAATGCTGACGACACCCTCTTCGAGATGGCCGACAAGGCCTTGGACCGCGGTGACCAGAACCTGTACTTCGAAGCCATGCGCGACCTGCGCCTGAAGCGCAAGAGCATCGAGCGCGGTTTTCTCGACACGTTCTATGATGCCTTTGCCCGTATCGGCCAGGTTGACCTGCTGGCGCACATGGTCGAGCCGGGCAACCTGCGCAGCAAGGCCCACGTGGAACGGGCTGGCGCGATAGAAGGCATGGTCGCGCGTGTGCTGTCACGCGACGGTATTGCCCTGCAGCAACTGGGCCTGCGCTTGCAGGTACTGCTCGACCGCCCCCTGCACGAGCAGCACAACCCGCTGGGGCCCGCAGCGCTGTGCGGCTACTTCCTCGACGCTGGCCGCAACCTGGGGGTTGGCCTGCGGGTCAAGCTGGTCCTGCTCAAACTGTTCGAGCGCTATGTGTTGCGCGATGCCGACGTGATCTATGGCGAAGCCAACCAGTTGCTGGCCGCCGCCGGTGTACTGCCTGAATTGCCGTCGGCACCACGTCGGCGTGCCGAAGATCGGCGCATGAGCGCAGGTCGTGGGCCGGCGAACCTGGGTCACGAGGTGGGCTCGGACGCGGCAGGGCAGGCTTTCTTTGCCTCGTTGCAAACACTGCTGGCCCCGGTGCGTGGAAAGTTCGCGCCTCGTTTGCAGGCGGTGGCCGCCGCCCAGCCAATCAGCACCGCCGACCTGCTGCGCCTGCTTTCGCATTTGCAGCACTATGTGCCCGCTACCCACGAGGCCGACGATTTCGAACTTGGCCAACAGCTTGAACAATTGCTGTTGCGGGTCAGCGTGCGCAGCGGCACACGCCGGCGTATCGATGTTGCCGACGAGGACATGATCAACCTGGTTGGCCTGCTGTTCGCCTTCATCCAGGACGACGACAACTTGCCGGCCAGCCTGCGTGCGCTGATCGGGCGTTTGCACATTCCGCTGCTTAAAGTGGCCCTGTTGGACAAGGGGCTGCTCAGTCGTGCCAGCCACCCGGCCCGCCGGCTGCTCAACGAGATCGCTGGCGCGGCAATCGGCTGGGAATGTGGCGGCGACGGTATGCGTGACAGCCTGCACCTGCGGGTGGAGCGTATCGTCCAGCGCCTTCTCAATGATTTTGCCGAAGATACCAGCCTGTTCTCCGAACTGCTCGAAGACTTCCTCGCTTTTAACCAGGACGAGCGGCGGCGCAACGAACTGCTCGAACAACGCACCCGCGACGCCGAAGAAGGGCGTGCCCGAACACTGCAGGCCAGGCAGCAGGTGCAGCATGCTCTCAACCAACGGCTGCGCGGCAGGTTATTGCCGCAGGTGGTGGTACAGATGCTGGTGCAAGCCTGGAGCCAGGTACTGCTGTTGGCCTGGCTCAAGCAAGGTGAAGCATCCCAGGCCTGGCGGGATGCCTTGCAGACGATGGACACGCTGCTGGCCAGCATCACTCCGCCGCATGAGCCGCATGCCTTGCTGCAGCAGGTACCGGGCCTGCTCAAGGCACTGCGCGATGGCCTGGCCAGCGTGGCCCTGGACTCGGCAGCGACCCGCGAATTCTTCCTGCAACTGGAACAGCTGCACCTGCGTGCCTGCGCGGGTACCGCGATGCAGCCCGGCACTGAGGGCCAGCCTTTGAGCGAAGTGCTGGTGGCCGAGGACATCGTCCTGGCGATTGCCGAGGAACCCGCTTGTGCTCCGTCGCAGTTTGCCGACGGGCAGGCTGTCGCCGTGCGTCAGGTGCAGCGCCTGCGTATCGGTACCTGGGTAGAAGTGCTGGACGAGGACGAACCGCTGCGCTGCAAACTGGTGGCGCGCGTCGACAGTAGCGACCGGCTGGTGTTCGCCAACCGCACCGGCATGAAAGTACGCGAATGGAACGGGGCCAGCCTGGCCCGGGCACTGCATCGAGGTGAGGTGCGGGTGCTGGATGACGGGCTTTTGTTCGAGCGCGCGCTGGAAGCAGTACTCGAAACGCTTCGCGTAGGGGTACCTGTCTAGCGCAAGATCTGCAGGTTTGCGCGATCCCTGTGGGAGCGGGTATTACAATCATTCACATGCAAACGCTGTTGGCCAAAGGGCATACTGTCTACCTGTTCACGGCGCTCTCAGGATCTGCCCCATGCAATTGGACCGTGCCACTGGCTGGTTCCACGGAATCGGAATCACCCACTGCCCCTCGCCGAACTTCAATGCTCGCCCCGAAGGCGAATCGATTTCCCTGCTGGTTATTCACAACATCAGCCTGCCGCCGGCCTGCTTCGGTACCGGCAAGGTCCAGCAATTCTTCCAGAACCGCCTGGACCCCAATGAGCACTCGTACTTCGCCAGCATCAACCACCTGACCGTATCGGCGCACCTGTTCGTCGAGCGTGACGGTGCGGTGACCCAGTTCGTGTCGTTGCTCGACCGCGCCTGGCATGCTGGTGTGTCGTGCTTCGACGGGCGTGAAGGCTGTAACGATTTCTCCATCGGTATAGAACTGGAAGGCACCGACGACCTGCCCTATACCGATGCCCAGTACGCGGTGCTGGAGCAACTTACCCGGCACATCCGCGGTGTCTGGCCGGCCATCGGGCTGGACCGCATCCAGGGCCATAGCGATATTGCCCCGCAGCGCAAGACCGACCCCGGCCCGGCCTTCGACTGGCCGCGCTACCGAAAGGCGCTGCAGCAAAACGAGGAAAAGGCATGAGTTTTCTGGTGTTGTTGCTGGCGCTTTGGGTCGAGAAGTTCTCGGCCCTGCGCCATCAGGTGCAGCGAGATGGGTTCTTCCTCGGCGAACTGGTGCGCCTGGAGCGCAGCGGCAAGGTGCACCCATGGTGGACGCTGGCCATTCTGGTGTTGGCACCGGTAGCGCTGCTGGTTTTGCTGCTGCATGTTCTGGACCCGGTGGCGTATGGCTTGCTGGCGTTGCCGGTGCACCTGCTGGTGCTGATCTACAGTCTGGGCCGCGGCGATGCCAAGGCATCGATGGGGCCGTTCCGTGATGCCTGGCGGCGCGGTGATGACCAGGCCGCGCTGCACGTGGCCGAGCGCGACCTAGGTCTGGCGGCCGACGAGCCGCAAAGCCTGTTGGTGCAGGTGCAGGGCAACCTGCTGTGGCAGGTGTACCAAGGCTTTTTCGCGGTGATCTTCTGGTACTTCGTGCTGGGCCCGGGTGCAGCCCTGGCCTATCGCTTGCTGGCTCTGTGTGGCGAACACAGCAAGCAACCGGCGTTGAAGGCCCGTGCCGAGCAGCTCAGGCATATCATGGACTGGCTGCCGGTACGGGTGCTGGCCTTGAGTTTCGCCCTGGTCGGCAACTTTCTCGCGGTCACCCGGGTGATGCTGCACGAGGTGCTCAACTGGCACATCAGCGCCGCCCACCTGGTTGCCAGGGTCGGGCGCATTGCCGATGACATTCCCGAAGAAGAAGACAGCCAGCGCGGGCTGGGGCGGCTCGACAGCCTGTGGGAGCTGCTGCTGCGCTGTGCGGTGCTGTGGTATGCCGGGTTTGCGCTGTGGACGGTTCTAGTCTGATCTGAAGCTAGGCGCGGCTCCTTGCGGGAGCGTAGCAGCCCCAGGTTTTCAGCTTCGCCGCATAGATTGCCGGGGCCGCGTTGCGGCCCTTTCGCGACACAAGGCCGCTCCTACAGGGGCTGTGCAAATCCTGAGGGTAGCGCTGTACCTGTGGGAGCGGGTTTACCCGCGAAGAGTCCGGCACGGGCACACAGCTGCTACCAGCGAAACAACTCGCAAGCGTTGCGACTACTGGCCTCAGCCAGTTCGCCAACTTCCACACCCATCACCTGCGCCAGCGCCCCGGCAATCTCCGGCAGGTGTTCCGGGCTGTTCCTTACCCCGGGGAACATAACCGGCGCCATGTCCGGCGCATCGGTCTCCAGCACCACGCTGTCCAGCGGCAACCGCGCCAGGGTCTTGCGCAGCCGTAGGGCCTGCGGCCAGGTACCCGCACCGCCAAGCCCAAGCCGGAAGCCCAGCTTGATGTACTCGCGGGCCTCTTCGTAACTGCCGGCAAACGCATGTATCACCCCCGCCCGCGCCGGCTTGTAGCGCTTGAGCGTGGCGATCACCTGCGCATGGCTGCGGCGCACGTGGAGCAGGGCGGGCAGTTCAAAGTCGCAGGCCATCTGCAGTTGCGCTTCGAACAGCGCCTGCTGGCGGGCCTTGTCCAGGTCTTCGAGGTAATAGTCCAGGCCAAACTCGCCCACGGCACATAGCCGTGGGTCGCCGCGCAGGCGCTCCAGCCACTCGCGCAGCTGCGCCAGGTGCTCCGGGCGATGCTGGTCAAGGTAGATCGGGTGCAGGCCGAGCGCGGCGAACAGGCGCTGGTCGGCACAGGCCAGGTCCCACACCCGCTGGAAATTCGCCTGGTACACCCCCAGCACCACCATCCTCTCCACCCCGCGCGACACCGCGTTGGCCAGCAGTTGTTGGCGGTCGGCGTCGAAGTCGGGGAAGTCCAGGTGGGTGTGGGTGTCGATCAGGCGCATATTCAGGCCGCTGTAATGCGTTGCTTGAACGTTCGACCGACGGCATGCACGCCAGGTTCGTAGCGTTTGTCCTCGATCGCGGCCAGTGCCAGTTCCAGCGCGGTGGCGGCAATCAGGCCATGCTGCTGGGCCATGGCATTGACTGGCAGCGGCAGGAAGTCGAGCAACTGGTTGTCGCCAAAGGTACCCAGCTGCAGCTGGCGTGAGTCGGCAGTGCGCGCCTGCAGGGTGTCGAACACCCCTTGCAGCAGCACGTAGGAGGTTGTCACCAGGGCATCCGGCAGGCCGCCAAGGTCATCGATCAGTTGCTGCATCAGGCGCTGGCCGCACTCTCGGCTGAACGCTTCGCCCTGATAGCGGCGAACCTCGCCGGCATAGCCTTGCAGGGCTTCGTCGAAGCCACCGGCACGTGCCTGGCTGACCGACAGCTCGGGGCGGGCGCCGATCAAGGCGATGCTGCGCGGGGCGGCGCTCAACAAGCTGGCGGCCAGCTGGCGGCTGGCGTCGCGGTCGTCGCTGATCACCGAGCAGAAGTGCGCAGGGTCCAGGCGGCGGTCGATGGCGATTACCGGCAGGCCTTTGTCCTGCAGCTCGCGGTAGCTGTCGTCTTCTGGCGGCAGGCAGCTGGCGACGAACAGTGCATCGCAACGGCGGGCGCGGAACAGCTGTTGCAACTGGCGCTCGCTGTCGGGCTGGTCGTCGCTGCTGGCAATCAGCAACTGGTAGCCACGGGCGCGGGCACCTTGTTCGAGCTGCTTGGCAATGCGGGCGTAGCTGGGGTTCTCCAGATCCGGGAGAATGAAGCCCAGAGTGCGGGTATGCCGGCTGCGCAGGCCAGCGGCCTGCGGGTTGGGGGTGAAGCCGTGGGCCTCGACCACCGCGCGTACCCGCTCGACAGTGCTGTTGCTGATGCGCTGCTGTTCGGCCTTGCCATTGATGACGTAGCTGGCAGTGGTCACGGACACACCGGCCAGACGGGCGATATCGCTGAGTTTCACCGAATTTTCCTTGTTATTACCGGGGCTGGCTGTGAGCCCTGACCGGGTAGTTTGACCCGGCGAGGGCGCCACGCGCAGACGACCATTGTCGCAATTGTCCGACAGGATGGGGCTTTTTCATCGGCAGATTATCGAGTAACGTGGCCGCCTGGTCAGATTAATCGTTTCAGCTGCCGAATTTTCTGCCTCGGCTGCCATCGGTGCAAGGCTGTTGAACTGGCCGTTCATGTGAATTCCACAACAATACTCCAGTACCCGACCGGGAACTGCAAAAGGAGAAGGTCATGCTCGAGCTCGCCAAGGAGCAGATAGCCATGGGCCAGAAGGCCGCCGACAAGGCCGAGGCATTGCGCCTGCTGGCCGACCGGCTGGTCGCTGACGGCCTGGTCGCCGAGGGATACCTGCAAGGGCTGCAGGCCCGAGAGGCACAAGGCTCCACCTTCCTTGGGCAGGGCATTGCCATCCCCCATGGCACGCCGCAGACCCGTGACCTGGTGTACGCCACCGGCGTGCGCCTGTTGCAGTTTCCCGAGGGCGTGGACTGGGGCGATGGCCAGATGGTCTATCTGGCTATCGGCATCGCTGCCCGTTCCGATGAGCACCTGCGCCTGTTGCAACTGCTGACCCGCGCCCTGGGCGAGACCGACCTGGCCGAAGCTCTGCGCCGCGCCGGTTCCGCGGAGGCGTTGCTGAAGCTGTTGCAGGGCGCGCCTCAGGAACTGGCGCTGGATGCGCAGTTGGTCGGCCTGAACCTGCCGGCCGAAGACTTCGATGAACTGGCCTGGCGCGGCGCCCGCCTGTTACAGCGCGCCGACTGCGTCGATAGCGGTTTTGCCGCCGTCCTGCAGCAGGCCGAACCGCTGCCGCT
Organism: Pseudomonas asiatica; assembly: GCF_009932335.1. Taxonomy (NCBI): domain Bacteria; kingdom Pseudomonadati; phylum Pseudomonadota; class Gammaproteobacteria; order Pseudomonadales; family Pseudomonadaceae; genus Pseudomonas; species Pseudomonas asiatica. The sequence goes on from NZ_BLJF01000001.1 coordinate 110,525, forward strand.
GGGCGAGGGCCTGTGGTGGCTGCACAGCGAGCGCCAGGTGCGCCAGCCGGGGCTGGCCTTCATCACCCCGCAGCAGCCGCTGCGTTACCGCGACCAACCGCTCAACGGCCTGTTCTGCCTGGCCAGCCTCGGTGCAGCCCACCAGGCCTTGCTCGAACGCCTGTGCGAAGTGCTGATCGAAGGCCGCGGGCAGATGCTCTACCAGGCCACCAGCAGCCGCGCGGTGCTGGAGGTGCTAGGCGGTGAGGCGCCGGCAGGCTGGCCCAGTGCGCGCGTGGTGCTGGCCAACCCGCACGGTTTGCATGCCCGCCCGGCAAAGGTATTGGCGCAACTGGCCAAAGGTTTCGATGGGGAAATCCGTGTGCGGCTGGCGGATAGCGCGCAGCCGGCGGTGTCGGTGAAGAGCCTGAGCAAGCTGCTCAGTCTCGGCGCCCGACGTGGCCAGACACTGGAACTGGTGGCTGAGCCCGGCATCGCCCCCGATGCCTTGCCGGTGCTGTTGGCCGCCATCGAACAAGGCCTGGGTGAAGAGGTGGAGCCACTGCCGCAGAGTGCTGAGGTTGTAGCTGGCGCAGCGGCCGAAGTGCTGCAAGCGCCCGCGGCCGGTAGCCGTATCCACGGCGTGGGTGCTGCGCCCGGCATTGCCTGTGGCCCGGCCCATGTGTGTGTCGAGCGTGAGTTCGACTACCCCCTGCGCGGTGAGTCCTGCGCCCAGGAGCGGCAGAAGCTGCGTGAAGCTGTGGCGACCGTGAATGGCGAGCTGCAGGCCTTGGTCCAGCGCAGCGACAAGGCCATTGGCGAAATCTTCGTCACCCATCAGGAAATGCTCGCAGACCCGGCCCTGAGCGACGATGTCGAGCAGCGCCTGGGCCAGGGCGAAAGCGCCGCGGCAGCATGGATGGCAGTGATCGAGGCGGCGGCGCGTCAACAGGAGTCGCTGCACGATGCCTTGCTCGCCGAACGTGCTGCCGACCTGCGTGACATCGGCCGCCGCGTGCTGGCGCAGTTGTGTGGCGTGCAGGCCCAGGCTGAACCCGAGCAACCCTACGTGCTGGTAATGACCGAAGTCGGCCCGTCCGATGTCGCCCGGCTGGACCCGAGCCGCGTCGCCGGTATCGTCACCGCTCAGGGTGGCGCCACCGCCCACAGTGCCATCGTCGCCCGTGCCTTGGGTATTCCGGCGGTTGTGGGCGCGGGGGCGTCGATACTGCTGTTGGACAGCGGCACGCCGTTGCTGCTCGATGGCCAGCGTGGCGTGGTCAGCGTGGCGCCGCCGGCGGATGAACTGCAAAAGGCCCTGGCCGAGCGCGACCTGCGCGAGCAACGCTTGCAGGCCGCCTGGGCCAACCGCTTCGAGCCGGCGGTCACTCGCGATGGTCACGCTGTCGAGGTGTTTGCCAACATCGGCGAGAGCAACGGCATCGCCAAGGTAGTGGAGCAGGGCGCCGAAGGCGTGGGCCTGCTGCGCACCGAGTTGATTTTCATGGCCCACACCCAGGCCCCGGACGTGGCGACCCAGGAAGCCGAGTACCGCCGCGTGCTCGATGGCCTCGACGGGCGCCCGCTGGTGGTGCGCACCCTCGATGTTGGTGGCGACAAGCCGCTGCCGTACTGGCCGATCGCTGCCGAGGAAAACCCGTTCCTCGGTGTGCGCGGCGTACGCCTTACCCTGCAGCGCCCGCAGGTGATGGAAGACCAGTTGCGCGCCTTGCTGCGCGCTGCCGACCAGCGCCCGCTGCGCATCATGTTCCCGATGGTCGGGCAGGTGCATGAATGGCGCGAGGCGCGCGCCATGGTCGAGCGCCTGCGCGCCGAGATCCCGGTAGCCGACCTGCAACTGGGTATCATGGTCGAAGTGCCCTCGGCAGCGCTGTTGGCACCACAACTGGCGCGCGAAGTGGACTTTTTCAGCATCGGCACCAACGACCTGACCCAGTACACCTTGGCCATCGACCGTGGTCACCCCAGTCTCTCGGCCCAGGCCGACGGCCTGCACCCGGCGGTGCTCAGCCTGATCGACATGACCGTGCGCGCCGCCCATGCCCATGGCAAGTGGGTGGGCGTGTGCGGCGAGCTGGCGGCCGACCCGCAGGCAGTGGCCGTGCTGCTGGGCCTGGACGTGGACGAACTCAGCGTCGCCGCGCGCAGCATTGCCGAAGTCAAGGCCCTGGTTCGCCAGGCCGATCACCAGACGGCCCGCGCCCTGGCGCGCGAGGCCCTGCAACAGGACAGCGCCGCAGCGGTTCGCGCGCTGGTGGAGCGTTACTGAATGGCCAAGATCCTCACCCTCACCCTGAACCCTGCGCTGGATATCACCATCGGCCTGGGTACCCTGCGCCCAGGGCAGGTCAATCGCAGCCAGGAGCAGCACAGCCACGCCGCAGGCAAGGGGCTGAACGTTGCCCAGGTACTGGCCGACCTGGGCCACACCGTCACTGTTGGCGGCTTCCTCGGGCGTGACAACCTGCAGCCTTTCGAGGCGCTGATCGACTGGCGCGGCTTCGTCGACTGCTTTGTCCGCGTGCCGGGCGAAACCCGCAGTAATATCAAGCTGGTCGAAGCCGATGGCCGTGTCACCGACATCAACGGCCAAGGCCCGGAAGTCGACGAAGCGGCGCGCAGTGCATTGCTGCGCTGCCTGGCGCAGGTTGCCCCGGGCCACGATGCGGTGGTGGTGGCTGGTAGCCTGCCGCGTGGGATCAGCGCCGACTGGTTCCGACAGTTGCTCGAACAGCTCAAGGCGCAAGGCCTGAAGGTGGCCCTGGACAGCAGCGGCGAAGCCCTGCGTGCCGGCCTGCAGAGCTCGCCCTGGCTGGTCAAGCCTAATACCGAAGAGTTGGGCGAGGTGCTCGGCCTGGCTGTGGATAACCCGGCGCAGCAGCGCGCTGCTGCCGAGCGCCTGCTGGCCAGTGGCGTCGAACACGTGGTGGTGTCGGCGGGAGAGCAGGGCGTCAGCTGGTTCACCCACGGCCATGCCGTACATGCTTGCCCGCCCAAGGTGCAGGTTGCCAGCACAGTGGGTGCAGGTGATTCGCTGGTGGCCGGCATGGTCCACGGCCTGCTGCAGGGCGAAGCCCCGGCGCAGACCTTGACCCGTGCAACCGCCATCGCTGCACAGGCTGTTACCCAGGTTGGTTTCGGCATCCTTGACCGCGAGCAACTGGCGCGTCTGGAAGCTGCCGTGCAACTGAAAGAACAAAAAGAGGGTTGCCGATGAACATTGCCATTGTCACTGCCTGCCCCAACGGCCAGGTATCAAGCGTGCTGAGCGCGCGCTTGCTGTCCGCCGCAGCCCAGCGGCGAGGCTGGAGTACCAGCGTCGAAGTGCAGGATGCCGGCCACCCCGAGCGGCAACTGAGCGCCACGCAGATCGCCGAGGCCGACTGGGTGCTGGTGGTCAGCACCGGCCCGGTGGACCTGGAGCGTTTCGTCGGCAAGCGCGTGTACCAGAGCACGCCATCCCAGGCTTTGGCCGACCGCGAAGGCTTCCTCGATGAGGCGGCTTCCAACGCCCGTCTGCTGGCCACGGTGCCAGGACTTCCGGCTGAAACTGGCAGCGCTGGCGCACGCATCGTCGCCGTCACGGCTTGCCCGACTGGCGTCGCGCATACATTCATGGCCGCGGAAGCCTTGCAGCAGGCTGCGCAGCAACTGGGCTACGAGCTCACCGTCGAGACCCAGGGCTCGGTCGGTGCGCGCAACCCCTTGTCTGCCGAAGCCATCGCTGCAGCGGATGTAGTGCTGCTGGCCGCCGACATCGAAGTGCCCACCGCGCGTTTCGCTGGCAAGCGCATTTACCGTTGTGGCACCGGTATCGCCCTCAAGCAGGCCCGCGCGACCCTCGACAAGGCCCTGGCTGATGCCAAGGTGGAAAACAGCGGCGATGCCGCAGCGGCGAGCACGCCAGCCAAGGGCGAGAAGAGCGGGGTATACAAGCACCTGCTCACTGGCGTGTCGTTCATGCTGCCGATGGTGGTGGCTGGCGGCCTGCTGATTGCCCTGTCGTTCGTATTCGGTATCGAGGCTTACAAAGAAGCGGGCACCTTGCCGGCGGCGTTGATGCAGATCGGTGGCGAGGCTGCGTTCAAGTTGATGGTGCCGCTGCTGGCGGGCTACATCGCCTGGTCCATCGCCGACCGCCCGGGGCTGGCGCCCGGCATGATCGGCGGCCTGCTGGCCAGCACCCTGGGCGCCGGTTTCATCGGTGGTATCGTCGCCGGCTTCCTCGCCGGCTACAGCGCCAAGGCCATTGCCCGCTGGGCGCGCCTGCCCAGCAGCCTGGAGGCACTCAAGCCGATCCTGATCATCCCGCTGCTGGCCAGCCTGTTCACCGGCCTGGTGATGATCTACGTGGTCGGCCAGCCGGTGGCGGCGATGCTGGAAGGGCTCACGCATTTTCTCGACAGCATGGGCACCACCAATGCCATCCTCTTGGGCCTGTTGCTGGGCGGCATGATGTGCGTCGATCTGGGAGGGCCGATCAACAAGGCCGCCTATGCCTTCTCGGTGGGGCTGTTGGCCTCGTCGAGCTATGCACCGATGGCAGCGACCATGGCCGCCGGCATGGTGCCGCCGATTGGCCTGGGTATCGCCAGCTTCCTGGCCCGACGCAAGTTTGCCCAGAGCGAGCGTGAAGCGGGCAAGGCGGCCCTGGCGCTGGGGCTGTGCTTCATATCCGAAGGGGCGATCCCGTTTGCCGCCAAGGACCCGCTGCGGGTGATCCCGGCCAGCGTGGCCGGCGGGGCATTGACCGGGGCATTGTCGATGTACTTCGGCTGCAAGCTGATGGCGCCGCACGGCGGCCTGTTCGTGTTGCTGATACCCAATGCGATCAACCATGCGCTGCTGTACTTGTTGGCGATCGTGGCGGGCAGCCTGCTGACGGCGGTGGTGTATGCGGTGATCAAGAAGAGCGAGCGGGTGGAGTTGGCGGTAGCGCCGGTGAAGGGTTAGAGATTTCAGCGGGCCTTACTGGCCTCTTCGCGGGCACGCCCGCTCCCACAGGGTCACTGCAAGCTTCAGGATCATGCAGTAACTGTGGGAGCGGGCGTGCCCGCGAAGAGGCCGGAACAGGTCAACGCCCGTGCTTCTGCCGCAACGGCACAAGCAGATCGCCCAGCCCATTGTGATCGATCTCGTGCATCAGCGCCAGCAACCCACCCAATTCCCCCGCCGGGAAACCCTTGCGCGCAAACCAGGCCAGGTAATCCCCTGGCAAGTCGGCAATGATTCGTCCCTGGTACTTGCCAAACGGCATGGTGCGGGTGACCAGCAGTTCGAGGGTTTCCGGCTTCATCATCGGCGCACCTGGCTGTTGAAAAGCGCCGACCATACTGCAATCTGCACGAAGGCCCAAGCGGCAATCATGCAGAACGCCGTGATCAAGCTCAGACCTTCTGTTTTTATATTGTTGATTTTTAAGGACTTTATAGATAGTCCTCGCTTGGCACGAACGCTGCTCCCTTACAGATGACTATCACCTGCCAAGGAGTTTGTGCCATGAGCAATCCCAACAAAGACGTGATCGACGTGCTCAACGACCTGATCGAGTACAGCAAGGATGGTGAGAAAGGTTTCAAGGCCTCGGCCGATGATGTGAAGAACCCCGAACTTAAAGCGTTCTTCGTTCAACGTGCCGGTGAGTGCGCCAATGCCGCCGGCGAACTGCAGAGCGAAGTGCGTCGCCTGGGGGGCGACCCGGAAACCTCCACCAGCATCAGCGGTGACCTGCATCGGGGTTGGGTAAACCTCAAGGCAATGGTCACCGGCAAGGATGAGGAAGCGGTGCTGAACGAGGTGGAGCGGGGCGAGGACCATGCCCTCAAGGCCTACAAGGAAGCTCGCGAGAAACTGGTCAAGCTGGGCCGCACCGCCAGCGACCAGACCTACACCTTGGTGGAAAAACAGCTGCAAGGTGTGCAGCGTAACCATGATCAGGTCAGAGCCTTGCGCAACGCCGCGCGCGCCCGCAGCTAGTCCGCAGGCCCCTCTACCCGGTTGCGGCCTTTGGCCTTGGCCCGGTAGAGCGCTTCATCGGCAGCACCCAGCACCCTCGCCAGGTCGTGCTGGGTGCCTGACAGGCCAATGCCGATGCTCACCGTGACAGAGTGGGCATCGTCGGCAAACGGTGCCAGCGCCTCGACGCTGGCGCGGATGCGCTCCGCCAGCAGTTGCGCACCGGCCAGGTCAGTTTCCGGCAACACCACCTGGAATTCTTCACCCCCATAGCGCGCCGCCAGATCGGCCGGGCGCCGGATGCACGCCTCGATGGTCCTGGCCACTTCGCGCAAGGCATGGTCGCCACCGGCGTGGCCGTGGCGCTGGTTGAATGCCTTGAAGTGATCCACATCCACCATCAGCACTGCCAATGACTTGCGATTGCGCTGGGCGCGGGCCCATTCCTGACGGAGTACCTGGTCCAGGTGGCGGCGGTTGGGCAAGCCGGTCAGGCTGTCGGTGGCGGCCAGGTTGGCCAGACCCTGTTCGGCCTCTTGCCGGCGGCGCAACTCGCGGCCCAGCAGCAGGGTCAGCCAGAGGATACCCACACACAGTACCCCTGTGGCGACGCCGACCACGATCGCAGTGCGGCGCCACGACTCGAAAACTTCATCGGCCGAACGCACGACCAGCACGATCAGCGGCAACTGAGCGACCCGGGCAAAGGTGTACATGCGCGGGGTGCCGTTGCGGCTGGAGCGTGCGGTAAAGCTGCCGTTCTGCTCGCTGAGAATGCGTTTGAAATTGGGCCGTTCGGCATAATTGCTGCCAATCGCCGGGTCTTGCGCGCGGCTGGGCTGGCGGGCCAACAGTTGGCCGTCTGTGTTGAGCAGGTTGATGCTGCTATCGTCGCCGATGTCCAGGCGCTGGAACAGGTCACTGAAGTACGACAGGCGCAGTGCCCCCGCGGCCAGGCCGACGAACTCGCCATTGGGCCCGGAAATGCGCCGGCTGAAACTGATGCACCAGTCCAGGTCGCCGAGCCTGGCCTTGAACGGCGGGCCGACCAGCAGGCCGAGGTTGGCGTTGTGCAGATGGGCCTGGAATACCCCTGTACCGCTGAAGTTGGCCTTGCGTGGCACGCTGCTGGTGGAATCGCCCACCACGTTGCCTTGCTTGTCCAGCCACAGCACGTCACCGCGCTTGCGGTCGACGAAGGCTTCATTGAATAGCAGGCGTTGGCGCACCGGGCCGGGTATTTCCGGCAGCTCCTTGCGCCCGACCGCCCAGATCAGGCCCTGCAGCGACTGGTCGTAGAGTTCGACGTTGCGCAGGATGTCGCTTTCGATCAGCTGGACAATATTGTTGGACGAGCGGATCGCCGACAGCTCGATATTGTCGCGCTCCCGCGCCAGCAGGTAGCTGACGATGGCCACGATGGCGAGCACGGCAAGGCAACTGCCCAGGTTGAGGAGCAGCTCGGGGTGTGACCTGTAGAGTGCGAAACGCGGTGATCGGGAGGTCATGCTCGCTACTGCGTGGGCAGGGCCATTCGCGGCGGCGACATTCTAGGGAAGCGGGGATTGTCGGACAAGATTTGTCCGACGGAATCACGCAGGGGCTGCTGCGCAGCCCATCGCCGGCAAGCCAGCTCCCACAAGTACCGCACAAGCTTGAGGTCAATGCGGTCAAGGTGGGAGCTGGCTTGCCGGCGAAACGAGGGCGAAGCCCTCGCACCCGGGTCTGGATCAGAACACGTTCAATGGGTAATCCACGATCACCCGCAGTTCATCGTTGTCGCTGTTGCTGTCGATCGACGCATAACCCTGGCTGCCACGGTGGGTGGCATAGCGCACCAGCACCGACAGGTCCTTGAGGTCTCCTTCCTGGAACACGTACTTCACGTCCACGTCGCGTTCCCAGTGCATGGCGTTCTTGCCATCGGCACGGTAGTAGTCGTAGTGGGTAGTGTCCTGGGTGGCCTTGGTCAGGTCGGCTTCACCGCGCGAGTACGACAGCACCGTACTCAGGCCAGGGATGCCCACACCAGCGAAGTCATAGTTGTACTGCAGCTTCCACGAGCGCTCGTTCGGTGCGTTGAAGTCCGAGTACATGCGCGAGTTGTCCAGGTAGACGCTGTCGCCCAGGTTGATGTAGTCGAACGGCGTGTTGCCATTGACCCGCTGATAGGCGGCGGTGACGCTGTGGAACCCGGCGTTGACGGTGAAATGCACGCTGTAGGTGTTGTTGTCGATCTTGCCCAGCAGTGCCTGGCCGGTGTCCTGAGTGTGATAGAAGTGCACGCCCGGGTTCAGGCTGACGAGATCGTTGACCACATAGGTGTAGTCGAAATCGGCGTAGTACTGGTTCCAGATGTCCTTCAGTTCGGCTGCATACAGGTTGGCAGTGATGTTCGGGGTGCCACTCCACGACGCGCCGGCCCAGTTCAGGTGCTTGCTTTTGTCATGCTCGCCCAACGAACCGTAGTAGGTGTCGATGCGGCGGTGGCCGCTCTGGTTGTACGGCTTGGTGAAGCTCACCTGGCCGCCTTCGAGCAGCAGGCCGTCGATGCTGGTGTTGGTCAGGCTCACACCACGGAAGGTCTGCGGCAGCATGCGGGTTTCGCCGCCAGCAATCACCGGGTTGGTGAGGAACAGGTCACCGGCTTTCAGCTCGGTGTCTAACGCCTTGAGCTTGACCGCGGCACCGGCGGTGGAGAACGAGTGCGGGGCAGCACCCAGTTCGTCTTCGTTCTTCTGGTGGGTCGGCAGGATGCTGGTGCCAGCATGGCCGCCGCCCCCATCGAGCTTCAGACCCAGCATGGCATGGGCGTCCAGGCCAAAGCCGACCACACCCGGGGTGTAGCCCGACTCGAAACGTGCAACCGCACCTTGGCCCCACTCGCGGGTGTCGCGCACTCCGGCGTTGTGGTTATCGCGGTTGAAGTAGGCATTACGGAAATGCAGGTTGAAGGACGAGCCTTCGATGAAGCCATCAGCCTTGTCTTCATCTGCCTGGGCGGCGAAAGGGATCGTTGCAGTCAACGCAATGAACAGCGGGGTAAAACGAAACGCGGAAGGCACCGGTACTAGCTCCTTGGGTCTGGCGGTGGGGCAGTTTTTATTTTCGAATGTGCGTCTTTTTTATAGGTGAACGTTACAGCTTGGCTGATAGTTGAAGCACATAAAAAAAGCCGCTGATCGGCAGCGGCTTTAAAAGGCTAACATATCGGCACTGGTAGTGCCCATGGCGTAGCCAAGGGAAAACGGGAGCAGCGACAGCACTTGATCAGCTGTCGGCATTGGCATCGACAGAGTTCTTGGAAGCTGTCTGGTTAGCGTCTTTTGCGGTGTCTACCTGCTGTGCGGCTACGGCTTCGCGGGCCTCTTGGTGGACTGCGGCGAACTCAGCATTACGGGTGACGAACGCCTTGGATTCTTCAGCCATGGCCAGGGGCGACAACAACAGGGAAGACAGGACGAAGACGCTGGCAATACCCATACTGTTGGACATTTGAAACTACCTTCTTGCGGTGCAAGTGCTAATGAGGACGGGGGTAAAGTTAGTCCTTTCAATGCACTTGAAACAGAGCGAAGAGCGATAAGCACTGTTGCGCAAAAGGTAACTATCGCAGTAAAAGCAATTGGACTTTCGCCGCAAACCCGCAGCCTAGAGCACTTCCGCGCTTCTTTGTAGGAGCAGCCTTGTGCTGCGAAAGGGCCAGTGAAGGCATTAGAGGATATTGGGATCTACCGGCCCTTTCGCAGCGCAAGGCTGCTCCTACACGGGCGGGGTAGGCCTTGAGGTTGGTAACTGGATACCAAAGGTATTGGCCCCCGCGGCACTACGCACGAATACCTCCCCACCATGCATCAGCGCAATCGCCTTGACGATCGCCAACCCCAACCCATGGTTACCCCCACCACTATTGCTACGTGCCGCATCCACCCGGTAGAAGCGTTCGAACAACAACGGCAGGTGCTCATCGTCGATCGCCGGCCCCGGGTTGCTCACGGCGATACTGACCTGCTCCGGCCCGGCAGCGATCTGCACCTCGATCACCTGGTGCGGTGCGGTGTGCTGCACGGCGTTGTTCAGCAGGTTGATCAGCGCCCGGCGCAGCTGGGCCTTTTCGATGGGCGCCTGGGCGTCACCGCTCACACTCACGCTGACTTGCGCATCTTCGAGAATGTAGTCCAGGTAGTCCAGGGTGGTCGCCACTTCCTGGGCCAGCGAGGCCTGGGTCAGGGCAGTGGCCTTGCTGCCCTGGTCGGCACTGGCCAGGAACAGCATGTCGTTGATGATGCTGCGCAGGCGCTCCAGCTCCTCAAGGTTCGATTGCAGCACTTCGAAATAATGCTCGGCGCTGCGCCCTCGGGTCAGTGCAACCTGGGTCTGGCCGATCAGGTTGGTCAGCGGCGAGCGCAGTTCGTGGGCGACGTCGGCATTGAACGCCTCCAGCCGCGAGTAGGCCTGGCTTACCCGGTCCAGTGCGGCATTGAAGGCACCTGCAAACTGTGCAAGCTCCGGGGCCAGGGCGTGGGTCTGCAGGCGCCCGTCCAGGCGCGGTGGGGCCAGGGCCTGGGCCTCAACGGACAACGCCAACAGTGGGCGCAGGCCGATGCGCGCCACCCAGTAGCCCAGCAGCGAGGCCAGCAGCACGCCGAGCACCGCCAGCCCGACAATCGCCACCAGCAGGCTATGTTGCGCCTGCCAGAATGTTTCGGTGTCGATGCCGATCAGAAAGCGCAGCGGCGGCCGCTCGCCCAGTGCCGGTAGTTCGCTGACCAGCACCTTGTAAGGGTAGGGCCGGTCAGGCAGGCGCAGGTCGCGCATGCCCTGCGCGCCTTCGGCGAAGGCGCGGACCAGCTCGCTGGGGTGGCCGTATTCGTAGGCCGGATTGCTACTGACCACCCAGAAGCGAATGCGCTTGTCCTCTTCACTTAGCAGGTTGAGCTTGTTGTTGATCTTGACCCAGTGCTCCGGTGTGCCGAAGCGGTTGAGGGTGGACTCGAGCACACTGAAGCGCGCGTCCAGCTCGGCTTGCGGCAGCAGGTCGAGGCTGCGGTCTACCTGGCGGTACAGCGCCGAACCGATCAGCAGGAACACGCCCAGCGCCACCAGGATGAACAGCGCCGACAGGCGCAGCGCGATGGAATTACCCCGCACGGCTTTCCAGGACATAGCCCATGCCTCGGATGGTGTGCAGCAACTTGTTGTCGAAAGGCCCGTCGAGCTTGGCGCGCAGGCGCTTGATCGCCACTTCGACGACGTTGGCATCGCTGTCGAAATTGATGTCCCAGACCAGCTCTGCAATCGCTGTCTTTGACAGAATTTCGCCCTGGCGGCGGGCTAGCACGCTGAGCAGCGAGAACTCCTTGGCCGTCAGCTCAAGGCGTTGGCCGGCGCGGGTGGCCTTGCGCGCCATCAGGTCGATCCACAGGTCACCTACCTGCACCTGCAGCGGTTCATGATTGCTGCTACGGCGTGTCAGGGCTTGCAGGCGGGCGACCAGTTCGAGGAAGGAAAACGGCTTGCCCAAGTAGTCGTCGGCGCCCTCGCGCAGGCCATGGATACGGTCTTCGACCCTTTCACGGGCGGTCAGCATGATGACCGGCGTCTGCTTGCGTGCGCGCAGGGCGCGCAGCACGCCATAGCCGTCCATGCCCGGCAGCATCACGTCCAGCACGATCACCGCGTAGTCACCTTCCAGGGCCAGGTGCAGGCCCTCGATGCCGTCCCGCGCCAGGTCGACGGTAAACCCCTGCTCGCTGAGGCCGCGATGCAGGTAGTCGGCGGTTTTTTCTTCGTCTTCGATGATCAGCACACGCATGGTCTTGTCCTAACTGGCACTGGGCGCCGCCGCACGGGCGGCCTGGCGGCGGTGGAACAGGCGCTCCAGGGCCAAGTATATGACCGGGGTGGTGAACAGCGTCAGCGCCTGGCTCACCAGCAGGCCACCAACCACGGCGATGCCCAGTGGCTGGCGCAGTTCGGAACCGGTGCCGAAGCCGAACATCAGCGGCACCGCGCCGAGCAAGGCGGCCAGGGTGGTCATGATGATCGGCCGGAAGCGCGTCAGGCAGGCCTGGTGGATCGCCTGCTCCGGGGTCAAGCCCTGGCGGCGTTGGGCCTCCAGGGCGAAGTCGATCAGCAGGATGCCGTTTTTCTTGACGATACCGATCAGAAGCACCACGCCGATCAGCCCCATGATGCTGAAGTCCTGGCCCAAGGCCCACAACAGGATCAGCGCGCCGAGGCCGGCCGAGGGCAGGGTGGAGATGATCGTCAGCGGGTGGACGAAGCTTTCGTACAGCACGCCGAGGATGATGTACACCGCCACCAGCGCTGCCAGGATCAGCCACGGCTGGCTCGACAGCGAACTCTGGAAGGCCTGGGCCGCGCCCTGGAAGTTGCCGCTGATGGAGTCGGGCATGCCGAGCTCGCGCTGGGTGCGCTCGAGGATGGTCACCGCATCGCCCAGGGCCACGCCCGGGGCCAGGTTGAACGACAGGTTGGCCGCCGGGAACAGGCCATCGTGGCTGATCGACAGCGGCCCGGTGCTGGGCGGCGCTACATGGGCTACTGCCGACAGCGGCACCATCTCGTTGGTCAGCGGCGAGCGCAGGTAGAAGTAGTTGAGGCTTTCGGCCTTGCCGCGCTGGCGGGCATCCAGTTCGAGGATCACCTTGTACTGGTTGGTCTCGGTCTGGAATTCACTGATCTGCCGCTGGCCGAAGGCGTCGTACAACGCCTGGTCGACGTCGGTGGTGGTCAGGCCGAAACGTGCCGCGGCCTGGCGGTCGATATCGATGCGGGTGACGCTGGCGCCCAGTTGCAGGTCGTTGGACAGGTCGCGGAACGCCGGGTTTTCCCGCAGGCGCTCGGTCAGGCGCTGGGTCCACAGGTTCAGTGCCATGCCGTCGTTGCTCTTGAGCACGTACTGGTACTGGGTACGCGACGGGCCGGAGCTAAGGTTGATGTCCTGGCCTGCACGCATGTACAGGACGATGCCTGGCACCTGGGCCAGTTTGGGCCGCAGCCGGTCGATCAGTTCGCTGGCCGACACATCGCGTTCGCCACGGGGCTTGAGGGCGATCCAGAAGCGGCCGTTGGCGATGGTCTGGTTGCTGCCGGTGACGCCCACCGAGTGGGAGAACGCGCGCACCGCCGGGTCGGCCTCGATGATTTTGGCCAGCGCCTTGTGCTTCTCGATCATCGACGGGTACGACACATCCGCCGCCGCCTCGCTGGTGCCAAGGATGAAGCCGGTGTCCTGCAGCGGGAAAAAGCCCTTTGGAATACCCACGTAACCGGCCACCGCCAGGGCCAGGGTCAGGCCAAACACGCCGAGCGTCAGACGCTGGTGGGCGAGGGCGCGGTCCAGGCCCTTTTCGTACCACCTGACCAGCCGATCGCCGAAGCCGCCCTTGTGCTCTCCGGGCGGGCGGCGCATGAACAGTGCGCACAGGGTTGGCGCCAGGGTCAGCGAAACCACCACCGAAATCAGGATGGTGGCAGTGGCGGTAAGGGCGAACTCCTTGAACAGCCGGCCGACCACGCCGCCCATGAACAGCAGCGGGATGAACGCGGCGATCAGCGAGAAACTGATCGACACCACGGTGAAGCCGATTTCCCCGGCGCCCTTGAGCGCTGCCGTGCGGCTGTCGTCGCCGGCCTCCAGGTGACGGTGGATGTTCTCCACCACGACGATGGCATCGTCGACTACGAAGCCCACCGAGATGACGATGGCCACCAGGGTCAGGTTGTTCAGGCTGAAGCCGAAGATGTACATCAGCGCGCAACTGGCGATCAGCGATACGCCAAGCACGCTGGACACCACCATGGTCGCCGACCACTGGCGCAGGAACAGCGCCATCACCCCGATCACCAAGGCCACGGCGATCATCAGGGTCAGCTCCACTTCATGCAGCGAGGCACGGATGGTCTGGGTGCGGTCCTGCAGCACCGACACTTCGACCGAGGCTGGCAGCATCTCCTGCAGCTTGGGCAGGGCAGCCAGTACCCGGTCCACGGTATCGACGATGTTGGCGCCAGGCTGGCGGAAAATCACCAGGTTCAACCCGGGCTGGTCGCCGGACCAGGCTTTGACGTAGGCGTTCTCGGCGCCATTGATCACCTTTGCCACGTCCCTCAGGAGCACTGGTGCACCGTCACGGTAGGAGACGATCAGCTGGGCGTAGTCGTCGGGATGGAACAACTGGTCGTTGGCGGCGATGGTCGAAACGCTGTGCTCGCCGTACAGCGCGCCCTTGGCCAGGTTCAGGCTGGTCTGCTGGATGGCCTGGCGCAGGTCGGCCAGGGTCAGGCCGATGGCGGCCAGTTTCTCGGGTTGCGCCTGCACGCGGATCGCCGGGCGCAGTTGCCCGGTGATGTTGATCAGGCCGACCCCGTCGATCTGGCTCAGCTGGCGCGCGAGCAGGGTTTCGGCGTAGTCGCTGAGGTCGTTGCCAGGCATCTGGCTGGAGCTGACCGTCAGCACCAGCACCGGGCTGTCGGCCGGGTTGACCTTGCGCCAGGTCGGCGGGTTGGGCAGGTCTTGCGGCAAGCGCGCGGTGGCGGTGTTGATGGCCGCCTGCACTTCCTGGGCGGCGGTGTCGATGTTCTTGTCGAGCGTGAATTGCAGGATCAGGTTGGTCGAGCCCAGTGCGCTGCTGCTGGTCATCTGGGTCATGCCGGGGATGGCGCTGAACTGCACTTCCAGCGGCGTGGCCACCGACGAGGCCATGGTTTCCGGGCTGGCGCCGGGCAGCTGGGCGGTGACCTGGATGGTCGGGAAGTCGGCTTCCGGCAGTGGTGCCACCGGCAGGCGCGGGAAGGCGATGGCCCCCAGCAGCACCAAGGCGAAGGTCAGCAGCAGGGTGGCGATGGGGTGGTCGATGCACCAGGCCGAAACACCGTTGCGCGTGTTCATGGCTGGCTCCGGCGGTCGGCCATTTCCGACGGCGCGGGGGCGTCGGGGGCCACCTCGACCCGCGAACCGGGCTTGAGCCGCGACTGGCCATCGAGCACCAGGCGCTCGCCCGGCTTGACCCCGGCAATGATGTTCAGCCCGCTGTCCTGGTACAGCACCTTGACCGGCACACTGGTGACCTTGTCACCGTCCAGGCGGTAGACAAAGTGCCCGTCGACGCCGCGCTGTACCACAGGCGGCGGTACCACCAGGGCGTTTTCTTCCACGGCGGTGCGCAGGCGGATGGTGACCAGCTGGCCCGGCCACAGGCGGCCGTCCTTGTTGTCGAACTCGGCTTTTACCCGCACGGTGCCGGTGGTGGCGGAGATCTGATTGTCGATCAGTGCCAGGTGGCCTTCACCGAGCAGGCTGCGTTCGCCGTCGGCATCCATGTAGGCCTGCACCAGTGCCGGGGTGGGCGCCTTGAGCAGGCTTTGCAGGGTTGGCAGCATTTGCTGCGGCAGGGCGAATTCGACGGCGATCGGGTCGATCTGGGTGACGCTGAACAGGCTGCGGGTATCGCTGGTGCGCACCAGGTTGCCGGGGTCGACGTTGCGAATACCCACCCGGCCGGTCACTGGCGAGCGGATCTGCGTGTACGACAGCTGCACCTCGGCATTGGCGATGGCCGCCTGGTTGCCCTTGACCGTGGCTTGCAGGCGGTTGACCAGGGCCTGCTGCTGGTCGAGGGTCTGCTTCGAAACGCCGTTGTCGGTACTCAGCAGGCGGTAGCGCTGCAGGTCGACGTTGGCTACCTGGATCTGCGCCTGGCTCTGGCCAAGTTCAGCACGGGCCTGGTCGAGGTTGGCGCGGATGGCGCGGTCGTCGAGGGTGGCCAGCAGGTCACCTTCCTTCACCCACTGGCCTTCCTTGACCAGCACCTGGGTCAGTACACCCTCCACTTGCGGGCGCACCTCGACGCTGTGCAGCGACAGCACCGAGCCGATGGCGCTGGCATAGCGCGGCACGTTCTGCTGGACGACGCTGACCACGCGCACCGGGATGGCGGTTTGCGCGCGGGTGGCAGGTGCTGGCTGGCGCTGGCCGAACCAGAGGCCCGCTACCGCCAGGACCATGAGCGCCAGGGCGGCGAGGATGACAGGGCGGGACGGACGTCGCATCGGTGCGGGCACCTTGGCCATAGGGGAGGGAAGTGGCTGTATTCAATCTTATAGCCCCCCGAACCGGGTCGGCAGCGTGACCGCTGGCTGACAGCGCTGTCAGAATTGCCTGCGCCTCCATCACACATCTGGCATGCGAACTGCGACCCCTGTGGGAGCGGGCATGCCCGCGAAGAATGCAACGCGGTGGATGGCAACGGCTGTGCCGGTGTTCGCGGGCACGCCCGCTCTCATAGAACAACACATGACTCATTGGTTCGGCGAGGTTCTGTAGGAGCAGCCTTGTGCTGCGAAGAGGCCGGTACTGACAAAGCCTGTCTGTTGCTTGTACCGGCCTCTTCGCAGCACAAGGCTGCTCCTACAAAGGCCGCGTCAGACGAGCGATATTTGTTCTCTGCGCGACAGCGCAGCCCAAAAGGGCTGGGTAATCTCCCACAGGGACCGCGGCAGGCTTTGGTTGCTGTGCAAGGCGGTTGCCCCCGCCGAGGCATAGCTAGAAGCTGATGAAAGCGTAATACACCGGGGGCTCATTGGTGGTGCGCAAACCATGTTCCTGCAAGCTCGCCACCAGCGCCGCGTCCTCCACGTGCAGGGTCCACTGTGCCAGGCCAGCCTCCGGTACCTGCGCCAGACCCGCGCGGAAGGCCCCCATGTCAGGCAGGTAGGCAGTAAATCCGTTGCCCTTGAGCGCACTGGTGGTCATGCCCAGCGCCTGGCACACCGCCACCTTGGCGGCGATGTCATCGCGGTCGGCCTGGCGCGAGGCCTGCACCAGCGCCTCCAGCCCGGCATCGACCAGTTGCCTGCCGTGAATCAGCTCCGGCCCCTGTTGCCAGGCTTCCGGCGGGCAGTCCTTGCTGCCTGGCCGCAGCGGGATATGCGGGTTTATTTCCACCGGGTAGATGCGACAGACCAGCGGCCGTTGGTCATAGATGGTGCACAGGTCGTTGTCGTCGAGGTTGCGGCAGCGCCCGGGGTTGAAGGCGGCAAAGGTCACCGAGACGCGTACCTCGCTGTCGCCGCAGGGTACGGGATGGGAGCGACGCAGCACATGATCACGCTGCTCTACCGGCATGCCACGGCCGTCCGCCACGAAGGCTTCGATCAGTACCACCACCTGGCCGTCGTTGTCCGCCCAGCGGCGCGCTTCGGCCAGGGTCAAGGGCACGTGGTGGCCGGTACAGCACTTGCCGCAGCCGGTACAGGCGAAACGCAGGCTGTCGGTCACTTGACCTCCGGGCTCCACTCGCTGACGAAGGCGCGCTGGTGCTGGCGGTCGTACAGGCACAGCTCGGTGCCGGTACGCTGCTGCATGTGCTTCTGGGGGTAGACGCCTTCGATCAGCAGGGCACTCATGCCGACCTGGTCATCGAACTCGGCGGGCTTGCTGCGGGCGTGAGCATCCTTGAACTGGCTGGCGGCCAGGCAAGACTTGAGCATCTGCTGGCGCTGCTCGTTCCAGGCCTGGCTGCTGGAGGCCTGGGCGATACCGCTGAAGAGGGCGAAACTGATCAGGATAGAGCTGAAAAACTTCATACGGATTCCGGCAAGTTACTTGCGAGGGGGGCGAATTATGCCCGACTCGACCCCGACGGCAAGCCGGGGAGTTTGTCTCCGAATATATCAGCGCTCGGCGAACACCACGGCGCGCGCCGCCACCACCAGACAATCGGTCAGCTCTGGCGAGGAAAACTTGGTGAGGATGGCATTGGCCCCGGCCTGGGTCGCCTTTTCACTGCTCATCGCGCTGTCCAGCGAGGTGTGCAGCAGTATGTACAGGTGCTGGAAGTCGGGGGTTTCGCGCAGGGTGCGTGTGAACGCGTAGCCGTCCATTTCGCTCATTTCGATGTCGGAGACGATCACGTTGATTTCCTGCGCGGTGCCCTGCAGCTCCAGCAACACGTTGATGGCGTCCTTGGCGCTGCGCGCGGTATGGCATTCGACGCCGAGGTTGCGCAGGGTGTGCACCGACTGTTGCAGGGCTACCTGGCTGTCGTCCACCACCAGGATATTGGCGGCGGCCAGCAGGCTGGCGTCTTCCTCGCTCAGGGTGGCGTGATGCGGTTCGGGCACCGGCGGGGCGATGGCGTGGATGACTTTTTCGATGTCCAGCACCTGCACCAGAGTGTTGTCGACCCTGGTCACGCCGGTGATGAACGAGCGGCTGCCCGAGCCATAAGGGGGTGGTTTGATGTCGGTGCTCAGGCAATGCACGATGCGGCTGACCGCCTGCACATGCAGGCCCTGGCGCGAGCGGCTGATCTCGGTGACGATCAGGCAGCCGCCGTCAGGGTCGGCCAGCGGCCGTTCGCCAATGGCGCGGGACAGGTCGATGACCGACAGCGAATTGCCGCGCAGGGTTGCCACGCCTTTCACGTGGGGGTGCGATTCGGGCAGCTTGGTCAGCGGCGGGCAGGGGATTATCTCGCTGACCTTGAGCAGGTTGATTGCCATCAACTTGCCGCTGCGCAGGGTGAACAGCAGCAGGGACAGCGAGTCCGCGCGGGCATTTTGCGTGGCCATGGTGACCTTCGTGGGGAACAGGGGATAACCGGTTATCGGCCTGGTTTGGTCGGGCTTTAGCGGGTGTGGGGATTGTGGGGCTGCTTTGCAGCCCATCGCGACACAAGGCCGCTCCTACAGGGGGGCGCGGTCCCTTGTAGGAGCGGCCTTGTGTCGCGATGGGGCGCAAAGCGCCCCCAGGATTCCAACTCAGCGCAGCCCCAGCCGACGGGCCAGACGACTAAGGTTGGCGCGGTCCAGGCCGAGTTCCCGGGCAGCCGCTGCCCAGTTTTCCTGGTGCCGCTGCAGGCAGGCCTCGATCAGCTGGCGCTGGTAGTCGTCGACGGCTTCGCGCAGGCCCCCTTCGGGTAGCGGTGTCGCCGGCAAGGGCACAGCAGGGGAGGGCGGGGTGCCGGGCGTTGCGGTTGCGCGCAGGTCCAGGTCGATGGCTTCCAGGGTGAGGATGCGTGGCCTGTCGGAATGTTGGCCCAGCGCCTTGAGCGCCGAGCGGCCGATCAGATGTTCCAGTTCACGTACGTTGCCTGGCCAGTCGTAGGCCAGCAGCGCGGCCTGGGCTTCGCTGCTCAGGCGCAGGCTGTTCAGGCCCAGGCGCGAACGGTTCTGTTCGAGGAAGTAGCCAGCCAATAGCAGCACATCACGCCCACGTTCGCGCAACGGCGGAACTTGCAGCGGGTATACGCTGAGGCGGTGGTAGAAGTCGGCGCGGAAGTTGCCAATACGCACCTCTGCTGCCAGGTCGCGGTTGGTGGCTGCGATCAGGCGCACATCCACCCGGTGTTCGCGATCCGAGCCCAGGCGTTGCAACTGGCCGCTCTGCAGTACGCGCAACAACTTGGCCTGCACCGTCAGTGGCAGTTCACCGACTTCGTCGAGGAACAGTGTGCCGCCATTGGCGAGCTCGAACTTGCCGCGGCGCTCGCCATGGGCGCCGGTGAAGGCTCCGCGTACATGGCCGAACAGTTCGCTTTCCACCAGGGTGTCAGGCAGGGCGGCGCAGTTGAGGCTGACCAACGGCTTGTCAGCGCGGTTGCTGGCCTGGTGCAGGGCCTGGGCCACCAACTCCTTGCCGACGCCGGTCTCACCGGTTATCAGTACGGTCAGGTCACTGCCACCGACCAGGCGGATTTCCTCGACCAGGCGCTTGTGCGCGGGGCTCTGGCCAATCAGCTCTTTGTCCTGGCCGCTGGCCTGGCGGTAGATTTCCGCGCGGTGGTGTTCGTCTTCCGCGCGCAGGGCCAGGTGCTCGATGCGCTCGGCCACGGTTACCGTGGCGGCGGCAAGGCTGGCGAAGGCCTGCAGAGCGCCCAGCTCCAGGCTCTGGAACTGCCCGGGGGTCAGGGCATCGAGGGTGACCAGGCCCCAAGGGCGCTCGTCGACCATCAACGGGCAACCCATGCAGTCATGTACTTCCAGGTTGGCATCAGGGGCGTTGACCAGGCCGTCGTAAGGGTCGGGTAGCTCGGAGTCGCTGGCGAAGCGGGTGGGTTCACGGCTGCTTAGCAGGACCTGGAAGCGTGGGTGCTCGCTGACTCGGAAGCGCCGGCCCAAGGTATCGGGGCTCAGGCCGTCCACTGCCAGCGGCACCAGCCATTCGCCGTCCAGGCGCAGCAGCGCGGCGGCATCGCAGGTCAGCAACCCACGCATGGCCTGCAGCAGGCGGCGATAGCGTTCCTGGTCGGGCAGGTCGCGGGAAAGGTCGCTGACCAGGGGCAGCAGGGTGGTGAGCAGGGGCTTCGTGGTCATATGGACTCCTGTGGGTCGATATGACTATACGTCGAGGTGGGTCGTTTTGACATGACCTGTGTCAAGCCCCTGATTTTGCTGGAGATAAAAGTTGGCATGATTGATGTAATGGCTCGGGCAGTCATTTGAAGCCACAGGCTCAGGAGTTGTTGCAATGCTCAATGCCGAACAACGTGCAATCATCAAGGCCACTGTCCCCCTGCTGGAAAGCGGCGGCGAAGCGCTGACCACCCACTTCTACAAGATGATGCTCAGCGAGTACCCGCAAGTGCGCCCGCTGTTCAACCAGGCCCACCAGGCCAGCGGTGACCAACCGCGCGCCCTGGCCAACGGGGTATTGATGTATGCCCGCCACATCGACCAGCTGGAGCAGCTTGGCGGCCTTGTCGGCCAGATCATCAACAAGCACGTTGCCCTGCAGATTCTGCCGGAGCACTACCCGATCGTCGGCAGCTGCCTGCTGCGCGCCATCGAAGAAGTGCTGGGCAAGGAAATCGCCACACCCGCCGTGATCGACGCCTGGGGCGCGGCCTATGGCCAGTTGGCCGACATCCTGATCGGCGCGGAAGAGAACCTCTATAAACAGAAGGAAGAAGCCGAAGGCGGCTGGCGCGGCACCCGCGAATTCCGCCTTGTGCGCCGTGAGCAGGAAAGCAGCGAAATCGTTTCGTTCTACTTTGCCCCGGTGGATGGCAAACCGGTGCTCAGGGCCGAGCCTGGCCAGTACATCGGCCTGAAGCTGGACATCGACGGCGCCGAGCAGCGCCGCAACTACTCCCTGTCGGCACTGTGCGACGGCAAGGAATACCGCATCAGCGTCAAGCGCGAAGCGGGTGGCAAGGTCTCCAACTACCTGCACGATGTGCTGGCGGTGGGCGATACCCTGCAGCTGTTCCCGCCGGCTGGCGATTTCACCCTGGCGGCGAGCGACAAGCCGCTGGTGCTGATCAGCGGTGGCGTGGGTATTACTCCGACCCTGCCAATGTTGCAGGCGGCGCTGCAAACCCAGCGTGAGGTGCATTTCATTCACTGCGCCCGTAACGGCGCCGTGCATGCCTTCCGCGCCTGGATCGACGAGCTGGCCGAGCGTCACCCACAGCTCAAGCGCTTCTACTGCTATGCCGAACCGCATGATGATGCCGCGGCTG
Organism: Pseudomonas asiatica; assembly: GCF_009932335.1. Lineage (NCBI taxonomy): Bacteria > Pseudomonadati > Pseudomonadota > Gammaproteobacteria > Pseudomonadales > Pseudomonadaceae > Pseudomonas > Pseudomonas asiatica. The sequence continues at coordinate 131,971 of NZ_BLJF01000001.1, forward strand.
ATGCCGTGGGCCTGCTGAGCGAGGACTTGCTGGCCGAGTGGCTGCCGCAAGAGCGAGACGTGGATGCATACTTCCTCGGGCCCAAGGGTTTCATGGCGGCGGTCAAGCGCCAGCTGAAGGGCCTGGGTGTGCCAGAGCAGCAGAGCCGCTACGAGTTCTTCGGGCCGGCGGCTGCGCTGGAGTGATGTAGCGCCTGCACTGGCCTCTTCGCGGGCTTGCCCGCTCCCACAGTTACCCCACAGGTTTTGCAGTCTGTGGCGTATCTGTGGCCGGTACAGGCTTACAGCGTATTCATCCCAGCCGCTGGCAAGCCAGCTCCCTTGCAGCACTGCTCCCGCCCGTGGGTAATCGAGAACGAAACGGTCGATCGCATTCGTCGCCTGGGGGCTGGCTTGCCAGCGGCTGGGCCGCACCTCACCTTCCTGCCTATATATAAGGAGAGATGAAAGCGGCTGTGCAGCTTTCATCTTTAATCCTCCTTTAATCACGGTATCCTTCACTCCCGGGTGTCGAGGGGCTTGCCCCTGCGCGGCACCCGGGCAGCCGCTTTTTTTGCCGCACGGCGTTGAACCGACGTCGTTGCGGCCGGTCTCAGCCACACCGGATAGCCCCGCGCAGCGCTATCACGCCGCTTCCTCGGCACGTCAAAGGCCCTGCCCAGCGTGTAGACTTGCGCCAGGCAGGCAGATCACGCTGCCACTATCCATCGAAGGAACCGGCAATGAACGAACAAACATCGCGCCTGAATCGGGAACGGCGCTTTCTGGTACTGTTGGGCCTGATCTGCATTTCGCTGATCGGTGGCGCTCTCTACATGCAGATAGTCCTGGGCGAGGCACCATGCCCTCTGTGCATCCTGCAACGTTATGCGCTTTTGTTCATCGCCGTGTTCGCCTTCATCGCAGCGGCGATGCCCGGGCGCCGTAGCCTCACCTTCTTCGAGGTACTGGTGGTGCTCAGCGCCATCGGCGGAATCGTTGCGGCCGGCAACCATGTGTATATACTCGCCAACCCCATGGTCAGTTGTGGCATCGACACCCTGCAGCCGATCGTGGACGACCTGCCGCTGGCCAAGCTCTGGCCGCTGGTGTTCCAGGTCGACGGCTTCTGCAGCACGCCATACCCGCCGATCCTTGGTCTGTCGCTGGCGCAATGGGCACTGGTGGCGTTCGTCCTGACGGCTGTGCTGGTTCCACTCGGGATCTATCGCAACCGACGCCAGGGTTAGACAAAAGTACCGAATTGCATGGGGTCTTTTACGCCGCATGAGAAGAGGGAAAATTCGCTCACCGCTTGATCCAGATCAACTCGGAGGCCTTGCAGAATGCGGCTTTGGGGGCTATCAAGCGGGGTGCGACAAACTGTCGCGAAGTTGAGTTTTTGAGCAGCATTGTTGCAGATTCTGTAAAAGACTGTTGCTCAATAAGTCATAGTCAAGGATTGGCGACCTATCTACAATCGCCCCCAATTTCCGTTCGGCACTGCTTGCGAGTCGCAGGATTGAAGGAAGCCCCAGCGCTCCTTTTTGCTGACTTCGTCAAGTTTCGCCCAACGGCGATACCGGGCGGATCCCCCTCCGCGTTTTCCCGCACCAAATGGACTTGGTCTGAAGTACAGGCCTGTTGCCTACGAAACCATAAGCACCGCTAACCCGCTTGACGCCAAGGTCCTGCAGTCGGACCCCGGGCAGGAGCGAGTACGGGCGCGAAATGCCTCACTTGGCAGGACGAAGTGCTGGCTACCAAAACACAAATTGCATTGAAGCAAGCTGATCTAGAGGTCGTGAGATGAGTAAAAAGCGTTACCCCAGACTGTTTGGCATATTGCCCTTTTTAGGCATGCTTTTACTCAGTGGGTGCAACTGGACCCTGCTCGACCCGAAAGGTCAGGTCGGCATTGAGCAAAAGAACCTGATCCTGATCGCTACCGGTCTGATGCTGCTGGTGGTGATTCCTGTCATTATCATGACCGTGGTTTTCGCCTGGAAGTACCGTGCTTCCAACAAGGCTGCCACCTACACCCCCGACTGGTCGCACTCGACCAAGATCGAAGCCGCGGTGTGGATCATCCCGATCCTGATCATCATCGCCCTGGGCTACTTCACCTACCACTCCACCCACAAGCTGGACCCGTACCGTCCGCTGGATTCCGATGTGAAGCCGGTGCAGATCGACGTGGTCGCACTGGACTGGAAATGGCTGTTCATCTACCCGGAGCAGGGCATTGCCACGGTCAACAAGATCGTCTTCCCGGCTAACACTCCGGTCAACTTCCGCGTCACTTCCGACGCCGTGATGAACTCGTTCTTCATCCCGGGCCTGGGCGGCCAGATCTACGCCATGGCCGGCATGACCACCAAGCTGCACCTGATCGCCAACGAAAACGGCGAGTTCGACGGTATCAGCGCCAACTACAGCGGTGCTGGCTTCACCGGCATGAAATTCAAGGCTACTGCCACCTCTCAGGAAGACTTCGACAAGTGGGTCGCCGAGGTCAAGCAGTCGCCGAAGAAGCTGGACAAGGCCGAATACGACGCCTTGGCCAAACCAAGCGAAAACAACCCAGTCGCGCTGTATAGCGAGGCTTCGCCTGACCAGTTCCAGCTGATCGTCGACAAGTACGAAGGCATGAACCGCGGTCGTCCGAGCCACGAAGAAGCAGGCAGCAAAGATCTGGCCACTACCAAGGGTGTGGAATCGAGTATGCAACCAGCTGCCGGTGCAGAGGAGTAAGAGATGTTCGGTAAACTAAGCCTGGAGGCGATACCCTATCACGAGCCGATAGTCATGGTGACGCTTGCCATGATCGCGCTCGGTGGTATCGCTGTCGTCGGTGCTATCACCTACTTCCGCAAGTGGACCTACTTGTGGAGCGAGTGGTTGACGACTGTCGACCACAAGAAAATCGGGGTGATGTACATCATCGTCGCGATGGTCATGCTGCTGCGCGGCTTTGCCGACGCCATCATGATGCGTACCCAGCTGGCTGCCGCTACCGGTGGCTCCGAAGGCTACCTGCCGCCTGAACACTATGACCAGATCTTCACCGCTCACGGTGTGATCATGATCATCTTCATGGCGATGCCGTTCTTCACCGGCCTGATGAACCTTGCGGTTCCTCTGCAGATCGGTGCACGTGACGTTGCCTTCCCGTTCCTGAACTCCCTGAGCTTCTACCTGCTGCTGGCAGGCGTGCTGCTGGTCAACATCTCGCTGGGCGTTGGTGAATTCGCCAAGACCGGCTGGGTTGCCTATCCGCCGCTCGCGGGCATTCAGTACAGCCCTGGGGTGGGTGTCGACTACTACATCTGGGCGCTACAGCTCTCAGGCCTGGGTACGACGCTTACCGGCGTGAACTTCCTCGTCACCGTGATGAAGATGCGCGCACCTGGCATGAAACTGATGGACATGCCGATCTTCACCTGGACCTGCACCTGGGCCAACGTGCTGATCGTGGCTTCCTTCCCGATCCTGACCGCTGCACTCGCTCTGCTGACTGTTGACCGTTATCTGGACTTCCACATCTTCACCAACGAGCTTGGTGGGAACCCGATGATGTACGTCAACCTGTTCTGGGCGTGGGGTCACCCTGAGGTTTACATCCTGATCCTGCCGGCCTTCGGTGTGTTCTCGGAAGTTACCTCCACCTTCGCAGGCAAGCGTCTGTTCGGCCACCACTCGATGATCTACGCATCGGGCGCCATCGCCGTGCTGGGCTTCGCTGTATGGCTGCACCACTTCTTCACCATGGGTGCCGGCGCCAGCGTCAACACCTTCTTCGGCCTGGCGACGATGCTGATCTCCATTCCGACCGGTGTGAAGCTGTTCAACTGGCTGTTCACCATCTACCAGGGCCGTCTGCGCTTCACCGCGCCGATCATGTGGACCCTGGGCTTCATGATCACCTTCTCCATCGGTGGCATGACTGGTGTTCTGCTGGCTGTTCCAGGTGCTGACTTCGTGCTGCACAACAGCCTGTTCGTAATTGCTCACTTCCACAACGTGATCATCGGTGGTGCGGTATTCGGCTACATCGCCGGCTTCGCCTACTGGTTCCCGAAAGCCTTTGGTTTCACCCTGAACGAGAAGTGGGGCAAGGCTGCCTTCTGGTTCTGGATCTCGGGCTTCTACGTAGCGTTCATGCCGCTGTACGCCCTGGGCTTCATGGGCATGACTCGTCGTCTGAACCACTCCGACAACCCACTGTGGGAACCCTACCTGTACGTAGCCGTTGTCGGCGCCGTGCTGATCCTGTTCGGTATCGCCTGCCAGCTGATCCAGCTGTACGTATCGGTTCGCGACCGCAACCAGAACCTGGACGTGACCGGCGACCCATGGGGCGGCCGTACCCTGGAATGGTCGACTTCGTCGCCACCTCCGTTCTACAACTTCGCCCACATGCCTGAGAAGGTTGGTCTGGACGCCTGGCACGAAGCCAAGGAAGCCGGTGTTGCCTACAAGCCTGCGGCCAAGTACGAAGCGATCCACATGCCGAGCAACACCTCCACCGGTTTGTTCATGGGCCTGTTCCTGACCGTCTTCGGCTTCGCCTTCATCTGGCACATCTGGTGGCTGGTTGGCGCGAGCCTGGTTGCAACCATCGCTGTCTTCGTTCGCCACGCTGCGCGTGACGACCAGGGCTACATGGTTCCGGCCGAAGAAGTGGCGCGCATCGAAGGCGAGCGCATGAAAGCGCTGGCCAAAGCAGGTGCTCTGCCTGCCGGCGCACGTGTCGAATCGTTTGAGCGGGTGTAATCAATGTCCAGTCAAGTAATGCACGGTGCTGCTCATGGTCACGACCATGGGCATGACGACCACCACCACGACTCGGGCCAGATGACCGTACTCGGTTTCTGGCTGTACCTGATGACCGACTGCATCCTGTTTGCGTCGCTCTTCGCCACCTACGCGGTGCTGTCCGGCAGTTTTGCCGGCGGCCCGTCGGGTCATGACATCTTCCAGCTCGATTTCGTAGCTGTTGAAACGCTGTTCCTGCTGCTGTCCTCGATCACCTTCGGCTTCGCCATGCTGAAGATGTTCGACGGCAAGAAAGCTGGCGTACTGGGCTGGTTGGCTGTGACCTTCCTGTTCGGTGCAGGCTTCATCGCGATGGAAATCTACGAATTCCATCACCTGATCGCCGAGGGCTACGGCCCGAACCGCAGTGGTTTCCTGTCGGGCTTCTTCGCCCTGGTAGGTACCCACGGTCTGCACGTGACCGCCGGCCTGATCTGGATGGCAATCATGATGTACCAGATCAACAAGCACGGCATCACGCCGACCGCCAAGACCCGCATGAGCTGCCTGAGCCTGTTCTGGCACTTCCTGGACGTGGTCTGGATCTGCGTATTCACCGTCGTCTACCTGCTGGGAGTTCTGTAATGGCTAACGCACACGACACTCATCACGAAGGTAACCACGGCAGCGTCAAGTCGTACATGATCGGCTTCATCCTGTCGATCATCCTGACTGCGATCCCGTTCGGCCTGGCCATGTCGCCAAGCCTGCCGAAGAACCTGACCGTTCTGATCATTGTTGCCATGGCCGTGATCCAGGTAGTAGTGCACCTCGTGTACTTCCTGCACATGGACCGCTCGAAAGAGCAACGCAACAACGTTTCGACGTTCCTGTTCACCACCCTGGTGATCGCTCTGCTTGTCGGCCTGTCGCTGTGGATCATGTTCAGCATCCACTTCGAAATGTTGGCCAAGTGAGGTAAGACTGCATGTCCGTTAAGCACTTTATCCAAATCACCAAACCGGGGATCATTTTCGGTAACGTGCTTTCCGTGGCAGGCGGTTTCTTCCTTGCCTCGAAGGGCCATGTGGATTTCGCCCTGTTCCTGGCGGTGGTGATCGGTACTTCGCTGGTGGTTGCGTCCGGATGCGTGTTCAACAACTGCATCGACCGTGACATCGACCACAAGATGGAGCGCACCAAGAACCGCGTCATGGTCCAGGGCGGCATGTCGCTGCCCCTCGCGCTGATCTACGCCACCCTGCTCGGGGTGGCGGGTTTCAGCCTGCTGTATGTCCAGGCCAACCCGCTGTCGGCGTTCTGTGCGCTGATCGGCTTCATCGTCTACGTCGGTTTCTACAGCCTGTGGCTGAAGCGTAAATCGGTGCACGGCACCTTGGTCGGCAGCCTGTCTGGTGCCATGCCTCCGGTGATCGGCTATTGCGCCGTGAGCAACAGCTTCGACCTGGCTGCATTTACCCTGCTGGTGATGTTCAGCCTGTGGCAGATGCCGCACAGCTTCGCCATCGCGATCTTCCGCTTCAAGGATTACAGCGCTGCCAACATTCCGGTCCTGCCGGTGGCACGTGGCATCCTCGCGGCGAAGAAGCAGATCGTGCTGTACGTGCTGGCTTTCGTGCTCGCAACCCTGATGCTTACCCTCGGCGGTTACGCCGGCCTCGGCTATCTGGCCGTGGCAGCAGCCATGGGTCTGTACTGGCTGTACATGGCCTGGGCTGGCTACAAGGCCGAGGACGACAGCAAGTGGGCGCGCAAGGTGTTCGGCTTCTCCATCCTCACCGTCACTGCCCTGAGCGTGATGATGGGTGTGGACAGCCAGACCGCTGCGGACGTGCTGATGACATACGCACGCTGATACTGCTGCCTGTTTCACGAAAAACCCCGGCCACTGTGCCGGGGTTTTTTATGGGCGTTTTTCTGTGCCGGCCTTGTTCGCGGGCTCGCCCGCGAACAAGGCCGGCACAGCAGAATATAAATTTCTTATTTTCAAAAAATACATCTGAAAAGATCTATGAAAACAGGAAATTGTCCTTTACAGGTATCCTGTATCGGCACTATCTTCTGATTCAGGCCGCCACATCGGCCAGCGTCGCTCGGACGGTTCCGGGCGCTTACGTACTCAGAGGAAGCCATGGCCAACCCAGGTTCGCCGCGCCGCTTTGCGCGCATCGATCGTCTGCCCCCTTACGTCTTCAACATCACTGCCGAGCTCAAGATGGCCGCCCGCCGCCGTGGCGAGGACATCATCGACCTGAGCATGGGCAACCCCGATGGCGCCACCCCGCCGCACATCGTCGAGAAGCTGGTGCAGGTCGCCCAGCGTGAAGATACCCACGGCTACTCCACCTCTCGCGGCATCCCGCGCCTGCGTCGGGCCATCTCCAACTGGTACAAGGAACGCTACGAGGTCGACATCGACCCGGAAAGCGAAGCCATCGTCACCATCGGCTCGAAGGAAGGCCTGGCGCACCTGATGCTGGCTACCCTCGACCAGGGCGACACGGTGCTGGTGCCCAACCCCAGCTACCCGATCCATATCTACGGTGCGGTGATCGCCGGTGCCCAGGTGCGTTCGGTACCGCTGGTGCCGGGCGTGGACTTTTTCAACGAACTCGAGCGGGCCATCCGCGAGTCGATCCCCAAGCCGAAGATGATGATCCTCGGCTTCCCGTCCAACCCCACCGCTCAGTGCGTGGAGCTGGACTTCTTCGAGCGCGTGGTGGCCCTGGCCAAGCAGTATGGCGTGCTGGTGGTCCATGACCTGGCCTATGCCGACATCGTCTACGATGGCTGGAAGGCCCCGTCGATCATGCAGGTGCCGGGGGCCAAGGACATCGCGGTGGAGTTCTTCACCCTGTCCAAGAGCTACAACATGGCTGGCTGGCGGATCGGCTTCATGGTCGGCAACCCCGAGTTGGTCAGTGCCTTGGCGCGGATCAAAAGCTACCACGACTACGGCACCTTCACCCCGCTGCAGGTGGCTGCCATTGCAGCACTGGAAGGCGACCAGCAGTGCGTACGAGACATTGCCGAGCAGTACCGCCAGCGCCGCAACCTGCTGGTGAAAGGGCTGCACGAGCTGGGCTGGATGGTCGAGAACCCCAAGGCTTCGATGTACGTATGGGCGAAGATCCCGCCGGAGTATGCGCACCTGGGCTCGCTGGAGTTTTCCAAGAAACTGCTGGCCGAAGCCAAGGTTTGTGTGTCGCCGGGGATCGGTTTTGGTGATTATGGTGATGACCATGTGCGTTTTGCCCTGATCGAGAACCAGGATCGTATTCGCCAGGCGATTCGCGGGATCCGGCAGATGTTCCGGGCTGATGGCCTGACTCGTAAGTAAGCCCCCATGTCTACAGGTACGGCACATGCCGCACGGCCTGCGCCGTACCTGTAGGAGCACTTTCCTACTGCTCTACAGCTACCCAGATAACTATTTTTCTGCACTCATTTCTCACTTCAGAGACCCGAAAGATGAGTGTCTTCACCGCCTATTTCTGCGGCACCGGCTCCCACCGCTTCGACGATGCCAACCCCAACTTCTGGAATGGTGAGCTGGTCTCGACCCTGGCCAGCAATGACCAGGGCCGCGAGTTCGCTCACTGGATTGCCGTTGACGGCCCCGGCAGCGGCAACCTCCAGGATGACAATCTGTTCGTCGAGCCCGGTGGTTATTTCAACTGGAGCGGCCAGTTGTTCGGCAGCGGCTGGGAAGAGAACGTCAACCATGTGCTGAAGGTGATCAAGGGCGAAAGCAGCTGGCAGCGCACCAAGCTGAGCGAGGAAGAATACGAGCGGCTGAAGGAGGCCGGGGTTCCGATCCCGGATGCCACCTCTACAGCTTCCTGGTTCTGGCGCACCTATGACTACGGCGAACGCCACCCGACGCCACAGGAGCTGCAAGAGCGCATCATCAACCTGTTCCGCAAGCCGCGCTTGCCGACCCAGGTGAACCTGGTGGGTTGGAGCAGGGGAGGGATCAGTTGCCACATGCTGGCCAACGCCATGGCGCAGGACCCTGTATTGCGGGACATACCCGTGAATATCTTCGCCATCGACCCGGTGCCGGGCATCGGTAACCTGCAAAGCCAGCGGGTAACCTTGGCGGGCAATGTCCGCGAGTATGTGGGTTTCTATTCGCGGGACGAGCGATCCAAAGGCTTTGCCTGCGTGATCCCTTCGGTCGAACCGGGTACACGGATATGCATCTACCCGATACCAGGCCGCCACGCCACGCTGGTGGGCAACGCCTCCATCGACGGTGCGAGTGATGGCAAGGTACTGGCGGAGCCGGGATTGATCGTTCGTCATTTTGCCGAGGTCTGCCTGACCCGCTGGGGTGTGCAACTGGACAGGCGCCTGTTCCTGAGCGACGAGCAGTTGATGCGATATCACATGGTCATGGCCGCTGCCGAAGGGAGTTACAAGGCCATGCGTAGCGAGTCGTATACCGTACTTACCGAGGGCGAAGATGACGACCGCTTGGTGTATTGCGGCGAGACCTGCATTCACTTCAGCAAGGTGTGTGGTGATGGCTATGAGCCGACCGAGGGCCTTGGCCAGCAGCGCTGGGATGTCAACACCTACAAGGCATTACGCTGACTTGAATGGGCGGCCGGGGAAGTCGTTGGTCGCCCGTGTTCAATTGCCGGATCAGCGGCAAATATTTTTTGCATTCCCCTCTATCCAGCCGCCCCGGCTTGGATTGAAAATGGCGCCGCGGGCCAGCCCCGATAACAACAACCTTCCCTCCGTGCCATCATGTCCGAATACAACCCTTGCCTTGACTGCGGCGCCTGCTGCGGGTACTTCCGTGTGTCCTTTTTCTGGGGCGAATGCCAGTCCGCCGGGGGCCTTGTGCCGGACGACCTGGTGGTACAGATCAACCCCACCCGTGTTGCCATGATCGGCACCGATGCCAAACCCTGCCGCTGCATCAGCCTGCAGGGCGAGATCGGCCAGGAAGTGGCTTGCACCATCTACGCCAACCGTTCCAGCCCCTGCCGCGAGTTCGAGGCGTCGTGGGAGGGTGGGGTGCATAACCCCAGCTGCGACGATGCGCGGGCGGCGTATGGCCTGCCACCACTGACCCCGCCCGGGGCCAACGAGCCGCATTGGCCGGATGATGGGGCTGAGGTGGCCTGATCGTATTTCGTTAGCCTGTACCGGCCCTTTCGCGGGTAAACCCGCTCCTACAGGTATCACCGTACCCTGTAGGAGCGGGTTTACCCGCGAAAGGGCCATCAGCTGTAAGAAGATTCTGAACCTGCAACCAAATGCTTCAGGTTGCCAGGGATTAGGAATTATCCTACGGCCTAAGTCGGATGCCGTCTGATAGGCAAGTAGCTACCTCAGAGATAACGTTTCGGCGTCGTCACAATTGGCGATCGGGTGTGAGAAGCCCGGTGTTTCGAGATGGCTTGCCAGTTATGGCAGCCGTGCGCGTGCAGACTTCGGTCTGGCCGGTGCCTCGGACACTGGTCTTCTCACCTCGCGTACGGCTGCCACCTTATCTGTGAGAAGGATGCGAGTGGTTGCCTCTGAAAATATTTCCGAGATGACTATGAAAAAACTTGTACCTGATCCACCCGTTACAGACCTTACTTACCAAGCCGCGAAGTCCCAGGCTACCCAGGTCATGGACATTCTCTCCAACACCATCCTCCAATACCTCGACGCAGAAGCCCCGGACCTGCGTTCCACCCTTCTCGAAAACATGTCGACGCAAACTGCCCTGTTGCACGCCTTGTTAGCCCACATAAAGGCGCAGGAGGCCCAGGCATGAGCGACCACCTCAAATCCCGCACCACCGTAGGTGCGGAGAAATTCCTTGAGCTGTACCGGATAGAGCCGGGTGTACCGCTTGATCTGGCATTCGATGAATTGTCGGTGCTGATCGGCTGTATCAAGCATTTGAACGAAGAGGCCGAGATGGAGGGCGACAAGATCGCTGGCAGCGCGGCGCGCATTCTCAGTGCCATGGCCAAGGCGCTGATCAATGACATGGAAATGGGCTTGAATCGGGGCGCCTGAACGATTTTTGGGGCCGCTTTGCGGCCCATCGCCGGCAAGCCAGGCTCCCACAGGTATAGTGCAAGGCTCCTGGCCTGTGGTGTACCTGTGGGAGCCTGGCTTGCCGGCGATAGGGCTGCGCAGCAGCCCCGGGATGCTTGAACCGATCGCTTGACGTTAAACTGTCATCTCCCCAGCAATGGACAGGAGATCCGGCGTGACCCCACCCCGCAGTTTCCCCAGTGACCTCTGCCTCGACAGCCCGCGTCTGCAATTGCGCCCCATGCGCCATGCCGATGCCGCGCAATGGCTGGCGATCATGGCCGACCCCGAGGTCATGCGCTATTGGCACCATGCACCTTGGCAAGACCTGGCCGAAGCCGAAAGCGCCCTGGCCGCCGACCGCGAAGCCTATGCCAATGGTGACCAGCTCAAGCTTGGCATGTACCGCCGTGACAACGGCGAACTGATCGGTATGGTCCAGCTGTTCAATATCGACGATGTCTCTCGCCGTGGTGAAATCGGCTACTGCCTGGCCAGCGCGGTGCAGGGCAGGGGTTACATGGACGAAGCACTGACCTGCTTCATCGATTACCTCGCCCACACCCTGCACATGCGCCGCCTGGAAGGCGAGATCGACCCGCGCAACCAAGGTTCGGCACGCACTCTGGAGCGCCAGGGCTTTGTGCTGGAAGGCACATTGCGTGCGCGTTGGTGCGTTGCCGGCGAGTTGTCCGATTCGGGTATTTATGGCCTTCTGCTAGAGCCCCCGGTTGCATAGGAAGTAAATCTCTTGCCAGTTTTCTACCTGAGCGCCAGCCTGCTGCTTTACCTGCTCGCACTGTTCTTCGACGGCGCGCTGATGAGTGGTGACCGCCACATGCCGGCCCTGCAGATGCTGTTGTACGGGCCTTGGGGTATGCCCTTCGGGTTGTACCAGTGGTTTGCCAACCCGCTGCTGGCCCTGGCGGTCCTTGCCCATCGACGCTTTCGCCGGCTGGCATTGCTGGTCGGGCTGGTGGCTGTGTATCTGGCGGCCAGCAGCTTTGGAATTGACCGCCTGCCGGACAATCAGAGCTATGAGTTCCATGACCTGACCGGTTTTGGTGCCGGTTTCTACCTGTGGCTGGCGGCAATGGTGGTGTTTTGCATGGGCCAGGCCTGGCATTGCTGGAGGGCACGCAGCGCCGACGACATGCCGGGCTGGAGCTGGCTGGATGTGGTGTTGATCGCGGCGCTTGGCGTGGCGTTGTATGCGGCCACGCAGATGCCATCGCTGCGCTTCGAGCCGGGCAAGGTGCTGATGCCGCCGGAACAGCCACAGACGCTGTGATACCCACAAGGAGGGGTTGATGGCCAAGCATTACCTGACGGGCCTGGCAGTGGCCTGTGTGCTGCCGCTGGCCCAGGCGGATGACTACACGCCGGGATACGGGCAGTGCATGGACAAGGCGTCCAGTACCGTGGCCATGAGCGAGTGCATTCGGGCCGAGACGCAGTTGCAGGACCAGCGTTTGAACCGGGTGTACAAGCAATTGATGGGCAAGCTGGATGCCGGGCAGCAGAAGAGCCTGCGTGATGTGCAGCGCAAGTGGCTTGCCTACCGCGATGGCAATTGCGGGTTCCATGTGCAGGCCAGTGGCGGGACAATGGCACAGCTGGAAGGTGGGACCTGTGTGATGGACATGACCCGCGACCGGGCGGCGGAGCTGGAGCGCGTGCTCAGCCCTGGGCAGTGAGGCTGCCAGTACTGGCCCTATCGCCGGCAAGCCAGCTCCCACAGGGAGCGCATACCCTGTCAGGCAGTGCAATACCTGTGGGAGCTGGCTTGCCGGCGATGGGGCGCGAAGCGGCCCCGTTTTTACTTGCGCGGTTCGCGCAGCGCTCGGGCCTTGAGGTACTCGCGCACTTCCACCGCATCCCCGGCAAACTCGATACGCTCTGCTTTCGCTGCACGCTGGTAGGCATACATCGGGTCGTAATACTCGCTCAGCAAGCTTTCGATGAAGACCCGGTGCAATTCCACCGAACCACTGCGCTGCTGCTCGTCCAGCGCCTGGCGCAGGATTTCCGACAGCCGCTGATGGCGCTCGCCGCCGAGGCGCTTTTGAATCCTGCCCATGCTCTGCAGAAGTGTCTCGGCAAATAGCCGCCGGCCATCTTCTTCACCATGCAGGGTGACGAACTCGGCGCTCAGGTCGATCACGTAGTCGCGCAGGATACGCTCCACGCGGTTGGCCAAACTGTCTTCCAGCCACACCAGCGGGTATTGCTGCATGCCCTGGTACAACTCCAGCGGTACGGTGCAGCTGCCCACGATTCGGCCTTCGTCTTCCAGCACGAACTGCTCGATGCCCCGGGCGCGTTTTTTCAACACTTCTATGGCCAGCCTGTTCTCGAAGTCGATCTGCGCTGGCTGAGCAGTGGCGCGCTTGCCAAAGCTGGAACCGCGATGGTTGGCGTAGCCCTCCAGGTCCAGCGCGTTGTCCAGCAGGTGCAGCACATCGGTCTTGCCGGTGCCGGTCAGGCCGCCCGCGAGCACGAAATCACATTGCGCGACCGCCTGTTGGGTAGTCTCCAGCAGGAAGTGGCGCATAGCCTTGTAGCCGCCCTCGACGAGGGGGTAGTGGATGCCCTTCTCATCGCGCAGCACTTTCTGCACAAGATGGGAGCGCAGGCCGCCACGGAAGCAGTACAGGTAGCCTTCCGGGTGATCCTCGGCGAACTTTGCCCAGGCCTCCAGACGTGCCTGCTTGATCTCGCCGCTGACCAGCTTGTGGCCCAGAACGATGGCTTCAGCCTGGCCTTTCTGCTTGTAGCAGGTGCCGACCTTTTGCCGCTCCTGGTCATTCATCAGCGGCAGGTTGACGGCGCAGGGGAAGGCGCCCTTGGCAAACTCGACAGGTGCACGCATGTCCATCATCGGCACATCGTCGAGGAACAACTGGCGAAAGTCGGTGCAGTCGGGGCGCATCAGATCACCTCGACCGCGTGGCTCTGTCGCTCGACCAGCTTGCCGATTGGCGCCAGTTGCAGGCCCAGTTCGGCGGCCACCGCCAGGAACTCGGCTTCACCCTCCGGGATAACCGCCACCAGCAAGCCGCCACTGGTCTGCGGGTCGCACAGCAGATGCTTCTGGTCGTCGCTCAGGGCGCCGATCTTGTGGCCATAGCTGTCGAAGTTGCGCAGGGTGCCGCCGGGGATGCAGCCCTCGGCCAGGTAGTGGTCGACGCTGGGCAGGCGCGGGACGGCGGCATAGTCCAAATGAGCGGTAAGGCCACTGCCCTCGGCCAGTTCCACCAGGTGGCCGAGCAGGCCGAAACCGGTGACGTCGGTCATGGCCTTGACCCCGTCAAGCTTGCCGAAGCGGCTGCCTGGCGTGTTGAGGGTGCACATCCAGTCGCGGGCAAGGCCCTGGTCCTGGGGGCGCAGCTTGGCCTTTTTCTCGGCGGTGGTGAGGATGCCGATACCCAGTGGCTTGGTCAGGTACAAGCGGCAGCCTGCGCTGGCGGTGTCGTTGCGCTTGAGGTGACGCTTGCTGACCACGCCGGTGACGGCCAGGCCGAAGATCGGCTCGGGGGCGTCGATGGAGTGGCCGCCGGCCAGCGGGATACCGGCTTCGGCGCATACCGCACGGCCGCCGCGGATCACTTCGCGGGCCACTTCCGGTGGCAGCACGTTGACCGGCCAGCCGAGAATGGCAATGGCCATCAGCGGGTCGCCGCCCATGGCGTAGATGTCGCTGATGGCGTTGGTGGCGGCGATACGGCCGAAGTCGTACGGGTCATCGACGATCGGCATGAAGAAGTCGGTGGTCGAGACCACGCCGCGCTCGTCATCCAGCGCGTACACGGCAGCGTCGTCGCGCGAGGTGTTGCCTACCCAAAGTTTCGGGTCCAGAGCCTGGGTGCCGCTTTCTGCGAGGATCACATCCAGCACCTTGGGGGATATCTTGCAGCCACAGCCGGCACCATGGCTGTACTGGGTCAGGCGAATCGGCTCGCTCATGTGCACCTCAGGAGGTCAATTTGATGCGCGATTGTAGCAAAGCTGGCCTTTGCGCCTGCGCCTCTTATAATTCCCGTCGTCGGCCTATAGGCCGACATTTCCCCGCTATTGAACCGGAGAACACCTCATGCTCAAACGCCCTCTGGCGCTCGCCGCCGGCCTTGTGCTGTCTTGCTGTGCCGTTGTCGCCCAGGCCGCCGACACTCTGCGGGTCAGCGCCATCCCTGACGAAGCACCGACCGAACTGCAGCGCAAGTTCAAACCGTTGGGCGAGTACCTGGCCAAGCAGTTGGGCATGGAGGTGAAGTTCGTGCCTGTGGCCGATTACCCCGCGGTAGTCGAATCGCTGGCCTCCGGCCGCCTGGACCTGGCCTGGCTGGGGGGCTTCACCTTCGTACAGGTGCACTTGAAGGACCCTGCCGCCACGCCGCTGGTGCAGCGTGAACAGGATGCGCAGTTCACTTCCAAATTCATCACCGCCAACCCTGATGTGAAGAGCCTGGCCGACCTCAAGGGCAAGTCGTTTGCCTTCGGTTCCATTTCCTCCACTTCGGGCAGCCTGATGCCGCGTTACTTCATGCTCAAGCAGGACAACATCAAGCCTGAAGACTACTTCGGTCGCGTTGCCTACTCCGGCGCCCACGATGCCACCGTGGCCTGGGTGCAGGCCGGCAAGGTCGATGGCGGCGTGCTCAATGCCAGCGTTTGGCAGAAGCTGGTGGATGCCGGCAAGGTCGATACCGCCAAGGTGAAGGTGTTCGCCACCACCCCGACCTACTTCGACTACAACTGGACCGTGCGCGGCAACATGGACCCGGCGCTGAAAGAGAAGATCAAGAAAGCCTTCCTCGGCCTCGACCCGGCCAACCCGGAGCACAAGGCGATCCTCGACCTGCAGGCGGCCAGCCGCTTCATCGAGACCAGACCTGAGAACTACGTGGGCACCGAGCAGGCTGCGCGCGAGGCCGGCCTGCTCAAGTGATATCGACAGTGGCTTCCAATGTGGCGATCCATCTGCACGAGGCCGGGCTGCGCCATGGCCAGGTGCGTGCGCTCGATGCCGTGAGCCTGAGTATCGGCCAGGGCGAGCGCGTCGCCATCATAGGCCCGTCGGGGGCGGGCAAGTCCAGCTTGCTGCACCTGATGGCGACCGCCGTCCAGCCCAGCAGCGGGCGCCTGGAACTGCTCGGCGAGCAGCCATGGGCGTTGTCCTCCAGAGCCCGCCAGCGCCTGCGTGCGCGGGTAGGCCTGGTGCATCAGGCACCGCCCTTGCCGCCGCGCCAGCGGGTGGTGACGGCAGTGCTGGCCGGCCGCCTGGGGCAGTGGGGCATGCTGCGTGGCCTGTTCAACCTGCTGTACCCCTGCGATGTGCCGGGGGCGCGCCAGGCACTGGCCGAGCTGGGGTTGGCCGACAAACTCTTCGTACAGTGCGGGCAATTGTCCGGTGGCCAGTTGCAGCGTGTGGGCATTGCCCGGGCGCTGTACCAGCGGCCGCAGGTGTTGTTGACCGACGAGCCGGTGTCGGCCATGGACCCGGTGCTGGCTGACCACAGTCTGGCCTTGCTCAACCGCCACGCACAGGCCAATGGCGTCACTCTGGTGGCGAGCCTGCATGCCGTGGACCTGGCGCTGGCGCACTTCCCGCGGGTGATTGGTATCCGCGAAGGGCAGGTGGTGTTCGACTGCCCGGCGCAAGCGGTGACCGAGCAGTTGCTGGATGCGTTGTATGCGAATGAACAACTGGCTTCACCACCGAGCCAGGGGCCGACCCTGACCGTGCAGATACCGCGATGCTGAAACTTGATGCCCGCGACCCGGCGCTGTGGCCGCGGTTGCTGCTGACCCTGCTGGCTGTGGCGGTGCTGTGGCCTGGCGTGCAGCTGAGCGAATTGAACCCGGCGGTCCTGCTGCAAGCGGAGAATCGCCAGCAGATCGCCAGTTTCACCAGTGCCTTCTGGCCACCAGCACACGATGCCGACTTCCTTTCCCTGCTTTATGAGGCCACCTTGCAGACCCTGGCCGTGGCCACGGCCGGCATGGCGTTGGCGTTGCTGCTGGCGGTCCCTGCCGGGTTGCTGGCCAGCCGTGCCTTGTCGCTGCGTGCCGCCTCACATGGCGGTCGCGCCGGGTTGTGGTCGCGTCTGCTACGCCTGCCAGTGCGCTGGTTGCTGATTTTCCTGCGCAGTGTGCCGGAAATCGTCTGGGCGTTGCTGTTCGTGCGGGCCGTGGGGCTGGGGCCGACGGCGGGCGTGCTGGCTATCGCCATTACCTACAGCGGTATGCTCGGCAAGGTCTATGCCGAGATCTTCGAATCGGTCGACCAGCGCCCGGCGCATGCCTTGCTGCAGGCGGGTAGTGGCCGCCTGGCTGCGTTTTTCTACGGCATCCTGCCCAGTGCGGTCTCCGAAGTGGTGTCCTACACCGTGTACCGCTGGGAGTGCGCGGTGCGCGCCTCGGTGGTGATGGGCTTTGTCGGTGCTGGCGGGCTGGGGCAGCAGATCGACCTGTCGATGCGAATGTTCGCGGGAGCGGAAGTGGCAAGCATGCTGCTGACCTTCCTGGTCCTGGTGATGCTGGCCGACCTGCTCAGCCGCTTCCTGCGCTGGAGGCTTGCATGAACCGGGTCATCAACTGGCTGGTGCTCGGCGCCATCGTGGCTGCAGTGATGGCCTCGTTCGCATACCTGGAGCTGGACTTGCAGGCGCTGGTCGGCAACGGCGGGCTGGGGCAGATGGGCGAGTATGCCGGGCGTTTTCTGCACCCGGACCTGTCTGCCGGGCACCTGCGCGCGGTAGCGCATGGGGCGCTGGAAACCTTGGCCATGTCCGGCCTGGGCACCTTGTTGGCCATGCTGCTGGGCATGCTGTTGGCGCTGCCGGCCGCTGGCCGGTTCGGTTGGCCACTGCAGGCCTGTGCGCGGTTGTTGCTGAATGCCCTGCGGGCCATCCCGGAACTGGTGTGGGCCGCGCTGACGGTGCTGGCTGCCGGGCTTGGGCCGAATGCCGGTACCCTGGCGTTGGCGCTGCACACCGCTGGCGTGCTGGGGCGGCTGTTTGCCGAGGCGCTGGAGAACGCACCGCCGGAGCCGGCGGCGGCCATCCGCTTGCAGGGCGGTAGCCAGGTGGCGGCATTCTGCTTTGGCACCTTGCCCAATCTGTGGCCGCAGTTGCTGGCTTATAGCCTGTATCGGTGGGAGAACAATATCCGCATGGCCAGCGTTCTGGGGTTTGTCGGTGCGGGTGGGTTGGGGCAGATGCTGTACACCACCTTGAGCCTGTTCCAGGAGGCCCAGGCCAGCACGGTGATCATGGGGATGCTGGTGCTGGTGTTGCTGGTGGACGCGTTGAGTGATGTGTTGCGCCAGCGCTATGTGCGGGCCTGACAGATAGCCGGGGCCGCGTTGCGGCCCTATCGCGACACAAGGCCGCTCCTACAGGCAAAGTGCCGCCTTTGATGCTTGCGCGGCCCCTTGTAGGAGCGGCCTTGTGTCGCGATGGGCTGCAACGCAGCCCCAAAATCCCTCAGGCACCCACAACTCCGGCACACTGCGCCTCCCGCTGCATCGACTCCAGGTTCCGCTCAATCGTCTCGCAAATGCTGTCCATCTGGATCTGGTGTTCACTGAATCTGAACGGGCTCTGCAAATCCGTCCCGATCCGCTCGATGGCCAGCAGCATGAAGCCCACCACCGTCGAAGCCAGCGGCGTGAACCAGCCCAGCGACTCCACCAGCCCCACCGGTACGATCAGGCAGAACAGGGTGATGAACAGCCGCGGAAAATACACGTAAGGGTAGGGCAGTGGCGTATTGGCGATCCGTTCCATGCCACCTTGGGCATTGGACAGGTCCACCAGCGTCGATTCCAGCCTTGCCAGGCGAATGCTGTCCAGCCGCCCGGCCTGGTACTCCCGCGCCAGCAACGCCGCCGAACCACTCAGAATGTCGTTGGCGAAATTGTTCGAACGGTTGCGCCGCTCGAATTCCGCTGGCGGAATGAACGCCATCAGTTCATCCGGGCAGCGCTCGCCCTTCAGGTGCGCCGCCAGGCAGTTCACATAGGCGATATGCCGACGCAGCAGGGTAGCCTTGACCGGGTTCAGGCCATCATCCGGGTCATCGATCAGCGTCAGCGCCTGCCGCGCGAAGCTGCGTGAACTGTTCACCAACGCCCCCCACAATGTGCGCGCCTCCCACCAGCGGTTGTAGGCGCTGCTGTTGCGAAAGCTCACCAGCACCACCAGCGCCGAGCCAAGCAAGGTCAGCGGGATCAACGGCAGGGTGAACTTGCTGTTGAAGAACAGCATGAAATCGATGGTGACCAGCACATCCCAGATCAGCAGCCAGAATAGCGACCAGCCGATGTAGCCGACGGTCTTCACGACCAGGCGGTACTTGCGGGTGATGATGTCTTTCACGCGGGGTACCTCGAAACGCGGGTGATGCAGGATCGGACGTCGAGGCGCGGCGAAGGTTCGGGTGTTGAATGTTGCAAGGTTTTTTATGACCGTGAAGAGAAAGGTCTGACCCCTTATATGGGAAATGCCTGAGTTCCCATATAAGGGGTAAGGCGACAGAGTGGGCCGCTTCAACACTTGAATGGGTGTATCCGTACGGATACGATTGGGTGACCACTTGATGTATCTCGTTGAACAGACGGAGAGCTTTGCAGTTTGGCTATCCAGCTTGAGAGATTTGAGGGCCCAGCTTGCGATAGGTCGTAGATTGGAGCGAGCAGCAATGGGGAATCTTGGAGATGTCAAATGGCTTGGAGGCGGTATCGGTGAGCTTCGCATCGATGTAGCTGCTGGATATCGTGTCTATTTTGCGCAAAAGGGCCAGAGGCTGGTTCTGCTGTTGGTCGGTGGAGACAAGTCCACCCAGGCCACCGATATCCTCAAAGCCAGAAAACTGCTGAAGGAGATGAAATGAGCGAAAAGTTGATCCCGTTTGATATGGCGGCCTTGTTGAGTAGTGATGAGGCCATCACTGAGTACCTTAGTCAGGTCCTCGCAGATGGCGATACCGAGGAAATAATTCGGGCACTTGGCCATATCGCTCGCGCACGGGGAATGACGCGTATCGCCACCGAGAGTGGGTTGGGAAGGGAAAGTCTGTACAAGGCACTCAGTCCAGGCGCAAAACCACGCTTTGACACTGTGCTGAAAGTCATTCGTGCCTTGGGTGTCGACCTCCTCGTTCAGCCCCATGTGGTTCCCCGCTAGCAGAACAGGGATTTCGGAGGGCTGAACGGGGCGGTTGGTCAGCTTCATGGCAGGTCATTCCTGCGCTGGCAACGGGGCGCGGCCGGAGCGGCCGAGGCCATTGCCTCCAGTACTCGGCGAGGCCGTGAGCCAGAGGGGCTGGTCGTCTGGATGCTACTCCACCGGGTCACTCACCGGCTTGGCAAAGATGGCCTTGAGTTCGCTGGTCATCGGGAATTCCAGGTTCAAGCCTTTGGGCGGAATCGGTTGTTCGAACCAGCGCTGGTAGATCCCGTTGATTTCCCCGGAACTGTACAGCTCGCCCAGCGCCGCGTTCACCAGCGCGAGGAACTGCGGGTCATCCTTGCGCACCATGCAGCTGTAGATTTCCCGCGACTGCTCTTCCCCGACCACCACCCAGTTGTGCGGATCACGGGCCTTGGCGCGTTCTCCGTAGAGCAGCGCATCGTCCATGTAGAACGCCGCTGCCCGGCCGGACTGCAACATCTGGAAGGCTTCACCATGGTCCTTGGCGCTGATCACGTACATGTCCATCTTGTTATCGACGTTGTAGCTTTTCAGATAGCGTTCGTTGGTGGTGCCGGCGGTGGTCACCACATTCTTGCCGCGCAGGTCGGCGAAACTCTTGATCCCGCTGTCTTTGGCCGTCAGTAATTGACCTTTGACATAGATGAACCCATAGGAAAACGCCACCTGCTTCTGGCGCTCTGCGGTGACGCCGGTCGAGCCGCACTCCAGGTCAACGGTACCGTTCTGTACCAGCGGAATGCGGGTTTGCGATGTCACCAGGTTGTACTTCACCTTGAGCTGGGGCAATGCCAGCTTCTGCTGTACCCGCTCGACGATCTTGTTCGCCAGGTCTACTGAGTAGCCCATGGGTTGTCCCGAATGATCTCCCACGTAGGAGAACGGCACTGAAGCATCGCGATAGCCCAGGGTAATGCTGTTGGCTCTGGCAATCTTGCTCAGGGTAGGCCCCAGCGCTGCTTCGTCAGCATGGGCCTGGGTGCCTAGCAACAGGCCAAGGGTGCAGCCGATCAACGTGATTTTTCGCATTGTTATTCTCCGTTGTAGGTGAGGGGATCAGAGACGTGCTGCAGTACGGTTATTTCCACCAGCCGCACGGGCGGTGAAACCCTGCAGGTCGATGGAGGGGCGGCGCTGGCCGATCAGTTCACTCAGCAGACGTGCGCTGGCGCAGGCCAGGGTAAAGCCCAGCGCTCCATGGCCAAGGTTCAGCCACAGATTGCGGTACGCCGTTGCGCCCAGCAGCGGTACGCCGCTGGGGGTCGCCGGCCGCATGCCGGCCCATTCGATGGCGTAGTCGTAGTCACCAGCATTGGCGAAGGTTTCGCGGGCCTGGCGTTTTAGCAGGGCCAGGCGCTTGGGGTCCAGCGACGGATCGAAACCGACAATGTCGACCATCGCCGCCACCCGCAACTGTTCACCAATCCGGGCGTAGACGATCTTGCGATCGTAGTCGGTGATGCTCAGGTCCGGCGCCTTGTGCTGTGCACCGATCGGTAATGTCAGGCTATAGCCCTTGAGTGGATACAGCGGCAGGTCGATGCCCGGCAGTGCCAGCAACGCACTGCGATGGCCGGCTGCAACGACCAATTGCTCCACCGGCAGCACTTCGTCGTCCAGTTCAATTGCATTCACTACGCCATGCGCATGGCGAATTGCGGACACCGCTTGGCCCAGGCGGAATTTGCAGCGTCCCGACGCCTGCAGGTGCGCCGCCAGTTGCTGGCAAAAGCTGTGGCAGTCGCCGACTTCTTCATCCGGGGTATAGATGGCGCCGACAAAGGGCGCCTCTGCCAGTGCCGGGTCCAGACGGGTGCAGTCGGCGTGCGACAGCACCTGTTGTTGCTGGGGCGCGGCAAGGTTCTTGCGCGCATGTTCGAAGCTGCTGGCCTGGCGGAAGGTGACCAGCTTGCCGTTGCGCCGCCAGTTGAAACCGTCCAGGCCATCCTCTTCTCGCCAAGTTTGCAAGGTCGATTGGCTCAACAGCGCTAGGCGCAACAGGTGGCCTGCGTTGGCACGGTTGACCGAGGAGCGGCAAGCACCAAGGAATGCTGCCACCCAGCGCCATTGGGCACGATCGAAGCGCGGGCGCAATCGCAGCGGCGATTCACCGCGCAGCATCCAGCCAAGGGCCTGCAATGGCACACCTGCGTCGGCCAGGGGCGCCACGTACCGATAGGACAGCTGGCCGCCGTTGGCGAAGCTGGTTTCACTGCCCAACGAATCGCGAGCCTCGATCAGCGTCACGTCAAAGCCGTCGCGTACCAGTGCATAAGCGGTTGACAGCCCAATGACGCCACCGCCGATGATGCATACATGCTGAGCCATGTCAGTCCTTGTTCTTTGTTGGAACGAGGCTGAGGTTAGGGCCAGGTGACAGGTGGCGAAAAATGAATAAAGATCGCTGAGCCATAAACAAAGGTTATGGACTTGCCATGCGCCTTCGCCATATCGAGATTTTCCAGGCCATCCGCCAGACCGGCTCGGTCAGCGGTGCCGCACAGTTGCTGCACGTTTCCCAACCTGCCGTGACCAAGGTTCTGCAGCACGCCGAGCAGCAACTGGGCTTCCCGTTGTTCCTGCGGGTGCGCGGCAAGCTGCAGCCCACGCCCGAAGCGCTGGAGCTGGAGCGTGAGGTCGACAAGGTAACGGAGAGTCTGCAAGGAGTGCGACGCCTGGCGCAAAGCCTGCGTCGCGCGCCAGGCCACAGCCTGCGGATCGGTGCGACCCCGGCACTGGCCCTGTCGCTGCTGCCGCCGGCCATTCATGAATGGACCCAGCGTTATCCGGATATCGCCTGCGAGTTGTCCAGCGCCCACAGTCGCGAACTGGTGCAGAACCTTTTGATGCGGGAGATCGATGTCGCCCTGACCTTGCAACAGCCAGATCACCCTGCGCTCAAGGCTCAGGCGCTGGCCAGCGGGGTTTTGGTGGCATTGGCACCGGCAGGTTATTGGCCGCTGGAAGATGAAGGCAAGCCGCTGCCGTTGGCGGCACTGGCCGGTGCGCCCATGATCGGGCTGTCCAGCGCCGACCCGCTGTCGGTGCGCCTCGAAAGCTACCTCAAGGCGGTGGAGCCGCCGCCACGGGTGAGCATTGCGGTGCAAACCTATTCACTGGCCAGGGCGATGGTCGAATCCGGTGCTGGGCTGGCGGTGATCGATCCCTTCACCGCACTTGGCGCGGCGCCTGGGGCGACCGCGATCAGGCCGCTGGCCCCGGCGCTGCCGATTACCTTGTATGCGGTCACCCGCACTGCCGAACCGTCACCGCATACATTGAGCGAGCTGCTGACGATTTTCAGCAGCCGTGCCCGGGGGCAGCTGGATCGCTGGCGCTGACCGGACGGGCAAAAAAAAACCGACCATAAGGTCGGTTTTTTCCGGATCTTGGTGCCCCGAGGGAGACTCGAACTCCCACTCCTTTCGAAAACGGATTTTGAATCCGCCGCGTCTACCAATTCCGCCATCAGGGCTTGTGGCGCGCAGTATAGAGAGCCACCGCTGGTCGGTCAATCGGCTTTCATGGTCAATTTTCACACATTGGGCTAAACTTCCCGGCCCTGCCGAACCGAACATCATCATGCGCGTCGCCGATTTTTCCTTCGAACTCCCCGATTCCCTGATCGCCCGCCACCCGCTGGCCGAGCGCCATGGCAGCCGTCTGCTGGTGCTCGATGGGCCAACCGGCGCGCTGGCGCACCGGCAATTCCCCGATCTGCTCGAGTACCTGCGCCCCGGCGACCTGATGGTGTTCAACAACACCCGGGTGATCCCGGCGCGGTTGTTCGGCCAGAAGGCTTCCGGCGGCAAGCTGGAAGTGCTGGTCGAGCGCGTGCTCGACAGCCATCGGGTGCTGGCCCATGTGCGCGCCAGCAAGGCGCCCAAGGTAGGCGCGGTCATCCTCATCGATGGCGGCGGCGAGGCCGAAATGGTCGCACGCCATGACACGCTGTTCGAGCTGCGCTTCACCGAAGAGGTGCTGCCGCTGCTCGACCGTGTCGGCCACATGCCGCTGCCGCCGTACATCGACCGCCCCGACGAGGGCGCCGACCGTGAGCGCTACCAGACTGTGTACGCCGAACGAGCCGGTGCAGTCGCCGCACCGACCGCAGGCTTGCACTTCGATGAGGCGTTGCTGGAGAAGATTGCCGCCAAGGGTGTAGAGCGTGCCTTCGTCACCTTGCACGTGGGCGCGGGCACCTTCCAGCCGGTGCGGGTCGACAAGATCGAAGACCACCACATGCATAAAGAGTGGCTTGAAGTGAGCCAGGAGGTGGTCGATGCCATCGAGGCTTGCCGCGCCCGTGGCGGCCGGGTAATCGCAGTCGGCACCACCAGCGTGCGTTCGCTGGAGAGCGCAGCGCGCGATGGCGTGCTCAAGGCCTTCAGCGGCGATACCGACATCTTCATCTACCCGGGCCGGCCGTTCCATGTGGTCGACGCCTTGGTCACCAATTTCCACCTGCCGGAGTCCACGCTGCTGATGCTGGTCTCGGCCTTCGCCGGCTACCCCGAGACCATGGCCGCCTACGCGGCAGCGGTCGAGCAGGGGTACCGCTTCTTCAGTTACGGTGATGCCATGTTCATCACCCGCAATCCGGCGCCACGCGGGCCCGAGGATCAAGCATGAGTCGCACCTGTCGAATGTCCTTCGAACTGCTGGCCACCGACGGCAAGGCCCGTCGTGGCCGCATCACCTTCCCACGGGGCACCGTGGAAACGCCGGCGTTCATGCCGGTGGGCACCTATGGCACGGTCAAGGGCATGCTGCCGCGCGACATCGAAGCCATCGGCGCCGAGATGATCCTGGGCAACACCTTCCACCTGTGGCTGCGCCCGGGCACCGAGGTGATCAAGAAGCACAACGGTCTGCACGACTTCATGCAGTGGAAAGGCCCGATCCTCACCGACTCCGGTGGCTTCCAGGTGTTCAGCCTGGGCGCCATGCGCAAGATCAAGGAAGAAGGCGTGACCTTCGCCTCGCCGGTCGATGGCGCCAAGGTGTTCATGGGCCCGGAAGAGTCGATGCAGGTGCAGCGTGACCTGGGCTCGGACGTGGTGATGATCTTCGACGAGTGTACCCCGTATCCGGCCGAGCACGATGTGGCGCGCGCGTCCATGGAGCTGTCGCTGCGCTGGGCCCAGCGCTCGAAGAACGCCCACGCCGACAACACCGCGGCGCTGTTTGGTATCGTCCAGGGCGGCATGTACCAGGACCTGCGCATGCGCTCGCTGGAAGGCCTGGAAAACATCGGCTTCGACGGCCTGGCCATTGGCGGTCTGTCGGTGGGCGAGCCCAAGCACGAAATGATCAAGGTGCTGGATTACCTGCCGGGCCAGATGCCTGCTGACAAACCTCGTTACCTTATGGGGGTAGGCAAACCGGAAGATCTCGTTGAGGGTGTGCGCCGCGGCGTCGACATGTTCGACTGCGTGATGCCGACGCGTAACGCGCGCAACGGTCATCTGTTCGTCGATACAGGGGTGATCAAGATTCGCAATGCGTTCCATCGCCACGATGATTCGCCGCTGGATCCGACCTGTGACTGCTACACCTGCACCAACTTCTCCCGCGCCTATCTCCATCACCTGGACAAGTGCGGCGAAATGCTGAGCAGCATGCTGAATACCATCCACAACTTGCGCCATTACCAGCGCTTGATGGCCGGTTTACGCGAGGCTATTCAACAAGGTAAATTGGCCGCCTTTGTCGACGCCTTCTACGCCAAGCGCGGGCTTCCTGTGCCGCCTTTGGACTGACTGTCTGCATCCATTATTAGAAAATTACATTAGGAGTGCCCAATGAGCTTCTTGATCCCCGCCGCTTACGCGGACGCCGCTGCACCTGCCGCCGGCCCAGCCGGTACCGGCTTCGAGTGGATTTTCCTGGTCGGTTTCCTGGTCATCTTCTACCTGATGATCTGGCGCCCGCAGGCCAAGCGTGCAAAAGAGCAGAAGAACCTGCTGAGCAACTTGCAGAAGGGTGACGAAGTTGTCACCAACGGCGGCATCGCTGGCAAGATCGTCAAGGTTTCCGATGATTTCGTGGTCCTGGAAGTTTCCGACAACGTCGAGCTGAAGTTCCAGAAGGGTGCCATCGCGGCCACCCTGCCAAAAGGTACGCTCAAGGCTATCTGAGTTACCGGTTTCATTTTTCCAGTCGGGGCGCGCAAAGCGCCCCGCGTCTTGAACGGGCGGCGTGATGCTGAACAAATACCCTCTGTGGAAATACGCACTGATCGTGCTGGTACTGGCGATCGGTTTTATTTATTCCGCTCCCAACCTCTACCCGGATGATCCGGCGGTACAGATCAGTGGTGCCAGCTCGGCGCTGCAGGTGAACCAGGCCGACCTCGACCGCGTCAGCAAGGCGCTGGGCGATGCCAAGATCGCCGTCAAGGGCGTGAGCCTGGGTGAGAAGGGCAGCGGGCTGATCCGCCTGACCAATCAGGAAGACCAGCTACCAGCCAAGGATGTAGTGCGCAAGGCACTGGGCGATGATTACGTCGTGGCCCTGAACCTGGCCCAGACTACCCCGCAATGGCTGCGCAACCTGGGCGCAAGCCCGATGAAGCTGGGCCTGGACCTGTCCGGTGGTGTGCACTTCCTGCTGGAAGTGGACATGGACAAGGCCATGAACGCCCGCATGAAAGTCTACGAAGGCGAGGTCAAGACCTTGCTGCGCAAAGAGCGCGTCCGCTACCGCAGCCTGCCTCAACAGGATGGCGGCATCATGCTGGGCTTTGCTGACGATGCTACCCGCGAACAGGCTCGTGTCCTGATCCGCAAGAATTTCAATGACTTCGACCTGACCACCACCGAGCGCAACGAGCTCGCCGTGCTGCGTCTGGCGCTGACCCAGGCGAAAGTCGCCGAGATCCGCGAATACTCGATCAAGCAGAACCTCACCACCGTCCGCAACCGGGTCAACGAGCTGGGTGTGGCCGAGCCGCTGGTACAGCGCCAGGGCGCCAACCGCATCGTGGTCGAGCTGCCAGGCGTGCAGGACACTGCCGAAGCCAAGCGTATCCTGGGTAAAACCGCCAACCTGGAGTTCCGCTTCGGTGCCGAGCCGGGTGCGTCCAAGGCCACTACCGAGGTGTTCGAGTTCCGTGAAGGCGGCCGCTCCGCCGCGGTCGAGCGCGGCCTGATCATCACTGGTGACCAGGTGACCGACGCCCAGGCCAGCTTCGACGAACAAGGTCGCCCGCAGGTGAACATCCGCCTGGATGGCCACGGTGGCGAGCTGATGACCCGCGCTACCCGCAGCAACGTCGGCCGCAGCATGGCGGTGATCTTCATCGAGCAGAAGCCGGTCACCCGCTACGTCAAGCAGACCGTCGACGGCGTCGAGAAGGACGTTGCCGTACAGAGCTTCCAGGAAGAGAAGAAGATCATCAGCCTGGCGACCATCCAGTCGCCGCTGGGCAGCCAGTTCCGCATCACCGGCCTGAACGGCCAGGGCGAATCGTCCGAACTGGCCCTGCTGCTGCGTGCCGGTGGCCTGGCTGCGCCGATGTACTTTGCAGAAGAGCGTACCATCGGCCCAAGCCTGGGTGCCGACAACATCACCAAGGGTATCGATGCGTCGCTGTGGGGCATGTTGTTCGTCTCGCTGTTCATCATCGCCATCTACCGCGCCTTCGGTGTGATCGCCACCATCGCCCTGGCAGGCAACATGGTCCTGCTGCTGGCGCTGATGTCGCTGTTGGGTGCTACCCTGACCCTGCCGGGTATTGCCGGTATCGTGTTGACCATGGGTATGGCGGTGGACGCCAACGTGCTGATCTTCTCGCGTATCCGCGAAGAGCTGAACGCCGGCATGTCGGTGCAACGCGCCATTCATGAAGGCTTCAACCGCGCCTACACCGCGATCATCGACGCCAACCTGACCAGCCTGCTGGTCGGCGGCATCCTGTTCGCCATGGGTACCGGCCCGGTCAAGGGCTTTGCGGTCACCATGTCCCTCGGGATTTTCACCTCGATGTTCACCGCCGTCATGGTGACCCGTGCAATGGTCAACCTGACCTGCGGCGGGCGTGACATCAAGAAGCTGTGGGTTTGAGGGAGCTGCGATGAAAACCATCAACTTCATGGGCGTGCGCAATGTCGCGTTCGCCGTTACCGTGCTCCTCACCGTGCTGGCACTGTTCAGCTGGTGGCAGAAGGGCCTGAACTTCGGCCTGGACTTCACCGGCGGTACGCTGATCGAGCTGACCTACGAGCGCCCGGCCGACCTCAAGGCGGTGCGTGCCGAGCTTGTCAATTCCGGCTTCCACGAGGCGGTAGTGCAGAGCTTCGGTGCCACCACCGACCTGCTGGTGCGCATGCCGGGTGATGACCCGCAGTTGGGCAACAAGGTAGCTGAAGCCCTGCAGAAGGCTGGCGGCGACAACCCGGCCAAGGTCAAGCGTGTCGAGTTCGTTGGTCCGCAGGTGGGTGAAGAGCTGCGCGACCAGGGTGGCATGGGCATGCTTCTGGCCCTGGGCGGCATCCTTATCTACCTGGCCTTCCGCTTCCAGTGGAAGTTCGCCGTGGGCGCGATCGTCTCGCTGATCCACGACGTGGTGGTGACCCTGGGTATCCTGTCGTTCTTCCAGATCACCTTCGACCTGACGGTGCTGGCAGCGGTGCTGGCGATCATCGGCTACTCGCTGAACGACACCATCGTCGTGTTCGACCGGGTGCGCGAGAACTTCCGCGTCATGCGCAAGGCCTCGCTGATCGAGAACATCAACGTTTCCACCACCCAGACCCTGCTGCGGACCATCGCCACCTCGGTTTCGACCTTGCTGGCCATTGCCGCGCTGCTGTTCTTCGGTGGCGACAACCTGTTCGGCTTCTCGCTGGCACTGTTCATCGGCGTCATGGCCGGTACCTATTCGTCGATCTATATCGCCAACGTGGTACTGATCTGGCTGAACCTGAGCAGTGAAGACCTGATCCCGCCCGCCAAGACCGATGGTGTGGACGACCGTCCATAAGGCGTGCTCCACGCCGTTTGGCGGCCAAAAAGGCGCGAGTGTTGAACTCGCGCCTTTTTTTTTACTCCAAGGCTGGGAGAAGGCGGGTCGGACCCGCGGGTGATGATCAGGAGGTTCGTGTGAACAAATCAATGCTTGTGGGTGCGGTACTGGGTGCTGTCGGTGTGACTGCCGGAGGTGCTGTCGCGACCTACAGCTTGGTCAACAAGGGGCCTGAATATGCACAGGTCACCGACGTGCAACCGATCAAACAACAGGTAAAAACCCCCCGTGAGGTCTGCAAGGACGTCGCCGTGACGCGTCAGGCGCCGGTCAAGGACCAGCACCAAATCGCCGGTACCGTGGTGGGCGCCATTGCCGGTGGCCTGCTGGGTAACCAGATCGGTGGTGGTAGCGGCAAGAAGATCGCCACCGTTGCCGGTGCGGTCGGTGGTGGTTATGCCGGTAACAAGGTGCAGGAGGGCATGCAGGAGCGTGACACCTACACCACCACGCAAACCCGCTGCAATACGGTCAACGATATCAGTGAGAAGGTGGTGGGCTACAACGTGAAGTACACCATCGGCGACAAGGTCGGGCAGGTGAAGATGGATCACGAGCCCGGTTCGACCATTCCACTGGACAAGAATGGCAAGCTGATCCTGAGCGAAGCCGGGCAGTAAGGCCCGGCGCGGTCTGCTCTTTGTAGGAACGGCCTTGTGTCGCGAAAGGGGTGCGAAGCAGCCCCGACAATCTCTGATAGGTCGCGGATTCTGGGGGCGCTTCGCACCCCTTTCGCGACACAAGGCCGCTCCTACAGGGATCGCGAAAGTCTTGGGATATGGTTACAGGCATAAAAAAGCACCCCGAGGGGTGCTTTTTTTGCCAGCAATCCGCGCTTAGCGCTTCATGTTCTCTGGCAGGTGCGGCTGGATAGCGGTCAGCACGGCCTTGAAGCATTTGATGTTGCCCGCAACGATATGGCCCTTCTCGAGGAAGTCATGGCCGCCGTTGAAGTCGCTCACCAGGCCGCCCGCTTCCTGGATCAGCAGCACGCCGGCCGCCATGTCCCATTCGGACAGGCCCGACTCCCAGAAAGCGTCAAAACGGCCGGCGGCCACGTAGGCCAGGTCCAGGCTGGCGGAGCCGGCGCGGCGGATACCGGCGGTCTGGCCAGTCAGGGCGCGGAACATGCCCAGGTAGTTGTCCAGGTCGGCCATCTGGCTGTCACGGAACGGGAAGCCGGTACCCAGCAGCGCGCCTTCCAGGCTGGTGCGCGAGCTGACACGCAGGCGGCGACCATTGAGCTGGGCGCCACGGCCGCGGCTGGCAGTGAATTCTTCCTGGCGAACCGGGTCGACGATCACGGCGTGCTCAAGGCGGCCACGGTACTTGCAGGCGATGCTGACCGCGAAGTGCGGGATGCCGCGCAGGAAGTTGGTGGTGCCGTCCAGCGGGTCGATGATCCACAGGTAATCCTTGCCTTCTTCGCCGCTACCCGCGTGCAGGCCGGTTTCCTCGCCCTGGATGGAGTGGTTCGGGTAGGCCTTGCGCAGGGCGTTGACGATGCTCTGCTCGGCGGCGCGATCGACTTCGGAGACGTAGTCCTTGGCCTCTTTCTCATCGACCTTGATGCTATCCAGGCGTTCGATGGAGCGGAAAATCAGTTCACTGGCGCTGCGAGCGGCGCGCAGGGCGATATTCAGCATAGGCTGCATGGGCGGGTCACCTGGAGATGTTAAAGAAGAAAGCCGATCATTCTAGCAGAAAACTTTGGCGGCAGAAGTGTCACATTTGCTTTCATGGCGTTACGTCTGTCGGTTCTGTAAGATCGAAGGCCCTGATTCCTGCATCTGTGAGCACAACACCTTGCTGCAAAATATTCGTGTTGTTCTGGTCAATACCAGCCACCCCGGCAACATCGGCGGCGCTGCGCGTGCCATGAAAAACATGGGCTTGTCGCGTCTGGTGCTGGTACAGCCGAAAGAGTTCCCCGCCGTGGATGCCAGTGCCCGAGCCTCGGGTGCCGACGATGTGCTGGACAATGCCCAAGTGGTCGACAGCCTCGAGCAGGCGTTGGTCGGCTGCAACCTGGTAATGGGCACCAGCGCCCGCGAGCGGAGCATCCCCTGGCCGTTGATCGGCCCGCGCGAGTGCGGGGCCAAGGCGGTGGAGCATGCCAACGGTGGCGAGGAAATCGCCCTGGTGTTCGGGCGTGAACACGCCGGCCTGACCAACGAAGAACTGCAGCGATGTCACTTCCACGTGCACATTCCCTCCAACCCCGACTTCAGCTCGCTGAACCTGGCCGCCGCTGTCCAGGTGCTCTCCTACGAGGTGCGCATGGCCTGGCTTGCCGCCGGTGCAGTGCCGGGCAAAGTCGAGAAGGTTGACGCCAGCGAGCTGGCGACGATGGACGAAATGGAGCTGTTCTACGACCACCTGGAGAAGACCCTGGTCGGTATCGGCTTTCTCGACCCCGAAAAGCCCAAGCACCTGATGCCGCGCCTGCGCCGGCTGTATGGGCGGGTGGCGGTCGAACGTTCGGAAATGAGCATTTTGCGCGGCATCCTGACCGAGACCCAGAAAGTGGTCCGGGGCGAGCCGCATAAACGGAAGGACTGACAGATGTTCGAACGCCTGCGTGAAGATATTCAAAGCGTATTCCACCGTGACCCGGCTGCACGCAACGCCTTTGAGGTGCTGACCTGCTACCCAGGCATGCACGCCATCTGGCTGCACCGCCTGGGCAATGCCCTGTGGAAGCGTGATTTCAAGTGGCTGGCCCGCCTGGTATCGAACTTCGGCCGCTGGCTGACCGGCATCGAGATCCATCCCGGCGCCACCATCGGACGGCGCTTCTTCATTGACCACGGTATGGGTATCGTCATCGGTGAAACCGCCGAGATCGGCGATGATGTCACCCTTTATCAGGGCGTGACCCTGGGCGGCACCAGCTGGAACAAAGGCAAGCGGCACCCCACCCTGGAAAACGGTGTGGTGGTAGGGGCGGGGGCCAAGGTGCTGGGTCCGTTCACCGTCGGCGCCGGGGCTAAGATCGGTTCCAATGCGGTGGTGACCAAAGCCGTGCCGGCCGGGGCTACGGCGGTTGGTATCCCCGGGCGAATCATCGTCAAGAGCGAAGACAACGAGGTCGAGGCCAAGCGTAAGGCCATGGCTGAAAAGATTGGCTTCGATGCCTACGGCGTCAGTGGCGACATGCCCGACCCGGTGGCCCGTGCCATCGGCCAGATGCTCGACCACCTGCAGGCAGTCGACGAACGGCTGGAGGGCATGTGCGGCGCCCTGACCAAGATGGGCAGTGATTACTGCGCCAAGGAACTGCCAGCCCTGCCGGAAGATGACTTCAAGGAAGTTGCCCAGGTGGCTCAGCGCGACACTCAGTCACATTGATTGCGCCGCCCTGAAATCATGGTGACATACGGGGCGTGTGCTCACGCCCCCTGTCTGCTACAATCGCGCCCGCCTCCCCGATGCAAATCCGACTAAAGCACTAGGTCTAATAGTTGACTTAAATGCTCGGGAATCGCATACTCGCTCACATCCTGTAACTCCCGTGGTACCCAATAGCCATGCGACTGACTACCAAAGGCCGATACGCCGTGACCGCCATGCTCGACCTGGCGTTGCACGCGCAGCATGGGCCGGTGTCTTTGGCCGACATTTCCGAGCGCCAGGGCATTTCCCTCTCTTATCTGGAACAGCTGTTCGCCAAGCTGCGCCGCAGCAGCCTGGTCTCCAGCGTGCGTGGTCCAGGCGGTGGCTACCAGCTGTCGCGGGGCATGGAAACCATCCAGGTGGCCCAGGTCATCGATGCGGTCAACGAATCGGTCGATGCCACCCGTTGTCAGGGCCTCGGGGACTGCCATGCCGGTGATACCTGCCTGACCCACCACCTGTGGTGCGACCTCAGCCAGCAGATCCATGAATTCCTCAGCGGTATAAGCCTGGCCGACCTCGTCATGCGCCGTGAGGTGCAGGAAGTCGCCCAGCGCCAGGACCTGCGTCGTGTCGCAGGCCGAACCGCCCAGCTGGACAAGATTGAGACGTCCGCCGTCGATTGATCCCACCGGGACGACGAGCGACGCCACCGCCTGATAGGAGAGACAAATGAAGTTGCCGATCTACCTCGATTACTCCGCGACCACCCCGGTCGACCCACGCGTGGCCCAGAAGATGGCCGACTGCCTGCTGGTCGACGGGAACTTCGGTAACCCGGCTTCGCGCTCCCACGTCTTTGGCTGGAAAGCCGAGGAAGCGGTCGAGAACGGTCGCCGCCAGGTTGCCGAACTGATCAACGCCGATCCGCGCGAAATCGTCTGGACCAGCGGTGCCACCGAGTCCGACAACCTCGCACTCAAGGGCGTCGCGCACTTCTATCAGACCAAGGGCAAGCACATCATCACCTCCAAGATCGAGCACAAGGCGGTCCTGGATACCGCTCGCCAGCTGGAGCGTGAAGGTTTCGAAGTCACCTACCTCGAGCCAGGCGAAGACGGCATCGTCACCCCGGCCATGGTCGAGGCGGCGCTGCGCGACGACACCATCCTGGTTTCGCTGATGCACGTGAACAACGAAGTTGGCTCGATCAACGATATCGCCGCCATCGGTGAACTGACCCGCTCGCGCGGCGTGCTGTTCCATGTTGACGCCGCGCAGTCGGCCGGCAAGGTCGAAATTGACCTGCAAAAGCTGAAGGTCGACCTGATGTCGTTCTCGGCGCACAAGGTCTACGGCCCGAAAGGCATCGGCGCACTGTACGTCAGCCGCAAGCCTCGTGTACGCCTGGAAGCCATCATTCACGGCGGTGGCCATGAGCGCGGCATGCGTTCGGGCACCCTGCCGACCCACCAGATTGTCGGCATGGGCGAAGCCTTCGCCATCGCCAAACAGGAAATGGCCGCGGAAAACGTACGCATCAAGGCCCTGAGCGACCGCTTCTTCAAGCAGGTCTCGGACCTCGAAGAGCTGTACGTCAACGGCAGCAAGACTGCCCGCGTACCGCACAACCTGAACCTGAGCTTCAACTACGTCGAAGGCGAATCGCTGCTGATGTCGCTGAAGGATATCGCCGTATCGTCCGGTTCGGCCTGCACCTCCGCGTCGCTCGAGCCGTCCTACGTATTGCGCGCCCTGGGCCGCAATGACGAGCTGGCGCACAGCTCGATCCGCTTCTCCTTCGGCCGCTTCACCACCGAAGAAGAAGTCGACTACGCCGCGCAGAAAGTCTGCGAGGCCGTGAACAAACTGCGTGAGCTGTCGCCGCTGTGGGACATGTACAAAGACGGCGTTGACATCTCCAAGATCGAGTGGGCCGCCCACTAAGCAGTCGCCGGCAAGAGCGGCTCCCTGATGAGGAAGGAATTGCACCATGGCATACAGTGAAAAGGTCATCGACCACTACGAAAACCCGCGCAACGTCGGCAAGATGAATGCCGAAGACCCGGACGTCGGTACCGGCATGGTCGGCGCCCCGGCCTGCGGTGACGTGATGCGCCTGCAGATCAAGGTCAACGAGCAGGGCGTGATCGAAGACGCCAAGTTCAAGACCTACGGCTGCGGTTCGGCCATCGCTTCCAGCTCCCTCGCCACCGAGTGGATGAAGGGCAAGACCCTGGACGAAGCCGAAACCATCAAGAACACCCAGCTGGCCGAAGAACTGGCGTTGCCGCCGGTCAAGATCCACTGCTCGGTACTCGCCGAAGATGCCATCAAGGCAGCCGTTCGCGATTACAAGCAGAAGAAAGGCTTGATCTAAGTCGCCTGTTGCGAGGTAAGGAGTCCTGATGGCTATCAGCATGACAGAAGCCGCCGCCAACCACGTGCGGCGTTCCCTGGAAGGGCGCGGCAAGGGCGAAGGCATTCGCCTGGGCGTGCGCACCACCGGTTGCTCGGGCCTGGCCTACGTGCTGGAGTTCGTCGACGAGCTGGCGGACGAGGACCAGGTGTTCGAGAACCATGGCGTCAAGGTGATCATCGATCCCAAGAGCCTGGTCTACCTCGATGGCACCGAACTGGACTTCGTCAAGGAAGGGTTGAACGAAGGCTTCAAGTTCAACAACCCCAACGTGCGCGGTGAGTGTGGCTGCGGCGAAAGCTTCAACGTTTGAGGCTGGCTGTGGGTACTCCTTGTCATTTCGCATTGTTTGACCTCCAGCCAAGCTTCCGCCTGGATCTCGACAAGCTGGCCACTCGCTATCGCGAGCTGGCCCGCGAAGTCCATCCCGACCGCTTTGCCGACGCCTCCGAGCGCGAGCAGCGCGTGGCGCTGGAAAAGTCCGCGGCCCTCAACGACGCCTACCAGACACTGCGCAGTGCGCCGCGTCGCGCCCGCTACCTGCTGGCCATCGGCGGCCACGAAGTGCCTCAGGAGGTCACGGTCCACGACCCCGACTTCCTGTTGCAGCAGATGCAGTGGCGTGAAGAGCTCGAAGAACTGCAGGACGAAGCCGACCTCGATGGCGTGGCCGTGTTCAAGAAGCGCCTGAAGGTCGCCCAGGACACGCTGAACGAGGACTTTGCCGCCTGCTGGGACGCCCCGGGCGAGCGCGACAAGGCCGAACGCCTGATGCGCCGCATGCAGTTCCTCGACAAGCTCGCCCAAGAAGTGCGCCAACTGGAAGAGCGCCTCGACGATTAACCCGGTGCTGCCCGTGATAGCACCTAAGGTATTCAGATAAGCATGGCCCTACTGCAGATTGCCGAACCCGGTCAAAGCCCTCAGCCGCATCAGCGCCGCCTGGCGGTGGGGATCGACCTGGGTACCACCAACTCCCTGGTCGCCGCACTGCGCAGCGGCCGTAGCGAGCCCCTGCCCGACGCGCAGGGCAATGTCATTCTGCCGTCCGCGGTGCGCTACCTCGAAGGGCGCAACGAAGTGGGGCAGGCTGCACGCGATGCCGCTTCCAGCGACCCGCTGAACACCGTGCTGTCGGTCAAGCGCTTGATGGGGCGCGGCCTGGCCGACGTCAAGCAACTGGGCGAGCAGCTGCCGTACCGCTTCGTTGGCGGTGAGTCGCACATGCCGTTCATCGACACCGTGCAGGGGCCGAAAAGCCCGGTGGAAGTGTCCGCCGATATCCTCAAGGTGCTGCGCGAGCGTGCCGAAGCCACCCTCGGTGGTGAGCTGGTGGGCGCGGTTATCACCGTGCCGGCCTATTTCGACGATGCCCAGCGCCAGGCCACCAAGGACGCTGCGCGCCTGGCCGGCCTGAACGTGCTGCGCCTGCTCAACGAGCCGACCGCCGCTGCCGTGGCCTATGGCCTGGACCAGAACGCCGAAGGCGTGGTGGCCATCTATGACCTGGGCGGCGGTACCTTCGACATTTCCATCCTGCGCCTGACTGCCGGCGTATTCGAAGTGCTGGCCACCGGTGGCGATACCGCCTTGGGCGGTGACGACTTCGACCACGCCATCGCTGGCTGGATCATCGAGCAGGCCGGGCTGTCATCCGACCTGGACCCGGCCACCCAGCGCGCACTGTTGCAGACCGCCTGCGCCGCCAAGGAAGCCCTGACCGACGCCGACGTGGTCAGCGTCAGCCATGGCACCTGGCAGGGCGAGTTGAGCCGCGCCGGTTTCGAAGCCATGATCGAGCCCATGGTCGCCCGCAGCCTCAAGGCCTGCCGCCGCGCCGTGCGTGACAGCGGTATCGAGCTGGAAGAAGTCAGCGCCGTGGTCATGGTCGGTGGTTCGACCCGCGTACCGCGTGTGCGTGAAGCCGTCGGAGCACTGTTCGGCCGCACCCCGCTGACCTCGATCGACCCCGACCAGGTGGTGGCCATCGGTGCCGCCATCCAGGCCGATACCTTGGCCGGCAACCGCCGCGAAGGTGGCGAACTGCTGCTGTTGGATGTCATCCCGCTGTCGCTTGGCCTTGAGACTATGGGCGGGCTGATGGAGAAGGTGATCCCGCGCAACACCACCATCCCGGTGGCGCGTGCCCAGGAGTTCACCACCTATAAAGATGGCCAGTCGGCCATGATGATCCACGTGCTGCAGGGCGAGCGCGAGCTGATCAGCGATTGCCGCTCGCTGGCGCGCTTCGAGTTGCGTGGCATCCCGGCCATGGCCGCCGGTGCGGCAAAGATCCGCGTCACCTTCCAGGTCGACGCCGACGGCCTGCTCAGCGTCGCCGCCCGCGAGCTGGGCTCGGGCGTGGAAGCCAGCATTCAGGTCAAGCCGTCCTACGGCCTGACCGACGGCGAAATCGCCCGCATGCTCAAGGATTCCTTCGAACACGCAGGTTCCGACAAGCAGGCCCGCCAGCTGCGCGAGCACCAGGTGGACGGCGAGCGCCTGCTCGAAGCGGTACAGGGCGCCCTGGACGCCGACGGCGAACGCCTGCTCAGCAGTGACGAGCGCGACGCCATCGAATTCCAGATGCAAGAACTACGTGATTTGCTGGCCGGCACCGATGGCGCAGCCATCGAGCAACAGACCAAACGTCTGTCGCAGGTGACCGACGCATTTGCCGCCCGTCGCCTTGATTCGACGGTCAAAGCCGCACTGGCCGGGCGCAACCTGAATGAGATCGAGGAGTAACCGATGCCGCTGGTGACATTCCTGCCGCACGAGAAGTTCTGCCCCGAAGGGCTGACCGTGGAAGTCGAGACCGGGACCAACATCCTGGAGCTGGCCCACGACCATCACATCGAGATGGAAAGCGCCTGCGGCGGCGTCAAGGCCTGCACCACTTGCCACTGCATCGTGCGCAAGGGCTTCGACTCGCTCGAAGAAGCCGACGAACTGGAAGAGGACATGCTGGACAAGGCCTGGGGCCTGGAGGCTCAATCGCGCCTCGGCTGCCAGGTGGTTGTCGCTGACCAGGACCTGGTCATCGAGATCCCCAAGTATTCGCTCAACCACGCCGCCGAAGCGCCGCACTGAGGTTTACCCCATGAGCCTGAAATGGATTGATGTACTTGAGATCGCCATCCAGCTTGCAGAAAGCAAGCCGGAAGTCGATCCTCGTTATGTGAATTTCGTCGATCTGCACCGCTGGGTGCTGGCCTTGCCAGAATTCAGCGACGATCCGTCACGCGGCGGTGAGAAAGTGCTCGAGGCCATCCAGGCGGCCTGGATCGAAGAAGCCGACTGAACGCGTCCTGCAGGTTAGGCAATCCCCTGGAACCCGCGTATAATTCGCGGGTTTAATTTTTCGCAACACTCATTTTTCTGGAGTTTTCCATGGCTGTTCAACGTACTTTCTCCATCATCAAGCCTGACGCCGTTGCCAAGAACGTCATCGGCGAGATCACCACTCGTTTCGAGAAAGCCGGCCTGCGCGTCGTCGCTTCGAAAATGAAGCAACTGTCCAAAGCCGAAGCCGAAGGCTTCTACGCCGAACACAAAGAGCGCGGCTTCTTCGGTGACCTGGTTGCCTTCATGACTTCCGGCCCGGTCATCGTTCAGGTTCTGGAAGGCGAAAACGCCGTTCTGGCCAACCGCGAGCTGATGGGCGCCACCAACCCGAAAGAA
Source organism: Pseudomonas asiatica (assembly GCF_009932335.1). Lineage (NCBI taxonomy): Bacteria > Pseudomonadati > Pseudomonadota > Gammaproteobacteria > Pseudomonadales > Pseudomonadaceae > Pseudomonas > Pseudomonas asiatica. The sequence goes on from NZ_BLJF01000001.1 coordinate 170,461, forward strand.
GCTGCTGCCGGCACCATCCGTGCTGACTTCGCCGTTTCCATCGACGAAAACGCTGTTCACGGTTCCGACTCGGAAGCTTCGGCTGCCCGCGAAATCGCTTACTTCTTCTCCGCTACCGAGCTGTGCGACCGCATTCGCTAAGCGAAGCAGGTCTTGGGTGATTCCATGAGTGACATGACTGGCAAGATCAACCTGTTGGGCCTGACCCTGCAGGAAATGGAAAAATTCTTCGAGTCGATCGGAGAGAAGCGTTTTCGTGCCGGTCAGGTCATGAAATGGATTCACCACTATGGCGTCGACGATTTCGCCGCCATGACCAATGTCGGCAAGGCCTTGCGCGAAAAGCTCGAGGCCGTTGCCGAGATTCGGGGCCCGGAAGTGGTCAGTGAAGACATTTCCGCCGACGGTACCCGCAAGTGGGTGGTCCGCGTTGCCTCCGGCAGCTGCGTCGAGACCGTCTACATCCCCACCGACGATCGCGGCACCCTGTGCGTGTCGTCGCAAGCCGGCTGTGCCCTGGACTGCAGCTTCTGCTCCACCGGCAAGCAAGGCTTCAACAGCAACCTCACCGCCGCCGAAGTGATCGGCCAGGTGTGGCTTGCCAACAAATCCTTCGGGACCGTTCCGGCCAAGATCGACCGCGCCATTACCAACGTGGTCATGATGGGCATGGGCGAACCCCTGCTGAATTTCGACAATGTCATCGCCGCCATGAAGATCATGATGGAAGATCTGGGCTATGGCATTTCCAAGCGTCGCGTCACCCTGTCCACCTCGGGCGTGGTGCCGATGATCGACGAGCTGGCCAAGCACATCGACGTGTCGCTGGCCCTGTCGCTGCACGCACCGAACGACGAACTGCGCAACAAGCTGGTACCGATCAACAAGAAGTACCCGCTGAAGATGCTGCTGGAATCGTGCATGGGCTACATGTCCACCCTGGGTGGCAAGCGCGTGCTGACCATCGAGTACACCCTGCTCAAGGACGTCAACGACCAGCCTGAGCATGCTGCGCAAATGATCGAGCTGCTGCGCGACGTACCCTGCAAGATCAACCTGATCCCGTTCAACCCGTTCCCGCACTCGGGCTACGAGCGGCCGAGCAACAACGCCATTCGCCGCTTCCAGGATCTGTTGCACCATGGTGGCTTCAACGTCACCACCCGCACCACCCGTGGTGATGACATCGACGCTGCCTGTGGTCAGCTGGTCGGCCAGGTCAACGACCGCACCCGCCGCAGCGAGCGCTACATCGCTGTGCGCCAGCTGTCCGCGGACGCCGAGCTGCAAGACAGCCCCGTCAGCCACTGACCGGGACCTTGCCCATGAGCCTGCGCGCCGCGCTGTCGATCCTTGCGCTTTCGCTGCTGGCCGGCTGCGTGTCGGGTGGCGCGGGCGACCCCCTGGCCAGCCGCCAGGGCAGGGCAGAGGCGGGGCGGGCCTATGTGCAGCTTGGGCTGGGTTATTTGCAACAGGGTTTGACCGAGCAGGCCAAGGCGCCGCTGGGCAAGGCCCTGGCCCTGGATGGTGGTGATGCCGATGCGCACGCCGCCCTGGCGCTGGTCTTTCAGGCCGAAGGCGAGCCTGCGCTGGCCGAAACGCACTTCCGCAAGGCGCTGAAGGCACGTACCGGCGACACGCGAATTCGCAACAATTACGGCAGTTTCCTTTATGCTCAAGGCCGATTTGCCGAGGCCGAGCAGATGTTTCGCCTTGCCAGCGCCGATACCCTGTATCCTGAGCGCTCACGCGTTTACGAGAACCTGGGCCTGACCGCCCTGAAGCTCGAGCGCCGCGACCAGGCCCATGCGTATCTGCAGAAAGCTCTGCAACTCAACCAGCGGCAGCCGAAAGCCTTGCTGGAAATGGCTGAGTTGTCCTACGAAAACAGGCATTATGTGCCGGCCCGGGACTACTACGATCGTTTCAGCCAGTTGAGCGACCACGATGCCCGTAGCCTGCTGCTGGGCAGCCGCCTTGCCAGGGTATTCGACGAGCAAGGCACACTGGCCGAGCTGGGCCAGCAATTACAACGACTTTATCCCGGTACGCCGGAATATCAGCAATACCTGTCGGAGCAACGATGAAAGCCGCGCATCCCGAAGTAGCAGTAGCGCCTGGCCAGAACCCCGGTGAGCTTTTGCGTCAGGCCCGTGAGAACCGGGACTGGTCACAAGCCGAGGTGGCCCGCAAGCTCAACCTCACTGTCAGTTCGTTGAACCACGTGGAAACCGGCGCCTTCGACAAGCTGCCGGGGCATACCTTCGCCCGTGGTTATATCCGCGCCTATGCCAAGCTGATGGACCTGGACCAGGCTGCCCTGGTGGACGCCTTCGACCGTTACACCGGCACCCACGCCAAAGGCAGCGACGTGCACTCGCTGGGCCGTATCGAAGAGCCCGTGCGCCTGTCGCACAACATTCTGCGTGGCGTCAGCCTGCTGCTGCTGGTGGCAGTGGTCGGCGGCGGCTTCGTCTGGTGGCAGGACCAGGGCAGCCTGCGTGGCAAGGAGCTGGCCAAGATTGCCCTGGAGCACGTCGAAGTCGAAAGCGCCGACGGCACCACCCAGATTCACCCGCTCGATGAGCCTGAAGACCAGGCTGTTTCCGCTGGCCAGCAGCCTGAGAGTGCGCCGCTGCCGCTTGAGCAGGGCGCAGCCGATCAGCCTGCCGCCGTACCGGCACCGGCAAGCCCGGCACCTGCCGATACCGCTGCCGTAGTACCGACACCGGCCCAGCAGGCGCCTGTGCCAGCGATCGCCAGCGCACCTGCTGCCGCGCCTGCGCCGGTAGCACCGGTTGCCCCGGCCCCGGCGGCTGTTGCACCTGCTACACCTGTAGCGGCCGTGGCCGCTGCCGAGCCTGCCGCCGCCGCAGTGCCGGCTGGCAGTGCCAAGGTCGCCATCCAGTTCGTCGCCGATTGCTGGACCCAGGTCACCGACGGCAACGGCAAGGTGCTGTTCAGCGCCATCAAGCGCAAGGGGGACAACCTCGAGCTGACCGGCAAGCCGCCGTTCTCGGTACGCCTGGGCTTTGCCCGTGGCGCCCTGGTCAGCTACAACGGCCAGGCCGTCGATGTTGCCCCGTTCACCAGTGGCGAGACCGCTCGCCTGAAGTTGGGACAGTAATCATGCACGGCGAATCTCCGATCAAACGTCGCGAATCCCGCAAAATCTGGGTCGGCAATGTACCGGTGGGTGGTGATGCCCCCATCGCGGTGCAGAGCATGACCAACACCGACACCAACGATGTGGCCGCCACCGTGGCGCAAATCCAGCGCCTGGTCGATGCCGGCGTGGACATCGTGCGCGTCTCGGTGCCGGACATGGACGCTGCAGAGGCGTTCGGCCGCATCAAGCAGCAGGTCAGCGTGCCGCTGGTTGCCGACATCCACTTCGACTACAAGATCGCCCTGCGCGTGGCCGAACTGGGCGTCGACTGCCTGCGTATCAACCCGGGCAACATCGGCCGTGAAGACCGTGTACGCGCGGTAGTCGATGCCGCCCGCGATCGGGGCATCCCGATCCGTATCGGCGTCAACGCCGGCTCCCTGGAAAAGGACCTGCAGAAGAAGTACGGCGAACCGACCCCGGCGGCGCTGGTCGAGTCGGCCCTGCGCCATGTCGAGCACCTCGACCGCCTGGACTTCCAGGACTTCAAGGTCAGCGTCAAGGCCTCCGATGTGTTCATGGCCGTCGAAGCCTACCGCCTGCTGGCCAAGCAGATCGTGCAGCCGCTGCACCTGGGCATCACCGAAGCCGGTGGCCTGCGTTCGGGGACGGTGAAATCCGCTGTCGGCCTCGGTATGCTGCTGGCCGAAGGCATTGGCGATACCATCCGTATCTCGCTGGCGGCCGACCCGGTCGAAGAAGTGAAAGTCGGCTACGACATTCTCAAGTCGCTGCACCTGCGCTCGCGTGGCATCAACTTCATCGCCTGCCCGAGCTGCTCGCGGCAGAACTTCGATGTGGTCAAGACCATGAACGAGCTGGAAGGGCGCCTGGAAGACCTGCTGGTGCCGCTGGACGTGGCGGTGATCGGTTGCGTGGTCAACGGCCCGGGCGAAGCCAAGGAGGCCCATGTGGGGCTGACCGGCGGCACGCCGAACCTGGTCTACATCGACGGCAAGCCGGCGCAGAAGCTGACCAACGACAACCTGGTCGATGAACTGGAAAAGCTCATCCGCCAGAAAGCGGCCGAAAAGGCCGAAGCCGACGCGGCGCTGATCGTCCGTGGCTGACACACAGAATTCGTAAGGACTTTTCGTGAGCAAATCGCTGCAAGCCATCCGTGGCATGAACGACATCCTGCCAGAACAGTCGCCACTGTGGCGCTACTTCGAAGGCACCGTCGCCGGCCTGCTGGATACCTACGGGTACAGCCAGATCCGCACGCCGATCGTCGAGTTCACCGAGCTGTTCAAGCGCTCCATCGGTGAAGTGACCGACATCGTCGAAAAAGAGATGTACACCTTCGAGGACCGCAACGGCGACTCGCTGACCCTGCGCCCCGAAGGTACTGCCGCCTGCGTGCGTGCCGTACTCGAGCATGGCATCACCGGCAACGGCCAGGTGCAGAAACTGTGGTACATCGGCCAGATGTTCCGCCACGAGCGCCCGCAGAAGGGCCGCTACCGCCAGTTCCACCAGATTGGCGTGGAAGTGTTCAACCTGGATGGCCCGGACATCGACGCCGAGCTGATCATGCTGACCTGGCGCCTGTGGGGCCTGCTGGGCATCCAGGACGCGGTCAAGCTGGAGCTCAACAGCCTGGGCACCAGCGAAGCACGTGCACGCTACCGTGATGCGCTGGTCGAGTTCCTCTCGGCGCGCCTGGAGCAACTGGACGAAGACAGCCAGCGCCGCCTGAAGAGCAACCCGCTGCGCATTCTCGACAGCAAGGACCAGAACACCCAGGCGGTGCTGGTCGGCGCGCCGAAGCTGGAAGACTACCTGGACGAAGAGTCGCGCGTGCACTTCGAGGGCCTCAAGGCCCGCCTGGACGCTGCCGGCATCCCGTTCGTGATCAACACCAAGCTGGTGCGTGGCCTGGACTACTACAGCAAGACCGTGTTCGAGTGGGTCACCGACAAGCTCGGCGCCCAGGGCACTGTCTGCGCGGGCGGCCGTTATGACGGCCTGGTCGAACAGATGGGCGGCAAGCCGACCCCGGGCGTCGGTTTCGCCATGGGCATCGAGCGCCTGATCCTGCTGCTGGAAACCCTGGGCAAGGTGCCCGAGTCCATCAGCCGCCAGATCGACGTCTACCTGTGCGCCTTTGGCGAACAGGCGGAGCTGGCCGGCCTGCGCCTGTCCGAAAACTTGCGCGACCGCTTACCGGGCCTGCGCCTGGCAGTCAACGCCGGCGGTGGCAGCTTCAAGAGCCAGTTCAAGAAAGCCGACAAGAGCGGCGCGCTGTTCGCCCTGATCCTCGGTGACGACGAACTGGTCAAGCAAGAGATCGGCTTCAAGCCCCTGCGTGGTCAGGGCGAACAACAGAACATTGCCTGGGATGCTCTGGCTGAGCACCTGGAAACCGCGATCGCGCAGGCGTAACGCGGTTCAACAAGCGAATAGGCGAAAAGGAGTATTGGGGTGTCGAGTACCGATGATGAACTGGCAGGGGTCAAGGACTGGTGGAACCGCAACGGCAAGCCGCTGCTGACCGGTGCCCTGCTGGCTGGCGTGGTGGTGTTGGGCTGGAATACCTGGCACAAGTACCAGAACAATCAGTCGCAAGGTGCCTCGCAGCTGTACCAGGCCTTGCTGGAGACCAGCCTGACGCCGACTGGCCAGCCTGACGCGACCAAGGTCGCGGAACTGGCCGGCAAGCTCAAGAGCGAGTTCGGCGGTACCGCCTACGCCCAGTACGGCAGCCTGTTCGTGGCCAAGGTCGCGGTCGAGACCGGCAAGCTCGACGACGCTGCTGCCGAGTTGAAGAGCGTGCTGGACAAGCCGGCCGATGCCACCCTGGGCGAGATTTCGCGTCAGCGCCTGGCTCGTGTGCTGGCCGCCCAGAACAAGGCCGAGGATGCCCTCAAGTTGCTCGACGGCGACGCCGACAAAGCCTTTCTGGCCAGCCGCGAAGAGTTGAAAGGTGACCTGCTGGTGCAACTGGGTCGCGCCGACGACGCGCACAGCGCTTACGAGAAAGCCAAGGCTGCGTTGTCCGATGAGGCGGCGGTCGGTGGCCTGCAATTGAAGCTGGATGACTTGGCCAAAGGGGACGCGTAAGTGATCGGTTGGAAACATGCAGCAGTGCTGACCCTGGCCGTACTGGCCGCAGGTTGCAGCAGCAACAGCAAGAAGGAACTGCCTCCGGCCGAGCTGACCAAGTTCACCGAGGAAGTGGTGCTGAAAAAGCAGTGGAGCCGTTCGATCGGTGACGGCCAGGGCGAGACCTACAACACCCTCGTACCTGCCATCGAGAACGACCGTATCTACGCCTCCGACGTCAACGGCGAAGTCTTTGCCCTCGACCGTATCACCGGCGACGTGGTGTGGAAGAAGGACCTCGAGCTGCCGGTTTCCGGCGCTGTCGGCGTGGGCTACGGCCTGGTCATGATCGGTACCCTCAAGGGTGAAGTCATCGCCCTGGACTCCAGCACCGGTGAGGAGCGCTGGCGCTCCCGCGTGACCAGCGAAGTGCTGGCCCCGCCTGCGAACAACGGTGACGTGGTGGTGGTGCAGACCCAGGACGATCGCCTGATCGGCCTGGATGCCGCCACTGGCGACCGTCGCTGGATCTACGAAAACACCCCGGCCGTGCTGACCCTGCGTGGCACCGGCGCGCCGATCGCCACCAACCGCCTGGCCGTCGCCGGCCTGTCCACCGGCAAGGTGGTGGCGGTGGACATCAACAACGGCGTACCGGTGTGGGAAAGCCGTGTGGCGATTCCGCAGGGCCGTTCCGAGCTGGACCGCGTGGTCGATATCGACGGCGGCCTGCTGCTGTCGGGTGGTACCCTGTACGTCAGCACCTACCAGGGCCGCGTCGCGGGCCTGGACCTGGAAAGCGGCCGCGTGCTGTGGCAGCGTGATGCCTCCAGCTACGTGGGTGTCGCCCAGGGTTACGGTAACGTCTATGTCAGCGAAGCTTCCGGTACTGTCGAAAGCGTCGACGAGCGCTCGTCCAGCGCCCTGTGGACCAACGACACCATGGCTCGCCGCCAGCTGACCGCGCCTGAAGTGTTCTCCAGCTACGTGGCGGTGGGCGACTTCGAGGGTTACCTGCACCTGCTGAGCCAGGTCGATGGCCGCTTCGTCGGCCGTGAGCGTATCGACAGTGATGGCCTGCGCGCCCGCCCACTTGTGGTCGGCGACACCATCTACGTCTTCGGCAACAGCGGCAAGCTCGAGGCACTGACCATCCGCTGAAGCTATGCTTGAAGCCTTGGCGGGCTTCAAGCCGCGGCGTAGGACACGCCGCCCGAACTCCGGCCGCTGCCTTGCAGCGGCCTTTGCATTTTCAAGAATTCAAGAGTGGAGAGCCGAATGGTTCCCGTAATCGCCCTGGTGGGCCGCCCGAACGTCGGCAAATCCACCATGTTCAACCGCCTGACCAAGACCCGCGATGCCATCGTCGGTGACCTGTCGGGCCTGACCCGTGACCGCCAGTATGGTGATGCCACCTGGCAGGGTCGTTCCTTCATCCTGATCGACACCGGCGGTATCACCGGTGACGAAGTGGGCATGGACGAGAAAATGGCCGAGCAGTCGCTCATGGCCATCGAAGAAGCTGACTATGTGCTGTTCCTGGTCGATGCCCGTGCCGGCATGACCGCTGCCGATCAGATGATCGCCGAGCACCTGCGCAAGCGGAACAAGGAAGCGATCCTGGTTGCCAACAAGATCGACAACATCGACGCCGATGTGGCTCGCGCCGAGTTCTCGCCGCTGGGCATGGGCAACGCCATCCCGGTGGCCGGCTCCCAAGGCCGCGGCATCAATGCGCTGATGGAGGCCGTGCTCGGCCACCTGCCACGCGACCAGGTCGAGGAAGCGCTGGACGCCGAAGTCGCCGAAGGCGAGGAAGCGGTGCGTATCCCGGGCCCGAGCGAAAAGGATGGCATCAAGATCGCCATCATCGGCCGCCCCAACGTCGGCAAGTCGACGCTGGTCAACCGCATGCTCGGCGAAGAGCGCGTGGTGGTGTACGACCAGCCGGGCACCACCCGCGACAGTATCTACATCCCGTTCGAGCGCGATGACGAGAAGTACACCTTCATCGACACCGCCGGCGTGCGCAAGCGCGGCAAGATCCACGAGGAAGTCGAGAAGTTCTCGGTGGTGAAGACGCTGCAGGCGATCAAGGACGCCAACGTGGTGATCTTCGTCATGGACGCCCGCGAAGGCGTGGTGGACCACGACCTGAACCTGCTGGGCTTCGCCCTGGAAGCCGGCCGTGCCATCGTCATCGCCCTGAACAAGTGGGACGGCATGGAGCCGGGCGAGCGTGACTACGTGAAGACCGAGCTGGAGCGCCGGCTGTTCTTCGTCGATTTCGCCGACATCCACTTCATCTCCGCCCTGCACGGCACCGGCGTGGGCCACCTGTACAAGTCGGTGCAGGCCGCGTTCAAGTCGGCGGTAACCCGTTGGCCGACCAGCCGCCTGACGCAGATCCTCGAAGATGCCGTGAGCGAGCACCAGCCGCCGCTGGTCAACGGCCGCCGCATCAAGCTGCGCTATGCCCACCTTGGTGGTGCCAACCCGCCGCTGATCGTGATCCACGGCAACCAGACCGACAAGATTCCGAAGTCGTACTCGCGTTACCTGGAGAACACCTACCGGCGTGTGCTGAAGCTGGTCGGTACGCCGATCCGCATCGAGTACAAGGGCGGTGAGAACCCGTACGAGGGCAAGAAGAACACCCTCACTGATCGCCAGGTCAACAAGAAGCGCCGCCTGATGTCGCACCACAAGAAGGCCGAGAAGAAGCGCCGCGACAAGCGCTGACTAACCTTTGTGGGAGCGGGCTTGCCCCGCGAAGTAGGCAATGCGATGCATCGCACGGGCTTCGTCCGTGTTCGCGGGGCTAGCCCGCTCCCACATGGCTTACTGATTCAGCGCAACTCCCCTATTGTTTTAACCTTTTCTGATCGCTTGCGTTAGGCGCGGCTTTGCCATGCGCCGTATATGTATCATGGTGTGCATCCCCACTGTTGGTTGCCTCGATAACCTGTCATTTCTGCCAGTAGTCTTTTTCGGATGAGTGTGGGAAATTCTTTCGGAAACCACTCTTTATGGTGCTGGAGCTAATGACTGTGGGCGCAGCGAAATTCTTCTATCAAGAAAATACTTTGATCAGTGTTGTAGCAGGTGAGCGTGGGTCGCGCTATGTGCGGACGAAAGACGCGATCTTGTGTGAGCGTTCTGATGGAATTTCTCCAGCATCATTGCTCGCCTGTGAGCTTAGCGGGACCGTAAATGTGGCTGCAAGCTCAAATAAGTTGTGGGGGTTCACGTACACACCTTACGGTCGAAGGTTTGAAACTTCATTGCAAGCAACTCGGTTGAGTTTTAATGGGGAGTATTTGCTTCCGTGGGTAGAGATATATTTGTTAGGTGGTGGTTATCGTGCATACAGTCCTTGCACTATGCGGTTCATCTCGCCTGATAGTATTTCACCCTTTCATGTTCTCAATGCTTATAGCTACTGCGGGAGTGATCCGGTCAACAACGCAGATCCTAGTGGTCACATTAGAGAGTCTCATTTACTTAAGTTTAAAGCGAGGTTTACAGTTGTAAAGAAAAGCATGGCAGAAATGGTGGCGTATGCTGAGACCGTGCAGAAACTTAGCAGTAAGACGCGACTGAAGGATGCAGAGGTTTTAATGTCGAATGCCAAACAAGGGATTCAAAGAGCCTATGTACATGCTGCACCTGCCAGGGACTGGTTGGTCGGGAAGGTGGGTAACCCGAAGTATGCGGATAAAGTTAATGCGATCGAACAAGTTTTAGATGGCTCGGATAAGTATTATCGAAAGTTGCAAGAGGCACTTGATTCAGCGTTTGCTGTCAGTCAAGCTCGGTGGGCTCTAAATGAATCAGCGCTTGAGCGTGAAGCTCTTGCAGCTAAGGAGGCAGTAAATCACAGTGAGGCTCTGGATGATCTGAAGCGTATTAGAAGTTGATGGGTGTGGTAGATAATGCGGAGTCATGTATTGTGTTAATGCCCAGGTCTAAAAATTGTGGCGTTGATAGGCTTTTTAATCGTTGGCCATGATTAGCTCGGCCGAGGGCAGCTCTGCGCAAAAGGCACTTTTTGATCCAGCGCAATGGCCCTATTAATTCAACCTTTTTCCTGACCGCTCGATCCGCTATGCTCGGACTCCACCCCGTGCCGGATACACCCCAGGAAAGAGGGCTCCATGATCCGCAGCAAACTGCCGAATGTCGGCACGACCATCTTTACCACCATGTCCCAGCTCGCCGTGCAGACCGGCGCGCTCAACCTGTCGCAAGGCTTCCCCGACTTCAATGGCCCGCAGGCGCTGCTCGATGCAGTCGGCCGGCATGTGGCCGACGGGCATAACCAGTATTCGCCGATGACCGGCCTGCCGGCCCTGCGCCAGCAGGTGGCGGCCAAGGTCGCGCGGCTGTATGGCGCGCAGGTGGATGCCGACCAGGAAGTGACCATCACCCCTGGCGCCACCGAGGCGATCTTCTGCGCCATCCAGGCTGTGGTGCATGCCGGTGACGAGGTAATCGTCTTCGATCCTTGCTACGACAGCTACGAGCCGTCCGTGGAACTGGCTGGTGGGCGCTGCGTGCATGTACAGCTGAGCGATGGCGATTTCCGCATCGACTGGCAGAAGTTCAGCGATGCCCTCAGCCCGCGCACGCGCATGGTCATTCTCAATTCGCCGCACAACCCCAGCGGTGCGCTGATTACCCAAGAAGACCTGGGCCAACTGGCCCGGCTTATCGCTGACCGCGATATCTACCTGGTCAGCGACGAGGTCTACGAGCACCTGGTCTATGACGGTGTAGGCCATGCCAGCGTGTTGGCCCACGAGCAACTGTACCAGCGCGCCTTCGTGGTCAGTTCGTTCGGCAAGACTTATCACGTCACCGGCTGGAAGACCGGCTACGTGGTCGCCCCGCCGGCGCTGAGTGCCGAGCTGCGCAAGGTGCACCAGTACGTCAACTTCTGCGGTGTGACCCCGCTGCAGTGCGCCTTGGCCGATTTCATGGCCGAGCACCCCGAGCATATCGATGAACTGCCGGCCTTTTACCAGGCCAAGCGAGACCTGTTCTGCGGCTTGCTGGAGGGCTCGCGGTTCCGCTTCACCCGCACGGCGGGTACCTATTTCCAGCTGGTGGACTATTCGCAGATCCGCCCGGACCTGAACGATGTCGACATGTCGCTGTGGCTGACCCGTGAGCACGGCGTGGCGACCATCCCGGTGTCGGTGTTCTACCAGCAACCCATCCCCGAGCAACGCCTGGTCCGCCTGTGCTTTGCCAAACGAGAGGAGACGCTGCGTCAGGCAGCGGAAAAACTATGCGCGATCTGAGTACACTGCCGAACCTGAAAGTCGCCCTGGTGCAGACCACCCTGGCCTGGCACGACCGCGAGGCCAACTATGCGCACTTCGAGGTGCTGCTGGAGCAGGTGGGCGAAGTGGACTTGGTGATCCTGCCGGAAATGTTCACTACCGGTTTTTCCATGCAATCGGAAAGCCTGTGCGAGCCGGAAAACGGCCCGACCTACAAATGGCTGAAGGCCCAGGCGAAGAAGTACAACACGGTGATTACCGGCAGCGTGATCATCCAGGCCGCCGATGGCAGCCACCGCAACCGCCTGCTGTGGGCTCGGCCTGATGGCGAGATCCTGCATTACGACAAGCGCCACCTGTTCCGCATGGCCGGTGAGCACAAGCACTACACCCCGGGCGAGCGCCAGGTGCAGTTCGAGCTCAAGGGCTGGCGTATTCGCCCGCTGATCTGCTACGACCTGCGCTTCCCGGTGTGGAGCCGCGATGCCCAGGACACCGACCTGTTGCTATACACCGCCAACTGGCCGGCTGCGCGCCGCCAGCACTGGAACCGCCTGTTGCCGGCGCGGGGTATCGAGAACCTGTGCTATGTGGCGGCGGTGAACCGGGTGGGCACCGACGGCAAGGGCTTTGCCTATTCCGGCGACAGCCAGGTGCTGGACTTCCAGGGCGAGAGCCTGCTCAGTGCCGGGGAGGCCGACGGGGTGTTCACCGCGGTGTTGAGTGCGGCGGAACTGGCGGCCTACCGGGCCAAGTTCCCGGCCAACCTGGATGCTGACACCTTCGAGCTGCACTAGGCCGGAACTGTATGGCTTGAATTGGCCCGCTGTAGGAGCGGCCTTGTGTCGCGAAAGGGCCGCAGAGCGGCCCCAGGATCCTGGCAGCGATGCATGAATTGCCGGGGCTGCTACGCAGCCCTTTCGCGACACAAGGCCGCTCCTACAGGTACTGCGTTGCTAGCTCAGGCCAGTTTTTCAGTAAACATCCCGCCGATACCGCCCATCCTCGATCAGCTGTTGCACAACCGCTTCCCCGAGGATGCCGTTGAGCGCCGCATCCACCCCGGCAGCCATGCCTTGAAGGCTGCCGCAGACATACACACAGGCACCATCCGCGACCCAGCGCTTGAGCTCTTCAGCCTGTTGCAGCAACACATCCTGCACATACACCTTTTCGGCCTGATCCCGCGAAAATGCGAGGTCCAGGCGTGCCAGGTCGCCGTTGTCCAGCCAGCCTTGCAGCTCGTTGCCGCACAGCAGGTCATGCGCCCGGTTACGCTCGCCGAACAGCAGCCAGTTGCGCTGCTCGCCAGCATTCACCCGCGCGCGTAGCAGGCTGCGCAGGCCGGCCAGGCCGGTGCCGTTGCCAATCAACACCAGCGGTGCCGCCGTTTCCGGCAGGTGGAAGCTGCTATTGCGCCGCAAACGCAGGCTCAACGTACCGCCAAGCGGCAGGTACTCGGTCAGCCAGCCGGAACCCAGGCCCAGGTTGCCATCGGCATGGCGTTCCTGGCGCACGATCAGCTCCAGCACGCCATCGCTGGCGATCGAGGCAATCGAGTATTCGCGGCTGCCGATCGGCACCAGTGCGTCGACCAGCGCCTGCGGCTGCAAACCGACCAGGTGATCGCGACGGGTCGGCAACTGGCGGCCGGCCAGGGCCTGGGCGAGGGTTTCGGCCAAGCCATTCACTTGCACCTTGGCGCCGCCGTCCAGCGTCATTCCATCGAGGAAGGCGTCGATCCTCGGCTGGCCGTTGAGCGGCAGGATCTCCACCAGGTCGCCGGCTTCCCAGCTGGCGGGCTGCTCCGGTCGCAGGCCCAGCAGGTACACCGGCTGGCCCTGGCTGCCCGGGTTGAGCAGTTCGCGGCGCACCAGCGACCAGTTGCCGAAACTCGGCGGTTGCCAGGCGGCCACTGGCTGGGCGCCGGTCAGTTGCGCCAGTTCCTGCTGCCACTGCTGCAGCGCGGCTTGGTCGGCGTTGTCCACTTCCACCGGGCTGAATGCGCTGCTGGCCCCGCGTTCGCCCAGCCATGCCTGCAGGCGGCGGGCGAAGCCGCAAAAGTGCGGATACTGGCGGTCACCGAGGGCGAGCAGGGCATAGCTGAGGTTGTCCAGCGCCCAAGGCTGGCCTAGCACCTTACGCTCGAAGGCGCGGGCGCTGTCGGGGGCTTCGCCGTCGCCGAAGGTGCTGACCACGAACAGCGCACGGCGGGCCTGGCGCAGGTCGCTTTCACCCAGTTCTGCCAGGGCGCGTACCTGCACTGGCAGGCCGGCGGCCTGAAGCTGCCCGGCGCTCTGCCAGGCCAGTTGTTCGGCAAGCCCGCTCTGGCTGGCAAAGCCGATCAGCCAGCTGTCGCCGCTGGCAGTGTTGCTGGTGACGTTGCCACGGGCGGCACGTACCTGGCGCTTCTTGCGACGGCGGTCGAGGTACAGCAGCCAGCCGGTGACGAAGAACAGCGGCATGGTCAGGCTGGCGATGGTGACGATGATGCGCCCCGGCAGGCCGAAGTATTCGCCCACGTGCAGGGCGTAGACGCTCTGGAGCAGCTGGGCCTTGAAGGACTTGTCGGTGTAGCGGTCATGTCTTTTCACCTGGCCGCTGGCCGGGTCCAGTACCAGGGTGTTGAAGGCACGTGGGTGGTCGGCGTTGTCCAGCAGGTAGAACAGGTTGGCCGGCTGGCCGCCTACCGGTGGCAGGCGCAGGTTGTACATGGCCAGGCCCGGGCCGGCAGCGTCCTTGAGGTTGGCCCAGATTGCGTCGTAGTCGACCACCAGCGGCGGGGCGTTCTTGTCGATTTTCTGCGGCCCGTGGCGGCCACGACCTTCGCCGCGCTTTTGCTGCTGGCCGGCGGCCGGCGCGTCGGCCAGCAGCTTGTTCAGGCCCTCGCGGTACCACTCGTAGGACCAGAACAGCCCGGTCAGGGCGAACAGCAGGTAGAACAGCAGGCACCAGGTGCCGGCCACCGCATGCAGGTCCCAGTTGAAGGCGCGGCCTTTCTTGGCCCAGTCGAAGGTCAGCCAGGTGCGCCAGTCCAGCGCCTTGCGCGGCCAGCGCAGGTACAGGCCGGAGAGGCAGAAGAACACCAGCATCAGGGTGCAGGCACCGGTGATCTGCCGGCCGCTGTCTCCCATGGCCAGGAAGCGGTGCAGGTTGAGCATGAGGTTGAAGAAGCCTTGCCCGGCCACTTCTCCCTTGAGTTCGCCGGTATACGGGTCGGCATAGCGCAGCTGGCCACGGCGCTCGCCTGGCGGTGGGGTAAAGAAGACGCGTGCGGCGTTGCCTTCGCGTACATCGACCCACAGCATCGCCACCTTGTCGTGCTGCTGGGCCTCGACCCGCTGGACCAGTTCGGCCGGGGGCAGCACGCCCTCCGGGCGCACCTGGACCTTCAGGACATCGGCATTCAGCGCGCGCAGCAGTTCTTCCTGAAACGAGTACAAGGCCCCGGTGATACCCATCAAGGCCAGCACCAGGCCAGCGGTGATGCCAAAGAACCAGTGCAATTGGAACAGCGTCTTCTTCACCACATGATCACCTTGTGTTTCTGCCGCACACTACGCGGCGTGCATTATGCCTTGATACGCAAAAGCCCCGCTCACGGGAATGAACGGGGCAGGGTGGGCTAGTCAGTCAGGCTTGTGTTGTCTGTACCGGCCTCTTCGCGGGTTCACCCGCGAAAGGGCCGGCACAGGCGCAGCCCATTCAACAGATCAACCCCATCCCGGCATCAGAAGTGGACGCTGGTGGTCAACAGAGCCGTCCGCCCCGCCGCCTGGTTGGCGAAGTGGGTAGAGAAGGCCTTGTCGTAGTACACCTCGTTGGTCAGGTTCTGCACGTTCAGCTGCAGGTCGATGTTCTTGGTCAGCTTGTAGGCGGCCATAGCGTCGTAGCGTACATAGCTGTCGACCATGGTGGTATTGGCCACGCTGCCATACACGTCATCCACGTAGAAGGCACCGCCACCCACGGTCAGCTTCGGCGTAATGGAGTAGGTGGTCCACAGGCTGGCGCTGTTGTTCGGCGTGTTTGGCAGCTGGTTGCCGTCGTTGGCCTTGTTCACGGCACCACCGTCTATCTGGCGAGCTTCCATGTAGGTGTAGCCGGCAAATACCTGCCATTTTTCGGTGATCTTGCCGCTGGCAGACAGTTCGATGCCCTGTACGCGAGTTTCGCCGACGTTCTCGTAGGTAGTGGTGTCAACCTGGACGCGGGCGTTTTCCTTCTCGGTGCGGAACAGCGCAGCGGCCAGGGACAGGCGCTGGTCGAGCAGGTCCCACTTGGTGCCGATTTCGTAGTTGGTGGTTTCCTCCGGCTCCAGATCGCTGCTCAGCAAGTTGCCGGCGCGGTCGGTGGTGTTGCCCAACGGGTTGCCTTCAGTACCTTCGCCCAGCATTGCTCCGGGTGGCGTTGCGGAGGTGGCGTAGGAAACGTAGATACTGCCATTCTCGGCCGGCTTCCATACAAGGCCCAGCTGGCCGGTAACGAACTCGCTTGTATCCTTGCCTTTGGAGACAACGCCCTTGCTGTTCACCACGGTGGCGCCTGTGGCGTCGTAGGTGCGGTACTGGGTGTCGAAGTGGTCGTAGCGCAGGCCCATGTTCAACAGCCACTCGGGCGTCAGTTCGAGTGTGTCAAAAACATAAATTGCGCGGGTGTTGCTCTTGGTATCGGTGCCCGCGTAGTTGCGTGCGATGCTGCCGTTCCACGGATCGTCCGGGTTCGGGTTGCTCAGTGAGGTGCAGTTGTAACCGCTGGTGGCGCCGATCATGCCTGGGGTGCAGTTGGTGTTGGCGGTGCCGCCTGGGACGGTGTCGGTATCGACGGTGTAGCTCGAGCGCTTGCTCTCTTCTCGGCTCAGCTCGATACCGGTCGAGAAACTGTTCTTCATGCCACCCAGGTAGAACTCACCGAACAGGTCGGTCTGGTTGGTGGTGGTGGCAGTGTTGCCCACACGGGTGTTGGCGCGGCGCCAGACGCTGCCGTTGTTGACGTTACCCTTGCTGTCGTCAGGCTGGGTCAGGATGTAGTCCTGCATGCTGTTGCCATGGCGCAGGGTGTTCTTGATGGTCAGCGAGTCGGTCAAGTCGTGCTCGATGGCAAAGGTGGCAATATCCACGCGGCTTTTGCGGAAGTCACGACCGGTCAGGCCATAGAAGTTGTCGCTGTCACCGCCGTCGTACGGCTTGCTCGGATGTGCCGAGGTGCGGGCAGTACTACCAGCGGTCGGGATGGTGTACGGGATGCCCGAATCCGGCAGGTCGTCGCTTTCCAGATGGTAGTAGTCGAGGTTCACGCGGGTCGGAGTACCCAGGCCGAAGGCCAGCGATGGGGCGATACCCCAACGGTCGTAGTTGACCTTGTCGCGGCCGGCGACGTTGCTTTCGTGGGTCATCAGGTTCAGGCGCCCGGCAACGGAGTCGCTGAACTGGTAGTTGCCATCGAAGGTATAGCGCTGGGTCTGGTCGCTGCCCCAGGTCCAGGCGCCATCGAGCGAGTTGCCCAGGTGGGCGCGCTTGCTCACCAGGTTGATGGTGCCGCCGGCGGCACCACGGCCGCCGATGGCCGAGTTCGGGCCCTTGGCCACTTCCACCGATTCGATGGCGAAGATTTCACGGGTTTGCGCGCCAGTGTCACGCACGCCGTCCAGGTAGGTGTCGCCTTGGGCGTCGAAGCCGCGGATGAACGGGCGGTCGCCTTGTGGGTTGCCGCCTTCGCCGGCACCAAAGGTGATGCCCGGCACAGTGCGCAGTGCATCCTGCAGGGTCAGGGCGTTGGTGTCCTTGATCACTTGCTGCGGGATCACGGTTACCGAGCGGGGGGTATCCACCAGCGGCGCGGTGTACTTCTGCGAGGATGCCTGGTCGACCTTGTAATCGGTGCTGGCCTGTTCAGCCTTGCCGTTGACGCTGGTGGCGTCGAGGGTGATAGCACTGCTGGCGACCGGGTCGGCGGCGTAGGCCGACGAAGCGCTGAGGGCTACGCCGATGGCAGACACGATCAGGCGTGGTGAACTCACTGCAGATGGTACGTACTGGCGCATTGCTAAGGACCTTCCCCAAGGTGGTAAGGCCGCGGATCTTAATGTAAGCAATTGTTAGTAACAATTGAGAGTCGTTACCATTCGTGAAGAATTTACAATCTTTACAATTTGCCTTTACGGTTTCATCAAGCTGAAACGTCTTAAGCGGCCATTGGGGCTTGTGAAGCGCAAAAGGGAATCAATATCATTGGCGCCTTACATTTTCCAAACGGTGCTGTCGCCATGCTGCTTCATATCCCCGGCCTGTTCGACGCCGATGAACTGGCCCGTATCCGCGAGGCGCTGGAGCAGGCCGATTGGGCCGACGGCAAGATCACGGCCGGCTACCAGTCGGCCAAGGCCAAGCACAACCTGCAACTGCCGGAAGGCCACCCGCTGACCAAGGAAATCGGTAGCGCGCTGATCGACCGCCTGTGGCAGAACCCGCGCTTCATGTCTGCAGCCTTGCCGCACAAGGTGTTCCCGCCGCTGATCAACTGCTACCGCGAAGGCGGCAGTTTCGGCTTTCACATCGACAACGCCCTGCGCCAGCCCAAGGGCAGCCCGGAGCGGGTGCGTACCGACCTGTCTTCCACGCTGTTCCTCAGCGATCCGGACAGCTACGACGGCGGCGAGCTGGTGATCCAGGACACCTACGGCGAGCAGCAGGTCAAGCTGGCTGCCGGTGACCTGGTGCTGTACCCCGGCACCAGCCTGCACAAGGTCAACCCGGTGACCCGTGGCCAGCGTTACGCCGCGTTCTTCTGGACCCAGAGCCTGGTGCGCGAGGACAGCCAGCGGGCGTTGCTCTTCGAAATGGACAATGCCATCCAGCAACTGACAGCCGATGTGCCGGACCATCCGTCACTGCTGCAGTTGACCGGCACCTACCACAATCTGCTGCGCCGCTGGGCCGAGGTCTGAGCCGTGTCCTATCAGTTGCGACGTGAGGAAGTGGTGGATGTGGCCGGTTTGCAGGCCATGCTGGAAGAAAGCCCTGGCAAGGCCGCCCAGGCGATCCTGGCGGCGGCAGGGCAGGGCGCGGTCGAGGCACAGTTGTTGCTGGGGCAGATCCTGCTCGACGGGCGCGGCATTCAGGCGGATGCCGCCGTCGCCAGGCGCTGGTTCGGCATCGCCGCGCAGGGTGGCAGTGCCATGGCGCACAACATGCTGGGCCGTTGCCTGGAGCATGGCTGGGGCGGTGAGCCAAGCCAGGCGCAGGCGGCCATTCACTATGCGCGTGCGGCCGATGCTGGGCTGGACTGGGGGCTGTACAACCTGGGCAACTTGCTGGCCACCGGGCGCGGCATACCGGCCAACCAGGCACAGGCGCTGATGTGCTACGAGAAGGCCGCGCACATGGGGCATGCCAAGTCGATGAACCTGTACGGGCGTTACCTGGAACAAGGCATCGCCACGGCGCCCAATCCGACACGGGCGGTGCGCTGGTATCGGCGCTCAGCCGAGGCGGGGGATTTCCGTGGCATGTTCAGCCTGGCGCTGGTGCTTGTCGAGCGGGGGCAGGTGGCGGAAGCCGGGCCTTGGCTGGAACGGGCGCGGGTCGAGGGAAACATGAATTTTCTGCGCAGTGCGCTGGTGACCTTGCAGGAGGCCGGGCCGGTGTTGATGGCCTTTGCGGCGCGGTATGCCGAGGAGATCGAACGGCGCGAAGCTTGAGGTTCCCTCAAGGCCTGTAGGAGCAGCCTTGTGCTGCGAAGAGGCCGGCAAGACAAAAGATGGCCTTTGGCAGTTATGGCCTCTTCGCAGCACAAGGCTGCTCCTACAGGGAGTTGCACAGGCCTGAGGGCGGAAAGCACAAATGAAAACGGGGCCTTTCGGCCCCGTTTTGCTTTACAGGTAGTAAGCCTTCAGCGGCGGGAAGCCGTTGAATTCCACTGCGCTGTAGCTGGTGGTGTAGGCGCCGGTCGACAGCCAGTACAGGCGGTCACCGATGGCCAGGTTCAGCGGCAGGCCGTACTTGTAGTGCTCGTACATGATGTCGGCGCTGTCGCAGGTCGGGCCGGCGATGACCACTTCTTCGGTCTCGCCTTTCTTCTCGGTCCAGATCGGGAACTTGATGGACTCGTCCATGGTTTCGATCAGGCCGGAGAACTTGCCCACGTCGGTGTAGATCCAGCGCTCGACAGCGGTGCGCGACTTGCGTGCAACCAGTACCACTTCGCTGACCAGGATACCGGCGTTGGCAATCAGCGAACGGCCCGGCTCGAGGATGATTTCCGGCAGGTCGTCACCGAAGTCTTCCTTCAGGAAGCGGATGATCTCTTCGGCGTAGGTTTCCAGGCTGTTGGTCCGGGTGATGTAGTTGGCCGGGAAGCCGCCACCCATGTTGATCAGCTTCAGCTCGATGCCGTCTTCTTCCTTCAGGCGCTCGAAGATCACCTTGACCTTGGCGATGGCGGCGTCCCACACGCTGATGTCGCGCTGTTGCGAGCCGACATGGAAGGAAATGCCGTAAGGCACCAGGCCCAGGTCGCGGGCGAGAATCAGCAGGTCCATGGCCATGTCGGTCTGGCAGCCGAATTTACGCGACAGCGGCCAGTCGGCGGTGGTCGAGCCTTCGGTGAGAATACGCACGTACACCTTCGAACCCGGTGCGGCCTTGGCGATGTTGCGCAGGTCGGCTTCCGAGTCGGTGGCATACAGGCGCACGCCCTTCTCGTAGAAGTAGCGGATGTCCTTGGACTTCTTGATGGTGTTGCCGTAGCTGATACGGTCGGCGCTGACGCCGCGACCCAGCACCTTGTCCAGCTCGTAGATCGAGGCGATGTCGAAGCTCGAACCTTTCTCTTTGAGCAGGTCGATGATTTCCACGGCCGGGTTGGCCTTGACCGCGTAGTACACCTTGGCGAATTCGAAACCAGCGCGCAGGTCGTCGTAGGCCTGGCTGATCATCTGGGTATCGATGAGTACGAACGGGGTTTCCTGCTTGTCGGCAAACGCCTTCATTTTCTGGAAGGTGTCACGCGCGAAATAGTCTTCGACCTGGATCGACATGCTCAGGGACTCCATGGGCAAACTGAAAATTTAAGTGGCTGCAAACTGAACGTCCTCCGTATCCCCACTTTGGTTCGCCTACTCAGTACTTGAGCCGGATGGATCGTTTCCAGCATGGACGTTCGGCGCGCACTTTAGGGCGTGAAGAATGCAGAATCAACAGGCAATCCGGGCGTGATCGGCGCGGATCGACGACCTGCCATTTGAATAACCGACCCATGTGACCGGCTGATGTTCCCCGGAGTGTTTCAAGCGTAAAAAATAGTGGAATGGAACGCGCTGGCTCCTTCGCGGGCACGCCCGCTCCCACAGGCATCTCGCGGTTCCTGTGGGAGCGGGCGTGCCCGCGAAGGGGCCTCAGGTGTTCATATTTATGGCCACATTTCCCTGGCACTGCCGTGCATGAAAAAGACGATAAATTTTTTGTTACCGACTGGCGGAATTGCCGCCATTGATGAGAAGCATTACTATTCGCACCCTTGTCTGCCTCCCTGATGACCCCGACCGTGTCCGGACCCAAAGGCTTCCTCGACCACTACCATGAGCTGATCGGCACCTGGACGCGCAAGTTGCGCAGTCGACAGCAGGCCGAGGACCTCACCCACGATGCCTTTGTCCGGGTACTGGAAAACCCGCGCGAGCAGGTCGAGCAGCCACGCGCCTACCTGCACCAGACCGCACGCAATATTGCTGTGGATGGCTTCCGTCGCGAGGACCGCCGCCAGGCACTGGAGCTGGAAGCCTTCGACGAAGGCATGGCCGTCGGTGGCGACCCCGAGGCCTACGTGCATGCGCTGGAGCTGGCCGACAGTGTCGAGCGGGCGCTGGCCGAACTGCCGCTCAATTGCCGACAGGTGTTCATCTGGCAGAAGCTCGAAGGGCTGACCCAGGCCGAGATCGCCGAGCGCATGGGGTTGAGCAAGAACATGGTCGAAAAGTATATGATCCGCACGCTCCGGCATCTGCGCGAGCACCTGGATGTGTCGGCATGATGAGTCAGGAGACCTTTTCGATGAAACAGCACGGTACCGATACCGTCCGCGAGCAGGCGGCCGCGTGGTTCGCCCGGGTGCAGGATGCACCTCGCGATGCCGGGCTGCAGGCGCAGCTGCACGCCTGGCTGGAAGGCGATGCGCGGCACCGTGATGAGTACCAGCAGCTCGCCCGCCTGTGGCAGGCCGCCGAGTTCATCCCGCGCCAGCGCCTGGAAGCGCTGTGCCAGCCGGCACCGGTACGCCAGTTGCCACGTCGGCGCTTCGTGCGCCAGGCCTTGGCCGCCAGCGTGGCCGCACTGGCGTTGGGCCTGGGCTGGGGCGGCTGGCACTACCAGCAACTGAATCACCAGGGCAGCTTGCAGACCGACTTCAACGAACGCCGCCAGGTCGAACTGCCGGATGGTTCGCACCTTGAGCTCAACGGCAGCACGCAAGTGCAGGTCGCTTTCAGCGCCGGCCAGCGGCATGTCCGGCTGATGGCGGGTGAAGTGATGTTCACCGTCGCCCACGACAGTGGCAGGCCGTTCGTGGTCGACACCGCCCAGGGCAGCGTGACTGTCACCGGTACCCGTTTCGACGTCCGCCTGGACCCGGCCAGCACCCGCGTGGCGGTGGAGCAGGGCTCGGTGCGTGTGCAGGGCAAGGGCGCCTCGCTGGCGCAGCTCACGGCGGGCCAGGGCTCGCATATAGATGAACAAGGCCAGGTGGCTGCGCCCTATGCGGTGAATACCGGCGCCCTGACTGCCTGGCGCCAAGGCAGGCTGGTGTTCGACAACGCCACCCTGGCCGAGGTGGTGGCCGAAGCCTCGCGCTACCGCAGCCAGCCGCTGCGGGTCGCCCCCGGCAAAGTCGCCCAGCTGCGGCTGTCCAGCACCTTCAGCACCGACGACACCGATGCGCTGCTGCGTGCCTTGCCGAGCATCCTGCCGGTGGTCGTCAAGGCCAACGAAGATGGCTCGCGCGAAATAATCGCGAAATAGATTCAGGTTTTTTTCCGCTCGTTCGTCTTCCCCGCCAGCTGCAACTGCCAAGCATTTCCATTTGCATGCGGTTGGCGTTTATTCCGTATTCCAGGAAGTTTCGACGACGTGAACAACAACAAGCCCTTCCCACGCTTCCGCGCCCTGGCGCTGGCCTTGGCGGTCAGCGCCGTGGCCGTCAACAGCCAGGCCGCAGACGCCGGCAGCACTATCCAGATTCAGGCCCAATCCTTGGCATCGGCGCTGAACCAACTGGGCCAGCAGACCAACCTGCAGCTGTTCTTCAGCCCCGACCTGGTGGCCGGCAAGCAGGCCCCGGCGGTGTCCGGCCAGCTGGCGCCCGAGCAGGCGCTGCAGCAGTTGTTGCAAGGCAGCGGCCTGACCTACGAGATGTTCCAGGGCACCGTGGTGGTCAAGCCGGCCCAGGCCGATGGCACCCTCACCACCGGTAGCCTGGAGCTGGCACCCACCGACGTCAAGGTGGTGGGTGACTGGCTGGGCGATGCCCAGCAGAGCGTGGTGCAGAACCACCCCGGCGCGCGCACCGTGGTGCGCCGCGAGGCGATGGTGGAAAAGGGCGCAATGAACGTGCGTGACGTGCTGCGCGGCATCCCCGGCGTTCAGGTGCAGGACTCCAACGGTACCGGCGGTAGCGACCTGTCGCTGAACGTGGGCGTTCGCGGCCTGACTTCGCGCCTGTCGCCACGCTCCACGGTGCTGATCGACGGCATTCCGGCCGCTTTCGCGCCCTATGGCCAGCCGCAGCTGTCGATGGCGCCGATTTCCTCGGGCAACCTCGACAGCATCGACGTGGTGCGTGGCGCCGGTTCCGTGCGTTATGGCCCGCAGAACGTCGGTGGGGTGATCAACTTCGTTACCCGGGCAATCCCCGAGAAGCCCTCGGCCGAGCTGTCCACCACCCTGGAAACCTCCCAGCATGGCGGCTGGAAGCACACCGAGTCGGCCTTCGTCGGCGGTACGGCGGACAACGGCATGGGCGTGGCGCTGCTGTACACCGGGGTGAATGGCAACGGCTACCGTGAAAGCAACAATGGCAACGACATCGACGACGTCATCCTCAAGACCCACTGGGCACCGACCGACGTTGACGAGTTCTGGCTCAACTTCCACTACTACGACGGCCGTGCCGACATGCCTGGCGGCCTGACCCAGGCGCAGTACGACAGCAACCCGTACCAGTCGCTGCGCGACTACGACTACTTCGCCGGCCGGCGCAAGGACGTGTCGTTCAAGTGGCAGCGGCAGCTCGACGACGCCACCCAGTTCGAAGTGCTGACCTACTACACCGACAGCTTCCGCGGCAGCTCCATTGCCTCGCGCGACATGAAGACCCTGTCGTCGTACCCGCGCAACTACCACACCTTTGCCATCGAACCACGGCTGTCGCGGATCTTTTTCGCGGGCCCGACCACCCAGGAAGTCAGCGTGGGCTACCGCTACCTGAAGGAAGCGATGCGTGAGCAGTCGACCCGCCTGGCGCTGATCGACAACGTGCCGACGCCCGCCCCGGGCTCCGACGGCCATGTGTTCCAGGACCGCAGCGGTGGTACCGAGGCCAGTGCCTACTACATCGACGACAAGATCGACGTGGGTAACTGGACCATCACCCCAGGTATCCGCTTCGAGCATATCAACACCGACTGGCGCGACCGCCCGGTGCTCGGTGCCAACGGCCAGCCGGTGCCGGAGAAGAAACGCAGCATCACCAGCAACGAGCCGCTGCCGGCGCTGAGCGTGATGTACCACATCTCCGATGCGTGGAAGGTGTTCGCCAACTACGAGACCTCGTTCGGCAGCCTGCAGTACTTCCAGCTGGGCCAGGGTGGTACGGGCAACAGTACGGCCAATGGCCTGGAGCCGGAAAAGGCCAAGACCTACGAAATCGGTACCCGCTATGACAATGGCGGCTTTGCTGGTGAGCTGACGGCTTTCTACATCGACTTCGATGACGAACTGCAGTACATCAGCAACGATGTGGGCTGGACCAACCTCGGTGCGACCAAGCATCAGGGTATCGAGGCCTCGGTGCGCTATGACCTGGACGGGCTGGACCCGCGCCTGGAAGGGCTGTCGGTGAACGGTGGCTATACCTATACCCGCGCTACTTATGAAGGGGACATTCCTGGCTTCGAGGGCCGTGACCTGCCGTTCTATTCACGCCAGGTGGCCACTGCCGGCGTGCGTTACGCGGTCAATCACTGGACCTGGAACCTGGATGCCTACGCCCAATCCAAGCAGCGCGCGCCGGGTACCGGGATCAATGCCGATGGCAGCTTCAACGGCGACTACATCACCGAGCCGAGTGCGGACGGGCAGTTTGGCGATATTCCGGGTTATGTGACCTGGCATGCCCGTGGCGGGTATGAGTTCGGGCCTCAGATGTCCAACCTGAAGCTGGCGGCGGGGGTGAAGAACCTGTTCGACAAGCAGTACTTCACCCGCTCCAGCGACAACAATGCCGGCATCTATGTGGGTGAGCCGCGGACCTTTTACGTGCAGGCCAGTGTAGGGTTCTGACACCGCGTCGCCTGCTTCGCGGGTTTACCCGCGAAGAGGCCGGCACAGGCAATCCATTACTTGGGTTTTGAGCCGAGATTGCCGGGGCCGCTTTGCGGCCCATCGCGACACAAGGCCGCTCCTACAGAGGAGCGCGATCTGCTGTAGGAGCGGCCTTGTGTCGCGAAAGGGGCGCAGCGCGCCCCCGGCGATTACGAAACCACCGCCTCGGCCGGCGAGACAATGCTGGTCTTGGCCCCCCGCGAGCGCCCCGAACTCAGGTAAGCCGCAATCGACTCCTGCGTCACCTCGCCCAGGAACACCTGTTCGGCATCCAGCACCGGCAGCCACGCCCGGTTGAACTCGTACATCCGCGACAGCAGGATGCGCAAATGCTCATCATGCGACGCCGTGGCATTGAACGGCTGCAGGAAGTCGCCACAAGTCCCTTGCTGGCGATGCATGTCACGCCGGCGCACGTAGCCCAGTGCCTTGTTCTGCGCATCGGTCACCACCACGTAACGGCGGTCGTGCTCGTCCAGCAGCTCGAGTGCATCGCTCACCGGCGTCTGCGGGCTCACCGATGGCGCGTTGTCCGCCGCATCCTCCGCACGTACCAGCAGCAGGCGCTTGAGGGTGCTGTCCTGGCCGACGAAGTTGCTGACGAACTCGTCCGCCGGGTGCGCCAGCAAGGTGTCCGGGTGGTCCAGCTGCAACAGCTTGCCGGCGCGGAAGATGGCGATCTTGTCGCCCAGCTTGATCGCTTCGTCGATGTCGTGGCTGACCATGATCACGGTCTTGTTCAAGGCCCGCTGCATCTCGAAGAACTCGTTCTGGATCATCTCGCGGTTGATCGGGTCGACCGCGCCGAACGGCTCGTCCATCAGCAGCACCGGCGCTTCCGCCGCCAAGGCGCGGATCACGCCGATACGCTGCTGCTGCCCGCCGGACAGCTCGCGCGGGTAGCGCTGCAGGTACTGCTTGGGCTCCAGCTTGATCATGTGCATCAGCTCGCGGGCGCGTTCATGGCACTTCTGTTTGTCCCAGCCGAGCAGGCGCGGCACCACGGTGATGTTCTCCTCGATGGTCATGTTGGGGAACAGGCCGATCTGCTGGATGACATAGCCGATATGCCGGCGCAGGGTGACTTCGTCCAGCCCGGTGGTGTCTTCGCCATTGATGAACACCTGGCCGGAAGTAGGCGTGATCAGGCGGTTGATCATTTTCAGGGTAGTGCTCTTGCCGCAGCCGGAGGGGCCGAGGAACACGCAGATTTCCCCTTCGTTGACGGTGAGGCTTACCGAGTCGACGGCTTTGACGTCCTTGCCGTTGACGTTGAAGGTTTTGCTGAGGTTCTTCAGTTCGATCATGAGCGCAGTCCTTCTGGAGTCAGGGCACGTTGCAGGGTTTGCAGGAGCAGGTCGGCGATGATCGCCAGCAGGCTGACCAGCACGGCGCCGACCAGCAGCATCGACATGTCGCTGCGGCTGATGGAGGTGAGGATGAGTACGCCAAGGCCGCCGGCGCCGATGGTGGCGGCGATGGTCATCACGCCGATGTTCATCACCACGGCGGTGCGCACACCGGCGAGGATCACCGGCACTGCGATGGGCAGTTCGACCATGCGCAGGCGCTGGCCGAAGGTCATGCCGATGCCACGCGCGGCTTCACGGATGCCGGGTTCGACGTTGGTCAAAGCCAGGTAGGTGTTGCGCATGATCGGCAGCAGTGAGTAGAGGAACACCGCAGTGATCGCCGGCAGCGGCCCCAGGCCCTGGCCGAACCTGGAGTAGAACGGCAGCAGCAGGCCGAACAGGGCGATCGAGGGAATGGTCAGCAACACCGTGGCACTGGCCTGCAATGGGCCGGCGACGGCCGGGAAGCGGGTCATGAGGATGCCCAGCGGTACGCCGACGATGATCGCCAGGCCTACGGCGACGCCGACCAGCATGATGTGTTGCCAGGTCAGCTGCAGTACCTGGGCCCAGTCGAGGTGGGCGAACGTGTCGAGCAGGCTCATGGTTGTACCTCGCCAGGCATTGGGTGGTCACGCAGGAAGGCGGCGGCCACCTTGGTCGGGTTCTGGTGTTCGACGTCGACCTTGGCATTGAGCTGGCGCATGGTTTCGTCATCCAGTTGCTCGGCCAGAGGCTTGAGCAGGCCGGCCAGTTGCGGGTTGGCGTCGAGCACCTGTTTGCGCACCACCGGGGCGGCGGTGTAGTCGGGGAAGTAGTGCTTGTCGTCTTCCAGCAGCTTGAGGTTGAACGCGTTCAAGCGACCATCGGTGGTGTACACAAGGCCGGCGAACACCTGGTTGTTGTGCATGGCGGTGTAGACCAGGCCGGCATCCATCTGGCGGATGTTGGCGCGGCCCACTTGCAGGTCGTACATCGCTTTCAGGCCTACCAGGCCGTCCGGGCGGTTGGCGAACTCGGTGTCCAGCGCCACCAGGTGGTTGCGGTGGCTTTCGTCACGCAGTACCTGGTTGAGGTCGCTGATCGAGTTGATCTGCGGATAAGCCTCGGCGACCTGCTTGGGCAGGCCCAGCGCATAGGTGTTGCTGAACTTCGACGGGGTCAGCCAGATCAGGTCCTTCTTCGCGTCCAGTGCCTTGACCTTGGCGTAGGTGGCCTCGGCACTGGGCATGCGCTCGTCGATATGGTTGTACGACACCAGTGACACGCCGGTGTATTCCCACATCAGGTCGAGCTGGCCGGTTTCCTGGGCCTGGCGTGCGATGTTGCTGCCAAGGCCGCTGGTGACGCGCACATCAAAGCCGTTGGCGCGCAGGTATTGCGCGGTGATTTCGGCGAGTACGGTCTGTTCGGTGAACACCCGCGCGCCGATACGGACAAGTGGTTTTTCCGCTGCCTGGGCAAATCCTGCTAACAGCAGGGTCGCGCCCAACAACAAGGCGATTCTCTTGTTCATACGTTCCCTCTCGTTATCCAGCCAGGCCACGTTCCAGCCAGCGCTTGCTGGAGAAACTCACCGCTGCGTCCAGCGCCAGCGCCAGTAGTGCGGTGCAGGCAGCCCCCAGCAGCAGTTGTGGCTGGTTGTTCAGGGCGATGCCGGGGAAAATCAGGCTGCCCAGGCTGTTGGCGCCAATCAGGAACGCCAGCGGTGCGGTGCCAACGTTCAGCGCCAGGGCCACACGCACGCCACCAACGATGATCGGCACGGCGTTGGGCAGCTCCACTTGCCAGAGTTGCTGGCGCGGAGTCATGCCGATGCCGGTGGCGGCTTCCTTGAGCGAGGCAGGGACGTTTTTCAGGCCCTCGTAGGTGTTGCGCACGATAGGCAGGAGGGAGGGGAGGAACAGCGCGAAGATCGCGGGCCCGGCGCCGATGCCCAGGATACTCAGGGCGATGGCCAGAACGGCCAGGGGAGGGATGGTGTTACCAACGTTGAAGAACTGCATGAAGCGCTCGGCTTTGTCGACCCGGTGCGGTCGACTTAACGCAATGCCGGCGGGGATGCCCACGGCCAGCGCCGCCGCCATCGAAGCCAGCACCAGTAGCAGGTGCGCTTGCAGGTAGAACCCAAGATCGTCGCGATACCGCGCGATCGTGTCGATGCCGATCCAGTGGACCAGCAGGGCCAGGATGACGAGCACGGAGGCCCATCCCAACAGCCCTTTTCCGTAGCGTTTTGCCACAGGCGGACTCCTTGTGTAGTCGGCGAGCACACTTCTTGGTTGCCGACCAGTCCTGGCGGCGGGTGGTGTGTTCGCGAGTAGCAGCGTGACGCACGCCGAAGGCTGCGATCAGGCTATGAGCCGAACCCCGTCGGGCCCGAAAATGCTGATGAAAAAAGCTCCCCAACCGAAGCGGGTTGCAGGGGAGTGGACGTCTCCGTGGGCGTAAAGGTTCCCATCTGGGGCGGCATTTGGCCAGCGTTAATCACTGGCTGGTTGGAAAATTGACGAGAGAAAGCAACGGGTTGGTGCGCTGTAGGCGTTGAAATAACTGCCCTTTGGCCATTTGTCGTGATAAAGCGGCTGGTTGTTGAATTTGTAATGGCAGTGCCGGCCTCTTCGCGGGCACGCCCGCTCCCACAGGGATCTCCACTGCTGTGCAGGCCTGTGCAGTACCGGTGGGAGCGGGCGTGCCCGCGAAAGGGCCGGAACAGGCACCGCCGGTTCAGCAAATTTTGGTCCCGGCTCAACTTCAGGTATGATATCGCCCCTTTTTAATCCCCCAGTCAGGCGATTTCCCATGACCAACCAGGCCGCCGAAGTCGCGAAGCGCCGCACTTTCGCAATCATTTCCCACCCCGACGCCGGTAAGACCACCATCACCGAGAAGCTGCTGCTGATGGGCAAGGCCATTGCCGTCGCCGGTACCGTGAAGTCGCGCAAGTCCGACCGCCACGCCACCTCCGACTGGATGGAAATGGAGAAGCAGCGCGGCATCTCCATCACCACCTCGGTGATGCAGTTCCCGTACCGCGAGCACATGATCAACCTGCTCGACACCCCCGGCCACGAAGACTTCTCGGAAGACACCTACCGCACCCTGACCGCGGTGGACTCGGCGCTGATGGTGCTCGACGGCGGTAAAGGTGTAGAGCCACGTACCATCGCCCTGATGGACGTGTGCCGCCTGCGCGACACGCCGATCGTCAGCTTCATCAACAAACTCGACCGCGACATCCGCGACCCGATCGAACTGCTCGACGAGATCGAAGCCGTGCTGAAGATCAAGGCCGCGCCGATCACCTGGCCGATCGGTTGCTACCGCGACTTCAAAGGCGTGTACCACCTGACCGGTGACTACATCGTGGTGTACACCCCGGGCCACGGCCATGAGCGCACCGAAGCCAAGATCATCCAGAAGCTGGATTCGGACGAAGCCCGGGCCCACCTGGGCGACCAGTACGATTCGTTCGTCGAACAGCTGGAGCTGGTGCAGGGCGCCTGCCACGAGTTCAACCAGGAAGAGTTCATCAACGGCCAGCTGACCCCGGTGTTCTTCGGTACCGCGCTGGGCAACTTCGGTGTCGACCATGTGCTTGACGCCGTCGTCGACTGGGCGCCGCGCCCGCTGGGCCGTGTGGCTCACGAGCGCACCGTGGAGCCTGTGGAAGAGAAGTTCACCGGTTTCGTGTTCAAGATCCAGGCGAACATGGACCCGAAACACCGCGACCGCATCGCCTTCATGCGCATCTGCTCGGGCAAGTACGAGAAGGGCATGAAGATGCGCCACGTGCGCATCAACAAGGACCTGCGCATCGGCGACGCGCTGACCTTCTTCTCCTCCGAGCGTGAGCAGCTGGAAGAGGCCTATGCCGGCGATATCATTGGCCTGCACAACCACGGCACCATCCAGATCGGCGACACCTTCACCGAAGGCGAGGCGCTGGGCTTCACCGGTATTCCGCACTTCGCTCCGGAGCTGTTCCGCCGTGTGCGCCTGAAGGACCCGCTGAAATCCAAGCAGCTGCGCCAAGGCCTGCAACAGCTGGCCGAAGAAGGTGCGACCCAGGTGTTCTTCCCTGAGCGCAGCAACGACATCATCCTCGGTGCAGTCGGTGTGCTGCAGTTCGACGTGGTCGCCAGCCGCCTGAAGGAAGAGTACAAGGTCGAGTGCGCCTACGAGCCGATCACCGTGTGGTCGGCCCGCTGGATCGGCTGTGACGACAAGAAGAAGCTCGAGGAATTCCAGAACAAGGCCATGGAGAACCTGGCCATCGACGGTGGCGGGCACCTGACCTACCTGGCGCCGACCCGCGTCAACCTGTCGCTGATGGAAGAGCGTTGGCCGGACATCAAGTTCCGCGCTACCCGCGAGCACCACTGATTCGGAAAGCTTGCATCTGACCCCTGTGGGAGCGGGTTTACCCGCGAATGCGTCGGTGAATTCAACATCGCATTCGCGGGTAAACCCGCTCCCACAGTGACCGCGTTACGGCCGCACTCAGTTTCCTGCCTTGATACTGGTCCAGATCCTCGTCCGAATGCGGTCGATCTTGGCCGGCATCGCCTCCAGCGCATACAGCTTGCCCATTACTTCCTCGCTCGGGTAAATCATCGTATTACCCTTCATCGCCGGATCCACCAGCCCGTCCGCCTTGAGGTTGCCGTTGGCGTATTGCGCATGGTTGCTGATGTTGGCCATCACCTCTGGCTGCAGCAGGTAGTTCATGTAGGCATACCCGGCCTTTTCGTCCGGTGCATCGGCCGGCATGGCAACCATGTCGAACCACATCGGTGCGCCTTCCCTGGGTATCGAGTAGCCCACTTTCACCCCGTTCTTCGCCTCCTCGGCGCGGTTCTTCGCTTGCAGCACATCCCCTGAGAAGCCCACCACCACGCAGATGTCGCCATTGGCCAGGTCGCCGGTGTACTTCGAGGAGTGGAAGTAGCTGATATACGGTCGCACCTGCATCAGCAGCGCCTTGGCCTTGTCATAGTCCGCCGGGTCCTGGCTGTGGTGCGGCAGGCCCAGGTAGTGCAGGGCGATCGGTAGCAGTTCAGGGCCGTTGTCCAACACCGCGACGCCGCAGCTTTTCAGCTTGCTCATGTACTCGGGCTTGAAGATCAGGTCCCAGGAGTCCACCGGGGCATCGTCGCCCAGCACTGCCTTGACCTTGTCGATGTTGTAACCGATGCCGGTGCTGCCCCACAGGTATGGGAAACCGTACTGGTTACCCGGGTCGTTCACTTCGAGCGCCTTGAGCAGCACCGGGTTGAGGTTGTGCCAGTTGGGCAATTGCGACTTGTCCAGGCGCTTGAGGGCCTTGCCCTGGATTTGCCGGGCCATGAAATGGTTGGACGGAAACACCACGTCGTAGCCGGAGTTGCCGGTCATCAGCTTGCCGTCGAGGGTTTCGTTGCTGTCGTAAACGTCGTAGGTGGGCACGATACCGCTGGCTTGCTGGAAGTTCTTCAGTGTGTCGGGGGCAACGTAGCTGGACCAGTTGTAGATCTTCACCGTTTCGGCGGCGCCGGCCACGCTGGCGGCCAGCATCAGGGGGGCGAGAAGGAGCGTGCGCATGTCGGGGTTACCTTGCTTTGTGTGTTGTTATCGAAGGCAGGCGATCAGCGGATCAGAAGACAAGAACGTAGGTTTTGCGCACGGTCTCCTGGATGTCCCAGGTGCCAGTGCTGTTGGCCGGTAGCATCAGTGCGTCTCCGGCTTCTATGAGCAGGGGCTCGCCACCGTCGGGAGTGAAGGTGCAGCGGCCCTTGATGAAATGGCAGAACTCCTGCTGCACGATCTGCCGCCGCCAGCGCCCGGGGGTGCACTCCCAGATGCCGGTTTCGACGCCGTCGCTGCGTTCCACGCAGGTGACCGAAGTCACTGCAACGGGGTCGCCAAGCGGCACCGTGACCGGGTTGGAGCTGTCGAGCACGGCGCTGTCGGTGTTCTTGAAATGGGTGATGCTCATGACCGGTAAATCCTGTGTCAGTGAGGGGGAAAAATCAGCGCATGAAGCCTTCCATGAAGTCCGCAAGATTGCTGGCAAGGCGCCGCCTCCAGGGCGCACTGGCGGGGTTGGCGAGGGTCCGGTCCTCGTGGACGAAGCTCTGGATGATCGCGTTGTAGCCCAGCCATCGGCAGGGCTCGGGTGGCCAGCTGGCCAGGCTTGAAAGCGGGCGGTTGTCGAGCACCCAGGGTTGCGCGGTCAGTTCGTTGTGCTGGTTGAGGATCAGCGCGGCCAGGGTGCGCCCGCCCAGGTTGGTGGCGCCGACGCCTTCGCCGCCGTAGCCGCCCGCCAGGGCGATGCCGCGTTGACGGTCGCAGAGCATGTGCGGGCGGAAGCGCCGCGCCATGCCCAGGTTGCCGCCCCAGGAATGGGTGATGCGTGCGTGCTTCAACTGTGGGAACAACTCGCTGAACAGGTAGCGGCGCAGCTCGATTTCCTGTTCGTCGAGGTTGAAGTTTTCGCGCAGGCGGCCACCGAAGCGGTAGCCGCCACGGGCGCCGAATACCAGGCGGTTGTCGGCGGTGCGCTGGCCGTAAGTGACCTGGCGGCTGCTCTCGCTGAACGCCTGGCCCTGGTTCAGGCCGATCTGTTGCCAGGTGGCCTCCGGCAGTGGTTCGGTGGCCACCAACAGGCTCTGTACCGGCAGCTGATGTTTACCCAGTGGCGGCAGGCTGACGGCATAGCCCTCCACGGCGGGTACCGTCCATTGGCAACGGATGCGCGCCAACGGGGTGCGCACCTCACCCGGCTGCCAGTCGATGGCTGGGGTGTTTTCGTAGATGGTAACGCCCAGCGCTTCTACCGCCCGGGCCAGGCCACGCGCCAGCTTGGCGGGTTGGATGGTTGCGGTGTGCGGGCTGTAGATGGCGCCATAGGCGTTGCTGACCCGCAACTGAGCGTCAAGCTGTTCGGGGCGCAGCCAGCGGTAGTCGTCCTCGGTCATGCCTTGGCGATAAAGGTCGTCTAGGTAGGCGCGCAGGCTGCGCTCCTGTTCCGGGTAGCGCGCGGCGCAGTAGAGCACGCCGCCTTTGCGGTAGTCGCAGTCGATGCTCTCGCGATGCAGTACGCGGTGTACTTCATCGGGAATGCCATGCAGCAGGTCGATGCTGGCGCGGCGTTGTTGCGGTGAAAGGGTGGCCAGCAGGCGGTCTTCGCCGAGCAGGTTGCCCATCAGCCAGCCGCCGTTGCGCCCCGAAGCGCCGAAGCCGGCGATGTTGGCGTCGATTACCGCGATGTTCAACTGTGGCGCCTGGCGCTTGAGGTAGTAGGCGGTCCACAGGCCGGTGTAGCCAGCGCCGATGATGCACACATCCGCGTCCAGGTCCTGACGCAGGGCCGGGCGGGCGCACAACGGCTCGTCGAGCTGGTCCATCCACAGGCTGAGCGTGCGCAGGGGTTGCATCGGGTTCGGCTCCACATCCGTCAAGGTCTGTGGGCGATCCTAGTGGTGTCG
Source organism: Pseudomonas asiatica (assembly GCF_009932335.1). Classification (NCBI taxonomy): domain Bacteria; kingdom Pseudomonadati; phylum Pseudomonadota; class Gammaproteobacteria; order Pseudomonadales; family Pseudomonadaceae; genus Pseudomonas; species Pseudomonas asiatica. The sequence continues at coordinate 204,376 of NZ_BLJF01000001.1, forward strand.
GCGGGCGGCTGTCCTACGTGCGTGCACGCAGGGAAATTTGCTTCAGGTACGCCTTGGGCGTAAGCCCGGTGTGTTCGCGGAAACACTTGTAGAACGCCGACAACGAGTTGAAACCGGCATTGAACGCCAGCTCGTCGATCGTGGCCTCGATGCTGTCGTTATCAAGGCTGGCCATCAGGTGCTGCAGGCGGGCCTGGTTGACGTAGCGGTAGAAGCTTTGCCCGAGCACCTGGTTGAGCAGGTAGGAGATCTGGTTGCGGCTGTAGCCGCTGGCGTCGGCCACCTGCTGCAGGTCCAGCTCCGGGTCCAGGTAGGGGCGCTGGCGCTGGAAGTAGTGTTCCAGGTCCTGGGCCATGGTCGACAGCTGTCGGGGTGACAGGCCCAGGCGGCTGGTGGCCGGGCGCGGGCCGCTGCTGGCATGGCCACTGCTGCTCCGGCGGACCAGCGTGGCGTATTCGTTGACCTGCCAGATCAGGCCGTCCTTCACGGTAATCGCCTCGCTGGACTGGAACGCCACCAGGCCGTCGCCGCCCTGGACCGTGACCTGGTACTGGATGAACGCGGTACAGCCGTCGACGCGGATGCGGTCGCTGTGCACGATGTCTTCGCCGGCTTCATGGGGCAGGCAGGCGCGCACATAGTCACGCAGTTCCTGGTAGCCGAGCACGCGGTTCTGGAAGAAGTCGTGGTACTGGATGTCGGGGTGGTAGAGCGCCATGACGCCGTCGAGGTCGCGGTGCTTCCAGCACAGGTGGTAGCGCAGCACGGTGTCGGCGGTGAGCGGGGTCTGCTCGGGGCCGTCGGGGAGGGTGGTGGCGGTCATGAGCCTGATAGTGCATTGCAGAACACCCAGCTGCAAGGGGGCGGATCCGGCATATTGCACGGTTTTGCCAAGCGGCTTGGGGCGTAAGCCGTTGATTTGGTTGAGAGTGATTTTTTGACAGGGATGGCATGGCGAGTGCACCGGTCTGTTCAACATCGAACAAGGAGAAAGGCCATGCGCTCGATACTGCTCTGGATGATTGGGGTGCCGATTCCGGTGATTATACTGATCTGGTTCTTTATGCATTGAAATTATTGGGGCCGCTTTGCGGCCCATCGCGACACAAGGCCGCTCCTACAGGAGATCGTGGTCCTTTGTGGGAGCGGCCTGGTGTCGCGAAAGGGCTGCAAAGCAGCCCCGGCTATCTAAAGGCTAAAGAAACTGCTCGGCATAGTGACAAGCCACCTGCCGGGTACTCACCTGCCTGAGCGCCGGCACCTCCTTGGCACACCGCTCGGTCGCATACGGGCAGCGCTTGTGAAACGCACACCCCTCCGGCGGGTTCAGCGGGTTGGGCAACTCCCCGGCAATGCGGATCTTCGGCTTCAAAGGGTCCGGGTGAATCGCCGGCGTCGCCGACAGCAGCGCCTGGGTATATGGGTGCAACGGCCTTTCGTAGATATCTTCTTTCGGCCCCATCTCCGCCGGCCGGCCGAGGTACATCACCAGCACCTGATCGGCCACATGCCGCACCACCGCAAGGTTGTGCGAAATAAACACGTAGGCGGTGTTGAACTCATTCTGCAAGTCCATGAACAGGTTCAGCACCTGGGCCTGGATCGACACGTCCAGCGCCGAGGTCGGCTCGTCCGCCACCAGCACCTTGGGCTGCAGCATCATTGCCCGGGCCAGGGCAATACGTTGGCGCTGGCCACCGGAGAACATGTGCGGGTAACGCTGGTAATGCTCGGGGCGCAGGCCGACCTGTTCCATCATCTTCTGCACCTTTTCTCGCCGCTCGGCCTTGCTCAGCGAGGTGTTGATCAGCAGCGGCTCGGCCAGCTGGTCACCAATCTTCTGCCGTGGGTTGAGCGAGGCGTAGGGGCTCTGGAACACCATCTGCACATCGCGGCGCAATTGCTTGCGCTCGCTCTTGCTGGCGCCTTTCACTTCGGTGCCGGCAATTTGCAGCGAGCCGGACGACGGCTCTTCGATCAGGGTCAGGGCGCGGGCCAGGGTCGACTTGCCGCAGCCGGATTCGCCGACCACGGCCAGGGTCTTGCCGGCCTCCAGTTCGAACGACACGCCATTCAGCGCGCGGACCAGGGCGTGCCCCTTGAACAGCCCACGGGAGACTTCGTAATGCCGGGTCAGCTCCCGGGCGGATAGAACGACGGCCATCACGCCACCTCCTGGTTCAGCGGGTAGAAGCAACGCACCAGGCCATGGGCCTGGGGATCGAGGGGCGGGCGCTGGCGCCGGCAGTTGTCCTGCACGTACGGGCAGCGCGGTGACAGCAGGCAACCCACGGGGCGGTCGTAGCGGCCGGGGACGATGCCAGGCAGGGTGGCCAGGCGTTCGGCACCGATGCTGTGCTCGGGGATCGCCGCCAGCAACGCTTCGCTGTAGGGGTGGGCGGGCACGTCGAACAGCTCCGGCACCTGGCCCACTTCCACGGCCTGGCCGGCGTACATCACGCACACCCGCCTGGCCGTTTCGGCGACCACGGCGAGGTCGTGGGTGATCAGGATGAGCGCCATGTTGCGCTCCTTCTGCAGGTTGACCAGCAGCTCCATGATCTGCGCCTGGATGGTCACGTCCAGCGCAGTGGTGGGTTCGTCGGCAATCAGCAGCTTGGGTTCGCCGGCAATCGCCATGGCAATCGCCACGCGCTGGCTCATGCCGCCGGACAGCTGGTGCGGGTAGGCGTCCAGGCGGCTTTCCGCAGCCGGGATCTCGACCTTCTTCAGCAGCTCCAGGGCACGCTGGCGCGCGGCCTTGCCCTTCAGGCCCAGGTGCTGGCGCAGCACTTCCTCGATCTGGTAACCCACGGTGTAGCTGGGGTTGAGCGCGGTCATCGGGTCCTGGAAAACCATGGCGATGTCCTTGCCCACTACCTTGCGTCGCTGGCGACCGCTGAGCTTGAGCATGTCGGTGCCGTCGAAGGTGAGCGAGTCGGCGGTGATGTGCCCGGGGGCGTCGATCAGGCCCATCAGGGCCATCATGGTCACGGACTTGCCCGAGCCGGATTCGCCGACGATGGCCAGGATCTCGCCGGCTTCCACCGTCAGGTCCAGGCCATCGACTACCGGTACCGCATTGGTGTCGCCGAAGCGCACGTTCAGGTTGTTGATCTGCAACAGTGACATGGCGTTCTCCTCAGGCGGCGTTCTTGAGTTTCGGGTCCAGCGCATCGCGCAGGCCGTCGCCCATCAGGTTGATTGCCAGCACACTGAGCAGAATGGTCAGGCCGGGCAGGCTCACCACCCACCAGGCGCGCTCGATGTAGTCACGGGCCGAAGCCAGCATGGTGCCCCACTCCGGGGTCGGCGGCTGTACGCCAAGGCCAAGGAAGCCCAGGGCGGCGGCGTCGAGGATGGCCGAGGAGAAGCTGAGGGTGGCCTGCACGATCAGCGGTGCCATGCAGTTGGGCAGCACGGTGACGAACATCAGCCGTGGCAGCCCGGCACCAGCCAGGCGTGCGGCGGTGACGTAGTCGCGGTTCAGCTCGCCCATCACGGCGGCGCGGGTCAGGCGCACGTAGGATGGCAACGACACGATGGCGATGGCGATCACGGTGTTGATCAGGCCTGGGCCGAGGATGGCGACGATGGCCACCGCCAGCAGCAGCGAGGGCAGGGCCAGCATCACGTCCATCAGGCGCATGATCGACGGGCCGAGCAGTTGCGGGAAGAAACCGGCCAGCAGGCCCAGCAGGATGCCAGGGATCAGCGACATCACCACCGACGACAGGCCGATCAGCAGCGAAAGCCGCGCGCCCTGGATCAGCCGCGAAAGCAGGTCGCGGCCCAGTTCGTCGGTGCCGAGGATGAACTGCCAGCTGCCACCTTCGAGCCACACCGGTGGGGTCAGCAGGAATTCGCGGTACTGCTCGCTCGGGTCGTGCGGGGCGACCCACGGCGCGAACAGCGCGCAGAACACTACCAGGCACATGAAGGCCAGGCCCATCACCGCGCCTTTGTTGCGGGCGAAGGCTTGCCAGAATTCTTTGTATGGCGAGGGGTAGAGCAGGCTCTGGTCCACCGGGCTGGCCGGCGTGACGGATTTCGGAATCGGGCTAGTCATGGCGAAGGCCTCAGCGCTGATGACGGATGCGTGGGTTGGCCAGGCCGTAGAGGATATCCACGACGAAGTTGACCAGGATCACCAGGCAGGCGATCAACAGGATGCCGTTCTGGACCACGGGGTAGTCACGGGCACCGATGGCTTCGATCAGCCACTTGCCGATGCCCGGCCAGGAAAAGATGGTTTCGGTCAGCACCGCACCGGCCAGCAACGTACCGACCTGCAGGCCGAATACGGTCAGTACCGGGATCAGCGCGTTGCGCAGGCCGTGTACGAACACCACGCGGGCCGGCGACAGGCCTTTGGCGCGGGCGGTGCGGATGTAGTCCTCGCGCAGCACTTCGAGCATCGACGAGCGGGTCATGCGGGCAATCACCGCCAGCGGGATGGTGCCGAGCACGATGGCCGGCAGGATCAGGTGCATCACCGCGTCCTTGAACGCACCTTCCTCGTCGCTGAGCAGGGTGTCGATGAGCATGAAGCCGGTCTTCGGCTCGATGTCGTAGAGCAGGTCGATGCGCCCGGACACCGGGGTCCAGCCCAGGCTTACCGAGAAGAACATGATCAGGATCAGGCCCCACCAGAAGATCGGCATCGAATAACCCGCCAGCGAAATGCCCATCACCCCGTGGTCGAACAGCGAACCGCGCTTGAGCGCGGCGATCACCCCGGCCAGCAGGCCGACGATGCCGGCGAACAACAGGGCGGCGAAGGCCAGTTCGAGTGTGGCCGGGAACAGGGTGAGGAACTCGCTCCAAACGCTCTCGCGGGTGCGCAGCGATTCACCGAGGTCACCCTGGGCCAGCTTGCCGACGTAGTCCAGGTACTGGACCGGCAGCGGCTTGTTCAACCCCAGGCGCTCCATGGCCTGGGCATGCATTTCGGGGTCGACCCTGCGCTCGCCCATCATCACTTCCACCGGGTCGCCGGGGATCAGGCGTATGAGCGCGAAGGTCAGCAAGGTGATGCCGAAAAAGGTCGGTATCAGCAGGCCAAGGCGCCGGGCAATAAAGCTCAACATTGTCGGGGTTACCTCATCAGGCCGTGGGGCGATCAGCCCGCTACGGTGGTGCCGCCGGTTCCCGTGTGGGTTGCCGGCGGTCGTTGTTGTTCTACTTCACCTTGGTTGTGGCGAAGTTGTTGTTGGTCAGAGGGTTGATCACGTAGCCCTCCACGTTGTCACGCATGGCGGTGAACATCTTCGGATGGGCCATGCTGATCCAGGGTTGTTCGTCATCGTACACTTTCAATGCCTCGTTATAGAGCCTTGCACGCTCGTCGTTGTCGATCACTTCGCGGGCGCGGCTGATCAGCTCCTGGAACTTGGGGTTGCACCAGCGTGCATAGTTCTCGCCGCTTTTGGCGGCATCGCAACTGAGCAGCGGGCTGAGGAAATTGTCCGGGTCGCCGTTGTCGCCGGCCCAGCCGGTGGACACCAGGTCGGCCTCGCCCTTCTTGGCCCGGCGCAGCATTTCGGCCCACTCCATCACGCGGATGTCCAGCTTCAGTCCGATCTGCTTGAGGTCAGCCTGCAGCATCTCGGCAGACAAGCGCGGGTTGGGGTTGGTCGGGCCGCCGCCGTTGCGCGTGAACAGGGTGATTACCGTACCTTCGGGCACGCCCGCCTGCTTGAGCAGATCGCGCGCCTTGGCCAGGTCGCGGGGTGGGTTTCTGTTCTCGTTGTTGTAGCCGATCATGGTCGGCGGGTACGGGTTCACGCCGACCAATGCGTTGCCTTTGCCGAACAACTGGTCGACATGGGTCTGGCGGTCGAAGGCCATGTTGATGGCTTTGCGCACGCGAACGTCGCTCAGGTATTTGTGTTCGGTGTTCATCGAGATGTAACCGGTGACCAAGGCCTCGATCTCCTCGACCTTGAGTTTCGGGTCCTGCTTGATCGACGGCACGTCATCGGGCTTGGGATAGAGTGCTACCTGGCACTCGTTGGCGCGCAGTTTCTGCAGGCGCACATTGCTGTCGGTAGCGATGGCGAAGACCAGCGCATCGGCCGGTGGCTTGCCGCGGAAATAGTCCGGGTTGGGCTTGAAGCGAACCTGGGCATCCTTGTTGTAACGCTGGAAGATGAACGGGCCGGTGCCGATCGGCTTGCTGTTCAACTCGGCAGCCTTGCCAGCCTTGAGCAACTGGTCGCCGTATTCGGCGGAGTAGATCGAGGTGAAGCCCATGGCCATGTCGCGCAGGAACGGCGCTTCCGGTCGGGTAAGGGTAATCACCACGGTGTGCTCGTCGGCCTTGCTGACCGACTTGAGCAGGTCCTTGAAGCCCATGCTCTCGAAGTACGGGTATCCGACGCTGGTCTTGTCATGCCATGGATGGTTCGGATCGAGCTGGCGATTGAGGCTCCACAGGACGTCATCGGCGTTGAAGTCGCGGGTGGGCTTGAAGTAGTCGGTAGTGTGGAACTTCACGCCCTGGCGCAGATGGAAGGTGTAGGTCAGGCCATCGGCTGAAATGGCCCAACGCTCGGCCAGGGCCGGCTGGACTTCGGTGGTACCGGGCTTGAAGTCGACCAGGCGATTGAACACCGTCTCGGCCGAGGCATCGGCGGTGACCGCAGTGGTGTACTGGACGATGTCGAACCCTTCCGGGCTGGCTTCGGTGCACACCACCAATGGTTTGGCCGCCAGTTGCGTGGCACCGCCCAGAAGCAGTGCGGCCAGGGCCAGGCGCAGTGGCCGCGATTTCATGAAAGCTCTCTGCATGGGTTGAAACTCCCTGCTTGCATTGATTCCAGCGTAGCCGCCACGGCCCGCAGCGAAGCAGGCCGTGGCGCCGGCGGTCAGAGAATGTTGAATGGAATGGTGGTAACCACCCGGAACTCATCCAGGCTGCCATCGCCCTGGGCCTTGCTGGCGCGGTGCGCGGTGTAGGTGGCACGGATGCTGGTGTCTTTCAATGGCCCGCTCTGTACCGCGTAGCTGGTGCCGAAGCCCCACTCGTAGTGGGTTTCGCCATCCAGGCCGTTCACGTCGTAGGCGGTACCGCGGTAATGGGTACCATCGATGCCCCAGCCGCGGGCGTTGTACAGGTTGAACTTCAGGCCCGGCACGCCGTACGGCGCCATGTTCAGCACGTAGGAAATCTGCAGCGATTTCTCGTTGGGGCCGTTGAAGTCCGACAGCAGCGAGTTGGCCAGGTAGATGCCGTTGGTTTCGTGCAGGTAGTCGAAGTACTCGTTGCCGTTGACCTGCTGCCAGGAGGCGCTGAGGGTGTGGGCCTGATGGGTCAGGCCGAACGACAGGCTGTAGGTGTCGTTGTCGATATCGCCCATCTTCTTGCTGCCGGCGTCGACGGTCTTGTAGTAGTTCAGGCCGGTGCTCAGGCTTAGCACTGCACTATCACCGAGCACATGGTTGGCGCCGAAGTAGTACTGGTTCCAGAAGTCGTCGACCTTGGTGGCGTACAGGCTGGTGCTCAGGCTCTTGAACGGCTGGTAGTTGATGCCGGCGGTGCTGGCGCGGTCGGTTTCCACGCCAGTGGCACTGTACTCGGTGCGGAACTTGCTGAGGCTCTGTTCGGTACGTGGCGAGACGCGGTCGAAGGTGCCCAGGTCGAAGCTCAGGTTGTCGAATTCGGCACTGTGCAGGAACGCGCCCTGGAAACTCGAGGGCAGGGCGCGGTTGCCGATGTAGGCGATCATCGGCGTGTCCACCGATTGGCGGCCGACGGTGAGGGTGGTGTTGGACACCCGCGCCTTGACGTTGGCCAGGCCCATCTTGCTCCACTGGCCGACCGGGTCGCCGTCGCTGTGGGTCAGGGTGCGGTTGTTGGGGCCGGCGACGTCCTCGCGGTTCTGCAGCAGGGCGATGGCATTGTAACCGGCGGCTTCGACGGCGAAGCCGACGGTGCCCTGGGTGAAACCGGAACTGTAGTTGAGGATGGTGCCCTGCACCCAGTTCTCGCGGCTGTGGGTGTCGTGGCGGGTGCCGTCGCTCTTGTAGTACTTCCACAGCGGGGCGCGTGCGGCGCGCTCGCGGGCATACCAGTTGCGGGTGCTGCCGGACAGGCTCTGGCCGTCGACGAAGCCGCTGGCCTGCTCCTGCTCGCTGCTGCCTTTGAGGGTGATGGGCACGTATTCCTGGCTTTGCGGGTCTGCCTGGGTCACGGTGGATAAGGCACTGATGGATAAAGCCAGTGCGGTCAAGGTGAATAGTCTCAAGGTTAAAGCTCCCTTTCTGTTCTTCTAGTTATTGCCTGGCCTTGTGGGCCGGGCTTCTTGCTGCGGTGTTGCCAGGGTTGCCCGGGGTCACCGGGCAGAATCGGGGCGTTGTGTTGGCTGTGCCGGCCTCTTCGCGGGCGCGCCCGCTCCCACAGGTTTCGTGAACCTGAGGAGAACCCTGTGGGAGCGGGTTTACCCGCGAAGAGGCCGGTACCGGCTAATGCTCAATCAACACTCACACCGGAAAAATCGTTGCGCCCGAAAGGGCTGACCTTGAATTCGGAAACCTTGATGCTCAGCGGTTGGTTGACCGTTGAATGTGCCACCGGGGTAATCGGCACCTGCTGCTTGAGCCGCTGCTGGGCCTGCTGGTACAGGGCGGTGCGCTGCGCGCGGTCGGTGACCTGCTTGGCCTGCTTGACCAGGCTGTCGTACTGCGGATCGCACCACAGCGAGTAGTTGTTGCTGCCGATGGCATCGCAGTTGTAGAGGGTGCCCAGCCAGTTGTTCGGGTCGCCGTTGTCCCCGGTCCAGCCGATCAGGGCGATATCGTGCTCGCCGCTTTTCATGCGCTTGAGGTACTCGCCCCATTCATAGCTGACAATGCGCACCTTGAAGCCGAGCTTGCTCCAGTCGGCCTGGAGCATTTCCGCCATCAGCTTGGCGTTTGGGTTGTACGGGCGCTGCACCGGCATGGCCCACAGGGTGATCTCGGTGCCCGGCTTGACTCCGGCCTGCTGCAGTAGCTGTTTGGCCTTTTCCGGATCGAAGGGGGCGTCCTTGATGCTGTCGTCATAGGACCACTGGGTTGGCGGCATGGCGTTGACTGCCAGCTGGCCGGAATCCTGATACACAGCCTGGATGATCGCCTGCTTGTTCACTGCCATATCCATTGCCTGGCGCACTTCCAGGCGGTCGAACGGTGGGTGCTGAGTGTTGTAGGCGATATAGCCGAGGTTGAAGCCAGGCTGTTGCAGCACCTGCAGCTTGCTGTCTGCCTTGAGCGCCGGGAGGTCTGCGGGGCGCGGGTTCAGGGTGACCTGGCATTCGTTGCGGCGCAGCTTCTGGATGCGCACCGAAGGGTCGATGTTGATCGAGAACACCAGGTTGTCGATCTTCACGTCCTGCGGTGACCAATAGGCCTTGTTGCCCTTGTAGCGGATCTGCGAATCCTTCTGATAACGCTGGAACACGAACGGCCCGGTGCCGATCGGTTGCTGGTTGATGTCGCTGGGGCGCCCGCTGGTCATCAACTGTTCGGCGTATTCGGCAGAGAGGATCGAGGCGAAGCTCATGGCCAGGTTCTGGATGAACGCGGCATCGACCTTGTTCAGGGTGAACACCACGGTCAGTGGACCGGTCTTTTCGACACGGGCGATGTTCTTGTCCAGGCCCATGCTGATGAAATAGGGGAACTCGGTCGGGTAGGCCTGGCGGAACGGGTGGTTCTTGTCGAGCATGCGGTTGAAGGTGAACAGCACGTCGTCGGCGTTGAAGTCGCGGCTCGGTGCAAAGGCCTTGTTGCTGTGGAACTTCACCCCTTCGCGCAGGTGAAAGGTGTAGCGCAGGCCATCTTTGGACACCTCCCAGCGGGTCGCCAGGGCAGGGTGCACGGCAGTGCCGCCGCGTTCGAACTCGACCAGGCGGTTGTAGATCGGTTCGGCGGCGTCGTTGTCGGTGGCGCTGGTGTACTGGGCGGTGTCGAAGCCGGCGGGGCTGCCTTCGGAACAGAACACCAGGTTGTTGGCCAGCAGGGCCGGCGATTGGCTGATCAGGCCCAGGGCCAGCAGGGCGGAAACTCGGGTGGTATGGCGCATGGCAAGTCCTTTTACGTCTGTTTGCGCCGCCTCGGGGTACGAATGGCGGCAACAGGTCGCCGACCCCGCTGCGGATGGCAGCGGGACGACATGAACGGGTATGAGGATGGCGGGGCACCCGCCGCTCGGCGGGTGCCTTGGCTAGCCTATTTGTCCACGCTGACGCCGTAGAAGGAGTTCAGCGCGAACGGGCTGATCTTGAAGTCCTTCACCTTGGCGCTCATGGGCTGGTACACGGTGGAGTGGGCGATCGGGGTGATCGGCACCTGCTCCTTGAGGATGTGCTGTGCCTGCTGATACAACTCGGTGCGCTTGGCCTGGTCGGAAGTGGCCTTGGCCTGCTTGATCAGGTCGTCGTAGGGCTTGTAGCACCATTTGGAGAAGTTGTTGCCGTTCATGGCGTCGCAACCGTACAGGGTGCCCAGCCAGTTGTCCGGGTCACCGTTGTCACCGCTCCAGCCGATCAGCATGGCGCCCTGTTCGCCGCCTTTGGAGCGCTTGATGTACTCGCCCCATTCATAGCTGACGATCTTGGCCTTGATGCCGACCTTGGCCCAGTCGGATTGCAGCATCTCGGCCATCAGCTTGGCATTGGGGTTGTACGGGCGTTGCACAGGCATCGCCCACAGGGTGATTTCGGTGCCTTCCTTGATGCCGGCTTCCTTGAGCAGTTGCTTGGCTTTTTCAGGGTCGAATGGCGCGTCCTTGATGCTGTCGTCATAGGACCACTGGGTCGGGGGCATGGCGTTGACCGCCAGTTGGCCGGCGCCCTGGTAGACCGACTCGATGATCTTTTTCTTGTCCACGGCCATGTCCAGCGCCTCGCGGACTTTCAGCTGGGCCAGCGGGTTGGGCTCGTTGCTGCCCTTGACCTTGTCCATCACGTTGTAGGCGATGTAGCCGAGGTTGAAACCGGCTTGCTGCGGCATCTGCAGCTTGGGGTCCTGTTTCAGCGGCTGGATGTCGGCAGGGCGCGGGAACAGGGTGACCTGGCACTCGTTCTTCTTCAGCTTCTGCATGCGCACAGAGGCGTCGGTGGTGATGGCGAAGATCAGGTTGTCGATCTTCACGTCATCAGGTTGCCAGTAGTCCTTGTTGCCCTTGAAGCGGATCTGCGCGTCCTTCTGGTACTTGCTGAACACGAACGGGCCAGTGCCGATCGGCTTCTGGTTGATGTCGGCGGCCTTGCCGTCCTTGAGCAACTGGTCGGCGTATTCGGCGGACTGGATCGAGGCGAAGCTCATGGCCAGGTTCTGAATGAATGCGGCGTCGACTTCGTTGAGGGTGAACCTGACGGTATGTTCGTCGAGCTTCTCCAGCTTGGCGATGTTCTTGTCCATGCCCATGTCGGTGAAGTATGGGAACTCGGTGGGGTAGGCCTTGCGGAACGGGTGGTCCTTGTCGAGCATGCGGTTGAAGGTGAACAGCACGTCGTCGGCGTTGAAGTTGCGGGTGGGCTTGAAGTAGTCGGTGGTGTGGAACTTGACCCCTTCGCGCAGGTGGAAGGTGTAGGTCTTTCCGTCGTCGGAGACTTCCCACTTGGTCGCCAGCCCCGGGATGACTGCCGTGCCGCCACGTTCGAACTGGGTCAAGCGGTTGAACACGGTCTCGGCCGAGGCGTCAAAGTCAGTCCCTGTGGTGTATTGGCCCGGGTCGAAGCCGGCCGGGCTGCCTTCGGAGCAGAACACCAGGTTGGACGCTGCGAGGGCCGACGGTGCGCCGGAGAGCAAGCCTGCGCCTAGCAGGAACGGAATGACTGCGTGTTTGAGCATGGTGGCCTCATTGTTGTCATTTTTCGATTGAGGTGGCCTCGTGAGCCGACCTGCGGATACTTATGCAGGGGGTGTTCCCAATGCAATATGCGGAGGGATAGTTGGCGCCAGAAAAGTGGTACGAGCGTACATGGATGTCGCATTGATATAACTTTCGAAGAAGTTAAACGTTTGCGTAGGCAAAATGATGGCTTTTTGCGGGATATTTCGAGGCGGGGTTGGCGTAGGAAGCACCTTATTGGTGCGTAGGAAATGTCTGAATCTGCGCTTTTTCGACTGACCTCATCGCCGGCAAGCCAGCTCCCACAGGTACAACACAAGGGCTGAAACCTGTGGTGTATCTGTGGGAGCTGGCTTGCCGGCGATAGGGGCGCAATGCGCCCCCGGCGAACTCAAGGCATCTGCACTTCGATCAGGCCATCGGCATTCATGCTCACTTCACTGGTCCCGGCCTCGATATCCGGCGCCGGTGCCGACTCATCAGCCCCCATTGCCTTCATCGCCATCGGCGCACTGCGCAGGTAAGGGCGCGGGTAACCGCTGCTGTTGAGGTTCAGGCTGACCACCTTGTAGCCCTTGCCACCCAGTGCCTCGGTAGCCAGTTGCGCGCGTGCCTTGAAGGCATCCACCGCATCCTTGAGCAGTGCATCCTCGCTGGCCTTGCGCGTGGCCGGGGCGATGGAGAAGTCCATGCCCCCCATCTTCAGCTCTTGCAGCAAGTCGGCGGTCAGCTGCGACAGGGCAGGGAAGTTGGCGCTTTCCAGGCGCAACTCGGCGCGCTCGCGCCAGCCGGTGATCTTCTGGCCCTTGCTGTCATATACCGGGTAGCTGTTGCGGCTACCCTGGCTGATCTTCACGTCCTTGACCTGGCGCGACTGCTGTACGGCCTTGTTCATGGTTTCGGTGATCTGCTTGGCGAGCTTGCCCGGGTCGGTGTTCTGCGCTTCGCTGTACAGGGTAACGACCATCAGGTCGCGCGCCACTTCCTTGCTGACCTCGGCACGCAGCGAGACCTGATTGTAGCGCGGCTCATCGGCAGCCAGCGCCGGCAGGCTGGCGAGCAGGCCGCAGGACAGGATCAGGGCGGTGCCGCGACGTGGGATTTGCATGTGATACTCCTTGGCAATATAAGGCGTGGGTTGTGGCCATCCATTCCACGCATGGCCCATCAGACCGGCAACAGTGTAGTGGGTTCAAAAGTGCCATCATGAACCTGTGACAAAGTGTGGCGCTTTGCCGCATCGCTGCAGCGAGGCGCCTGGCTTCGGTATACTCCAGCCGATTTTTCTGGAGCACTCATCAGGAGAGCTCATGCTCGCCGCCGTACAACCGCTGTCTGCTACTCGCCAGAACCTCTGGCGCCTGACCGTCATTCGGGTCCTGGTCCTGGCTGCCCAGGCCGGCTCCGTGGGCGTCGCCTACTGGACCGAACTGCTGCCTTTGCCCTGGCTGTCGCTGGCCGGCACCTTGGCCTTGTCTTCGCTGCTGTGCGCCTTCACGGCCCTGCGCCTGCGCCTGTCGTTGCCTGTTACCGAGCTGGAATATGCCCTGCAACTGGCCTGCGACCTGCTGATCCACAGTGCCTTGCTGTACTACTCCGGCGGTTCGACCAACCCGTTCGTTTCGTATTACCTGGTGCCGCTGGCGATTGCCGCAGTTACCTTGCCGTGGCTGTATTCGCTGATCCTGTCCGGCATTGCCCTGACCGCCTACAGCCTGCTGCTGGTGCAGTTCTACCCGCTCGAAGGCCTGCCGATGGCGCGGGACAAGATGCAGGTGTATGGCATGTGGCTGAGTATTGCCCTGGCCGCGGCGGTGATCACCTTCTTTGCCGCACGCATGGCCGAAGAGCTGCGCCGCCAGGAGCAACTGCGTTCCGAGCGGCGTGAAGAAAGCCTGCGCGACGAGCAGCTGCTGGCCGTGGCCACCCAGGCCGCCGGTGCCGCCCATGAGCTGGGCACACCGTTGGCGACCATGAGCGTGCTGCTGAACGAAATGCGCCAGGACCACGCCGACCCCTTGCTGCAGGAAGACCTGCAGATCCTTCAGGACCAGGTGAAGCTGTGCAAGGAAACCCTGCAACAGCTGGTACGCGCCGCCGAAGCCAACCGCCGCCTGGCCGTGGTGGAGCAGGATGTCACGGCCTGGCTGGACGAAGCGCTCAACCGTTGGCACCTGATGCGCCCGGAAGCCAGCTACCGCTTCCAGCGCTTGCGCGACGGCCAGGTGCCGCGCCTGACCCCGCCGCCGGACCTGACCCAGGCGCTGTTGAACCTGTTGAACAATGCCGCCGATGCCTGCCCCGACGACCTTGAAGTGCGCCTGGACTGGGACACCCATGACATCGTCATCAGCATCCGTGACCACGGCCCCGGCGTACCGCCGGCAATCGCCGAGGCCATCGGCAAACCCTTCATTACCACCAAGGGCAAAGGCTTCGGCCTGGGCCTGTTCTTGAGCAAGGCCAGCGTGACCCGTGCGGGCGGTTCGGTGAAACTCTATAGTCATGAACAGGGTGGCACCCTGACCGAACTGCGCCTGCCCTATGGCAAGCGAGGAGATGAATGATGAGCGAAGAAAACCAGGTCGAAGGCGAAGAGCTGCCGCACCTGTTGCTGGTGGATGACGATGCCACCTTCACCCGGGTCATGGCCCGGGCCATGAGCCGCCGCGGTTTCCGCGTCAGTACCGCCAGCTCTGCCGAAGAAGGGTTGATCCTTGCCCAGCAGGACCTGCCGGACTACGCCACGCTGGACCTGAAGATGGAAGGCGACTCCGGCCTGGTGCTGCTGCCCAAGCTGCTGGAGCTGGACCCGGAAATGCGCGTGGTGATCCTGACCGGTTACTCGAGCATTGCCACTGCGGTGGAAGCGGTCAAGCGCGGTGCCTGCAACTACCTGTGCAAGCCGGCCGATGCCGATGATGTGCTGGCTGCGTTGCTGTCAGAGCACACCGACCTGGACAGCCTGGTGCCGGAAAACCCGATGTCGGTCGACCGCCTGCAGTGGGAGCATATCCAGCGCGTACTGAACGAGCACGAGGGCAATATCTCGGCCACCGCGCGGGCGCTGGGCATGCACCGGCGGACCTTGCAGCGCAAACTGCAGAAGCGCCCGGTTCGGCGCTGATTCAGTACTGGCAGTGCCGGCCTCTTCGCGGGTAAACCCGCTCCTACAGGTGTTCACAAGCCTCCAGACCTGTGCAGTACCTGTAGGAGCGGGTTTACCCGCGAAAGGGCCGTAACTGCCAGAAACTTCTCTTTATCACCCCGCGATCCCCGCAAGTCCCGGCCGTTGGCGTATCATTAGCCCCCTAACGGCAACCCCTCCAGGATCGCTTGCGCATGCTCGCCCTTCTTATCCAGACGTTGAACATCACGGCCCCGGTCTTCGCCATGCTGTTCATGGGCGTGCTGCTCAAACGTATCCGCCTGATCGACGACAATTTCAACCGTGTAGCCTCGCAACTGGTGTTCAACGTGTGCATGCCGGCGTTGCTGTTCCTCGGCATCTATCACGCCGACCTGGCCACGGCGGTCAAACCCGGCGTCCTTCTCTATTTCATCGTCGCCACCCTGGCCGGCTTCGCCATTGCCTGGGGCATGGCCATCTGGCGCAGCCCGCTGGCCGACCGGGGCATCTATACCCAGGGCGCATTCCGTGGGAACAACGGCGTGATCGGCCTGGCCCTGGCCGCCAGTCTCTACGGCGACTACGGCATCTCCCTGGGGGCGGTACTCGCCGGCCTGGTCATCCTCATGTACAACTCGTTGTCGGCAGTGGTGCTGGCGGTTTACAGCCCGGACCTGAAATCCGACCCGTGGAGCATCTGCAAGAGCATCTTCAGCAACCCGCTGATCATCAGTGTGCTGGTGGCCACGCCCATGGCCTACGGCCAGGTGCCGCTGCCCAACTGGCTGCTGACCTCGGGCGATTACCTGGCGCAGATGACCCTGCCGCTGGCGCTGATCTGCATCGGTGGCACGCTGTCGATGGCGGCACTGCGCGACAGTGGCAGGCTGGCCATCGACGCCAGCCTGGTGAAGATGGTCTGGCTGCCGCTGCTGGGTACCCTTGGAGCCTGGCTATGCGGCTTCCGCGGCGCCGAGCTGGGCATCCTGTTCCTGTACATCGGCAGCCCGACTGCAGCTGCCAGCTACGTCATGGCGCGGGCGGCGAACGGCAACCATGAGCTGGCTGCATCGATCATCGTGATTACCACGCTAATGGCGGCGATCACCACCAACATTGGTATTTTCATCTTGCAGTGGGGCGGATGGATCTAGATCCTTGACTGCAAACAACACAAAAACACAGCCTCACTGAGCTAAAGGACACTTCATGCAAGACCAGAGCACGCCCGAGCGGTTACAGCGCGGGCTGAAGAATCGCCATATCCAGCTGATCGCGCTGGGCGGGGCCATCGGTACCGGGTTGTTCCTGGGCATTGCCCAGACCATCCAGCTGGCTGGCCCCTCCGTCCTGCTGGGCTACGCCATTGCCGGCCTGATGGCCTTCCTGATCATGCGCCAGCTCGGTGAAATGGTTGTTGAAGAGCCCGTGGCCGGCAGCTTCAGCCACTTCGCCCACCAGTACTGGAGCGAGTTTGCCGGGTTTGTTTCGGGTTGGAACTACTGGGTGGTGTACGTACTGGTCGGCATGGCCGAGCTTACAGCGGTGGGCATCTACGTGCAGTACTGGTGGCCCGGCTTTCCCACCTGGGCCACGGCGGCGATCTTTTTCGTGGTGATCAACCTGATCAACCTCACCCAGGTTAAGGTCTACGGCGAGATGGAGTTCTGGTTCGCCCTGGTCAAGGTGGTGGCCATCGTCAGCATGATCGGTTTCGGCGCCTGGCTGCTGACCAGCGGCCATGGCGGCCCGGACGCCAGCGTGGCCAACCTCTGGCAGTACGGCGGCTTCTTCCCCAACGGCGTCACCGGCCTGGTGATGGCACTGGCAGTGATCATGTTCTCGTTCGGTGGCCTGGAGCTGGTGGGCATCACCGCCGCTGAGGCTGACAACCCGCGTCAGAGCATCCCAAAGGCCACCAACCAGGTGGTGTACCGTATCCTCATTTTCTATATCGGTGCCTTGGCGGTGCTGCTGTCGCTGTACCCATGGCAGAAGGTGGTGCAGGGTGGCAGCCCGTTCGTGATGATCTTCCATGAACTGGACAGTGACCTGGTGGCGACCATCCTCAATATCGTGGTGCTGACGGCCGCACTGTCGGTGTACAACAGCTGTGTGTACGCCAACAGCCGCATGCTGTTCGGCCTGGCCAGCCAGGGCGACGCTCCGCGTCAGTTGCTGAAGGTAAGCCGTAGCGGCGTGCCGCTGACCGCGCTGGGTGTGTCGGCTTTTGCCACCGGGCTGTGCGTGCTGATCAACTACCTGATGCCGGGTGAAGCCTTTGGTCTGCTGATGGCCCTGGCGGTGTCGGCGCTGGTGATCAACTGGGCGAGCATCAGCATCACCCACCTGAAGTTCCGCAAGGCCAAGCTGGCGGCCGGGATTACCCCGTTCTACAAAAGCTGGGGGCACCCGGTAACCAACTACCTGTGCCTGGCGTTCATCGTGCTGATCCTGGTGGTGATGTACCTGACCCCGCCGATTCGCATCTCGGTGATGCTGATTCCGGGGTGGATCCTGGTGCTGTGGGTGGCCTTCAAGATGAAGAAGGCTCGCCAGGCCAGGTAGGTAACACAGTGCCGGCCTTTTCGCGGGTAAACCCGCCCCCACAGGGATCCCACAGGCTCTGAGACCTGTGCAGTACCTGTGGGAGCGGGTTTACCCGCGAAGAGGCCGGGCCTGAAAAAGGCTGGGTCAGCCTTGATAGCTGTCGATCACTTCCTGTGCCGCACGGAACGCATCAATCGCCGCCGGCACCCCCGCATACACCGCGCAATGCAGCAGCGCTTCGCGAATCTCCTCCACCGTACAGCCATTGTTCAACGCCCCGCGCACATGACCCTTGAGCTCCTGCGGGCACTTGAGTGCCGTGAGCGTGGCCAGGGTAATCAGGCTGCGGGTTTTCAACGGCAGCCCGTCGCGGGCCCACACGCTGCCCCAGGCATGTTCGTTGACGAAGTCCTGCAGCGGCTGGGTAAAGTCGGTGGCATTGCCCAGGGCGCGGTCGACGAATGCATCGCCCATCACCTGGCGCCGAATCTGTTCGCCGGTTTTCTTGCTATCAGCCATGTTGTTTTCCTTAGTGTTGGCGGCGCCAGGCTCGTGCGGTGGTGTACAGCAACACCATGGCGAGCACCGGCAGTACGTAGAACAGCATCAACCGCTCCAGGCGGCCGGCCAGTGGCATGCCCATGGTAAACGCCGCCACGTGCAGCCCATAGGCCAGGTACAGGCAGAGGAACACCAGGCCTTCGGCGCGAGTGATGCGGTAGCCGGAATAGAACACCGGCAGGCTCAGCGCAGCAACACCCAGCATTACCGGCAGATCGAAGGCCAAGGCGTTGGGCGAGATCGACAGCGGCTCGGGAGTGACCAGCGCGGTCAGTCCCAGCACGGCCAGCAGGTTGAACAGGTTGCTGCCGATCACTGTGCCCACGGCGATTTCCCGTTCACCGCGCAGGGCGGCGATCAGTGCAGCGGCCAGTTCCGGCAGGGAGGTGCAAATGGCAACGACGGTCAGGCCGATGATGCGCTCGGACAGGCCCAGGTCGGTGGCCACCTCCACGGCGGCTTCCAGCAACAAGTGACCCGCCAGGCTCAGCAGGCCCAGGCCGGCCAGCACCTGCAGCAGCGTGCCCGACCAGAAGCGCCCGGTACTGCTGATGACGGTTGCCGGTGCGGGGTAGGTGCGGGCGTAGTGGCGCGACTGGTGCCAGAGCATTGCCAGGTAGCCGACCAGGCCGATCAACAGCAACACCCCTTCGACCCGGCCCAAGTGGCCGTTGGCGGATAACGCGTAGACCAGGCCGCTGGCGACGATCATCAGTGGAATGTCCATGCGCACCAGTTGCCGCGACACGCGCAGCGGGATGATCAATGCGGCCAGGCCGAGAATGACCAATACGTTGAAGATGTTGCTGCCGATGACGCTGCCCACCGCCACATCCGGCGCGCCCTGGTAGGCGGCCTGCAGGCTCACGGTCATTTGTGGGGCAGTGCTGCCGAAGGCCACCAGGCTCAGGCCGATGATCAGCGGGCGTACGTGCAGGCGCTGGGCCAGGCTCAGGGCTGCGCGTACCAGCAGTTCGGCGCCGCCGATCAGCAACAGCAGGGCGATGCCCAGTTGCAGGAGGCTGGAGGTGGGAAGGGTAGCCAGGTCGAAAATGGTCGGACTCCTGTCGCGTCAGTCGCTAAGCCCTTGTACTCGCACGCGCGCGGTTCCGCTACGGATCATGCCGATTTTTTCTGCGGCGGCACGTGAAAGATCGATCAGGCGGCCGCGGGTGTGTGGGCCACGGTCGTTGATGCGCACCACGACGCTGCGCTGGTTGGCCAGGTTGGTCACCCGTACCCGGCTGCCGAAAGGCAGGCTGCGGTGGGCGGCGGTGAGGCCGTGCTGGTTGAACGGTTCGCCGCTGGCGGTGCGTTTGCCATGGTGGCGAGAGCCGTAATAGGAGGCGGTGCCGGTCTTGTCGTAACCGTTGGGGTCGATGTCCTGGCTGGCGCAGCCGGCCAGCAGGGAGAAGAGGGCGAGGGTGCTCAGGGATCGCTTTAGCAAGTCAGGAGGTCTCCAGTGCAGCCATTCGCGGGCTTGCCCGCTCCCACAGGTATATCACCGCCTGTGAAAGCGGTGCAGTATCTGTGGGAGCGGGCAAGCCCGCGAACGAGGGCAAAGCCCTCGCAGCATATTCAGATCACCCTTCGAGCTTGGCCTTGAGCAATTGGTTCACTTGCCCCGGGTTGGCCTTGCCCTTGGAGGCTTTCATCGCCTGGCCGACAAAGAAGCCGAACATCTTGCCACGCTTGGCCTCGTCGGCTGCGCGGTACTGTTCGACCTGCTCGGCGTTGGCCGCCAGCACTTCGTCGAGCATCTTGTCGATCGCACCGGTATCGGTGACCTGCTTCAGGCCCTTGCTTTCGATGATGCTGTCGGCATCGCCTTCACCGGCGGCCATGGCCTCGAACACGGTCTTGGCGATCTTGCCGCTGATGGTGTTGTCACGGATACGCAGCAGCATGCCGCCCAGCTGTGCGGCGCTGACCGGCGCCTGGTCGATCTCGATGCCCAGCTTGTTCAGCAGGCTACCCAGCTCGACCATGACCCAGTTGGCAGCCAGCTTGGCATCGCCACCGATCTTCACCACTTCCTCGAAGTAGTCCGCCTGCTCGCGGCTGGAAGCCAGCACGTTGGCGTCGTAGGCCGACAGGCCGTACTGGTTCTGGAAGCGCTCGACCTTCTGCGTCGGCAGTTCCGGCAAGCCGGCGCGGACGGTTTCGAGGAAGCTGTCCTCGATCACCACCGGCAGCAGGTCCGGGTCGGGGAAGTAACGGTAGTCGTTGGCTTCCTCCTTGCTGCGCATGGAGCGGGTCTCGTCCTTGTTCGGGTCGTACAGACGGGTTTCCTGTACCACCTTGCCGCCGTCCTCGATCAGGTCGATCTGGCGCTGGATCTCGCTGTTGATCGCGCGCTCGATGAAGCGGAACGAGTTGACGTTCTTGATCTCGCAGCGGGTGCCGAATTCGGCCTGGCCTTTCGGGCGGATCGACACGTTGCAGTCGCAACGCAGCGAGCCTTCGGCCATGTTGCCGTCGCAGATGCCCAGATAACGCACCAGCGCGTGGATTGCCTTGACGTAGGCCACGGCTTCCTTGGCGCTGCGCATGTCGGGCTCGGAGACGATTTCCAGCAGCGGGGTGCCGGCACGGTTCAGGTCGATGCCGGTGGAGCCGCTGAAGTCTTCGTGCAGGCTCTTGCCGGCATCTTCTTCCAGGTGCGCGCGGGTTACCCCGATGCGCTTGATGGTGCCGTCTTCCAGGGCGATGTCGAGGTGGCCCTTGCCGACGATCGGCAAGTCCATCTGGCTGATCTGGTAGCCCTTTGGCAGGTCCGGGTAGAAGTAGTTCTTGCGCGCGAACACGTTGCGCTTGCCG
Organism: Pseudomonas asiatica; assembly: GCF_009932335.1. NCBI lineage: Bacteria > Pseudomonadati > Pseudomonadota > Gammaproteobacteria > Pseudomonadales > Pseudomonadaceae > Pseudomonas > Pseudomonas asiatica. The sequence goes on from NZ_BLJF01000001.1 coordinate 225,276, forward strand.
ATCTCGGCATCGATGGCCAGGCCGAACATGCACGCCATGCGCACGGCTTCCTGGTTCAGCACCGGCAGTACGCCAGGCATGCCCAGGTCAACCAGGCTGGCCTGGGTGTTCGGCTCGGAACCGAAGGTGGTGGCGCTGCCGGAGAAGATCTTCGACTGGGTGGCGAGCTGAGTGTGGATTTCCAGCCCGATCACAACTTCCCATTGCATGTGTGAATTCCTCAGAAGCCGTTGGGGGCGCGGGTGTGCCAGTCGGTCACTTGCTGGTAGCGGTGCGCGACGTTGAGCAGGCGGCCTTCCTGGAAGTATGGCGCCAGCAGCTGCACGCCAACCGGCAGGCCATCGACGAAGCCGGCCGGCATCGACAGGCCCGGCAGGCCCGCCAGGTTGGCGGTGATGGTGTAGACGTCTTCCAGATAGGCGGCGACCGGGTCGCTGCTCTTGGCGCCGAGCTTCCAGGCCGGGTTTGGCGTGGTCGGGCCGAGGATCAGGTCGACGTCGTTGAAGGCGGCCATGAAGTCGTTCTTGATCAGGCGGCGGATCTGCTGCGCCTTCACGTAGTAGGCGTCGTAGTAGCCGGCCGACAGGGCGTAGGTGCCGACCATGATGCGGCGCTGCACTTCGACACCGAAGCCTTCGCCACGCGAACGCTTGTACAGGTCGGTCAGGTCTTTCGGGTTCTCGCAGCGGTAGCCGAAGCGCACGCCATCGAAACGCGACAGGTTCGACGAGGCTTCAGCGGGGGCGATCACGTAGTAGGCCGGGATGGCGTGCTGCATGTTCGGCAGGCTGATTTCCTTGACCACCGCGCCGAGCTTTTCCAGCTCTTTGACGCTGGCCTGGACCAGGTCGGCGATGCGTGGGTCGAGGCCGGCACCGAAGTACTCCTTCGGCAGGCCGATGCGCAGGCCTTGCAGCGAAGCATTCAGGTTGGCGCTGTAGTCCGGCACCGGTTCTTCGATGCTGGTGGAGTCCTTGGCGTCGAAACCGGCCATGCCCTGCAGCAGCAGGGCGCAGTCTTCGGCGGTACGGGCCAGCGGGCCACCTTGGTCGAGGCTGGAGGCGTAGGCGATCATGCCCCAGCGCGACACGCGGCCGTAGGTTGGCTTGAGGCCGGTGAGGTTGGTCAGTGCCGCCGGTTGGCGGATGGAGCCGCCGGTGTCGGTGCCGGTGGTGGCTGGCAGCAGGCGTGCAGCCACTGCCGCGGCCGAACCGCCCGACGAGCCGCCCGGGACGTGCTCGAGGTTCCATGGGTTCTTCACCGCGCCGTAGTGGCTGGATTCGTTGGCCGAACCCATGGCGAATTCGTCCATGTTGGTCTTGCCCAGGGTGACCATGCCGGCTTCGGCCAGCTTGGCAACCACGGTGGCGTCATACGGCGCCTTGAAGTTGTCGAGCATCTTCGAGCCGCAGCTGGTGCGTACGCCGTTGGTGCAGAACAGGTCCTTGTGGGCGATGGGGGCACCCAGCAGCGCGCCGGTTTCGCCAGCGGCGCGACGGGCGTCGGCGGCACGCGCCTGGCCCAGGGCCAGGTCTTCGGTGATGCTGATGAAGCTGTTGATCTGCGGGTCGAGCTGCTTGATGCGCGCCAGCAGGGCGCCGGTCAGCTCTTCGGAGGAAAACGACTTGTCGGCGAGTCCGCGGGCGATCTCGGCCAGGGTCAATTGATGCATGGCAGGCACTATCCCTTACTCGATGACTTTGGGAACCAGGTACAGACCGCTTTCGGTCGACGGCGCGATGGCCTGGTAGGCGTCGCGCTGGTTGCTTTCGGTGACCTGGTCGGGACGCAGGCGCTGGCTGGCCTCCAGGGGGTGGGCCAGTGGCTCGATGCCAGTAGTGTCGACCGCTTGCATCTGGTCGACCAGCCCGAGAATGCTGTTCAGTGCGTCAGTAATGCGTGGCAGTTCGCCATCATTCAGGCCCAGACGGGCCAGATGGGCGATCTTTTCCACGTCGCAGCGTTCAAGCGCCATGGGGATCTCCAGGGGAAACAAAGACCGGAATTCGGGTCCGCAGTGAGGAACATGTCAGCTTTCTGGCGGTCTAACGGCCGCGAAATTCTGCTGGCGTGCTCGGAAAAACAGCCAATTTAACATATTGGCTCCTTGCCCAAAATCCCTGCCATTGTTAGAGTTTGCCGCACTTTTTTACCCACGCTTTCCCCAGGGTCACTTTCCCATGTTCAAGAAACTGCGTGGCATGTTTTCCAGCGATCTGTCCATCGACCTGGGTACTGCCAACACCCTTATTTACGTGCGTGAGCGCGGTATCGTCCTGAATGAGCCCTCGGTTGTTGCCATCCGTACCCATGGCAATCAGAAAAGCGTCGTCGCCGTCGGTACCGAAGCCAAGCGCATGCTGGGCCGTACGCCTGGCAACATTGCTGCCATTCGTCCGATGAAGGACGGCGTCATCGCCGACTTCAGCGTCTGCGAAAAAATGTTGCAATATTTTATCAACAAGGTTCACGAGAACAGCTTCCTGCAGCCGAGCCCGCGCGTGCTGATCTGCGTGCCGTGCAAGTCGACCCAGGTAGAGCGCCGCGCCATCCGCGAATCGGCGCTGGGTGCCGGTGCCCGTGAAGTGTTCCTGATCGAAGAGCCGATGGCCGCCGCCATCGGTGCCGGCCTGCCAGTCGAAGAAGCCCGCGGTTCGATGGTCGTCGATATCGGTGGTGGTACCACTGAAATCGCGCTCATCTCCCTGAACGGCGTGGTCTATGCCGAATCCGTCCGCGTTGGCGGCGACCGCTTCGACGAAGCCATCGTCACCTACGTGCGCCGCAACTACGGCAGCCTGATCGGCGAGTCCACCGCCGAGCGCATCAAGCAGGAAATCGGCACTGCCTACCCGGGCGGCGAAGTACGTGAAGTCGACGTGCGCGGCCGCAACCTGGCCGAGGGCGTACCGCGTGCCTTCACCCTGAACTCCAACGAAGTGCTTGAAGCACTGCAGGAATCCCTGGCGACCATCGTCCAGGCGGTCAAGAGTGCCCTGGAGCAATCGCCGCCCGAGCTGGCCTCGGACATCGCCGAGCGTGGCCTGGTGCTGACCGGTGGTGGCGCGCTGCTGCGTGACCTCGACAAGCTGCTGGCCCAGGAAACCGGCCTGCCGGTGATCGTCGCCGAAGACCCGCTGACCTGTGTCGCCCGTGGCGGCGGTCGCGCCCTGGAGATGATGGACAAGCACGCGATGGACCTGCTCTCCAGCGAGTGATTCCGCTCGCTGTTCACGAGCGCCCGGTTTACAGGTAGTACGCACAGTGCTACCTGTATGTGCTGGGCTGGCGCCCGTTCGGGGCGCCGTATCCGTCAACCCGCAACCAGGCTGGTGCGTTGTCCCATGTCCAATGACCTCCTGAGTCGTCCACGAGGAACGGCCCATTAAACCGCTTTTCTCCAAGGGCCCTTCGCTGGGCGTTCGCCTGCTCGTCCTGGTGGTGATGTCGGTCGCGTTGATGGTTGTCGACGCGCGCTTCGACGTGCTCAAACCAGTGCGCAGCCAGATGGGCCTGGTACTCATGGAGTCGTACTGGATCACCGACCTGCCGCAGCGTGCGTGGCAAGGTGTGGCCGGCCAGTTCGGCAGCCGCACCGAACTGATCGCCGAAAACGAAAAGCTCAAGACCGAAGCCCTGCTGCTGCAGGGGCGCCTGCAGAAACTGGCGGCCCTGACCGAGCAGAACGTGCGCCTGCGCGAGTTGCTCAACTCTTCGGCGCTGGTAAACGAAAAGGTCGAAGTGGCGGAGCTGATCGGTGTCGATCCCAACCCGTTCACCCACCGCATCCTGATCAACAAGGGCGAACGTGATGGCGTGTTCCTTGGCCAGCCGGTGCTCGATGCCCGTGGCCTCATGGGCCAGGTGGTCGAGCTGATGCCGTACACCTCGCGCGTACTGTTGCTGACCGATACCACCCATAGCATCCCGGTGCAGGTCAACCGCAACGGCCTGCGCGCCATCGCCAGCGGCACCGGCAACCCGGAGCGCCTGGAACTGCGCCATGTGGCCGATACCGCCGACATCAAGGAAGGCGACCTGCTGGTCAGTTCCGGCATGGGGCAACGGTTCCCGGCCGGCTACCCGGTGGCCACGGTCAACGAAGTGATCCACGATTCCGGCCAGCCGTTCGCCATCGTTCGTGCCATCCCCACCGCCGCGCTCAACCGCAGCCGCTACATGCTGCTGGTGTTCAGCGACCGGCGCAGCCCGGAACAGCGCGCCACCGATGCCGCCATTGCCCAGGAAGAGGCTGACCGCAAGGGCACCTCGGCCCCAGGCCAGCCGGCCACGACGGGCGAGCAGGGTGCACCAGCTGGCAGCGCACCTGCCACGCCGGCCACACCAGCGGCCCCGACAGCCCCGGCTGCGCAGCCTGCAGCTCCGGTGGCCGCACCTGCCACGCCGGCTGCCGCGCCTGCCGCACCCGCTCACACCCGGAGGCAATGATGGCTGCATCACGCCGCAACAACGGCTGGGTCATCTGGCTGACTTTCGCCATCGGCCTGCTGCTCAGCGTCTCGCCCATGCCGCAGTTCATGGAAGTGTTCCGGCCCATGTGGCTGGCCTTGCTGGTGTCGTTCTGGACCCTCGCCGTACCGAACAAGGTCGGCATGACCACCGCGTTCGTGCTGGGCCTGGCCGAGGATGTGCTGTACGGCACCTTGCTGGGGCAGAACGCGCTGATCCTCACCCTCATCACCTTCCTGGTGCTGTCCTTGCAGCAGCGCCTGCGCATGTTCCCCATGTGGCAGCAGAGCCTTGTGATTCTGGTGATCTTCGGCATTGCCCAGCTGATCCAGCTGTGGCTCAGCGCGCTGACCGGCAACCGGCTGCCCACCCTGGCGCTGGTCTGGTCAGCGGTAATCAGTGCCTTGCTCTGGCCGTGGATCAGTTTCGCCCTGCGCGACCTGCGCCGACGCTTGCATATCAACTGACGGCGCCGCCGCGACTGACAGGGAGATGTCTGCATGAACCCGCTATACCTGGCCTCCGGCTCGCCCCGTCGTCGTGAACTGCTGGCCCAGATCGGGGTGCCGTTCAGCGTTGTCAGTGCCCCCATCGATGAAACCCCGCTGCCCAATGAAAGCGCCCCGGCCTACGTCGAGCGCCTGGCCCGGGCCAAGGCTGCCGCCGGCCTGGCCTGCCTCGAAGGCCCAGCTGTGGTGCTGGGTGCAGACACTGCCGTGGTGCTCGATGGTCGTATTCTCGGCAAACCGGAAAACCGCGAAGATGCCCTGGCCATGCTGGCCGACCTGTCGGGCCGCGAGCACCAGGTTTTGACCGCGGTCGCCCTGAGCGATGGCCAGCGCGTGCACAGCCTGTGCGTCACCAGCAAGGTGCGCTTCCGTGCAATCAGCGCCGAGGAAGCGCAACGCTACTGGGCCAGCGGCGAGCCCGCGGACAAGGCCGGCGGCTATGCCATCCAGGGCTTGGGCGCGGTGTTCGTCACCGGCCTTTCCGGTAGCTACTCGGCGGTGGTCGGCTTGCCCCTCAGCGAAACGGCCGAACTGCTTGGCCAATTCGGCATTGCCTGCTGGCAATCGCCCGCGCATACGCCAGAGGTAACAAACCAGCGGTAGCCAGCACTGCATACGCCATCCATCATTACCCAAGACCTTTGACGAGAGCCTGCCATGAGTGAAGAGATCCTGATCAACATCACCCCGATGGAGTCGCGCGTGGCGGTGGTGGAAAACGGGGTGCTGCAGGAAGTGCATGTCGAGCGCACCCAGCGCCGGGGCATCGTCGGCAATATCTACAAAGGCAAGGTGGTGCGTGTGCTGCCGGGCATGCAGGCGGCCTTCGTCGACATCGGCCTTGAGCGCGCGGCATTCATCCATGCCTCGGAAATATCCCAGCGCGAAGGCTCGGCGGTAGAGAACATCACCGCCCTGGTGCACGAGGGCCAGGCCCTGGTGGTACAGGTGACCAAGGACCCGATCGGCACCAAGGGCGCGCGCCTGACCACCCAGCTGTCGATCCCGTCACGCTACCTGGTGTACATGCCGCGCAGCAGCCATGTCGGCATTTCCCTGAAGATCGAAGACGAAGCCGAGCGCGAGCGCCTCAAGCAGGTAGTCAGCGACTGCATGGAAAGCGAGAACATCAAGGACGCCGGTGGCTTCATCCTGCGCACCGCCGCCGAAGGCGCACGCGCTGAAGAGATCCTGCAGGACATTCGCTACCTGCGCCGCCTGTGGGAGCAGATCGGCACCCAGATCAAGACCTGCGGTGCGCCCACGGTCATCTACGAGGACCTGGGCCTGGCCCTGCGTACCTTGCGTGACCTGGTCAACCCGAAGATCGAGAAGATCCGCATCGACTCGCGGGAAACCTTCCAGAAGACCACGCAGTTCGTTGGCGAACTGATGCCGGAAATCGCCGACCGCCTCGAACACTACCCGGGCGAACGGCCGATTTTCGACCTGTACGGCGTCGAGGACGAGATCCAGCGTGCACTGGAGCGCAAGGTGCCGCTGAAGTCCGGTGGCTACCTGGTGGTCGACCCGGCTGAAGCGATGACCACCATCGATGTGAACACCGGCGCCTTCGTCGGCCATCGCAACCTTGAAGAGACCATCTTCAAGACCAACCTCGAGGCCGCCACCGCCATCGCCCGGCAACTGCGCCTGCGCAATATCGGCGGCATCATCATCATCGACTTCATCGACATGGAAGACGAGGAGCACCAGCGCCAGGTGCTGCGAACGCTGGAAAAGCAGCTGGAGCGCGATCACGCCAAGACCAACATCATCGGCATCACCGAGCTGGGCCTGGTGCAGATGACCCGCAAGCGCACACGCGAAAGCCTGGAACAGGTGCTGTGCGAGCCCTGCCTGGCCTGTCAGGGTCGTGGCAAGCTGAAAACCCCCGAGACCATCTGTTACGAAATCTTCCGCGAGATCCTGCGCGAGGCCCGTGCATATCAGGCCGAAGGCTACCGCGTGCTTGCCAACCAGAAGGTGGTCGATCGGTTGCTGGATGAAGAATCCGGTAACGTCGCGGAGCTGGAAGCCTTTATCGGCCGAACCATTCGTTTCCAGGTGGAGTCGATGTATTCGCAGGAACAATACGATGTGGTGCTGCTCTGAGGCCTTCTGAAACGCGCCGCAGGTGGTCCGGGCTGGAAAATCCGGGGCTACGGGCCATCATGGATAAACGACCTGGAGGGCCATGGCCATGGGACGTCTGAACCGCGTTCTTGTCGCCTTGACCCGCTGGGGGCTGGGCGTTTGCGCCCTGCTGGCGGTGCTGGTGGCACTGTATGTCAGCCTCGGCCGCGAACTGGTGCCGTTGGTGGCCGAGTATCGCGCCGATGTGGAAAGCAAGGCCGAGCAGGCTTTGGGCCTGCCCGTGCACGTTGGTGCCCTGGAAGGCCGCTGGAGCGGCCTGGCACCGGTGCTGCGGGTGCGCGACCTGCAACTGGGCGATGGGGCGACGGCCCTGCGCCTGGACGACGTCAAGGTAGTCCCCGATGTCTGGGCCAGCCTCACTGCCCGAGAAGTACGCCTGGCACGCATTCAGTTGGGCGGCCTGCAGTTGATCCTGCGCGAGAACGAGCAGGGCGCCTGGAACCTCGAAGGCCTGCCGAAGAAGGACGATGCGCCGCTCGACCCCGCCGAGTTGTTGCAGCGCCTGCGCCAGTTGGGCCGCATCGATGTGTTCGACAGTCAGGTCACCCTGCACCCCTGGCAGCGCGACCCGTTGACCCTCACTTATGTGAGCGTTGGCCTGCAGGCCGGAGCTTCGCGCCATGCCCTGGATCTGCGCGCGACCCTTCCCGATGGCCAACCGCTTTCGCTGAACCTGCGCAGTCGTGCCACGCCCAGCGCCTGGCGCGACGGCAAGGTCGAAGCCTACCTGAGCCTGCCACAGAGTGACTGGGCGCGTTGGCTGCCGCCACGCCTGCTGGGCCAGTGGCATGCCGACGCCCTGCGGGCGGGCGGCGAGTTCTGGGTCGACTGGAGCAAGGGGCAGTTGCAGCAGGCCGTTGTACGCCTCAATGCACCGGAGCTGCACGGTGCCTATGCCGGGCGCAAGGCGGCCAGGCTGAACAACCTGGCGCTGGGTGCCTGGTTCCTGCGCCAGGAACAAGGCTTCGATGTGGTAGTCGACTCCCTGGCCATGGACGTCGGCAAGACCCGTTGGGAGTCGCACCTGCAATTGCAGCAGCGTCCAGGCGAGGACGCTGCCGCGGAAAGCTGGAACGTGCAGGCCGACCGCCTCGACCTCACGCCGTTGACACCGCTCGTCGATGCCCTGGCGCCACTGCCGGACAAGGTCATGGCCGTGGTCGATGGCCTGAATGTGACCGGCGCGTTGCGCAATGTGCGTCTGGTAGCCCGGCCCAAGGCTGAGGGTGACCAGCGCCTGCAGTTCGAAGCCAACCTGGAGAAGGTCGGTTTCGATGCCTATCACAATGCCCCGGCAGCCGGTAACGTCAGCGGCAGCATCAGCGGAGACCTTGGTCATGGCGAACTGCGCCTTGATACCGATGCGTTCATGCTGCACCTGTACCCGATCTTCGCCAAACCCTGGCATTACCAGAAGGCCAATGCGCACCTGACCTGGGCCCTGGACAAGGAGGGTTTCACCCTGGTCGCGCCCTACCTCAAGGTACTGGGCGAGGAGGGCAAGATCGCCGGTGACTTCCTCATTCGCCTGTTGTTCGAAGAAGGCCGTGAAGACTACATGGACCTGCGCGTCGGCCTGACCGAAGGCGATGGCCGCTACACCGCCAAGTACCTGCCCGAGGTGCTCAGCCCGGCACTCGACGAATGGCTGCGCAGTGCGATCGTCAAAGGCACGGTGGACGAAGGCTACTTCCAGTACCAAGGCTCGCTGAACCATGGTGTCGCGCCGGAAGCCCGCAGCATCAGCCTGTTCTTCAAGGTGCGTGATGCAGCCCTGGACTTCCAGCCGGGCTGGCCGCAGGTGCAGCACGTGGATGGCGATGTGTTCATCGAGGACAGTGGTGTGCGCGTCAAGGCCCAGCGTGGCGTACTCCTCGACACCAAGGTCAGTAATGTGAGCGTCGATATCCCGCATGTCGACGAGGGCCAGCAAAGCCACCTGTACCTCGATGGTGACTTCGACGGGAGCTTGGGCGATGGCCTGAAGATCCTCAAGGAGGCTCCAATCGGCACCGGCGAGATATTTGCCGGCTGGGAGGGTGAGGGGCCGCTCAAGGGCAAGGTCAAGCTCGACATTCCGCTGGCTCGCGGGCAGCGGCCGAAAGTGCAGGTAGACTTTGCCACCGACGATGCGCGATTGAAGGTTGCGCCGCCGAGCCTGGAGTTGAGCCGCCTGAAGGGTGACTTCAGTTTCGATTTGGACAAGGGCCTGAGCGGCAAGGGCATCAGCCTGCAGGCCTTCGGCAAGCCGGTGACGGCGCAAATCACCGCCGAAGGCCAGCCCGGGCAGATGCAGACACGCGTCAACGCCAGCGGCCAGGTGTCGCTCAAGGCACTGACCGACTGGCTGCAGTTCAAGCAGGCCTTGCCGGCGTCCGGCGACCTGCCTTACCAGTTGCAGGTCAGCCTGGGTAGCCGGGACAACCGCCTGAGTGTCGATTCCAGCCTCAGGGGCTTGGCCATAGACCTGCCGGCACCGTTCGGCAAGGCAGCGGCCGATACCCGTGACACACGCTTCAGCATGACCCTCCAGGGGCCGGAGCGGCGCTTCGATGTCGCCTACACCGACCTTGCCCGCTTTGCCTACGCCGCGCCGGCCGAGAAGCTGGGGCAGGGCCGTGGCGAGTTGCTGCTGGGCACCGGTAACGCCCAGGTACCTGCCGGCCAGGGCCTGCGAGTGCGCGGGCACCTGGAGACGCTGGACCTGGGGCCCTGGCAGGAACAGGCGGCGCGCCTGGCCGGCGATGACCCGGGCGGTAGCGCGAGGCAGAACCTGCAAGGCGTAGACCTGAGCATCGGCCAGCTGAAAGCCTTTGGCCTGGACCTGAACCAGGCCGTGGTGCGCCTGGCCCGTGGCGGCCCCGCCTGGGATCTGCGCTTCGATAGCAAGGAAGTCATCGGCAACGCCCGGGTGCCGGATGCCAAGGGCGCGCCAATGGTGGTGCGCATGCAGACCTTGCGCCTGCCCGCCGCCAGCGCGGCGGAAAAGCAGGCAGAGGCACAGGCCGAGGAGGGCCCGGACCCGCTGGCTTCGTTCGACCCGCGCAAGGTTCCGGCGCTGGACCTGAGCATTGACAAGCTCTATCGCGGTGACGACCTGTACGGCAGTGCGTCGCTCAAGCTGCGGCCGACCGCGCGTGGCGTGACCGCCAGCGATATAGACCTCGACTTCAAAGGCCTGCGTATCGATGGTGGCGGTGGCTGGGAAGGCGAACCGGGCAGCACCAGCAGCTGGTACAAAGGGCGCCTGGACGGCAAGAACCTGGCGGATGTGCTCAAGGCCTGGGGCTTTGCACCGACCGTGACCAGCCGCGACTTCCGCCTGGATGTGGATGGCCGCTGGCCGGGTTCGCCGGCCTCGGTGAGCCTCAAGCGCTTCTCTGGCAGCATGGACGCAGCACTGCGCACCGGCCAGTTCGTGGAGGTCGAAGGCAGTGCCCAGGCGCTGCGGGTGTTCGGCCTGCTGAACTTCAACTCCATCGGTCGGCGCTTGCGCCTGGACTTCTCCGACCTGTTCGACAAGGGCCTGGCCTACGACCGTGTCAAAGGTTTGCTGGTAGCCAGTGACGGTGTCTATGTGACCCGCGAGCCAATCGCTGTGACCGGCCCGTCGAGCAACTTCGAGCTGGACGGTACCCTGGACCTGGTACGCGACCGGGTCGATGCCAACCTGCAGGTGAACCTGCCAGTGACCAACAACTTGCCGCTGGCGGCCTTGATTGTCGGCGCGCCGGCCGTGGGCGGGGCGCTGTTCCTGGTGGACCGGCTGATCGGTGACCGGGTGTCACGCTTCGCCAGCGTGCACTACCGTGTCGAAGGTCCGGTGAAAGAGCCTAGAATCACATTTGTGAAACCTTTCGAGAAATCCCGCTAGGAGTGCCCATGAAGGCAGCTGTAATCCAGATGGTCAGCCAGGACGATGTGCTGGCCAACCTGCAGCGCGCCGGTGCCCTGTTGGAGCAGGCCGCCTCTGGCGGCGCACGGCTGGCGGTGCTGCCGGAAAACTTCGCTGCCATGGGCCGCAAGGACGCCGCTGCCATCGGCCGCGCCGAAGCGTTGGGCGAAGGGCCGATCCTGCCATGGTTGAAACGCACCGCCCGCGACCTCAAGTTATGGATTGTCGCCGGTACCTTGCCATTGCCACCGGTCGGCCAACCTGAAGCCAAGGCCCATGCCTGCTCGCTGCTGATCGACGAACACGGTGAGGTAGCGGCACGCTATGACAAGCTGCACCTGTTCGATGTGGACGTTGCCGACAATCGTGGCCGTTACCGCGAGTCCGACGACTATGCCCACGGCGCCCAGGTAGTGGTGGCTGATACGCCGGTGGGGCGGCTGGGGCTGAGCGTGTGCTACGACCTGCGCTTCCCCGAACTGTACAGCGCACTGCGCGCCGCCGGCGCGGAACTGATCACTGCGCCGGCCGCCTTCACTGCGGTAACGGGCGCGGCACATTGGGAAGTGCTTGTGCGCGCCCGTGCCATCGAGACCCAGTGCTACCTGCTGGCTGCGGCACAGGGCGGCACCCACCCGGGGCCACGGGAAACCCATGGCCATGCGGCGATCGTCGACCCCTGGGGGCGCATCGTCGCGGAACAGGCGCAAGGTGAAGCGGTGCTGCTCGCCGAGCGCGACATTGACGAACAAGCGTCCATCCGGGCGCGCATGCCGGTGGTATCGCACCGGCGCTTTTTCTCGCAGGGCGCGTTGCGGCCTGCGCATACCTCGGAGTGACTATGAGCCAGATGTTATCCACCGTCAGCGAGCAGCTCCTGGCCCCAGGCGGCTTGACCCTGGACAGCCTGCAGAGCGTGCTGGGTGAGTTGGCCGGCCCCGGCATCGATGCCGCCGACCTGTATTTCCAGGGCCAGATCTCGGAAACCTGGGCGCTGGAAGACGGCATCGTCAAAGAGGGCAGTTTCAACCTCGACCAGGGCGTGGGCGTGCGTGCCCAGTCCGGTGAAAAGACCGGCTTTGCGTACAGCAACGCAATCAACCTCGAAGCGCTGACCTCGGCCGCCCGTGCCGCCCGTTCGATCTCGCGTGCCGGGCAGAACGGCAAGGTGCAGGCCTTCCGCAGCCAGGACGTGACTGCCCTTTATCCGGCGGACAACCCGCTGGATGTGCTCAGCCGTGCCGAAAAGGTCGAACTGCTCAAGCGTGTCGACGCCGCCACCCGCACCCTTGACCCGCGTATCCAGCAGGTCAGTGTGAGCATGGCCGGGGTATGGGAACGCATCCTGATCGCTGCGGCCGATGGCAGCCTGGCCGCCGACGTGCGCCCGCTGGTGCGCTTCAACGTCAGCGTAATCGTCGAGCAGAACGGCCGCCGCGAGCGTGGCGGGCAGGGCGGTGGCGGGCGTACCGACTACCGCTTCTTCACCGAAGAACGGGTCATGGGCTATGCCCGCGAAGCGCTGCGCCAGGCCCTGGTGAACCTGGAGGCGATCCCGGCACCGGCTGGTACCCTGCCGGTGGTGCTGGGTTCGGGCTGGTCGGGCGTGCTGCTGCACGAGGCTGTCGGCCATGGCCTGGAAGGTGACTTCAACCGCAAGGGCAGTTCGGCGTTCAGCGGCCGCATTGGCGAGAAGGTGGCGTCGAGCCTGTGCACCATTGTCGACGACGGCACCCTCGAAGGCCGCCGTGGCTCGCTGAGCGTGGATGACGAAGGCACCCCGACCGAGTGCACCACATTGATCGAGAACGGTGTGCTCAAGGGCTACATGCAGGACAAGCTGAATGCGCGCCTGATGGGCATGGCGGTGACCGGCAACGGCCGCCGCGAATCCTACGCGCACCTGCCGATGCCGCGCATGACCAACACCTACATGCGTGCGGGCGAAAGCGACCCGCAGGAAATCATCGCTTCGGTGAAGAAGGGTATCTACTGCGCCAACCTCGGCGGTGGCCAGGTGGACATTACCAGCGGCAAGTTCGTGTTCTCGACCAGTGAGGCCTACCTGATCGAAGACGGCAAGATTACCGCGCCGGTGAAGGGGGCGACCCTGATCGGCAACGGGCCGGAGGCGATGAGCCGGGTGTCGATGGTCGGTAACGACCTGGCGCTGGACAGCGGGGTAGGGACTTGCGGCAAGGACGGGCAGTCGGTGCCGGTGGGGGTCGGGCAGCCGACCTTGAAGCTGGATGCGATCACCGTGGGCGGTACAGGGGCGTGATGGCTTCAGGGACCGCTTTGCGGTCCATTCGCAGCACAAGGCTGCTCCTACAGGGATCGCGTATTTCTGTAGGAGCCGCCTTGTGCTGCGAATGGGCCGCAAAGCGGCCCCATGGCGATCAGCGCAATCCGCGCTGCAGCTCGTCGAGATCGCGGATGTACTTGAACACCTTGCGCGCGGCGGCAGGCGGCTTGTTCCGGGCCTTCTCGTGCTGGGCATGGCGTACCAGCGAGCGCAGCTGCTGGCGGTCGGTGTCGGGGTATTCGTTGACGAAGCGTTCGAGGTCTTCGTCGTTACCGTCGATCAACCGGTCGCGCCAGCGCTCCAGGCTGTGGAAGCGCTCATTGTACTGGCGGGTCGAGCTGTCCATCTGTTCGAGCAGAGCGTGGATGGCATCCAGGTCCTGCACGCGCATCAGCTTGCCGACAAACGACATGTGGCGTTTGCGGGCACCGTGAGCGGTGTGCTTGCTGGCTTCGGCCAGGGCCTTGCGCAGCTCGTCGGTCAACGGCAGGCGAGCCAGGGTATCGGCCTTGAGCGTGGTAAGGCGCTCGCCGAGTTCGACCAGCGCATGCAGCTCGCGCTTGATCTGGGTTTTGCTTTTTTCGCCGTCGAAGGCGTCGTCGTTTGAATCAACCATGGTGGCAGTCCGCTAGAAATCGCCGCCATGATAACCAGTCGGGGGCCGCTTGTCCGGCCCGGTCGTAGAATGACCCTCGCCGAACGCAGAATTTGAGTGGAGAGAACCATGAGTGCAGTCCAGAGCGTAGGTCCGAAGGACCTGCCAGCATTGCAGGAGCAGGTCGAGGCGATCATCGCCGAGGCGCGCCGCCAGGGGGCCAGCGCCTGCGAAGTGGCGGTGTCGCTGGAGCAGGGCCTGTCCACCACGGTACGTCAGCGAGAGGTCGAGACGGTCGAGTTCAACCGCGACCAGGGCTTTGGCATCACCCTCTATGTGGGCCAGCGCAAAGGCTCGGCCAGCACCTCGGCCAGTGGCCCGGAAGCGATCCGCGAAACCGTCGCCGCGGCCTTGGCGATTGCCAGGCATACCTCCGAGGACGAATGTTCCGGCCTGGCCGACGCAGCGTTGATGGCCCGCGATATCCCGGACCTGGACCTGTACCACGACTGGAACCTCGAGCCAGAGAAGGCCATCGAGATGGCCCTGGCCTGCGAAGCGGCGGCGTTCGACGCCGACCCGCGTATCCTCAATGCCGACGGTACCACCCTCAATACCCACCAGGGTTGCCGCGTGTATGGCAACAGCCATGGTTTCATCGGTGGCTACGCCTCGACCCGGCACAGCCTGAGCTGTGTGATGATCGCCGAAGGCGACGGCCAGATGCAGCGTGACTACTGGTACGACGTGAACCGGCAGGGCAACCTGCTGGCCGACCCGCGTAGCATCGGCATGCGCGCTGCCCAGCGTGCAGCCAGCCGTCTGGGGGCGCGGCCGGTGCCGACCTGCGAGGTGCCGGTGCTGTTCTCGGCCGAGCTGGCCGGTGGCCTGTTCGGCAGTTTCCTGTCGGCCATCTCCGGCGGCAACCTGTACCGCAAGTCGTCATTCCTGGAGGGGACCATCGGCCAGCGCCTGTTCCCCACCTGGCTGACCCTCGACGAGCGCCCGCACATTCCGCGGGCACTGGGCAGTGCCGCATTCGACGGCGATGGCCTGGCTACCTATTCCAAGCCGTTCGTCGACAAGGGTGAGCTGGTGTCGTACCTGCTGGGTACCTATTCCGGGCGCAAGCTGGGTTTGCCAAGCACGGCCAATGCCGGCGGCGTGCACAACCTGTTCGTCAGCCATGGGGTCGAAGACCAGGCGGCGCTGATCCGGCGCATGGGCCGAGGGCTGCTGGTGACCGAGTTGATGGGGCATGGCCTGAACATGGTGACGGGTGATTATTCCCGTGGCGCGGCGGGCTTCTGGGTCGAGAATGGCGAGATTCAGCACGCGGTGCAGGAAGTGACCATTGCCGGGAACATGAAGGACATGTTCCAGCAGATTGTCGCGATCGGCAGCGATCTTGAGACCCGCAGCAACATTCACACCGGTTCGGTGCTGATCGAGCGGATGACTGTGGCTGGTAGCTGATCCACAGCCTTTACCGCCCTCTTCGCGGGTAAACCCGCTCCTACAGGTACTGCACAAGACTGAGCCTTATGCGATTCCTGTGGGAGCGGTTTTACCCGCGAAGAGGCCGGTGCAGGCACTACAGAATTTTCAATGAAACCAAAGACCCGGCCCCCGCGCCGGGTTTTTTGTTCCATCAGCTTCCTATTGAAGTGATTCTATTTATCATTTAATAATTAATATCATTATCCAGTAACCCGGCGATGATGTTCATGAAACCCGTCCTCCGCGAACTGCCCTACCTGGAAAACTGGCGCTGGCTCAGCCGACGCATCCGCTGTGCGCTCGAGCCCGACGAACCGCGCCTGATCGAGCATTACCTGGCTGAAGGCCGTTACCTGGTGTGCTGCACCGAGACTTCGCCATGGACGGTGGCGCTGACCTCCTTCCGCCTGCTGCTGGATACCGCCTGCGACCGCATGCTGCCCTGGCATTGGCGCTGCCTGTGCCTGGACCAGGCCTGGCGCCCATTGCTGGACCTGCGCAACCTCGACCGCGAGGCACAGAGCCAGCGCTGGCAGCCCTACGCCCTGCAGTTGGCCAATTGCCGCCTGCTGCCGTCGATTTCTCCCGATGAACTGATGCAAGGATTTGATGATGAGTGATACCCGTATCGAGCGTGACAGCATGGGCGAACTGCAGGTGCCGGCCCAGGCCCTGTACGGTGCCCAGACCCAACGCGCGGTCGACAATTTCCCGATCAGCGGCCAGCGCATGCCGGCCCAGTTCATTCGTGCACTACTGCTGGCCAAGGCTGCCGCGGCCAAGGCCAACGTCGAACTGGAACAGTTGTCGACCGCGCAAGGCCAGGCCATCGTAACGGCAGTCGAGCAACTCTTGGCGGGTGACTTCATCCAGCATTTCCCGGTGGATGTGTTCCAGACAGGCTCCGGAACCAGCTCGAACATGAACGCCAACGAGGTGATCGCCACACTGGCCAGTCGCGTGCTGGGTGAGGCCGTCAACGCCAACGACCACGTCAACTGCGGCCAGAGCAGCAACGACATCATCCCGACCACGATTCACGTCAGCGCCGCCCTGGCCTTGCACGAGCAGCTACTGCCCGCCCTGGCGCACCTGGTACAGGTGATCGAGGCCAAGTCGGCACAGGTGCATCAGTACGTGAAGACTGGCCGCACCCACCTGATGGACGCCATGCCGGTGCGCATGAGCCAGGTGCTGGATGGCTGGGCGGCACAGATCAATGGCGCCAAGGCACACATCGAAGCGACCCTGCCTAGCCTGCAGGCGCTGGCCCAGGGTGGCACGGCCGTGGGTACCGGCATCAACGCCCACCCGCAATTCGCTGCTGGTTTCGCCCGCCACCTCAGCGGCCTGACCCAGGTCGAGTTCACCCCCGGGCAGAACCTGTTCGCCCTGATCGGCTCGCAGGACACCGCAGTGGCCCTGTCCGGCCAGCTCAAGACTGCCGCCGTGGCGTTGATGAAGATTGCCAACGACCTGCGCTGGATGAACTCTGGCCCGCTGGCCGGGCTGGGCGAAATCGAGCTGCAAGGCCTGCAGCCGGGCTCTTCTATCATGCCTGGCAAGGTCAACCCGGTGATTCCAGAGGCCACCGCCATGGTCGCCGCCCAAGTGATCGGCAATGACGCCACCATCGCCATCGCTGGCCAGTCCGGCAACTTCGAGCTGAACGTGATGCTGCCGGTGATCGCCCGCAACCTGCTGGAGAGCATCGAACTGATGGCCAACGTTAGCCGCCTGCTGGCCGACAAGGCCATCGCCAGTTTCAAGGTCAACGAAAGCAAGCTCAAGGAAGCCCTGGCACGCAACCCGATTCTGGTCACGGCGCTGAACCCGATCATCGGCTACCTCAAGGCCGCCGAAATCGCCAAGACCGCTTACAAGCAAGGCCGTCCGATCATCGACGTGGCGCTGGAACACACCGACCTGTCGCGTGACCAGCTGGAAGCGCTACTGGACCCGGAAAAACTCACCGCCGGTGGTATCTGACACTGAGTCACGGCCCAAGCGTCAGCGGTGGCCGCGTTGGTCATCGCCCAACCCATGCCTACGGAATTCACTGATATGCCCCATACCTTGCCTGCACTGCCTTACGCTTACGCTGCGCTGGAACCGCACATCGACGCGCAGACCATGGAAATCCACCACACCAAGCACCACCAGACCTACGTCACTGGCCTCAACACCGCCATCGAAGGCACCGAGTGGGCTGAGTGGCCGGTGGAAAAACTGCTCGGCGCGGTCGGGCAACTGCCGGAAAACCTGCGTGGTGCGGTGACCAACCATGGCGGCGGGCACGCCAACCACAGCCTGTTCTGGACCGTGATGTCGCCGCACGGCGGGGGAGAGCCGCAGGGCGCTCTGGCGCAGGCCATCGACGCCCAACTGGGCGGCTTCGATGCCTTCAAGGAGGCCTTCACCAAGGCTGCGCTGACCCGCTTCGGCAGTGGCTGGGCCTGGCTCAGCGTGACCCCGCAGAAAACCCTGGTAGTGGAAAGCAGCGGCAACCAGGACAGCCCGCTGATGCACGGCAACACGCCAATCCTCGGCCTGGACGTGTGGGAGCATGCCTACTACCTGAAGTACCAGAACCGTCGTCCGGAATACATCGGTGCCTTCTACAACGTCATTGACTGGGCGGAAGTGGAGCGCCGCTACCTCGAAACCCTGAAGTGAGTCTCCCCGGTATGCGCTCCCAGATGATGTCTGTCAGCCGCGTGCGCCTGTTTCGCCTGTTTCGCCTGGCGCTCGGGACTTTGCTGTTTCTGGCAGGCACTGCGTTGCTATTGGCGCGCGGCTTCGCCTGGTTGGACCTGGCCTGGCCCGCTTGGGGCTGTGCATCGGTTTGCGCCGGATGATGGGGTGTTCACCGGCTTCGCTGAGAGAGCGGCTTTAGCCGCGAACATCGGCGCAGCCGGTGCCATGCACCGCGTTGGATTCTTCGCGGCTAAAGCCGCTCCCACAGGGTACGCGTACCGCTTGCGGATTCAGTTCTCTACGCGACAGCGCAGCCAAAAGGACTGGGCAATCTCCTAAAGGCTTTTTTGTGCAAAAAAGCTGTTCCCACACGGACCGTGCGGGCCTGCGAACTTTATTCGCCTTCGTCGAAATAATTGTTGATCAGTTCGACCAGCGCTGCCATGGCATCGTCGTCCTGCTCGCCTTCGGTATGCAGGTGCACCTGGGTGCCTTTGCCGGCCGCCAGCATCATCACCGCCATGATGCTCTTGCCATCCACCAGCTTGTCCGGCGCACGGCCAACCCTGACCTGGCAGGGGAAGCGGCCGGCAACGCCGACGAACTTGGCTGCCGCCCGGGCATGCAGACCCAGCTTGTTGATGATGGTGATTTCACGGGCGGGCATCGTGGGGCGGATCCTTGGGCTAGAGGTCGCGGTGGCGGACCTGGACGTTTTTCAGGGATTGCTGCAACAACTGGCCAAGGCGTTCGGTGATGTACACCGAGCGGTGGTGGCCGCCGGTGCAGCCAATGGCAATGGTGACGTAGGCACGGTTGCTGGCAGCGAAGCGGGGCAGCCACTTGAGCAGGTAGCTGGAAATGTCGTTGAACATCTCTTCGACATCCGGCTGTGCGGCCAGGTAGTCGATCACCGGTTGGTCGAGGCCGGAGTGCTCACGCAGCTCGGGCTTCCAGTAAGGGTTGGGCAGGCAGCGCACATCGAACACCAGGTCGGCATCGACCGGCATTCCTCGCTTGAAACCGAACGACTCGACCAGGAACGCGGTGCCAGGCTCGGGCTGGTTGAGCAGGCGCAGCTTGATCGAATCACGCAGCTGGTACAGGTTCAGGCTGGTGGTGTCGATCTTCAGGTCGGCCAGGTCTGCAATCGGCCCCAGCAATTCGCTTTCCACCCGGATCGCTTCCGCGAGCGAGCGGTTGGCGTTGGTCAGCGGGTGGCGTCGGCGGGTTTCCGAGAAACGCTTGAGCAGTACGTCTTCGTCGGCATCCAGGTACAGCACGTCGCACTGGATATGCCGGGCGCGGGCTTCTTCGAGCAACTCGGGGAAACGCGTCAGGTGGCTGGGCAAGTTGCGCGCGTCGATCGACACGGCGACCTTGGGTTGCTGCAACTCGGTGTTGATCAGCGCATTTTCCGCCAGTTGCGGCAGCAGCCCGGCGGGCAGGTTGTCAATGCAGTAGAAACCGTTGTCTTCCAGGACATCGAGGGCGGTGCTCTTGCCGGAGCCGGACCGGCCGCTGACGATGATCAGGCGCATGTTCAGTGCTCGTTCTGTACGTCCAGGACAACCTGGAACAGGGCCTCGCTGCTGGTGGCCGCACGCAGGCGATCACGGACCTCCTTGCGATCGAGCATGCTGGCAATCTGGCGCAGCAATTCCAGATGGGCATCGGTGGCGGCTTCTGGCACCAGCAGGACGAACAGCAGGTCCACCGGCGCGCCATCGATGGCGTCGTAGTCGATAGGCGCTTCCAGGTGCAGCAGGGCGCTGACCGGAGCGGAACATCCTTCAAGCCGGCAGTGCGGGATGGCGATGCCGTTGCCGAAACCGGTCGAACCGAGTTTTTCCCGGGCGACCAGTTTTTCGAAGACGTCTTGCATCTCCAGTTCGGGCACTTGTTCGGCGATGACGGTGGCGACCTTTTCCAGGGCGCGCTTCTTGCTGCCGCCCGGCACGTTCACGAGGGAACGGCCGGGGGTCAGGATGGTTTCAAGTCGGATCATGGATGAGGGGGATCAGCGGGCAGCTGCACCTTGCAGCAGGCTTTGCTGTTTTTCCTTGTGTTTTTTCAGTTGGCGGTCGAGCTTGTCGGCCAAGGCGTCGATCGCTGCATACATGTCTTCGTGTTCGGCGTTGGCAACCACTTCGCCGCCGGGAATCTGCAAGGTCGCCTCGACCTTTTGCTGCAGCTTCTCGACTTTCATGATGACCTGCACGTTGGTGATCTTGTCGAAGTGACTTTCCACGCGAGCGAGCTTTTCAAGCACATAATCGCGCAGTGGCTGGGTGACTTCTACATGCTGTCCACTGATATTGACTTGCATACAGCTTCTCCTTTGTTGCCCGTGCATAAAGAGGCAGGTCTTGCACCTGCCCCACAAACGCTGTGGCACATCTCAGGGGCTACATCAGTCGCTTGCGCTCGCTCGACGGTGCGATGCCGAGGGACTCGCGGTACTTGGCGACGGTGCGACGGGCTACCTGGATGCCTTGTGCCTCCAGTAAACCAGCGATCTTGCTGTCACTCAATGGCTTTTTCTGATTTTCCGCCGCAACCAGTTTCTTGATGATCGCGCGGATCGCCGTAGACGAGCATTCTCCGCCTTCGGAGGTGCTGACGTGGCTGGAGAAAAAGTATTTCAGTTCGTAGATGCCACGCGGGGTGTGCATGTATTTCTGCGTGGTTACCCGCGAAATGGTCGACTCGTGCATGCCCACCGCTTCGGCAATGTCATGCAGTACCAAGGGCTTCATCGCTTCGTCGCCGTGGTCGAGGAAGCCGCGCTGGTGCTCGACGATCTGCGTGGCCACCTTCATCAGGGTTTCGTTGCGGCTTTGCAGGCTCTTGATGAACCAGCGCGCTTCCTGCAGCTGGTTGCGCATGAAGGTGTTGTCGGCGCTGGTGTCGGCCCGGCGCACAAAACCGGCGTACTGCGGGTTGACGCGCAGGCGCGGAATGGCCTCCTGGTTCAGCTCCACCAGCCAGCGGTCGCTGTCCTTGCGCACGATGACGTCGGGCACCACGTACTCGGGTTCGCTGGACTCGATCTGCGAGCCGGGGCGCGGGTTGAGGCTTTGTACCAGCTCGATGACCTGGCGCAGCTCGTCTTCCTTGATTTTCATGCGACGCATCAGCTGGCTGTAGTCACGGCTGCCGAGCAGGTCGATGAAGTCGGTGACCAGGCGCTTGGCTTCGGCCATCCACGGGGTGCTGGCAGGCAGCTGGCGCAGTTGCAGCAACAGGCATTCGCCCAGGGTGCGGGCGGCAACGCCGGCTGGCTCGAACTGCTGGATGCGGTGCAGCACCGCTTCGACCTCGTCCAGCTCGATATCCAGCTCCGGGTCGAAACCGGCGCAGATTTCCTCGAGGGTATCTTCCAGGTAGCCCTGGCCGTTGATGCTGTCGATCAGGGTGACGGCGATCAGGCGGTCGGTGTCGGACATCGGAGCCAGGTTCAGCTGCCACAGCAGGTGGCTTTGCAGGCTTTCGCCGGCCGATGTGCGGGTGGTGAAGTCCCACTCGTCGTCGTCGTTGCTCGGCAGGCTGCTGGCACTGGTTTGGTAGATGTCTTCCCAGGCGGTGTCGACCGGCAGTTCATTGGGGATGCGCTCGCTCCACTCACCGTCTTCCAGGGTGTCGGCACTGGTAGTGCTTTCCTGGAAGCTGTTGTCCTGGACTTCGGCGGCCGGCTTGTTCTCGGCGTTGTCCGCCATCGGGTCGCTGTTGTCGAAGTCGTCGCCGTCTTCCTGACGTTCGAGCATCGGGTTCGACTCCAGCGCTTCCTGGATTTCCTGTTGGAGGTCCAGGGTGGAGAGCTGGAGCAGGCGGATGGCCTGTTGCAACTGCGGTGTCATCGTCAGTTGCTGGCCCATTTTTAGGACGAGCGATGGTTTCATGGCTGGGGCTTAATACCTTGTTCGCCGGCGCGCATGCGCCATCCACTACACGAGGGCGCCGGGGCGCCAGATCAAGCAAGTTTTATGCCTTAAATTGTAGCGTTTGCCTAGAGCACCGTAACACTTTACCCCGGGTTTCAGGGCGATTTGCCAGTACTCCAGGCGCGTGCCGGGCTCAGAGCCGGAACTCGTGGCCCAGATAAACCTCTTTGACCAGGTCGTTGGCCAGGATGGTTTCGGCGTCGCCTTCGGCGATCAGCCGGCCATCGTTGACGATATAGGCGGTTTCGCAGATATCCAGGGTCTCACGCACGTTGTGGTCGGTGATCAGTACACCGATACCCTTGGCCTTGAGGTGATGGATGATCTGCTTGATGTCGCCGACCGAAATCGGGTCGACACCGGCAAACGGTTCGTCCAGCAGGATGAACTTGGGTGCGGTCGCCAGCGCGCGGGCAATTTCCACGCGGCGGCGCTCACCACCGGACAGGCTCATGCCGAGGTTGTCGCGAATGTGGCTGATGTGGAACTCCTGCAGCAGGCTTTCCAGCTCTTTGCGCCGGCCGTCGCGGTCGAGTTCCTTGCGGGTCTCGAGGATGGCCATGATGTTGTCGGCCACCGACAGCTTGCGGAAGATCGAGGCTTCCTGCGGCAGGTAGCCGATGCCGGCGCGGGCGCGACCGTGCATGGGCTGGTGGCTGACATCGAGGTTGTCGATCAGCACGCGCCCCTGATCGGCCTGGACCAGGCCGACGATCATGTAGAAGCAGGTGGTCTTGCCGGCGCCGTTGGGGCCGAGCAGGCCGACGATCTGGCCGCTGTCGATCGACAGGCTGACGTCACGTACGACCTGCCGCCCCTTGTAGCTCTTGGCCAGGTGCTGGGCTTTGAGGGTTGCCATTTACTCGGCCTTCTTCTTGGGCTGGATCACCATGTCGATACGCTGACGCGGCGAGGTCACGTTGCCACCGCGACCGGCGGTTGCCACCTGGGTCTGGGTGTTGTAGACGATCTTCTCGCCTTCGGTGGTGTTGCCTTCGTTCTCGACCTTGGCGCGGTCGGTGAGGATCACCATGTCCTTCTGCGACTGGTACTGGATGGTCACCGCCCAGCCTTTCATCTTGTCTGGCTTGGCTGCGCTCTGCTGCTGCTCGAAGTAGGCCAGGTTGCCCACCGAGGTCACCACGTCGATGTCGCCGGAGGCGGAACGGGTGATGGTCACGGTGTTGCCTTTGATCATCATCGAACCCTGGGTGATGATCACGTCGCCGGTGTAGGTGGCCACGCCCTGCTTGTCGTCCAGGTGGGCGTTATCGGCCTGGATGCGGATAGGCTGGTCACGGTCATTCGGCAGGGCGAGGGCGCTCGCGCTTCCCAGTGCTGCGCTCAGGCTGAGCAAAAGGGGGAGGGTTTTAACGAGCCTCATACTGTCCTCTTACGTTAGAGAGCAAGTCCATCTTGCCTTCTTTCAAATACGCTTTCATTCCTTTGCCCGTAGTTGTGCCACCGGCGCCGTCGATTCTAACGGCTTGCTCGGTCTGCGCATATTGCTTCTGCGGGAACACGGTCATGCGTGAGCTGGTAATGATCATTTCACGCTGCTTTTCGTCGGTGCGGGCGACCCGTACGTTGTCGATCAGTTCGACTTCGCTGCCGTCCGGGTTGACCTCGGCGCGGGTGCTCTGTACGTGCCACGGGTATTCGGTACCGCGGTACAGGTGCAGGTCCGGCGTGGTCAGCAGGGTGATTTCGCTGGCTTTCAGGTGTTCGACCTTGTCAGCGGTCATTTCGTACTGCAGCTTGCCGTCGGGCAGGAACTGCACGCTGTGGGCGTTGACTGCGTAGTAGTCGATGGCGCTTTCGTCGACCTGGGCCACAGGCTTGTCGAGGAAGCTTTCCGGGCTGACATTCCAGTAGCCGATCGCCACCAGCAGGGCGGCGATCACCGCGAGCAGCGCAATGTTGCGGGCTTTCTTGCTGAACATGGGCAGCCTTACAGGTAGTTGGCGTTGGCAGCGTCCAGGGTGCCCTGGGCCTGCATGATCAGTTCGCAGAATTCACGGGCCGCACCTTCGCCGCCACGTGCCTGGGTCACGCCATGGGCGTGCTGGCGAACGAACGGCGCGGCGTTGGCCACCGCCATGCCCAGTGCGACCCGGCGGATCACCGGCAGGTCGGGCAGGTCGTCGCCAAGGTAGGCCACTTGAGCATAGCTCAGGCCCAGTTCGGCGAGCAGGCCGTCCAGCACCACCAGTTTGTCCTCGCGGCCCTGGTACAGGTGCGGGATGCCGAGGTTCTTCGCCCGGCGCTCGACCACCGGGGTCTTGCGCCCGCTGATGATCGCGGTGGTCACGCCCGAGGCCATGAGCATCTTGATGCCCTGGCCGTCGAGGGTGTTGAAGGTCTTGAACTCGCTGCCGTCCTCGAGGAAGTACAGACGCCCGTCGGTGAGCACGCCGTCCACGTCGAACACTGCCAGCTTGATTTCCTTGCCGCGTTGCATGAGGTCCTGGTTCATTCCATCGCTCCTTTACATCACGCCGGCGCGCAGCAGGTCGTGCATGTTCAGGGCGCCGGTGGGGCGGTCCTCGCGGTCCACCACCACCAGAGCGCCGATCTTGTGGTCTTCCATGATCTTCAGGGCCTCGGCCGCGAGCATTTCGGCGCGGGCCGTCTTGCCGTGCACGGTCATGACCTGATCGATCAGGGTGGTGTGGACGTCGATGTTGCGGTCCAGGCTGCGGCGCAGGTCGCCGTCGGTGAAGATCCCGGCCAGCTTGCCGTCGGCTTCGACGATCACGGTCATGCCCAGGCCTTTGCGGGACATTTCAAGGAGTGCGTCCTTGAGCAGGGTGCCGCGGGGCACCTGGGGCAGTTCGTCGCCGGCGTGCATCACGTTCTCCACCTTGAGCAGCAGGCGGCGGCCCAGTGCACCACCCGGGTGCGAGAAGGCAAAGTCCTCGGCGGTGAAGCCGCGGGCTTCGAGCAGGGCAATGGCCAGCGCGTCGCCCAGCACCAGCGATGCGGTGGTGGAGGAGGTGGGGGCCAGGTTCAGCGGGCAGGCCTCTTGTTCGACGCGGGCGTCGAGGTTGACCTCGGCAGCCTGGGCCAGGGGCGAGTCCGGGTTGCCGGTCAGACTGATCAGCTTGATGCCCAGGCGCTTGATCAGCGGCAGCAGGGTGACGATTTCGGCGGTGCTGCCGGAATTCGACAGGGCAAGGATGACATCATCGCGGGTGATCATGCCCATGTCGCCATGGCTGGCTTCGGCCGGGTGCACGAAAAATGCCGGTGTGCCGGTGCTGGCCAGGGTGGCGGCGATCTTGTTGCCGATGTGCCCGGACTTGCCCATGCCGACCACGACGACCCGGCCCTTGCTGGCCAGGATCAGTTCGCAGGCCTTGACGAAATTGTCGTCGATGCGCGCCAGCAGGGCCTCTACGGCCTCGAGTTCCAGGCGCAGGGTGCGTTGGGCGGATTGGATCAGCTCGCTGGATTGGCTCATGTCGAAAAAGCAATGCCTGATGAAAAGGCGGCGATTATAGCTGCAATGAAAGAAACCCTCACGCTTTCGATTGCCGTGGTGAATGTCTCGCCAGCCTGTCGCAGGGCTGAACGACTCGCTAGCCGACCTTGGGGCGGCGCTGTCAGCGGTGCTATAGTTCGCCGCTATTCGGCCTGCCAGGGGCGCTTGTGCCTTCCAGATGGAGGCCGACGTCCATTAGGACGAGGCTGCACCAGCAAGGAGTCTAGATGAGTGTGGATAGCGCCTACGCGGTCGAGTTGAAGGGGGTTACCTTCAAACGTGGTTCGCGCAGCATTTTCAGCAACGTCGACATTCGCATCCCGCGCGGCAAGGTCACCGGTATCATGGGGCCATCGGGTTGCGGCAAGACCACGTTGCTCCGCCTGATGGGCGCGCAGTTGCGCCCCTCCAGCGGTGAGGTCTGGGTTGCCGGGCAGAACCTGCCGACGTTGTCGCGCAGCGACCTGTTCGACGCCCGCAAGCAAATGGGGGTGCTGTTCCAGAGCGGCGCGCTGTTCACCGATCTCGATGTGTTCGAGAACGTCGCGTTTCCGCTGCGCGTGCACACCCAGCTTTCGGACGAGATGATCCGCGATATCGTGCTGATGAAGCTGCAGGCCGTGGGGTTGCGCGGTGCCATCGACCTGATGCCCGACGAGCTGTCCGGTGGCATGAAGCGCCGTGTGGCGTTGGCCCGTGCGATTGCACTGGACCCGCAGATTCTCATGTACGACGAACCGTTCGTCGGCCAGGACCCGATCGCCATGGGTGTATTGGTGCGTCTGATCCGCCTGCTCAACGATGCCTTGGGTATCACCAGCATCGTCGTTTCCCACGACCTGGCGGAAACCGCCAGCATCGCCGACTACATCTATGTCGTAGGTGATGGCCAGGTGCTGGGCCAGGGGACGCCTGACGAGCTGATGGGCTCGGACAACCCGCGGATTCGCCAGTTCATGAAGGGCGACCCGGACGGCCCGGTGCCTTTCCATTTTCCTGCGCCTGACTACCGCGCCGACCTGCTGGGAGCGCGTTGATGCGCAGAAAATCCTTACTCGAACGTGTCCGCCTGCTGGGGCGCTCGGCCATCGACGTATTGGCGGTGCTGGGGCGCTCCTGCCTGTTCCTGTTCCATGCGCTGATCGGCCGTGGCGGCATCGGCGGCGGCTTCCAGCTGCTGACCAAGCAGCTGTACTCGGTGGGCGTGCTGTCGCTGGCGATCATCGTTGTGTCCGGGGTGTTCATCGGCATGGTGCTGGCGCTGCAGGGCTTCAGCATCCTGACCAAGTACGGCTCGGAGCAGGCGGTGGGGCAGATGGTCGCCCTGACCCTGCTGCGTGAGCTCGGCCCGGTGGTAACGGCGTTGCTGTTCGCCGGCCGTGCCGGTTCGGCGCTGACCGCAGAAATCGGCAACATGAAGTCCACCGAGCAGTTGTCGAGCCTTGAAATGATCGGCGTCGACCCGCTCAAGTACATCGTCGCGCCGCGCCTGTGGGCCGGTTTCATCTCGCTGCCGTTGCTGGCGCTGATTTTCAGCGTGGTCGGCATCTGGGGTGGATCGTGGGTGGCGGTGGACTGGCTGGGCGTCTACGAGGGCTCGTTCTGGGCCAACATGCAGAACAGTGTTTCGTTCACCGACGACGTGCTCAACGGGCTGATCAAGAGCCTGGTATTTGCCTTCGTCACGACCTGGATCGCCGTATTCCAGGGGTACGACTGTGAGCCCACCTCAGAAGGGATCAGCCGTGCCACCACCAAGACCGTGGTCTATGCCTCGTTGGCAGTGCTGGGTCTGGACTTTATTCTGACCGCCTTGATGTTTGGAGATTTCTGATGCAAAACCGCACCCTGGAAATCGGTGTCGGCCTGTTCCTCCTGGCCGGGATCCTGGCGCTGCTGCTGCTGGCCCTGCGTGTCAGCGGGCTGTCGGCCAGCCCGAGCAGCGATACCTATAAAGTTTATGCCTACTTCGACAATATCGCCGGTTTGACGGTCAGAGCTAAAGTGACCATGGCCGGTGTGACCATCGGCAAGGTTACCGCCATCGATCTGGACCGCGACTCCTACACCGGTCGGGTGACGCTGCAGCTGGACAAGTCGGTGGACAACCTGCCGACCGACTCGACTGCCTCGATCCTGACCGCCGGGTTGCTTGGCGAGAAGTACATCGGCATCAGCGTGGGCGGTGAGGACCAGGTGCTCAAGGACGGCGGGACCATCCACGACACCCAGTCGGCACTGGTGCTGGAAGATCTGATTGGCAAGTTCCTGCTCAACTCCGTTGGCAAGGAACCGAAAGAAGCGCAACCGGCTAATTAAGGAGTTTCCATGATTTCCATCCTGCGACGTGGCCTGCTGGTCCTGCTGGCAGCCTTCCCCCTGCTGACCGTGGCTGCGCAGACGCCACACGATGTGGTTCAGGGCACCACCACTGAACTGCTGGGCGACCTCAAGGCCAACAAGGAACAGTACAAGTCCAACCCCAATGCCTTCTACGATGCGCTGAACCGCATCCTCGGCCCGGTGGTGGACGCTGACGGTATTTCCAAGAGCATCATGACCGTCAAGTACTCGCGCAAGGCCACCCCCGAGCAGATGCAGCGCTTCCAGGAAAACTTCAAGCGCAGCCTGATGCAGTTCTATGGCAATGCCCTGCTCGAGTACAACAACCAGGGCATCACCGTCGACCCGGCCAAGGCTGATGACGGCAAGCGCGCCAGCGTTGGCATGAAGGTCACCGGCAACAACGGTGCCGTGTATCCCGTGCAGTACACGCTGGAGAACATCGGTGGCGAGTGGAAGGTGCGTAACGTGATCGTCAACGGCATCAACATCGGCAAGCTGTTCCGCGACCAGTTCGCCGACGCCATGCAGCGCAATGGCAACGACCTGGACAAGACCATCGACGGCTGGGCCGGCGAAGTGGCGAAGGCCAAGCAGGCCGCCGACAACTCGCCGGAGAAGACCGTCAAATGAGTGAGGCCGGTGTAAGCATGGCCGAGCCGGGCGTGCTGCGCCTGGCCGGCGTGCTGGACTACCGCAGCGGGCCGGTCCTGCGCAAGCAGGGCAAGGCGCTGATCGCGGCATGCCGCGAGGCGCAGCTGGTGCTCGATTGTTCGGCAGTGCAGCGTTCCACCAGTGTCGGCCTGTCGTTGCTGCTGGCCTTCATGCGCGATGCCCAGGCCGCCGGCAAGGGTTGTCAGGTGCGCAGCATGCCGGACGACATGCGGGAAATTGCCGAGGTCTATGACCTCGATGAAGTGCTGGCAACCTGATGGCCCGGCACGGATGATGGCCCCTCGGTCAGTGAAGCCCTCGTTGGGCTTCGCAGGCGAGGGGCTTTTTTGTATGATGGCCGACCCGTGCGCATCGGGCGCCGATTGAGGTTGAGCATGCAGGCCGTAGAAGTTAAAAGCTTCCTTGAAGAGAAATTGCCGGGTTCCCGGGTCGAAGTTGAAGGCGAAGGCTGCAACTTCCAGTTGAACGTGATCAGCGACGAGTTGGCTGGCCTGAGCCCGGTCAAACGCCAGCAGGCGATCTATGCTCACCTGAATCCGTGGATCGCCAATGGCAGCATCCATGCGGTAACCATGAAATTTTTCAGCAGCGCAGCCTGGGCTGAGCGCACCTGAGCCAACGTGGCGGCGAGATTCCAATGGACAAACTGATTATTACTGGCGGCGCTTGCCTTGATGGCGAGATCCGCATTTCGGGCGCGAAGAACGCAGCCTTGCCAATTCTGGCGGCGACCCTGCTGGCCGACGGCCCGGTCACCGTGGGCAACCTGCCGCACCTGCACGACATCACCACCATGATCGAGCTCTTCGGCCGCATGGGCATCGAGCCGGTGATCGACGAAAAGCTGGCGGTCGAGATTGACCCTCGCACCATCAAGACACTGGTTGCACCTTACGAGCTGGTCAAGACCATGCGCGCCTCGATTCTGGTGCTGGGCCCGATGGTTGCCCGTTTCGGCGAGGCCGAAGTGGCCCTGCCTGGCGGTTGCGCCATTGGTTCGCGCCCGGTCGACCTGCACATCCGTGGCCTCGAGGCCATGGGCGCGAAGATCGAAGTCGAAGGCGGCTACATCAAGGCCAAGGCACCTGAGGGTGGCCTGCGCGGTGCGCACTTCTTCTTCGACACCGTCAGCGTGACCGGTACCGAGAACATCATGATGGCCGCTGCCCTGGCCAAGGGCCGCAGCGTACTGCAGAACGCCGCCCGCGAGCCGGAAGTGGTCGACCTGGCCAACTTCATCAACGCCATGGGCGGCAAGGTCCAGGGCGCTGGTACCGACACCATCGTCATCGATGGCGTCGAGCGCCTGCACTCGGCCAACTACCGCGTGATGCCGGACCGTATCGAGACCGGTACCTACCTGGTTGCCGCTGCCGTGACCGGCGGCCGCGTCAAGGTCAAGGACACCGACCCGACCATCCTTGAAGCCGTACTGGAAAAACTCAAGGAAGCCGGCGCCGACATCAACACTGGCGAAGACTGGATCGAGCTGGACATGCACGGCAAACGGCCGAAAGCCGTCAACCTGCGTACCGCCCCGTACCCGGCGTTCCCGACCGACATGCAGGCGCAGTTCATCTCGCTCAACGCCATTGCCGAAGGCACCGGTGCAGTGATCGAGACGATCTTCGAAAACCGCTTCATGCACGTCTACGAAATGCACCGCATGGGCGCGCAGATCCAGGTCGAAGGCAACACTGCCATCGTCACTGGCGTCAAGGCGCTGAAGGGTGCCCCGGTAATGGCCACCGACCTGCGTGCTTCCGCCAGCCTGGTGCTGTCGGCGCTGGTAGCCGAAGGCGATACCCTGATCGATCGCATCTACCACATCGACCGTGGTTACGAGTGCATCGAAGAAAAACTGCAGATGCTGGGCGCGAAGATCCGTCGCGTACCGGGCTAGTCGTCTGCCTGGTGCATCCTGTGGGGGTGGGATTTGCCCGCTTTCGCAGGATGTGCCTAACGAATTGAATGCGGTCGGGCTCGACGCCCGGCCGGCAGTAGCCGCTTAAGGACCGACGTTCCAATGTTGACCATCGCGCTTTCCAAAGGCCGTATTCTCGACGATACCCTGCCGTTGCTGGCCGAGGCCGGTATCGTGCCGACCGAGAACCCGGACAAGAGCCGCAAACTGATCATCCCCACCACGCAGGACGATGTGCGCCTGCTGATCGTGCGTGCGACCGACGTGCCGACCTATGTCGAGCATGGTGCCGCCGACCTGGGTGTGGCCGGCAAGGATGTGCTGATGGAGTACGGCGGCCAGGGCCTTTACGAGCCCCTGGACCTGCAGATTGCCCGTTGCAAGCTGATGACCGCTGGCGTGGTCGGCGCACCCGAGCCCAAGGGCCGTCTGCGCGTGGCTACCAAGTTCGTCAACGTAGCCAAGCGCTACTACGCCGAACAGGGCCGCCAGGTCGACATCATCAAGCTGTACGGCTCGATGGAACTGGCTCCGTTGATCAACCTCGCCGACAAGATCATCGACGTGGTCGACACCGGCAACACCCTGCGTGCCAACGGCCTGGAGCCCCAGGAACTGATCGCCACGATCAGCTCGCGCCTGGTGGTCAACAAGGCCTCCATGAAAATGCAGCACGCCCGTATCCAGAGCCTGATCGACACGCTGCGCGGAGCGGTCGAATCGCGACACCGCGGCTGACTCTCTACCGACTGCGCGCGGCCTTCGCTGCCGCGCCCGTCTATCCGCGTCATAGCCATTTTTCTCGGGTGCCCGCGCGGATGGACTGGTAGCCTAGGGCGCCTGAGCATTCGCCAATAATCGAGGCCCTCGCCATGACCGTGTCCACTGCAATTGCCCGTCTCAACGCTGCTGATCCGGATTTCGCCCGACATCTGGATCATCTGCTGAGCTGGGAAAGTGTGTCCGATGACGCGGTCAACCAGCGCGTGCTCGACATCATCAAGGCCGTGCGCGAGCGCGGCGATGCGGCACTGGTGGAATTCACCCAGCGTTTCGATGGTGTCGATGCCAAGTCCATCGATGACCTGATTCTCGGTCGCGAGCGCCTGGAGCTGGCGCTGACCCGCATTACCCCGGCCCAGCGCGAAGCCCTGGAGAAGGCCGCCAACCGTGTGCGCATGTACCACGAGCGGCAGAAGCAGGACTCCTGGCAGTACACTGAGGCCGACGGCACCGTGCTCGGCCAGAAGGTCACCCCGCTGGACCGCGCCGGCCTGTATGTGCCGGGTGGCAAGGCGTCGTACCCGTCGTCGGTGCTGATGAACGCCATCCCGGCCAAGGTCGCCGGCGTGGCCGAAGTGGTGATGGTGGTGCCGACCCCGCGTGGCGAGGTCAACGAACTGGTGCTGGCGGCTGCCTGCATCGCCGGTGTCGACCGTGTGTTCACCGTCGGTGGCGCCCAGGCTGTTGCCGCGCTGGCCTACGGTACCGAAAGCGTGCCGCAGGTGGACAAGATCGTCGGCCCGGGCAACATCTACGTCGCCACCGCCAAGCGCCACGTGTTTGGCCAGGTGGGTATCGACATGATCGCCGGCCCGTCGGAAATCCTCGTGGTATGCGACGGCCAGACCGACCCGGACTGGATCGCCATGGACCTGTTCTCCCAGGCCGAGCACGATGAAGATGCCCAGGCCATCCTGGTCAGCCCGGACGCCGCCTTCCTCGACCGCGTTGCCGCCAGCATCGACAAGTTGCTGCCGACCATGGAACGTGCCGAGATCATCGAGAAGTCGATCAATGGCCGTGGCGCGCTGATCCAGGTGCGTGACATGCAACAGGCCATGGAAGTGGCCAACCGCATTGCCCCGGAGCACCTGGAGCTGTCGGTCGCCGACCCGCAGGCCTGGCTGCCGCACATCCGCCACGCTGGCGCGATCTTCATGGGCCGCCACACCAGCGAAGCGCTGGGCGACTACTGCGCAGGGCCCAACCACGTGCTGCCGACCTCCGGTACCGCGCGTTTCTCGTCGCCGCTGGGGGTGTATGACTTCCAGAAGCGTTCGTCGATCATTTTCTGCTCCGAGCAGGGCGCGTCCGAGCTGGGCCACACCGCCTCGGTCCTGGCCCGTGGCGAGTCGCTTACCGCCCACGCCCGTAGCGCTGAATACCGCATTCTGACCCAAGAGAAGGGGAACTGAGCATGAGTCGATTCTGGAGCCCCTTCGTCAAGGACCTGGTGCCTTACGTGCCGGGCGAACAGCCCAAGCTGGCCCGCCTGGTCAAGCTGAACACCAACGAAAACCCCTACGGCCCGTCGCCCAAGGCGCTGGAGGCCATGCGCGGCGAGCTGAACGACAACCTGCGCCTGTACCCGGACCCGAATGGTGACCGGCTGAAGCAGGCGGTGGCCGAGTACTACGGCGTGACCCCGGCACAAGTGTTCGTCGGCAACGGCTCGGACGAGGTACTGGCGCACATCTTCCACGGGCTGTTCCAGCACGACGCACCGCTGCTGTTCCCGGACATCAGCTACAGCTTCTACCCGGTCTACTGCGGTCTTTACGGTATCGCCTTCGAGCAGGTGGCTTTGGACGAGCAGTTCCAGATCCGCATCGAGGACTACAACAAGCCCAACGCCGGCATCATCTTCCCCAACCCCAATGCGCCGACCGGCTGCCTGATGCCGCTGCAGGCGGTGGAGCAGTTGCTGCAAGCCAACCGTGATTCGGTGGTGGTGGTGGATGAAGCCTACATCGACTTCGGTGGCGAAACGGCGATCAGCCTGGTGGACCGCTACGACAATCTGCTGGTCACCCAGACCCTGTCGAAGTCGCGCTCGCTGGCGGGGCTGCGGGTTGGCCTGGCGGTTGGCCACCCGGACCTGATCGAAGCGCTGGAGCGGATCAAGAACAGCTTCAACTCCTACCCGCTGGACCGTGCCGCGATCGTCGGCGCAGCGGTGGCGTTCGAGGACCGCGAGTACTTCGAAGAAACCTGCCGCAAGGTGATCGACAGCCGCGAGGTATTGGTCGGGCAACTGCGGGCCAAGGGCTTCGAAGTGCTGCCGTCGGCGGCCAACTTCATCTTCGCCCGCCACCCGCAGCACGATGCCGGTGAGTTGGCTGCACGCCTGCGCGAGCAGGGGGTGATCGTGCGCCACTTCAAGCAGCCGCGTATTGCCCAGTTCCTGCGCATCACCATCGGTACGCCAGAGATGAACCAGGCGCTGCTCGATGCGTTGACTTGACGCCATCCACTGCCCTGCGCGGTCCTTGTAGGAGCGGCCTTGTGTCGCGAAAGGGCCGCAAAGCGGCCCCAGCAGTTTTTGCATCTGCGCTGAAATCCAGGGGCCGCTTTGCGGCCCTTTCGCGACACAAGGCCGCTCCTACAAAAAATCGCGGCAGGTTTTTAATCGCTGCTCTCTCCAATGACAAACACTTTGCCCACCGGTATGCTGCGCCAATTCATCGGATGATTGGTTGAGTTTCATGAGTACCGAATTGACCAAGCGCTCCCTAGTCGAACTTGCCGTCGAGCGCATGCGAGAACGCATCCTGCTGGGCGACTGGCAGGTTGGCCAGCGTTTGCCGACCGAGCCGGAACTGGCCCTGCAGTTGGGCATAAGCCGCAACACCGTACGCGAGGCCATGCGTGTGCTGGCGTTCAGTGGCCTGGTGGAGATTCGCCAGGGGGATGGCAGCTACCTGCGCACGGCCCAGGACCCGCTACAGGCGGTGCAGGCGATGTCACGCTGCACGCCCGAGCAGGCCCGTGAGACCCGGCACATCCTTGAAGCCGAGGCCATCGGCCTGGCCGCGCTGCGCCGAACCGACGCCGATCTTCAGGCGCTTCGTGATGCCCTGGCCAACAGTGCCGGGCATTTCCACGGTGATATCGATGCCTATGTGGCCTGCGACCTGGTGTTTCACCAGCGGCTGGTCGATGCCGCCCATAACCCGGCCTTGAGTGAGCTGTACCGATACTTTTCCGGGGTGGTGGCTGCCGCGCTGCAGCACAACATGGCAACCGTGCCGCGCTGCCAGGCCACGTTCGACCTGCATGGGCAGATCCTTGCCGCAATCGAGCAACGCGATGCGGAGCAGGCCAAGCGCCTGAGCCGTACCCTTATCGAATCCTGACTCCGAGAAGGCCATGGCTGATTCCATCACCCGTAACACCCCACCGAGCGAGCGGGACTTCGATGAGTTGCTGATCGACGCCGAGGCTGACGACGAGCAGGTCCAACAGCAGCCGGTACAGATACAGCGGCCTTGGCTGTTGTTGCTCGGCCTGGTGCTGGTGGCATTGAACCTGCGCCCGGCATTGTCGAGCATGGCGCCGGTGCTGGGCCAGGTGTCCGAAGGCTTGGGGCTGAATGCCTCGCAGGCCGGTTTGCTGACCACCTTGCCAGTGCTGTGCCTGGGCCTGTTCGCGCCCTTGGCGCCGGTGCTGGCGAGGCGTTTTGGCAGCGAGCGGGTGATCCTCGGCATCCTCGCCACCCTGGCGCTTGGCATCGTCGTGCGCAGTAGCCTGGGGGCCACCGGGGTGTTCCTCGGCAGCCTGATGGCCGGGGCCAGTATCGGCATCATTGGCGTGCTGTTGCCGGGCATCGTCAAGCGCGATTTCCCGCAACACGCTGGCACCTTGACCGGCGTATACACCATGGCGCTGTGCCTGGGCGCCGCCATGGCTGCAGGCGCCACGGTGCCTCTGGCCCAGCACTTCAACGACAGCTGGGCGCTGGGGCTTGGCTTCTGGATGCTGCCGGCCCTGCTGGCCATGCTGGTATGGCTGCCGCAGGCCCGCCAGGGTCATGGCCTGCACAAGGTGGCTTATCGCGTGCGTGGGCTATGGCGGGACCCGCTGGCCTGGCAGGTGACCCTGTACATGGGCCTGCAGTCGTCACTGGCCTATATCGTCTTTGGCTGGTTGCCATCGATCCTGATCGGTCGCGGCCTGAGCCCGACCGAGGCGGGGCTGGTGCTGTCGGGGTCGGTAATCGTGCAGCTGGTCAGTTCGCTCAGTGCGCCCTGGCTGGCCACTCGCGGCAAGGACCAGCGCCTGGCCATCGTGCTGGTCATGCTGATTACCCTGACCGGCCTGTTCGGTTGCCTGTATGCGCCGCTTTCCGGGCTGTGGGGCTGGGCGGTTGTGCTGGGCCTGGGGCAGGGCGGTACCTTTGCCCTGGCGCTGACCTTGATCGTGCTGCGCTCGAAGGATGCCCATGTCGCGGCGAACCTGTCGAGCATGGCGCAGGGGGTGGGTTATACCCTGGCGTCGATGGGGCCGTTTGCGGTGGGGCTGGTACATGACCTGACCGGGGGCTGGGCGGCAGTGGGGTGGATTTTTGCCGTGCTGGGGGGGGGTGCCATCGTTTTCGGCCTGGGGGCCGGTCGGGCTTTGCATGTGCAGGTGAGCAGCGAGAAAGTCTGAAGGGGCATGTGGCATTGCCGGCCTCTTCGCGGGTAAACCCGCTCCCACAGGGATTGCACAGATCTGGACGTCATGTTGTACCTGTGGGAGCGGGTTTACCCGCGAAAGGGCCGGTACTGGCATAACCAACCGGGGAAGATTATCGTGCTGCTTTCGACTCCCAGGACGGACCAGCCCACATGAGCGACGCCAACCGCGACCTGATCACCCGCTTCTACCAAGCCTTCCAGCGCCTGGATGCCGAGGCCATGGTCGCCTGCTACAGCGACGATATCGTCTTCAGCGACCCGGTCTTCGGCACCTTGCGTGGCAAGGATGCAGGCGACATGTGGCGAATGCTTACCAGCCGGGCCAAGGACTTCACCCTGACCTTCGACAACGTCCGCGCCGATGAACGCACTGGCGCCGCACATTGGGTGGCCACCTACCTGTTCAGCCAGACCGGCCGCATCGTGGTCAACGATATCCAGGCGCGTTTCGTGATTCGTGACGGTTTGATCTGCCAGCACGATGACCACTTCGACTTGTGGCGTTGGTCGCGGCAGGCGCTGGGTGTGCCTGGCATGCTGCTGGGCTGGTCGCCGCTGGTGCAGAACAAGGTACGCCAGCAGGCGTTCAAAGGATTGCGAGCATTCCAGCAGGCCCAGGGTGAGTGAGCCCGTTGAAATTGCCGCCAGCAAACCCTGGTATGTCTACTTGGTAAGGGCTGCCAATGGATCGCTGTATTGCGGTATCAGCGATGACCCGCAGCGGCGCTTTCTGGCGCACCAGAAAGGGCAGGGCGCGCGTTACTTCAAGACCAGCCCGGCCCAGGCGCTGGTGTATGTGGAGCAATGGCCGGACAAGGGCGAGGCGTTACGCCAGGAGCGGCTGGTGAAGCGGCTGCGCAAGTCGGCGAAGGAGGCGTTGGTGGCCTCCTATGGCGCAGTAGTGGCTGCTAATTAGGGCCGCTTCGCGCCCCATCGCCGGCAAGCCAGCTCCCACTTCGACTGCATAGACCTCAGGCCTGTGCAGTACCTGTGGGAGCTGGCTTGCCGGCGATGGGCTGCGCAGCAGCCCCGGGGTCATCAGTCCTTGCGCCGCTTCAACTGATCCACCAAGGTGGTCGGAAGGCCCTTGATGATCAAGGTCCCTGCCGCTTCGTCATACTCGACCTTGTCCCCCAGCAGGTGCGCTTCGAAGCTGATCGACAACCCCTCGGCACGGCCGGTGAAGCGGCGGAACTGGTTGAGGGTGCGCTTGTCCGCAGGGATTTCCGGCGACAGACCGTAGTCCTTGTTGCGGATGTGGTCGTAGAACGCCTTGGGCCGATCCTCGTCGATCAGGCTGGACAGCTCCTCCAGCGTGACCGGTTCGCCGAGCTTGGTCTGGGTAGTGGCGTACTCGACCAGGGTCTGGGTTTTTTCGCGGGCGGACTCTTCCGGCAGGTCTTCGCTCTCGACGAAGTCGCTGAAGGCCTTGAGCAGGGTGCGGGTTTCGCCCGGGCCGTCGACGCCCTCCTGGCAGCCGATGAAGTCACGGAAGTAGTCCGAGACCTTCTTGCCATTCTTGCCCTTGATGAACGAAATGTACTGTTTGGAGTTCTGGTTGTTCTTCCACTCCGACAGGTTGATGCGCGCCGCCAGGTGCAGCTGGCCAAGGTCGAGGTGCCGCGAAGGCGTCACATCAAGCTCGGCGTTCACTGCCACACCTTCGCTGTGGTGCAGAAGGGCGATCGCCAGGTATTCGGTCATGCCTTGCTGGTAGTGGGCAAACAGGATGTGGCCGCCGGTGGACAGGTTGGACTCTTCCATCAGCTTTTGCAGGTGCTCCACGGCCACACGGCTGAAGGAGGTAAAGTCCTTTTCTTCGTCCAGGTACTGCTTCAGCCAGCCGCTCAGCGGGTAGGCGCCGGACTCGCCGTGGAAAAAGCCCCAGGCCTTGCCTTGCTTGGCGTTGTAGCTGTCATTGAGGTCGGCCAGAAGGTTTTCGATGGCGTCGGAGGCAGCCAGTTCGGAATCGCGGGCATGCAGCACGGCGGGGCTGCCATCGGGCTTTTTGTCGATCAGGTGAACGATGCAATGACGGATTGGCATGGAATTCTCGGCGAGCTGCAAAAGTTGTCCAGTTTACCCTAGACACCAGGTGATGCAGTGGCCGGATGTTGGCAGAAATGCCGGTTGTTCGTTTTTTGTTCAATTTTGTGCGTTTTAGGCTAAAACCCCCGAAAAACCTGCATTAAATCGAAGCGTGCAGCGGATATTTATCTGCTCCTGTGGTAGCTTTGCGCGGTCTTGCGCCCCTTGTGTGGCGCATTGCTGGCAGCGTGCTGTCGTCGTGTCGAACCAAACGTCGATTTGCGTATCTACATACGCGATTGGCGCGGCCCTCCACTTTCAGGGGCTGGCCCGATAACGTCGTAGTCCGCTGCATAACCATCGAATTTGATAGGGAAGGAACACCACCATGGCATTGACCAAAGACCAACTGATTGCCGACATCGCCGAATCGATCGCCGCGCCCAAAGCCACCGCCAAGAACGCTCTGGAGCAACTGGGCCAGATCGTTGCCGACCAGCTGGAAAACGGCGCTGAAATCACTCTGCCAGGTATCGGCAAACTGAAAGTCGCTGAGCGTCCTGCCCGTACCGGCCGCAACCCTTCGACTGGCGCTGCCATCGAAATCGCTGCCAAGAAAGTCGTCAAGTTCGTTCCGGCCAAAGTGCTGACCGACGCCATCAACAAGTAATTGTTGAAGCTTTGACGAAACCGCGCCCGGCTTGCCCGGACGCGGTTTTTTCATGCCTGGGTTTTACGCCCGGCGTGCCAGGCCTGGCGCGCCTCGTCGTCGTGGAAGCTCCAGGCGACCATGCGGCTTTGCTTCTGCCCCTGGCCCATTTCACTGATGCGCACGGCCTTGGCGCCCGCTTTCCTGAGCGCAGCCTCGATCCCCGGCAAGTTGCTGGCCTTGGACACCAGGCTGGTGAACCACAGTACCCGTTCGGCGTACTGCACGCTTTCACTGACCAGTTGGCTGACAAAGCGGATCTCGCCGCCCTCGCACCACAGTTCGTTGTTCTGGCCACCGAAGTTGAGCACCGGCAGCTTGCGCTTGGGGTCCTGCTTGCCGAGGTTCTTCCACTTGCGCTGGCTACCACGGGTGGCTTCGTCGCGTGAGGCATGGAAGGGTGGGTTGCACAGGGTCAGGTCGAAGCGTTCGCCCTCCTGCAGCAGGCCGCTGAGGATGTGCGCACGGTTGGCCTGTTGGCGCAGGGTGATGGCCTTGCCCAGGCCGTTGGCCTGGACGATGGCCTTGGCCGAAGCCAGGGCCACGGGGTCGATGTCCGAGCCAAGGAAGCGCCAGCGGTAGTCGCTGTGGCCCAGCAACGGGTAGATGCAGTTGGCCCCCACGCCGATGTCCAGCGCACGCACCTGGGCGCCCTTGGGAATCTCGCCGGCATTGTCATCGGCCAGCAGGTCGGCGGCGACGTGGATGTAGTCGGCGCGGCCAGGAATCGGCGGGCACAGGTAGTCGGCGGGGATATCCCAGTGCTGGATGCCGTACTGGGCCTTCAGCAGAGCACGGTTGAACACCCGTACGGCCTCGGGGTTGGCGAAGTCGATGCTGGGTTTGCCGTGGGGGTTGGTGATGGTGAAGCGCGCCAGGTCAGGGTGGGCCTTGATCAGGCTGGGGAAGTCGTAGCGGCCCTGGTGGCGGTTGCGCGGGTGCAGGGTGGGTTTGTTCGGGGTCATGGCAGTGTCCAGCCCTATACGAGCGGTGGCTGATAGAGCCTGGGGCTGCTTTGCAGCCCTTTCGCGACACAAGGCCGCTCCTACAGGATAGCGGCGCCCTTCAGACCGGCGCCGTCCCTGTAGGAGCGGCCTTGTGTCGCGAAAGGGCCGCAAAGCGGCCCCAGCTTTTCTCTAGTGATTAAAGCGCTGCAATCCGCGCATGCTGCTCGGTGAAGTTGGCCAGGGCCTGTTCGGACTCGGCCAGCTTGGCGCGTTCCTTATCGATCACGGCAGGTGGTGCCTTGTCGACGAAGGCGGCGTTGGACAGCTTGCCACCCACGCGTGCCACTTCACCCTGCAGGCGCTGGATTTCCTTGTTCAGGCGCGCCAGCTCGGCGTCCTTGTCGATCAGGCCGGCCATTGGCACCAGCACTTGCAGGTCACCGACCAGGGCGGTGGCCGACAGCGGCGCTTCGTCGGCATCGCCCAGTACGGTGAACGATTCGACCTTGGCCAGCTTCTTCAGCAGGGCTTCGTTTTCCTGCAGGCGACGCTGGTCGTCGGCGTTGGCGTTCTTCAGGAACAGCGGCAGCGGCTTGCCCGGGCCGATGTTCATTTCGGCGCGGATGTTGCGCAGGCCGACCATCAGCTCCTTGAGCCACTCGATGTCGCCTTCGGCGGCAGCATCGATGCGGCTTTCATTGGCCACCGGCCATGGCTGCAGCATGATGGTCTTGCCTTCGATGCCGGCCAGCGGCGCGATGCGCTGCCAGATTTCTTCGGTGATGAACGGCATGAACGGGTGCGCCAGGCGCAGCGCCACTTCCAGCACGCGCACCAGGGTGCGGCGGGTGCCACGGGCGCGCTCGACCGGGGCGTTCTCGTCCCACAGCACCGGCTTGGACAGCTCCAGGTACCAGTCGCAGTACTGGTTCCAGATGAACTCGTACAGCGCCTGGCTGGCCAGGTCGAAGCGGAATTGCTCCAACTGGCGGGTCACTTCGGCTTCGGTACGCTGCAGCTGCGAGATGATCCAGCGGTCGGCCAGCGACAGCTCGTAGGCCTCACCGTTCTGGCCGCAGTCCTCGCCCTTGTCCAGCACGTAGCGGGCGGCGTTCCAGATCTTGTTGCAGAAGTTGCGGTAGCCTTCGACGCGGCCCATGTCGAACTTGATGTCGCGGCCGGTGGAGGCCAACGAGCAGAAGGTGAAGCGCAGGGCGTCGGTGCCGTAGCTGGCGATACCTTCGGGGAACTCGGCCTTGGTCTGCTTGGCGATCTTCTCGGCAAGCTTGGGCTGCATCATGCCGCTGGTGCGTTTTTCCAGCAGGGCGTCGAGGGTGATGCCGTCGACGATGTCCAGCGGGTCCAGCACGTTGCCCTTGGACTTGGACATCTTCTGGCCCTGGCCGTCACGTACCAGGCCGTGCACGTACACGGTCTTGAACGGTACCTGCGGGGTGCCATCCTCGTTCTTGATCAGGTGCATGGTCAGCATGATCATGCGCGCAACCCAGAAGAAGATGATGTCGAAGCCGGTCACCAGCACGTCGGTGGAGTGGAATTTCTTGAGGAACTCGGTCTGTTCCGGCCAGCCCAAGGTAGAGAAGGTCCACAGGCCCGAACTGAACCAGGTGTCGAGTACGTCGTCGTCCTGGCGCAGGACCACGTCGGCGCCCAGGTTGTGCTTGGCGCGCACTTCTTCCTCGTTGCGGCCGACATAGACCTGGCCGGCCTCGTCGTACCATGCCGGGATGCGGTGGCCCCACCACAGCTGGCGGCTGATGCACCAGTCCTGGATGTCACGCATCCAGGAGAAGTACATGTTCTCGTACTGCTTGGGCACGAACTGGATGCGGCCATCTTCCACTGCGGCGATGGCAGGTTCTGCCAGCGGCTTGGTGGAAACGTACCACTGGTCGGTCAGCCACGGCTCGATGACCGTGCCCGAACGGTCGCCCTTCGGCACTTTCAGCGCGTGGTCGTCGATGCTGACCAGCAAGCCCTGGGCATCCAGGTCGGCGACGATCTGCTTGCGTGCGACGAAGCGGTCGAGGTTGGCGTACTGGGCCGGCAGGCGGGTGTCCACCTGCTCGTTGACGCTGCCGTCGAGGTTGAAGGCCTGCGCGCTGGCCAGCACGAAGGCATTCTTGTCGAAGATGTTCAGCAGCGGCAGGTTGTGGCGTTTGCCGACTTCGTAGTCGTTGAAGTCGTGGGCCGGGGTGATCTTCACGCAGCCGGTACCGAACTCTGGGTCGCAGTAGTCGTCGGCGATGATCGGGATGCGGCGGCCGACCAGCGGCAGTTCGACGAACTTGCCGATCAGTGCCTGGTAGCGCTCGTCGTTCGGGTTGACCGCCACGGCCGCGTCACCCAGCAGGGTTTCCGGACGGGTGGTGGCGACGACCAAGTAGTCCTTGCCTTCGGCGGTCTTGGCGCCATCGGCCAGTGGGTAGCGCAGGTTCCACAGGTGGCCCTTCTCGTCGTGGTTTTCCACTTCGAGGTCGGAGATGGCCGTGTGCAGCTTGGTGTCCCAGTTGACCAGGCGCTTGCCACGGTAGATCAGGCCGTCTTCATGCAGGCGCACGAAGGCTTCCTTGACCGCTTCGGACAGGCCGTCGTCCATGGTGAACCGCTCGCGGCTCCAGTCGACCGACGAGCCCAGGCGGCGGATCTGACGGCTGATGTTGCCACCGGACTGGTCCTTCCATTCCCAGACCTTTTCCAGGAACTTTTCGCGGCCCAGGTCATGACGGTTCTGGCCCTTGGCCTCTAGCTGGCGCTCGACCAGCATCTGGGTGGCGATACCGGCGTGGTCGGTGCCTGGCTGCCACAGGGTGTCGCGGCCTTGCATGCGGCGGAAACGGATCAGGGCGTCCATGATCGCGTTGTTGAACCCGTGGCCCATGTGCAGGCTGCCGGTCACGTTCGGCG
Organism: Pseudomonas asiatica; assembly: GCF_009932335.1. Taxonomy (NCBI): domain Bacteria; kingdom Pseudomonadati; phylum Pseudomonadota; class Gammaproteobacteria; order Pseudomonadales; family Pseudomonadaceae; genus Pseudomonas; species Pseudomonas asiatica. The sequence continues at coordinate 267,848 of NZ_BLJF01000001.1, forward strand.
GCGGGATCATGATGGTGTAGGACTCGCCTGCACCTTGTGGGGCGAAATAGTTCTCGGACTCCCAGGTGTTGTACCAGGAAGTTTCGATGGCGTGCGGCTGGTAGGTCTTATCCATGCGCGGCGGGACCCTGTGCATTTATTCGGGAAAGCCGGGAAGTATAACCAAGCTAGGGGCCGCAGGCGACAAGCTGCTGCTATCTGGCAGGCAGGGACGGCCTATTCGCGGGTAAACCCGCGAAGAAGGCACCGCCGAATTTCGGTTTTACTCGGAACGCTTGATCAACCGCTCGATCCGCGCATCCAGCCGGCGCTTGATCTCGTTCTCGATGTGGGGGGTAAAGTCGTTGATCACGTCCTGCATGATCATCTGCGCCGCCGCACGCAGTTCGCTTTCCAGGTGCAGGAGGGTGTCCTGGCGGCGGGTCTGCGGGTCGTCTTCGGGTTCGGCAGCTATCGGTTCGGCCGCAGGCACATGGTTGCCGGGCGCTTCTTCCAGCAGCAACGGGATCTGCTCCACCGTCTCGGTCAGCAGCGGCGGTTGCAGGTCGGCGTCGCCAAGCAGCTGGCGTATCGACTCGAGGTCATCGAGCAGATGGGCGGAATCGGGCAGGGGGGAGGGCTTGTCCATCGTCGTCAAAGTCGCTGTAAGCGGTGGTCTTGCAGAGCATAGCCCTGTTCACGGTAGAAACGGAATCGTTCACGGGCCGATTGGCGGATGCCAGGCTCTTCAACGACGATTTCGGCCACTCGCTCGAACTGGCCGACGAAGGCCGGTACGCCGGTGCCCAGGTTGATCAACAGGTCGTGGTGGTCGCCCGCACTGTCGGCGGCCAGGCCCAATGCCACGCTGGCATCGGCATGTACCTCCGCGAGGTCGTGGGGCACGAAGGCCTCGCCCTTGAAGCGCCACAGGCGTTGGTCCAGCTCGCTGCGCTGCTCGGCGTCCTGGCAATGCAGGTAGACCCGGTGGCCAAGGCGCCAGGCCTTTTCGCACAGCTTGCAGGCGAAATCGAGCCGCGCCGACAGCGAGTCGGTGGGCAGGATGTAGAAATCGACTTTGCTCATGGTGGTATCGCCGGCCGGTGGAGCGCGGGGCGCCACCGGCTCAATGGCGTCAGGCGCCGGCGCGGTCCAGCAGGTACTGGGTCAGCAGGGGTACAGGGCGGCCAGTGGCGCCCTTGTCCTTGCCGCCGCTGACCCAGGCGGTGCCGGCGATGTCCATGTGCGCCCAGTCGTAGGCCTTGGCAAAGCGCGACAGGAAGCAGCCGGCGGTGATGGTGCCGGCCTTCGGCCCGCCGATGTTGCCCATGTCGGCGAACGGGCTGTCCAGCTGCTCCTGGTACTCATCGAACAGCGGCAGCTGCCAGGCACGGTCGTCGGCGCGCTTGCCGGCGTCGAGCAACTGGCCGACCAGGTCGTCGTTGTTGCCCATCAGGCCAGTGGTGTGGCTGCCCAGGGCGACGATGCAGGCACCGGTCAGGGTAGCGATGTCGATGACTGCCTGCGGTTTGAAGCGCTCGGCGTAGGTCAGGGTGTCGCACAGCACCAGGCGGCCTTCGGCGTCGGTGTTGAGGATTTCCACGGTCTGCCCGCTCATGGTGGTGACGATGTCACCCGGACGGGTGGCGCCGCCGCTCGGCATGTTCTCGGCGCAGGCCAGCAGGCACACCAGGTTGACCGGCAGCTGCAGCTCGAGCACCGCACGCAGGGTGCCGAGCACGCTGGCGGCACCGCACATGTCGTACTTCATTTCGTCCATGCCGGCACCAGGCTTCAGGCTGATGCCGCCGGTGTCGAAGGTAATGCCCTTGCCCACCAGCACGAACGGCTTGTCCGCCTTCTTGCCGCCCTGGTAGTTGAGCACGATCAGGCGTGGCGGCTGGTCGCTGCCCTGGCCGACGGCGTAGAACGCGCCCATGCCCAGGTCCTTGATCTTCTTCTCGTCCAGCACTTCGACCTTCAGCGCCTTGTGCGCCTTGGCCAGGTCCTTGGCCTGTTCGGCCAGGAAGCTTGGGTGGCACAGGTTGGGCGGCAGGTTGCCCAGGTCGCGCGTGAAGGCCATGCCGGTGGCGATGGCACTGGCATGCTTGACGGCACGTTCGACCTCGGCCTGGCCGGCCTTGTCGGCCAGCAGGGTGACCTTCTTCAGTGCGCGTGGCTCGGCCTTCTGGCTCTTGAAGCGATCGAACACGTATTCGCCGTCGAGCAGGGTTTCGGCCAGCAGGCGGTACTTGCCGTAGTGGGCGTCACGGTTGCTGACCGCGATGTCGTCCAGGGCAAGCACGGCGTCAGCGCCGTTCAGGCCCTTGAGCACGCCGGCGACGCTGGCGACCAGTTTGCGCCAGGCGCGGTCGCCCAGGGCTTCGTCCTTGCCGCTGCCCACCAGCAGTACGCGCTCGGCCTTCAGGCCCGCGAGGTTCTGCAGGAGCAGGGTCTGGCCCGGCTTGCCGGCCAGGTCGCCACGCTTGAGCACGGCACTGATGGCGCCTTCGCTGGCCTGGTCGACGGCCTTGGCCACGGCGCCGAGCTTGCGGTTTTCACCTACCGGGAGGACCAGGGTGGCGGTTTTTACGGATGCAGCAGCTACGCTTTTTACAACCAGTTCCATGTCAGGATCCCCGAATGATCGATACAGTCGGCGCTGTGTATTCCAGCGCTCTGGACGGGCCTGGCCGCGTCGTCGCGCGCCAGCGGAAAAGCTGCCAGTTTGAGCCTGCGGGAAGCGTGCTGACAACCCCGTTATGCGCCTTCATGCGCGGCGAAGTGACAGGGGCGGTCAATCACAGGATAATGCGCGCACTTTACATGGAGGTTCGCCTTTGGCGAACCGGCATTGGTCTTGGCTGTACTAAGTCATTGTCTGGCGCCATTGATTGGCAGTCCGCCCTGACAACCCAGGAGTGTCTGGTTTGATCGTCTTTCGTTATCTGTCCCGCGAGGTCCTGGTGACCTTGAGCGCCGTCAGCGCCGTGCTGCTGGTGATCATCATGAGCGGGCGCTTCATCAAGTACCTGGCCCAGGCTGCCCAGGGTGTGCTCGACCCGAGCGTGCTGTTCCTGATCATGGGCTTCCGTCTGCCAGGCTTCCTGCAGCTGATCCTGCCTCTGGGGCTGTTCCTCGGCATTCTCCTGGCGTACGGGCGCCTGTACCTGGAAAGCGAGATGACCGTGCTGTCGGCCACCGGCATGAGCCAGCAGCGCCTGCTGGGCCTGACCATGGCGCCGGCCGCCCTGGTCGCCCTGCTGGTGGCCTGGCTTAGCCTGAGCCTGGCACCGCTGGGCGTGGCCCAGGTGCAGCAGATCATCGCCCAGCAGGATGCCCTGACCGAGTTCGACACCCTGGTGCCGGGCCGCTTCCAGACCCTGCGCGACGGCTCGCGGGTGACTTACACCGAAGAGCTGTCGGACGACCGCATCAACCTGGCCGGGGTGTTCATTTCCGAGAAGCGCTTCAACCAGGACAAGACCAAGGACCGCGCCCCGTCGGTGCTGGTTGCCGAAAAAGGCCACCAGGAAATCCAGGCCGACGGCAACCGCTACCTGGTGCTGGAAAACGGCTACCGTTACGACGGCAACCCGGGCCAGGCCGATTACCGTGCAATCAAGTACGACACCTACGGCGTGCTGCTGCCCAAGCCGGAAGTCGCCGAGGAAGTGACCGATCGCGAAGCCATCCCCACTTCCGAGCTGATCGGCAAGAAGGGCCTGCGTGAGCGCGCCGAGCTGCAATGGCGGCTGTCGCTGCCGATCCTGGTGTTCATCGTCACCATGCTGGCGGTGCCGCTGTCCCGGGTCAACCCGCGCCAGGGCCGCTTCCTCAAGCTGCTGCCGGCAATTCTTCTGTACATGGCCTACCTGACAATGCTGATTTCCGTACGCGGCGCCCTCGAGAAGGGCAAACTGCCGATCGCCCTGGGCATGTGGTGGGTCCACGGCCTGTTCCTGCTGATCGGCCTGGGCCTGATGTACTGGGAGCCGCTGCGCCTCAAGCGCGCCGCCCGTCGTGCGGAGGTGGCCCATGGGTAAGCTCGACCGCTACATCGGCCAGAGCGTGCTGCTGGCCATCCTCGCCGTGCTGGGGATCATCCTCGGCCTGGCTTCGCTGTTTGCCTTCATCGACGAGATGAGCGACCTGAGTGACACCTACACGGTGATGGAGGCGGGCAACTTCGTCCTGCTGACCGCACCGCGGCGGCTGTACGAAATGCTGCCGATGGCCGCCTTGATCGGCTGCCTGATCGGCCTGGGCAGCCTGGCCAGCAGCAGCGAACTGACCATCATGCGTGCTGCCGGGGTTTCCATCGGGCGCATCGTCTGGGCGGTGATGAAGCCGATGCTGGTACTGATGCTGGTGGGCCTGCTGATCGGCGAGTACGTGGCGCCGGTGACCGAGAACAAGGCCCAGGCCGACCGTTCCCTGGCCCAGGGCGGTGGTGAGGCGCAAAGCTCCAAGCGCGGCATGTGGCACCGCCAGGGCGAGGAGTACGTGCACATCAACGCCGTGCAGCCTAACGGCCTGCTGCTGGGTGTGACCCGTTACCGCTTCGACAGCGAGCGCAAGATCGTCACCTCGAGCTTCGCCCGCCGTGCACAGTACCAGGACGACCACTGGATGCTCAGCGACGTGCGTACCACCTTCTTCCGTGGCGACCACACCGAAGTGGTGACCGCGCCACAGGAGCGCTGGGACGTTTCGCTCACGCCGCAACTGCTCAATACTGTGATCCTCGCGCCGGAGTCGCTGTCCATCACCGGGCTGTGGGACTACATCCACTACCTGTCCGACCAGGGCCTGAACAATGCCCGTTACTGGCTGGCGTTCTGGACCAAGGTATTGCAGCCGATGGTGACCGCGGCGCTGGTGCTGATGGCCATTTCCTTCATCTTCGGCCCGCTGCGTTCGGTAACCCTTGGCCAGCGCGTGTTCACCGGTGTACTGGTGGGCTTTGTGTTCCGCATCGCCCAGGACCTGCTGGGGCCTTCGAGCCAGGTGTTCGGCTTCCCGCCGCTACTGGCGGTGGTGATCCCGGCAGGCATCTGTGCGCTGGCCGGCGTGTGGTTGTTGCGCCGGGCAGGTTGATGGCCTGAGCTGTACAAAAAAAGCCGACCTCAGGGTCGGCTTTTTGCTGCTTGACCAATAGCTGTAGGCTTGCGGCGAACTTGTAGGAGCAGCCTTCTGCTGCGAAAGGGCCGGTCTGGCAAAACACTCTCGTTGCCAGTGATGGCCTCTTCGCAGCACAAGGCTGCTCCTACAGGTACATTGGTTGCCCTGAAGCTTGTACTTATCTCTTCTGCTTAGGCACCCGCACCAGCTGGCTTTCCGAATAGATGTCATGCCAGCCCCGCTGGCGCTTGTCGATCAACGCCCAGAAAAAACCCAGCCCCAGGCACAGCCACGAAGCAATCGACACCACGAAGCGCAGCAGCGCCTGCCACAGGCTGATGGCCGTGCCATCGGCGTTCTGCACCCGCACGCCCCACACCTGCATGCCCAGGGTCTGCCCGCCATGGGTCCAGAACTTGGCAAAGAAACCGAACAGGACGAACAGCAGCACCGTCGACAGCAGCGGGTCGCCGTCCAGTGCGCCAGCCTCGGTCAATTCACGCATGCGGGCTTCGCCGATGATCGCCATCTGGATCATCTTGTAGGCACCTGCGGTCACGATCAGCAACGCCGTGCACAGCAGGAAGTCGTAGAACATCGCCGCCAGGCGCCGGCCCAGGCCGACCGGAGGAAAATCACCCTGGGGTGTGAGCAGAGGCTTGGACATGCAAAACGGCTCCAGAAGACGAAGCCGCTATTCTACGGGCAAAAAAAAGCCCCTGCACTTGGCAGGGGCTTTTCTCGAAGTCGGGTTCGGCTTAGCCGGCGACCTGAACTTTGTCAGCCTGCATGCCTTTCTGGCCCTGGACTGCTTCGAAGGTGACCTTCTGGCCTTCTTTCAGGCTCTTGAAGCCGTTACCTTCGATAGCGCGGAAGTGCACGAACAGATCCGGACCGCTTTCTGGGGTGATGAAGCCGTAACCTTTTTCGTCATTGAACCACTTGACGGTACCGTTCTGACGCTCAGCCATTGTCTTATTTCCTATGAAGCTTGAATTTTGATGACAGTTTCTTTTGCAATAAAGGAAGCAAAAGATTACTGGGCTGGGTTGCAGGAAAGTAAGAGACGTCGAACGGGTTGTAGCAGATTGCGGCTACTGGCCCAGGTCACGAACTGTTGCGACCCATGCAAACACAGTGCAGTGACTCTACGCCAACTCCCGAGCGAAAAACAAGCCCTTGGTCGTATGGAAAATCGGCCGTTTGCCGATAACCGACCGATTTGTCGGAAACGGCATGGCGCCTGGCCTGGCGCCATGTTCAAAAGTTATTGGACAGGTTCGAAAACGAATATGTCGAACCTGCCCGCAACCTTCACAAAGCGGCTTCAGCCCCGGTAGTAACGTTGTGCCACGAAAGGCATTTTGCTGACTTTCAAGGCAACCTTCTTGCCACGCACCAAGGCAAACAGTGGGGTGTCGATAGCGGTATGTTCACTATCGATATAACCCATTGCTACAGGTGCACCGAGTGTCGGGCCAAAGCCGCCGCTGCAAACTTTGCCTACAGGTTTATCGTTTGCATCGACAATATCCGCGCCTTCGCGTACTGGCGTACGTTCCTGCGGCAACAGGCCCACACGTTTGCTCGGCACGCCCTCGCGCTGATGGGCGAATATGGCCTCGGCACCCGGGAAGCCGGCGGCACGCGCGCCATCGGCACGGCGAACCTTGGAAATGGCCCACAGCAGGCTGGCTTCCACCGGCGTGGTCTCGGTGTTCATGTCGTGGCCATACAGGCACAGGCCGGCTTCCAGGCGCAGCGAGTCACGCGCACCCAGGCCGATCGGTTGTACTTCGGGCTCTGCCAGCAGGCGGCGGGCCAGGGCTTCGGCGGCATGCACCGGTACCGAAATTTCGTAGCCGTCTTCGCCGGTGTAGCCCGAGCGGCTGACGAAGCAGTCTTCACCCAGCAGTTTCACCGGGCGGAACTGCATGAAGGTCATGCCGGCCACTTCCGGGGCCAGGCGTTCCAGCACCTTGACTGCCGCCGGGCCTTGCAAGGCCAGCAGGGCGCGCTGCTCGAACAGCGGCTGCACCTCGCAACGGCTGCCGATGTGCGCTTGCAGGTGGGCCAGGTCCTGGTCCTTGCAGGCGGCGTTGACCACCAGGAACAGCGTGTCGTCGCCCAGGTTGGCGACCATCAGGTCGTCGAGGATGCCGCCTTGCTCATTGGTGAACATGGCATAGCGCTGCATGCCCACCGGCAGGTCGATGATATCCACCGGCACCAGGCTTTCCAGTGCCTTGGCGGCATCGCTGCCGCGCAGGGTGATCTGGCCCATGTGCGAGACATCGAACAGGCCGGCCTGCTCGCGTGTGTGCAAGTGTTCCTTGAGCACGCCCAACGGGTACTGCACCGGCATGTCATAGCCGGCGAACGGCACCATGCGCGCACCCAGTTCCAGGTGCAGGGCGTGCAGTGGGGTCTTGAGCAGTGTTTCGGACATCGGTGACTCCTTGCTGTTGTTGTCGGGTCAACATTCGATGATGTTGACGGCCAGGCCGCCACGGGCGGTCTCTTTGTATTTGCTTTTCATGTCGGCGCCGGTCTGGCGCATGGTGCGGATGACCTTGTCGAGCGACACGTAGTGCTGCCCGTCGCCGCGCAAGGCCATGCGCACCGCGTTGATCGCCTTCACCGAGCCCATGGCGTTGCGCTCGATGCAAGGCACCTGGACCAGCCCGCCAATCGGGTCGCAGGTCAGGCCCAGGTTGTGTTCCATGCCGATTTCGGCAGCGTTTTCCACCTGTTGCACGGTGCCGCCCATCACCTCGCACAGCGCGCCGGCGGCCATCGAACAGGCCACGCCAACCTCGCCCTGGCAGCCTACTTCGGCACCGGAAATGGAGGCGTTTTCCTTGTACAGGATGCCGATGGCCGCGGCGGTGAGCAGAAACCGCACCACCCCGTCCTCGTTGGCTCCCGGTACGAAGCGCATGTAGTAATGCAGCACCGCCGGGACAATGCCCGCCGCGCCGTTGGTCGGCGCAGTGACCACACGCCCGCCGTAGGCGTTTTCCTCGTTCACTGCCAGGGCATAGAGGTTGACCCAGTCGAGCACCGACAGGGCATCGCGCAGGCTGGCCTCGGGATTGCGGCTCAGTTGGCGGTACAACGCCGGCGCCCGGCGCTTGACCTTGAGCCCGCCCGGCAGGATGCCTTCATGCTGGCAACCGGCTTCGACGCAGTCCTGCATCACCTGCCAGATGCGCAGCAGCCCGGCACGGGTTTCCGCCTCGGGGCGCCAAGCCGCCTCGTTGGCCAGCATTACCTGGCTGATCGACAGGTTTTGCCCGGTGCAATGGCCGAGCAGCTCCTTGGCGGTCTTGAACGGGTAGGTCAGCGGTGTGCTGTCCTCGACGATGCGGTCGTGGCCGGCAGCGTCCTGGTCGACCACGAAACCGCCGCCCACCGAGTAGTACTCGCGGCTGCGGATTTGCAAGCCGGCCTCGTCGAAGGCGCGGAAGATCATGCCGTTGGGGTGGTAGTCCAGTGGCTTGCGGATCATCGCCAGGTGCTGCTTTTCGATGAACGCGATGCTGTGCTCGCCGAGCAGGTTCAGCCGACCGCTGTCGCGGATGGCCTGCAGGCGGGCAGGGATGGTGTCGGTGTCGATGACATCGGGGTGTTCGCCTTCAAGGCCCAGCAGCACGGCCTTGTCGCTGCCGTGGCCTTTGCCGGTGGCGCCAAGCGAGCCGTACAGCTCGGCCTTGACGCTAACCGTGCGGGCGAGCAGGCCATCACGACGCAGCCCTTCGGCGAAACGCGCGGCGGCGCGCATCGGGCCGACCGTGTGCGAGCTGGAGGGGCCGATGCCGATCTTGAACAGGTCGAAGACGCTCAAAGACATTGCTCATTCCCTCCGAAAGGTAAGGCGAGTGCTGCGCACTCGATCGCCGGCAAGCCAGCTCCCACAGGTACTGCACCAGCCTTGGAAAACAGGTGAGCCCTTTAGGGCTGGCAAGCCAGCTCTCACAGGTATTGCACCAGCCTTGGGTGCGGTGAGGCCCCTGTGGGAGCTGGCTTGCCGGCGATGAGGCCAGAGCGCCGGGTCAGGCGTCCTGATAGCTCTCGATCGACGGGCAGGCGCACACCAGGTTGCGGTCGCCGAACACGTTGTCGACCCGGCCGACCGGCGGCCAGTACTTCCCTTCCACCAGGCTTGGCAGCGGGTACACCGCCTGCTCGCGGCTGTAGCCATGGGCCCATTCGCCAACCAGCTCGGCCGCGGTGTGCGGGGCGTTCTTCAGCGGGTTGTCGTCCTTGTCCAGGCTACCGTTCTCGACCGCGCGAATTTCTTCGCGGATCTGGATCATCGCGTCGCAGAAGCGGTCCAGTTCTTCCTTGGACTCGCTTTCGGTCGGTTCGATCATCAGCGTGCCCGCCACCGGGAAGGACATGGTCGGGGCGTGGAAGCCAAAGTCGATCAGGCGCTTGGCCACGTCGTCGACGCTGATACCGCTGGTGTCCTTCAGCGGGCGCAGGTCGAGGATGCACTCGTGCGCCACCAGGCCGTTGCCGCCGGTATAGAGAACAGGATAGTGCTCTTCCAGGCGACGGGCGATGTAGTTGGCGTTGAGGATTGCCATCTGCGAGGCACGCTTGAGGCCGGCACCGCCCATCATGCGAATATACATCCAGGTGATCGGCAGGATGCTGGCGCTGCCGAACGGCGCGGCACAAACCGCGCCCTCGGTGTTTTCCAGCTGCGCGTGGCCGGGCAGGAACGGCGCCAGGTGCGACTTGACGCCGATCGGGCCGACGCCCGGGCCGCCACCGCCGTGCGGGATGCAGAAGGTCTTGTGCAGGTTCAGGTGGGAAACGTCGCCGCCGAACTTGCCTGGGGCGCACAGGCCGACCATGGCGTTCATGTTGGCGCCGTCGATGTACACCTGGCCACCGTTGTCGTGGATGATCGCGCAGATTTCGCCGATCGCTTCCTCGAACACGCCGTGGGTCGACGGGTAGGTGATCATGATCGCGGCCAGGCGCTCGCGGTGCTCGATGGCCTTGGCGCGCAGGTCCTCGACATCGACGTTGCCGCGGGCATCACAGGCGGTGACCACCACGCGCATGCCGGCCATGTGCGCGGTTGCCGGATTGGTGCCATGGGCCGACGACGGGATCAGGCAGATGTCGCGGTGGCCTTCGCCACGGCTGCGGTGGTAGGCGCGAATGGCCAGCAGGCCTGCATACTCACCTTGGGAACCGGCGTTGGGCTGCAGCGACACGGCGTCGTAGCCGGTGGCGGCGCAGAGCATGGCTTCCAGCTCGGTGGTCATCTGCAGGTAGCCCTGGCTCTGCTCGGCGGGGGCGAACGGGTGCAGGTTGCCGAACTCGGCCCAGGTGACCGGGATCATTTCGCTGGCGGCGTTCAGCTTCATGGTGCACGAGCCCAGCGGGATCATGCTGCGATCCAGCGCCAGGTCCTTGTCGGCAAGGCGGCGCAGGTAGCGCATCAGCTCGGTTTCGCTGTGGTAGCGGTTGAATACCGGGTGCGAGAGGATGGCCGACTGGCGCAGCAGGGCGGCAGGCAGCAGCGAGCCGGTGCTGGCGGCCAGCGCGTTGAAGTCCGGCTGGGCCTGGTCGCCACCGATCAGTTGCCACAGGGTCTCGACATCGGCCTGGCTAGTGGTTTCGTCCAGCGACAGGCCCACGTGGGCGGCGTCGATCTGGCGCAGGTTGATGCCCTGGGCGCGGGCCTTGTCATGCAGGCTGGCAGTGGCGCTGCCGGTGGCCAGGGTCAGGGTGTCGAAGGCGCTGGCGCCCACTACCTGCACGCCCAGCGTCTTCAGGCCGGCGGCCAGGATCGCGGTCAGGGCATGGGTACGTTCGGCGATGCGCTTGAGGCCGGCCGGGCCGTGGTACACGGCGAACATGCTGGCGATGTTGGCCAGCAGCACCTGGGCGGTGCAGATGTTGCTGGTGGCCTTTTCGCGGCGGATGTGCTGTTCGCGGGTCTGCATGGCCAGGCGCAGGGCGGTCTTGCCGAAGCGGTCGATCGACACGCCGACCAGGCGGCCTGGCATGTCGCGCTTGAATGCGTCACGGGTGGAGAAGTAGGCCGCGTGCGGGCCACCAAAGCCCAGCGGCACACCGAAGCGCTGGGCGCTGCCGATGGCCACGTCGGCACCGAACTCGCCCGGCGGGGTCAGCAGGGTCAGGGCCAGCAGGTCGGCGGCCACGGCGACCAGGGCGTTGGCGGCGTGGAAGCGCTCGACCACTTCGCGGTAGTCGAACACTTCACCGTTGCTGGCCGGGTACTGCAGCAGGGCGCCGAAGAAGGCGCTGACATCGCCCAGCTCGCGTTCGTCGCCGACCACGATCTCGATACCCAGCGGCTCGGCACGGGTGCGCAGCACGTCGAGGGTTTGCGGGTGGCAGTGCACGGAGGCGAAGAAGGCGTGGCTGGCCTTGTTCTTCGACAGGCGCTTGCAGAAGGTCATGGCCTCGGCCGCAGCTGTGGCTTCGTCGAGCAGGGAGGCGTTGGCGATCGGCAGGCCGGTCAGGTCGCTGATCAGGGTCTGGAAGTTCAGCAGCGCTTCCAGGCGGCCCTGGGAAATTTCTGGCTGGTACGGGGTATAGGCGGTGTACCAGGCCGGGTTTTCCAGCAGGTTGCGCAGGATCGGCGCCGGGGTGTGGGTGTTGTAGTAGCCCTGGCCGATGTAGCTCTTGAACAGCTGGTTCTTGCCGGCGATGGCCTTGAGCGCGGCAAGCGCGTCGGCTTCGCTCTGCCCGTCGTGCGAGCCGAGCACGCTGGTGCCCTTGATGCTGTCAGGGATGACCGCTGCGGTCATGGCTTCCAGCGAGTCGAAGCCGAGGGCGGCCAGCATGGCCTGCTCGTCAGCGGCGCGCGGGCCGATGTGGCGGGCGATGAATTCGTTGGCGGTGCCGAGGTTGATGGTCATGGCGGGGTTCCTCAGGCGTCGTCGTTGGCTTTGATCAGGCGGTCGTAGGCGTCTTGGTCGAGCAGGGCGGTGACTTCGCTCATGTCGGCCGGGTTGAAGCGGAAGAACCAGCCGTCTCCCAGCGGGTCTTCGTTGACCAGCTCGGGGCTGTCGTTGAGGGCTTCGTTGACGGCGACCACTTCACCGGCCAGGGGCATGTACACGCCGCTGGCGGCTTTCACCGATTCCACGGTGGAGGCTTCGGCGCCTTTGTCGTACTGCTGCAGCTCTGGCAGTTGCACGTAGACCACATCGCCAAGGGCGTTCTGGGCGTAGGCGGTGATGCCCACGGTAACGCTGCCATCGGCTTCGACGCGCAGCCATTCGTGATCTTCAGTGAAACGCAACTCGCTCATGGGGAATCCTCGGGAAGCAGGGCGTTAGGCGCGGTGGCTCCGCGCTCTTGGGGTTGGGATTCCCTTAGCAAAAATGCGGCCAATCGTTAAAAAACCTTTTAAATCAATATGTTAATTGTTTTACGTATTCAGTTTGTCATTCTTGTGGAATGAAAACGCTACAGCGGGAGGGGGATGGAAAAGGGTTTGGGGATCAAACCCTTGCACTGCCGTATCTGAATGTGTGTGTATCGATTTGAATACGGTGTATTTAAATCGATACGGTATTGCCTGCGGGGTGCCAGCCTGGCACCGCTGACCGTTTCGACATTGTGCGAGTATTTTTGCGGTCATGGTGTAACTACTTCCTGGTCCTGGTCCTGGTCCTGGTCCTGGTGGGCGCGCTATGTTGTTCAAACCAGCCGTGGTCACGACACCACGCCACCGTATCGGCGATTGTCAGCTCCAGCGCCCGAAAGCTCAGGCCAAGCGCGTGCTCGCTTTTGCTGTGGTTGAAACGCGTACGATCCTTTTCGCGTACCAGCAGGCGCAGCGTGGCCAAGCTCAGCAGGATGGGCTGGCCGGTGAGCCGTGAATACATTTCCTGTACTGCGGCCAGGCAGAATAACAACGGCAACGGTAAATGCCGCGCGGGCGTTCGTACGCCGGCCAGACGGCCTACTATTGGTACCAGTTCAGCCATGGTCATATGTCGCCCGGCCGCCAGGTAGCGTTCGCCGCTTCGTCCTTGTGTGGCTGCGGCAATCTGCGCCAACGCTACATCGCGGGCGTCGACCACCGAGAAACTACCCGGGATCAAGCCAGGCAATTTGCCGCGCACGACATCGTTGACCAGTTGCCCGGCTGACGTAGGGCCGATGTCGCCAGGGCCCCACATCCAGCCGGGGAGCACCATGCAGGCGTGCATGTCGGGGCAGGCATCGAGAAACTCAGTCACGACGCGGTCGGCGAGGAGCTTGCTGCGGTAGTAGTCATCTGCATCTGCTTCGGCCCGCAGGCATGTCTCATCGATCGACGTGCCTGGTGCCCCGTCGAGCACTGCAATGGACGAGGTATGGATAAACCGCCGGATGCCGGCCAGGTAGGCTTGCTCCAACAGGTGGCGGGTACCGGTCACGTTGATCTGCTCGAGTGCTTGCCAGTGGCTACCGCCTTTGTAGTTGTCACGAAAGAACGCTGCAGTATGGAACACCGTATCGCAGCCGCGCAGCGACGCCGCGAAAGCGTCGACATCGGCCATGTCGCCTTCGACCAGCTCTACTTCGGGCAGATCAGCGAACTGCTGTTCCCCCTTTGCTCTTGACCGCACCAGCCCTTTGACCGTGTAGCCATGAGCGACCAGTTCACGGACCAGGTTGTTGCCCAGCAAGCCGGTTGCTCCGGTAACGAACACATTGCGCATGGCTCAACCCTCGCTCTGTTCGGCAGATGGCTTCAACATGGCACTGTCGAAAAACACCGCTTCACGGATGGCCAGGCCATTTCTGAAGGTGAAGTGCGCCGCATAGTGCACGCAAATCCGACGCCCATGGGCCGGAACGATCACGCCTGCTGGCAGCAGCAGCGGGGCAGTGAAGGTGCCGGTCAGGACGGCGGTCATTGCCAGCCGATCGTCCGAGACCATGAATGGGGTCAGGGCCACCTGGGCATCAGGGAGTGCGCTGAACAGCGCCATCTCCCGCGCGCGCATGGCTTCGCGCCCGGTTTGGGTCGTCATGCCGTCCAGGTACACGAAGTCTTCGTCGACCAGTGCCAGCAGCCCTTGCACATCACGCTGGTTAAAGGCATTGGCGGCGCGTTGGGCATAGTCCTTGGGGCTAGTCATCATGCAATCCATTCCATTTGTTCAGAGGGGCCCAAGGTATACTCCCGCGCTTGCTGTCGAAAAACAGCGCCTACTGCATAGTGGGTTTGCGAATTTGCAGACCAGGGAGAGGCCAGCACATATGGCATTGCAGGAAAACTGGGACGATCTTCGGCTGCTATTGGCCGTATCGCGGCGTGGCAGCTTTCTTCGCGCTGGCGAGTTGCTGGGTATTGCACCATCGACCGTTTCGCGTCGCCTGACCCAGCTTGAGGCTGCATTGGGCGAGCCGCTCGTCGAGCGGGGCGTAGAGGGATGCAGGCTGACCTCGCGCGGTCAATCGCTGGTCGAAGTGGCCCAGACAGCAGAAGCTGGGCTACAGCGCCAGACGCCTGCTGGCGCAGCCGAGCTGCCTTGCGAACTCTCTGGCACTGTGCAGGTGAGCGCAGGGGAAGGCTTCTCGACTTGCGTACTGGAGGCGGCCAATCGCTTCACCGGACTACACCCGGGGTGCTCGGTGGAGTTGACCGTGACCGCCGACTTCCACAAGATCGTCCGGGGTGTGGCGGACATTGCCGTGCGCACGGCCCACCTGGGTGAGCCCTCACTGATTTATCGGCCGATAGGCCGGCTTGGCTATGGTGTGTTCGCCGCTGCTGGTTACCTGCACCGTTTTCCGGGGGTTACCCCTGCGACGGCGGTCAATATCGGCCTGCTTCCGCCGCTGGACGTGTTGCCGCAAGTACGTGCGGCAAAGGCGGGGGGGCTGGAACGTGCGCCGATCCGCGTGACCTCGTTCAGCGCACAGCTCGAATCGGTGAGACGAGGCATGGGGGTGGCGGTACTGCCCCGGATTCTGGCCAAGGATTTGATCGAGTTGTTCGTCGACCTTCCCCTTCCAGATTTGGAGGTCTACATGGTGACCCGGCCACAGGCATTGAAGCAGCCTCACATAAAGTGCTTTTTCTCGATCCTGGAGGAAATGCTGCACCAGGCCCTGTCTACGGATTCTGGGCAGGACCTGGCGCAGCAACATACCGGCTGAGCGTTCAGCGTCTGGCTCAAAAGAACGGCAACGCCAGATACAGCTTGATCACGATGACATTGATGATGTCGATGAAGAACGCCCCCACCATCGGCACCACCAGGAAGGCAATGCGCGAGGCTCCGTAGCGCTGGGTCACCGCTTGCATGTTGGCGATTGCCGTTGGCGTTGCACCCAGGCCGAAACCACAGTGCCCGGCGGCCAGTACCGCTGCATCATAGTTGCGGCCCATGACCCGGAACGTGACGAATATCGCGAACAGTGCCATGACCAATGTCTGTGCGGCGAGCAATGCAAAGAATGGTAATGCCAGCGCTGAAAGGTCCCACAACTTGAGCGACATCAAGGCAATGGCCAGGAATAACGACAAACTCACATTGCCCAATACCGAGACTTCCCGTTCGAAGACTTGATAAAAGCCGAGCGCCGAAAGGCCGTTTCGCAACACCACGCCCACAAACAACACGCAAACGAACGTAGGCAGTTCAAACGCAGTGCCTTTCAGCATACCGTTAAGTAACGAGCCTGCGAGCAAACTGACAGCGATCAGCGCCAATGTTTCGATAAATGAAAACGGCGTGATCAAGCGTTCTTTGTCTGGTTGTTCGAAACCCTTGGGCAGTTGTGGTGCTGGTTCTTCGATACCAGGTGTCGTTACCCGTCTGATCAACAACCGGGCGACCGGGCCACCAATAAGGCCACCCAGTACCAGGCCGAAGGTAGCTGATGCCATTGCCAGTTCGGAGGCCGACGCCAGACCGAACTTTTCGGTGAAAGTGGCCCCCCACGCGGCGCCTGTACCGTGACCGCCGGACAAGGTAATAGAGCCGGCCAGCAGGCCCATCAGCGGGTCGAGGCCCAGCGCCGTTGCCAGGCCGATACCCATGGCGTTCTGGACCAGCAACAAGCCGGTCACCACCAGCAGGAACACGGTAACCACGCGGCCACCTTTTTTCAGGCTGGCGAAGTCTGCACTCAAACCGATGGTGGCGAAGAATGCCAGCATCAGAGGAGTTTGCAGTGAAGTATCGAATTGCACGTGGATATCGAAACTGCGCAACGCCAGGAACGCCAAGGCCACTACCAGGCCGCCAGCGACAGGTTCCGGAATATTGTAAGTGCGCAGGAAACCAATACGCGCGACCAGGCCGCGCCCCAATAACAGTACCAAAGAGGCGGCTACAAGCGTCCCGTAAAAATCGAGTTCAAACATCAGGTGCTCTCGTTATATCCAGTAGCGGACCACTTCCCGCTATGGGGCGGACAAGTGGGGTGACAGGTGGGAATACACTGTCACCATTCTACGAGGCATACGTGGGAGAGTATCTTTCACTGGCGTAGGAAAAGCCTGAATAACAACCGGATTATTACAATAACTATCAGGGGCCGCTTTGCGGCCCATCGCAGGCAAGCCAGCTCTCACATGGCACAACACATGACTCATTGGTTCAGCGAGGTACTGTAGGAGCAGCCTTGTGCTGCGAAGAGGCCGGTACTGACAAAGCCTGTCTATTGCTTGTACCGGCCTCTTCGCAGCACAAGGCTGCTCCTACAAAGGACGCTTCAATCGAGCGATATTTGTTCTCTGCGCGACAGCGCAGCCCAAAAGGGCTGGCTTGCCTGCGATGGGCTGCATAGCAGCCCCGTTGACGCTATCTGACAGGTATCAGGCTTTGCTCGGTATTCCATATTTGCGCAGGCGCTGCGCAATGGCGGTATGTGAAGTTTGCAAGCGCCCGGCCAGTTGCCGCGTGGATGGGTAGCTGGCGTACAGGCGTTGCAGCAGTTCGCGCTCGAAATCACTCACGGCCTGTTCCAGGCTGGCCACTTCGCCGTCCTGACCACGGGCCACCGAGGTGCCGGCGATGTCCAGGTCACCAATATCCACCAGGTTGCCCTCGCAGATGGCTGCGGCGCGGAATATCACGTTCTGCAGCTGGCGCACATTGCCCGGCCAAGGGTTGGCCAGTAGCGCCGAATGGGTGGCCGGGGTCAGCCTGCAGGGTGGACGCTGGATCTGCGTGCAGGCCTGCTGCATGAAGAAATGCGCCAGCATCAGGATGTCCTGGCCACGGTCGCGCAGCGGTGGCACTTGCAGATTGAGCACGTTCAGGCGGTAGAACAGGTCTTCGCGGAAGCTGCCTTCGGCGACCATGCGCTCCAGGTCGCGGTGGGTGGCGCTGATGATGCGTACATCCACCTTCACTTCGCGGTCACCACCCACCCGGCGGAAGCTGCCATCGCTGAGAAAGCGCAGCAGCTTGGCCTGCAGGTATGGCGACATCTCGCCGATTTCATCGAGGAATACCGTGCCCTGGTTGGCCAGCTCCATCAGCCCGGGCTTGCCGCCCCGTTGTGCGCCGGTGAAGGCCCCGGGGGCGTAGCCGAACAGTTCGCTTTCGGCCAGGCTCTCGGGCAGCGCAGCACAGTTCAGCGCCAGGAATGGTGCCGCGTGGCGGCTGCTGATGGCGTGGCAGGCGCGGGCTACCAGTTCTTTGCCGGTGCCGGTTTCGCCATGCACCAGCAGCGGTGCATCGAGCGCCGCCACGCGCAGGGCGCGGGCCTTGAGGGTGCGGATGGCCGGTGACTCGCCGAGCAAGGCATCGAAGCCTTCGGCATGGTCGTGGTGCAGGGCCGACAGGCGTTCGCCCATGCGCGTAGGCGGGTACAGCGTCAGCAGGCCACCGGCGTTGGTGATCGGCATGGCGTCCAGCAACAGGCTCTGGCCGTTGAGCTGCATCTCGCGCATGGGCAGGTGGAAGTTGTTGTCCAGCAGGGCCTGCAGCAGCGCCGGGTCGCCGAACAGCTCACCCACCGAGCGCCCGGCCGATTCGCGGCCGCACAGTTCGATCAGCGCCGGGTTGGCCAGCAGCACCTTGCCGGCACTGTCCACGGCCAGCACCGGGTCGCTCATCGCAGCCAGCAGGGCATCGAGCTGCAGGTGCCGGCGTTGGCCAGGGAGGATGTCGACCACGTCCACCGATTGCACGCCATGTACCTCGAACAGCGCGTCGTGCAGTTCTTCGAGCACGGCGGGGCTGAGGGTAGGGGCGTCGATGTATACGTTCGGCGGGACCATCTCCACGGCGTCCAGGTTGAGGTTGCGGGCACCGAGCAGGGCGAGGACTTCCTGGGTGATGCCGACGCGGTCGATGAAGCTGACGTGGATGCGCATGGGGAGGGTGCGGTTGTGGCTGGGGGAGGGCGGTAGTATGCCTCAACATTGTCGGGGCCGCTTTGCGGCCCATCGCGACACAAGGCCGCTCCTACAGGTACAGCGCCACACCCTGTAGGAGCGGCCTTGTGTCGCGATGGGCTGCAAAGCAGCCCCCGGATCCTGAAATCACTCCAGATGTTCAGGCTTGATCGGGTCGCCCGATTTCACATCCAGCTTTTCGCGAATGTCCGCGAACATATGGTCATAAAGCTTGTGCGGCGAGCTCAGGCTCTCGAACTTCTTCGGTGGCTTCAGGTACGACTGCGCCCTTCGGCTCAACTGCATGAGGAAGCTGGGCAATACCTGGTCCTTGGCCAGGAAGAACTTTTCTTCCACTGGCTTGCCTTCGATGCTGCCATGCATCTTGAACTGGATGCCTCTACCTTCCTTGGGGTCCGACACTGCCTCGTATTCGATGTTCAGGTCATAGCTGTGGTCATTCTGGTTCAGCGCGGTGCGCTCGATGTGTACATGACCGGGTTGGTACTGGGCCATGGCAAGCTCCTTTGGAAGGTCGAAAATGGCGGACGCTGGCGCCCGCCTACTGCATTCAACGGTAGCTGATCCCCGGCTTCGCGGTGGAAACGCGCGTGCCGGCGGTGCCTTTGACGATGTCTTCGATGTTCTCCAGCGAACTGATCACTGCCACTTTGCCGGTGTTGCGGGCAAAGTCGCAGGCGGCCTGCACCTTCGGCCCCATGGAGCCGGCGGCGAAGCCAAGGCGTTCGAGTTCGTCGGGGTGGGCCTGGGCAATGGCCTTTTGTGTGGGCTTGCCCCAGTCAACATAGGCCGCATCGACATCGGTGGCAATGATCAGTAGGTCGGCGTCCAGCTGCTCTGCCAGCAGGGCCGAGCACAGGTCCTTGTCGATCACCGCCTCGATGCCCTTGAGCTTGCGGTTCTCATCGTACATGGTGGGGATGCCGCCGCCGCCGGCGCAAATCACGATGCTGCTCTTTTCCAGCAGCCACTTGATCGGGCGGATCTCGAAGATGCGTTTGGGTTTCGGGCTGGCCACCACTCGGCGGTACTTGTCGCCGTCGGCCTTGACCACCCAACCCTTTTCCTTGGCCAGGCGCTCGGCCTCTTCCTTGCCATAGACCGGGCCGATGAACTTGGTCGGGTCCTTGAAGGCGGGGTCGTTGGCGTCCACTTCGACCTGGGTCAGCAGGGTGGCGAACGGCACTTCGAAGGCCAGCAAGTTGCCCAGTTCCTGTTCGATCATGTAGCCGATCATGCCCTCGGTCTCGGCCCCAAGCACGTCCAGCGGGTAGGCCTCGTCGGGCTTGTAGGACAGGCCCTGCAGCGACAGCAGGCCAACTTGCGGGCCGTTGCCGTGGGCGATGACAAGCTCGTTGCCTGGGTGGATCTTGGCGATCTGTTCGGTGGCGGTGCGAATATTGGCGCGCTGGTTGTCAGCGGTCATGGGCTCGCCGCGACGCAGCAGGGCGTTGCCGCCCAATGCAACAACGATACGCATGGGGAATGTCCTTTGCGGATATAGGGTGAGCGCCTCGATCCATTGTGGGAGCTGGCTTGCCGGCGATCACCGGCGAAGCCGGTGCCATGCACCGAGTTGCCTGTATCGCCGGCAAGCCAGCTCCCACAGGATCGAGGTGGTTGTCAGAGGTCAGCCAGTGTCGACACCAGGATCGCCTTGATCGTGTGCATGCGGTTTTCCGCCTGCTCGAAGGCGATGCAGGCCGGCGACTCGAAGACGTCGTCGGTCACTTCGATACCGTTGGCCAGGTCCGGGTACTGTTCGGCGATCTGCTTGCCTACCTTGGTTTCGGAGTTGTGGAACGCCGGCAGGCAGTGCATGAACTTGGTCCGCGGGTTGCCGGTGGACTTCATCAGCTGTGCATTCACCTGATACGGCTTGAGCAGCTTGATGCGCTCACCCCAGGCTTCGATCGGCTCACCCATCGATACCCACACGTCGGTGTGCACGAAGTCCACACCCTTGACCGCGGCAACCGGGTCTTCGGTGAGGGTGATGCGTGCGCCGCTTTCCTCGGCGTACTTGTGGCAACGTTCGACCAGGTCGTCATGCGGCCACAGCGCCTTGGGCGCGGCGATGCGTACGTCCATGCCAAGCTTGGCGCCGATCAGCAGCAGCGAGTTGCCCATGTTGTTGCGGGCGTCGCCCAGGTAGGCGTAGCTGATGTCGTGCAGCGGCTTGTCGCTGTGCTCGCGCATGGTCAGCACGTCGGCAATCATCTGGGTTGGGTGGTATTCGTCGGTCAGGCCGTTGAACACCGGAACGCCGGCGAACTTGGCCAGCTCTTCGACGATTTCCTGCTTGAAGCCCCGGTACTCGATGGCGTCGTACATGCGCCCGAGCACGCGGGCAGTGTCCTTCATGCTTTCCTTGTGGCCGATCTGCGAGGAGGTCGGGTCGATGTAGGTGACATTGGCCCCCTGGTCATAGGCGGCCACTTCGAAGGCGCAGCGGGTACGGGTAGAGGTTTTTTCGAAGATCAGCGCGATGTTGTTGCCTTTCAGGTGCTGCTGCTCGGTACCGGTGTACTTGGCGCGCTTGAGGTCGCGGGAAAGGTCCAGCAGGTAGCGCAGCTCACGGGTGGTGTGGTGTTCCAGGCTGAGCAGGTTGCGGTTGTGAATATTGAACGCCATGACTTTTCTCCTTGAGTTTGGTGAACGCACCGGCCGCCGCTTTATGAGGGCGGCCGGGGGTAATGGTCGTTAGTAGTCGATCGGGTCGCGCACGATCGGGCAGGTCATGCAGTGGCCGCCGCCCCGGCCCCGGCCCAGTTCGCCGGCACTGATGGTGATGACCTCGATCCCGGCCTTGCGTAGCAGGGTATTGGTGTAGGTGTTGCGGTCGTAGCCAATGACCACGCCCGGTTCCATGGCCACCACGTTGTTGCCGTCATCCCACTGTTCGCGCTCGGCGGCAAAGCTGTTGCCACCGGTTTCGACCACGCGCAGCTTGACCCCAAGCTGCTCGCCCACCACCTCGATGAACGACTTGTTCTCGCGGCGCACGTCCATGCCGTAAGGCTTGCTTTCGTCCGGGCGGATGATGAACGGCACGATCTCTTTCACCACTTCCGGGAAGACCGTGACCAGGTCGCGGTCGCAGAAGCTGAACACGGTGTCCAGGTGCATGGCAGCACGGGATTTCGGCAGGCCGGCGACGATGACTTTTTCCACCGCGCCCTTGGCGAACAGGTTTTGCGCCAACTGGCCGATGGCCTGGCGCGAGGTGCGCTCGCCCATGCCGATCAGCACGATGCCTTTGCCGATCGGCATCACGTCACCGCCTTCGAGGGTAGCGTTGCCGTGGTCCTTGTCCGGGTCGCCGTACCACACCTGGAAGTCGGCGCCGGTGAACTCCTTGTGGAACTTGTAGATGGCGGTGGTCAACAGGGTTTCCTGGCGGCGCGCCGGCCAGTACATCGGGTTGAGCGTGACGCCGCCATAGATCCAGCAGGTGGTGTCGCGGGTGAACTGGGTGTTGGGCAACGGTGGCAGGATGAAGCTGGAGTGGCCCAGGTAGTCGTTGTACATCTTGACCACGCTGGCGCCTTCGCTTTCCGGCAAGTCCTGGCCTGCCACGCCGCCGATCAGGAACTCGGCCAGATGGCGTGGCTCGAGGCCTTCGAGCCAGCTTCTCACTTCGTTGGTCAGGCCGACGCCGACAGTGTCGGAGGTGATCTTGCGATCGAGGATCCACTTCAGTGCTTCGGGTTGCTGGACGATGTCGGTCAGCAGGTTGTGCATCTCCAGCACATCCACGCCACGCTCGCGCATCTTGGTGACAAAGTCGAAATGGTCACGCTTGGCCTGGTCGACCCAGATCACGTCGTCGAACAGCAGCTCGTCACAGTTGCTCGGCGTCAGGCGCTTGTGCGCGAGGCCCGGCGAGCAAACCATCACTTTGCGCAGTTTGCCGGCTTCGGAGTGGACACCGTACTTCTGTTTTTCAGCGGACATGATTTCATTCCTCCAGTTGAACGAAGACGTGGGTCAAAGGGTCAGGAAGCCGTCGTACAGGCCAAAGGCTGCCACCAGGGCACCGATGACCACGGCTGCGAAGATCAGTTTTTCCACGTTGGTGAAGACAGGTTGGCCAACCTCACGCTTGGCCTTGGCGAACAGGATTGCGCCAGGTGCGTAGAGGAGGGCCGAGAGCAGCAGGTATTTCACGCCACCGGCGTACAGCAGCCAGACGGCGTACAACAGGGCGATACCACCGATCACCAGGTCCTTCTGCCGTTCGGCCAGGGCCTGCTCGTAGGTTTCGCTACGCAGAGCCAGCAGGAAGGCATAGGCGGCCGACCACAGGTAGGGCACCAGGATCATCGAGGTGGCCAGGTAGATCAGCGACAGGTAGGTACTGCTGGAGAACAGCGTGATCACCAGGAAGATCTGCACCATGGCGTTGGTCAGCCACAGGGCGTTGGCCGGTACCTGGTTGGCGTTCTCGCGGCGCAGGAACTCCGGCATGGTATGGTCCTTGGCGGCGGCGAACATGATCTCGGCGCACAGCAGCACCCACGACAGCAGGGCCCCGAGCAGCGAGATGATCAGGCCGACGCTGATCAGTACCGCGCCCCAGTGGCCGACCACATGCTCCAGTACGGCAGCCATCGACGGGTTCTGCAGCTTGGCCAGTTCTGGTTGGGTCATGATGCCCAGCGACAGCACGTTGACCAGCACCAGGAACAGCAGCACGGTGACGAAGCCGATGACCGTGGCCTTGCCCACGTCAGAGCGTTTTTCCGCCCGCGACGAGAAGATGCTCGCACCCTCGATGCCGATGAACACCCACACGGTGACCAGCATCATGTTGCGCACCTGGTTCATCACGCTGCCCAGCTCTGGCGTACCTACCGCCCAGATGTCGGCGGTGAAGATGTCGAGCTTGAAGGCGAACAGGCAGATCAGGGCGAACAGCAGCAGCGGTACCACCTTGGCCACGGTGGTGATCAGGTTGATGAATGCTGCTTCCTTGATGCCGCGCAGCACCAGGAAATGCACGGCCCACAGCAGCACTGATGCGCCGATGATGGCGGCCGGGGTGTTGCCTTCGCCGAAGATCGGGAAGAAGTAGCCCAGGGTACTGAACAGCAGCACGAAGTAGCCGACGTTGCCCAGCCAGGCACTGATCCAGTAGCCCCAGGCCGAGGAGAAGCCCATGTAGTCGCCAAAACCGGCCTTGGCGTAGGCATACACCCCGCCATCCAGGTCAGGCTTGCGGTTGGCCAGGGTCTGGAACACGAACGCCAGGGTCAGCATGCCGACCGCGGTGATCGCCCAGCCGATCAGTACAGCACCAACCCCTGCGCTGGCAGCCATGTTTTGCGGCAGCGAGAAGATCCCGCCACCAATCATCGAACCGACGACAAGTGCAACTAACGCGCCGAGCTTTAGTTTTCCGGATGAATCAGACATTTAATAACTCCTGCCAGGAGAAAGTTGACGACAGAGTAAATCCGACGCCGCTGCCATTCGCTGACTTGGGTCAGTTCATGGCGACGTGAAGTAGGAAAATTCCTTCACGAAGCTCCTGGAGAGTGCCGACAACTTATGCCGCAGGCCTTGCATGCTGGCACCTCCATGTCCATCTAGAGCAAACGCTCTGTTCAGCCTGCGATGCTTGACGCTAGCCGTTTTTGCCGCTTTCGCAAATTTTTCACAAGAATTTCGAGTTTTATCGGATTCTTTTCTAGTTGCTCCGGAGCTGCTAGGTTTTACTCAAAAGCTGGCATAGACAAAGCAGTTATTAGTGCTATAGCTTCATTGGTCAGGATCATTATAAGTAGCAACACTTATATGGACCGCATGGCTGTTTCAAGCCCATGACAGTGCGCAAAAAAAGGAAGGCTCATGAGCGAACCGGGACAGAAGCTGCGCCTGGGCGCGCTGATCGCATTGGTGGTCGGCTCGATGATTGGAGGCGGGATCTTCTCGTTGCCGCAGAACATGGCGGCGCGTGCCGATGTGGGGGCTGTGCTGATCGGTTGGGGTATCACCGCAGTCGGCATGTTGGCCCTGGCTTTCGTATTTCAGACCCTGGCCAACCGCAAGCCGGAGCTGGACTCGGGAGTGTACGCCTACGCCAAGGCCGGCTTTGGCGAGTACATGGGTTTTTCCTCGGCCTGGGGCTACTGGATCAGTGCCTGGCTGGGCAACGTCGGCTACTTCGTGCTGCTGTTCAGCACCCTGGGTTTCTACTTCCCGGTGTTCGGCGAGGGCAACACGCCAATCGCCATCGGCTGCGCTTCGCTGCTGCTCTGGGCGGTGCATTTCCTGGTGCTGCGCGGCATCAAGGAAGCAGCATTCATCAACCAGGTGACCACCGTGGCCAAGGTGGTACCGTTGCTGATTTTCGTGGTGATCGCGGCGTTCGCCTTCCGCGCCGATATCTTCACACGTGACATCTGGGGCCTGAGCAACCCGCAGTTCGGCAGCGTGCTGGAGCAGGTGCGCAACATGATGCTGGTCACCGTGTTCGTGTTCATCGGTATCGAGGGCGCCAGCGTGTATTCCGGGCGCGCCCAGCGCCGCTCGGATGTGGGCAAGGCCACGGTGATCGGTTTCCTGGGGGTATTGGCGCTGCTGGTGCTGGTCAACGTGCTGTCGCTGGGGGTGATGACCCAGCCGCAACTGGCCGGGCTGCAGAACCCGTCACTGGCTTCGGTGCTGGAGCATATCGTCGGGCCATGGGGTGCCTTGCTGATCAGTATCGGCCTGGCGGTTTCGCTGCTTGGCGCGCTGCTGTCGTGGGCGTTGCTGTGTGCCGAGATCCTCTACGCCACGGCGCGGGACAAGACCATGCCGCGTTTCCTGGCCAAGGAAAACGCCAACCATGTACCGGCCAACGCCCTGTGGCTGACCAACTGCATGATCCAGGGCTTCCTGCTGATCACGCTGTTTTCCGCCGGTACCTATACCAGCCTGATCTACCTGGCCTCGTCGATGATTCTTGTGCCCTACCTGTGGTCGGCGGCCTACGCCGTGCTGCTGGCGGTACGTGCAGAAACCTACGACGAGCAGCCGGCCCTGCGCCGCAAGGACCTGCTGGTGGCGCTGGTTGCCCTGGTATATGCCGTGTGGCTGTTGTACGCCGGCGGGCTGAAGTACCTGCTGCTGTCGGCGCTGCTGTACGCGCCGGGCGTGATCCTGTTCGCCAGGGCCAAGCATGAGCAGGGTAAAACCTTGTTCACCACTTGGGAAAAGCTGATTTTCGCTGCCGTGCTGGCAGGTGCCGCGCTGGCGGCCTATGCCCTGTACTCAGGGCTGCTGAGCTTGTGACGGGGCAGGGCAGGGGGCGTGCTCGGGGCGGGACCAGATCCACAGGTTGCCCAGGGTCATGCCGGCAATGGCCAGGAACACCGGCCAGCGGTGTTCCAGGAACGTCAGCATCAGGCCCGCGCACAGCAGCATGCTGAGGGTCGCGCTGACCTTGGCCCGGCGCTGGATCACCTTGCCATTGCGCCAGTTGTGCAGGATCGGCCCGAACAACCGGTGGTTTTCCAGCCAGGCAGACAGGCGCGGCGAACTGCGTGTGGCCGCCCAGGCAGCCAGCAGGATGAATTCGGTGGTCGGCAGGCCGGGAATGACGATCGCGACCAGGCCCACGCCCAGGCTCACGTAAGCCAAGGTCGCATACAGCAGGCGGGCGAGTTTCGAACGGGCGGGTCGGGTCATGGTCTCACTGCATGGAAGCGGTTCGGCCACCGGTAGGGTGGCCGGGGTATGGCGTGTCAAACCAGCGCGGCATCTGCAGCATAGGCATGCTTGAGCAGCTTGGTGAAGCGCTCGAAGGCAGCAACTGCGCCGCGTTCGGCAGCGGCTTCCTCTTCGGCCGACAGGGCCAGGCCATCAAGAATGCGGGTGAACTGTTTCCAGCCTTCGGCACGGCCACCGGCCGGTTCGCCCAGGTGTCGGGCACCGAAAGTTTCGGACAGTTCCAGGGCCACGGCACGCTTGATCAGAAACGCAGCGCCCAGTTTGGAGCCTTCGGAGACGAAGATCCAGCCCATTGCCTCGCCCAGGCTCGGGTTGCGCAGGGCCCCCGGTACGGCTGGCGGTACTTCGGTGTCGAGGTCGGCGAGGTCCAGGCGGGCCTGTTCGGCACGGCAGCGCTCGGCCAGGTCGGGGATGATGGCGATCAGTTGCGGGTCGTTGTACAGGGCCTGCAGCTCGGCCTGGAACAGGTACTGGGCGACCACGAAGCGGGCGAAGCTTTCGCGGCTGTCGAAGGGCGCGTGGGCTTTGACCAGGGCATCCAGTTCGGCGTGGGGGGCGTGGGTGATCTGGTTGAGGCGCTGGGAGCGCAGGGCTGGGCGGTCGGTCATGGGGCAGTCCTTGGAAAAGGGGGCGTCTAGAGACAAGACGAAACAGCGGGGCTGGGACAGTAAAAAAATCGGGTTTTCGTGTTGCCTGTACTGGCCTCTTCGCGGGCTTGTCCGCTCCCACAGGTCCATCGCAGGCCCAAGGCTTGCGCAGTATCTGTGGGAGCGGGCGAGCCCGCGAAGAGGCCGGTACAGACGCAAGGGGTCAGATATCCCAAACCACATTGATGCCGAAGTTGCGCCCCGGCATGGTCAGGCGGTCGATGTTGGCCGGCTGAGTCACGGCCGCTTCACCCTGGCCGTCGTAGCTGCGTACCGAATCCCACTGCCAGTACTTCTTGTCGGTGAGGTTGTACAGGCCGGCGTTGATGGTCACGTCGTCGGTGACCTTGTAGTAACCGGTCAGGTCCAGCACCCCGTAGCCCGGGGTGCGGAACTTGGAGCTCGAGCCGTCGGGCGAGTAGAAGGTGCTGTCGTCGACGCGGGTCTTGCGCTTGACCAATGTCCAGCTCAGCAGGCCGCCGTAGTGTTGTTGTTCGTAACCCAGGCCGAACACGCCCTTGAGCGGGTTGACGCTGTTCAGTGGCTCGCCGGTGTCATCGTTTCGGCCATAGGTGTAGGCGATCGAGCCCTGGGTATACAGGCCCTGCGGCGCACCGAAGTGGTCGAGGTTCAGGCGGCCCTTGACCTCGGTACCCTTGATGGTGGCGTGCTTGATGTTGTTGGCCTTGAAGGTCTGCTCCAGGTTGGCGCTTTGTACGGCATCTTCGTCGATGAAGTCGCGGTACTTGTTGTAGAACACCGCCACGTCGAAATTACCGGCGTCGAAGTTGCCACGCAGGCCGGTTTCATAGCTTTTGCTCTTTTCGGGTTCGAGCCCCGGGTTGCCTTCGACGCGGTAGCCTTGCTCGATGTTCTCAAACTTCCCGTACATGGATTTGGCGGTCGGGGTGCGGAAACCTTCGGCGTACTGGCCATACCAGGTGTAGTTGTCGCTGAAGGCGTAGGTCAGGCCGAACTTGGGCGAGACGCGGTGCCACTTCTTGTCCGAGTCGTCCTGGGAGGTAGGTGCGGTACCGCTGGACTCCAGGCCACGCAGGAATTCCTCGGTGAACCTGGGCTCCATGCGCGTGTAGTCGTAACGGGCACCAGGCATGAAGGTCCAGTTGTTCCAGCGGATTTCATCCTGCACGAACAGGCTGTAGGTGTTCACCGTCGGGTCCGGGAAGTCGCTGACCAGGGCCTGGCCGTCTGCCGGGCGCTCGGCGCCAGCGGCAGAACAGCCTGAACCAACGGCCAGGCAGGTACCGGTGCCGCTGCGGGAACCGGTGACCTTCTCGTGCTTGAGGGTGGTGCCGTACGTCAACAGGTGGTCGGTGGCGCCGAGGCTGAAGGCCTTGTCCAGCTGGGCGTCGAATACCCACTGGCGGTCCTTGTACAGGGTGTCTCGGGTACGCAGTACCTGACGGCCAGGCGGTGCGTAGACTTCCTCGGTGTGCTGGTCGGTCTTGGCGATCTGGTAGTTCAGGCTCCACTTCACATGGTCGGCGACCAGCGAATCCAGGCCGAACTCATGGTTGATGCCAAAGCGTTCGCGGGTGATGGTGTCGTTGCCATTGCGCGCCTTGTAGTACCCCGAGGCACCAAAGCCAGGAATGAAAGGCCCGCCCACCGCACTGAGGATGTTCTGGTCGCGGTCATCCTTGTAGCGTTCGTAGGTGAAACCCAGGCGCGCGTCGTCGGCGTAGTTCCAGCCCAGCTTGGCCAGCACGTTTGTGGTGCGCACGTCCATCGGGTTGGCTTCGGTACGGGCCAGGCCGTCACCGCTGTGGCCGCCGTGGGTCTCGGTTTCGTGGCCGTTGCGCTGGCTCAGGTGCAACAGGCCGTCGAAGTCGCCCTGGCGGCCGGCGACGGTGGCGGAGGTCAGCCAGCTTTCGTCGGCCGAGCTGTAGCCGGTCTTCAGGCGGGCACCTGCGTCCTTGCCGGGCTTGATGATGTCGTCCGGGTCGAGGGTGAAGTAGCTCACCGCGCCGCCGATGGCGTTGCTGCCGTACAGCACCGAAGCCGGGCCGCGGAGGATTTCCACACGCTTGACGATCTCCGGGTCAACGTAGTTGCGCTGGGTCTGGGCGTAGGGGCCGAAGAAGAAACTGTCGGGGATCGACACGCCGTCCACCTGGGTGAGGATGCGCTCGCCATCGATACCACGGATGTTGTAGCCGTTCAGGCCGCTGCGCTGGCCGGTGCCGGCTACCGACACACCCGGTTCGTAGCGCACCAGGTCCTGGATGTTGTTCACGTTCTGCCGGTCCAGTTGCTCGCGGGTCTGCACGCTGACGGTGCTCGGCACCTGGCTGACGTCCTGGGCGCTGCGGGTGGCGCTGACGGTCACCTGCTGCAGGGCAATCACATTGGCGCTGGCCTGGCGTTCGAGCACCACATTGCCGTTGCTGATCTTGCGAAAGCCCAGGCCGGTGCCGTGCAGCAGGCGCTTGAGCGCGGCTTCCGGTGGTAGCGAACCCTGCACCCCTGGCGATGCCACGCCGTCGGCCAGTTCGGCGCTGAAGCCGACCTGCCAGCCGGTGACCTGGCTGAAAGCATTGATGGCCGTAACCAGCGGCTGCTGGCCGATGCTGAAGCGGTAGTCGCCCATGCGCGGGCTGCTGGCCTGTGCCGGCTCGGCGGCCAGCGCCGGCAGGCTGATGGCGCCACTGGCGAGCAGGGCCAGGTTCAGTAGGGAAAGGCTCAGGAGGGACAGTTGCCCTCCATGGCGAGGAAGGGTGGAGGGGCGGGTAGGACCTGTGGACATCGGAAGCGCTCCCTGACGCGCGGACTGTTATAGGTGATGGCTGTCCTCGTTTTCAAACGAGAATCAGTTGCATTGGCTATAACGAGACGGGCGGGGTAGCGTGACTGCGTAAAAATAAATTCAGGGGACCATGATCATGTGCTGCCTGCACGGGCCTCATCGCCGGCAAGCCAGCTCTCATAGAACAACACATGACTCATTGGTTCGGCGAGGTTCTGTAGGAGCAGCCTTGTGCTGCGAAGAGGCCGGTACTGACAAAGCCTGTCTGTTGCTTGTACCGGCCTCTTCGCAGCACAAGGCTGCTCCTACAAAGGCCGCGTCAGACGAGCGATATTTGTTCTCTGCGCGACGCGCAGCCCAAAAGGGCTGGGTAATCTCCCACAGGGACATCGCATTGCTTGAGGCCAATGCGGTCGGGGTGGGAGCTGGCTTGCCGGCGATGAGGCCGAGACAGGCAAAAGATCAGTTCAGGATAACCAGCGCCGGGTACTCATGCAGCTGTGCCGCGGTGATGTGGGCCAGTGCACGCAGGGTTTCCAGCGGCTGGTCGAGGCGGTAGTTGCCGGTGACCGCCAAGTCTTCCAGCTGCGCATTGCGGTTGATGATCCAGCCCGGGTAGTAGCGCTGCACCTCGGCCAGCACCTGGCTCAGCGGGCAGTTCTCGAACACCAGGCGGCCGTCGACCCAGGCCAGGTCCTTGTGCATGTCGGGGCGCTGGCGCTTGCCGAATCCCTGGGGGCCGACGCTGATGCTGTCGCCGGCGCTCAGGCGGATGCGCTGGTCGCGGTCCCCCTGCAGGTCGACATCGCCGCGCTGCACCCGCACCTGTGCCTCGCCGTCGAGGTAGCGCACGGCAAAGTCGGTGTCGCGCACCTGCGCGCGCAACGGCCCGGCCTGCACTTCCAGTGGTAGCAGCGCGCCCTCGGGGACCTGAAAATAGGCCTCACCCTGCAATAGGCGGGCGACCTGGCGACCATCACGCTGCTCGCTGGCAAATGCCGAATTGGTGTTGAGCAGCACTTTCGCCCCATCTTCCAGCTGCAGGCGCTGGCGTTCTCCCACCACTGTCAGGTGGTCGGCCTGCAGGCGCATGGGCAGGTTGCCGAGGGTGAACAGCCCGACCAGCAGCAGCGCTGCCGTGGCCAGGGGTTTCCAGTGGCTGCGCAGGCGCCCGCGCCACGAGCGGCGCTGTTGCCGATGCATCTGCACGGCCACCTGGTGCAGCGGCGCGCCGTTCCACAGGGCTTCTGCCTCCACATAGGCCTCGGCATTTTCCGGCGCTGCGCTCAGCCAGGCTTCGAAGGCCTGTGTGTCGTCGGCATCGGCGCATTGCAGGCGCACCAGCCAGTCCAGCGCCTCGTCCATGGCACGAGCACGGGCGCTGGGCCCGGCGGGTGACGGGCGAGGGGCAGGGCTGTCGGTCACGGTGAATCCTTGAATGGTTTTTTGCGAATGATCAAGGCTGAGGCGGGGTGTGGCAAGGGCTTTGCGTTGCCTCACTTGAGGCGGTCGGCGACACCCATGCAGATCGCCATGATCAGTTTCAGTTCCTTCTGTACCGTGCTGGGCGAAACATTCAGTTGTTCGGCGATTTCCAGGTAGGTGGCGCCATGCAGGCGGCTGAGGATGAAGATGCGCTGCTGGCGTTCGCTCAACTGGTTGAGGCTGATGCTCAGGTGCCTGAGCAACTGCTCGGCATGGGCCGCATCCTCGCTGCTGGTGGCCGGTGCGGCCACGCTGTGCAGGACCTCGTCGGGCACGTCGTCGACCAGCATGCGCGATTGCACCCGGCGTGCGCGCAGGTGGTCGAGGGCCAGGTTGCGCGCGGTCTGGAACACGAACGGCTCGATGTGTTCGATGGGCCGCTCACCGAGCGCGCGGGACACCCGCAGGTAGGTTTCCTGCAACAGGTCCTCGGCCGTATTGGGGTTGCCCACCATGCGCTGCAGGGTGCGCAGCAGGGTAAGGCGCTGGACGAGGAAGACAGAGTTGAACCGGGACTGACTCACTGGGGGACCTGGCCGACGAAAGGTTAATGATAATGCTTATCATCCACCTCGAAGGTCAAGCCTGGAAATGTTAGGAAAAGGTAAAGATTGTGAGTCCCAGCCTTGCGCGGTCCCGTGTAGGAGCGGCGTTGTGTCGCGATGGGCTGCGCAGCAGTCCCAGCATTTTGGCCTTGGCACAGATTGCAGGGGGCTGCTGCGCAGCCCATCGCGACACAAGGCCGCTCCTACAGGGAGCGTGCCGAAGCTCAGCGGGCGCGGCACAACGCCAGGCAGTTATCCAGCATGCGGTTGGAGAACCCCCACTCGTTGTCATACCAGGCCAGCACCTTGAGCATGCGCCCGTTTGCCCGGGTATGGTTGGCATCGAAGATCGACGACAGCGGGTTGTGGTTGAAATCGCAGGAAACCAGCGGCAAGGCGTTGTAGCCCAATACCCTGGAATGCTTGCTGGCCTCGAGGAACAGCTGGTTGACCTGTTCGGCCGTGGCCTCGCGCTTGAGATTGACCGTGAGGTCCACCAGCGACACGTTGATCACCGGCACCCGTACCGCCATGCCGGTCAGCTTGCCGGCCAGCTCCGGCAGCACCAGGCCCACGGCCTCGGCAGCGCCGGTCTTGCTCGGGATCATCGACTGGGTCGCCGAGCGCGCACGGTACGGATCGCCGTGGTACACATCGGTCAGCACCTGATCGTTGGTATAGGCATGGATGGTAGTCATCAGGCCCTGGTCGATGCCGAACTCGCGGTGCAGCACCTGGGCAATCGGTGCCAGGCAGTTGGTAGTGCAGGAGGCATTGGAGATGATCTGGTGCGAGGCCCGCAGGATGTCATGGTTGACCCCGTACACCACGGTGGCATCGGCGCCTTTGGCCGGTGCCGAGACAATCACCTTGCCAGCCCCCGCAGCCAGGTGGGCGGCGGCCTTGGCACGCTCGGTGAACAGCCCGGTGCATTCGAACACCACGTCGATCGCCTCGGCCTTCCAGGGCAGTTCGGCCGGGTTGCGGATGGCACTGACCGCGATACGGTCACCATTGACCGTGAGGCTTTCGTGGTCGGCCTCGACGCTGGCGTCGAAGGTACCGTGCACGCTGTCGTACTTGAGCAGGTGGGCATTCATGGCGCTGTCGCCCAGGTCGTTGATGGCGACGACCTGCAGGTCCTGGCGGTAGCCTTGGGTATACAGTGCGCGCAGGACGTTGCGCCCGATGCGGCCGAATCCATTGATGGCGATGCGTAGGGTCATGGCAGTACCTCTGGCAGTCCGAGTGAAAGCTGTGGCACAAAGGAGCTTCACTGAAACGGTTTTGTTGTTGGAATTACAAGATTATTCACCTGCCGATAGAAAACAAGCCTTTTTAGTGGCAGTATTTTGTTTAAACATACAACGAGTGGTTGGGCGACGTGCCTCCACCGATGCAGCGGGCTCCTCTACCTTGAGCCTAGGCCGCAATCGTTTGGAGGGGAAATGCCCGGCAAACCGCCCTTACAATTAGCCTGGAGTCCAGTACATGCATCCGCGCATCCTTGAGGTCACCCAGCGGCTGGTCGAACGTAGCCGTGCCACCCGCGAACGCTACCTGCAACTGATTCGCGGCGCGGCCAGTGACGGCCCCATGCGTGCCAGCCTGCAGTGCGCCAACTTCGCCCATGGCGTGGCCGGTTGCGGCAGCGACGACAAGCAGACCCTGCGCCTGATGAACGCGGCCAACGTGGCCATCGTCTCGGCCTACAACGACATGCTTTCGGCGCACCAGCCGTATCAGCACTTCCCCGAGCAGATCAAGCAGGCCTTGCGTGAAGTCGGCTCGGTCGGCCAGTTCGCCGGTGGCGTGCCAGCCATGTGCGATGGCGTGACTCAGGGCGAGCCGGGCATGGAGCTGGCCATCGCCAGCCGCGAAGTGATCGCCATGTCCACTGCCGTGGCCCTGTCGCACAACATGTTCGATGCCGCGCTGATGCTGGGCATCTGCGACAAGATCGTTCCCGGCCTGATGATGGGGGCGCTGCGCTTCGGCCACCTGCCGACCATCTTCGTTCCGGGCGGGCCGATGGTCTCCGGCATTTCCAACAAGCAGAAGGCCGATGTGCGCCAGCGCTACGCCGAAGGCAAGGCCAGCCGCGAAGAGCTGCTGGAGTCGGAGATGAAGTCCTACCACAGTCCTGGCACCTGCACCTTCTACGGCACTGCCAATACCAACCAGTTGGTGATGGAGGTGATGGGCCTGCACCTGCCGGGCGCCTCGTTCGTCAACCCGTACACACCGCTGCGCGACGCGCTCACCGCCGAGGCCGCGCAGCAGGTCACGCGCATGACCAAGGCCAGCGGCAGCTTCATGCCGCTGGGTGAAATCGTCGACGAGAAGGCGCTGGTCAACTCCATCGTCGCCCTGCACGCCACCGGTGGCTCGACCAACCACACCCTGCACATCCCGGCGATTGCCCAGGCTGCGGGTATCCAGCTGACCTGGCAGGACATGGCCGACCTGTCCGAGGTGGTACCGACCCTGTCCCACGTCTACCCCAACGGCAAGGCCGACATCAACCACTTCCAGGCCGCGGGCGGCATGGCCTTCCTGATCCGCGAGCTGCTCGATGCCGGGCTACTGCACGAAGACGTCAACACCGTGGCCGGCCATGGCCTGCGCCGCTACACCCAGGAACCGTTCCTCGACAACGGCAAGCTGGTGTGGCGCGAAGGGCCGCAGCACAGCCTGGACGAAAGCATCCTGCGCCCGGTGGCGCGGCCGTTCTCGGCCGAAGGCGGCCTGCGGGTGATGGAGGGCAACCTTGGCCGCGGCGTGATGAAGGTGTCCGCTGTCGCCCCCGAGCACCAGGTGGTCGAGGCCCCGGCGCGGGTGTTTCACGACCAGCAGTCGCTGGCCGATGCGTTCAAGGCCGGCGAGCTGGAGCGTGACTTCGTCGCCGTGGTGCGCTTCCAGGGCCCGCGCTGCAACGGCATGCCGGAGCTGCACAAGCTCACGCCGTTCCTCGGTGTGCTGCAGGACCGTGGCTTCAAGGTGGCACTGGTCACCGACGGTCGCATGTCCGGTGCCTCGGGCAAGATCCCGGCGGCCATTCACGTTTGCCCCGAGGCTTATGACGGCGGCCCGCTGGCACGGGTGCGCGATGGTGATATGGTGCGGGTCGATGGTGTCGAAGGCACGCTGCGGGTAATGGTGTCGGCTGAAGAATTGGCCAGCCGCGACCTGCCGCCAGCGCCACAGGGCAACGACCTGGGCTGCGGGCGCGAGCTGTTCGGCTTCATGCGCATGGCGTTCAGCCCGGCAGAGCAGGGCGCCAGTGCGTTCACCTCGGCCCTGGAGAACCTCAAATGAAGGACCTGCTGGTTGGCGACATCGGCGGCACCAATGCCCGTTTTGCGTTGTGGCGTGACAACCAGCTGGATGAAGTGAAGGTCTTTGCCACCGAGGACTACACCAGCCCGGAACAGGCCATCGAGGCTTACCTTGAAGGCTTGGGCATTCCCCGCGGCGGCGTGACTGCTGCCTGCCTGGCGGTGGCCGGTCCGGTCGATGGCGATGAGTTCCGCTTCACCAACAACCACTGGCGCCTCAGCCGCGTGGCCTTCTGCCAGACATTGCAGGTCGAGCGGCTGCTGCTGATCAACGATTTTACCGCCATGGCGCTGGGCATGACCCGCCTGCGCCCCGGCGAGTTCCGCGAAGTGTGCCCAGGCCAGGCGGACCTGTCTCGGCCGGCATTGGTCATTGGCCCGGGTACCGGGCTGGGCGTTGGCGCGCTATTGCGCCTGGGCGAACAGCACTGGCATGCCTTGCCGGGAGAGGGCGGGCACGTCGACCTGCCGGTGGGCAATGCCCGCGAAGCGGCGATTCACCAACAGATTCACGGGCAGATCGGCCATGTCAGCGCCGAGACCGTGCTCAGTGGCGGTGGCCTGCTGCGCCTGTACCAGGCAATTTGCTCGCTGGACGGCGACACACCCCGACACAAGACCCCGGCACAGATCACCGATGCCGCGCTCGGCGGCGAGCCGCGGGCGCTGGCGGTGATCGAGCAGTTCTGCCGGTTCCTCGGCCGAGTCGCTGGTAACAATGTTCTGACGCTGGGCGCACGGGGTGGGGTCTATATTGTCGGCGGCGTGATCCCGCGCTTTGCCGAGCTGTTCGTGCGCAGCGGGTTTGCCGCGAGTTTTTCCGACAAGGGCTGCATGAGTGGCTATTTCGCTGGTGTGCCGGTTTGGCTGGTGACGGCGGAGTTTTCCGGGTTGCTGGGGGCCGGGGTGGCTTTGCAGCAGGCGCTGGATAACCGATAGGTAGCAGGGGGCCGCTGTGCGGCCCATCGCGACACAAGGCCGCTCCTACACGGGGCCGCGCCATTCTGTAGGAGCGGCTTGTGTCGCGATGGGCTGCAAGGCAGCCCCAGAAAGCAACACCCGACAGCAGGCAAAAAGACCTGCAATCAACAAGAGGAAGGACCACCTTGAGCACTGCCGGCAAATCGATCCTGATGGTCGACGACGACCAGGAAATCCGCGAACTGCTGCAAACCTACCTGAGCCGCTCCGGCTTCCAGGTGCATGCCGAAGCCGACGGCAAGGGCTTTCGCCGCGCGCTGGAAACCACCCCCTGCGACCTGGTCATCCTCGATGTCATGCTGCCCGACGAAGACGGCTTCAGCTTGTGCCGCTGGGTACGCCAGCACCCGCGACAGGCACGGGTACCGATCATCATGCTCACCGCCAGCTCCGACGAAACCGACCGGGTCATCGGCCTGGAGCTGGGCGCCGACGACTACCTGGGCAAGCCATTCAGCCCCCGCGAACTGCAAGCGCGGATCAAGGCTCTGCTGCGCCGCGCCGAGTTCGGCCAGGCGGCGCCGGGCAGTGCGGTGCTGGCCTTCGACGACTGGCGCCTGGACACGGTCAGCCACCGCCTGTTCCATCGCGACGGTGAGGAAGTGATTCTCTCCGGCGCCGACTTCGCCCTGCTCAAGCTGTTCCTCGACCACCCACAGCAGATCCTCGACCGCGACACCATCGGCAACGCCACCCGTGGTCGCGAGCCGATGCCACTGGACCGCATCGTCGACATGGCGGTCAGCCGCCTGCGCCAGCGCCTGCGCGATACCGACAAACCACCCAGGCTGATCCGCACCGTACGCGGCAGCGGTTACCTGTTGGCTGCCCATGTCTGCAATGCGCCCTGAGCGGCGCTGGCGTCTGCTGCCGCGTTCGCTACTGGGGCGCATGCTGCTGCTGACCCTGCTGGTAGTGCTGCTGGCCCAGGGGTTGTCGAGCATCATCTGGGTTGCCCAATTGCGCGCCAGCCAGTTGCAGGGCCTGCGTGCAAGCGCCAGCAGCCTGGCTCATTCGATGAGTGCCAGTGTCAGCTACTTCCGCTCGTTGCCGGTGGCGTACCGGCCGATGGTCCTCGACCAGCTGCGCAGCATGGGCGGCACGCGCTTTTTCGTGTCCCTCAACGCCAAGCCGCTGGACATGCCGCTACTGCCCGTTACCCCACGCAAGCAGGCGGTGATCGATGTGTTCCAGCAAGTGCTGCATGAGCGCCTGGGTTCGCAGATGGAAATTTCCGTGGAGTTCGTCGGGCCGGACGACCTGCGTATCTTCAACAGCGGCCTGAAGCTCGACGAACTGCCACGCTCCTGGGCGCATTACTCGCTGACCCTGGAGCCACTCAACCCGCCGGTGCTGGTAACCCAGATCCGCCTGGGCGAGGGTGAGTGGCTGTACATCGCCTCGCTGCTGCCCGAGCCCTACACCAGCCTGGAGGCCGAGCGCCTGCCGCGTCAGCAGATCGGCTTCATCGTGTTGACCACGGCCTTGCTGCTGTTGTTCATCGGCTTGCTGGTGCACTGGCAAAGCTGGCCGCTCAAGCGCCTGGCGCGGGCTGCACGGGAAATGTCGCTGGGCGCCGATGTGGCGCCGGTGGCCGAAGGCGGTGGCAGCGAGGTGGTCGAGGTGGGGCGTGCGTTCAACAGCATGCGCGAGCGCATCAGCCGATACCTGACCGAGCGCAGCCAGCTGTTCAGTGCCATTTCCCACGACCTGCGCACGCCGATCACCCGCTTGCGCCTGCGCGTCGAGCTGCTGGAGGACGAGCGCCTGCAGGCCAAGTTCAGCCAGGATCTGGACGAGCTGGAACTGCTGGTCAAAGGCGCGTTGCAGTGCGTGAAGGACACCGACATCCACGAGAACATCGAGCCGGTCGACCTCAACCAGGTGCTGGAAATCCTGGCCGAGCCTTACCTGGGCGATGGCCGCATAACGCTCGAAGGCCGGGCGCTGGCGCCGTACCCGGGCAAGCCGCTGGCGTTGCGGCGCTGCATCGGCAACCTGATCGACAATGCCATCAAGTACGGCGAGCGGGCACGGTTGCGCATCATCGACAATGCCGAGGGTTTTGTCCTGCAGGTGGATGACCAGGGGCCGGGGGTGCCGCAGCAGCAGCTGGAGCAGGTGTTCGAGCCGCACTTCCGTCTGGCCGGGCAGCAACAGGGGTACGGGCTGGGGTTGGGGATTGCGCGCAACATTGCCCATAGCCATGGCGGGGAGGTGAGCTTGCTGAACCTGCGTGAGGGCGGGTTGCGGGTGACCTTGTATCTGCCGCGGGGCATGGACTGAAGGGTTGTATTGCGTCTACCGGCCCCTTCGCGGGTAAACCCGCTCCCACAAAGACCTCACAGGTCCATGCAGACTCCGAGGCTAACGCAAAAACCTGTAGGAGCGGGTTTACCCACGAAGAGGCCGGCACAGGCAACACAAATGTCACTGACTGGTGACAAATCCACCCTCCTTGGTGACATTCCCATCCAGGCCCGCTCACTAGAATTCGCAGACGACTGGCAAGGATCAAGCTGGCCCATGAGCACCTCCAACCTGGCTTCCACCCGCTGGCTCGATGCCCCGGCCCACAACGCCTGGCGCATGGCAGAAGGGCAACGCCTGCTGGCCTTCGCCACGGCTTCGAAACTGCCCGATGGCTTCGGTAGCCTCGACGCCGCAGGCCTGCTTGCCCCCGGTGCCCGCGCCGAAACCCTGATCACCACCCGCATGACCCACTGCTTTGCCCTGGCCCACCTGCAGGGGGTGCCCGGCTACCTGGCCTATGCCGAACACGGTGTGGCCGCCCTGCGTGGTGCGCTGCAGGATGCCACCTACGGCGGCTGGTTCGCCCACCCCGGTGGCCATGACGACAGCGGCAAGGCGGCTTACCTGCATGCCTTTGTCGCCCTGGCCGCCTGCTCGGCTGTGATGGCAGGTGCTGGTGGTGCACCAGCCCTGCTGGCAGACGCGGTGCAGGTGCTCGAAGCGCATTTCTGGAGCGAAGAGGAGGGTG
Organism: Pseudomonas asiatica; assembly: GCF_009932335.1. Lineage (NCBI taxonomy): Bacteria > Pseudomonadati > Pseudomonadota > Gammaproteobacteria > Pseudomonadales > Pseudomonadaceae > Pseudomonas > Pseudomonas asiatica. The sequence goes on from NZ_BLJF01000001.1 coordinate 306,806, forward strand.
CCCTGCGGGAAGCCTTCTCCCGCGCCTGGCAGTTGCCCGAGCAGTACCGTGGCGCCAACAGCAACATGCATGCGGTCGAGGCCTTCCTGGCCCTGGCAGACGTAACTGGCGACAACCTGTGGCTGCAACGCGCCTTGCGCATCGCCGAACGCATCATCCATACCCATGCCGCCGCCAACGGCTACCGGGTCATCGAGCATTTCGACGCCCTCTGGCAGCCGCTGCCGCACTACAACCAGGCGCACCCGGCAGACCACTTCCGGCCTTATGGCTCCACGCCCGGGCATGCCCTGGAGTGGGCGCGGTTGCTGCTGCACCTGGAGGCCAGCCTGGAACGGTCCGGCCTGCAAGCCCCGCAGTGGCTGCCAGACTGCGCCCGCGCATTATTCGACACAGCCTGCCGGCAGGCCTGGAGCGTCGATGGCACACCTGGTTTCGTCTACACCCTGGACTGGGCCGATCGCCCGGTGGTGCGCGCACGCCTGCACTGGGTGCATGCCGAAGCCTGCGCCGCCGCCGCGGCCCTGTTGCTGCGCACGGGCGAGGCGCACTACGAACAGTGGTACCGCCGTTGCTGGGACTTCATCGCCAACCATTTCATCGACCACGGCGCTGGCAGCTGGCACCACGAGCTCGATGCACACAACCAGCCCGCTGCGACCATCTGGCCAGGCAAACCCGACCTCTACCATGCCTACCAGGCGCTGCTGCTGCCGGGCTTGCCACTGGCACCCAGCCTGGCCAGCAGCCTGGCCGGCAATGTAACCAAACGATGACATTCGCGCATCGCTTCGTTACCTGGCGAGGCGAGCACGCTGTTTAGACTTCATGCAACGCAAGCGATCGACTTGCACGGCATAACAACAAGAAAGGTGCTTCGATGAATTCCACGCTCCGTCTCGCTGCCGCAATCTCACTGGCCTCCTTGTTCCCGCTGAGTGCCTTGGCTGCCGATGCCAAAGGCAGTGTCGAGGTCGTGCACTGGTGGACCTCCGGTGGTGAAAAAGCGGCGGTCGATGTGCTCAAGGCCCAGGTTGAAAAGGATGGCTTCACCTGGAAGGACGGCGCCGTCGCCGGTGGTGGTGGTGCCACCGCCATGACCGTGCTCAAGAGCCGCGCCGTGGCCGGCAACCCGCCGGGTGTCGCGCAGATCAAGGGCCCGGACATCCAGGACTGGGCTGCCACCGGCCTGCTCGACGCCGATGTGCTCAAGGATGTGGCCAAGGAAGAAAAGTGGGACTCACTGCTCGACAAGAAAGTCGCGGACACCGTCAAGTACGACGGTGACTATGTCGCCGTCCCGGTGAACATCCACCGCATCAACTGGCTGTGGATCAATCCCGACGTCTTCAAGAAGGCCGGGATCGACAAGGCGCCAGCCACCCTCGACGAATTCTATGCCGCCGCCGACAAGCTCAAGGCCGCCGGCTTCATCCCGCTCGCCCATGGCGGCCAGCCGTGGCAGGACAGCACCGTGTTCGAAAGCGTGGTGCTGGCGGTGATGGGGGCCGATGGCTACAAGAAGGCCCTGGTCGACCTCGACAGCGCGGCCCTGACCGGCCCGGAGATGGTCAAGGCGCTGACCGAACTGAAAAAGGTCGCCACCTACATGGACCCGGATGGCAAAGGCCAGGACTGGAACCTGGAAGCGGCCAAGGTCATCAACGGCAAGGCCGGCATGCAGATCATGGGCGACTGGGCCAAGAGCGAATGGACCCTGGCGAAGAAGACCGCCGGCAAGGACTACCAGTGCGTGCCGTTCCCCGGCACCGAAAAGGCCTTCCTGTACAACATCGACTCGCTGGTGGTGTTCAAGCAGAACGACGCCGGCACGTCTGCCGGCCAGCAGGACATTGCCCGCAAGGTGCTGGGTGAGGACTTCCAGAAGGTCTTCAGCAGCAACAAGGGCTCGATCCCGGTGCGCAACGACATGCTGGCCGACATGGGCAAGTATGGCTTCGACGCCTGCGCGCAGACCTCTGCCAAGGACTTCCTGGCCGATGCCAAAAATGGCGGCCTGCAGCCGAGCATGGCGCACAACATGGCCACCACGCTGGCCGTGCAGGGCGCGTTCTTCGATGTGGTGACCAACTACATCAACGACCCCAAGGCCGACCCGGCCGATGCGGCGAAGAAGCTGGCGGCGGCGATCAAGTCTGCCCAGTAAAGCTGACGCGATTCCGTTGTAGGAGCGGCCTTGTGTCGCGATGGGCTGCGCAGCAGCCCCATAACCTGCGCACTCGATCTTTAAGGTAGGTAATCGACCTTGAGTCCTTTGGGGCTGCTGCGCAGCCCATCGCGACACAAGGCCGCTCCTACAGGGGAGTGCGGCGCCTTTGAGGTGAACCATGACCACAGCAACCGCCCAACTGCGGGCCTCACCCCTGGACGCGCTACAGCGCTGGCTGCCCAAGCTGGTGCTGGCGCCTAGCATGTTCATCATCCTGGTGGGCTTCTACGGCTACATCCTCTGGACCTTCGTTCTGTCCTTCACCACCTCGACCTTCCTGCCTACCTACAAATGGGCCGGCCTGGCGCAATACGCCCGGCTGTTCGACAACGACCGCTGGTGGGTGGCAAGCAAGAACCTGCTGCTGTTCGGCGGCCTGTTCATCGCCATCAGCCTGGTCATCGGCGTAGTGCTGGCGGTCTTGCTGGACCAGCGCATCCGTCGCGAAGGTTTCATCCGCACCATCTACCTGTACCCCATGGCGCTGTCGATGATCGTCACCGGTACCGCCTGGAAGTGGCTGCTCAACCCCGGCATGGGCCTGGACAAGCTGCTGCGTGACTGGGGCTGGGAGGGCTTTCGACTGGACTGGCTGATTGATCCCGACCGGGTGGTGTACTGCCTGGTGATCGCCGCCGTGTGGCAGGCCTCGGGTTTCATCATGGCAATGTTCCTTGCCGGCCTGCGTGGCGTCGACCCGTCGATCATCCGTGCCGCGCAGATCGACGGCGCCAGCCTGCCGCGCATCTACTGGCGCGTGGTACTGCCCAGCCTGCGCCCGGTGTTTTTCAGCTCGCTGATGATCCTCGCGCACATTGCCATCAAGAGCTTCGACCTGGTGGCGGCGATGACTGCCGGCGGCCCAGGCTACTCGTCCGACCTGCCGGCGATGTTCATGTATTCGTTCACCTTCAGCCGCGGCCAGATGGGCATGGGCTCGGCCAGCGCCATCCTGATGCTCGGGGCGATCCTGGCGATCCTCGTGCCTTACCTGTACTCGGAGCTGCGGAGCAAACGCCATGCATAGCCCTCTCGACAAAGCGGTGCTGAGCCCGAGCCGCATCGCCATCCACGCGGTGCTGTTGCTGGCGGTGCTGCTGTACCTGGTACCGTTGGTGGTGATGCTGCTGACCAGCTTCAAGACCCCGGAAGACATCAGCACCGGCAACCTGCTGAGCTGGCCGGCAGTATTTACCGGCATCGGTTGGGTCAAGGCCTGGAGCACGGTCAGCGGTTACTTCTGGAATTCGATCATGATCACCGTGCCAGCGGTGCTGATCTCCACCGCCATCGGCGCGCTGAACGGCTATGTGCTGTCGATGTGGCGCTTCCGCGGTTCACAGCTGTTCTTCGGCCTGCTGCTGTTCGGCTGCTTCCTGCCGTTCCAGACCGTACTGCTGCCGGCCTCGTTCACCCTCGGCAAGCTCGGCCTGGCCAGCACCACGACCGGCCTGGTGCTGGTGCACGTGGTCTACGGCCTGGCCTTCACCACGCTGTTCTTCCGCAACTTCTACGTAAGCATCCCCGATGCGCTGGTCAAGGCCGCGCGTCTGGACGGTGCCGGGTTCTTCACCATCTTCCGCCGCATCATCCTGCCGATGTCCACGCCGATCATCATGGTCTGCCTGATCTGGCAGTTCACCCAGATCTGGAACGACTTCCTGTTCGGGGTGGTGTTCTCCAGCGGCGATTCGCAACCGATTACCGTGGCCCTGAATAACCTGGTCAATACCAGCACCGGGGCCAAGGAATACAACGTCGACATGGCGGCGGCGATGATCGCCGGCCTGCCAACCCTGCTGGTCTACGTGGTGGCAGGCAAATATTTCGTCCGCGGGCTGACTGCTGGCGCGGTAAAGGGGTAAGTCATGGCAACGCTCGAACTTCGCAATGTGAACAAGACCTACGGCAGCGGTTTGCCGGACACCCTCAAGGACATCCAGCTGTCGATCAAGGATGGCGAGTTCCTGATCCTGGTCGGCCCCTCGGGCTGCGGCAAGTCGACCTTGATGAACTGCATCGCCGGGCTGGAGCAGATCACCGGCGGCGCGATACTCATCGACCAGCAGGACGTCAGCGGCATGAGCCCCAAGGACCGCGACATCGCCATGGTGTTCCAGTCCTACGCGCTGTACCCGACCATGAGCGTGCGCGAGAACATCGAGTTCGGCCTGAAGATCCGCAAGCTGCCGCAAGCTGCAATCGACGAGGAAGTGGCGCGGGTGGCCAAGCTGTTGCAGATCGAGCACCTGCTGGCGCGCAAGCCGGCGCAGCTGTCCGGTGGTCAGCAACAGCGCGTGGCCATGGGCCGGGCGCTGGCACGGCGGCCGAAGATCTACCTGTTCGATGAACCGCTGTCCAACCTCGATGCCAAGTTGCGCGTCGAGATGCGCACCGAAATGAAACTGATGCACCAGCGCCTGAAGACCACCACCGTGTACGTCACCCATGACCAGATCGAGGCCATGACCCTGGGCGACAAGGTGGCGGTGATGAAGGACGGCATCATCCAGCAGTTCGGCACCCCGCAGCAGATCTACAACGATCCGTCCAACCAGTTCGTCGCCAGCTTCATCGGCTCGCCGCCGATGAATTTCATCCCGGTGCGCCTCACGCAACAGGACGGGCGCCTGCTGGCCGTGCTCGACAGCGGCCAGGCGCGTTGCGAGCTGCCCTTGGGAATGGCCGCGGACGAGATGGATGGCCGCGAGGTCATCCTCGGCATCCGCCCCGAGCAGATTGCCCTGGGGGCAGCCGAGGGCAATGGCCTGCCCGGCATTCGCGCCGAGGTGCAGGTGACCGAGCCCACCGGGCCAGACCTGCTGGTATTCGTCACCCTCAACCAGACCAAGGTCTGCTGCCGCCTGGCGCCGGATGTGGCGTGCCGGGTCGGCGATAACCTGAACCTGCAATTCGACCCAGCCCGGGTGCTGCTGTTCGACGCCGCCAGCGGCGAGCGCCTGCACCTGGCCACCACTGCTGCAACCATGAAAGACAACGTGGCGCACTTCAAGGGCCGATAACTCGTCTACACCATCAAATAAGAAAAAGAGGACGCAAAGGGATGGAACAGCGCAAACGCATCAGGACATTGGGCTCGCTGGCCTTGCTCGCGCCACTGGCGATGGCTGTTGGCAGCAGCGTTCAGGCTGCCGAAGCTTTCTCCAGCGAATCGAAGTGGATGACCGGCGACTGGGGCGGCACCCGCACCGAGTTGCTGGAAAAGGGCTATGACTTCACCCTCGATTACGTCGGCGAGGTTGCCGGTAACCTGCACGGTGGATACAACGACGACAAGACTGCGCGCTACAGCGACCAGTTCGCCCTCGGCGCGCACCTGGACCTGCAGAAAATCTTTGGCTGGCACGACGCCGAGTTCAAGCTGGCGATCACCGAGCGCAGCGGCCGCAACCTGTCCAACGACCGCATCAGCGACCCGCGCGCCGGGCAGTTCAGCTCGGTGCAGGAAGTGTGGGGCCGCGGCCAGACTTGGCGCCTGACCCAGATGTGGGTCAAGCAGAAGTACTTCGACGGTGCGCTGGACGTGAAATTCGGCCGCTTCGGCGAGGGCGAGGACTTCAACAGTTTCCCCTGCGACTTCCAGAACCTGGCCTTCTGCGGCTCGCAGGTGGGCAACTGGGTTGGCGGCATCTGGTACAACTGGCCGGTCAGCCAGTGGGCGCTGCGGGTGAAATACAACATCACTCCGGAATTCTTCGTTCAGGTCGGTGCCTTCGAGCAGAACCCTTCCAACCTGGAAACCGGCAACGGCTTCAAGCTCAGTGGCAGCGGCACCAAAGGCGCGATCCTGCCGGTGGAAGCGGTGTGGTCACCCAAGGTCAATGGCCTGCCGGGCGAGTACCGCCTGGGTTACTACTACAGCACGGCCAAGGCCGACGATGTGTTCGATGACGTCAACGGCAACCCGCAGGCGCTGACGGGCGAGGCCTTCAAGTCGCACTCCAGCAAGCATGGCTGGTGGGTGGTGGCACAGCAGCAGGTCACCGCCCATGGCGGCGATGTAAACCGTGGCCTGAGCCTGTTCGCCAACTTCACCGTGCACGACAAGGCCACCAACGTCGTCGACAACTATCAGCAAGTGGGCTTGGTCTACAAAGGCGCATTCGACGCCCGGCCCAAGGACGATATCGGCTTCGGCGTGGCGCGCATTCATGTGAATGACGACGTGAAGAAACGCGCCGAACTGCTCAACGCCCAGAGCGGCATCAGCGATTACGACAACCCAGGCTTCGTGCCGCTGCAGCGTACCGAGTACAACGCCGAGCTCTACTACGGCTTCCACGTCACCAACTGGCTGACCGTGCGGCCCAACCTGCAGTACATCAAGAGCCCCGGCGGCGTGGATGAGGTGGACAACGCGCTGGTCGCAGGGTTGAAGATTCAGTCGTCATTCTGAGAGCAATTGTTGTAAATTTACGCCAATCCACTTCGGTACCCGGCAACCACTGGTCTTCAGTGGTTGTCGGGGATAGGCCGAGACAGCGCTATCTCAAACAACAAGAGCTCTGAACCATGCCCGAACATCCGCTCCATCGCTTCTTCACCTCGCAGCGGCCCCGGCCGACATTCGAGTGGGAGCGTTACCAGCAGCGCGATGTGCTGATCATCGACCATCCCCGTTGCCAGGCGGTGTTCAGCCGCCAGGGTGCGCAACTGCTGCATTTTCAACCAGCGGGTGAACGGCCCTGGCTGTGGTGCGCCGAGCAGTGGCCGCAGGTGGGGGCGATCCGCGGTGGCGTGCCTGTGTGCTGGCCATGGTATGGCCGCCACCCCAGCGAGGACTTGTGGCCCGCCCATGGCTGGGCGCGCCTGCTCGACTGGAAGCTGGTGGACAGCCGCGAGGACGAGGAGGGCGTAACCCTGAAATGGCGGCTGGACCTGTGCGACTGGCAGGTCGACCTGCATGCCCGGCTGGGTAGCCGCATGGAGCTGAGCCTGAGCACCGAGCACCAGGACAGCGAACCCTGTCAGCTGAGCCATGCCTTGCTGGCCTACTGGCGCATCAGTGACGTGTCCGAGATAGCGCTGTCCGGGTTGGAGGATATCGAAGGCTACGACCGCCTGAACCGCCAGGCCTGCCGTGAAGATGGCGCGCTGAAGCTCAAGGGCGGTTGCCAGAAGGTCTACCCCGGCACGCCGCGGGTGCAATTGCAGGACCCGGCCTGGCAGCGCGAGCTGTGCATCGATACCGGTGACAGCGACGACACGGTGGTGTGGCACCCGGGCAACCGCCCGCTGATGGGCGTGACCGGGCGTGAATGCCAGCGCTTCGTCTGTGTCGAGGCCGCCAGCGGCAGTGGCGAGGGCCTGAGCCTGGCGCCGGGGCAGCGTGCCCACCTGCGCCTGCAGGCCCACCGGCTCAGTTGAGCTCGTCGTCCTCGATCGGGTAGCGGCTGGCGTTGAGGCTTTCCTTGATCTTGCGCAGGTGCGGCTGGAAGTCCACGCCGCGCCGCAGGGTCATGCCGGTGGCCAGCACATCGAGCACGGTCAGCTGGATGATCCGCGAGGTCATCGGCATGTAGATGTCGGTGTCTTCCGGCAGCGGAATGTGCAGGCTCAGGCTGCAGGCATTGGCCAGTGGCGAACCGGCAGCGGTCAGGCCCAGTACCGAGGCGCCGTTTTCCCGGGCCAGGCGGGCCACCTCGACCAGTTCGCGGGTGCGCCCGGTGTAGGAGATGATGACGAACAGGTCGCCGGTGTGCGCCACCGAGGCCAGCATGCGCTGCATCAGCACGTCGGCGTGGGCCGATACTGCCAGGTTGAAGCGGAAGAACTTGTGCTGGGCGTCCAGCGCCACCGGGGCCGAGGCGCCCAGGCCGAAGAAGTGGATCTGCCGGGCCTGGATCATCATGTCCACGGCACGGCTGACCTGTTGCGGGTCGAGCTGCTGGCAGGCGCTGTCGAGCGAGGCGATGGCACTGGCGAAGATCTTCTGGGTGTAGGCTGCCGGGTCATCGTCAGCCTCCACCGCGCGGCTGACGTAGGCGGCGCCGCTGGCCAGGCTCTGCGCCAGCTGCAGCTTGAGCTCGGGGTAGCCGCTGACGCCGAACGAGCGGCAGAAGCGGTTGACGGTCGGTTCGCTGACCTTGGCCGCCTGGGCCAGCGCAGCGATGCTGAAACGGGTGGCTTGTTGCGGATTGAGCAGGATGACTTCGGCGACTTTGCGTTCGGCCTTGTTCAGCTCGTCGAGGCGGCCCTGGATCTGTTCCAGGAGGTTTCGCACGCGGTCCATGGGTGTGTCCTTGGGTCGGGAAGACAGCCGGCTGTTGGAGCAGCAGGCTTTTTGCACGGTCGTCTATCGTACTGTCGGCGCGGTTGACGTACCACTTGTCTGTAACACTTGTGTGTAATGTTGTGGTTTTTACTACATTATCCCTTGAAAACCGTATGTGAAAGCGGTATTCCTAGACCAACTTTAGGAAAGAACCAACATCATGGCTGCGATCAGTGTCGAACCTTGCACCTTTGCCCTGTTTGGCGCCCTAGGCGACCTGGCATTGCGCAAGCTGTTTCCTGCCCTCTATCAGCTCGACCGGGCCAACCTGCTGCACCCGGAAACCCGCCTGCTGGCGCTGGCCCGCGAGGCCGGTAGCGCGCAGGGCCACCTGGACAGCATCGAGGCGCACCTGCGCCGGCATGTGCCCGAGGCCGATATCGAGCCCGCCGCGCTGGGCCGTTTCCTCGCCAGGCTGAGCTACCAGCACCTGGATTTCCTCCAGCCCGAGGGCTATCAGGCCCTGGCCGAGCAGTTGCCGGGCGAGCTGCCGCTGATTGCCTACTTCGCCACCGCTGCGGCGGTGTACGGGGCCATCTGCGAAAACCTCGACAAGGCCGGGCTGGCCGCACGCACCCGAGTGGTGCTGGAGAAGCCCATTGGCCACGACCTGGAGTCGTCGCGCCGGGTCAATGATGCTGTGGCTCGGTTCTTCCCAGAGAGCCGGGTCTACCGCATCGACCACTACTTGGGCAAGGAAACGGTGCAGAACCTGATCGCCCTGCGTTTCGCCAACAGCCTGTTCGAAACCCAGTGGAACCAGAATTCCATCTCCCATGTGGAGATCACCGTCGCCGAGAAGGTCGGTATCGAAGGCCGCTGGGGCTACTTCGACAAGGCCGGCCAGCTGCGCGACATGATCCAGAACCACCTGCTGCAGCTGCTGTGCCTGATCGCCATGGACCCGCCCAGCGAACTGTCGGCCGACGCCATCCGTGACGAGAAGGTCAAGGTACTCAAGGCCCTGGCACCGATCACCGGTGAAGGGCTGAGCACCCGTGTGGTGCGCGGCCAGTACATCGCCGGCTACAGCGATGGCAAGCCGGTGCCCGGTTACCTGGAAGAAGACAACGCCAACGCCCAGAGCGACACCGAAACCTTCGTCGCCCTGCGTGCTGACATCCGCAACTGGCGCTGGTCGGGGGTGCCGTTCTACCTGCGTACCGGCAAGCGCATGCCGCAGAAACTGTCGCAGATCGTCATCCACTTCAAGGAAACGCCGCACTACATCTTCGCTCCGGAACAGCGTTTGCAGATCGGTAACAAGCTGATCATCCGCCTGCAACCGGACGAAGGCATTTCTTTACGGGTGATGACCAAGGAGCAGGGCCTGGATAAAGGCATGCAACTGCGCAGCGGCCCGTTGCAGCTGAATTTCTCCGATACCTGGCGCAGTGCAAGGATCCCGGATGCCTACGAGCGGCTGTTGCTCGAAGTGATGCGCGGTAACCAGAACCTGTTCGTGCGCAAGGACGAAATCGAGTATGCCTGGAAGTGGTGCGACCAGCTGATTGCTGGCTGGCGTAACGCAGGCGATGCGCCCAAACCGTACGCCGCAGGCTCCTGGGGGCCGATGAGCTCGATTGCACTGATCACACGCGATGGGAGGGCGTGGTATGGGGATATCTGAACTGAAACTGCCAGCGACTGTGACGGTACATGAGCTGGCGGATGCCAAGGCTCTGGCCGCAGCCCAGGCCCATGACGTGGCCGAGCGCCTGCGCGCAGCCATTGCCGCCAAGGGCCAGGCCTGCGTGGTGCTATCCGGCGGCCGCAGCCCGGTGCCGTTCCTCGAGAAGCTGGCCAGCGAAAACCTCGACTGGGCCAAGGTCACCGTCAGCCTGGCCGATGAGCGCTGGGTGCCGGTGGAGCATGCCGACAGCAACGCCGGCCTGCTGGCGCGCCACCTGTTCAAGGGCGCGGCGGCCAAGGCCCGCTTCGTTGGTCTTTACCAGCAGGCGGAGAACCTTGATGCCGCTGCAGGCAAGGCCGATCAGGCCTTGGCCGAGCTGCCGCCAATTGACGTACTGGTGCTGGGCATGGGGGATGATGGCCATACAGCTTCGCTGTTCCCCGCCAGCCCCAACCTGGAAGCAGGCCTCGACCTGGCCAACCCACGCCGCTGCCTGCCTTTGCTGGCACCGAGCGTGCCGCGCCAGCGCCTTTCGATGACCCGCTCGCTGCTGGCCAGTTCCGCCTTTACCGCGCTGTCCGTACAAGGGCAGGGCAAACTCGCTACCCTGCGCGCCGCGCTGGCTGGCACCGACCTTTCCGAAATGCCGATACGCGCTTTTCTTCACGCCCCCCTGGACATCTACTGGTGCCCATGAGCCAAGGATCCACAGTCATGACCACCCTCGAACGCCCACAGCCCAAGCTCTCGATGGCCGACAAAGCCGCACGGATCGACGCCATTTGCAAAGAGGCGCGCATCCTGCCGGTGATCACCATCGCCCGTGAGGAAGACATCCTGCCGTTGGCTGACGCCCTGGCCGCCGGCGGTATCCGTACCCTGGAAGTGACCTTGCGCTCGCAATATGGCCTGAAGGCCATCCAGGTGTTGCGCGAGCAGCGCCCGGAGCTTTGTGTCGGTGCCGGCACCGTGCTCGATCGTGGCATGTTCGCCGCGGTTGAAGCTGCGGGTGCGCAATTCGTCGTTACGCCAGGCATTACCCAAGACATTCTCGAAGCTGGTGTGGACAGCGAGATCCCGCTGCTGCCAGGCATCAGCACGCCGTCCGAAATCATGATGGGCTACGCCCTGGGCTACCGCCGCTTCAAGCTGTTCCCGGCGGAGATCAGCGGCGGGGTAGCGGCGATCAAGGCCTTTGGCGGCCCGTTCGGCGATATTCGTTTCTGCCCTACGGGCGGTGTGAACCCGGCCAACGTGCGCAACTACATGGCGCTGCCCAATGTGATGTGCGTGGGTGGTACCTGGATGCTCGACAGCAGCTGGATCAAGAACGGCGACTGGGCGCGGATCGAAGCGTGCAGCGCGGAGGCGATGGCGCTGCTGGACGCCAACTGAATTTGTTGTGTGCTTTACGGCTTGTGGGGCGCTTGGTCGGCGCCCCTTTTTTTGCCTGAAATTCTCATTCATGCGGTATGGCTCAGGCCGCCTTGGCTTCCTGCTGGCTCAGCGAGCGGTTCAGCGCGCTGAACAATGCCTTGAAGCTGGCCGTGGTGATGTTTTCATCGATACCCACACCATGCACCGGGCGGCCACCGGCCACGCGCAGTTCGATATAGGCCGCGGCCTTGGCATTGGTGCCGGCGCCAATGGCATGCTCGTTGTAGTCCATGATCTCCACGGCAATCGGCAGGCCGGCCACCAGTGCTTCCAGTGCACCGTTGCCCTTGCCGCGCCAGTGCAGGGTGGTTTCGCCTTCACCGGCGACTTCCACTTCCACGGCGCTGTGGCCGTTCTCTTCCTGCAGACGGTGGCTGACCAGCGCATACGGGGAGTTGGCCTGCAGGTATTCCTTGTGCAGCAGGCTGTAGATCTGCTGGGCGGTCATTTCCAGGCCCAGGCGGTCGGTTTCGCCCTGTACTACCTGGCTGAATTCGATCTGCATGCGGCGCGGCAGGCTGATGCCGTATTCCTGCTCGAGCAGGTAGGTGATGCCGCCTTTGCCCGACTGGCTGTTGACGCGGATCACCGCCTCGTAGCTGCGACCGATGTCGGCCGGGTCGATCGGCAAGTAAGGTACTTCCCACAGTTCGCCTTCCTGCTGCTTGGCGAAGCCCTTGCGGATGGCGTCCTGGTGCGAGCCGGAGAACGCGGTGTGGACCAGGTCGCCCACGTACGGGTGGCGTGGGTGCACCGGCAGCTGGTTGCACTCTTCGACCACCTTGCGCACGCCGTCGATGTCGGAGAAGTCCAGCAGCGGGTCGATGCCCTGGGTGTAGAGGTTCAGCGCCAGGGTCACCAGGTCGACGTTACCGGTACGCTCGCCGTTGCCGAACAGGCAGCCTTCGGCACGATCGGCACCGGCCATCAGGCCCAGTTCGGTGGCGGCAATGCCGGTACCACGGTCGTTGTGGCAGTGCAGGCTGATGATCACGCTGTCGCGACGGCTGACATTACGGCAGAACCACTCGATCTGGTCGGCGTAGATGTTCGGGGTGGACACTTCCACGGTGGCCGGCAGGTTGAGGATGATCTTGTGCTCGGGGGTAGGGTTCCACACCTCGATGACCGCGTCGCAGACTTCCTTGGCGAACTCCATCTCGGTGGCGCTGAAGGTTTCAGGCGAGTACTGGAAGGTCCACTGGGTTTCCGGCTGCTGGGCGGCGTACTTGACGAACAGCTTGGCCGCGTTCACCGCGATGTCCTTCACGCCTTGCTTGTCCTGGTTGAAGACGATACGGCGGAACGACGGGCTGGTGGCGTTGTACAGGTGGACGATGGCCTTCTTCGCCCCGCGCAGCGATTCGAAGGTGCGGGCGATGAGGTCTTCACGGGCCTGGGTGAGTACCTGGATGGTGGTGTCGTCCGGGATGTGGCCGTCTTCGATCAGCATGCGCACGAAGTCGAAATCAGTCTGCGAGGCGGACGGGAACGAGGCTTCGATTTCCTTCACGCCAACCTGCACCAGGGTCTTCCAGAAGCGCAGTTTCTTCTCCGAATCCATCGGCTCGATCAGCGACTGGTTGCCATCACGCAGGTCGGAACTGCACCAGATTGGCGCGGCGGTGATGGTCTTCGACGGCCAGGTACGGTCAGGCAGGTCGATGGTCGGGAAAGCGCGGTATTTCTTCGAAGGGTCTTTGAGCATGGTCATGGAAGCAATCCTTTTGTGTGCGGCCGAGATCGGGCCTGCCGAGCGATAACGAGATAAAAGGCGAGGCGACGCGATTCAGCCTGGTAGTCGGGCGCTGACCAGGCAGAGGCTGCGATGTTGTCGGAGCAGGATGAGGGTGCTGTAGGTTTTCATGCCTTCAACCCTAACCAGTGGGGTGGGTGATGGCAAGCGTTCAGAAAAAATTGAGAGGAATGCTTAAAAAAAGCTGAAAGGCGAGATTTTATCGCTGCAATTTTCTGAGTGCTTCTCGATTTTTGCGCAGTATTTTTCGATGGCGCAACACCTTGGAAGCGAGTTTACCTGCTCTGGCCTCATCGCCGGCAAGCCAGCTCCCACAGGATTACCACAGGCCTCGAATCCTGCACGGGACCTGTGGGAGCGGGCATGCCCGCGAAGCAGGCGCCGCGATCTCAGGGCTGGAACGCGCCAATGAAAATCGCCGGATCCACCCGTGCATCGTTCAGGCTGACGTTCCAGTGCATGTGTGGCCCGGTAGCCCGCCCGGTCGAGCCCACGCGCCCGACCACCTCGCCCCGGCGCAGCTGCTGCCCCACCTGCACATCGATCTTCGACATATGGCAGAACATGCTGATAAAGCCCTGCCCGTGGTCGACGAACACCGTACGGCCATTGAAGAAGTAATCGCCCACCAGGATCACCTTGCCATTGGCCGGGGTCTTGATCGGCGTGCCGGCCGGTACCGCGAAGTCCAGCCCGGCATGCGGGTTGCGTTCTTCGCCATTGAAGAAACGGCGCACGCCGAACTTGCTCGACAGCGGGCCACTGACCGGCTTGTCGAGAATCAGGTTGCTGGGCAGGGTCGGGCTGAAGCTGCGGTATGCCTTGATCTGCTCGGCCAGCTCACGATCGATGCGCTTGAGGTCGGCCGGGTTCGGGTTGACCTGGCGGGTGTTCTTCAGGGTGATGCGCTGCTCGGGGTATTTCTTGCTACCGACCGTGAAGGGCAGGGTGCGGCCGCCCTGGCTCAGCATCGCGGTGCCGGGCTTCTGGGTCAGCGGGATGCCGACGATGGCCAGCCAGTTGTCCTGCTCTTTCACCACCAGCACCGGTTTGCCGTCGAAGCGGGCGCTGGGCGCGCTGGCGGCGGGGCCGAGGTCGACCACCGCCACGCCGCCGGGTACCGGCTTGTTCAGCGTGCGGGTGATGTAGCTGGCCTGGGCGCCGCCGGCCAGCAGCAGGAGGGAAAGGGCAAGCAGGGGCGCGAGCAGGCGGGGCATGTGTCAGTCCAGAAGTGAGAGGGTGACCGGGGTCAGGTGGTTGTCTTCGACCCGCACCAACAGCTCGCCTTCGTTCAGGCGGGCGGTCAGACGCTGGCCATTGCGGGTCTGTTCGGCGCTGCGGATGGCCTGGCCCTGTTCGTCCAGCAGGATGCTGTAGCCGCGGGCGAGGGTGGCCAGCGGGCTGACCACCTGCAGCGTCTGCAACTGGGCCTGGAAGCGCTGGCGGCGGTCCTTGAGCACCTCGCGCATGGCCCGTGGCAGGCGCTCGGCCAGGCTGTCCAGGCGTTGGCCCAGCAGTTTCAGGGTACGCCCCGGGTGCTGCGCGGCGAGGCGGGTATCCAGGCGTGCCAGGCGCTCGTGGCGCTGGTTGAGGTTGAGCATGAACGCGCGGCGCAAGCGCATGTCCAGGTCGTCCAGGCGCTGGGCCTGCTGGCGCAGGCGCTCGCCCGGGTGGCGCAGACGCCGGGTCAGCGACTCCAGGCGCAGGCGGTCGTGGGTCAGGCGGTTCTGCATGCGCAGCAGCAGGCGCCGTTGCAGGCCATCCAGGCGTTGCTGCAGGCCACTGTTGTCGGGGGCCAGCAGCTCGGCGGCGGCAGACGGTGTAGGCGCGCGCACGTCGGCGACGAAGTCGCTGATCGAGACATCGGTCTCATGGCCCACGGCGCTGACAATCGGCGTGACACAGGCGGCCACGGCCCGCGCCACCGCTTCTTCGTTGAAGCACCACAAGTCTTCAAGCGAGCCGCCGCCCCGGGCCAGGATCAGTGCATCGAACCCCAGGCTATCGGCCAGGCGGATCGCGCGCACGATCTGTGCAATGGCTTCGCGGCCCTGCACTGCGGTGGGGATCAGGTTCAGTTCCACTTGCGGGGCGCGGCGACCGAACACACTGATGATGTCGCGGATCACTGCGCCGGTGGGCGACGTAATGATGCCGATGCGCTGCGGGTGGGCCGGCAGCGGCTGCTTGCGTTCGGCGCTGAACAGCCCCTCGGCACCGAGCTTCTCTTTCAATGCCTCGAAGGCCAGGCGCAGGGCGCCATCGCCGGCCGGCTCGACGGTGTCGAGAATCAGCTGATAGTCGCCACGCCCTTCGAACAACGAAACCTTGCCGCGTACCCGCACCGCCAGGCCGTCGCGCAGGGCCTGGCGCACCCGCGTGGCGTTCTGCCGGAACAGCGCGCAGCGCACCTGTGCGCCGCTGTCCTTGAGGGTGAAGTACATGTGGCCGGACGCCGGGCGGGCGAGGTTGGAAATCTCGCCTTCCACCCATACGTTGCGGAACACGTCTTCCAGCAGCACGCGGGCGCGGCCGTTGAGTTGGCTGACGGTAAGGACCTCGCGGTCCAGGCCGAGTCGTTCGAAAGGGTCTCTGATCATGGCGGGCATCATAAAGGACATCGGCCCCGGTTGTCTGTCCTGGCCCTATCGCCGGCAAGCCGGCTCCCACAGGTATCGCGCTGGCTTGGGCCTCATGCTGTCCCTGTGGGAGCCGGCTTGCCGGCGATGGGGCCTTTCAGGCCTGCATCGCCGTCACGAACTGGCGCACCATCGAACCTGCGCCACGCCTGCAAGCCATCGCCACAGTACTCTCACACCCTCCTTCCAGTGCCACGAAGCTGACTGAGGCTGGCGCAATCTCGCGCATGCATTCCGGCAACAACGCCACCCCAAACCCCGCCTGAATCAACTGCAACTGGGTGGTCTTGCGCGACAGCACCTGCGCTGCGCGCGGGAAAAAGCCTGCCTCCATGCACATCGAGGCCGACAGGTAGCTCAGCCCGCCACGGTCCCGGTGCGGAATCGAAATGAAGCGCTCTTCCCGCAGTTGTTCCAGTCTCACCTGGGGCGCGCGGGCCAAGAGATGCCCGGCGGCGACCGCCAGCAGCAGGGGTTCGCTGAACAGTTCATGCAGCACCACCCCTTCATACTGGCGCAGTACAGGCAAGCGCAGCAGGCCGATATCCAACCGCCCGGCAGCGATATCCTCCAACTGCGCCTCCGACGACTGCTGGGCAATTTCCAGCGTAACCCCTGGGTTGTCGCGCAAGTAACCGCCCAGGCGAGCCAGCAGCGGGCCGGTCAGCGGCACTGTACTGGAGTGGTTCAGGCGCAGACTGCCCTGCAGCCCTTCGCCAATGTCGCGGGTTACACGCTCGGCCTGCGCCAGGTCGGCCAGCAAGCGCCGCGCCCGTTCCAGGAAGGCCTGGCCAGCCAGTGTCAGGCGCGGCAGGCGCGCGGTGCGTTCGAACAGCGGCGTGCCCAGTTGCTGCTCCAGTTCCTTGATCTGCCGGCTCAGCGCCGACTGGGCGATGTACAGCCGCTCGGCGGCAGCGCTGAAGCTGCCGCATTCGGCGATTTCCACGAAGTAACGCAGTTGGCGGATTGACGTCATGTCATGCCTTTTCGAGATGAGTGTGGCGACAAAGGCATATTAGTCGGCATGGCTCATGGCTGGCTAACCTTTGCCTGTCTTCCCAGGAACTGCTGCCATGCTCGCCCAACTGTCGTTTTCCGGCCTCGACTGGCTGCCTATCCTGCTTGGTGTCGGCGCTGCCTACATCGTCTTCGGCATCGCCGGTTTCGGCACCGCGCTGGTGGCCGGCCCAGTGCTGATCCACTTCATGCCGCTGTCGCGGATCATTCCGCTGCTGGTGCTACTGGACTTCGTCGCCGCCTTCGGCAACCTGCTGCCCTCGCGCCGCGATGTCGTGCGCGGCGAACTGCTGCGGCTGCTGCCGTTCATGGCCATTGGCTGCGCGCTGGGTGTGGTATTCCTGCTACAGCTGAAGTCAGACTTGTTGCTGCTGCTGATGGGGCTGTTCGTCACGGCGTATGCCCTGTACGGGCTGGCGGTGAAGGTACGGCCGGCCAGTCTGTCGGGTTTCTGGGCAATGCCGATGGGCACGGCAGGCGGGCTGTTCGGCGCCTTGTTCGGCAGCGGCGGCTTCCTTTATGCGCTGTACCTGAGCGCGCGGCTGGAGGTGAAGGAGCAGGTGCGCGCTACCCAGAGCGCGCTGATCAGTTGCAGTACGGTGGTGCGGCTGACGCTGTTCCTTATCGCAGGCGTCTATGCCGACCAGAGCCTGCTGTTGCTCGCCGCCTGCCTGTTGCCGGTCATGCTCGTCGGCCTCTGGGCAGGGCGCAGGCTTACCCATCGGCTGTCTCGCGAAGCCTTCGTGCGCCTGGTCACCTGGCTGGTGCTGGCCAGCGGCCTGGCGCTGATCGGTCGCTACCTGAGCGCCTGAGCAGGCGGTAGAATTGCGCTATCACCGCAGTTTTTCAGGCTTGCCCCGTTCATGAACACCCAGAGCATCATCGTTCCCAAGCTTTCTACCGTCCCGGTGCACGAAGCCCGTGCCCGCGCCATCCTGCGCTGGCTGGTGCGCGAGAAAGTCGTCGAGGAACAGCTGACCACCTGTGGCCGCACCGGCAACCGCATGGGCCATGCCCTGGCCGAAGGTGCCCGCAAAGTGGCCCTGCATCCGGAAAAACTGCCCTTCGGCGAACAGGTCAACGGCCTGGAGGTGATGCTCAAACGCTGCATCTATACCCCTACCGAAGGTTTCCTCGAAGAGGCCGGTTGCCCCGAGTGCCGGCGCGAGGTGGGTGAGCCGCTGTTCGAAAGCCTGGAAGAATGGATGCCGGCAGTTAGCGACAACTTCACCTGCCCGTTGTGCGGCTTCGAAGATGACATCAATGGCTTCATTTACCTGCAGCCATGTGCCTTTTCCAACCTGGGGTTCATCTTCAACAACTGGGGCGAGGCCGGGTTCACCCAGGCCTTCCTCGACAGCTTCGCCGACTGGCTCGACCAGCCGGTGGCCGTGGTACAGGTAAAACTGCCACAAGGCTGACCGAAGGCCCTTATTTTGCATTGAGCGGCGCGCCGTGCATGAGTATAATGGCGCGCTTCCATTTTTCCCGCCCGGGAGCCCCCGCGATGCTGCGTATCAGCCAAGAAGCCCTGACCTTCGACGATATCCTCCTTGTACCTGGCTATTCCGAGGTACTGCCTAATGAAGTCAGTCTCAAGACCCGTTTGACCCGTGGCATCGAGCTGAACATTCCGCTGGTATCCGCTGCCATGGATACCGTGACCGAAGCGCGCCTGGCCATTGCCATGGCCCAGGAAGGCGGCATCGGCATCATCCACAAGAACATGACCATCGAACAGCAGGCCAGCGAAGTCCGCAAGGTCAAGAAGTTCGAGGCTGGCGTGGTCAAGGACCCGATCACCATCGACGCCGACGCCACCGTGCGCGACCTGTTCGACCTGACCCGCCTGAACAACATCTCCGGCGTTCCGGTGCTGGCGAACGGCGACCTGGTCGGCATCGTCACCTCCCGTGACGTGCGCTTCGAAAGCCGCCTGGACGCCAAGGTCCGCGACGTGATGACCCCGAAAGAGCGTCTGGTCACCGTCCGCGAAGGCGCCGACAAGAACGAAGTCCGCGAGCTGCTGCACAAGCACCGCCTGGAAAAAGTCCTGATCGTTGACGACAAGTTCAACCTCAAGGGCATGATGACCGTCAAGGACATCGAAAAGGCCAAGGCCTACCCGCTGGCCAGCAAGGACGACCAGGGTCGCCTGCGCGTCGGCGCCGCGGTCGGCACCGGCAAGGACACCGGCGAGCGTGTTGCCGCCCTGGTGGCTGCTGGCGTTGACGTGGTTGTGGTCGATACCGCCCACGGTCACTCCAAAGGTGTGATCGATCGCGTTCGCTGGGTCAAGGAAACCTACCCGCAAGTGCAGGTGATCGGCGGCAACATCGCCACCGGCGCTGCCGCCAAGGCTCTGGCCGAAGCTGGCGCTGACGCGGTCAAGGTCGGTATCGGCCCAGGCTCGATCTGCACCACCCGTATCGTTGCTGGCGTAGGCGTGCCGCAAATCAGCGCCATCGCCAACGTTGCCGCTGCACTGGAAGGCACTGGCGTGCCACTGATCGCCGACGGCGGCATCCGCTTCTCGGGTGACCTGTCCAAGGCCATCGTTGCCGGCGCTTCCTGCGTGATGATGGGTTCGATGTTCGCCGGTACCGAAGAGGCTCCGGGTGAAGTCGAGCTGTTCCAGGGCCGTTCCTACAAGGCCTACCGCGGCATGGGCTCGCTGGGTGCCATGGCACAGGCGCAAGGCTCGTCCGACCGCTACTTCCAGGACTCCTCGGCCGGCGCCGAGAAGCTGGTACCGGAAGGCATCGAAGGCCGTGTTCCCTACAAGGGCGCGCTGGCCGCGATCATCCACCAGCTGATGGGCGGCCTGCGTTCGTCCATGGGCTACACCGGCAGCGCAACCATCGAAGAGATGCGCACCAAGCCGGAATTCGTGCGCATCACCGGTGCCGGCATGGCCGAGTCCCACGTGCATGACGTGCAGATCACCAAAGAAGCCCCTAACTACCGCGTAGGCTGAGGCTTCCAGCTACAACAGAAAGCGGGGCTGTCATGACAGCCCCGCGTCGTTTCCGATTTCCACTGACGAGATTGAGTCATGGCCCTCGACATTCACGCTCACCGCATCCTGATCCTCGATTTCGGTTCCCAGTACACCCAGCTGATCGCCCGCCGCGTGCGCGAAATCGGCGTGTACTGCGAGCTGCATCCGTTCGACATGGACGATGAAGCGATCCGCGAATTCAACCCGCGCGGCATCATCCTCGCCGGCGGCCCCGAGTCGGTCCACGAAGCCAACAGCCCGCGCGCCCCGCAGGCGGTGTTCGACCTGAACGTACCAGTGCTGGGCATCTGCTACGGCATGCAGACCATGGCCGAGCAGATGGGCGGCAAGGTCGAAGGTTCCGACCTGCGTGAATTCGGTTATGCCCGCGTGGACGTGGTTGGCAAGAGCCGCCTGCTCGACGGCATCGAAGACCACATCGACGCCGACGGCTTGCTGGGCCTGGACGTGTGGATGAGCCACGGCGACAAGGTCACCCAGATGCCGGGCAACTTCCACGTGCTGGCCAGCACCCCGAGCTGCCCGATCGCTGGCATGTTCGACGACGCGCGCGGCTACTACGGCGTGCAGTTCCACCCGGAAGTGACCCACACCAAGCAGGGCGGTCGCATCCTGTCCCGCTTCGTGCAGGACATCTGCGGCTGTGAAGCCCTGTGGACTCCGTCCAACATCGTCGAAGACGCCATTGCCCAGGTGCGTGAGCAGGTCGGTTCGGCCAACGTCCTGCTGGGCCTGTCCGGCGGCGTCGACAGCTCCGTCGTTGCCGCACTGCTGCACCGCGCCATCGGCGACCAGCTGACCTGCGTATTCGTGGACAACGGCCTGCTGCGCCTGCACGAAGGTGACCAGGTGATGGCCATGTTCAAGGAGAACATGGGCGTCAAGGTCATCCGCGCCGACGCTGAAAAGCAGTTCCTCGACAACCTGGCCGGCGAAGCCGACCCGGAGAAGAAGCGCAAGATCATCGGCCGCACCTTCATCGACGTGTTCGATGCCGAAGCCAGCAAGCTGGAAAACATCCAGTTCCTCGCCCAAGGCACCATCTACCCGGACGTGATCGAGTCGGCGGGCGCCAAGAGCGGCAAGGCCCACGTGATCAAGTCGCACCACAACGTCGGTGGCCTGCCGGAGGAAATGAACCTCAAGCTGGTCGAGCCGCTGCGTGAACTGTTCAAGGACGAAGTGCGCAAGATCGGCCTGGAGCTGGGCCTGCCGTACGACATGGTCTACCGCCACCCGTTCCCGGGCCCGGGCCTGGGCGTGCGTATCCTTGGTGAAGTGAAGAAGGAATACGCCGACATCCTGCGTCGCGCCGACCACATCTTCATCGAAGAGCTGCGCAAGGCCGACTGGTACCACAAGACCAGCCAGGCATTCGTGGTGTTCCAGCCGGTCAAGTCGGTAGGCGTCGTCGGCGACGGCCGTCGCTACGCCTGGGTCGTGGCCCTGCGTGCCGTCGAGACCGTGGACTTCATGACCGCGCGCTGGGCGCACCTGCCGTACGAGCTGCTGGAAACCGTCAGCGGCCGTATCATCAACGAAATCGACGGTATCTCGCGCGTTACCTACGACGTGTCGAGCAAGCCGCCAGCGACTATCGAGTGGGAATGATCGGGTAGCCAGCTCAGGCTGGTACCCGTAGGCACGGATACACCAGAAAGCCTGCATAATTGCGGGCTTTCTGGTTCTTGCTCATTCAGATTTGCTTATTCTTTTGGCTTTTTGGCAAATAGCGCTTTCTGGTAGACATTATAGGAAAGCAACCTGCTCTTCACCGCGACGAACTCATCGCCCTCCACGCGCTGCGGGTGCTTTTCCTGCGGGTCATTCTCGATATTGTATTTGGTCAGGGTGTCCGAACTGAATTCGTATATGTATTTGTAAGGGTGCTCCACCAAGGCTGACGCCAGTTGGTCAAAGAACGTGGACATGAAGAATGTGCGTTTGCCATGTTCCCTCAACAAGCTGATGCCTTGGACAGACAGGGGCGACTCGGTCACGCCAAAGAAGTCGGCGACCGTGGGCGCAACATCGATCTGGTGACTGGTCGTTGTGGCGGGTTTGGGCAGTGACTTTTCCTTGGCCCAGAAAATCAGGGGTACGGTCACTTCTTCTTCGTGCATGGAAGCGTTGTGAATGAAGAGACCGTGCTCACCAAACGACTCACCGTGGTCACCCACGAGCACGAATAATGTCGAGTCCAGAAGGCCTTGCTTGTCGAATGATGTCAGCATTTCACCCAGTACGCTGTCTGTTCTGGCTATGCAGTCTTCATACTTTTCCAGCTCGCTCAGTAATGGGGGCCCTTGGCTGCATTGGTAGGGGTAGTGGGCTGCGCTTGGGAAGTAGAGTGCGATGAAACCCTGGCCATTCTTTTTTATCTTCTCCAGGTAAGAGATGCTGGATGAAAACAGCTGTTCATCACTCTCTCCGAAGCTACTGGCGTGTTGTGAGCGATTTTCGGCATGGGTGATCTCCGAAACTGCATAGGCATTCGATACGCCGATGGACTTCAGGAAACCCTCCATGTTTTCGAATTGCAGGTACAGCGAGCTGAATGCGACGGCTTCCATGTCTTTCCTGTTTTTCAGCTCATGGATGACGCTGGGTTGTAGCAGGTACATGGCCTCTTTGATTTCAATATCTGGGTAGGCGTGCAGCCCCGTCAGGATCGCGTGGTAGCCTTTGGACGAGTGAGGCACTGATACGTACGTTTTGAAGAGCATGCCCTCCCGAGAGAGCTTATCGAAGGTGGGATACCTCTCGGCGGTTTTGATGTCGGGCGCAAAAACGCTGTTCCAGCGCACCGACTCCAGAATGATGAAGACCAGGTTCTTGAAGTCTGGTGTGGCATGAGATTGAAGTTTTCGGATGTCGTTGACGCTGGTTAGCGGGTAGGCGGGTTGTTCGAATGGCAGCGGCGGTCTATGCGGAGCTGCATTCAAGGGAGTCGTGCTTCTGAGTGTTGTGACCAGCGGGCTGACGACAATATTTTCGTTCAGGTAATAGCGTGCGTCTTTGGCATGGATGGAGCCGATGAGCAGGGCGCCTATCACCAGCAGCGACGCCCAGAGGTGTTGTCTTTTCTTTATTGGGACCGTGCGCTGTTCTTTATAAGCGATGTAGGTTGCCAGCCCAGCGAAAGACCAGGTCACCAGGTAGGCAAGAAAAAGCACAAAGACAATGAACCTGAATGTGTGCCCGAACCCGGCGGCTTGGGTGAGGAACACCTCGGCTCCGGAGGTCAGGTTGCTTGCGTTCTGCAGGCTGTAGCGTATCAGTTGCCAGTCCAGTGGCTTCAGCCATAGCTCCCGAACTCGCATATCCACCAGCAGGAACAGCAGCAAGGCGCCTGAGGCGATGCTTAACAGATAAAAATTGAATTTGTTTCTGGTAATGGTGGTGGTAGCAATCACAAAGAAGGCGACCACCAGCAGCACGTCTTGAAGCAAGTACAGGGCAATATCGAGAACACCGGTCTCCACCCATCGATAGGAGAAAAACTCGATCAGGATGATCTTCGGTGCCAGAAGAAGGCCTGAAGTGAGCAGCAGCGAAAAATACAGTAATGAATTCCTGTGCCACATGGTGTCAAACCTTCGCATTCACAGAGCAGGCGTCTTGTCTGAAGCGATAGGCGGGCAGAAGGCCAGCACCTGTGCACCCCGTCTGTTGAACTTAAGCAGCCCACCCTGAATCGGGCAAGTCAGCCTCTGGGCGTTAGTTGGGTACCGGGGGGAGCAGGTTGCCACAGGTGTCGGGGCAGATAACCGGTCGCGCGACAAGACTTCACTTAATCTTTCGCAAATGCAGGTGTATCGTATTCGCCCTTCATCGCCAGCCCCTGCTGGCAGACTGATTGCGCAGAACGCGAGGTACCCGCACCGATGTCCTTCACCCGTCGATAAATGCTCAAGGGCCCGACCGGCCTGGTTGTGGTTGGCCTGGGCGCCGGAGGCGCGGCCCGCTACTGGCTGGGCAAGGTCGAGGACGATAACGCCGGGCATGACTACGAACTGATCGCCGCGCCGCTTGACGTCGAGCTGGTGCCGAGGTTCAAGACCGAGGCCTGGGCCTTTATCATTCAGCTGTCTGCCCCGACGGGCGCATCATCACAGCGAATAGAACGGGTCGTTTTCAGGCGCCTGGTCGTGCAACGCTTGGGCGAGGTCCTGGATGTGTTCAGACCACGCCACTGTCTTTACCCATTCCTCGGGCATGCCGGATACCCCGTACAACGCTCCGGCCAGCTGCCCAGCCACGGCTGCCACGCTGTCGGCGTCGTCTGCCAGGTTTGCCGCCAGTAGCACTGCGTCTCTGAAATTGTCGGTATTCCAAACCGCCCATAGCGCAGCTTCCAAGGTGTCGATGACATACCCTGAGGAGCGGATCTGGTCGCGGCTTTTTTCCTTGTATTCGCCAGCGTTGATGATGGTGGCGCGGGGCTGCAGCGGGCGGACCATCGGGCGGCACATTTCATCCTTGTCGGCGCCGTTCAGGGCGAGGTGCAGCTGCGCGCCCAGCAGTTCGCAGCCACTCACTGCTTCGGGCGCCCGATGGGTGGCCCGACTCTGGCTTTGGGCTTCGCGCCACGTGGATGGCAGCATGTGGCGCCTGAATATGGCGGTGGGGGCGAGCCGGATGATGGAGCCATTGCCGGCCGTATTCGGCTCTGTGTTGCCTATCCAGTCCAGGCCATGGCGTAGCCACCCTTCCAAGGCAAGGCGTGTAGCATTGCCGATGTCGAAACAGACACCGTTTGCGCTGTTTTCCCCTCGCTTGTACCACCTGCACAGTCGCTCGAGATAATCTGCATGGTCGAATCGCATGCAAGCCAGGTACGAGTCCGCCAGGCAAAGCGCCATGCTCGTATCATCGGTCCACTCACCTGGCTTGAGCCTGAACGGCCCGCCGCCGACCATGTCATCGACGTGTGCTTTATCGCGAGGCAGGAACTCCAGGGTGGTGCCTACGGCATCGCCAATGGCCAAACCCAGCAACGCACCTTTGGCTCGGTCGAGCGATTGTTCGGGGGTTAATGTGCAAACGCGCGATTCTTGCCATTGCGGGTGCACGTAGGCACGGCCTGCGGACTCGCGTGGGGTGGGCGCTGGTAGCAAGTGGTTGTACCGGTAGGCATACTCGGTAACTTCAAGGGTAGGGCTGTGCAGGTCGATCATAGAACTTCTTCTAATAAGAGATGAGTCGTGGGGCCTTGCTCAATCCGGTTCAGTACCCTGAAAGAAGTACCCGGCGGGTACAGTACTTCCGCCTCGGGAATTTGCGTCAGGAAACTGATGTCCTTGCCGGATACGCCGCGTACGACCATCTGGGTATTGCCCGCGAATGGTGTTGTCGCGGATGAGCTGAAGAATGCCATGTCGGTCTCCACTGCGCCCATTTGCATGCGATTGAGCACATCCAGTGGCAGATCCGTTCCACGGTAGGTTTCAGCGCCAACGTAGCGAGGCAAGCGTGCCAGACCTTCGGTTGCATGCTCGGCAAAAGCCATGATTTCAGGCGTGGCTGTGCCTTGGCGCATCGCCAGGTTATACGCCTTGTACACATCGTTGGTAGAGTAACCGTAAAGTGCGCCTATTTGATCGTCGCTGAGCAGTTTCGAAAGCTCCGGGGCCCGAAAATCTGCCCGGGCGCGGCCTTCGGCAATCCATCGCTCTGCCATGTCCTTGCCCACTGCCTCTCGCAGGCTCATGAGCTTCTTGGGCGCCGCTGCAATGCTTTTTTCAGTGGCTTGCTTTGCTGGCGGCAGCTCTGGCTCTGCTTTCTGCAGCGGTGTCGCGGCCTTCATCTGCAACTCAGGTTCAGCCAGCAGCCTGCTTTCGTTCTTCGCCAGCCAGGTGGCCAACTGTTTGTTGGAGATTTCGGCTTGAAGCTTGGCACTACGGCTGGCGATGCTTTCCACGCTGCTCATCACGCCGGCTTTCATCTGCCCGCGGGTCAGGTAGGTCACAATTGCCATCAGCAAAAGCATCACCAGCTGCTCTTGCCCACGGGCCAGTTGCCTTGCAGCGTGTTCGGTACGCTCTTGAACCAGCGCCGCCGAGCCGCCCGAAGGGTCGAGACCGGAGGGTTTCAAGCCGTCTTCGGCAGTCCACGCGGTAGCAAGCCCCTCTTGCATGGAGGCCAGGCACGCGGGAAGCCCTTGATAGAAATACTCCGCGATGGCGGCCAGGCCCAGCGCCATCAGGATCAGGTTGCCGACCTGCAGGCCGATACCGCTGCCTGCGACCACCCCAGGTGCCGCACCGACGCCAAAGGCTAGAGAACCCACGGCGCCGCCGATAGCGCCGCCTAGCGCGACGCTGCCGCCGAGAATCATCACCACTTCCTGCACGAGCTTGAGCAGTACGGGCAAAATCTGGTCGATATTGATGGACGCCCATTTGCGCGACAGATTTGACTGCATCATGGGATAGGACAAAGCCATCGCCTGCCGGACATTGTCTATCCGGTGTCCGCCTACAGCGCCATAAGCCTGGCTGGCGCCATCGCTTACGCGACGGGTGAAGCCGTCCCAGCTGTCATGGACATTGCGCAAGCCGCTGCTGACGCTTTGATTGAGGGCGCTGAATTTTTGGTCCAGGTTGCGTTCGATGTCGCCCCAGCTAGGGACGTGAGTTGATAAGTCCATTTACCATTGCATTCCTTTAGAGAAGGCAGGTGAGTGTGCGGGCGGCAGGCGATTCTTTCCCATGCACCACGCTGACGGTCAAGCCAGTCGCCAATCGAGCTGCCGATTGCATTGCGAGGCATTTTCTCATCTGAGGTGCCTCTGGCAATGGTGTCAATTTGATCTCATGCTTGTCGGTCAGTTCCGTTAAGTCTGCGGAATGGCCAATAGGGTGGCCAAAGCAAACGATGGCTGGATACTTCACTTAATATTTCCCATTTGCAGGTGTATCGTATTCGCCCTTCATCGCCAGCCGTGCTGGCAGCTTGATTGCGCAGAACGCGAGGTACCCGCACCGATGTCCTTCACCCGTCGACAAATGCTCAAGGGCCTGACCGGCCTGGTTGTGGTTGGCCTGGGCGCCGGTGGCGCGGCACGTTACTGGCTGGGCAAGGTCGAGGACGACAACGCCGGGCATGACTACGAGCTGATCGCTGCTCCCCTGGACGTCGAGCTGGTGACGGGCTTCAAGACCGAGGCCTGGGCCTTCGGCCCTTCGGCGCCAGGCACCGAGTTGCGTGTGCGCCAGGGCACCTGGCTGCGGGTGCGCTTCATCAACCACCTGCCGGTCGAAACCACCATCCACTGGCACGGTATCCGCCTGCCGCTGGAAATGGACGGCGTGCCCTATGTGTCGCAGCTGCCAGTCAAGCCGGGCGAGTACTTCGACTACAAATTCCGTGTGCCGGACGCCGGCAGCTACTGGTACCACCCGCATGTCAGCAGTTCCGAAGAGCTGGGCCGTGGCCTGGTCGGCCCGCTGATCGTCGAGGAGCGCGAGCCGACCGGCTTCCAGCATGAACGCACGCTCAGCCTGAAGAACTGGCACGTGGACGAGCAGGGCGCCTGGTTGCCGTTCAGCATCCCGCGTGAGGCGGCGCGCAACGGCACCGCCGGGCGCCTGATCACCATCAATGGCCAGGCCGATTCGGTCACCGAGTTGCCAGCCGGCCAGGTTGTGCGGGTGCGTCTGCTTAACCTGGACAACACCTGGACCTACCGCATCAACCTCAAGGGTAACTGCGAGGCAAAAATCTATGCTCTGGACGGCAACCCGGTAACCCCGCGCCCCTTGGACGATGACTACTGGCTCGGCCCAGGCATGCGTATCTGCCTCGCTATCCGTATTCCTGAGGCGGGGGAGGAGATCTCCCTGCGCGACGGTTTCGTGCGCCTGGGCACCCTGCGTTCGGTTGCCAGCAACGACGCGCCAAGTGACTGGCCGCCGGCGCTACCGCCCAACCCGATCGCCGAGCCGGACCTGGAGAATGCCGAAAAGCTCAACTTCAATTTCGAGTGGGCGGCGAAAGTCTCGGTCACTAAGGACCAGGATAAGCCGTCGAGCATGTGGCAGATCAACGGCCAGGCCTGGGACATCACCGACAAGACCTGCGCCGAGCGCCCCATTGCCACGTTGCAGAAGGGCAAGAGCTACATCTTCGAGCTGAAGAACATGACCCAGTACCAGCACCCGATCCACCTGCACGGCATGAGCTTCAAGGTGATCGGCTCCAACCGTCATGACATCAAGGAGCCGTGGTTCACCGATACCTACCTGCTGGGCAAGAACGAGCGCGCCCAGGTGGCGCTGGTGGCGGATAACCCGGGCACCTGGATGTTCCATTGCCACGTCATCGACCACATGGAAACCGGCCTGATGGCCGCGATCGCGGTGGTCTGATGCGCCCGCAGATCATCGATCGCAGTCGCGATCAGGAATTCATGCGTCTGGCCCTGGCCCTGGCCGCCGAAGGTGCGGCCATGGGCGAGGTGCCGGTGGGCGCGGTAGTGGTGCAGCATGGGCAGGTGATCGGGCAGGGCTTCAACCGGCCGATCATCGACAGTGACCCCAGTGCGCACGCCGAGATGGTGGCCATTCGCGCGGCGGCGAAATCCGCCAGTAACTACCGGCTACCCGGCAGCACCCTGTATGTGACCCTGGAACCGTGCAGCATGTGTGCGGGGTTGATCGTGCATTCGCGGGTGATGCGGGTGGTATTCGGCGCGCTGGAGCCCAAGGCGGGGATCGTGCAGAGCCAGGGGCAGTTCTTCGGGCAGGGTTTCCTGAACCACCGGGTGATGGTGGAGGGGGGGGTGCTGGCGGAGGAGTGCGGGCAGATCCTCAGTGACTTCTTCAAGGCTCGCCGAGCCAAGGGGTAACCTGTCAGTGCCCTATCGCCGACAAGCCAGCTCCCACAGGATATCTGCAGGCCTTGGGGGCAGTGGTGAGCCTGTGGGAGCTGGCTTGCCGGCGATAGGGCCCTGACAGGCTACATCGGCGGCGACTGCTCCGCCGGCTTGTCCTTGTTCACCCCGGGCACATGCAGGCTGCCCTCGGCCACCTGGCCTTCGAGCTGCGGCTGGGTCACCCAGGTGAGGATGTCGTAGTAGCGACGGATGTTGGCCACGAAATGCACCGGCTCGCCGCCACGTGCATAGCCGTATTTGGTCTGCCGATACCACTGCTTCTGCGACAGCCGCGGCAGCATCTTCTTCACGTCCAGCCACTTGTTCGGGTTGAGCTTTTCGCGCTTGGCCAGGGTGCGGGCGTCTTCCAGGTGGCCGCTGCCGACGTTGTAGGCAGCCAGGGCGAACCAGGTGCGGTCCGGTTCCTGGATGCTGTCGTCGAGCTCTTCCTTGATCTTCATGAAGTACTTGGCGCCGCCCTGGATGCTCTGCTTCGGGTCCAGGCGGTTGGACACGCCCATGGCCTGGGCGGTGCGCTGGGTCAGCATCATCAGGCCGCGCACGCCGGTCTTGGAGGTGACCTCGGGCTGCCACATCGATTCCTGGTAGCCGATGGCGGCCAGCAGGCGCCAGTCCACCTGCTCGACCTTGGCGTAGCTCTTGAAGTGCTTCTCGTACTTGGGCAGGCGCTGCTGCAGGTGCTGGGCGAAAGTGTAGGCACCCACATAGCCCAGGACGTCGACATGGCCGTAGTAGCGGTCCTTCAGGCGTTGCAGGGTGCCGTTCTTCTGCGCCTTGTCGAGGAACTCGTTGACCTCGTTGAGCAGGCTGTTGTCTTCACCGGCCGCCACCGCCCAGCGCTGGTCGCGGGTGTCGCCCAGGTCGAAGGCAACCCGCACGTTGGGGAAGTACACCTGGTTCATCGCCAGCTCGTTGGAGTCGACCAGGGTCAGGTCGATCTGGCCTTCATCGACCATGCGCAGCAGGTCGACCACCTCGACGGCGTCGGATTCCTCGTATTCCAGGCCCGGGTACTGCTTTTTCAGCTCGGCCAGCTGGTCGGCATGGCTGCTGCCCTTGAGCACCATGATCTTCTTTCCGACCAGGCCCTTGGCGTTGGTGGGGCGCGTGCGACCGTTGCGGTAGATGACCTGTGGGGTCACTTCCAGATAAGGGTGGGAGTACCTGACCTGGGCCTTGCGCCGTTCGCTGGTGACCAGGCCGGCCGCTGCCAGCACCGGGCCGGAGGGCTTGCCGAGGCTGTCATACAGCTCGTCGAGGTTGTCGGCGGTCTCGATCTGCAGCTTCACGCCCAGATCTTCGGCGAAATGCTGGACCAACTCGTATTCGAAGCCGGTTTCGCCGTTGCGGTCCTGGAAGTAGGTGGCCGGGCTGTTGCGGGTGATCACGCGCAGCACGCCATCCTCCTTCACGCGCTCGAGGGTGCTGGGTTTTTCAACGCAGGCACCGAGCAGCAGAAAGAGTCCGGTTGCGAAAAGCCATCTGGCGCAACGCTGGCGCAAAGCAGTGTGGGCGAACATAGGTTGCAGTATACGCAAAGGACTGGCCCAACCATATCTCGACAACTGTTAGCTTGTCTGGTAGCGGGTTCTGTGCTTTGGGGGCTTGCCTTTGGAGGTTCAGCGCCTGGGAGGTCGAGCGCCGCCCGCGCGGCGCTTCGCAGCACAAGGCTGCTCCTACATCTGTTTCGGGCCAGTAACGCCTGCGCCAATGCGCGCGACTGCCTTGATTTTCCGACACGCTGCCGAGGTGGACGCCAAGGGGCCGCGCGCCACTCCCCCAGGAATAATTGGCCCGAAACAGATGTAGGAGCAGCCTTGTGCTGCGAAGCGCCGCGTGGGCGGCGCTCGATTTCACAGGCGCTAAATCTCTAAAGGTAGGCCCCCTGGATTCTGACCCGCAAGTCCGGTTCCGCCGCCCGGCAGCCGTGGCTTAGAGCGGGTGCCGAAACCCTTCGAATTAGGCTAGAATGCACGGCCTCTAAGCACACCCCTTCCTGAGGCTGTCCCGACGATGTTGATCCTGCGCGGCGCTCCTGCCCTTTCTGCCTTTCGCCACGGTAAATTACTCGAGCAACTGAGCCAGAAAGTCCCCGCTGTTACTGGTTTGTATGCCGAATTTGCCCATTTCGCCGATGTCGACGGCGAGCTGACCGCCGACCAGCAGCAGGTGCTGGGCCGTCTGCTCAAGTACGGCCCGAGCGTGCCGGTACAGGAGCCGAGCGGCCGCCTGTTCCTGGTCGTGCCGCGCCTGGGCACCATTTCGCCGTGGGCCAGCAAGGCCAGCGACATCGCTCACAACTGCGGCCTGCAGTCGATCCAGCGCCTGGAGCGCGGTATCGCCTACTACGTTGCCGGCAACCTGAGCGAAGCCGACGCCGAACTGATCGCGGCCGAGCTGCACGACCGCATGACCCAGCGCGTGCTCGGCCAGCTGGAGCAGGCCGCTGACCTGTTCAGCCATGCCCAGCCCAAGCCGATGACCTCGGTGGACATCCTCGGCGGCGGCCGTGATGCCCTGGCCAAGGCCAACATCGACCTGGGCCTGGCCCTGGCCGAAGACGAGATCGACTATCTGGTCAACGCCTTCCAGGGCCTCAAGCGCAACCCGAACGACATCGAACTGATGATGTTCGCCCAGGCCAACTCCGAGCACTGCCGCCACAAGATCTTCAACGCCAGTTGGGACATCGACGGCCAGGCTCAGGAAAAGAGCCTGTTCGGCATGATCAAGAACACCTACCAGATGCACAACGAAGGTGTGCTGTCTGCGTACAAGGACAACGCCTCGGTGATCGTCGGCAACGTTGCCGGCCGTTTCTTCCCGAACCCTGAAACCCGCCAGTACGGCGCGGTGCAGGAGCCGGTGCACATCCTGATGAAGGTCGAGACGCACAACCACCCGACCGCCATCGCCCCGTTCTCCGGCGCCTCCACCGGCTCCGGCGGCGAAATCCGCGACGAAGGCGCGACCGGCCGTGGCGCCAAGCCCAAGGCTGGCCTGACCGGCTTCACCGTGTCCAACCTGCGTATCCCGGGCTTCGAGCAGCCGTGGGAGCAGGCCTACGGCAAGCCTGAGCGCATCGTCGACGCCCTCGACATCATGATCGAAGGCCCACTGGGTGGCGCTGCGTTCAACAACGAATTCGGTCGCCCGGCCCTGACCGGCTACTTCCGTACCTTCGAGCAGGCCATCAACACCCCGCACGGTGAAGAAGTGCGCGGCTACCACAAGCCGATCATGCTGGCCGGTGGCATGGGCAACATCCGTGAAGACCACGTGCAGAAAGGCGAGATCACTGTCGGCGCCAAGCTGATCGTGCTCGGCGGCCCGGCCATGCTGATCGGTCTGGGCGGCGGCGCCGCTTCGTCGGTGGCGACCGGTGCCAGCTCGGCTGACCTCGACTTCGCTTCGGTACAGCGCGAAAACCCGGAAATGGAGCGCCGTTGCCAGGAGGTCATCGACCGCTGCTGGCAGCTGGGCGACAACAACCCGATCGCCTTCATCCACGACGTCGGCGCCGGTGGTATCTCCAACGCCTTCCCAGAACTGGTCAACGACGGTGGCCGTGGTGGCCGCTTCGAACTGCGCAACGTGCCCAACGACGAGCCGGGCATGGCCCCGCACGAAATCTGGAGCAACGAATCGCAAGAGCGTTACGTGCTGGCCGTCAGCGCCGTCGACTTCGAGCGCTTCAAGGCAATCTGCGAGCGTGAGCGTTGCCCGTTTGCCGTAGTGGGTGAAGCGACTGAAGAGAAGCACCTGACCGTAAGCGACAGCCATTTCGGCAACACGCCGGTAGACATGCCGCTCGACGTACTGCTGGGCAAGCCGCCACGCATGCACCGTTCGGTTACCCGCGAAGCCGAGCTGGGCGATGACTTCGACCCGAGCAAGCTGGACCTGGACAACGCCGTTCAGCGCGTTCTCAGCCACCCGGCCGTGGCCAGCAAGAGCTTCCTGATCACCATCGGCGACCGCACCATCACCGGCCTGGTAGCTCGTGACCAGATGGTCGGCCCGTGGCAGGTACCGGTGGCCGACTGCGCCGTCACCGCCACCAGCTTCGACGTATACACCGGTGAAGCCATGGCCATGGGCGAGCGTACCCCGCTGGCGCTGCTGGATGCCCCGGCGTCCGGCCGCATGGCAATTGGCGAGACACTGACCAACCTGGCTGCCTCGCGCATCGAGAAGCTGTCCGACATCAAACTGTCGGCCAACTGGATGTCTGCCGCCGGCCACCCAGGTGAAGACGCCCGCCTGTACGACACCGTCAAGGCTGTCGGCATGGAGCTGTGCCCGGAGCTGGGCATTACCATTCCGGTCGGCAAAGACTCGATGTCGATGAAGACCAAGTGGAGCGACGAGGGCGTAGAGAAGAGCGTTACCTCGCCAATGTCGCTGATCATCACCGGCTTCGCCCCGGTCACCGACATCCGCAAGACCCTGACCCCGCAACTGCGCATGGACAAGGGCGAGACCGACCTGATCCTGATCGACCTGGGCCGCGGCAAGAACCGCATGGGCGCTTCGATCCTGGCACAGACCTACGGCAAGATCGCTGCCCAGGCACCGGACCTCGACGATGCCGAAGACCTGAAGGCGTTCTTCGCCGTGATCCAGGGCCTGAACGAAGATGGTCACCTGCTGGCCTACCATGACCGTTCCGACGGCGGCCTGGTCACCACCGTGCTGGAAATGGCCTTCGCCGGCCACTGCGGCCTCGACCTGCACCTTGACCCGCTGACCGACAGCAAAGGCGACGTGCCGGCTATCCTCTTCAACGAAGAACTGGGCGCGGTCATCCAGGTTCGCCAGGATGCCACCCCGGACGTACTTGCACAGTTCAGCGCCGCTGGCCTGGGTGAAGGCTGCGTCGCGGTGATCGGCAAGCCGGTCAACAACGGTGAAGTGTCCATCAGCCTGAACGGCGAAGTGCTGTTCGACGACGACCGCCGCATGCTGCAGCGCCAGTGGGCCGAGACCAGCTACCAGATCCAGCGCCTGCGCGACAACGCCGACTGCGCCGACCAGGAATTCGACCTGCTGCTCGAGGAAGACAACCCGGGCCTGTCGGTCAAGCTGGGCTTCGACGTCAACGACGACATCGCCGCGCCGTACATCAAGAAGGGCGTGCGTCCGCAAGTGGCCATCCTGCGCGAGCAGGGCGTCAACGGCCAGGTCGAGATGGCAGCCGCCTTCGACCGCGCCGGCTTCGCCGCCATCGACGTGCACATGAGCGACATCCTCGCCGGCCGTGTCGACTTCGAAGCCTTCAAGGGCCTGGTCGCCTGCGGTGGCTTCTCCTACGGTGACGTGCTGGGTGCCGGTGAAGGCTGGGCCAAGTCGGCGCTGTTCAACAGCCGCGCCCGTGACGCCTTCCAGGCCTTCTTCGAGCGCACCGACAGCTTCGCCCTAGGCGTGTGCAACGGTTGCCAGATGATGTCCAACCTGCACGAACTGATCCCGGGCACCGAGCACTGGCCGCACTTCGTGCGCAACCGCTCGGAGCAGTTCGAGGCGCGTGTGGCCATGGTCGAAGTGCAGAAGTCCAACTCGATCTTCCTGCAGGGCATGGCCGGTTCGCGCATGCCGATCGCCATCGCCCACGGTGAAGGCCATGCGGAGTTCGCCAGCGAAGAAGCACTACTGGCAGCCGACCTGTCCGGTTGCGTGGCCCTGCGCTACGTTGACAACCATGGCAAGGTCACCGAAGCCTACCCGGCCAACCCGAACGGCTCGCCGCGTGGTATCACCGGCCTCACCAGCCGCGACGGCCGCGTGACCATCATGATGCCGCACCCGGAGCGTGTGTTCCGTGCCGTGCAGAACTCCTGGCGCCCGGATGAGTGGCAGGAAGATGCCGCGCTGATGCGTATGTTCCGTAACGCACGGGTGTGGGTGAACTAAGGCGTGTACAAGCTCGCCTTCTTTGTCCCCGCCAGCCACGTCGAAGTGGTCAAGGCCGCTGTGTTCGCCGCTGGTGGCGGGCGCATCGGTGACTATGACCACTGCGCCTGGCAGACGCTGGGCCAGGGCCAGTTCCGCCCGCTGGACGGCAGCCAGCCGTTCCTCGGGCAAACCGGCCAGGTCGAGGTGGTGGAAGAGTGGAAGGTGGAGCTGGTGGTGGCTGACGACCTGATTGCCCAGGTCGTCGCTGCACTCAAGCAGAGCCACCCGTACGAGACGCCAGCCTACGAAGTCTGGCGGCTCGCCGAGTTCTAGACCGCATCAAGGCTATTCGCGGGCAAGCCCGCTCCTACAGGAATATCGCAGTCATCAGAACCTGTGATATCTCTGTGGGAGCTGGCTTGCCGGCGATAGGGCCCTACAATCCAGCCACAATCTCCTTGCCCTGCCCAGGCCGCTTCAACCACCCACAAGCCAGCAACCCCACCTCGAACAGCACCCACATCGGCACCGCCAGCATCGTCTGTGAAAACACATCCGGCGGCGTCAGGATCATCCCCACCACAAAGCAGCCGACGATCACGTAGGGCCTGCTGCGCCGCAATGTAGCTACATCGGCCAACCCCACCCAGACCACGATAAACGTCGCCACCGGGATCTCGAACGCCAGCCCGAACGCCAGAAACAGCGCAAGGATGAAGTCCAGGTACTGGCTGATATCAGTCATCATCGCCACCCCCTCCGGTGTCACGCTGGCAAAGAAGCCGAACATCATCGGGAACACCAGGAAGAAGGCGAAGGCCATGCCGGCGTAGAACAGCACGATGCTCGATACCAGCAACGGCAGGGCAATGCGCCGTTCACGGCGGTACAGCCCCGGCGCCAGAAAGCCCCAGGCCTGGTGCAGCAGTAGTGGCATGGCGATAAACACTGCGCACATCGCAGTCAGCTTGAACGGCGTCAGGAACGGCGAAGTGACGCTGGTGGCGATCATGCTCGCGCCTTCCGGCAAGAAGCGCCGCAACGGCTCGGAAATCAGCGTATACAGCGTCTGGGCAAAGGGGAACAGGCCGGCGAACACCAGCGCCACCAGCGCCAGGCAACGCATCAGGCGTTTGCGCAGGTCGCGCAGGTGTTCGGTCAGCGGCATGCTCGCCGCCGGGTCCATGGCAATGCTCATGAAAGGTTTTCCTTGGGGGGAGCGACCGTGGCCGCATCATTGGCCGGCTCCGCTTTCAGGCTGATGCCTTGGCGGATCTCCTGTTCCAGGCGCTGCAAAGGCGCACTGTCGAGAGTGGGTAGCTCGACAGCGGGCAGTTCGATCTCCCGCTCCACCTGCCTGCGCAAGGCGTGCATGGCCCTGCGCGCCTGGCCCAGGCCGCGCCCGAGGGTGCGTGCAGCCACCGGCAGGCGCTCCGGGCCTAAAACCAATAGTGCGACGATGCCGACCAGCAGCAACTCGCTGAAGCCTACCTCGAACATCAGGGCTGACGGTCTGCTTGCGGTTGCTGCGTACCCTGACCGGTCAACGGGCACTGTTGCTGCACCTGCGTTTGCGCTGGGGGAGTGGCGTCAGTGTCACCGCCCATGGACTTGCGAAAACCCTGGATCGCCTCGCCCATATCGCTGCCCAGGCCCTTGAGGCGCTTGGTACCAAACAGCAGGAATACGATCAGCAGTACGATCACCAGTTGCCAGATTCCAATGCCACCCATTGCGACCACTCCTGTAAGGTCATGAAAAGGAAAGACAATCCTGCCTCGCGCAGATGACGTACACATGACGAACGGTCACTGCCATCTACCTGCAACACCGGGCGTGTTGACTGGCGTCTTTATTCGGCGACAGGGGCAGGCAAGGATGGGTGGCAGGCAACAGCAGGGCGCGGCCCTGCTGATGGTGATGGTTGTGCTGGCGATGCTGGCGGCGGGCATGGCCTGGCTGGTGGAAGATGGCCGACGCCAGGTCGATGATGTGCGTCTGTTGCACCAGCGGGTGCAGGCGCGCGCGATGGAGCAGGCCGGCCTGGCCTATGCCGAGCAGGCCCTGCGTGACCCCAGCTGGCGGCTTAGCCCACTGTTCTGGCAGGCCTTGCGCGGGCAGCCGTTGAACTACGATTTTGGCGCCGGCCAGGCGCAGTTGCGGGTGCGCGACCAGCACACCTGTTTCAACGTCAATGCGCTGCTCGGTGCTGACGGCGAGCGTGCTGCGCGCCAGTTGCGCTACCTGCTGGGCGACGACATGGCTGCCGAGCGCCTGGTCGATGCCCTGGCCGACTGGCTGGATGCCGACAGCGATGCCCGCCTGCAGGGCGCCGAGAGCGCCCAGTACCTGCGCCAGCAACCACCACGCCTGGCTGCCAACCAGCCGATGCTCGATACCAGCGAGCTGAATCTGCTACTGGAGCCGGACGCCAGCCGCCAGGGCCGTTACCCGATGCTGTGCGCCTTGCCGCAGACCACCGGCTGGCGGCTGAATGCCAATGCCCTGGGGCTGGAGCATCTGCCGTTGCTGGAGGCGCTGTATGAAGGGCGTTATCCACGCTCGTTGCTCAGCCGCATCATCAGCGGCCGGCCGGCGTCGGGGTATGTGGATGCAACTGCGCTACGCCAGGCCCTGGGGGCGGTGGATGACGAAACCTTCGAGCGCTTGAGCGAAGGGCTGCTGCTGAACAGCGGGTATTTCCTGTTGCAGCTGTCGTTCGCGGAGGAGGGGCGGGTGATACGCAGTGAGTTCCAGGTGGAGGCGCTGGGGGTGGTGCAATGGCATGCCCGGGTACCGGCGCAGCAGGTGCGGGTGCGCAGCCGCGAGCCGATGGTGTGGTAGGGCTTGAGATTGCCGGGGCTGCTTTGCAGCCCATCGCGACACAAGGCCGCTCCTACAGGGGAATGCGATCCCTTGTAGGAGCGGCCTTGTGTCGCGATAGGGCCGCAAAGCGGCCCCTATGCCCAGAACGGTCAGACAGTCCCAATCTCGCCGCCATCAGTACGCTGGATCACCACAGTCACAGCCTGAAGCCTTTCCGTGGCCCATGTCGCGGAACTATTTTTCGCTGAGCAATACATCCTTGGAAGAGGCGCGTCACAAGACCACGGCGCTGCTCCAATTTGCTCGACAGCACCCTTGGATTGCAAAAGCTAATTCAATGGCGGTTGAAGCATTATGGTGCTATCGGAAATATACATTTCGAATGGCTGATGCAGTATCACTGATTAGGCGTCTATCGAGATAAGCTAGAGTTCCGAGCTCGGCGGTTACAGCGAGAGCCGTATTGGGTTCGCCAAAAATACTATTCGTTACACGGTCGGTAGTATAGGCCACTGCAAGTCCAGCGGCTGCATGGTTTAACTGTCTGACGGCCGCATTAGACAATGGTTCTAGTACTGTGGCACTATTAATGACTCTGTTTCCTATTCTCGCGGCAAACTCGATGTCACGGATATTTAGTGAAACGTGAAATGAATCCGGTGATGGTGCTTGTTCAGTGGTATGAATTCTTATATTAACGTTGGGGCTTTGTAAGGTTTGGTTTCCGGTGCGTAACTGTGGTCTATCTACAGAATATGTTGGAAGCTTACCGGCCAGCCAATTTACTCCCCGCTTCAACCATTGCCACCATTGTCCATTTGGGTCATGCCGATTGATGGGGTCGTTCTGGCAATAGCTGTATC
This sequence comes from Pseudomonas asiatica, assembly GCF_009932335.1. NCBI lineage: Bacteria > Pseudomonadati > Pseudomonadota > Gammaproteobacteria > Pseudomonadales > Pseudomonadaceae > Pseudomonas > Pseudomonas asiatica. Next base: position 345,318 of record NZ_BLJF01000001.1, read on the forward strand.
CATTAGGTCCACCTTTACGGAACGGAGATTGATTATCACTCTGGAGAAATCGTCTTGATCTGGGACTATAGAATCGGCGTCCATTGCCAAGTGCATAACATTGCAGCATTGTATCGAGTCGCTGCCCGCTGAATGCGACAAGATGTGCTAATGGAGTTGTTTGGAGAAATCCATAGGGCGAATAGTTTTGTGGCAAACCTTCTGGAATACTGCGCAAAGCAGTGTTTGCATTGTCGGATTGCAGAATTTGGCTGGCTTTTTTCGAGATGTCTAGTTCCGCTAGTGTAATGCCATTGGCCCACAATAGGCGACGTGGGCTGTCACTTGCTTCACAAGTCAATTGGTTATCTTGGAAAAAGAATTTTTTCTGTTTTGATTGGGGCGTTGCTGAACGCATGTGTGTGTTCCAAAGGGTTACAAGTGGTAAAAGTATTTTTCACAAGCTTGCGGATGTCTACTGGCAGATTTATCAGGTGGTTTGAATACACTGCTACTGGGCATGCGGTCCCGAGTAGAAATGTAACGGATGATTTTTCCGGGGCTGCTTTGCAGCCCATCGCGACACAAGGCCGCTCCTACAGGGGAATGCGATCCCTTGTAGGAGCGGCCTTGTGTCGCGATAGGGCCGCAAAAGCGGCCCCCGTGCGCAGATCAATCAGGCGGTGCCGATCTCCCCGCCATCGATACGCTGGATCACCACCGTCGCAGCCCGCGGCCTTACCGTGGCACCTGCCGGGGTGGCATCGGTGGCCTTGTCGGTATACGGCCAGTTCTCCGGGTGCTGGATGTTGACGAACAGCGTCTTGTTGTCCGGGGTAAAGGTAATGCCGGTCACCTCGCAGCCATTCGGCCCGACGAAGAAGCGGCGCAGGTCCACCTGGTTCTGCGCGTTCACCGGCACCTGCTTGCCACTGGCATCCACCAGATTGGTGGGGATCACTGCCAGCAGCTGGTCGTTGGTGTAGTCGGTCACGGTGCTCTCGCCGTTGTCGGTCTCGAACCACAACACGCCACGGCTATCGAAACTCATGCCGTCCGGGCTGGCGAACTGGTTCAGTTCGGTCAGGCCGGAGCGGTTGATGTCGGCCGTACCGGCAGCGTTGGCGCCGAACACGAAGATGTCCCAGGTGAAGCTCAGCTGGTCGTCGCTGTCGTGCCAGCGGATGATGTGGCCGTGACGGTTCGGGCCGCGCGGGTTGGCTGCATCGACCTTCTCCGGGGTGCGCGCGCTGTTGTTGGTCAGGGTCAGGTACACGTCGCCGTTCAGCGGGTTGACCGTGGTCCATTCCGGGCGGTCCATCGGCGTTGCGCCCACCGCATCGCCAGCACCACGGGTGTTGAGGATGATGCCCGGCAGGTCGCCATACAGCGCACCCAAGGTGCTGCCGCCAGTGGTCGCAGTGCCCACGTCCAGCAGCAGCCATACGCCAGTGCCGTCGGCATTGAAGCGTGCCACGTACAGCTTGCCCTGGTCGAGGTACTTGGCGCCGGTGGCCAGGCGGTCGGCGGGGTTGGCGTCGGCGGCGTCCCACACAGCGGTGGACACCCACTTGTACAGGTACTCGTTGTTCGAATCGTCGCCCATGTACCACACCAGCGGTTTGCCCGCGACCGCCAGGCCCGGGCAGCAACCTTCGTGGCGGAAACGGCCCAGCGCGGTGCGCTTGGTGGCCAGTGTGGCGCTGTTGTACGGATCGATCTCGACGATGTAGCCGTAGGTGCTGGCTTCGTTGCGGTAGTCGTCGGTGGCGCTGGCGCCTTTGACGGTGACGTCGAAACGAGCGAATTCGTCGGCCACTTCGCTGCTGTCACCGGCTGCGGTTTCCCACTTGTACTGGCCGCTGGAGGTGCCCACGCCAATGCGGCGCTGGTCTTCAGGGCGGGTACCTTTGTTGACGAAGATGCCTGGCCAGTTCTCTTCACAGGTCAAGTAGGTACCCCAGGGGGTGTAGCCGTTGCCGCAGTTGTTGTTGGTGCCGCGGCAGTGGGTGCCGTCCGGCGAATACTTGGTCTTCACGTGATCAGTGCCGCGCAGGGGGCCGGTTATTTCCATGCGCGAGGCGGTAGTGAAACGGCGGTTGAGCGGGTCGTTGTCGACCACCTGCCAGCGGCCGCCGATTTTCTGCAGGCGCACCACGCCGGCACCATGGGCGTTGATTTCCTTGCGCACTTCCTCGACCGGGCGCTTGCCGTTCACATCGGTGGTCGGGCCGGCCGGGTGCAGGGCGGCGGTGTCGATGTACTCGAAGTTGATCGCCAGCAGGCCGTCTTCGGAGCTGCCGTTGATGGGGAAGAAGTGCATGCCGTCATGGTGCATGCCCATGGCGTTGGCCTGGTCGGTCGAGGTGTTGCTGCCGTCGGATTTCCACGGGTTGCCGTTGCTGTTGATCGGCGTGCCCCAGGGCGCCAGCACATAGGCGCTGTAACCGGCGGCTACCACGCAGGCGTCGGTGCGCGAGCCCGGAATGGACTGGAAGCCCAGTGCCAGTTTCGGCACTTCCGGCTCAGTCACGGGTGGCTCGGTGACCGGATCATCGTGATCGGAACCACCACCGTCGAAGCAGCCTGTCAGGCCGGTACCGGCAATCATAGCGATGGCGGCGCCCAGGCTGCCACGCATCACGCTGCGGCGGCTCAGGTAGGCGTCCATAACGCTGGCCATCGGCAGGTTGCCGCTTTGGTTCCGGTCCAGGTTGTCGCCGGTATCTCGACTCATCAGGGTGTCCTTATGTTGGCTGAGTTGGAGGAACCGCGACTTTAGTGCGCAAATATGATGATTCATTGGCAGAAATGTTAAAGGGGTTTTAAAACAACTCGCTCTTAGAAGCGTGCTCTACAGATCAATTTGGAATGGCTGTCGGATTTCTGCCATCAAACTGTAATGCCAACGCCGCAACATCCGGGGCCCTGAATGAACATGGATAAGGATGGCGGGTTCGATGGCAAGCAGTGTGCACAGGCGCGAAGTGATCAGCTGGATGGGTATCGGTGCCTTGGCACCGTTGCTCGGCGCCTGCTCCGCCCTTCCTGGGCAGCAGGGCGGCAATGCCAGCTTCGACCTGCTGTACGTGGCCGACACCCTCGATGCCCGCCAGCCTGGCCAGGCCGTGGTGCCGGCCACCCGCCTTGGGCCGGTCAGCCACCTGGGCCGCGCCCCATGGATGACCGGCAGCAGTGCCAGCATCGCCTACCCGCAACTGGCACCATTGCTCGATGCCAGCCAGGCTGCATCTGCCCAGCTGGGCGGCTATGCGGTGCTGGCGGCGTTGCTCGAGCAACTGCGCGGCGAGGCTGGGGCGGGCAACAGCCTGACCCTGGAAAACGGCCAGGGCTGGAATGGCAGTGGCCTGGCCTACCTGACCCAGGGCGAAAGCGGCCTGCAGGGCAGCCAGCTGCTGGGCAGCGAAGCGCGGGTCAGCAGTGACGAGCGCGTGCTGTGGCCACAGCGCAGCCCGGCGCTGTATCGCCAGGCTGGCACCGTTACCCTGGGCGCCGGGCTGGCAGACACACAACGCCGGGCTTTGGGCCTGGAAGCCTTGCGCGTCTTCGAACGTGGCGGTGCACGTATTGCTGTGGTCGGCGTGACCGACCCCTACGCCCAGGACCAGAAAGCCTCTCTTAAACAGTGGTACCAATCATTGCAGCCGGTGTTCGAACAGGCGCGGCGCGATGCTGACCTGGTGGTAGCCATGGCCGATGTCGGTACCGGGCCGGGCCTGTGGCTGGCCGAGCGGGTGCCGCAGATCGACGTGTTGCTGTGCGCCCGCGGCCAGGACCTGTGGCCGGCGCCGGTCGAGGTTAGCCAGGCCAGCGGCCGCCGCGTGCCGGTGCTGTTCGCCGGTTGCCGGGGCAGCGGCACCTTCCGCCTGCGCTGCCAGCGCGTGGCCGGGCTGTGGCAGTTCGACGGGCGTTTCTTCCCAGCCTTTGAGCACCAGCTGGCACCCGCCGCGCAGCAGCGTATCGGGGCATTGCAGGCAGAATTGCGCCAGCAGCGCGCCGGCCACGCAGCCTGGCTCGACCAACCGCTGGCCCGCGCACCCCAGGCGCTGTGGCGCCGCGATACCCGAGGCGGCAGCTGGGACCGCCTGCTGCATCAGGCCCTGGCCGACGACAGCAGCATGCCGGTGTTGCTGCCGGGCCTGCGTTACGACTATCCGCTGCCCGCCGGGGCGGCCATTACCCGCGAACACCTGATCAGCCTCACCGGTGGCTACCCGGCACCGGTGGTCGAAGCTCCGGCCCGGCAGGTCGAACAAGTGCTGGAAAACGCCGCGGAGCAACTGTTCGGCGACCCGCTGCTGCTGGACAACAGCCAGGACCTGCCGCGCTGGCAGGGCCAGGCCTGGCGTGTCAGCTACAGCCCGCAAGGCAAGCGCATCAGTGGCCTGGAGCCGGTGCAGGGCCTTTGCCGCACCTTTGGCCTGCAATTCGAAACCCAGGCCGGCGAGCCGCTGTGGCAACGGGTCGAAGCCTGGCTCGCCCGCCAGGCAAGCGACTGGCAACTGGCGCCGCTGCAACTGCCCGAAGTGCGCTACGTGCAGGGGCACCCGGGCTGGCACCCAAGGCAACTGGCCTCGTGATGCTCGCCTCGCGCCTGCTGACTGGCGCTGGCCTGACCCTGGTCGGCTGGCTGGCGGCCCAGTGCGTGCTGCAGCTGGGCCGCCAGCCGCAACCGGCCACTGCGCCCGCCGCGCCCGACAAGCCGCTGCCTGGCTTGATGGTCGGCCATTGGCAGGTACCCGTCAACGACGGTGCCATCGCCATCACCCGCCTGCCGTTGCAATACCTGGGTGGCCTCAAGGCCCAGCCGCTGGCCTCCAGCGTGGTGGTGCTGCGCTATGGCGAACAGGTGCGCACCTTGGCCCGCGGCCAGCGCCTGGCGCCAGGGATCGTGCTGCAGGACATCGACAGCGATGGCCTGATTTTCAACAACCAGGGGCGGCGTGAACGCCTGCCCTGGCCGCCACGCCCCGCCGTGACCGGCTTCAAGCGGCAAGGATGAACGATGCCTGTTAGATATTGCGTGGCGGCCGCACTGAGCCTGGCCCTGTCCATGGCTTGTGCTGAAGAGCCGGTGTTCGACGACAACGGTACGCCGATGTACGAGGTGAACTTCGTCGACACCGAACTGGGCGAGTTCATCGACAGCGTGTCGCGCATCACCGGCACCACCTTCATCGTCGACCCCCGGGTCAAGGGCAAGGTCACCGTGCGCACCGTCGACCTGCACGACGCCGATGCCATCTACGACATCTTTCTGGCCCAGCTGCGCGCCCAGGGCTACGCCACTGTCGACCTGCCCAATGGCAGCGTGAAGATCGTTCCCGACCAGGCCGCCCGCCTGGAGCCTGTGCCGGTGGAGGCGGGAGGGCAGCAGGGGGAAGGCAGCGACAGTGTGGCTACGCGGGTATTCAATGTGCGTAACGCCGCCAGCGAGCAGGTGCTGGGCATTCTCAAGCCCCTGATCGACCCACGGGTCGGTGTGATCACACCTTATCCGGCAGCGCACCAGTTGGTAGTTACCGACTGGCGCAGCAACCTGGAACGTATCGCCAGCTTGCTGCGCCAGCTCGACCGCCCCCAGGACGCACCAGGCAGCGGCAGTACCCAGGTCATCTACCTGCGCCATGCCAATGCTGGCGAAGTGGTCAAGGTGTTGCGTGGGCTCAGCCAGGAAGGCATGGCGCCCTCTGAAGGTGCGGGCGAAGCAGAGGGCAAGGAAAGGCCCGTAGTGCCTGTCGCCGGGGGGGCGGGCATCCGCCTGGAATACGAAGAAGGCACCAACGCCGTGGTCATGGTCGGCCCCGACAGCGAGCTGGCCGCTTACCGCGCCATCGTCGAGCAGCTGGACATCCGCCGTGCCCAGGTAGTGGTGGAAGCGATCATCGCCGAGGTGTCCGACAGCAGCGCCCAGGAACTGGGCGTGCAGTGGCTGTTCGCTGACGAGAAGTTCGGTGCCGGCATCGTCAACTTCGGTAGCAACGGGGTAAACATCGCCAGCATCGCAGGGGCCGCTGCCAGCGGCGACAACGAGGCCCTTGGCGATTTGCTGTCCAGCACCACCGGCGCCATGGCGGGTATCGGCCATTTCGGCGGCGGCTTCAACTTCGCCATGCTGGTCAACGCGCTGAAGGGCAAGAGCGGCTTCAACCTGCTGTCCACGCCCACCCTGCTGACCCTGGACAACGCCGAGGCGTCGATCCTGGTCGGCCAGGAAGTGCCCTTCGTCACCGGATCGGTGACGCAGAACAACGCCAACCCGTACCAGACCATCGAGCGCAAGGAAGTCGGGGTGAAGCTGCGCATCAAGCCGCAGATCAACATCGACAACAGCGTGCGCCTGGACATCGTCCAGGAAGTGTCGTCGATTGCCGACACCACGGCTGCCAGCGACGTGATCACCAACAAGCGCGAGATCAAGACCAAGGTCATGGTCGAGGACAACGGCCTGGTGATCCTCGGCGGCCTGATCAGCGACGAACTGAGCACCAGCGACCAGCGTGTGCCGCTGCTTGGCGATATCCCTTACCTGGGCCGGCTGTTCCGCTCCGACGCCACGAAGAACACCAAGCAGAACCTGATGGTGTTCATCCGCCCGCGCATCCTGCGTGACGGGCCGAGCCTGGCCGGGCTCAGCGAAGACAAGTACCGCACCTTGCAGCAGACCACGCCGCTGCAGTTGCCCGACCTGGCGGATGCCCAAAACGCTACGCCGCTGTTGCAGGTGTTCCCCTCCAGCCGCGCACGGCTGGAAGGCGGTGACTGGTGATGCTGCCTTATCGCCAGGCACGGCAGAGCGGGGTGGCCATGGCCCCTGCGGAGCAGGGCTGGCAGCTATGGTTGCGGCATGACGCCGACAGCGCCCAATTGCAGGAGCTGCTGCGCGTGCACGGCCAGCCCAGCCTGCTCGAATACCTGGAGCCTGCACTGTTCGACGAACGCCTCGGCCAGCTGTACCAGGCCGGCGATGCCGCCACCGAGGCGCTGATCGAAGGCATCGGCGACCAGGTCGACCTGGACAGCCTGATGAGCGAAATGCCGCGCATCGAGGACCTGCTGGAAAGCGACGACGAAGCCCCCGTAATCCGCCTGATCAACGGCCTGTTCGGCCAGGCCCTGCGCCTGCGTGCCTCGGACATTCACATAGAAACCTTCGAGCAGAGCCTGGTGGTGCGCTTGCGCGTCGATGGCCACCTGCGCGAAGTGTTGCGCCCACCGCGTGCGTTGTCGGCCATGCTGGTGTCGCGGATCAAGGTCATGGCCCGTCTGGACATCGCCGAAAAGCGCCAGCCCCAGGATGGCCGTATCACCCTGCGTGCGGCGGGGCGCGAAGTGGATGTGCGGGTCTCGACCCTGCCCGGCATCCATGGTGAACGGGTGGTGATGCGTGTGCTCGACAAGCAGGCCAGCCTGCTGGCGCTGGGCAACCTGGGCATGCCGGCAGCGGTATTGCACGGCCTGCGCAGTTGCCTGGTGCGGCCCAACGGCATCGTGCTGTCCACGGGGCCGACCGGTTCGGGCAAGACCACTACCCTGTATGCCAGCCTCAACAGCCTCAACGACGGCAGCCGCAACATCCTCACGGTCGAGGACCCGGTGGAATACGCTATCGCAGGCATCGGCCAGACCGCCATCAACCCGCGTGCCGGGCTGACCTTTGCCAGCGGCCTGCGCGCCATCCTGCGCCAGGACCCGGACGTGATCATGCTTGGCGAAATCCGTGACCAGGAGACCGCGCAGATCGCCGTGCAGGCCAGCCTCACCGGCCACCTGGTGTTGTCCACGCTGCACACCAACAGTGCGGTGGGCGCGGTGACCCGCCTGCGCGACATGGGCATCGAACCGTTCCTGATTGCCTCGTGCCTGCGCGGCGTACTGGCCCAGCGCCTGGTGCGGCGCTTGTGCAGTTGCGCCGTGGCGCACCCGCTGCAGCCGGCGGAACGCGACCTGTGGCCCGAGCTGGCGGCGCTGGGCAGCAGCTACCACGCGGTGGGCTGCGAGCAGTGCCAGGGCAGCGGGTATGTCGGGCGCCTGGGCCTGTATGAATTCATCGAGCTGGATGCCGGGCTGATCGGCCTGTTGTACGACGGCGCCAGCGAACTGGCCATGCAGGACTACCTGGCCGAGCGCCGGCAGAGCCTGGTGGCGATGGCCAGTGACTGCCTGGCCCGTGGCGAGACCAGCCTGGCCGAAGTACTACGCGTGGTGCAGGGCTGAGCCATGCCGACCTATCGCTACCAGGCCGTCGACCTCGCCGGCAAGACCCACAAGGCCAGCTTGCAGGCCGACAGCGAACGTCATGCCCGCCAGTTGTTGCGTGAGCAGGGCCTGTTCGCCCGCCGCTTGCAGCGTCACGAAGCCGGCACCCGGCAACCCCGGCGCCAGCGCCTGAGCCGCGCCCAGCTATGCGAACTGACTCGTCAGCTGGCCACCCTGACCGGTGCCGGTATCCCTCTGGTCGACGCCCTGGCTACCCTGGAACGGCAACTGCGCCAGCCCGCCTTGCACAGTGTGCTGGTGGCCTTGCGCGGCTCGTTGGCCGAAGGCCTGGGCCTGGCTCGCAGCCTGGCACGTCAGGGGGCACCGTTTACCGGCCTGTACTGCGCGCTGGTCGAGGCCGGCGAGCGGTCCGGTCGCCTGGCCCAGGTGCTGACCCGCCTCGCTGACCACCTGGAGCAGGTTCAACGACAGCAGCACAAGGCACGTACCGCGCTGATCTACCCCACCGTGTTGATGGGGGTGTCGCTTGCCGTGGTGGTAGGCCTGATGACCTTCGTCGTACCCAAGCTCACCGAACAATTCGCCCATGCCGGGCAAAGCCTGCCGCTCATTACCTCGTTGCTGATCGGCCTGAGCCAAGGGCTGGTGCAGGCCGGGCCCTGGCTTTTGGCGCTGGCCCTGTTGCTTGGCGCGCTCGGCGGCTGGTTGCTGCGCAAGCCGCACTGGTGCCTGCGCCGTGACCAGCTGCTGCTACGCCTGCCACATATAGGCAACCTGCTGCAGGTGCTGGAAAGCGCGCGCCTGGCACGCAGCCTGGCAATCCTCAGCGGCAGTGGCGTGGCCCTGCTCGAAGCCCTGCAAGTGGCCACCGAAACCGTCGGCAACCGCCGTATCCGCCTGGCCATGGAGCAGGTGCGCCAGCAAGTTCAGGGCGGCACCAGCCTGCATCGCGCGCTGGATGCCTGCCAGCAGTTCCCGCCGCTGCTGGTGAACATGGTCGGCAGCGGCGAGGCCAGCGGCACCCTGGCCGACATGCTCGAGCGCGTGGCCGATGACCAGGAGCGCGGCTTCGCCCGCCAGGTCGATACCGCCATGGCGCTGTTCGAACCCCTGATGATCCTGGTGATGGGCGCCGTGGTGCTGTTCATCGTGCTGGCGGTGCTGTTGCCGATCATGCAACTCAACCAGGGCCTGCAACTGTGACGACAAGGAGTACTGCCATGCAGCATCGACGTAACCGCCAGCGCGGTTTCACCCTCATGGAAATCATGGTGGTGATCTTCATCATCGGCCTGCTCATCGCCGTGGTTGCGCCCAGCGTGCTGGGCAACCAGGACAAGGCCATGAAGCAGAAGGTGATGGCCGACCTGGCCACCCTGGAGCAAGCGCTGGACATGTACCGCCTGGACAACCTGCGCTTCCCCAGTAGCGAGCAGGGCCTGGCCGCGCTGGTGAAAAAGCCGGCCCAGGAGCCGCTGCCACGGGCCTGGCGCAGCGACGGCTACGTGCGCCGCCTGCCGGAAGACCCGTGGGGCACCCCTTACCAGTACCGCATGCCCGGCGAACATGGCCGGGTCGACGTGTACTCGCTGGGTGCCGACGGGCTGCCGGGCGGCGAAGGCCAGGATGCCGACCTGGGTAACTGGGAACTGTAACGGGTGCGTCGTCAGCGGGGCTTCAGCCTGATCGAGTTGCTGGTGGTGCTGGCCATCGCCGGGCTGATGACCGGATTGGCGGTGGCCGGGTTCGGCAACAGCCAGGCCAGTGTCGACCAGGCGCTGCAACGGCTGGCGAGCGAGGCCCGGTCGCAGGCCGCGCTGGCCCGGCATGCCGGGCAGCTGCGCGGGCTGCGCTGGAATGGCCAGCGTCCGGAGTTCGTCCGGCGCGAGGGTAATGGCTGGGTGGTCGAGGCAGTCGCCCTTGGTGACTGGCCCAAGGGGCTGCGCCCGGACTGGCCGGCCAGCCCGCAGCCGCGCCTGTTGTTCACCCCACATGGCTGGGCGCAACCAGGCAAGGTGCGCTGGCGTTGGGCCGATGGCAGCCAGCAATGGGCCTGGAGCCGCGATGGCCGCATGCAGGTGGTGGTCGCCCCATGAAGCGGCATCAGCGTGGCTTCACCCTGCTGGAGGTAACCGTGGCCCTGGCGATTGCCGCGGTGCTGGCGGTGATCACCAGCCAGGTTTTGCGCCAGCGCCTGGCGGTGCAGGACAACCTGCAGCAACACCGCCTTGGCCTGCTATGCGCGCGGGAACTGCAAACCCGCTTTGCCGTCGAGCAGTACTGGCCAGCTGAAAACCAGGTTGGCGGTGAACTGAGCCAGGGCGGCCAGCGCTGCCACTGGCAACTGCAACTGCGCCGCACCGGCGTACGCGACCTGCGCCGTGGCGAGCTGCTGTTGTTCGCCGACCGCGACCAGCGCCTGCCGCTAGGCCAGTACACCGTGTTTCTGGAGCGGCCATGAGTTACAGAGATCTTGAAGCGTGCGCGGTCCCTGTAGGAGCGGGTTTACCCGCGAAGCAGGCACCGCGATGCATGGCACCGGCTTCGCCGGTGTTCGCGGGTGAACCCGGTCCCACAGATGCCCAGTTCAACCCCCCGCGCAGATGTCTACCCACGAGGCACCGCCAGGCCGGCCTTACCCTGATCGAGCTGATGGTAGCCCTGGCACTTACCGCCGTGCTCGGCATCATGCTCGCCGCCCTGGTCAACGGCTGGCTCAAGGTTCGCGAACGCCTGCAGGTCACCAACCAGGAAACCTCGGTATTGGATTTCTGCCTGGCCCTGGAGCGTCGCTTCGACAGCCCGGTAATGCGCCGTGTCTACGACCAGCGCCTGCCCTTGGCCAGCCGCTGGCTGGACTGGCAACCGGCAAGCAACCAGTTGCTCTGGGTCGCCATCACTGGCATGCCGGAAGCCGAAGGCGGCTCGCGCCTGCAGCGCCAGCGCCTGCGCTTCGAGGCGCGTGAGCAGCGCCTGCTGCTGGAAAGCTCGGCCGATCTCTATGCCGCCGCCGCCCCACGCTGGGTCCAGCGCGAGCGGCTCGACCGGGTCAGCGCCATGAATGTTCTTTATTACCAGGGCGGCCGCTGGCTGGCCTGGCCTTCCGACCAACCTGCGCACCCCGGCCGTGGCGTGCGTCTGGAACTGCAGCGTGACGGAGCACCCTATGTCTGCACTTTCGCCCTCCCTTGGGGGCGCTCATGAAGTTTGAATGGCGGCGGCGCAGCCCGGCCCAGTCGTGGCTGTTGCTGCGACCGGGCGTTGTCTGGCACTGGGCGCTGGCCGAGGGCGGCCTTGTGCAACGCCATGGGCAGGGCGAGCCCCCGGCGAACCTGCAAGCCCGTGTGGCGTTGATCCTGCCTGCCGAGACCTGCAGCTACTTCCGCGTGCCGGCACCGCCGGGGCTCAAGCGTGAAGAATGGCCGCTGTTGCTCGAAGACCGCTTGCTGCAGGCAGTCGACGAGGTGACATGCGCCTGCCTGGCCCGCGAGCCCGGCCATCTTCGGTTACTGGTAGTGGCTCGTCAGCAACTGGAGGACTGGCGCGGGCAGTGCGCCGAATGGGGCTTGCAGGTGGCACGTTGCTGGGCAGAACTACAGCTGCTGCCGCCCCCCGAGGCGGGAAATGCCTGGCAATGGCAGCGCACACCCGGCATGTATTTGTACAAAGGGCTGGCCGAAGACAGGCAGGAGCACTGGCTGGCCTGGCCGGATGCACTGGGCGAGGTGCCACGGCAGCCGTGGGCGGAGCTGCAAAAGGTTTCGCTGAGCGGAGACTGGCCCAGTACGCTGGCACCGCTCGATTTATTGCCAGGCCTGTTCGAGCGTACCCGCAAGGTGCGTTCGCTGCCGGTGGTTTCCCGGCCACAGCAACGGCTGCTCGCGGCCTGCCTGGTACTGGCTGCCGTCTGGGGCGGGCTGTGGTTGAACAAGCAGTGGGCCCAGGCGCAACTCTGGCGCAGCCAGGTCATCGCCGTGACCGGTGAGCAGGCCAGCCCCCGGCACGCCGCGCAGGCCCTCAAGCGCCTGCGCGAAAGTGAACTACAACAGCAACTGCGTACACGACAGCTTGAAGACTTGCAGGCGGCGCTGCAGACATGGCTGCGTGACCATCCCGGCTGGCACTTGCAAGCGGTACGTTTCGACGGCCAGCGTTGGCACCTGCGGCTGGAGGGTGACGGCAGTACGCCGCCATGGAGCGACATGGCGACAGCTGCCGGGGCCTCCGTTCAGGTGCAGGACGGCCAAGTGATGTTCGACCTGGGAGCCGCCTCATGAACCGGAACTGGATACAGCGTCACCGTTTGAAGTTCGCCTGGCTACTGATTGCTGTTTTGCTGGCTTTCCTGGCCCTGCGCGCAGGCCTTGCGCAATGGCGCGAGCTCAGCCAGTGGCGCGGGCTGGCCGAACAGGCCGCCAGCCTTCAAGGCGGCCCGGGGTTGAGCCTGGAGCGGCTACACCAGTCGGCCCAGGCGCGGCAGATCGAACTGGCCGAGGTCGATGCGCAGGGCAAGACCTGGCAACTGCGTGGGCAGGTGGCCGACGAGCGAGTGCTGCAAGGCTGGTTGCAGACCCTGCGTGCAGAAGGCGTACAGCCATTGCAGTGGGGGCTGGAACAGCATGAAAAGAGATTGCGCTTCGACCTGGTGGTGCGGCCATGAGCCGAAGAAGTGTGGCGTGGGTGCTGTTGGTATTCACCGTGACATTGCTGGTGGAACTGCCGGCCAGCTGGGTGGTGCGCGGGATAGGCCTGCCAGCGCGTGAGGTCAGCGGCAGCCTGTGGCAAGGCCAGGCGCAGCAACTGGGGCCGGTCGGGCCATTGCGTTGGGCGGTGCAGCCCTGGCGCTTGCAGGCGGATGCACAGCTGGGCTTCCAGGGCCAGGCCTGGCAGTTGCGCGCCGAAGGCTGGCCATGGCGCTGGCGGTTGGGGGCGACGGCCATGGGCGCCCAGGCGACGGTGACGACGGATTTCCGCTTGGCCGGCCAGTGGCAAGGCGCGTTGCGGGTGCAGGGAGCAGGGCGGCAATGCCGTGCCAGCGAAGGCCGCATCGCGGTAACCGACCTTGCCTTGAGCGAGCCCTGGTCACTGGGCCTGGGGCAGGGCTGGCTGGAAATGGACTGCCGCAGCGGCTGGCACCTGCGCGGGCAGTTGGCGCAGCCGGGGCAGCATCTGTTGGCCGTGGATGCTGACCTGCCAGCGCGACGGGCGCAAGTGGTGGTGGAGTTGCAGCCAGAAGCGGCGCTGACGCCTTTGCTGCGTGGCGTGCAGTGGCTTGGGCCGCAGGCGCTGGCAGGGCAGCGGGATTTGCGCTGGTAGACAGGTGTTATCGCCGGCAAGCTGGCTCGGCTCCTACAACTTATCCAATCGACTCTGACCCGTCCTTTGTAGGAGCAGCCTTGTGCTGCGAAGAGGCCGGTACGAGCAATAATCAGGCTTTGTCAGTACCAACCTCTTCGCAGCACAAGGCTGCTCCTATAAAAACTCACTGAACCAATGAGTTCCATGAGAGCGGGTTTATCCGCGAACACGGGCGAAGCCCGTGCCCTCCAGCGCGGCGCCTGCCTCAGTTTTTCTTGCCCTGCACACTCGAAGCCCACTGCTCACTGCGATTGTGCCCACTGGTCCTCAACAACCCAAGGTCCAGTGCATTTTCCCCATCCGCCGCACCCTTGCCCTTGGCCAGCTCGGCCACCGCCGTGCCCAGGTCCACCGGTGAGTTGGACGCATCGATCGACACATCCCGGCGATAGTCGTTACCGCTCAGTGTTTCCCGGCTAACCGAGTTGGCGTCGAGTACCACATCGCCTTTGGCCGACTGCAAGCGTGCCCCCACCAGGTGAGCGTTGCCACCAACCTGCAGGTCGATGCCGTCGCTACCTTTGAGCGTGGCCTGCTGGCCTACGCTGTCGCGCTGCGCGTGCGACACGTCGAGGCTGAAAGTGGGCGAGAGCCCCGGGTCTGCCTTGCTCAGGGCGGAGCCAGCTTTTTCATTCACCTTGCTCCCCAGCGGCCCTGCCACCGAAGTGGCCGCGTTGACGTAGCCCCGCGGGTTTTTCTCCTGGCTCAGGCGGGCATCACCTTTCACGCTCAGGGTATCGACGCTGTCCTTGCGGCTGGCGATACGCAGGTCGCCATCGATCATTCCCTTGATATGCCCAGCCTCCACGTTGGCGCCTTCGAGGCGGGTATCGCCGCGGCTTTGCAAGTCGATGCGCTCGGCGCGCAGGTCGCTGGCATTCCAGGTGAGGTTGTCGCGCTTGTCGAGCTCCACTTTGACGCGGCCATGCAGGCCGCGAGTATCGAGCGCGCCCTTGGCCATGTCGAAGCCGGCACCGGCGGTGATGTCGAGGTTGTCACGTCGCTCCTGGCTGGATGACGCTTCCACCAGCATGCCCCCATTTGATGCGTCGAGGGTTATTTGTTCGGCCGAAGCCTGCAGGCCCTCAAGGTGCAGGGCGACATTCTCGCGGGCGCTGCTGCCCAGGGTCACTGTGCCGTTGCTTGCGAACAGGGCATTCACCGCCTGGCGTGCCGCTTCGTCCTGCTTGCCGTGGCTGAAGTGGCCGCCGATGGCGCCGCCCTTGGTGTTGCCAGCCTTGACCGCCAGCTCCACGCCCCCGCCCAACTTGGCGCCGGTAGCGTTCTGGGTATCGCTGGCTGCCTTGACCTGTAGCCGGCCGCCGCTTTGCAGTTGTATGTCGCCAGTCTTGGCCTCACGGCTGCCAATGCGGGTGCCTTCGAGCAACAGGTCGCCGCCACTGCTCAGCTGTACCTGGCCCTTGGCGTCGATCTGCGCCACCTGGGCCTTGCGCTGTGTGCTCTGGTTCTGGCCATGGTCGAGGTAGCCCCGGCCATCGACGCCGGTGCTGCCCGGGCGGTTGCCGACCTTGGCCCAGGCATTGCCGTCGAGCTGGCGTGACTGCTGTTCGACCTGGTCGGTTGCCTGGGGCAATGTCAGCGAACCGGCACTGCTCATGACCACGCTGCCTTCACCGCCATCGATGCGCGTCCCTTCATAATGCCCTGAGCTGCCCAGTTGCACCTGGATGCCCTGTTGCCCATACAGGCTGCCGGGTACGGCGCTGCTGGCGCTGTCCTTTTTGTCCAGCGAGCCGCCTTTGCCGGCAGCGCGTACATTGAGGTCTTCGCCGGTGCTGGTGTCCAGGCGAACATCGCCGCCGTAGGCCAGGCGTTGCACGGTATTTTCCTGGGTGTTCTCGGCCGCCTGCATCTGGTGTTGTCGGGCCTCGATCTGCAGCTTGCCGGCGTTGGCGCGCCAGGCGGTGCCCTGGTCGGTGATGTTGTCGGCCTTGACTTCGACCTCGGCCCCGGACAACTCGCTCACCTGGGCAAAGCCGCGGCGCTGGTTTTCCAGGCGCTTGATGTGCTCCACGGTCATGTCGGCGCCAACGCTGGGTGGCGCCATGGCGTCTTCGGGGGAGGCTTGCTGGAAGCGTGCGGCTTCTTCGCCCAGCACCAGGCGTTCGATGGGGCGGGTAAGGTCGCGATACTCGACACTGGCGCCGAGGCTGCCCGACCAGTCGTCACGGCTTTGTTCACGTTCCTCGATATCCTGCACCGCGCGGTTGTCGATGCGTTTGGCCGTTACCTGCAGAGTGTTGCCAGCCTTGACGCGTGCGGCCTCGGTGACCAGTTCATCGCCTTTGAGCTTCAGGTCGCCGCTGGCCTGCAATGTGCTGCGTTGCGCCTTGCTGTCGCGTTCAGTCTGCACCTGGCGGTTGTGATGGCCTTCGAACAAGCTGCCCAGCCGGTCGATGCCGCCGGTCACCGTCAAGCCGCCGCCACTCTGGGTGGTGCTGGTGGTGGTGTCGTGGTCATTGCGGGTTGCCCCCAGGGTCACCTTTTGGGCCTGCACATCGAGGTCGCCTGCGGCGGCTTTCACCGTGGAACCGTTGACTTGCAGGTGGGCCCTGCTGCCAAGGCTCACCGAGGCGCCCTCGAGCTCACTGGCGACCTGGCTGGTGGTGCGTTGCCTGCTGCTGGTGGTGGCGACGTCATAGGCAATGCCGGCCGAATACTGGCGGGACTCGGGCTTGCCATCCTCGGCCTCCTGCGTCTGCTTGGCGCTGGCAGTGAACCCACGTTGCTGGTTACGGGTTTCGCGCTCGTCAACCGCTTGCGCGCTGGTAATCAGCAGGTCGCCCTTGGCCTCTACCTGCAGGTGCTCGCCCGCTACGACCTTGGCGCCCTGGATGCGCATTTCCTCGGCGCTGGCCAGGCGCAAATTGGTGGCCGAGCTGACGTCGCTGGTAAGCACCTGTTGCGTACGCTCGGTGTTCTCGCGGTCGCTGCCAATCAGGCCGAACAGCTTGCTGTCGCTGGTACGGTCGGTAGAGGTGGTTCGACCATGGTCGGCTTCGATGGCCAGTGCACCTTTTGTGCTGTAGAGCACCGAGTCCTCCTTGCCGAACACGGTACTGCCCTTGATGGCTACCTGGTCAGCTGTCACGGTAAGCTTGCCATCCGCCGTGACACTGCTGCCGGCAACGGCCTGGCCTTCGCTGTCGTTACCCTTGCGGTCGCCAAAGAAGGTGCCGGATACCAGGTCGCCGCGATAGTCGCGCCGGGTACCGCGCTGCTGCAGGGCGGTGGTAGCGATGTTTGCCTCCTTGGCTTCGATCGCCATGTCGCCGCGGCTGTGCAGGCTGCTCCCCTTCACATCGACAGTATTCTTGGCCTTGAGCGTCATACGCTGGGCCTGGAGCGCACTGCCTTGTGCGGTTTCCTTGTACTGGTCGGTATCACTGTCACCGCGCCACAAGTCCTTGCGGTGGCGAACCTGCTCTTCGGTGTGTTGGCTGTCGATGCCCGCAGCGATGGCCAGGTTGGCGCCGCTGTCGAGGGTCAGCTCATTGCCAGCATCCACCTTGGCAGCCACCAGGCGCATGTCGTCAGCGGATTGCAGCAGCACGCTGTCCTTGCCTTGCAAGCGGCTGCCCTGTTGCTGCTGCTGGGTGGTGGTAGTTTCGCGGTTGTAGGTTTCGCGGGTGACGAACAGGAACTTCTTGTTCCAGCTGTCGCTGTCGCGCTCGATGTTCTCGCGGGTTGTGGCATCCAGCGTGAGCTTCTTGCCCGCCTTGGCCTCGATTCGCCGAGCCTGCCCATCGACGGTTTCGAGTGTCAGGTCATCGGCAGCGGTCAGCCGCAGATCGCCCTGTTCGCTGTGCAGTTCGACGGGGCTGTCGGCCTTGCCGCTGACCTGCAGGGCGCCGGCCGACTGGATGTCGACCCCGTCGATGCCAAGCAGCTGCGATGCCCCCACACGCACACCAGCACCTTCTGCGGTGCTCACCACGCGAATGCGCCCGGCGCGCATGGCACCGAACAGGCTGGCATCGATGCTGGAAGGGGTGCCGGGCAGGTGCTCGACAATTTCGCCGCTGCTGCTGTCGATACGGTTGCGACCCACTGTGATATCGATGGAGTTGCGCGCCATCAGCAGCCCTTTGCTGTCCACGCGCGGGGCAATCAGCTCGAGGGCGCCGTTGGGGTTTCGCTGGCCGCCCTCGAGCACTTGCAGGGTACCGCTGGCGTTCAGCGTGTCGAGATACTTCAGTTGCTGGCCCTCGAACTCGGGGGTACCCACCACGAAGCCGGCGCGCGTGGTGTTGATGAAACTGCCGCCGTTGAGGGTGATGCCATTGGGGTTGGCCAGGATGTAGTCGGCTGGGCGGCCAAAGATTTCCTGTGGCCCTTCGATCAGCGAGGCGTTGCGGCTGACCACCTCGTTGAGGATGGTCGAGGCGGCCTGGCCCTGGAATTGCGGGTTGGCCGCCAGGGCACCGGCCAGTTCCGACTGCCCGGCCTGGGTGGCATTGTTCAGCACCAGCCCTGAACGGTCGACGTTGTAGTCGAGGAACTGGTTGTGTGACAGCCCGTTGGCGTTTGGCGCGACAATATCGATGACCGGGACGCCGTGGCCGTCGTTGATGACCGGTGTACCGCCGGGGCCGCTGGTTGCTGCCAGGCCGCCCTGGGCCAGTGCGGCGCCGGGCCCGAGCAGGCCGAGGAAGATGGCCCAGCGCAAGATATCCGGGCGGGAATACGGTGACTGCGAGAGTGTTTGCATGTTCTCGTTCTCTTTGTTGTGGGTGAATCAGATGGTCAGGGCCAGTTCCACTACCCAGAAGCCGGGTTCCAGCAGCGGGCGGGGCAGGTCGCTGGCATACAGCGCCCGTTGGTAGCCCAGGCGCAGGTGGCTGCCGGGCAGGCTCAGTTCGGCCCCGGCAGTGGCCCCGGCGAGGCGTTGTGAAGGCTTGCCTTCGGCAGTGCGGGTCCAGCCCAGGTCCAGGCCGATGTAGGGGCGTACCTGCAGGGGAGCCGTCCAGCGCTCCGGCAGCGGCTGACTGACGGTGTTGCGCCAGACGGCGCTGCTGGCACCTGAGTAGGTACGCAGGCGAAACCCGCGCACGGCCGAATCGTCGCTGGCCAGCAACTGCTCGACGGCGGGTAGCGGGTCACTGCTGTACTGCAGAGCCAGTTCGCTCTGCCAGCGCCATGGGTGGCTGGCCGGGCCTTGGCGCAGGTGCAGCAGGTTGGCTCGGTACTTGCGAAAATCCGGGCGCAGGCGTTCCGCTCCCAGCGGTGAGCGGTCGGCGCCGAAGGCATCGATGCCCTGGGCGACACCGAGGTAGCCATTCCACAGGCCGCCCTGGAGCCACAGCAGGTTGATACCCGCTTCCAAGGAGACCAGGGTGGGGCTCTGCTGGACGATCACCGCGCCCGCGCTGCGGTTGACCATCTGCTTGCGGTCCAGCCGGGCGCTGGCGCTGAGCATGCCTTGTTGGTTGCGCCACAGCACCCGCTCGACGCTCAGGCCCTGGTAGCTGCTGCTGCCGTCGGCTACCTGGCGGCTGTGGGGGAGCGGCGCCTCGTAGCGCAGCTCGCTGGCGCTGAGCGCGAAGGTCCAGGCGCCGTAGGGGATGCTGTAGTACAGCGAGATGCCTTGGCTTTGCCCGGGCGCATCGAGCACCGTGCCGTTCAGTGACAGGCGCAGGTCATCATTGAGGCCCAGTGGGCTGTCCAGGCCGAAGCCGAGGTTCAGGCGATGACGCCCGGTCAGGTCGCTGCCGCGGTTGTCGAAGCGGCTGTCCAGGTGCCCGCGCGAGGCCACCTTGCGCGGCTGCACGACAACCCGGGTGCCGCCCTGCAGTTCGCCGGGCAGCAACTCTGCGGACAGGTCATAAGCGCGCAGCCGGTTGAGCTGGTCGAGGCCTTGCTCCAGGGCTGGCAGGAACAGTGGCTGCCCGAGCAGGCCGGGAAAGGCGCCGGGGAGCGACAGGGGCAACTCGGGGCCGGCCATTTCGATGGACTCGACGAACCCCTCGACGATGACCAGGTTCAGCGGTGCGCCGTCTTGTGGAGGTTGCTGCAGGTAGGGCCGGCTGGTCGGGTATCCGGCTTGCACATAGCGCTGGGTGATGGCTTTCAGCAGCCCGTTGATTTCCGCGATACCCATGCACGGGGTAATGAACCTGCGGAGGGTTGGCGTTAGCGCCGAGTCGGAAAGCTCGCGGTTGCCGGCCACGCGTACGCCGGTGATGGCCCAGCAGCGCTGGTCGTGGGGGAGGGGGGCGGTGGCGTCGTGGCTTTCGGCAGGGGCGGGCTGGCGCTGCCAGCGTTCCAGCCGCTGTTGCTGTTCCAGCTGTCGCAGCCCGCGCTGCTGATCGCGCAGTTGCTGGCTGGCCGGGTCGTCGGCCAGCGCCTGGGGCGCGGCCAGCAAACCGGACAGGCAGCAGGTGAGCGCCCAGCAGGTGGCGCGATGAATGTGGAACGGCATTGAAGCACCCCGCAAATGACGTACGGATTTCGTACTCGTCTGCGTGGATGCTAAAAATTAAGGGGTTCGCCTGGATGCAGTACCCGGCCTAAGCGCTTGTAGGGCGCGTTCTTGCCTGATGGTGGGAAGCTTCCTACAGCATCAGTTGAAAGGCCCGCTATCAGGGCCGAATTTCGATCAACGTGCCATCCCGCACCAGGTCCCACACTTCCTGCATGTCGCGGTTACGCATGGCAATACACCCATCCGTCCAGTCCAGGGTGTGGAAGTACCACTCCGGATACTCGTCGTTGATCGGCGTGCCATGGATCATGATCATGCTGCCGGCACTCACCCCTTCACGAGTGGCACGGGCCGCGTCGTTGATGTTCGGGTAGTTGATGTGTATGGCCAGGTTGAAACGGTCGCTTTGCTTGCGCCAGTCCAGCCAGTAAAGGCCCTCGGGGGTTTTCTTGTCGCCTTCGCGCTCCTTGGCGCCTTTTGGCTGCTTGCCCAGCGAGATGCGGTAGGTTTTCAGCGGTTCGCCACGGCTGATCAGTTGCAGACGGCGCTCGGACTTGATCACCAGCACCTTGTCGATCAGCGGTTGCATGGCCTGCTGCGAAGGCGACGGGGTTTGCACTGCCGGCTGGGGCTTGCGGATGATGGTCTCGGTGAAGGCCGCCTGGGACACCGAGGTAACGCAAAGGCAGAAAAGGGCAAGCAACCAGCGCATGTAACGGTATCCCTGAAGGCTTCTAGGTGGTGGGCGAGACGTTCATCGGCGGCAGGTATTCATGGCCTATGGGGTAGTGCTGCCTGATGCGATCGCGATAGTAGCATTCTAGTGTGCGAGTGACGGTGCGGAAAGCCAGCTCGCCCCACGGAATCTCATGTTCCTCGAACAGCCGCACCTCCAGGCTTTCGACACCGACAGCGAAATCGAGGTCCGCAAGCTCGGCGCGGAAGAACACGTGCACCTGGTTGATGTGTGGCAGGTCGAACAGTTGGTACAGGCTCATGCTGCCGACCCGGGCGCAGGCCTCCTCGACGGTTTCGCGACGGGCGGCCTGGTCCAGGGTTTCGCCGTTTTCCATGAAACCGGCGGGCAGGGTCCAGAAGCCGCGGCGTGGCTCGATGGCGCGCCGGCACAGCAACACCTGGTTGCCCCAGGTCGGCAACACGCCGGCGACGATGT
Source organism: Pseudomonas asiatica (assembly GCF_009932335.1). Lineage (NCBI taxonomy): Bacteria > Pseudomonadati > Pseudomonadota > Gammaproteobacteria > Pseudomonadales > Pseudomonadaceae > Pseudomonas > Pseudomonas asiatica. The sequence goes on from NZ_BLJF01000001.1 coordinate 366,515, forward strand.
TGGGGTTCTGGTAGTGGATGGTCTGGCAAACCTCGCAGACATACCGCAGGCGGCTGTCGCCCTCGGGGATCCGCTGAGTGACCGGCTGGCCGCACGCGCTGCAGAATTTCATGTGTCGTTCCTTTTGCTCCGGGCTATCTTGGCGCGCCGGCCGTGCCGTCGCAAGCGCACGGGGCTTGGGTGCTTCGCGCCTTTGGTGCATCATGCAAGGCAGGCCTTGGATATGAGCGTGCGCAATGCTGGACGAGCTACTTCGCCGAATGAGCAACCACCAACCCGCATCACTGGAAACCGACCGGCGGTTCCCCGAAGCGGCGGTCCTCTTGCCCATTACCCGCAGCGAAGCGCCCGAGCTGGTCCTGACCCTGCGCGCCAAGGGCCTGTCCACCCACGGCGGCGAAGTGGCTTTTCCCGGTGGCCGCCGCGACCCGGAAGACCCGGACCTGGTGTTCACCGCGCTACGTGAAGCCGAAGAAGAAATTGGCCTGCCACCAGGCCTGGTGGAAGTGATCGGCCCGCTCAGCCCGCTGATTTCGCTGCACGGCCTGAAAGTGACGCCATTCGTCGGGCTCATCCCCGATTTTGTCGAATACCGTGCCAATGATGCCGAGATCGCGGCAGTATTCACCGTGCCGCTGGAATTCTTCCGCCAGGACCCGCGCGACCATACCCATCGTATCGATTACCAGGGGCGCAGCTGGTATGTGCCCAGCTATCGCTATGGCGAATACAAGATCTGGGGGTTGTCGGCGATCATGATCGTCGAACTGGTCAACCTGCTGTTCGATGCCGGCATCAGCCTGCACCAGCCCCCGGAGCGTTACATCGAAAACTGAGCGGGGCCAACCCCGTCGTCTGCGTTGCAGCCTGAGGAGCAAGCATGAAATACCGCCTGGGCGACCTGCGGGTCGAGAGCCACCCCACCAGTTGGGCCGCACCCAACGCCACGCTGATTGGCAAGGTGCGCCTGCAGGCCGATGCCAGCGTGTGGTTTGGCGCGGTGCTGCGCGGGGACAACGAGCTGATCGACATTGGCGAAGGCAGCAACGTGCAGGATGGCACGGTGATGCACACTGACATGGGCTCGCCGCTGACCCTGGGCAAGGGCGTGACCGTTGGCCACAACGCCATGCTGCATGGTTGCACGGTGGGCGACTACAGCCTGGTCGGTATCAACGCGGTCATCCTCAATGGCGCGCGTATCGGCAAGCATTGCATCATTGGCGCCAATGCGCTGATTGCAGAAGGCAAGGAGATCCCCGACGGTTCGCTGGTGATGGGTTCGCCGGGCAAGGTGGTGCGCGAGCTGACCGAACAGCAGAAACGCATGCTTGAAGCCAGTGCCGCGCATTACGTGCACAATGCCCAGCGTTATGCACGGGAGTTGGTGGTTGATGATGAGTGATGTAGTGGAGCGGCCGGTGGCCTCGCCGTGCGTGAGCATCTGTGCACTGGACGAGCAGGATATCTGCACCGGTTGCCAGCGAAGCGTGGCGGAAATCAGCCGCTGGGGGCGGATGGACAACGACGAGCGCCGGGCTGTGCTCAAGCGTTGCCATGAAAGGGCCGTGGAGGCTGGCCTCATCCTGTAGGCTGACGCGCCCCCCTGTAGGAGCAGCCTTGTGCTGCGAAGAGGCCAGCAAGGCAAAAGGTGATCGTTTGCAGATGTGGCCTCTTCGCAGCGCAAGGCTGCTCCTACATGTCCTGTGCCTGCGGGTTTACCCGCGAACAAGCCAGCGGTAATCTGTGCGGCTTGCCCACAGACCACCCGCCAATGTTCTATCTGATTGCCTACATCAGCAGCGTAGTGCTGATCAACTACGCCTTCTCCAGCGCGCCGCACCTGGACATCATCTGGTCCGCCTGGGGTGGCCTGGTGTTCATCCTGCGCGACATGGTGCAGACCCGCTTCGGCCATGGCGCCCTGGTCGCCATGCTGGTGGCGCTGGTGCTGTCCTATGTCACCTCGGAGCCAGCCATCGCCCTGGCCAGTGCTACCGCGTTCTTCATTTCCGAACTGATCGACTGGCTGGTGTTCAGCGTTACCCGCCGACCGCTGCGCGACCGCCTGTGGCTGAGCTCGGCACTGAGCATCCCGGTGGACACCTTCATCTTCTTCGGCATGATCGGCGCCCTGACCCCAGCCGTGATCGGCACCGCCATGGCCTCGAAATTCGCCGGTGTCACCGCCGTGTGGCTGGCCATGGCATTTCGCGCTCGGCGGGCCGCCGTGGCGGGTTGATGGTGTAGAATAGCGGTCCTTTTTCAGCGGGCGGCGCCAAGCCTGGTGCGGCCCCGGAAGCCTTCGAGGACCTGAAATGACCCGTATCGGAACCCCCTTGTCGCCCACTGCGACCCGTGTACTGCTCTGCGGCTGTGGCGAGCTGGGCAAGGAAGTGGTGATCGAGCTGCAGCGCCTGGGCGTCGAAGTGATCGCCGTCGACCGCTACGCCAATGCCCCGGCGATGCAGGTGGCGCACCGCAGCCACGTGGTCAACATGCTCGATGGCGTGGCCCTGCGCGCGGTGATCGAGGCCGAGAAGCCGCACTACATCGTCCCTGAAATCGAAGCCATCGCCACCGCCACCTTGGTCGAGCTGGAAAACGAAGGCTTCAACGTGGTGCCGACCGCCCGCGCCACCCAGCTCACCATGAACCGTGAAGGCATCCGCCGCCTGGCCGCCGAAGAACTGGACCTGCCAACCTCGCCGTACCACTTCGCCGACACCTACGAAGACTACGCCAAGGCCGTGGCCGATGTTGGCTACCCATGCGTGGTCAAACCGGTGATGAGCTCGTCGGGCAAGGGCCAGAGCCTGCTGCGCAGCGATGCCGACCTGCAGAAGTCGTGGGCCTACGCCCAGGAAGGCGGCCGCGCCGGCAAAGGCCGGGTCATCGTCGAGGGCTTCATCGACTTCGAATACGAAATCACCCTGCTGACCGTGCGCCACGTCGGTGGCACCACCTTCCTCGAGCCAGTCGGCCACCGCCAGGAGAAGGGTGACTACCAGGAATCGTGGCAGCCGCAGGCCATGAGCCCGAAGGCGCTGGCCGAGTCGCAGCGGGTGGCCAAGGCGGTCACCGATGCCCTGGGCGGTCGTGGCCTGTTTGGCGTGGAACTGTTCGTGAAGGGCGACCAGGTGTGGTTCAGCGAAGTCTCGCCGCGCCCGCATGACACCGGCCTGGTGACCCTGATTTCCCAGGACCTGTCGCAGTTTGCCCTGCATGCCCGCGCCATTCTTGGCCTGCCAATTCCGGTTGTGCGCCAGTTCGGCCCTTCGGCTTCGGCGGTGATCTTGCCCGAGGGGCAGTCGCAGCAGACCAGCTTTGCCAACCTGGGTGCGGCGCTGAGCGAGCCGGATACCGCCATTCGCCTGTTCGGCAAGCCGGAAATCAACGGTACCCGCCGCATGGGCGTGTGTCTGGCGCGTGACGAATCGGTCGAAGCGGCGCGTGCCAAGGCGACCCGTGCTTCGCAGGCGGTCAAGGTCGAGTTCTGATCCGATTGGGGCTGCGTTGCAGCCCTTCGCGGGCACGCCCGCTCCCACAGGTTTCGGCGCTACCCCTGTGGGAGCGGGCGTGCCCGCGAAGGGCCGCAACGCGGCCCCATTTACTTACAGCTGCGTATTGCGGGTCTCTTTCAGGCACAGCACGGCAATCAAGCTGATCACCGCCGCCACCGAAACATAACCCCCCACCCAGCTCAACCCACCCATGCTCACCAGCTTCTGGGCAAAGAACGGTGCCGCCGAGGCGCCGACGATGCCGCCCAGGTTATAGGCCGCCGAAGCGCCGGTATAACGCACGTGGGTCGGGAACAGTTCAGGCAGCAGTGCCCCCATCGGCGCAAAGGTCACGCCCATCAGGAACAGTTCGATGGCCAGGAACAGCGCCACGCCTGCGGTCGACCCCGAAGTCAGCAGCGGCTCCATGGTAAAGCCCGAGGCCACCGCCAGCAGGCCGCCGACGATCAGCACCGGTTTGCGCCCGTAGCGGTCGCTGAGCCAGGCCGACAGTGGTGTGGCCAGGGCCATGAACACTACCGCGAAGCACAGCAGGCCAAGGAACGTCTCGCGGCTGTAGCCCAGCGTGGTCACGCCATAGCTCAGCGAGAACACCGTGGAGATGTAGAACAGCGCGTAGCACACCACCATCGCCGCTGCGCCCAGCAGGGTCGGCAGCCAGTATCTGGAAAACAGGTCGACCACCGGCATTTTCACCCGCTCGTGGCGGGCGACGGCCTTGGCGAACACCGGGCTTTCTTCAAGCTTCAGGCGCACATACAGGCCCACCAGTACCAGCGCGGCGCTGAGCAGGAACGGAATGCGCCAGCCCCACTCGCGGAACTGCTCGTCGCTGAGTACCAGGGCCAGGCTCAGGAACAGGCCGTTGGCGGCCAAAAAGCCGATCGACGGGCCCAGCTGCGGGAACATGCCGAACCAGGCGCGCTTGCCTTCGGGCGCGTTCTCGGTGGCCAGCAAGGCCGCGCCACCCCATTCGCCACCCAGGCCCAGGCCTTGGCCAAAGCGCAGCAGGCAGAGGATGATCGGCGCCCATACACCAATGCTGTCATAGCCCGGCAGCACGCCGATGGCTGTGGTGGACACGCCCATCAGCAGCAGCGAGGCGACCAGGGTCGACTTGCGGCCGATACGGTCGCCAAAGTGGCCGAACAGTGCCGAGCCCAGCGGGCGCGCCAGGAAGGCGATACCGAAGGTGAGGAAGGCCGCCAGCATCTGCGCGGTGCCTGACCCGGACGGGAAGAACACCGGGCCGATCACCAGGGCGGCGGCAGTGGCGTAGACGTAGAAATCGTAGAACTCGATGGCGGTGCCGATGAAGCTGGCGGTGGCTACCCGCGCGGGCGAGTTGACCGGCGCGGCAGGCGCTTCGGCATAGGTGCTGCTGGTTGTCATTGAATAGGTCCCTGACAGTCTGGTCCGGCTCCATTGGGATAAGCCCCGCGGTGTGCAATGCAAAAGGGCAGGCACGGTGGCGCGGGCGCCGGAGCGTTTTGTTGTTGTGTGCGCCCGACTGACGATAGCCCAAGGGGGATAGGGGCGGGGGCGGGCACTGTTCGGGGTGTTGAAGCAGGACCGCGGGGCGTGTCAGTGGAGCGGACTGGCCGTGGAGCGCCGGGTGCGGGTAGCAGGCGGGACGGCGGGGCTGGGTAAGCGTGACCCGAGTATAGCTATCGGGTCACGGTCCACACCAGTACCTTGCTGGCACAATTGTCCTCTGTTTCGAGGATTTCCAGGCGATAGCGGCCGATCTTCAGGCAAACGGCGCTTTCCGGGATGCTTTCCAGCGCTTCGGTGACCAGCCCGTTGAGGGTTTTCGGCCCGCCGTCGCAGGGCAGGTGCCAGCCCAGGCTGCGGTTGATCTCGCGCAGCGAAGCAGTGCCGTCGATGACGAAAGTGCCATCGGGCTGCGGGTGCACGTGGGGGTTGTCCAGGCTGTGTTCATCCTCGAACTCGCCAACGATCTCTTCGAGGATGTCTTCCAGGGTGACGATGCCCAGCACTTCGCCGTACTCGTCCACCACCACGCCCAGGCGGCGCTGCTGCTTGTGGAAGTTCAGCAGCTGCATTTGCAGGGGCGTGCTCTCGGGCACGAAATAGGGCTCGTAGCAGGCGCCGAGCAGCATCTCCAGGGTCAGCTCGGCCTTGGGCAGCAGGTGGCTGATCAGCTTGGTATTGAGGATAGCTTCAACCTGGTTGATGTCGCTGTGGTACACCGGCAGGCGGGTGTGGCGGCTGACGATCAGTTGCTCGATGATGCGTTCGATCGGCTCGTCGAGGCTGATGCCGTCCACTTCGTTGCGCGGTACCAGGATGTCGTTGACGGTCATCTTGTCCAGTGACTGCAGGCCGTCGAGCAGGCCGTGGCGCGGTGCTTCGTGTTCCTCATCCTCGTCGAATTCGTCGGCTTCCTGCGGGTGCAGGGCCACGGCCGTGGGTTGCACGCGGAACGGACGCAGGATCAGCTTGGCAATGCCATCCAGCAGGCAGGCTAGCGGTTGCAGCAGGGCGAGGGGTACTTTCAGCAGGCTGGTGCCGAGGCTGACGAACGCCTGCGGGTTGCGCCGGGCCAGGCGCCGCGGCAGGTATTCGGCAAATACCAGCAGGACGAGGGTGGCGGCCAACCCGGCCAGCCAGAAGCCGTGCTCGCCGCTATGGCGCTGGCCAAGCAGGCAGGCCAGGCCCAGTACCAGCAGCTTGCCCAGGCTGGCGCACAGCACCAGGGCCTGGGCCGGCAGCACGGGCTGGCCGTCCTCGCCGGTGCGCAGCGTGCCATTGAGTTGCAGGCGGGCGGCGTCCACCGCGGTGAACAGCGCCGACCACAACAGGGCCAGTGCCAGGGTGCCGAATAGCGGTGCGTACGGCAGGGTATCCATGGGCGGCCGTCAGATATGCAGGATGAATTCGCGAACCAGCTTGCTGCCGAAATAGGCCAGCATCAGCAGGCAGAAACCGGCCAGCGTCCAGCGGATGGCCTTGTGGCCACGCCAGCCCAGGCGGGTACGGCCCCACAGCAGCACGCTGAACACCACCCAGGCGATACAGGCCAGCAGGGTCTTGTGTACCAGGTGCTGGGCGAACAGGTTGTCGAGGAACAGCCAACCGGAGATCAGCGACAGCGACAGCAGGCACCAGCCAGCCCAGAGGAAGCCGAACAGCAGGCTTTCCATGGTTTGCAGCGGCGGGAAGTTGCGGATCAGCCCGGACGGGTGCTTGTTCTTCAGTTGGCGGTCTTGCAGCAGCAACAGCAGGGCCTGGAACACCGCAATGGTGAACAGCCCATAGGCCAGGATCGACAGCAGGATATGCGCGAGGATGCCCGGCTCTTCGTTGACCAGCGGCACCGTGCCGGGGGGCGCGAACTGGGCCAGCAGCGCGGTCACCGCGCCCAGCGGGAACAGCAGCACCAGCAGGTTTTCCACGGGTATGCGCAAGCAGGCCAGCAGGGTCAGGGCGATGACGGCCACCGCGATCAGGCTGGCGGCACTGAAGAAGTCCAGGCTCAGGCCCAGCGGGGTGATCAGCTGGAAGAACAGCGCACCGGCCTGGGCGAGTACCGCGAAGGTACCCAGCAGGGCAAGCAGGCGCTTGTCGGCCTTGCGGTTCTGGGCAAGGTAAGAGCCCTGGTAGATGGCCGCTGCTATATATAGGCCGGCGGCGATCAGGTTGGGGATGAGGCTGGGTGAGGAGAACATAAGTCCTGGTTGGCGAGCCTTAAAGAGACGGAGTTTGGCATAGATCGCGCTGGTCTAGGAAGACTGGCAGACTGCGGTGCGGCATTCGCGGGCGCGCCCGCTCCCACAGGGATCGCGCCGCTCTTCAGGATGGTGATGTTCCTGTGGGAGCAGGTTCACCCGCGAAGAGGCCGGCACAGCCACCGAATATCTACCCGGCCGCCAGCAAGGTGTGCGCCGCCGCCGCACTTCGCTATAATCGCCGCCTTGCTGTGTCCGGCGGGTATGCATTCCCCCCTGGGCGCCTGACAAACCTCGGCTTTTACTGGGCCTGAAAGGATCACCATGTTCGAAAACCTGACCGACCGCCTGTCACAGACGCTGCGCCATGTCACCGGCAAGGCCAAGCTGACCGAAGACAACATCAAGGACACGCTGCGCGAAGTGCGCATGGCCCTGCTCGAGGCCGACGTTGCCCTGCCGGTGGTCAAGGATTTCGTCAACAGCGTCAAGGACCGTGCAGTCGGCACCGAAGTGTCGCGCAGCCTGACCCCAGGCCAGGCGTTCGTGAAGATCGTCCAGGCCGAGCTGGAAAGCCTGATGGGCGCGGCCAACGAAGACCTCGCACTGAACGCCGCTCCGCCAGCCGTGGTGTTGATGGCCGGCTTGCAGGGTGCCGGTAAGACCACCACCGCCGGCAAGCTGGCGCGCTTCCTCAAGGAGCGCAAGAAAAAGAGCGTGATGGTGGTGTCCGCCGACGTCTACCGCCCGGCGGCGATCAAGCAGCTGGAAACCCTGGCCAACGACATCGGCGTAACCTTCTTCCCGTCCGACATCAGCCAGAAGCCGGTGGCCATCGCTGAAGCGGCCATCCGCGAAGCCAAGCTGAAGTTCATCGACGTGGTCATCGTCGACACCGCCGGCCGTCTGCACATCGACGCCGACATGATGGACGAGATCAAGGCGCTGCATGCCGCGGTCAAGCCGATCGAGACCCTGTTCGTGGTCGACGCCATGACCGGCCAGGACGCGGCCAACACCGCCAAGGCCTTTGGCGAGGCGCTGCCGCTGACCGGCGTGGTGCTGACCAAGGTCGACGGTGACGCCCGTGGCGGTGCCGCGCTGTCGGTGCGTGCCATCACCGGCAAGCCGATCAAGTTCATCGGTATGGGCGAGAAGACCGAAGCCCTCGAACCGTTCCACCCCGACCGCGTCGCCTCGCGCATCCTCGGCATGGGTGACGTGCTCAGCCTGATCGAGCAGGCCGAGCAGAACATCGACAAGGCCAAGGCCGACAAGCTGGCCAAGAAGCTGAAGAAGGGCAAGGGCTTCGATCTCGAAGACTTCCGTGACCAGCTGCAGCAGATGAAGAACATGGGCGGCCTCGGCGGCCTGATGGACAAGCTACCGAGCATCGGCGGGGTCAACCTGTCGCAGATGGGCAACGCCCAGGGCGCCGCCGAGAAGCAGTTCAAGCAGATGGAAGCGATCATCAACTCCATGACCCCGGCCGAGCGCCGTGATCCGGAGCTGATCAGCGGCTCGCGCAAGCGCCGCATTGCCATCGGTTCCGGCACCCAGGTGCAGGACGTCGGCCGCCTGATCAAGCAGCACAAGCAAATGCAGAAGATGATGAAGAAATTCTCCGCCAAGGGCGGCATGGCCAAGATGATGCGCGGCCTTGGCGGGATGCTGCCGGGCGGCGGCATGCCGAAGCTGTAACCCCTATTCCGGGGGCCTGCCGTTTGTCCGGCAGGCGCCCAGAACCCCCGCCGTGGCGGGGCAATGGCCGCGGATTTCGCGGCTCAACCGGCAGATCTGGACGGCAGGGCAGGGCCTTGCCGAAAAAGTCATTTGCAAATGTCCGTGTATTCCCCGAGAATATGCGGCCTTTTGGGCACCCGTGTGCCTATTTGGCATTCAGATTTGCAGTACCAGCTGCTGTATCAACTGCAGCACCGACTATAGGAACGATGTTCACATGGTAACCATTCGTCTGGCCCGTGGCGGCTCGAAAAAGCGCCCATTCTACCACCTGACCGTGACCAACTCGCGTAACGCCCGTGACGGCCGTTTCGTTGAGCGCGTAGGTTTCTTCAACCCGATCGCTGCTGGCGCCGAAGTCAAGCTGTCGGTCAACCAAGAGCGCGTCAACTACTGGCTGAGCCAGGGTGCACAGCCGTCTGAGCGCGTTGCTCAGCTGCTGAAGGACGCTGCCAAGGCTGCTGCCTGAGTAGTATGAACGCGACGCCAGAAAAGGCTGACGACCTCATCGTCGTTGGCAAGATTTTTTCGGTTCACGGCGTTCGCGGCGAGGTGAAGGTGTATTCCTTTACCGATCCGATTGAAAACCTGTTGGATTATCCGCGCTGGACGCTTCGGCACGAAGGCAAGGTAAAGCAGGTCGAGCTGGTCAACGGTCGTGGCTCCCAGAAGGGCCTGGTCGTGAAGCTGAAAGGCCTCGATGATCGCGATGAAGCCCGTCTTCTGAGCGGTTACGAAATCTGCATTCCGCGGAGCCTTTTGCCCAACCTGGCTGCTGACGAGTACTACTGGTACCAGTTGGTCGGCCTGAAGGTCATCAACCAGGACGAACAACTGTTCGGCAAGGTCGATCACCTGTTGGAGACCGGTGCGAACGATGTAATGGTGGTCAAGCCCTGCGCAGGCAGCCTGGATGATCGCGAGCGTCTGTTGCCCTATACGGCGCAATGCGTGCTCGACGTCGACCTGGAAGCAGGCGTGATGCGGGTTGAATGGGACGCGGACTTCTAAACGATGGGTAACCTTCGCGTAGACGTCATCACGTTGTTCCCCGAGATGTTCTCGGCCATCACGGAGTACGGCATTACCAGCCGCGCGGTGAAACAGGGGTTGCTTCAGGTGACTTGCTGGAACCCGCGGGACTACACCACAGATCGTCACCACACGGTGGATGATCGGCCGTTTGGCGGTGGTCCGGGCATGGTGATGAAAATCAAGCCTCTGGAAGACGCCCTGGTTAGCGCCAGGCAAGCGACCGGAGCAGCGGCGAAGGTGATCTACCTTTCGCCACAAGGCCGCAAGCTGACTCAGCAGGCGGTCAAAGGCCTGGCCGAACAGGAATCGTTGATCCTGATCGCCGGTCGTTATGAAGGCATCGACGAGCGCTTTATCGAGGCTCATGTCGATGAGGAGTGGTCGATTGGCGACTATGTGCTTTCCGGTGGCGAGCTGCCGGCCATGGTACTGATCGATGCGGTTACACGGCTGCTGCCCGGAGCTTTAGGGCATGTGGACTCGGCGGAAGAAGATTCCTTCACCGACGGTCTGCTCGATTGCCCGCACTACACCCGACCTGAGGTGTATGCGGATCAGCGTGTTCCCGACGTGTTGCTAAGTGGCAACCATGCACACATCCGGCGTTGGAGAATGAAGCAGTCCCTTGGTAGGACCTTCGAACGACGCGCCGATCTTCTGGAAAGTCGCTCGCTTTCTGGAGAAGAGAAGAAGCTGCTCGAGGAATATCTCCGCGAGCGGGACGATAGTTAAACGTATCGATGGTGGATCACGTATCCATCTTAGGAGCACAGCATGACCAACAAGATCATCCAGCAGCTCGAAGCCGAGCAGATGAGCAAGGAAATCCCGACCTTCGCACCAGGCGACACCGTTGTCGTTCAGGTTAAAGTGAAGGAAGGTGAGCGTTCCCGTCTGCAGGCGTTCGAAGGCGTCGTTATCGCCAAGCGTAACCGCGGTCTGAACAGCGCCTTCACCGTGCGCAAGATCTCCAGCGGCGTTGGCGTAGAGCGTACCTTCCAGACCTACAGCCCGCAAATCGACAGCCTGGCCGTGAAACGTCGTGGTGACGTGCGTAAAGCCAAACTGTACTACCTGCGCGACCTGTCCGGCAAAGCCGCTCGCATCAAGGAAAAACTGTCCTGAGTGCAGTTTGCCCGGTGGCCGAGGCCGCCTAGCGAGAAAAAAGCAGCCTTCGGGCTGCTTTTTTGCGTTTTGACCCCCGAAGATGTGATTGCCATGACTACCCGAGAGCAGGAAATCCTGCGCCGCACCGAGCTGTCGGTGACCCGCGTGACCAAGGCGGTGTTCCCCAACACCACCAACCACCACAACACCCTGTTCGGCGGCACCGCCCTGGCCTGGATGGACGAAGTGTCGTTCATTGCTGCCACGCGCTTCTGCCGCCTGCCACTGGTGACCGTGTCCACTGACCGCATCGACTTCAAGCACCCGATCCCGGCGGGCTCGATCGTCGAGCTGGTGGGGACGGTCATCAAGGTGGGTAATACCAGCTTGCAGGTGCAGGTGGATGTGTTCGTCGAGAACATGTACCTGGATGGGCGCGAGCGAGCGATTCACGGGGTGTTCAGCTTCGTCGCCATCGACGAGGACAAGCGGCCGGTGCCGGTTATGCCCCAGGCCTGAGCCCATCCTGGGCCTGACGCGGCCCCTGTAGGAGCGGCCTTGTGTCGCGATGGGCTGCACAGCAGCCCCAAGATGGTACAGCCCTTGGAATCCTGGGGCTGCTGTGCAGCCCATCGCGACACAAGGCCGCTCCTACAAGGCCCGCGTCAGCTGCCCAAGCCCCTGATTGGGCACGACAACTTGTCAGCTGCTGTGAAACACTAGCCCCACCTCCAACACCCAGCAGCCCCGAATGCCCGCCCTAGACCACCCCCTGATCGACCAGTTCCTCGACGCCCTGTGGCTTGAAAAGGGCCTGTCCGACAACACCCGCATGTCCTACCGCAGCGACCTGGCCCTGTTCAACGGCTGGTTGCAGGAACACGGCGTCAGCTTGCCCGATGCCGGTCGCGACCTGATTCTCGACCACCTGGCCTGGCGCCTCGACCAAGGCTACAAGCCGCGCTCCACGGCACGCTTCCTGTCCGGCCTGCGCGGTTTCTTCCGCTACCTGCTGCGGGAAAAGCTGGTGGCCATCGACCCGACCCTGCAAGTCGACATGCCGCAACTGGGCAAGCCGCTGCCCAAGTCGTTGTCCGAAGCCGACGTCGAAGCCTTGCTGCAGGCCCCGGACCTGAGCGAAGCCATTGGCCAGCGTGACCGCGCCATGCTCGAAGTCCTCTACGCCTGCGGCCTGCGGGTCACCGAACTGGTCAGCCTGGCCCTCGATCAGGTCAACCTGCGCCAGGGCGTGCTGCGGGTGATGGGCAAGGGCAGCAAGGAGCGCCTGGTGCCCATGGGCGAAGAGGCGGTGCTTTGGTTGCAACGCTACCTGCGCGATGGCCGCGCCGAACTGCTCAATGGCCGCCCCAGCGATGTCTTGTTCCCCAGCCAGCGTGGCGAGCAGATGACCCGCCAGACCTTCTGGCATCGCATCAAGCATCATGCGCGGGTCGCCGGTATCGACAAACCGCTGTCGCCGCATACCCTGCGCCATGCCTTCGCTACTCATCTGCTCAACCATGGTGCCGACCTTCGCGTGGTGCAGATGCTGCTGGGCCATAGTGACCTTTCGACCACGCAGATCTACACCCATGTCGCCAAGGCCCGCCTGCAGCAATTGCATGCCCAGCACCACCCGCGTGGATGAATGTTTTTCATGTTCCGCCGACTGGTCCTTGCAAGGCCCTTCACTGGCGGTGTGATGTGGTAGGCTTGAGCGGTTTGCACCAAGGGCCGCACGGTCACCGCGTATTTTCCGCAGGTGGCGCCCTCCGGCCCCTGTCCGCCTTCAGGAGTTCCCATGCGCGTGACCCAGTTTTTCGCCGCCGCCGCGTTGGCGCTGGCCAGTACCTTTGCCGCTGCCGCGGCAACCGATAGCAATGCTGCTGCCGAGCAGGCCATCCGTAAGTCATTGCAGAACCTCGAGCTGGAAGTGCCCGTCGAAAGCGTGGCCAGCAGCCCGGTCAGTGGCCTGTATGAAGTCAAGCTGCAGGGCGGCCGCGTGCTGTATGCCAGCGGCGACGGCCAGTTCGTGATGCAGGGCTACCTGTTCCAGATCCAGGACGGCAAGCCGGTCAACCTCACCGAGAAGACCGAGCGCCTGGGCATTGCCAAGCTCATCAACGGCATTCCAGCCGCCGAGATGGTGGTTTATCCTGCCAAAGGCGAGACCAAGTCGCACATCACCGTGTTCACCGACACCACCTGCCCGTACTGCCACAAGCTGCACGCCGAGGTGCCCGAGCTCAACCGCCGCGGTATCGAAGTGCGCTATGTCGCCTTCCCGCGTCAGGGCCTCGGTTCGTCGGGTGACCAGCAGTTGCAGGCCGTCTGGTGTTCCAGCGACCGCCGTGCGGCGATGGACAAGATGGTCGAGGGTGAGGAAATCAAGGCCGCCAAGTGCGCCAACCCGGTCAGCAAGCAGTTCCAGCTGGGCCAGTCGATCGGCGTCAACGGCACGCCGGCGATCGTCCTTGAAAGCGGCCAGGTCATTCCGGGCTACCAGCCGGCACCGCAGGTCGCCAAGCTGGCATTGGCCAAGTAATCCAATTCAGTACGCCGTCGTCATGGGGTGACGGCATGTTTCACGGTCGGCATAGGTGCCGGCCGTTCAATGGGGAGTTCACAGTGAAACCGGTCAAAGTAGGCATCTGTGGGTTGGGGACCGTCGGTGGCGGAACCTTCAATGTACTTCAGCGCAACGCCGAGGAGATCGCCCGCCGTGCCGGGCGCGGTATTGAAGTGGCACAGATTGCCATGCGCTCGCAGAACCCGAACTGCCAGATTACCGGTACCCCCATTACCGCTGATGTGTTCGAAGTTGCGAGCAACCCGGAGATCGACATTGTCATCGAGCTGATCGGTGGCTACACCGTGGCCCGCGAACTGGTGCTCAAGGCCATCGAAAACGGCAAGCACGTGGTCACCGCCAACAAGGCGCTGATTGCCGTGCACGGCAACGAAATCTTCGCCAAGGCCCGCGAGAAGGGCGTGATCGTCGCCTTCGAAGCGGCCGTGGCCGGTGGCATCCCGGTGATCAAGGCCATCCGCGAAGGCCTGTCGGCCAACCACATCAACTGGCTGGCCGGCATCATTAACGGCACCGGCAACTTCATCCTCACCGAAATGCGTGAGAAGGGCCGCGCCTTCCCGGACGTGCTGGCCGAAGCCCAGGCGCTGGGTTACGCCGAAGCCGACCCGACCTTCGACGTTGAAGGCATCGATGCCGCGCACAAGCTGACCATCCTGGCCTCGATCGCTTTCGGCATCCCGCTGCAATTCGACAAGGCCTACACCGAAGGCATCACCCAGCTGACCACTGCTGACGTGAACTATGCCGAGGCCCTGGGCTACCGCATCAAGCACCTGGGTGTGGCCCGCCGCACTGCCGAAGGTATCGAGCTGCGCGTACACCCGACGCTGATCCCGGCCGACCGCCTGATCGCCAACGTCAACGGCGTGATGAACGCCGTCATGGTCAACGGCGACGCTGCCGGCTCCACCCTGTACTACGGCGCCGGTGCCGGCATGGAGCCTACCGCTTCGTCGGTGGTCGGTGATCTGGTGGATGTGGTCCGTGCCATGACCTCCGACCCGGAAAACCGCGTACCGCACCTGGCCTTCCAGCCGGATTCGCTGTCGGCCCACCCGATCCTGCCGATCGAAGCCTGCGAAAGTGCCTACTACCTGCGCATCCAGGCCAAGGATCACCCTGGCGTACTGGCCCAGGTGGCCAGCATCCTCTCGGAGCGTGGCATCAACATCGAGTCGATCATGCAGAAGGAAGCCGAGGAACAGGACGGCCTGGTGCCGATGATCCTGCTGACCCATCGCGTGGTCGAGCAGCGCATCAACGACGCCATCGTCGCCCTGGAAGCCCTGCAGGACGTCATCGGCAAGGTCGTGCGCATTCGCGTCGAGCAGCTCAACTAACAATAGTGCCGTGGGGCCGCCAGCGCGGCCCCGGCCCCAGTATCGAAGGTTTGCACCCATGCGCTATATCAGTACCCGCGGCCAGGCTCCGGCCCTCAATTTCGAAGACGTCCTGCTGGCTGGCCTGGCCAGCGACGGCGGCCTGTACGTCCCGGAAAACCTGCCACGCTTCACCCAGGAAGAAATCGCCTCGTGGGCTGGCCTGCCGTACCACGAACTTGCTTTCCGGGTGATGCGCCCGTTCGTCGAAGGCAGCATCGCCGACGCCGACTTCAAGAAGATCCTCGAGGAAACCTACGGCGAGTTCGCCCACGCCGCGGTTGCCCCGCTGCGTCAATTGAACAGCAACGAGTGGGTGCTGGAGCTGTTCCACGGCCCGACCCTGGCGTTCAAGGACTTCGCCCTGCAACTGCTCGGCCGCCTGCTGGACCACGTGCTGGCCAAGCGCAACGAGCGCGTGGTGATCATCGGCGCCACCAGTGGTGACACCGGTTCCGCCGCCATCGAAGGTTGCCGCCGTTGCGACAACGTCGACATCTTCATCCTGCACCCGCACCAGCGCGTGTCGGAAGTGCAGCGCCGGCAAATGACCACCATCTTCGGCGACAACATCCACAACATCGCCATCGAAGGCAACTTCGACGACTGCCAGGAAATGGTCAAGGCCAGCTTCGCCGACCAGTCGTTCCTCAAGGGCACCCGCCTGGTTGCGGTCAACTCGATCAACTGGGCGCGGATCATGGCCCAGATCGTCTACTACTTCCACGCTGCCCTGCAGCTGGGTGGCCCGGCGCGTTCCGTGGCGTTCTCGGTGCCGACCGGCAACTTCGGCGACATCTTCGCCGGCTACCTGGCACGTAACATGGGCCTGCCGGTCAGCCAGCTGATCGTCGCCACCAACCGCAACGACATCCTGCACCGCTTCATGAGCGGCAACCAGTACGTCAAGGAAACTTTGCACGCGACCCTGTCGCCGTCGATGGACATCATGGTCTCGTCCAACTTCGAGCGCCTGCTGTTCGACCTGCACGGCCGCAACGGCGGCGCCATTGCCGAGCTGATGGCCAACTTCAAGCAAGGTGGCGGCTTCAGCGTCGAGCAAGACCGCTGGACCGAAGCGCGCAAGCTGTTCGACTCGCTGGCAGTGAGCGACGAGCAGACCTGCGAAACCATCGCCGAAGTGTTCGCCGCTACCGGCGAAGTGCTCGACCCGCACACCGCTATCGGCGTCAAGGCCGCCCGCGAGTGCCGCCGCAGCCTGGACACGCCGATGGTGGTGCTGGGCACCGCGCACCCGGTCAAGTTCCCGGAAGCGGTGGAGAAGGCCGGTGTTGGCAAGGCGCTGGAGCTGCCAGCGCACCTCAGCGACCTGTTCAGCCGTGAAGAGCGTTGCACGGTGCTGGCCAATGACCTGAAGGCCGTGCAGGGCTTTGTCAGCCAGCATGGTAACCGCGGCAAGCCTTTGTAAGCATCGGGGCCGCACTACGGCCCATCGCTGGCAAGCCAGCTCCCACCCCGACCGCATAGACCCAAGGTCATGTGCAATCCCTGTGGGAGCTGGCTTGTCGGCGATGGGCTGCGGAGCAGCCCTAATTATCCGAATCTTCCCACTGCTCCATCAGAAACATCCTATTCAGGCCGCCCAGCGCAACGCCTAAATTAGCCGGTCCTCCCATCAGGAGCGGCTCATGCACCAGCCCTACGTGTTGATCCACCAGGCTCGCCCATCCCATCAGATCCTCCTGCACCAGGCCCTCAACGCTCAGGGCATGTTCCATGTGCGCATCAGCGAAACCAGTGCAGACCTCGACGCCTGCCTGAACGCCGATCACCGCCCCGATCTGCTGATCCTTGACCACGCCATGCCAACCCGGGCCGGCCTTGCCTTGCTCGAACAGCAGCACCGAACTCGTGCTTTGCTGTTCGTCGGCCAGGCTACCCCCAAGCGCCGCAACCTTGCCCAAGAGGCCAGAAACCGGGGCCTGTGGGTGCTCGCGGAACTGTCCTGGCCACTGTCGATGCCATGCCTGCAGCGAGCTCTGCAGGCACTGCAGGTGCGCCCGTGGCGGCGTATTCAAACTGTCACGCCCGCCCCGCATGCTCACTGAAGCAGCCGCGGTGTAACGAACTTTCCGCTGCGTCTGTTGGTCAGTTCCTCTATATCCCACCACGCAGCGAGTGATCCGGATGGAAAGAATCTGCAGACTGCTCAACGAAGCCCTGACCCCCTATCAGACCCACCTCGGCGTCGCCGATGCCCAGGGTAATCGCCAACTGACCGTTCATGACCGCCTCGCCGGCATCACCTTGCGGCGCACGGTGAGCGAACGCCAGTTGCAGGAACAACGCCTGTTGGTCGACCTGGTGGATGGCCTTCACCGTGACCTGCAGATCGCCGAAGGGCGTTTGCAGCCCTGTGTGATCGCGGCATTGCAGCAGCGTCAGCAACCCCATGGAACCTTTGCCTGAGTGGTTTATCAGACACTGTAGGGGCAGCCTGGCCAGTGCTTTGCTCCGGCGCTGGCAAGGCTGTCACGGGAAGCCCCCAAGGGCTTTTGCTTGGCCCCGGGCGTGTTTCCCCAGCGCCCGGGGTTTCTTTTCTTGGGGGGCAGGCACATGTCCTTGTAGGAGCGGCCTTGTGTCGCGATGGGCCGCAAAGCGGCCCCGGCAATCTTTGCGGCGAAGCTGAAAATGTGGGGCCGCTACGCGCCCCATCGCGACACAAGGCCGCTCCTACAGGGGCCGATCGGGCAGCTAGTGGTCTTCGAAGAAGCGCTTGCTCTCTTCCAGGTAGTCTTCCTGCAACGCCGGGTCCAGCCAGCGTGCATACAACCCCGGCAACACATCCCGACGCAGGGCAGGCAGCAGCTGGTCGATGTGCGCAATGGCTTCACGCCCCAGCTCGCTGTTTGAACAGCCCACATGCAGAAACTGGTAGCGGTTTACCCCTTTCACAGGGTGAAACTGGTAGTCAGCCAGCGCCCCGCCTTGCAGGTCGACCAGGTAGCGCACCTCGGGCCAGTAGCCGAGCACCATGCGCAGGCGCCCGAGCTGTTGCATCTGCAGCAGGTTGGCGGTGGCGTCGTTGCCGTAGTGGCGGCTGAACGCGGTGTCGGGCAACTGGCGCAGGATGGCGTCGATCTGTGTGCCATAGCTGCGCTCGGCGACAACACCCAGCTTCAGTGGGGTCTTGCTCAGCAGGTTGAGCAGGTCTACCTCCTGGCCGTCGAGGTAAGGCGCCACCAGCGCCTCGCTTTCCTTGCGCAGCACCAGGCCGCCACTGAGCACGCCCAGGGAAGGCACGGAAAACCTCACATATTCGGCGCGTTCCGGCGTCCACAGCAGGGTCGGGTCGCAGGTGAAACTTTTCGGGTCCTGCAGCATCTGGATGCCGCGGGCGCGGTTGACCCGCAGGATGCTGTGGTCGTACTCGGGCATCTGCCTGATCAGCAGGGGCAGCAACTGGTCGATCACCCCTTGGCCTTTTTCCGGCCCTTCCAGAATGGTGAACGGCGGCAGGTCGCGCACCAGCCAGAAGATGCGCTCCTTGGCGCTGGCTGGCTGCAGCAGTGCAGGCAGCAGCCCGCACAGCAGGACCAGGTGACATAGGCAACGGGCAGCGCGCATGGACCAGGGCCGCGCCAGGGTCAGACCGTGCCTGCTGCGCGCAGGCTGGCGATGGCCGCCGCGTCGTAGCCCAGGGTGCCGAGCAGTGCCTCGGTGTGTTCGCCCAGCGCCGGGCCTACCCACTCGGTAGAGCCGGGGGTGTCCGACAGCTTGGGCACGATCCCCGGCATGCGGAATGGCTTGCCGTCCGGCAGCTTGGCCTGCAGGAACATTTCGCGTGCCAGGTACTGCGGGTCATTGAACATGTCCTCGGCCGAATAGATGCGGCTGGCCGGTACTTCGGCGGCGTTCAGCACCTGTATCAGTTGCTCCAGCGGCAGGCTGTTGGCCCAGCGGTCGATTACCCCGTACAGCTCGTCACGGCGCAGGTCGCGGCCATCGTTGGTGGCCAGGGTCGGGTCGTCGGCCAGGTCGGTGCGGCCAATGGCTTGCATGAAGCGCTTGAAGATCGCATCGCCGTTGGCGCCGATCTGTACATGCTTGCCGTCGGCGCTGGTGTGAATGGAGGAGGGCGTGATGCCTGGCATGATGTTGCCGGTACGTTCGCGGATAAAGCCGAACACATCGAACTCCGGGACCATGCTTTCCATCATGGCGAAGATCGCTTCGTACAGGGCCACGTCTACCACCTGGCCCTGGCCGCCGTTGACTTCCCGGTGTCGCAGCGCCATCAGTGCACCGATCACACCCCACAGGGCAGCAATCGAGTCACCGATGGAAATACCCGTGCGCACCGGTGGGCGGTCGTCGAAGCCGGTGATGTAGCGCAGGCCGCCCATCGACTCGCCCACGGCGCCGAAGCCCGGCTGGTCCTTCATCGGCCCGGTCTGGCCGAAGCCCGACAGGCGCACCATTACCAGGCGCGGGTTGAGCGCGTGCAGCACGTCCCAGCCCAGGCCGAGTTTTTCCAGCACGCCCGGGCGGAAGTTCTCGATCAGGATGTCGGCGTCGGCCAGCAGGCGTTTTAGAATCTCGCGGCCCTCTGGGTGCTTGAGGTTGAGGGTGAGCGACTGCTTGTTGCGGGCCTGCACGAACCACCACAGCGAGGTGCCCTCGTACAGCTTGCGCCATTTGCGCAACGGGTCGCCGCCATCGGGCGATTCGACCTTGATCACCTCGGCGCCGAATTCGGCACAGATACGCGAGGCGAACGGGCCAGCGATGAGGGTGCCGAGTTCGACAACCTTAAGACCGGCGAGGGGTTTGCTGGGCGTAGTCATGGGGCATCCGTGGCAGCTGGGCAGATGCGTGGTTTTATCATAGGTCCGAAGCGGCAGATACTGCTGCGGGGCAACGAAGGGCAGTATCGGTTAGACTGTGTCACTTTTTCTCTGCGCAAGAAGCCCGTCGACCATGGCCCAGCCGTCCACCACCTACAAATTCGAACTGAACCTGACCGACCTCGACCGCGGCGTGTACGAAAACGTCCGTCAAACCATTGCCCGCCACCCTTCGGAAACCGAAGAACGCATGGCCGTACGCTTGCTGGCCTACGCCCTCTGGTACAACGAAAACCTGTCGTTCGGCCGTGGCCTGTCCGACGTGGACGAGGCGGCGCTGTGGGAAAAGAGCCTGGACGATCGCATCCTGCACTGGATCGAGGTAGGCCAGCCGGACGCCGACCGACTGACTTGGTGCTCGCGCCGCACCGAGCGCACCAGCCTGCTGGCCTACGGCAGCCTGCGCGTATGGCAGAACAAGGTGGTAGATGCGGTCAAGGGCCTGAAGAACCTGAACATCGCCGCGGTGCCGCAAGAGGTGCTGGAAACCCTCGCCACCGACATGCCCCGCACCATCAAGTGGGACGTGATGATCAGTGAAGGCACCTTGTTCGTCACCGACGACCGTGGCCAGCACGAAGTGCAGCTGGACTGGCTGCTTGGTGAGCGCGGCTGAAGCACCCCATGCGTATCGAACCTCGCCCGCTGCCGCCGACCCTGCCATTCCTGGGTAACCTGCCACCCTTGCTGACCCGCCTGTACGCCGCGCGCGGCGTGCAGAGCGAGGCCGAGCTGGACAAAAGCCTCGCGCGCCTGCTGCCGTACCAGCAGCTCAAGGGCATCGAGGCCGGCGTGGATCTGCTGGTCGAGGCTATCGACCAGCGCCAGCGCATCCTCATCGTCGGCGACTTCGATGCCGACGGCGCCACTGCCAGTACTGTCGGCGTGCTGGGCCTGCGCCTGCTGGGCGCGGCCCATGTCGACTACCTTGTGCCCAACCGCTTCGAATACGGCTACGGCCTGACCCCGGAAATCGTCGAGGTGGCGCTGCAACGCCAGCCGCAGCTGCTGATCACCGTGGACAACGGCATTTCCAGCGTCGAGGGTGTGGCTGCTGCCAAAGCCGCCGGGCTCAAGGTGCTGGTCACCGACCACCACCTACCGGGCGCGGAGTTGCCCGACGCCGACGCCATCATCAACCCCAACCAGCCGGGCTGCAGTTTCCCGAGCAAGGCGCTGGCCGGGGTAGGGGTGATCTTCTACGTGCTGATGGCCCTGCGTGCGCGCCTGCGCAGCCTGGGGCGCTACGAAACGCAGCCGCAGCCGAACATCGGCGAATTGCTCGACCTGGTTGCCCTGGGCAGCGTCGCCGACGTGGTGCCATTGGATGCCAACAACCGCATCCTGGTGCACCAGGGCCTCGAACGCATTCGTGCCGGCCGCGCCCGACCGGGGCTGAAGGCCATTCTTGAAGTGGCCCGTCGCGATCACCGGCGTATCACCTCGACCGACCTCGGCTTCATCCTCGGCCCGCGGCTGAACGCTGCCGGGCGCCTGGACGACATGAGCCTGGGCATCGAATGCCTGCTGTGTGAAGACGCGGCCCTGGCCCAGGACATGGCCCAGCAGCTGGACGACCTGAACCAGGACCGCAAGTCCATCGAACAGGGCATGCAGCGCGAGGCCCTGGCCCAGCTCAAGGACCTGCCTGTCGAGTCGATGCCATATGGCCTGTGCCTGTTCGATGCCGACTGGCACCAGGGGGTTATCGGTATTCTGGCTTCGCGCCTGAAGGAGCGTTACCACCGGCCGACCATCGCTTTCGCCGACGCTGGCGAGGGTATGCTCAAAGGGTCGGCGCGTTCGGTGCCGGGGTTCCATATTCGCGATGCGCTGGATGCCGTGGCGGCGCGCCACCCGCAACTGATCAGCAAGTTCGGCGGCCACGCGATGGCGGCGGGGTTGTCTTTGCCCGAGGCCAATTTCCCGGCATTTGCCGAGGCGTTCGATGAAGAAGTGCGACGCCAGCTGCGCGAAGAGGACCTGACCGGTCGGCTGTTGTCCGACGGCAGCCTGGCGGTGGAGGAGTTCCACCTCGACCTGGCCAAGGCCCTGCGCCATGCCGGGCCCTGGGGGCAGCACTTCCCCGAGCCGCTGTTCCATGGCGTGTTCCAGCTAGTGGAGCAACGCGTGGTGGGCGAGCGGCACCTGAAGGTGGTGCTCAAGAGCGAGTGCGGCTCGGTGCGGCTGGACGGCATTGCCTTTGGCATTGACCGCGAAGTGTGGCCGAACCCGACGGTGCGTTGGGTCGAGTTGGCGTACAAGCTGGATGTGAACGAGTTCCGTGGCAACGAAAGTGTGCAGTTGATGATTGCCCACATGGAGCCGCGCTGACTGCAAGTACTGCGGCTTCCGCAACTCTGTAGGTATGGCACAAGGCCTTGATGCCAGGTGAAGATCCCTGTGGGAGCGGGCATGCCCGCGAACACCGGCGAAGCCGGTGCCATCCACTGAGTCGCCTTCTTCGCGGGCACGCCCGCTCGCACAGGGTCAGCGCCGCGCTTGAGGCTTGCACCGTACCTGTAGGAGCGGGCATGCCCGCGAACACCGGCAGAGCCGGTGCCAGCCACCGAGTCGCCTTCTTCGCGGGCACGCCCGCTCCCACATGGCCTGAGCCGGGCTCAAGGCTTGCGCTGTACCTGTGGGCTGGCGAATGGCTGATTGACCGCCTCTCCGATTCCACACGAAGGGTGGCAGTTGTACGCGGTGTGGAATCCAGGCTACGAGTAGACCCGGTAGGCTTTGCGGCCTTCCGCGCACAACTGCCATGACGACAGCTACTCGGTAATTGATCGGGATTCCACCCCCGGCCGCTGAATGCCAGCGACCAGCAAAGGCTAGAGAGTCGGGATTCCAGTAACAATCAGACGCGAGTCGACAGGACTTGTAGGTTATTTCCTCAGCCTAGGCTTCACCAGATCTGGGCCGTAAGGGATATCTGAAACTCTGATCAGACATGGCGCTGGTAACGCAGAGCCGTTCAACCTCTACCAAATCCCATGGAACCTCCCCCCCAACCATTCTGGTCTAGTCTGAAGTTATGACCGGACCTGGGCCAGGGACGTGCAATTGAGTGTCCGGGCCGGATCACCATTGGAGTCCTTGGGAGGTGCCCTCATGAGCCTGCTGCTCGAGCCTTACACCCTGCGTCAGCTGACCCTGCCCAACCGCATCGCCGTTTCGCCGATGTGCCAGTATTCCGCCGTCGATGGCCTGGCCAATGATTGGCACCTTGTCCATTTAGGCAGCCGCGCCGTGGGTGGCGCTGGCCTGGTAATCACTGAAGCCGTGGCGGTGACCGCGGATGGTCGCATCACCGCTGAAGACCTCGGCCTGTGGGACGACGCTCAGATCGCCCCGCTGCAACGCATCACCCGTTTCATCACCGCCCAGGGGAGCGTGCCCGGCATCCAGCTGGCTCACGCCGGGCGCAAGGCCAGCACCTATCGCCCATGGCTGGGCAAGCAAGGCAGCGTCAAGCTCGAGGAGGGCGGCTGGCAACCGGTGGGCCCGTCGAAAATCGCCTTCGACCCGCAACACACGACGCCGCATGAGTTGAACCACAATGAGATTCAGGCTGTGATCGCCGCCTTTGTCGCCTCGACCGAGCGCGCCCTGAAGGCCGGTTTCAAGGTGGTCGAGATCCACGCCGCCCATGGCTACCTGTTGCACCAGTTCCTGTCGCCGCTGAGCAACCAGCGTCGCGACGAGTACGGCAGTTGCTTCGAAAACCGTATCCGCCTGACCCTGGAGGTGGTCGAGGCCGTGCGCAAGGTCTGGCCTGCCGAGTTACCGCTGTTCGTGCGGGTATCGGCGACCGACTGGGTCGAGGACGGCTGGAACCCGGATGAAACCGTCGAACTGGCCCGCCGCCTGCGTGGTTTGGGCGTCGACCTGATCGACGTGTCCTCCGGCGGCACCTCGGTCAACGCCGAAATCCCCACCGGCCCGGGCTACCAGACGCGCTTCGCCGAGCGTGTGCGCAAGGAATCGGAAATCGCCACCGGCACCGTGGGCATGATCACCGAACCGGCCCAGGCCGAGCACATTCTGCGCACTGGCCAGGCCGACATCATCTTCCTCGCCCGCGAACTGCTGCGCGACCCGTACTGGCCGCTGCACGCCGACGACGACCTGGGCGGCAACAAAGCTACCTGGCCGGCGCAATACCAGCGCGCCACCAGCCGGGCCAACCCGATTCACGAGTCGGACCTGCGGGATTGACCTGACCCAAGCATTGCGCGGTCGTTGTAGGAGCGGCCTTGTGTCGCGAAAGGGCTGCGAAGCGGCCCCAGGTTTCCAGCTCCGCCGCTGATATTGCCGGGGCCGCTTTGCGGCCCTTTCGCGACACAAGGCCGCTCCTACACGGTATTGCACTGCCTTTGAATGCGGTGCGGCATCTGTGGGGCATGCCCGCGAAGAAGGCGACTCGGTGTATGGCACCGGCTTTGCCGGTGTTCGCGGGTGAACCCGCTCCCACAGAGGTCGCGCAAAATCAGGCGTTGATACTTACTCCTGTTCTATTGGCTACTTTGCAGGAAAGCTCCTGGACTGAGGTGCCGGTCTCAGCCCAGGCATTACCCTCAATGTTTGATCATCACATGCCGCACACAGGTGTAGTCCTCCAGCCCATACATCGACATGTCCTTGCCATACCCCGAATGCTTCTGCCCGCCATGGGGCATTTCGCTGACCAGCATGAAGTGGGTGTTCACCCAGGTGCAGCCATACTGCAGGCGCGCCGCCAGGCGGTGGGCGCGGCCGGTGTCGCGGGTCCATACCGATGAGGCCAGGCCGTAGTTGGAGTCGTTGGCCCATTCCAGCGCCTGCGCTTCGTCGTTGAAGCGGGTCACCGACACTACCGGGCCGAACACTTCATTACGCACGATTTCGTCGTCCTGCAGGGCGTCGGCCAGTACGGTCGGTTCGAAGAAGAAACCGTCGCCCTCGATCGCCTTGCCACCGGTCACCAGGCGAATGTGCGGTTGGGCGATGGCCCGTTGCACCAGCCCTGCGACCTTGTCGCGGTGCTGGGCACTGATCAGTGGCCCCAGTTCGGTGTCCTCGGCTTCCTGCAGGCCCGGTTTGAGGCTGGCCACCGCGGCCCCCAGGCGTTCGACGAAACGCTCGTAGATGCCATCCTGCACGTACAGCCGACAGGCGGCGGTGCAGTCCTGGCCGGCGTTATAGAAGCCGAAGGTACGGATGCCGTCGATGGCGGCATCAATGTCGGCATCGTCGAACACCAGCACCGGGGCCTTGCCGCCCAGTTCCATGTGCATGCGTTTCACGCTGTCGGCGGTGGCGCTGATGATGTGAGCACCGGTGGGGATCGAGCCGGTCAGCGACACCATGCGCACCTTGGGGTGGTTGACCAGCGGGTTGCCGACCGTCTGGCCACGGCCGAAGAGGATGTTCAGCACCCCCGGTGGCAGCAGGTCCCGGGTCAATTCGCCAAGGCGCAGGGCGGTCAGCGGGGTCAGCTCGGAGGGCTTGATCACCACCGTGTTGCCGGCAGCCAGGGCCGGGGCGATCTTCCACGCCAGCATCATCAACGGGTAGTTCCACGGCGCGATCGAGGCCACCACGCCCAGCGGGTCGCGGCGGATCATCGAAGTATGGCCCGGCAGGTACTCGCCAGCTGCCGAGCCGCCCAGGCAGCGCGCCGCACCGGCGAAGTAGCGGAACACGTCGGCAATTGCCGGGATCTCGTCATTCAGCGCAGCGCTCAGCGGCTTGCCGCAGTTCTGCGATTCCAGTCGGGCCAGTTCATCGCCATGGGCTTCGATAGCGTCGGCCAGTGCCAGCAAGGCTTGCGAGCGTTCCTTGGGGCTGGTTTGCGACCAGCTGTCGAAGGCCTGGTCGGCGGCGCGCACGGCGCTGTCCACCTGGGCCTCGCTGGCTTCGTTGATCTGCGCCAGGGCACTGCCCAGCGCCGGATTGAGCACGGTCCAGGCCGGGCCTTCGCCAGCGACCAGTTGGCCATTGATTAGCATCTGCGTTTGCATCGGGGACTCCTCCAGGGTCATTTGCCGCTGCCCGCGACGCTTTCGCCGCCACGGGTCAGGTAATAGGCGCCAAGTATCGGCAGCATGGTCACCAGCATCACCAGCATGGCGACCACGTTGGTCACCGGCACGTCGCGCGGGCGGCTGAGCTGGTTGAGCAGCCAGATCGGCAGGGTGCGTTCGTGGCCGGCAGTGAAGGTGGTGACGATGATTTCGTCGAACGACAGGGCAAAGGCCAGCATGCCACCGGCCAGCAGCGCCGAACCGAGGTTGGGCAGGATGATGTAGCGGAAGGTTTGCCAACCGTCGGCACCGAGGTCCATCGAAGCTTCGATCAGGCTCTGCGAAGTGCGCCGCAGGCGGGCGATCACGTTGTTGTAGACGATCACCACGCAGAACGTGGCGTGGCCGACCACGATGGTGAACACGCCGGGCTCGATCCCCAGGCTCTTGAACGCCGAGAGCAGGGCGATGCCGGTAATGATGCCAGGCAGGGCAATAGGCAATATCAGCATCAGCGAAATGCTCTCCTTGCCGAAAAAGCTGCGCCTGTACAGCGCCGCCGAGGCCAGCGTGCCGAGCACCAGGGCGATCAGCGTGGCCAGGCAGGCCACCTGCAGCGACAGCTTTATCGCTTCCAGCACATCGGGCCGGGCAAAGGCCACGGCGAACCACTTCAGGGTTAAGCCCTTGGGCGGGAAGCTGAATGCCGCGTCTTCGGTGTTGAAGGCGTACAGGAAGATGATCAGGATCGGGAAGTGCAGGAACAGCAATCCGCCCCAGGCCGCCAGGCGCAGCCCGGTCGAGGCTTTTTCAGAGTGCATCGAAGGCCCCCAGTCGCTTGACGATGGACAGGTACACCGCGATCAGCACGATCGGCACCAGGGTGAACGCGGCGGCCATCGGCATGTTGCCGATCGCCCCTTGCTGGGCATAGACCATGCTGCCGATGAAATAGCCGGGCGGGCCGATCAGCTGCGGCACGATGAAGTCGCCCAGGGTCAGCGAGAAGGTGAAGATCGAGCCGGCGGCGATGCCCGGGATCGACAGCGGCAGGATCACCTGCACGAAGGTTTGGCCGGGCCTGGCGCCCAGGTCTGCCGAGGCTTGCAGCAGCGACGGCGGCAAGCGTTCCAGCGAGGCCTGGATCGGCAGGATCATGAACGGCAGCCAGATGTACACGAACACCATGAAGCGCCCCAGGTGCGAAGTCGACAGCGTGCTGCCGCCCACGCCCGGCACCGTCAGCACCATTTGCAGCAGGGCATCCAGGTGCAGTTGCTGGGCGAACCACTGGGCCACGCCGCCCTTGGCCAGCAGCAGGGTCCAGGCGTAGGTCTTGACGATGTAGCTGGCCCACATCGGCATCATCACTGCGATGTAGAAAAATGCCTTGGTCTTGCCGCTGGTGTAGCGCGCCATGTAGTAGGCGATGGGGAAGGCCAGCACCGCGCTGGCCAGCGACACCGCCAGCGCCATTCCCAGGGTGCGCAGGATGATGTCGAAGTTCGACGGGTTGAACAGCGCGGCGAAATTGCCCAGGGTCAGGTCCGGGGTCACCGCCATGGTGAAGTCGTCGAAGGTATAGAAGCCTTGCCACAGCAGGTTCAGCAGCGAGCCCAGGTAGATCGCGCCGAACCAGGTCAGCGGTGGGATCAGCAGCAGGGCCAGGTACAGGTTGGGGCGCCGGTACAGCAGGTTGGACAGGCCGCGCAGCGTGCTCATGTCAGCGGCCCTCCGTTTCCTGCAGCACTGTCATGGCTTCACGGGGCCAGTGCGCCTGTACCCGTTGCCCTGTTTGCCATGCCTGTGCCTGTGCCTGCGCCTGCCAGCGGTCGTTGGCCTGGCTCACCGCCAGCAGCTGGCCGCCGTCCAGCTGCAGCTCGTAGCGGGTGGCACTGCCCTGGTACTGGATATCGCGCAGCAGGCCGCTGACCTGGACGTGCTGGCTGGCTGTGGCCGGGTCGCCGAGGCGGATGTGTTCGGGGCGGATGGAGAAGGGCGCCGGGCTGCCATTGAGCAACGTGGCCAGTTCGCCGCGCACAACGTTGGAGGTGCCGACGAATTCGGCGACGAAGGTGGTGGCCGGCTGCATGTACAGGTTGCGCGGGGTGTCGACCTGCTCGATACGGCCGCGGTTGAATACTGCGACGCGATCGGACATCGACAGCGCCTCAGTCTGATCGTGGGTGACGAAGATGAAGGTGATACCCAACTGGCGTTGCAGCTTTTTCAGCTCGCCCTGCATCTGTTCGCGCAACTTCAGGTCCAGCGCGCCAAGCGGCTCGTCCAGCAGCAGTACCCGTGGCCGATTGACCAGCGCGCGGGCCAGGGCCACGCGCTGGCGCTGGCCACCGGACAACTGCGCCGGCTTTCGCGCGCCATAGCCGGCCAGGGCCACCATCGCCAGGGCTTCTTCGGCGCGGCTGTGGCGTTCGGCCTTGGCCACGCCTTTTACCTTCAGGCCGTAGGCGATGTTGTCCAGTACGTTCATGTGCGGGAACAGGGCGTAGTCCTGGAATACGGTGTTGACGTCGCGCTGGTAGGGCGGTACGCCCGCAGCTTCGACACCGTGGATGCGGATCGAACCGCTGGTGGGTTGCTCGAAGCCTGCGATCAGGCGCAGGCAGGTGGTCTTGCCCGAGCCAGAGGGGCCGAGCATGGAGAAGAATTCGCCATCGATGATGTCGATGCTGACCTGGTCGACGGCCTTGACCTCGCCGAAGGTGCGGGAAACCTGGGTGAACTGGACGGCTAGGGGCATAGGCGGTACTCGGTTGTTCTTGTATTGCCAGTGCCGGCCCTATCGCCGGCAAGCCAGCTCCCACAGGTACTGTGCAGGCTTCAAGGCCTATGCGGGCCCTGTGGGAGCCGGCTTGCCGGCGATAGGGCCGGTACAGGTGAAGAAACCCTCAGCGCCCGCCCATGATCGCAATGTAATCCTGGGTCCAGCGGCTATACGGCACGAACTTGCCGCCCTGGGCCTGCGGGGTTTTCCAGAAGGCGATCTTGTCGAAGTTGTCGAAACCGTTGGTCTTGCAGCCCTCGGCCCCCAGCAGCTCGTTGCCGGTGCAGGCCGCCGGCACCGCCGGCAACGAACCGAACCAGGCCGACACGTCACCTTGTACTTTCGGCTGCAGCGACCAGTCCATCCATTTGTAGGCACAGTTGGGGTGCTTGGCCTCGCTGTGCAGCATGGTGGTGTCGGCCCAGCCGGTCGCGCCTTCTTTGGGAATGGTCGAGGCCACGGGCTGCTTCTCGGCCTTCAGGCCGTTGACCATGTAGCCCCAGGAGCTGGAGGCAACCACGCCTTCGTTTTTCACGTCGCTCATCTGCACCGTGGCGTCATGCCAGTAGCGGTGGATCAGCGGTTGCTGCTGGCGCAGCAGTTCCAGCACGGCCTTGTACTGCGCTTCGCTCAGCTCGTACGGGTCCTGGATGCCCAGCTCCGGTTTGGCCGTCTTCAGGTACAACGCCGCATCGGCGATGTAGATCGGCCCATCGTAGGCCTGCACGCGGCCCTTGTTCGGCTTGCCGTCGGGCAGGTTCTGCGGCTCGAACAGCACACCCCAGGTGGTGGGCGCCTGTTTGAACACGTCGGTGTTGTACAGCAGCACGTTCGGGCCCCATTGGTACGGGGTGCCGTAGACCCGCTTGTCGACCACGTACCAGCCACCGTTCTGCAGCCGTGGGTCGATGTTCTTCCAGTTGGGGATCAAGTCGGTGTTGATCGGCTGTACCCGCTTGCCCGCGATCAGCCGCAGCGAGGCATCGCCCGAGGCGGTGACCAGGTCATAGCCGCCCTTGGTCATCAGGCTGACCATCTCGTCCGAGGTGGCGGCGGTCTTGACGCTGACCTTGCAGCCGGTTTCCTTCTCGAAGCCGGTCACCCAGTCGTAGGCCTTGTCGCTTTCACCGCGCTCGATGTAGCCGGGCCAGGCGACGATGTCCAGGCGGCCCTCGCCGGGCCCCAGGGCCTTGGGCGGTTCGGCAGCCTGCAGGCTGGCGCTGGCCAGCACGGCGCAGGCGGTTGCGCCGAGCAATGCGGTCTTGTGCACTGACATGGTGTTCCCTCTTCTTGGAGATTTTGGTCGGGGCAGTCATCAAGCAAGCCGTGAAGCGAGCGTTATAGGCGTAGTGCGGTTTACGCGCGGTATTGGCGATATCGAGTCTAGTTGGCTTTTTGCCAGCCAATGCAACATCCGGAAGCAAATCCCCCCATGGCGATCGGGCGGGCAGGGCTTAACCTGACGGCTCCCTTGGCCAACGTGGAGACCGTTTGATGAACACCCGGGGATTGCTCGACCAGTTGCTCAAGTCCGGCCAGGACTTGCTCGCCAGCCAGGCCGGCAAGGGCAGCTCTGGCAAGCCAGGCGCCAGTGCCGGCGGCCTTGGCAGCCTGCTTTCCGGTGCCGGTGGCGGCGCCCTGGCGGCGGGCGCCATGGGCTTGCTGCTGGGCAACAAGAAGGCCCGCAAGTATGGCGGCAAGGCCCTTACCTATGGCGGCCTGGCCGCGCTCGGTGTGCTGGCCTACAAGGCCTACGGCAACTGGCAGGCGCGCCAGCAGGTGGCCGCCGCCGAGCCGCAGACCGTCGACCGCCTGCCGCCGGCCCAGGCCGAACTGCACAGCCAGGCGGTGCTGCGGGCGCTGGTGGCGGCGGCTAAGTCAGATGGCCATATCGATGAACGCGAGCGTGCGCTGATCGAGGGTGAATTCACCCGCCTGGACAACGACCGCGAGTTGCAGCACTGGCTGCATGCCGAGCTGAACAAGCCGCTGGACCCGGCCGAAGTGGCCCGTGCCGCGCAAACGCCGGAAATGGCCGCCGAGATGTACCTGGCCAGCGTGATGATGGTCGACCAGGAAAACTTCATGGAGCGCGCCTACCTGGACGAACTGGCCCGCCAGCTGCGCCTGGACCCGGCCCTGCGCCAGGAGCTGGAAAGCCAGGCAAGGCTTGCCGCCGGCCAGTGATGGGGGCTGCGTTGCAGCCCATCGCCGGCAAGCCGGGTCCCACAGGGATCACACATGACCTGAGGTCATGCGGTCGAGGTGGGAGCCTGGCTTGCCGGCGATGGGCCGCACAGCGGCCCCAATGGCGTTGGGCACAAATGACCGGTCTGTCGGCAAGGTTACCTGGTCACCCCACATTTCAGCCGCATGAGCACTGGGCGCCTGGGCTATACTTCGGCGATTTTTCCCGCTCGTTGTGAATTCCTGAGGGCTGAATGTGAAGAACTGGACCTTGCGCCAACGGATCCTGGCAAGTTTCGCCGTGATCATCGCCATCATGCTGCTGATGATCGTGGCCGCCTACTCGCGGTTGGTGACCATCGCATCCGCCGAACAGGCAGTGGGGACCGACAGCATTCCCGGCCTCTACTACAGCTCGATGATCCGCAGTGCCTGGGTCGACGGTTACGTGGCTAGCCAGCAGTTGGTAGGCCTGTCCAACCAGCGTGAATTCACCTCGGCCGATGCGGAACTGTTCAAGAGCTTCCAGGACCGCCTGAAAGAGCACATGGCCAGCTACCAGGGCACCATTCAGGATGATGACGACCAGGCGCGGTTCGACGCCTTCATCCAGATGGAGGTTGCCTACCTCAAGATCATCGAGCAGGTGCTGGAAGCCTATCGAAAGCACGACTATGCCGAAGCCCAGCGGTTGATCACCGATGTGCTGACCCCGGCCTGGGTAGAAGGCCGCAAGCTTCTGAACGAAGTGATCGAGCACAACCGGGCCGCCGCCGACACCGACACCAACGAGATCGTCGGCGCCGTGAGCACCGCCAAGGGCAGCATGATGGTTTCGCTGCTGCTGGCGATCATCGCCGCCGGTATCTGCGGCCTGTTGCTGATGCGCGCCATCACCGCGCCCATGCAACGCATTGTCCATGCCCTCGACAAACTGCGCTCCGGCGACCTGAGCATGCGCCTGAGCCTGGACCGCAAGGACGAGTTCGGCGCCATCGAAAGCGGCTTCAACGAAATGGCCGAGGCCCTGGCCAACCTGGTGGCCCAGGCCCAGCGTTCGTCGGTGCAGGTGACCACCTCGGTGACCGAAATTGCCGCAACCTCCAAGCAACAGCAGGCCACCGCCACCGAAACGGCCGCCACCACCACCGAAATCGGCGCCACCTCGCGGGAAATCGCCGCCACTTCGCGTGACCTGGTGCGCACCATGACCGAAGTCACCTCGGCCGCCGACCAGGCCTCCAGCCTGGCCGGCTCCGGCCAGCAGGGCCTGGCACGCATGGAAGAAACCATGCACCAGGTGATGGGTGCCGCCGACCTGGTCAACGCCAAGCTGGGCATCCTCAACGAAAAGGCCAGCAACATCACCCAGATGGTGGTGACCATTGTCAAGGTTGCCGACCAGACCAACCTGCTGTCGCTCAACGCTGCCATCGAAGCGGAAAAGGCCGGCGAGTACGGCCGGGGCTTTGCCGTGGTGGCCACCGAAGTGCGCCGCCTGGCCGACCAGACCGCCGTTGCCACCTACGACATCGAGCAGATGGTGCGCGAGATCCAGTCGGCGGTGTCGGCCGGGGTCATGGGCATGGACAAGTTTTCCGAAGAAGT
Source organism: Pseudomonas asiatica (assembly GCF_009932335.1). NCBI lineage: Bacteria > Pseudomonadati > Pseudomonadota > Gammaproteobacteria > Pseudomonadales > Pseudomonadaceae > Pseudomonas > Pseudomonas asiatica. Next base: position 399,047 of record NZ_BLJF01000001.1, read on the forward strand.
GCGCCGCGGCATGTTCGAGGTGCAGCAGGTGGGCGAACAGCTCAGCCAGATCATCCACCAGGTGCAGGCCCTGGCGCCGCGTGTGCTGATGGTCAACGAAGGCATGCAGGCCCAGGCCACCGGTGCCGAGCAGATCAACCAGGCGCTGGCCCAGCTCAGCGATGCCAGCACCCAGACAGTCGAGTCGCTGCGCCAGGCCAGTTTCGCCATCGATGAGCTGAGCCAGGTGGCCGCGGGCCTGCGTGGCGGCGTGTCGCGCTTCAAAGTCTGACCGCGATGAACGACTTGCAATCGCGGGCCGCGCGGACGGGCAACGCCAAGGGGGCGTTGTACCTGCAGTTTCGCATTCGGGAGCAACGCTTTGCCCTGAGCGTGCACGAGGTGATCGAGGTGCTGCCGCGTCAGCCGCTGAAACCGATCGCCAAGGCACCTGCCTGGGTCGCAGGCATCCTTGCGCACCGAGGCCTGTTGGTACCAGTGGTCGACCTGGCGGCATTGAGCTTCGGCCAACCGGCAGCGCAGCGCACCAGTACCCGCCTGGTTCTGGTGCACTACCGAGTCGGCCTACAGCTTGGTCTGATACTGGAGCAGGCCACCGAAACCCTGCGTTGCCACCCCGACGAGTTCCAGCCGTATGGCGTGGACAGCGGCGAGGCCCCGTACCTGGGCCCGGTGCGTCAGGATGAGCAGGGCTTGTTGCAGCGCATCGAAGTCAACGACCTGCTCCCCGATGCCGTGCACGAGTTGCTGTATGCGGGTGATCCGACAGGGATGCCGACATGAACGAACAGCATTTCTTCCGCTACTTGCGCGAGCGCATAGGCCTGGACGTGGAGTCGGTGGGCGCGCCCATGGTCGAGCGTGCGCTGCGCCAGCGTTGCGTGGCCGTGGACGCCGCGGACCTGGATGATTACTGGCTGCACCTGCAGCAGTCGACGGATGAGCAACAGGCGTTGATCGAAGCGGTCATCGTTCCGGAAACCTGGTTCTTCCGTTACCCCGAATCCTTCACCGCCTTGGCCAGCCTGGCGCACAAGCGCCTGGCCGAGCTGGCCGGGGCGCGCCCGCTGCGCTTGCTCAGCCTGCCTTGCTCGACCGGCGAGGAGCCCTATTCGTTGGCCATGGCCTTGCTCGATGCCGGTATCGCGCCGGGGGCGTTCATGATCGACGGCATGGACATCAGCCCCAGTTCCGTGGCCAAGGCCGGGCAGGCCGTGTACGGGCGCAATGCCTTCCGTGGCAGTAACCTGGGCTTTCGCGAGCGTTACTTCGATGCGCTCGACGAAGGCCACCTCCTGCATGAGCGGGTGCGTGACCAAGTCAGCCTGCAGGTGGGCAACGTACTCGACCCGGCCCTGGCCAGCCGCGATGGCCTGTACGACTTCGTGTTCTGCCGCAACCTGCTGATCTATTTCGACGTGCCGACCCAGCAACGGGTGTTCGAAGTGCTCAAGCGCTTGCTGCATCCACAGGGCGTACTGTTCATCGGCCCCGCCGAAGGCAGCTTGCTGGCGCGGTTGGGCATGCGCCCGCTGGGGATTGCCCAGTCGTTCGCCTACGTGCGCCAGGAGGGCGGTAGCGCTGCGCTGGCTACGCCCCCGGTCCAGCCCTTGCGTCGCACGTCGCCAGCACCTGCCAAGCCAGGCTCTCCGTTACCGAGCGCAGCGTTGCCGCGCCCATTGCGGGTGCTCCCCTTTGCCGCCAAGCCAGCACCGGCGCGCGAGCACAAACGTGAGGATGCAACTGAGTTGCTGGCCAGCATTGCCCGGCTTGCCAACGCCGGTGCCAGCGAGCAGGCCCGTGCCGAATGCCAGCGCTACCTGGGCCAGTTCGCGCCTTCGGCGCAGGTTTACTACTGGCTGGGGCTGCTCAGCGACACCGAAGGCGATGCGCAGCAGGCTCTGACCCACTATCGCAAAGCCCTGTACCTGGAACCGCAGCACTCCGAGGCGCTGGTACACCTGGCTGCCTTGCTGGCAGCCCAGGGTGACCTGGCCGGTGCCCGGCGCCTGCAGGAGCGCGCCGCGCGGGTTGGCCGGGAGTCTGAACGATGAAGGAATCCGCGATGCAATTGCTCGCCGAGGCTGACACGCACGTCGATGACTGCTGGAACCGCATTGGCGTGCACGGCGACAAGCAGTGCCCATTGCTGGAGCGTCATGTTCACTGTCGCAACTGCGAGGTATATGCCGCAGCGGCCACACGCCTGCTCGACCGCTACGCACTTATGCAGGACCACCAGGCCGCCGTGGCTGCGCCGGTGGAGGAAAACACTAGCCGCTCCATGCTGCTGTTCCGCCTTGGCGAAGAATGGCTGGCGCTGCCCACCGCCTGCCTGGCCGAAATTGCCCCGCTGCAGGCGGTGCATTCGCTGCCGCACCAGCGCTCGCGGGTGCTGCAGGGGGTGGCCAACGTACGTGGTGCGCTGGTGCCGTGCCTGTCACTGGCTGACTTGCTGGGTGTGCAGGCCAGCGCTGCCGAGCAACGTGGCGGCCGGGCGATGCCACGCATGCTGATCCTGGCCGCGGAAGGCGGGCCGGTGGTGATGGCGGTCGAGGAAATCGACGGCATTCACCGGCTCGACCCGCTGCTGCTGAACAGCGGGCAGGACGCCTCCCACTTCACCGCAGCGGTCCTGCAATGGCGTGGCCGCAGCGTGCGGGTACTGGACGATCAACATTTACTGTCTGCCGTGCAGCGGAGCCTGTCATGACCCCAGAGCAAATGCGCGACGCATCGTTGCTCGAACTGTTCAGCCTGGAGGCCGAGGCGCAGACCCAGGTGCTCAGTGCCGGCCTGATGGCGCTGGAGCGTAATCCCACGCAGGCCGACCAGCTTGAGGCTTGCATGCGCGCGGCCCACTCGCTGAAGGGCGCGGCGCGGATCGTCGGAGTGGACGCTGGCGTCAGCGTCGCCCATGTCATGGAGGACTGCCTGGTGGCCGCCCAGGAGGGTCGCCTGCGGCTGAGCGCCGAGCATATCGATGCCCTGTTGCAGGGCACCGACCTGTTGATGCGCATCGCCATGCCTGGCGATGTCGGGGCGCAGGCGACCCTGCCGGTGTTCCTTGCGCAAATGGCCAACCTGCTCGACCCGGGGTCGGCAGCCTTGCCCCCCGCGCCGCCAGCCGTGCCAGCGCTGCCGGAAGCGCCGGCGCAAACCGTGCAAGCCGAACCTTTGCCGCTACCTGTCGAACCCTTGGAGCCTGAGCCCGAGCCCGAGCTGGCCCCGCGTCGCAAGGCCGGCAAGCGCACCGGCGAAGGTACGGAGCGGGTGCTGCGGGTCACCGCCGACCGCCTCAACAGCCTGCTCGACCTGTCCAGCAAGTCGCTGGTGGAAACCCAGCGGCTCAAGCCTTACCTGGCCACCCTGCAGCGCCTCAAGCGCATGCACGGCCAGGGCATGCAGGCGCTTGATGGCCTGCGCTTGCAACTGGAGGACAGTGGCCAGAGCAGCGAGGTGCTCGAAGCCCTGGCACAGACCCAGCGCCTGCTGGCGGAAACCCAGCAGATCCTGCAGCAGCAGGCTGCCGACCTGGACGAGTTCGGCTGGCAGGCCAGCCAGCGCGCACAACTGCTCTACGACACCGCGCTGGCCTGCCGGATGCGGCCGTTTGCCGATGTGCTGACCGGCCAGAGCCGCATGGTGCGCGACCTTGGTCGTTCGTTGGGCAAGCCGGTGCGGCTGTTGGTGGAAGGGGAAAAGACCCAGGTCGACCGTGATGTGCTGGAAAAGCTCGAGGCACCGTTGACCCACCTGTTGCGCAACGCGGTCGACCACGGCATCGAGCTGCCCGAGCGGCGCCTGCTGGCGGGCAAGGCGGAGGAGGGCGTGATCCGCCTGCGGGCCTCGCACCAGGCCGGTATGCTCAGCCTTGAACTGATCGACGACGGTGCCGGCATCGACCTCGAACGCCTGCGCAGCAGCATTGTCGAGCGCGCCCTTTCGCCCGCTGACACGGTGGCGCGCATGAGCGAGGAAGAGTTGCTGACATTCCTGTTCCTGCCCGGTTTCAGCCTGCGCGACAAAGTCACCGAGGTGTCCGGGCGCGGTGTCGGCCTGGATGCGGTGCAGCACATGATCCGGGAGCTGCGCGGTTCGATAGAGCTGACCCAGCTGGCCGGGCAGGGCTGCCGTTTCCATTTGCAGGTGCCACTGACCTTGTCGGTTGTGCGCAGCCTGGTGGTCGAGGTGGGTGGCGAGGCCTATGCCTTCCCGCTCGCTCATATCGAACGCACGCTCGAAGTAAGTGCCGAAGAGATCGTGCAGATCGAGGGGCGCCAGCATTTCTGGCACGAAGGCCGGCACATAGGCCTGGTCGCGGCCAGCCAACTGCTCAATCGCCCGGCCGGGCAAACGCAGGAGAGCAACCTGCGCGTGGTGGTGATCCGCGAGCGCGAGCAGTTGTACGGGGTAGCCGTGGAGCGACTGGTGGGCGAGCGGGTGCTGGTGGTGATGCCGCTCGACCCACGGCTGGGCAAGGTGCAGGACATCTCTTCCGGCGCCCTGCTCGACGATGGCTCGGTGGTGCTGATCGTCGATGTGGAGGACCTGCTGCGTTCGGTGGAGAAGCTGCTCAGCACCGGCAGCCTGGAACGCATCGACCGCGGCAGCAGCGGCACCCGTGGCGTGGCGCGCCAGCGCATCCTGGTGGTCGATGATTCGCTGACCGTGCGTGAACTGCAGCGCAAGCTGCTCGGCAACCGTGGCTACGACGTGGCCGTTGCGGTGGATGGCATGGACGGCTGGAACGCCTTGCGTGACGAGGACTTCGACCTGCTGATCACTGATATCGACATGCCGCGCATGGACGGCATCGAGCTGGTCACCCTGGTACGCCGCGACCAGCGCCTGCAATCGCTGCCGGTGATGGTGGTGTCCTACAAGGACCGTGAGGAAGACCGACGGCGGGGCCTGGATGCCGGCGCCGACTACTATTTGGCAAAGGCCAGTTTCCATGACGATGCGTTGCTGGATGCTGTGGTTGAGCTGATCGGAGGTGCTCAGGGATGAAGATCGCCATCGTCAACGACATGCCCATGGCCGTCGAGGCGCTGCGCCGGGCGGTTGCCCTCGAACCGGCGCATCAGGTGGTGTGGGTGGCCAGTAATGGCGCCGAGGCGGTGCAGCGCTGCACCGAGCAGCAGCCAGACCTGATCCTCATGGACCTGATCATGCCGGTCATGGATGGCGTCGAGGCCACCCGGCGGATCATGGCCGAAACCCCTTGCGCCATCGTCATCGTCACGGTCGATCGCAAGCAGAACGTGCACCGGGTATTCGAGGCCATGGGCCACGGCGCCCTCGACGTGGTCGACACGCCGGCGCTGGGGGCGGGCGATCCGCGTGAAGCGGCAGCGCCACTGCTGCGCAAGATCCTCAACATAAGCTGGTTGATTGGTCAGCAGCGCGCACCGGCCGCACGCCCGGTCGCCGCACCCGTGCGGGCGGCGTCACAGCACCGCGGGCTGGTTGCGATCGGTTCGTCCGCTGGCGGCCCGGCGGCCCTCGAAGTACTGCTCAAGGGCCTGCCGGCGGCGTTTCCGGCGGCCATCGTGCTGGTCCAGCATGTGGACCAGGTATTTGCCGCGGGCATGGCAGAATGGCTCAGCAGCGCCGCCGGCTTGCCGGTGCGCCTGGCCCGTGAGGGCGAGCCACCACAGCCGGGGCAGGTATTGCTGGCCGGCACCAATCACCACATCCGCCTGCTACAGAACGGCCAACTGGCCTACACTGCCGAACCTGTCAATGAAATTTACCGGCCCTCGATCGATGTGTTCTTCGAGAGTGTGGCGCGCTATTGGACCGGCGATGCGGTGGGTGTGTTGCTTACCGGCATGGGTCGCGATGGTGCCCAGGGCCTGAAGCTGATGCGCCAGCAGGGTTTCCTGACCATTGCCCAGGACCAGGCCAGCAGTGCGGTGTACGGGATGCCCAAGGCCGCTGCGGCCATCGATGCCGCAGTGGAAATCCGCCCGCTGGAACGCATAGCCGGGCGCTTGATGGAATTTTTCGCAAAATGACGAAGTGTATTGAATCACGCCGCCAGGCCGGCAGTGATCGGGTGAACAGGTATGAATGATTTACCGATCGAAGGTTTCACGACCCCCAACGAGAACTCGGCGATGGTGCTGCTGGTCGACGACCAGGCCATGATCGGCGAGGCGGTGCGGCGTGGCCTGGCCCATGAAGAGAACATCGACTTCCACTTCTGCGCCGACCCGCACCAGGCGGTGGCCCAGGCCGTGCGCATCAAGCCCACGGTGATCCTGCAGGACCTGATCATGCCTGGCCTGGACGGGCTGACCCTGGTGCGTGAATACCGCAACAACCCGGCGACCCAGGACATTCCGATCATCGTCCTGTCGACCAAGGAAGACCCGCTGGTCAAGAGCGCAGCCTTTGCTGCCGGGGCCAACGATTACCTGGTCAAGCTGCCGGACACCATCGAGCTGGTGGCGCGCATCCGCTATCACTCGCGTTCCTACCTTACCTTGTTGCAGCGCGACGAGGCCTACCGCGCTTTGCGTGTCAGCCAGCAGCAACTGCTCGATACCAACCTGATGCTGCAGCGGCTGATGAACTCCGATGGCCTGACCGGGTTGTCCAACCGCCGCCACTTCGACGAGTACCTGGAACTGGAATGGCGCCGGGCCATGCGTGAGCAGCAGCAGTTGTCGCTGCTGATGATCGACGTGGACTACTTCAAGGCCTACAACGACAGCTTTGGCCACCTGGCCGGTGACGAGGCCTTGCGCCAGGTGGCCGAAGCGATCCGCGGCTCGTGCTCGCGGCCGACCGACCTGCCGGCGCGCTATGGTGGCGAGGAATTCGTCCTGGTATTGCCCAACACCTCGCCGGGTGGGGCACGCCTGATGGCCGAGAAGCTGCGCCAGACCGTGCTCGGCCTGGGCATCCCGCACACCGCGCCGGTGCCCGACTCGTATCTGACCGTGAGCATTGGCCTGGCCACCCAGACTCCGTCCATCGGCAGCCATAGCCGGCAACTGATCTCGGCTGCGGACAAAGGCCTGTACCAGGCCAAGAATGGCGGGCGCAACCAGGTTGGCATCGCCTGACAGGGCCTGCACGGTAATTGCAGCCATTCGGCGCCCGGCGGGTCTGCCGCCCTGCGGCGGACTCGGTTATACTCGCAGGCTTTTCACCGAATTCGTGCGAGTAGCCAGCCCATGGAAATCCAACCGATCCTGAACACCATCAAGGACCTCACCGAGCGTTCCCAGTCCATTCGGGGGTATCTTTGACTACGATCACAAGCATGACCGCCTGATCGAAGTCAACCGCGAGCTGGAAGACCCCAACGTCTGGAACAAGCCCGAGTACGCCCAGGCCCTGGGCCGCGAGCGTGCCATGCTGGCGCAGGTCGTCGAGACCCTGGACAAACTGTCCAATGGCCTGTCCGACTGCAAGGACCTGCTCGACATGGCCGTCGAGGAAGAGGATGAAGGCGCCGTAAGCGACGTCGAGACCGAGCTGCAAGCCCTGGAAGAGTCCCTGGCCCTGCTTGAGTTCCGTCGCATGTTCAGCGGCGAGATGGACATGAACAACGCCTACCTGGACATCCAGGCCGGCTCCGGCGGTACCGAGGCGCAGGACTGGGCCAACATCCTGCTGCGCATGTACCTGCGCTGGGCCGACAAGCGTGGTTTCGACGCTACCATCATCGAGCTTTCCGAAGGTGAAGTCGCCGGTATCAAGGGCGCCACCGTGCATATCAAGGGCGAGTACGCCTTCGGCTGGCTGCGCACCGAGATCGGCGTGCACCGCCTGGTGCGCAAGAGCCCGTTCGACTCCGGTGCCCGTCGCCACACCTCGTTCTCGGCGGTGTTCGTGTCGCCCGAGATCGACGACAAGGTCGAGATCGAGATCAACCCGGCCGACCTGCGTATCGACACCTACCGTTCCTCCGGTGCCGGTGGTCAGCACGTGAACACCACCGACTCGGCGGTGCGTATTACCCACGTACCGACCAACACCGTGGTGGCCTGCCAGAACGAACGCTCCCAGCACGCCAACAAGGACACCGCCATGAAAATGCTGCGGGCCAAGTTGTACGAGCTGGAAATGCAGAAGCGCAACGCCGCCTCGCAGGCGCTGGAAGACAGCAAGTCGGACATCGGCTGGGGCCACCAGATCCGCTCCTACGTGCTGGATGACTCGCGTATCAAGGACCTGCGTACCGGTGTCGAGCGCAGCGACTGCCAGAAGGTATTGGACGGCGACCTCGACCAGTACCTGGAAGCGAGCCTCAAGCAAGGGCTGTAAATCGCACACAACCGCCGCGGTACCTGGCCTGGGCCGGTACCGCGTGCCCTGCCCGAAAGGGGCACCGAACACCTGATGGAAAGAATGACGAAATGAGCGACCTCAAGACCGAAGCGCAAGACCTGCAACAGGAAGAAAACGCCCTGATCGCCCTGCGCAAGGAAAAGCTTGCCGCCGAGCGCGCCAAGGGCAATGCCTTCCCCAATGACTTCCGTCGCGACAGCTACTGCAACGACCTGCAGAAGCAGTATGCGGACAAGACCAAGGAAGAACTGGAAGCTGCAGCGATTCCGGTCAAGGTTGCCGGCCGCATCATGCTCAACCGCGGCTCGTTCATGGTCATTCAGGACATGACCGGCCGTATCCAGGTCTACGTCAACCGCAAGACCCTGCCGGAAGAGACCCTGGCTGCGGTCAAGACCTGGGACCTGGGCGACATCATCAGCGCCGAAGGTACCCTGGCCCGTTCCGGCAAGGGCGACCTGTACGTCGAAATGACCAACGTGCGCCTGCTGACCAAGTCGCTGCGCCCGCTGCCCGACAAGCACCACGGCCTGACCGACACCGAGCAGCGCTACCGCCAGCGTTACGTCGACCTGATGGTCAATGAAGAAACCCGTCACACCTTCCGTGTGCGTTCGCAGGTGATCTCGCACATCCGCAAGTTCCTCATCGAGCGCGACTTCCTCGAAGTCGAGACGCCGATGCTGCAAACCATCCCGGGCGGTGCCGCGGCCAAGCCGTTCGAAACCCACCACAACGCCCTGGACATGGCCATGTTCCTGCGTATCGCGCCGGAGCTGTACCTCAAGCGCCTGGTGGTTGGTGGCTTCGAGAAGGTATTCGAGATCAACCGCAACTTCCGTAACGAAGGCGTTTCGACTCGTCACAACCCTGAATTCACCATGCTCGAGTTCTACCAGGCCTACGCCGACTACCGCGACAACATGGACCTCACCGAGGAACTGTTCCGCGAGCTGGCGCAGCTGGTACTGGGCACTACCGACGTGCCGTACGGCGACAAGGTGTTCCACTTCGGCGAGCCGTTCGCCCGCCTGTCGGTATTCGACTCGATCCTCAAGTACAACCCGGAGCTGACCGCTGCCGACCTGCAGGACGTCGACCGCGCCCGCGACATCGCCAAAAAGGCCGGCGCCAAGGTGCTGGGCCACGAAGGCCTGGGCAAGCTGCAGGTGATGATTTTCGAAGAGCTGGTCGAGCACAAGCTGGAGCAGCCGCACTTCATTACCGAGTACCCGTTCGAAGTGTCGCCGCTGGCCCGTCGCAACGACGACAACCCGGCTGTTACCGACCGTTTCGAGCTGTTCATCGGTGGCCGCGAGATCGCCAACGCCTACTCCGAGCTCAACGATGCCGAAGACCAGGCCGAGCGCTTCCTGGCCCAGGTGGCCGAGAAGGACGCCGGTGACGACGAAGCCATGCACTACGACGCCGACTTCGTTCGCGCACTGGAGTACGGCATGCCGCCGACTGCAGGTGAAGGTATCGGTATCGACCGCCTGGTGATGCTGTTGACCAACTCGCCGTCGATCCGCGACGTGATCCTGTTCCCGCACATGCGTCCGCAGGCCTGAGTGAATTGAATGAGCCGCCTTTCGAGGCGGCTTTTTCTTGCCTGAAGCATTATGTTGTCAGTACCGGCCCTATCGCCGGCAAGCCAGCTCCCACAGGGTTCCCACAATCTTCAGGACTTGTGCAGTACCTGTGGGAGCTGGCTTGCCGGCGATAGGGCCGGTACAGGCTGCAGATGACTTGAACCATGAGGTACCCCCTGTGACACCCGCAATGCCTCACCAGGGCGCCGCCGGCATCGCCACCGCCGTCGCCGAAAGCGTGCAATACCAAGGCCGCAAGACTGCCCGCCAGGGCAGCGAGCAGCGTCGCCAACTGATCCTCGATGCCGCCATGCGCATTGTCGTGCGCGATGGCGTACGCGGTGTGCGCCATCGCGCCGTCGCCGCCGAGGCCGGTGTGCCATTGTCGGCCACCACCTACTACTTCAAGGATATCGAGGACCTGCTCACCGATACCTTTGCCCAGTACGTCGAACGCAGCGCCGCCTATATGGCCAAGCTGTGGGCCAATACCGAGGTGGTGTTGCGCCAGTTGCTGGCCCAGGGTGACGGCAGCCCGCAGGCGCGGGCACGTCTGGCTGACGAGGTAGCACGCATGACTGCCGACTACGTGCAGCGACAGTTGCTGAACCGCCGTGATTTTCTGATGGCCGAGCAGGCCTTCCGCCAGGAGGCGCTACTGTGCCCGCGCCTGGCTCAACTGGTGTGCGCCCATGAACAGATCCTGCTGCATGGCACCCGCCAATTGCTGCAGGTGGTGGGCTCGCAACAACCGGAACAGGACGCCCAAATGTTGACGGCGATTATCGAGCAGATGGAATATCAGGGCCTGCTCAAGGATGCGAACGCGCAAGCCGATGGGCAGATGCTCGCTATGCTTAGCCGATACCTGCAGCTGGTGCTTGCATCGGCCTGAGCCGAGACTGACTTTTCAAGGAGAACCTGATGAAAGCCTGGCGTGTGGTGTTGTTGACTCTGTCATTCCTGCTGCTGGGCGGTTGTCTGGTGACCTTCCACGAGCCCTTGCCTAGCAACCAGGCGGCGCCCAAGGCCCTGCTCGGCAAGTGGAGCAGCAAGGACGCCTGGGGCGAGCCGCTGAAGTTGGTGATCAGCCGTAGCGGCGGTGATGCCTACAAGGCGGTGGCCACGGCCAAAGGCAAGGCCCCTGAGGAATACGTGTTCACCGTGTCGCGCCACGGCAACCGCTGGTACCTGTCGGCTGGCGTGCCGAAGCGCCTGGGTGGCAATTTCCTGATCGGCGGTTTCGATATCGTCGATGGCAAGGAACTGGTGGTCTACAACCTGGATGTCGAGCAGGTGCAGCAGGCGGTGGACAAGAAGGAGCTGACCGGGCGCAGCACCGAAGTGCCGGAAGACAACGGCGACGGCGTGCTGATCGACAGCCCGTCGGCGCGGGTGCTGGCGTACCTGGACGACCCGGCCAACTCCGACCTGTTCGTTGAAGTGGCGCGGTTCCAGCGCTCCGGCAAGTAAATACCTGTGCCGGCCTCTTCGCGGGCTTGCCCGCTCCCACAGGTACAACGCTGCTCTCGACTGTGGCGCCCCTCCTGTGGGAGCGGGCGAGCCCGCGAAGAGGCCGGTACAGGTTTCTTGTACTAGAAAGGAGTCCCCGGTGGACGAATACCAGCAAACCATCCGTGCCCTGTCCGACCGCATCGTTGCGGCACAGACCCCGATCCGGGTTCTGGACGCGGTGAAGTGGGACGACAACATCCGCCAGGGTTTCCTCAAGGCCAAGGGCAAGGAGCCGCCGGCCGTCGACCGTGCCTACTACCAGTCGCGCCCGCTGGCGTTCGACTCCAGCGCGGTCAAGGCCGAGTTCCAGGGCATCGAGCGCGACATCATTCGCCAGCTCGGCCAGTTCAACCCGGTCGGGCAGATCATGAAGCGCATGTGCCGCGAATACCGCATGGTGGTGCGCATGCTCGAAGCGCGTGGCACCGAGGATTTCGGGCTGATCTCCCAGGAACTGTACGGCGCTGCCTCGGATGCCTTCCACGCTGGTGATCCGACCCTGGCCGACCTCGGCCTGATGCTGTCGGACTACCTGAACAACATCGATGGCCGTGGCGACCTCAAGGACGAGCCGAAGAACCTCACTGCCAAGGAAGCCGTGGAAATCCTCCAGCACCGGTTGAACAAGGTATTCGGCGAGGCCGAGGAGACCATCCGTGTGTTCGAGTCCGACGGTATCGTCGCCGATGCCGCGGCCGGGGCCGACTACATCAAGGTGCGTGCCGACGCCATGTTCAACTCCCGTGACGTGCGCGCCCTGGAGGTGCACGAAGGGCTGGTGCATGTCGGCACCACGCTCAACGGCCTGAACCAGCCGATCTGTACCTTCCTGGCCAAGGGCCCGCCCTCGTCGACGGTGACCCAGGAAGGCCTGGCCATCCTCATGGAGGTGATCGCCTTCGCCTCCTACCCCAGCCGCCTGCGCAAGCTCACCAACCGCACCCGCGCCATCCACATGGTCGAGGAGGGTGCCGATTTCATGCAGATCTACAACTTCTTCCGCGAGCAGGGGTTCGAGATGGCGCAGAGCTACAGCAACGCCAGCCGTGTGTTCCGCGGGTCGGTGCCCAATGGCCTGCCATTTACCAAGGACTTGTCCTACCTCAAAGGCTTCATCATGGTTTACAACTACATTCAGTTGGCCGTGAAGAAGGGCAAGCTCGAACAGATCCCGTTGCTGTTCTGTGGCAAGACCACCCTGGAAGACATGCGTACCCTGCGACAGCTGGTCGAGGAAGGCCTGGTCGAGCCGCCCAAGTACCTGCCCGAGCAGTTCCGCGACCTCAATGCGCTGTCGGCCTGGATGTGCTTCTCCAACTTCCTCAACCACCTGAGCCTGGACCGTATTGAAGCCGATTACGCGAACATTCTCTGAGTGCTGCCGCCTGCTGGCCCTGGGTTTGATCCTGCTGGGCCTGGGCGGTTGCAGCAGCCTGCTGTTCTATCCCGAGCGCGGCCAGCCGTTCACGCCCGAGCGGGCCAGGCTCGAGTACCGCGATGTCACCCTGACCACTGCTGATGGCATCCGCCTGCACGGCTGGTGGTTGCCGGCCAAGGCCGGGGTCGAGGTCAAGGGCACGGTGTTGCACCTGCACGGCAATGGCGGCAACCTGTCCGGGCACCTGGGCGGCAGCTACTGGCTGCCGGAGCAGGGCTACCAGGTGTTGATGATCGATTACCGCGGCTATGGCCTGTCCCAGGGCGAGCCGAGCCTGCCCGAGGTGTACCAGGACATCGCCGCGGCCATGGCCTGGCTGGAGCAGGCGCCCGAGGTCAAGGGCAAGCCGCTGGTGCTGCTGGGGCAGAGCCTTGGCGGGGCCATGGCCATTCACTACCTGGCGGCCCACCCGGAGCAGCGCCAGCTTTTCAGTGCTTTGGTATTCGACGGTGTGCCGGCCAGTTACCGTGCGGTCGGGCGCTTTGCCCTCAGCACCTCGTGGATGACCTGGCCGCTGCAGGTGCCGCTGTCGTGGCTGGTGCCGGACGGTGACAGCGCGATCCGCTCGATCAAACAACTGAGCAGCCCGCCCAAGCTGTTCTTCCACAGCATCGACGATACCCTGGTGCCGATGGACAACGGCATCCGCCTGTACCAGCACGCGCCAGCGCCGCGGGTGCTGCAACTGACCCGTGGTGGCCACGTGCAGACCTTCGCCGACCCGACCTGGCGCCAGGTCATGCTGCGTTTTCTTGACGACCCCAGCCATTTCAACGGCCTGCGGCGGCTGGCCGAAGTGCCCAATTACCCTGACGAGAAGAACAAGCAATGAGTGAAGAACGCAACGCCATCCCGCTGATCCTGACCGGTGTCGGCAGCATCATCGTGACGGTGGGGGCCTTGTGGTACTACGGTTACCTGCATTTCGCCAAGCCCGAAGATGCCCTGTTGCTGCAGGACTTCACCATGCTCAAGACCATCCCCGGCGAGGACTACAAGGTCTCGCTGGACCCGGCACCACAAATGGCCCAGTGCGTCGACGGCGTGTTGGTGCTGTTCGATACCCAGCAGAAAGGCCTGACAGGGGTGCTGGTGGACAACCGCAAGCGTGCTGTGCGTTGCATGGGCGAGGAAACGCCGCAGCAGGTGCAGTGAGCCATTATCTCTGCTGCCTGTGCTGGCCCTTTCGCGGCTGAAGCCGCTCCTACAGGGACCGCACCAGTCCCTGTGGGAGCAGCTTCAGCCGCGAAAGGGCCAGCACAGGCAAAAGAAAGCCCCGCTTCGATCGCGGGGCTTGTCAGTTCAGCTAGCCAGCCTTACTGCTGTACCTGGCTCACAGAGCGAGGTGCCACCGGCTGGTTGTCGTTGGAGATGGTCACCTCCACCCGGCGGTTCTGCGCACGCCCCGAATTGCTCGAGTTGTCCGCGACCGGGTACTCCTTGCCATAGCCCTGGGCGACGATGCGCGCTGGGTCGACGCCAGCACGTACCAGTGCCATGCGTACGCTGTTGGCGCGGCGCTCCGACAGGCCCTGGTTGTAGTTGGCCGAGCCGACGCTGTCGGTGTAACCCTCGACGATCACCTTGCGTTCCGGGTTTTCCTGGAGGAATTGCGCCAGCTTGGTGACGTTCGGGTAGGCGTTGCTCTTGAGTTCGGCCTTGTTGAAGTCGAACAGCACGTCTCCGAAGGTGACCAGCGTGCCGCGGTCGGTCTGCTTGGCGTTGAGGCTGTCCTGCAGCTTGGCGATCTGTGCGTCGCGTGCGTCAAGCTTGGCCTGGGCGCGCTGGGCCGAAGCGTTCTTCAGTTCGCTTTCGGCAGTGCGCAGGGCGATGGTCTGCTTGGCCACTTCGACGCGCTGGTTGGTCAGGTAGGCCAATTGGTCGACCTTCTTCTCGTCTTCACGGTCCATGTAGGCCTTGTCGGCCTTGTTCAGCCAGTCCTGGGCGTCCTTGGTCTCCAGCGCCGCAACCTTGCTCGATTGCGGGTCGCTCTGCAGCGAGGAGAAGTTGGTGCGGGCCGATTCGAGGTTGGCGTTAGGGTCGTGCGAGCAGGCGGCAAGGCCGACGCTCAGGGCCAGCAGGGCGGGAATCATGACGTAGTTGCGCATAGTGTTCATCCTTTGATCGTGTGCGAAGACCGAGGTGGGCAGGGCAGGGCTCACTGAGCGCTGCGCAGGCCTTCCTCACGTACGTCCTGAACGCCCTGGCGGGCATCCTGCACGGCCTTCTGGGCCTTGGCCGCCTGGGCCTTGCGTTCGGCGAGGCGGGCGTCCCACTCGGCCTGTTCGGCCAGGCGCCTGGCGTCGTCGTACTTCTTGTCATGCATGGCGATCTCGGCCTGCTTGAACTTGTCCTGTGCCGCTTTCATTTCAACGGCGGCGAACTCGGTGCCGCCAGCGCTGACGGCGGAGTTCACGGCGGACTGGGTGACTGCATACTGCTCGGTGGGCGGGTTGCCGGCACAGCCAGCCAGGACCAGGCTGCTGCCCAAGGCCAGCGCTGCCAGCTTGAACCCGCGCACATGAGTGGATGAGGGTTTGTAGATGCGGGTGTTCTTGGTGGTCAGTTCCATTGGATCACTCCTGTTTACGACATTGTCCGTAGCAGTCCATCGCTCGTTCCCTGACACGTGCGCGCGCTTCAGCTCAACGGTGCACAACGGCAGGTGTGCAGGGTTTTAGCGTGATGGCTATCGGCTGTGACTGACGCATTTTTCGGATAGTTCAGAAAAATTTGATCCTGTCTGGGGTTTGTGGCGTCTGGGAGATCGAGCGCCGCCCCCGCGGCGCTTCGCAGCGCAAGGCTGCTCCTACATCTGTTTCGGGCCAATTATTCCTGTGAGGTTTGTGCGCGAACGCTTTGGCGCATGGCTCGATATCGCGTTGTACGAACAAGACGGTCGCGTGCACTGGCACAGGCGTGACTGGCCCGAGACAGATGTAGGAGCAGCCTTGCGCTGCGAAGCGCCGCGCGGGCGGCGCTTGATATCACAGGCGCTGCAAACCCCACGTCCTACCCATTAGCTATTCGCTGTCGGCTGCTGGGTTGCTCAGGGCGTGCAGATGCTGTCGCGACAGTGACAGAAAGCGCGGAGTAGGGCCGATGTCCTCGTACAGCGGGTCGCCTTCCTCGTCGGTGGCAATGACCTGGCGGCCTTGCACATAGGGGAAGCTGGCCTCCAGTTCCTCGAGGGCTGCCGCGACCAGCTCTCCGAGCAGTTCCTCGGCGGTGCGCTTGGGGTACATGTCGATCAGCGCGGCCAGGCGCGCTTCGGACTCAAGGTCCAGATGCAGGACATGGCCCGTGGGGCTGAGGGTACCGGCGGCATTCTGTTCCCAGTGCTGGGCGAGTTCACGGATTTTCATGCTGACCTCTGTTGACGCCTGAAAGGGCTGCAATGCATGGGAGTGTCGTGCTTTCACTTTAGTTTGCTTTGGCCGATCACGGCTTGCCATCGGCGCCTGGCTGTGGGCACTCTTGGAGCGAATACCGCGCTCCCACAGGGGATCGCGTAAAGGCTGAAAAAGGGATGCAATGCGCCAGAGCCGCGCCGGAGAGAGGGCCAATGACCGATATCGATGTGCGTTTGCGTGAAGATGTCCATGTGTTGGGTGAACTGCTTGGCGATACCATTCGCCTGCAGCATGGCGAGGCGTTCCTGCAGAAGATCGAGGACATCCGTCACAGTGCCAAGGCCGACCGCCGTAGCGCCGGCGAGCAACTGAGCTCGACCCTAGCGGACCTGGCCGATGAAGACTTGCTGCCCGTGGCCAGGGCCTTCAATCAGTTCCTCAACCTGGCCAACATGGCCGAGCAGTACCAGTTGATCCGCCGCCGCGACGCCGACCAGCCCGAGCCGTTCGAGGCCCGGGTGCTGCCCGAGCTGCTGGCGCGCCTGAAGCAGGCCGGGCACAGCAATGATGCCCTGGCCCGGCAATTGGCCAAGCTCGACATCCAGCTGGTGCTCACTGCGCACCCCACCGAAGTGGCCCGCCGCACCCTGATCCAGAAGTACGATGCCATCGCCGGCCAACTGGCTGCCCAGGACCACCGCGACCTGACCCCGGGCGAACGCCAGCAGGTGCGCGAGCGCTTGCGCCGGCTGATCGCCGAGGCCTGGCACACCGAAGAAATCCGCCGCACCCGACCGACGCCGGTGGACGAAGCCAAGTGGGGCTTTGCGGTAATCGAGCATTCGCTGTGGCACGCCATCCCCAGCCACTTGCGCAAGGTCGACAAGGCCCTGCTGGAGGCTACCGGCCTGCGCCTGCCGCTGGAAGCGGCGCCGATCCGCTTCGCCTCGTGGATGGGCGGTGACCGTGATGGCAACCCCAACGTGACCGCAGCGGTCACCCGCGAAGTCCTGCTGCTGGCGCGCTGGATGGCTGCCGACCTGTTCCTGCGCGACATCGATGCGCTGGCTTCCGAGTTGTCCATGCAGCAGGCCGACGATGCGCTGCGCGAGCAGGTCGGCGACAGTCCCGAACCCTACCGCTCCCTGCTCAAGCAACTGCGCGATCGCCTGCGAGCAACGCGCGCGTGGGCGCATTCGGCATTGACCAGCAGCCAGCCGGCCAGCGCCGAGGTGCTGGTGGACAACCGCGACCTGATCGCGCCGCTGGAGCTGTGCTACCAGTCCCTGCACGCCTGCGGCATGGGTGTGATCGCCGAAGGCCCGTTGCTCGACTGCCTGCGCCGCGCCGTGACCTTTGGCCTGTTCCTGGGCCGCCTGGACGTGCGCCAGGACGCCGCTCGCCACCGTGATGCGTTGAGCGAGATTACCGACTACCTGGGCTTGGGGCGTTATGCCGACTGGGATGAAGAGCAGCGCATTGAGTTCCTACAGGCCGAGCTGAAAAACCGCCGGCCACTGCTGCCCGCGCATTTCAAGCCGCAGGCCGAAACCGCCGAGGTGCTTGCCACCTGCCGGGAAATTGCCGCCGCGCCAGCCGCATCGCTGGGCTCTTACGTGATCTCCATGGCCGGTGCCGCCTCGGATGTGCTGGCGGTGCAGCTGCTGTTGAAGGAGGCCGGCCTGACGCGGCCCATGCGCGTGGTGCCGCTGTTCGAGACCCTGGCCGACCTCGACAATGCTGGCCCGGTGATGCAACGCCTGCTTGGCCTGCCAGGCTACCGAGCGAACCTGCGCGGCCCGCAGGAAGTGATGATCGGCTATTCCGACTCGGCCAAGGACGCTGGTACCACGGCAGCAGCCTGGGCGCAGTACCGGGCCCAGGAAAACCTGGTGCGCATCTGCGCCGAGCACCAGGTCGAATTGCTGCTGTTCCACGGCCGTGGCGGCACGGTGGGCCGCGGCGGTGGCCCGGCCCACGCGGCGATCCTGTCGCAGCCACCGGGTTCGGTGGCGGGGCGCTTCCGCACCACCGAGCAGGGCGAGATGATCCGCTTCAAGTTCGGCTTGCCGGGTATCGCCGAGCAGAACCTGAACCTGTACCTGGCTGCGGTGCTGGAAGCCACCTTGTTGCCACCGCCACCACCGCAGCCGGCCTGGCGCGAGGTGATGGACCAGCTTGCCGCCGATGGCGTCAAGGCCTACCGCGGCGTGGTGCGGGAGAACCCCGATTTTGTCGAGTACTTCCGCCAGTCGACCCCGGAGCAGGAACTGGGGCGCCTGCCGCTGGGCAGCCGACCGGCCAAGCGCCGCGCCGGTGGCATCGAAAGCCTGCGGGCCATCCCGTGGATCTTCGGCTGGACCCAGACCCGCCTGATGCTGCCAGCCTGGCTTGGTTGGGAAACGGCATTGAACAATGCCCTGGCCCGTGGCCAGGGTGAACTGCTGGCGCAGATGCGCGAGCAATGGCCGTTCTTCCGCACCCGCATCGACATGCTCGAGATGGTGCTGGCCAAGGCCGATGCGCAGATCGCCGAGGCCTACGACGAACGTCTAGTGCAACCGCACCTGCTGCCTTTGGGTGCGCACCTGCGCGACCTATTGTCGCAGTCGTGCCAGGTGGTACTGGGCCTTACCGGGCAGCCGGTGCTACTGGCGCACAGCCCCGAGACGCTGGAATTCATCAGCCTGCGCAATACCTACCTGGACCCGTTGCACCGCCTGCAGGCCGAGTTGCTGGCCCGCTCGCGCAGCCGCGAAGCCGCTCTGGACAGCCCGTTGGAGCAGGCCTTGCTGGTGACTGTGGCGGGTATTGCAGCCGGCCTGCGCAACACCGGCTGAGGGTAGGCCCGGGGCGCACAGGGCAGGTGCCGTGCGGGGGATGCAAGTGGGCGAAGAGGGTGGTTGCGCCGGGCGCAACCGCCTGCCAGGCCAGCCGTAGGTGGCGCAATCCTGCAACTTTGGGACGCTTGTCTGGCTGCCGGGCGCTGTGTATCTTGAGCAGCCTTCTGACCGATTTATGGTCATACCCGATTTTCCGGACTTGGCCCTGGTCGCCGAATCCATTGAATTTCATAACAAAATTTGAGGAGCACGAGATGCGCGTAATTCTGCTGGGAGCTCCCGGGGCCGGTAAAGGTACTCAGGCAAAGTTCATCACCGAAAAGTTCGGTATCCCCCAGATCTCCACCGGTGACATGCTGCGTGCCGCCGTCAAGGCCGGTACCCCGCTGGGCCTGGAACTGAAGAAAGTCATGGATGCCGGCCAGCTGGTCTCCGACGAGTTGATCATCAGCCTGGTCAAGGAGCGCATCGCCCAGCCTGATTGCGCCAAGGGCTGCCTGTTCGACGGCTTCCCACGCACCATCCCGCAAGCCGAAGCCATGGTCGCTGCCGGTGTCGACATCGACGCCGTGGTCGAAATCGCCGTGGACGACGAGGAAATCGTCGGCCGCATGGCTGGCCGCCGCGTGCACCTGGCTTCGGGCCGCACCTACCACATTCAGTACAACCCGCCGAAAGTGGAAGGCAAGGACGACGAGACTGGTGAAGACCTGATCCAGCGTGATGACGACAAGGAAGAGACCGTTCGCCATCGCCTGTCGGTTTACCACAGCCAGACCAAGCCGCTGGTGGACTTCTACCAGAAGCTGTCGGCGGCCAATGCCGGCAAGCCGAAGTACAGCCACATCGAAGGCGTCGGCTCGGTCGAAGCCATCACCGCCAAGGTCCTGGCAGCCCTGAGCTGATCCAGCGCCTGACGCACCTCGACAACGGCCCGCTTGCGGGCCGTTGTCGTTTTTGGCCCTGTTGCCACATGCGATCCCTGTAGGAGCGGCCTTGTGTCGCGATGGGGCGCGCAGCGGCCCCAAAAAACTTAGCTTCGCCGCGAAAATTGCAGGGGCCGCTTTGCGGCCCATCGCGACACAAGGCCGCTCCTACAGGGACGGCGCCAGCCGAGCGGGCAATGGCCGCACAGCGGCCCCTTGCGGACACAACGCCGCGGCTGCTCTATACTGCCGCTCTTTTCCCCCTAGTACCTGGATACCCGTTCGATGACCACCCTGCTGGCCCTGGATACCGCTACCGAAGCCTGTTCCGTCGCACTGCTGCATGACGGCAAGGTAACCAGCCATTACGAGGTGATCCCGCGCATGCATGCCCAGAAGCTGCTGCCGATGATCAAGCAGCTGCTGGCCGAATCCGGCGTGGCGCTGAATGCGCTGGATGCCATCGCCTTTGGCCGTGGCCCGGGCGCTTTCACCGGCGTGCGCATTGCCATCGGGGTGGTCCAGGGCCTGGCCTTCGCACTGGAGCGCCCGGTTTTGCCGGTGTCCAACCTGGCCGCACTGGCCCAGGGCGCGCTGCGTGAACACGGTGTACAGCAAGTGGCGGCCGCCATTGATGCGCGCATGGATGAAGTGTATTGGGGCTGCTACCAGGCCGCCGAAGGTGAAATGCGCCTGGTCGGCCAGGAGGCAGTGCTGCCGCCCGAGCAGGTGGCGCTGCCGGTGGGCAGCGCTGGCGAGTGGTTCGGCGCCGGTACCGGTTGGGGCTATGCCGAGCGCCTGGCGGTGCAGGTGGCCGCCAGCAATGCCAGTGCCTTGCCCAACGCCCTTGACATCCTCAGCCTGGCCAGCTTTGCCTGGGCACGCGGCGAGGCGATCGTTGCCGAACAGGCGCAACCGGTCTACCTGCGCGATAATGTAGCGACACCCAAGAAGCGCTGAGTGTTGTTCGTCGGTTATCGCCGATGACACTAAAACCTTTTGCGCGATCTGTGGTCCAGTTATCACTCGAGCATTAGCGATGGAACCCTGATGCTGCTAGATTGCCATCATTGGTTCTGAGTGCTCATGCCATGCGTATCGACGGTTTCTCATCACAGTCCTATCCGATCAAGCGCACGCCGCGCAAGGCAGCTGTGCGTGACGAGGCCATCGATGATGCCGAGGTGATCGAGGAGGTCGAGACCGCCCCTCAGGAAACCACCGCTCGCCGCCGCAGTGGTGGCCTGCCAGCACGCCAGCAGGACATGATCTTCCCCCGCGCCCGTGACCGCCGCACCGCTACCGCATTGGCCAGCTACCTGAGCACTGCCGGTTTTACCGACTGGGACATGGAAGTACTGGGGCTCGACCTGTACATTTAGTGGATGAGTCCATCACCACTGCCTTATTTTCTCGGTTGCCCGTCATGGAGCGAAAACGCCTGGCGCGACTACCTGTATCCCGCCGACGCCAACAGCGGTGAAATGCTCGGCTACTACAGCCAGGTGTTCAACGCCGTCGAGGGCAATACCACTTTCTACGCACGCCCCGCACCAGGCACTATTGCGCGCTGGGCGCAGATCATGCCCGAACACTTTCGCTTCACTGCCAAGTTCCCCCGGGACATCAGCCATGAAGGCGACCTGCGTGATCAGCTGGAACCGGCCTCTGACTTCACCCGCCTGATGGCCCCGTTGGGCCAGCGCGTAGCGCCATACTGGCTGCAGTTGCCGGCCCAGTTCAGCCCAGCACGGCTGGGCGAGCTTTGCCACTTCCTTGACGAAGTCGGAGTGCCGGTGGCCGTGGAGGTGCGTAACCAGGCTTTCTTCGCCAAGGGTGAAGAAGAGCGGTTGCTCAACCGCCTGCTGCATGAGCGCGGTGTGGAGCGTATCTGCCTGGACCCGCGCGCCTTGTTCAGCTGCACCTCTCGTGAACCTGCCGTGCTGCATGCGCAGGCGAAGAAGCCCAAAGTACCGCCTCGCCCGGCAGCCTTCACCCAGCACCCGCAGGTGCGCTTCATCGGCCACCCGCAGCTGGAGGCCAACGAGGCCTTTCTTACCCCCTGGGTGGACAAGGTCGCCGCCTGGATCGAGGAAGGCCGCAACCCCTACATCTTCCTGCACACCTCGGACAACCGATTGGCCGCGGCATTGGCCCAGCGCTTTCATCAACGCCTGATGCAGCG
The DNA here is from genome assembly GCF_009932335.1 of Pseudomonas asiatica. Classification (NCBI taxonomy): domain Bacteria; kingdom Pseudomonadati; phylum Pseudomonadota; class Gammaproteobacteria; order Pseudomonadales; family Pseudomonadaceae; genus Pseudomonas; species Pseudomonas asiatica. The sequence continues at coordinate 421,209 of NZ_BLJF01000001.1, forward strand.
CCTGCCGGGCCTTGCCGCGTTGCCGGAATTGCCGCGCACCCCCGCGGTCGAACAATTGGGGCTACTCTGACCTTCCCCTGACTGCCGGAGGTTGAACCATGGATGTGCAAACCCTGCGAGCCGAAGCCTTCAAGGCCCTGCACGAGCGTGACAGCGCCTTCGTCATCCCCAACCCGTGGGATGCCGGCTCGGCCAAGTTGCTGGCCAGCCTGGGCTTCGAGGCGCTGGCCACCACCAGTGCAGGCCTGGCTTTCAGCCTGGGCCGTCCGGACGCCGAAGGCGCCTTGAGCCTGGACGATACCCTTGATAATGCCGGGGAGATCGTCGATGCCACCCCGCTGCCGGTGGCTGCCGACTTGGAGAACGGCTTTGGTGACCTGCCCGAAGATTGTGCCCAGACCATCCTGCGCGCTGCCGAGGCTGGCCTGGTAGGCGGTTCCATCGAAGATGCCAGTGGCCGCAGTGAAGCGCCCATCTACGACTCCGGGCTGGCCGTGGAGCGCATTCGTGCAGCTGTGCAGGCAGCGCGTAGCCTGTCGTTCCCGTTCACCCTGTGCGCCCGGGCAGAGAACCTGCTGCACGGGCGCATGGACCTGGACGACACCATCCTGCGCCTGCAGGCCTATGCCGAGGCCGGTGCTGATGTGCTGTACGCGCCAGGGCTGCGGACTGTCGAGGAAATCCGCGCGGTGGTGCAGGCCCTCGCGCCGCGGCCGGTGAATGTGCTGATGGGCATGGCGGGCGTGCCGCTGAGCGTCAACCAGTTGCAGGACCTGGGTGTACGCCGCATCAGCGTCGGCTCGTCGCTTGCCCGTGCCGCGTTGGGGGCCTTCCACCGTGCCGCGCTGGAGATTCGCGATGAGGGCACCTTCGGCTATGGGGAGCAGGCGCTGCCATTCGCCAAACTCAACGACCTGTTCCGCCGCTGATGAGGGCCGTGCTGGCGTTGCTGGCCAGCCTGTCGCTGCTTGCGGGGCTGGCCTGGCACCTGGGTTGGCGGCTGCCCGCCGCGTGGAACCCGTGGGCGCCGCTCGACGTGCGTCAGCCCCCCAACCTGCTGACCCCGTACAAGTTGTCTCGCCTTCGCGATGACCCGACGCTGTGTCGCCTGGCACTTCAAACCAGCCAGCTGCGCTACCGGGCACAAGCCGACAGTTCGGCTACTGCCAACTGCCCATTGCGGAACGTATGGCGTATCGACGGTGGTCAGGCGCGGCTCGGCGGCAGCTTCCTGGCCAGTTGTCCGTTGGCAGTGGCGTATGCACTGTTCGAAAACCATGGGCTGCAGCCTGTGGCGCAACGGGTGTTGGGGCAGCCGGTGGTTCAGATCGACCACCTGGGCAGTTTTGCCTGCCGCAATGTCTACCACCGCAAGCAGGGCCGGCTGAGCCAGCACGCCACGGCCGATGCCCTGGACATCAGTGGCTTTCGCCTGCGGGACGGCCAGCGCATCGTCCTTGCGCGGGACTGGCAGGCGGGCGGGCAGAAAGCGGAATTCCTTCGTCAGGTGCAGCGGGCGGCCTGTGACAGCTTCAGCACGGTACTGGGGCCGGACTACAACGCTGCACACCACAACCACTTTCATATGGACATGGGCCGCTGGCAGATCTGTCGCTGAGCGTGGGCGCGTTCAGGCGTGGGCGCGCACATTGTTAAGCACCACCGGGCGTGCCCAGTGGATGTCGAACTCCAGGTCGTTCTGTTGCTTGGCCAGGGTGGCGTCATCGAACGGTTCGGGCGCCGGGTCCAGCAGGTGGGTCTCGAACTCGGCGATCGGCAGGAACAGCGAGCGCGGAGCAGGGCCGGGGCCGGGCTCGGCAATCGGGTGACCTTGGCTCATCACCACCGGGCGTAGCCAGCTGTTGCTGATATCGAGCTGGCGCTGCTGCTCGATCAGCTCGACTGCGCTGAACGGCTCGGGGGCGGGCGGCAGCAGGTTGGCTTCGAGTTCTGCCTTGGGCAGGAACAGTGGCTCGGGCGGTGCCACGATGGTGTCATGCACCGGGCAGGCACGCTGGGCGTCGATCAGGGCTAGCGCCCGGGCGCCGCCGATCGGCTCGCCACTGCTCTGGTCGTATTGCACGAACGACTGGCTGACGCTGTCTACGGGCTCTTCCTGCTGCTCGGCCATGGCCCGGGCAAAGAAATCCTGCCACAGGTGGCTGACGCCCCCGAGTGCCTGGGTGTTGTGCTGACTGTAGTTGCCGACAGGCGACAGGTAGGTCAAGCCGATGGGAAGAGTATCTGACATGGCAGTCGCGCGCGTTGTGCTCTGGCAGAATAGCGGGATATTGCCTGTATCGGCCGAAGTAGCCGATACATTAACGGCTGGGTTCAATTTCTAGGTGTGAATGATGGAAGAGCAGGGCACAGGTATCCGGGTCGAGGCGCTGTCGGCTGAATTCGAGGCGCAAGCCGCTGCGTGGGCCGAGCGCCTTGAGCTGCCGCTGCAGGACGATGCTGCCGGGTTCGCCGTGCAGGTGGGCGTTGATGGCTTGCAGATCCAGCAATTGGGCCCGCAGGCCCCGGGGCCGGTGCGGGTGGACTTTGTCGAAGGCCAGGCCGCGCACCGGCGCATGTTCGGTGGTGGCAACGGGCAGATGATCGCCAAGGCGGTGGGCATTGCCCAAGGCGTGCGTCCGCAGGTACTGGATGCCACTGCCGGGCTGGGCAAGGACGCGTTCGTGCTGGCCAGCCTGGGCTGCCAGATGACCCTGATCGAGCGCCAGCCGCTGATTGCCGCGCTGCTGGAGGACGGCCTGGCGCGGGCCCGTGCGGATGAAGAGGTGGGACCGATCGTGGGGCGCATGCGCCTGCTGACCGGCAACGCCATCGAGCGCATGCGCGCCTGGGAAGGCGAGGCGCCACAGGTGATCTACCTCGACCCGATGTTCCCGCACCGGGACAAGAGTGCGCTGGTGAAGAAGGAAATGCGTGTGTTCCGCCCGTTGGTCGGTGATGACCTGGATGCCCCGGCCCTGCTCGAAGCCGCCCTGGCGCTGGCCAGCCACCGGGTGGTGGTGAAGCGGCCGCGCAAGGCGCCGATCATCGACGGGCCGAAGCCGAGCCACAGCCTGGAGGGCAAGTCGAGCCGGTATGACATTTACCCGAAGAAAGCGTTGAGAGGCTGATCGCAACTGCGAGATCATCTTGTCAGTCTGGCCTCAATGCTAGTCCATGCGGATTTTTGCTACTTCCTTGTCGATGTAATTACCTGTGCATTTATCGAGTTGTTCCGAACGTGGCTCTCTTCTGGGCCACGTAGACGACGGCTGATCCCGCCTTTTGTAGAAATTAGAAGAGGTAGAGGCACCGTTGCTACTGTATTTTGCCTTAAGTTTTTCAAATCTTTCTGTTACATCTTCAAAGATTGCTGCCGCGTTGACGTATTGTGCTTTTCCATTGAATTCGTCACGCGTAAGGCTCGTTAAAATGGATTCTTGGGAAGTGGCGTTGAGGATTCTATTTTTACCTATTGTTCTTATTTCGGGGGATTGGGATATTGCCTCCTTCATCCCTTTAACTTTTTGGGCTGCAAAGTGTCGTGTAAGTATTTTGTATTCTCGGGATGTCAAACTGGGGTTGTTCTCGTACAGGCGAAGAATGATGTTTTTTGCGCGGTATCCTCCGGTCACGAATTTTAGTATCGAAAACATACCGCTAGGATCCGATCTGTTAATGGGATCATTGGTACAGTAAGCGTAAGCATTGATTCCCCCTTTTTCGAATGGGGACAAGCTATCTGCACTGTGAAAGCGCATCAGTCCCACGTTGAACAAGCGATGGCCATTACCGAGCAGGTAACCGATGGCTGAGGGTAGCCAGGTTTGCCCGGTAAAGCGGGACAGTACCTGGTAAGAGGCCGGTAAACTGTCATTGCCATAAGGGCTGTAGGCAATGGCCGTTTGGCTTCCTGCATGGGCGGTAACTGTCGACGCTTGGGCATCGGTGGCCAAAAGCTGTGTTGGCGTGGTTTGGTTGGTCGTTTCGCACAGATTCTGGTGGTTGGCGCTGACGACTGTGAAATGAGCACTGCCTGAGTGCACTGTCGAGAGTTTGCTGCCCTTGTAAAAAAGTTTGAGTGTTTGCATGGACATGGTCGCGTTCTATTGCGGACGAGTACATGAGAGTCTGTCAGGAGGGGGGCTGGTCAGATACTGGCAAAAATGTCAGGTAGTGCGCCGGTTGGGGCGCAGTAACTGGCATACGGGGTTCTACAAAGTGACCGCGTATGCCAGAAGGTGCTTTCAGGGTAGGTAAGCTCGCAAGAATACCCCCACCACCTCGCGCACATGCGCTTCTGCCTCGTCACCTTCCAGCGGCCCGGCACACCCCAGCAGCAACCGATAATCCGGCGCGCCCTTGACCAGGCAGAAGAAGTGTTCGGCAGCTCGCAGCGGGTTTTCGATGCGCAGCAGCCCGCGCTCATGCGCCCCGCGCAGCAAAGCTTCCATCCCCGCCAGCACGCGCTTGGGCCCGGCTTCGTAGAAGTACTCGCCAAAGCTCGGGTCGAGGCTGCCCTGGGCCATGATCAGGCGGCTCAGTTTGACCGCTTCATCGCTGCTGATCAGCGCCTGGAAACCACGGGCAATGGTCAGCAGTACCTCTTCTACCGGCACACCGTCGGGGTACTCGAACAGCAGGTCGGGCAACTGGATCTGGCAGGTTGCCATGACCGCCGAGCCGAAAAGCGTCTGCTTGTCGGTGAAGTGGCTGTATACGGTGAGCTTTGAAACACCTGCCGCCGCAGCGACCGCATCCATGCTGGTGTTGGCGTAACCGAGGCTGAGGAAAAGGGCTTTGGCTGCTTCGAGAATTGCCTCGCGTTTGGCCAGGTCCTTGGGCCGGCCCGGGCCGATGGGTGCGTCGTTGGACATTGTGGTCTGCATCTGGTTGGAGAAACACCATCTTAACGGTTCAGGCGCCATCCGGCTAAAGCCTGCGGGGAAAACCTGTGTGGCGGTAAATTGACGAGATAATTTTAACGTGTGTAACTTCGCGCCATTCGTCGATTAGTTGACTTTTCGTCGCATGCAGGAGTGCCCTCATGGGGGCGCCCGATGAGCCCAAGACATTGATTTTCAGGGGCGGGACGGGGTGAGCATGGCTCCCATCCACAGGGGGCTTGAGGTGCTGCCTGCCGGCGCGAGGGACTGGCAGCAGGCAAGGTTCGCCTAGACTCCACCGAAGGGTCTGTAGGAAAAGGCTTACAAGGGGAGGACATGGAACGTTTTTCATGGGAGACAGTAGGAGCAGCCTTGTGCTGCGAAGAGGCCGGTACAAGCAATAGAGAGGCTTTGTCAGTACCGGCCTCTTCGCAGCACAAGGCTGCTCCTACAGAACCTCGCCGAACCAATGAGTCATGTTTTGTTATATGAGCCGGCTTGCCGTCGATGGGCCGCAAAGCGGCTCCACTTCGCTTAACTGACTGGCATTGCGCTGCGAGGGTGGTTTCCAGGGCACCCTCGCAGGTTTCACGTACGCAGTGTTTCAGGCGCTGCCGTTGAAGATGTCGCTGTTGAAGATATCGACCCCGACCAGGGTGATGGTCGTCGTCTGCCCGCCGGATTCGGCAATGGAGATCCCGGTGATCGAGTTCATCAAGGAAACCGAGACCTGGCCTACGACGTCAAATTGCAGTTCAGTGCGACGCTGACGGACAAAGATGGCGACTCGGCGAGTAGCACGTTCGACGCCAACCTGTTCGCCAACGAATCGGGCAACGCACCGTTCGACTTCACCCTGGTTGGCACGACTGGCCAGCGCGATGCCTTCAACGTCGACCTGTCGACCGATCAGCTCCTCTACCAGGTCAGCGGGTTCGATGCTGGCGCGGGGCAACGAGACACGCTGGTGCCCAATGGTGATCCGAACGCCGTCGTCCAGTCGATCGACAACACTGGCGCAGACAGCATCTGTAGCGAGGCTTCGGTCGGGTCGGGTACCCCGAGTCCTATGCCTTCGGCAACCTGATCGGAACCGGAAGTATCCTGCCGCAATATGGGTTCTGGGACAGTACGATCGGCGCCGACGGCCTGGGGGCTACCGGTCTGGCCTTTGAGGTCGACGGCGGCCCCGTTCTCGACGAGTACGCGGTTGTGATCCTGTGTGGTGGTGTACTCGATCTTACGTCATTGACGACGGTCGGGTTCGCGGTGGTGAACATCAGGAACAGGTTCTGGCCGGAGGGGGCGTTGGCCAGGCTGAATAACAGGTCCTGACTGGTGCCGATGAACACCTTGTTCAGCAGATTGAGCGCGTCGTCGGAGTTGCTCGTGTCCGGATGCTTCAGCGGTTGGTATTCCACCGTCCAGATCTTGCCGCCGCTGACGGGCGATCCGGTTTCTTCGATATAGCCCGCGAAGATGATCGCGCCTGTTGGCCCGCCAGCCCGGCCCAGCACGATGTTGTTGTCTGCAACGAGGTCGTTTCGTCCAGCGTCACGCTCACACCTGTCGCGGTGATGATCGGCGCGCTGTCTGTGAACGAGGCCGTGGCCCTCACCACTGCCGGTTGTCGAGGCCTGACCACAGGCCTCTGTAATAGACCTCCACTATGGCGAAGCGCCATGAGCTGCGCATCGGCTGATACTCCTAGGCGGACTGGGAGTATCGGACTATACGGCCCTGGCGCCGGGAGCCCGAAGGCGCACGGTCACATGCCGTTCAACGCACGCCTGCCGTATTCGGCTGCAACCTCTTCCCGGCATCCGTTGCCTGACTTAATATACTCTCCAGTACAAATATTGAATGTGCCCTCCGCGAAAGGATTCATCATGTTGCGCCATGCCTTGTTCATTGCTCTGTCTGCCGCTGCCGCGCTGTTGCTGGCGGCGTGCGGCCAGGAAGCCGCTCCACCGGCTGCGCCACGCCCGGCGCTGGTGGTGCAGCCGCAGCCGGCCGAAGCCGCTGCCGACAGTTACCCCGGCGAAGTGCGTGCACGCTTCGAGCCGGAACTGGCTTTTCGCATAGGCGGCAAGGTCAGCAAGCGCCTGGTCGAGGAGGGGCAGCGGGTAAAGGCCGACCAGCCGCTGGCCGAACTGGACCCGCAGGATGTGCGCCTGCAACTGGAGGCCAACCGTGCCCAGCTGGCAGCCGCCGAGGCCAACCTGTCGCTGGTGCGCGCCGAGCGCGATCGCTACCAGAAGCTGCTGGACCGGCAAATGGTCAGCCATTCCCAGTTCGATAACGCCGAAAATCTCTACCGTGCCGGCCTGGCCCGGCTGAAACAGGCCAAGGCCGAGTTCGACGTGGCTGGTAACCAGGCTGAATATGCTGTGCTGCGCGCCCCGCAGGCCGGGGTGATCGCCAAGCGCCAGGTGGAAGTGGGCCAGGTGGTCGGCGCAGGGCAGACCGTGTTCACCCTGGCCGCAGATGGCGAGCGGGAAGTCGCCATCGGCCTGCCGGAGCAGCAGTTCGCCCGCTTTGCCGTGGGCCAGCCGGTGAGCGTGGAGCTATGGTCGCACCCGCAGGAGCGCTTCCAGGGGCGTATCCGCGAGCTGTCACCGGCTGCCGACCCACGTTCGCGCACTTTCGCTGCCCGTATTGCCTTTACCTCGGCCGCCACCCCGGCGGAGCTGGGCCAGAGCGCCCGGGTGTTCATCGCCCACGAAGGGCTGATCCCGCTGGCGGTGCCCCTGTCGGCAGTCACAGCGGAAAACGGCCAGGCCTACGTCTGGCGGGTCAACAAGGACAGCCGCCTGGAGCGGGCAGTGGTGCGCCTGGGGCCCTACGGCGCCGACAGCGTACCCGTGCTCGAAGGCCTCGCCCCCGGCGACTGGGTTGTCGCCGCGGGTGGCCATGTATTGCGCGAGGGCCAGGAGATACGCCCCGTGGACCGTACCAACCGCGTAGTGAACCTGACGGCCAAGGAGTAAGTCCCGATGGGTTTCAACCTTTCTGCCTGGGCGCTGCGCAACCGCCAGATCGTCCTGTTCCTGATGATCCTGCTGGCGGCCATTGGCGCCATGTCCTACACCAAGCTCGGCCAGAGTGAGGACCCGCCGTTCACCTTCAAGGCCATGGTCATTCGTACCCTGTGGCCCGGTGCCACCGCTGAGGAAGTGTCGCGTCAGGTCACCGAGCGCATCGAAAAAAAGCTGATGGAAACCGGCGAGTACGAGCGGATCGTCTCGTTCTCCCGCCCGGGCGAATCGCAGGTCACCTTCATGGCCCGCGACTCGCTGCATTCCAAGGACATCCCCGAGCTGTGGTACCAGATCCGCAAGAAGGTCGCGGACATCCGCCACACCTTGCCGCCGGAGATCCAGGGCCCGTTCTTCAATGACGAGTTCGGCACCACCTTCGGCAATATCTATGCACTGACCGGTGAGGGCTTCGACTACGCGGTGCTCAAGGACTATGCCGACCGTATCCAGATCCAGTTGCAGCGGGTCAAGGACGTGGGCAAGGTCGAGCTGATCGGGCTGCAGGACGAGAAAATCTGGATCGAGCTATCCAACGTCAAGCTGGCCACCCTCGGCGTGCCGCTGGAGGCCGTGCAGCAGGCCCTGCAGGAGCAGAATGCGGTCAGCACCGCCGGTTTCTTCGAAACGCCCAGCGAGCGCCTGCAACTGCGGGTGAGCGGGCGCTTCGACAGCGTCGAGCAGATCCGCCAGTTCCCCATCCGCATAGCTGAACGCACCTTCCGTATCGGCGATGTGGCCGAGGTGCACCGCGGCTTCAACGACCCGCCCGCACCGCGCATGCGTTTCATGGGCGAGGATGCCATTGGCCTGGCGGTTTCGATGAAGGACGGCGGCGACATCCTGGTGCTGGGCAAGGCATTGGAAAGCGAGTTCGAGCGCCTGGCACGCAGCCTGCCGGCCGGCATGGAACTGCGCAAGGTCTCGGACCAGCCGGCGGCGGTCAAGGCCGGCGTGGGCGAGTTTGTCCAGGTGCTGGTCGAGGCGTTGGTCATCGTGCTGCTGGTGAGTTTCTTCTCGTTGGGCCTGCGCACGGGGCTGGTGGTGGCGCTGGCCATCCCGTTGGTGCTGGCCATGACCTTCGCCGCCATGCACTACTTCGGTATCGGCCTGCACAAGATCTCCCTCGGCGCGCTGGTGCTGGCCTTGGGCTTGTTGGTCGATGATGCGATCATTGCCGTGGAGATGATGGCGATCAAGATGGAGCAGGGCTACGACCGCCTCAAGGCGGCCAGCTACGCCTGGAGCAGCACCGCGTTCCCGATGCTCACCGGCACCCTGATCACGGCGGCGGGCTTCCTGCCCATTGCCACGGCGGCCTCCAGTACGGGCGAGTACACCCGTTCGATTTTTCAGGTGGTGACCATTGCCTTGCTGACCTCCTGGGTGGCCGCCGTGGTATTCGTGCCTTACCTGGGCGAGCGCCTGCTGCCGGACCTGGCCAAGCTGCATGCCTCCCGTCATGGCAAGGACGGCCACGCGCCAGACCCTTACGCCACACCGTTCTACCAGCGTGTACGGCGTGTGGTGGAGTGGTGTGTGCGGCGGCGCAAGACGGTGATCCTGCTGACCATTGCCGCCTTTGTCGGCAGTATCCTGCTGTTCCGTTTCGTGCCCCAGCAGTTCTTCCCGGCCTCAGGGCGCCCGGAGTTGATGGTCGACCTGAAACTGGCCGAGGGTGCCTCGCTGGCCAACACTGCCGAGCGGGTCAAGCAACTGGAGGCGTTGCTCAAGCAGCAGGAAGGTATCGACAATTACGTGGCCTACGTGGGCACCGGTTCGCCGCGTTTCTACCTGCCACTGGACCAGCAGCTGCCGGCGGCCAGCTTCGCCCAGTTCGTGGTACTGGCCAAGTCGATGGAAGACCGCGAGCGCCTTCGCAGCTGGCTGATCAGCACCATGGACCAGCAGTTCCCCGACCTGCGTGCCCGGGTCACCCGCCTGGAAAACGGCCCGCCCGTGGGTTACCCGGTGCAGTTCCGGGTGACTGGCGAGCACATCGAGAAGGCCCGTGCGCTGGCCCGTGAAGTGGCCGACAAGGTGCGCCAGAACCCGCATGTGGTGAACGTGCACCTGGACTGGGAAGAGCCGAGCAAGGCGGTGTTCCTCGAGATCGACCAGGACCGCGCCCGCGCCTTGGGCGTGAGCACCGCTCACCTGTCGAGCTTCCTGCAAAGCTCGCTGACCGGCACCACGGTCAGCCAGTATCGCGAGGACAACGAGTTGATCGAGATCCTGCTGCGCGGCACCCGGCAGGAACGCAGCGAGCTGGGCAACCTCGGCAGCCTGGCACTGCCGACCGACAATGGCCAGAGCGTGGCGTTGTCGCAGGTCGCGACCCTGGAGTACGGCTTCGAGGAGGGCATCATCTGGCACCGTAACCGCTTGCCGACGGTGACCGTGCGCGCCGATATCTACGACAAGGAGCAGCCGGCGACGCTGGTGAAACAGATAGAACCGACCCTGCGTGACATTCGTGCCAAGCTGCCGGATGGATATTTGCTGGAAGTGGGCGGCACGGTCGAGGACTCCGAGCGCGGGCAGAAGTCGGTGAATGCCGGCATGCCGCTGTTCGTGGTGGTGGTGCTGAGCTTGCTGATGATCCAGCTGCGCAGCTTCTCGCGCACGGTGATGGTGTTCCTCACCGCGCCGCTGGGGCTGATTGGCGTGACCTTGTTCTTGCTGGTATTCCGCCAGCCGTTCGGCTTTGTCGCCATGCTTGGCACCATTGCCCTGGCGGGGATGATCATGCGCAACTCGGTGATCCTGGTGGACCAGATCGAGCAGGACATCGCGGCGGGGCTGGATCGCTGGCAAGCGATCATCGAAGCCACGGTGAGGCGCTTCCGCCCGATCGTGCTGACTGCTTTGGCGGCGGTGCTGGCGATGATCCCGTTGTCGCGCAGTGTGTTCTACGGGCCGATGGCGGTGGCGATCATGGGCGGGTTGATCGTGGCCACCGTGCTTACCCTGCTGTTCCTGCCGGCGTTGTATGCGGCTTGGTTCAGGGTGAAGAAAGCCTAGCGGCTGTCATCGCACTGTAGGAGCAGCCTTGTGCTGCGAAGAGGCCGGCACGGCAACATGAATTTTCATGTGCTGCCCCGGCCTCTTTGCAGCACAAGGCTGCTCCTACAAGGATTTGCGACAACCGGGATTCAGAGGGCGCCGAAGACCTTCTTGGCCAGGCTGGTAGCCGCTTCAGCCGGGTTCTGGCGAATGCTCTGCTCCTGCTTGGCAATCATTTCGAACAGGCCATCCAGTGCCTTTTCAGTCACGTAGTTCTCGATGCTGGCGCTCTTGGCATCGACCACACCCAACGCCACTGCCTGCCCGGCAAAGTTGTTGTACTGCTGAGCCAGGCCAACCTTGTCGGTAGCCTGCTTGACGATCGGCAGGAACTTGGCGCGGATCTGCTCGCGGCTGCTCTTGTTCAGGTACTGGGTGGCCGAGTCGTCACCGCCGGCGAGGATGCCCTTGGCATCGGTCACGCTCATGTTCTTCACGGCATCTACCAGAATCGCCTGGGCCTGCGGCACGGCAGCCTCGGCGGCCTTGTTCATGCTGGTTTCCAAGGCCTCGACCTGTTCACCCTTGCCGAACATCTTCATCGCCTTGGCGGCCTTGCCCAGGTTGCCAGGCAGTTCGATGCGCACGTCGGGGTTGTCGCTGAAGCCGCCCGGGGTGCTCAGCTGCTTGACGGCCAATTGTGCGCCTTGGGTCAAGGCATCCTTCAGGCCGCCAGTGGCATCTTTCTGGGTCAGATCGCCAAGCGACAGGGCCAGGGCACTGGCCGACAGCAGCAGGCCGGCACACAGGGTGGTGAAGCGCAGGGAAGTGCGGATCATGAAGCTTTCCTTGTAAACAGATGAATACGGGTTTCAGCGGACCGGATCGACCTTGATCCGCACGGGCTGAGGGTCACTGCCGTCGAGCATGACACCGTGGTGCTCGGTGTTTATGAACAGCAGCTTGCCGTCCAGCTCGATGCGCGCGCTTACCGCATAGCGGTGGCCTGGCTTGACCTGGGCCGGGTCGTAGATGAGGTGGAATGGCAGCGGTACGTTGCCTTTGACCGGGCCAGCCTGGCGGGCCAGGGTAACCGCCGGGGCGTCCATCAGCGAGACGTCCTGCAGCTCCACGCTGAGGGTGGCGGCCGGTGGCAGGGCACTGCGTTGCAGGTAGAAGACTTCGCCATCCAGGCTGGCCTGGTTGGACGGGGTGTGGCTGGAACAGGCTGCTAGCAAGGATGCGCAACACAGCATAAAGAGCTTTTTCATGGTATCTCCGAAGTCCTTGGCGTTGGCTTGTGGCCAACCCCAGGGACTTTAGCGGATTTCTTCTGGTGGGTCCTTGATGAAGATGCGACAAAGACAAAGAGGGGGAGAGCAAGGCGAAGCGCAATATTCAGCTACGGCGCGGCGGTCGCAGGCTGATTGCCTCCAGTTCGGTAACGCTTGGAAGGGTCAGGCCGCGCAGCGTTCTCCCGGCGTACGGGGTCATGGTGTGTGGGTCGTAGTAGGCCACGCGCAGATGCAAGGGTTCGTCGTCATTGACTGTGTTGCCATCCAGGTACGTGGTAAGCGTCACAGGTCCGTGTGTCGGCCACAGGGCGGCACCGGCAATGTAGCTGGAGCTTCTGTTGCTGTAACCGTCTTCCTGGGTCCGATACAGGCCGAACGTCATGAGCGCCTGTGGCCTTAGCAACTCTTCGGGAATCTCGATGATGTTCTTCATCTCGATGATCGCGGGCGACAGGGGCTGCTGACTTTGCTCGCCAGGCTGGGCGGGTATCCTCAGGACCATGGGAGGGTTTGGCTCAGGCTGGTTGATTGCAAGTGGCATCGACAGGCTCAAGCCGTTTGGCTCTTCATTGACGCCAACACCATAACTGGCCACTAGCGTTGGTTCGGCACCTTCCGGCAAGCTATTGCGGTCCAGCAGCAAGTTGAAAGGCATTGCGACGCCAAGCGTCTGGCACCCCCAGGCGGCCAGGATGATCTTGTTCTCATCCGTGCCCAACTGTACGCGTACGCCAAGGTGCGGTGCGCCTTCAGCTGTATGGATGCACGACGGGACAAGCACGGTCCCGCGGATCTCGATGAAGTTGGCGGGTAGCATGTTGGTTTTCCTCGGTTCGGTCATGGGTACAGGCGCCAGTCACTCAGCGAGGTTGTCGCTGAACTGGCGACCGTTTTCGGTGGCAATCTGGTCGACAGTCACCCGTTGTGTACCCGATACCGTGGCTGGTTCTATCGAGTGACGGCTGGTGGTGATGTAGCGCAGTTGGCCGTCTATCTCGATGCGCGCGGCGAGGGCATAGCTGCGGCGTGGGTCGATAAGGCTGGTATCAAACGTCAGCGGCAGATTGATCGGCATCAGGCCGCCACAGCGCAGACGCAACTCGGCAAGGCTGATGGAGCGCGCATCTGCCTTCGAAATATCGATCAGCTTCAATTCAACCAGGCCGGACGGTGCGAGCGTGTTATCGCCAGAGGAAACGATTTCAACGTCCAGCGTCTTCATTTGAGTCATGTTGGTGCTCCTTGAGAGGGATGTGCTGAAGAGCACCGTGATCCTGATCCCTCCCAAGGGCTGAGAGCAGCCTGAAAAGCTACCGCTGTATAACCTCCGCAGGCTCATCGCGGTGCAATGCCACCTGGCGGATCGACAGGCGCAGTTCCGCAGACAGCACGCGCTTGGCCACGCCTTCGGCCAGCTCGCCGAGCTTGTTGCGATAACCGAGCTTGCCTTGGGCGTCAGCATGTAGCACGCCTTGCTCGACCAAGGTCTGGATGAAGTGGCGGAACAGGGTCTTGTCGAAGAATTCCGGGGCGTTCAGGCCGTGCAGGATCGACAGGCGCTGGGCCATCATCACGCACAGGTCTTCCAGCTCTTCGGCGCTGAGGCTGTTCTGCCCGCTGTTGAGCAACAGCGAGGTGGCCATGTAGAAACGCTGCAGGGTCTGGGTGATAGTGCGGGCGAGCAGGGTCAGCAACACGAACTGCCGCGAGCTGGGCGCCGGGCGAATGTAGATGGCGTTGTCCTGGCGCAGCAGCCCTTGCTCGACCAGTGCGGCCAGCCACTGGTCGATCACCGCATCCAGTTGTTCCGGCGTCCAGCGCAGGAACAGTTCGGCCTGCAGGTAGGGATACAGCGCGTGTACATACTGGCCCAGCAGTTCGCGGCTCATGCGCGAGCTGCTGAGGAAGAAGCTGGCCAGCAGCGCCGGCAGGGCGAAGATGTGCAGCACGTTGTTGCGGTAATAGGTCATCAGTACCGCGTTGCCTTCATCCAGGTACAGGATGCGGCCCAGGGCGTCCTTCTGCTCGGCCACCAGGTTCATCCCGCGCACGTGCTCGATCAGCGCCTGGCCGTCGCCGTCGGGCAGGGTGGTGTGCGGCGAGTAGGGTACCTGGCGCAGCAAGGCCAGGTACAGGTCGAGCACGCGGGTCAGGGCGCGCTCGTCCAGGGCCAGGCGGCTGGTGGACAGCAGCGCCAGCGCCACCAGGTTGACCGGGTTGATAGCGGCCGCCTCGTTGAGGTGGCGGGCAACGGTTTCGCCCAGGCGGGTGGTGGTGGCGTTGAGCCAGGCCGGGCGGTACTGCGGGCCGTGGTCCTGTTCACGCCAGCCGGGTTGTTGCTGGTCGAGGAAACCGGCCAGGCGGATCGGCTCGCCAAAGTTCACGTACACCTGGCCAAAGCGCTGCCTGAGCGCGCCGAACACCTTGAAGATATCGAAGATCGACTCTTTCTTCTTGCTGGCACCGCGCAGCTCGCCCAGGTAGGTGCGGCCTTCGAGCACGCGCTCGTAGCCGATGTAAACCGGCACGAAAACGATCGGCGTACGCGACGAACGCAGGAAGCTGCGCAGGGTAATGGCCAGCATTCCGGTGCGCGGCTGCAGCATGCGCCCGGTGCGCGAGCGCCCGCCTTCGACGAAGTACTCGACCGGAAAGCCCTTGGTGTACAGGGTGTGCAGGTACTCGTTGAACACCGCGGTGTACAGCGGGTTGCCCTTGAACGTGCGGCGCATGAAGAAGGCGCCGCCACGGCGTAGCAGGTTACCCACCAGCGGCATGTTGAGGTTGATGCCCGCGGCCACGTGCGGCGGCGTCAGGCCGTTGCGGAACAGCAGGTACGACAGCAGCAGGTAGTCGATGTGGCTGCGGTGGCACGGCACATAGATCACTTCGTTGCCGGGTGCGATGCCTTGCACCTGCTCGATGTGGTTGACCTTGATGCCGTCGTAGATCTTGTTCCAGAACCAGCTCAGCACCACTTCGAGGAAGCGGATCGCGGTGTAGGTGTAGTCCGAGGCAATCTCGTTGCCATAGCGCAGGGCCTGGGCTTCGGCCTTGGCCAGCGGCAGGTTTTCGCGCTGCGCCTCTTCGACGATGGCCTGGCGCACCTGGGGCGCGTGGATCAGGCCTTTGACCAGGTTGCGCCGGTGCGAGATGTCCGGGCCGATGACTGCGGTCTTCAGGTTGCGAAAGTGCACGCGCATCAGGCGCTGGGCCATGCGTACGGTGCGTTCGTGGCCCTTGTTGTGCTGTACCAGTTCGCGCAGGTGAATGGGCGCGGAGAACTGCACCCGGGTCTTGCGCCCGAGGATCAGTACGGTCAGCAGCCGGCGCAGGCGCCCGGTAACCGCCCAGCTGTCGGCGAACAGCAACTTCCACGGGCTGGATTCACTTGCCGGGGTCTGCCCCCAGAACACACTGACCGGAATGATCTGCGCATCCTCTTCGGCATGCTGGCTGACGGCGGCGACCAGGCGCTCCAGGGTGGGTGGGGCACCGCGCTTGTCATGGCGGCCGAGCCAGTCCGGGTCCGGGGTGAGGTAGAAGAATGCCGCAGGTTCCTGCAGCGGGCCAACCGCCACCGGCAGCACCGGGCGCGGCAGGCCCGCCTTGGTGCATTCATGGTCGAGCACGACCAGGTCGGTGAGCGCGGGCGAGGGCAAGGCATAGAACACCGGCCGGCTGCGGTCGAGCTTGAGGGTGAGGGAAGACTGGTTGATGGTCTCGGAGCGCACCCACAGGTACAACAGGCGACGCAGGGCGCCGAAGATCAGGCGGCGCAGGGGGGAACGGGTCATGGGGTGTGTGCCCTGGGGGTGGTTTTCAGGTGGGTATCCAGCCAATTAGTCTGCCGTATCCGCGCAAGTTCAGCAAAAATCGCCGAACGGCGCGACGGTCATCAAATTTTTTTGTTCTGTGTCATATACTCGGCCTGCCACTTGCAAGATATTTGCGCAAGCGGCGTCGACACAGGGAGGGACTCTGTGTCTGCAAGGCGATCTTCACAATAAAAATCCGGAGTAGTTCAGATGTCGTCTCGTGAGACTGGGAATGTAAAGTGGTTCAACGATGCCAAGGGTTATGGCTTCATTCAGCGCGAAGGTGGTGCGGATGTATTCGTCCACTATCGGGCGATCCGCGGTGAGGGGCATCGTACCCTGGTCGAAGGTCAGCGGGTGGAGTACGCCTGCGTGCAGGGCCAGAAAGGCCTGCAAGCCGAGGACGTAGTAGGGCTCTGAGCCTCATGCGGTAAGGCTTGCTGTGGGAGCTGGCTTGCCGGCGATCACCGGCGAAGCCGGTGCCAGGCACCGTGTTGCCTGCATCGCCGGCAAGCCGGGCTCCCACAAAGAATGCAGTGCATTCAGGTGCGCCAGGTGATTTCCTCTTCACCGTCGGCGCTGATGCGGACCCAGCGGTCGGCATCTTCTTCCCCATCTTCCTCCACCCAGCCACCTGGCGCGCAGCGCACTTCCACACCCAGTGCGGCAAATGCGGCGCGGGCGCAGGCAACGTCATCGGCCCACGGCGTCTGGTCGCTTTCCAGGTACAGGCTGTTCCATTTCCCTACAGCCTTGGGTAGCCAGGTGACCGGAATGTTACCGGCCTGGCATTTGAAGGTATGGCCTTTCTGCTTCCATTCGCTGCAGGGGCCGATTGCCTGGGCGAGCCACTCGGCAATCTGCTTGTGGTCGACGTCGGCGTCCTTCAGGTAGATCTCGATATCAGGTTGGCGCATAAGGGCTCCGGGTGTGCTCAGTCTTGGCGCACGAAATAGTCATAACGCATGGAAACCGTGACCTCGAACGGCTCGGGCTGGTCGATCACCCGGGCACGCTTTTCGGCACTGGCACGCCAGCCGTGCGGGGTCATGGCCAGCAGGTCGGCGCGGGCCTTGGGCGCGGCCAGGCTCAGGCGGAACTCCAGGGTTTCGCTGTGGGCATGGGCCATGCCTTCGGGGACCAGGGCCAAGTGTTTGTCGTCGGCGTAAGGGCGTACTTCATCGTAGAGCACTTCGCGCAGTTCCATCAGGTGGCCGCTGGTGGGGCCGACCCGCATCAGGCCGCCGCCCGGGCTGAGCAGGCGCTTGGCCTCGTCCCAGTCCAGCGGGCTGAATACGCTGGCGATGAACTGGCAGCTGGCGTCGGCAAGCGGCACGCGGGCCATGCTGGCGACCATCCAGGTAACCTCGGGCGCGCGACGGCAGGCACGCTTGACTGCCTCGCGGGAAATGTCCAGGGCATAGCCGTCGGCAGCCGGCAGTGCCTGGGCGATTTGCGCAGTGTAGTAACCCTCGCCACAGCCGATGTCCAGCCAGGCCTCGGGCTGGCGTTCGGCGGCCAGCTCGGCCAGGCGGCGCGCCACCGGCGCGTAGTGGCCGGCGTCGAGGAAATCGCGGCGGGCTTCGACCATGGCCTGGTTGTCACCCGGGTCGCGGCTGTTCTTGTGCTGCACCGGCAGCAGGTTCAGGTAACCCTGGCGGGCCCGGTCGAAGCGGTGGCCGGCCGGGCACACCACGCCGTTGTCGAGCCGGCTCAGCGGCGCCTGGCAAAGAGGGCAGGCGAGCATCAGGCGAGCAACCGGACCAGGGTCTGGTAATAGATTTCGGTCAGCAGGTCGAGATCGCTGGCCAGGATCCGCTCATCCACCTGGTGGATGGTGGCGTTGACCGGGCCGAGCTCGACCACCTGGGTGCCCATGGTGGCGATGAAGCGCCCATCGGAGGTACCGCCGCTGGTCGACGGCTGGGTGTCGCGGCCGGTGACGCCCTTGATGCTGGCCGAGACGGCGTCCAGCAATTCGCCCGGTTCGGTAAGGAACGGCAGGCCCGACAGCGCCCAGTCGATCGACCAGTCCAGCTCATGCTTGTCGAGGATCGCCGACACCCGCGCCTGCAGGCCTTCGACGGTGGACTCGGTAGAGAAACGGAAGTTGAACAGGGCGGTCAGCTCGCCGGGGACCACGTTGGTGGCGCCGGTGCCGGAATTGAGGTTGGAGATCTGGAAACTGGTCGGCGGGAAGAACGCATTGCCTTCGTCCCAGTGCTCGGCCGCCAGTTCCGCCAGGGCCGGAGCGGCCAAGTGGATCGGGTTGCGCGCCAGGTGCGGGTAGGCCACATGGCCCTGCTTGCCGCGCACGGTCAGCTTGGCGCCCAGCGAGCCACGGCGGCCGTTCTTGACCACGTCACCCAGCAGGGTGGTGCTGGAGGGTTCGCCGACGATGCACCAGTCCAGGCGCTCGTTGCGTGCTTTCAGGCGCTCGACCACGGCCTTGGTGCCATGGTGGGCCGGGCCTTCCTCGTCGCTGGTGATCAGGAACGCGACCTTGCCGCGGTGGTCCGGGTAGTCCTGCACGAAGCGCTCGCTGGCAATCACCATGGAGGCCAGGCTGCCTTTCATGTCGGCGGCGCCACGACCGCAGAGCATGCCGTCGGCGTCGATCAGCGCTTCGAACGGCTCATGCTGCCATTGCTGCACCGGGCCGGTGGGTACCACGTCGGTGTGGCCGGCGAAGCACAGCACCGGGCCATCCTGGCTGCCGTGGGTGGCCCAGAAATTGTCGACGTCCTCGATGCGCATCGGCTCGAGCTGGAAGCCTACGGCGCCCAAGCGGTTCATCATCTGCGCCTGGCAGTCGGCGTCGACGGGGGTGACCGAGGGGCGACGGATCAGGTCGCAGGCCAGTTGAAGGGTAGGCGAGAGCTCGGCAGGGGCCGTCATGGGGAACTCCGGGGCAAGGCAAGGCGGGGAAATCTGAGGGCGTTATCTTATATCAAACCGTCAGGCCAATGGGGCCGCTTTGCGGCCCATCGCGACACAAGGCCGCTCCTACAGGCGATCTCGCCATATCTGACGGGATGCGATCCCCTGTAGGAGCGGCCTTGTGTCGCGATAGGGGCGCAAAGCGCCCCCGGCATTCTCAGGCCTGCTGCGGCTCGGCGGCCTTTTCCCCAGGCTTGGGCAGCGAAGACAGGAACGCCATCACCAGCGCCGCCACATAAGGCAACGATTGCACCAGCAACATCGCCACCCAGAAGCGCATGTCCGAACTCGGCAGCCCCTGTACCAGGTAGATGCCCAGCGCGGCGCCCCACAGCAGCAACATGATGAACAGCTCTTCCCGAGCCTCGGAAATCGCCACCAGCAGCCCGTGGCTGTCGGCGTTTTTCGGTGTGCGGAAGAACGGCATGCTGCTGGTGAAGAACCCGTACAGCACCGCCTTGGCGATGGTATGCGACAGTGCCAGCCCGGCCAGCGCCGCAGCAAAGGCATCTTTCAGGTTCACCCCTACCGCGCGGCGGTAGAGGAAGATGATCTTGCCGACCTTGAAGAAGAACAGTGCCAGCGGCGGAATGGCAAAGATCATCAGCGGCGGGTCGACCCGGTGCGGCACGATGATCATCGCCGCCGACCACAGCAGCGCGCCGATGGTGAAGAAGATGTTCATGCCATCGGCGATCCACGGCAGCCAGCCGGCCAGGAAGTGGTAGCGCTGGCCGCGGGTCAGCTCGCTGCCCTTGCCGCGCAGCAGGGCGCTGGCGTGGTGCTTGATGATCTGGATGGCGCCGTAGGCCCAGCGGAAGCGTTGCTTCTTGAAGTCGATGAAGGTGTCGGGCATCAGGCCCTTGCCGTAGCTGTTGTGGGCATAGGCGGCCGACAGGCCCTTCTCGAATACCCGCAAGCCCAGTTCGGCGTCCTCGCAGATGCACCACTCGGCCCAGCCCAGCTCTTCCAGCACGCTGCGGCGGGTCATGGTCATGGTACCGTGCTGGATGATCGCGTCACGGTCGTTGCGGGTGACCATGCCGATGTGGAAGAAGCCCTTGTACTCGCTGTAGCACAGCTTCTTGAAGGCGCTTTCGTGCTGGTCGCGGTAGTCCTGCGGCGACTGCACCACGGCAATCTTCGGGTCGGCGAAGTGCGGCACCATGTGCTTGAGCCAGTTGCGGTCGACGCAGTAGTCCGAGTCGATCACCGCGATCACCTCGGCGTCTTTGGCGGTGTGCGGGATCAGGTAGTTCAGCGCGCCGCCCTTGAAACCGGCCAGGGGCGCGACGTGGAAGAACCTGAAGCGCTCGCCGAGCTTCTCGCAATGGGCCTTGAGCGGCTCCCACACGGCCGGGTCCTTGGTGTTGTTGTCGATCACCAGCACTTCGTAGTCTGGGTAATCCAGCGCGGCCAGGGCATCGAGGGTCTGTTTGACCATCTCCGGCGGCTCGTTGTAGCACGGCACATGCACCGATACCTTGGGCCGGTAGGCGCTATCGGCCTGCACCGGCAGGAATTCGCGCCGGCGCTTGTGTATCCATACTGCCTCGGCCAGTTCGTGGGCCTCGGTCAGCAGCACGATGAACACGCCCAGCGCGCCGAGGGCAAGCAGCACGCCTACGGTCAGGCTGAACCAGGTGCTGTATTGCTGGCTGTAGTCGTAGGCGATCCATACCAGCACCGACCCGCACAGGAAGGTGATGAAGGTCAGGAAGGTGCGGCCGCGCTGGCGCAGGGCCGAACCGTCGATGAAAAGTACCATCAGGGCGATCATCGCCAGCACTACCGAGGCCACCGCCAGGGCGCGCCATTGCGGTATCGCCACCACCGGGCCGTCAAAGTTGAATTTTTGCTGGCGTTCGGCGTTGTACACGCCCCAGTAGGCGCCCACCGAGCCTTCGTCGCTGGCCTTCCACGGCTGGTCGTAGGCTTCGATGACGAAGTAATTGTAACCACGGCGGTTGAGGGTGTTGACCAGGGTACGCAGGTAGATGGCCTGGTCAGCCTGGGTGGCATCGGCGCCGCCGCGCATGCGGCCGTTGCTCGGCCAGCCGACTTCCGACAGCAGCAGGGGTTTGCGCGGGAACTGGTGCTTCAGCTCGCGGGCACGGTCGAGCACGAACTCGACCGAATCCTTCATCGGCACGAACTCCCAGTACGGCAGGATGTGCGCGGCAATCAGGTCGACGTGCTTGGCCAACTGCGGGTTTTCCTTCCAGATGTGCCATTGCTCACTGGTGGTCACCGGCACCTTGACCGCTGCGCGTACCCGGTCCAGGTACTTGATCAGGTTTTCCGGGGTGACTTCTTCGCGGAACAGCGCCTCGTTGCCGACCACCACCCGCACCACGCTGCGCGAGGTGTTGGCCAGCTGGATGGCCGTGGCGATTTCGCGTTCGTTGCGCTCCAGGTCCGGGCTGATCCAGATGCCCAGCGTCACCCGTAGGCCGAATTCCTCGGCCAGGCGCGGGATATCCGCCTGGGTGCCCTCCACGGTGTAGATCCGGATGCTGTCGGTCAGTTTGCTCAACTGTTCCAGGTCCTGGCGCATCTGGTCGTCACTGGGGTACTGGCCCTTCTGCGGGCTTTCGCCCAGGCGGAACGGTGAATACGAGAAGCCAGAGATCTGCTCTGGCCAGGCGGGGGCGGAGACCGGGCGGTTGATCAGGGCCCAGAACCCGGTGAACAACGCGGCGATGGCCAGGACCACGACCAGGTTCAGGCCGAATTTACGTGAAGACATTGTCGTCCATATGTGTCGAAGTGATACGACATTAAAGCAGGGTTGGTAGTCTCTTTCCTAACGATGCAGGCCATGGGCCCGCTGGCATATAATGCGCGCCGGTTTTTTGGGGTATGAACATGAGCACAGAAGATCCACGCTTCGCCGGCGTTGCCCGGCTGTATGGCGACCAGGGGTTGCACCGTCTGGGCCAGGCCCATGTGGCCGTGGTCGGTATTGGCGGGGTAGGCTCGTGGGCGGCGGAAGCGCTGGCACGCAGTGGCGTGGGCGAGATCACCCTGTTCGACCTTGACGATGTGTGCGTCAGCAACACCAACCGCCAGGCCCATGCCTTGGAAGGGCAGGTGGGGCGGCCCAAGGTCGAGGTCATGGCCGAGCGCCTGCGGGCGATCAACCCGGGGTGTACGGTGCATGCTGTCGCTGACTTCGTCACCCGCGACACCATGGTCGAGTACATCACCGAGAACCTCGACTGTGTGATCGACTGCATCGACAGCGTCATGGCCAAGGCGGCGCTGATTGCCTGGTGCCGGCGGCGCAAGATCGCCATCGTCACCACGGGGGGCGCCGGTGGGCAGATCGACCCGACACAGATCCAGATCGCCGACCTGAACAAGACCTTCAATGACCCGCTGGCCTCGCGGGTGCGTTCCACCCTGCGCCGCGACTACAACTTCTCGCGCAATGTCAGCCGCAACTATGGCGTGCCATGCGTGTTCTCCAGTGAACAGCTGCGCTACCCCAAGGGCGATGGCAGCGTTTGCCTGCAGAAAAGCTTCGTGGGCGAGGGCGTGCGGTTGGACTGCGCGGGTGGCTTTGGCGCGGTGATGATGGTGACCGCGACCTTTGGCATGGTGGCGGCGAGCAAGGCGGTGGAAAAACTGGTAGCGGGGGCGCGGCGGCCTTCGGAGCGGGTCAAGCCTGAATAGACCGCGTGGGCTTCTTCGCGGGCTTGCCCGCTCCCACAGGTACTGCATCTCTCTCCAGAAAGGTGAAGGTCCTGTGGGAGCGGGCGAGCCCGCGAAGAGGTCAGCACCGATTCAACGGTTGGACGCCAGCTCCGCCATCCGCTGCAACACCGCATGCAGCCCATTGCTGCGCGACGGCGAAAGCTGGCGCTCCAGGCCCAGCTGAGTGAACCACTCACGCAGATCGAGCCCGGCAAGTTCTTCACTGGCCAACCCCTGCACCCGCACCAGCAACAACGCCAGCAGCCCGCGCAACAGGCGTGCATCGCTGCTGGCCTTGAACCGCCACAAGCCCTCGACCTGCTCGGCCACCAGCCATACCAGGCTTTCGCAGCCATGCACCCGGTTGGCCTCAGTCTTTTCAGTGTCAGCCAGCGGTTCCAGCCGGTAGCCCCACTGCATCAGCAGCCGTGCACGCTGCTCCCAGCCCTTGCCCTGCTCGAAAGCTTCCAGCGCCTGGCGCGCCTGATCCGGCAGGGTCATCGCAACAGCTCCAGGCCTTGATCCAACGCCTCGAAGAAACGCTGCAAGTCATCGCTGTCGTTATACAGCCCCAATGACACGCGGATCGCGCCCTCCAGGCCCAGGCCCTGCAGCAGCGGCATGGCACAGTGGTGCCCGGCACGCACGGCAATGCCTTGCTCGGTCAGCAGGTGGGCGATGTCGGCGTTGTGCACGCCTTCGATGACGAAACTGGCAAGGGCCGCCTGTGGCGTGCCCAGGATGCGCACACCATCGCGGTCTGCCAGGCCGCGCAGCAGGTGCTGGTGCAGGCTGGTTTCATGGGCTTCGAGTGCCTGGGCATCGAAGCTGGCCAGGTAGTCCAGGGTCGCACCCAGGCCGATCACCCCGGCGATCGGTGGCGTGCCAGCCTCGAACCCCAGCGGCGCCGGGCGGAAGCTGGCGTTGTGGTACTCGGCCAGTTGCACCATCTCGCCGCCGAACTGCCAATGGTGCAGCAGCTCCAGCGCCTGGCTGCGGCCGTACAGCACGCCCACGCCTTCCGGGCCGTACAGCTTGTGACTGGAGAACACATAGAAGTCGCAGCCAAGCTGCTGCACATCATGGCGGCCATGCACCACGCCCTGGGCACCGTCGACCACGGTCAGCGCGCCTTGGGAGCGGGCATGGGCCAGCAGCGCCGGCAGCGGCTGCCAGGTACCCAGCACGTTGGACAGCTGGCTCACCGCCAGCACCCGGGTGCGCGGGCCGATCAGTTGCAGCGCTTGGTCCAGGTCGATGCGGCCATGGGCATCCAGCGGCAGCACCACCAGGCGCAGGTTGCGTCGACGCGCCAGCTGTTGCCAGGGCAGCAGGTTGGCATGGTGCTCCAGGGCGCTGACGGCAATTTCGTCACCGGCCTCGAAGCGGTGTTCCAGGCCATAGGCCAGCAGGTTCAGTGCCGAAGTGGCACCGTGGGTGAAGATGATCTGCCGCGAGTCTGGCGCATTGAGCCAGGCGGCAACCTTGTCGCGGCTGGTTTCGAAGGCCTGTGTGGCCAGTGCGCCGGGCAGGTGCTGGGCACGGTGCACGTTGGCCGCGCCATGGCCGTAGTAATGGCTCAGGGCATCGAGCAGGGCTTTCGGCTTCTGGGTGGTGGCGGCGCTGTCCAGGTAGGTCTGGTGCTGCCGTTGCAGGGCGGCGATGGCGGGAAAATCGGCACGCCAGGGGGAGGGCTGGAACATGGTCGCGGGGCCTGGAATGAAAATCGGGTCTGGCGTGGTGCCAGACCCGATCTTAACATTTCAAACGCTGAGAATCCGCTGTTCGCGAGCAAGCTCGCTCCGGCAGCGGTTGAAAGGTTCTCAGTTGTGCGCGTGCAGCGCCTCGTTCAGCTCGATGGCCGACTTGTGGGTCTTGCACTCCACCGCGCCGTTCAGCGAGTTGCGGCGGAACAGCAGGTCGGTCTGGCCGGCCAGGTCGCGGGCCTTGACCACTTTGACCAGCTGGTTGTTCTCGTCCAGCAGGTTCACCTTGGTACCGGCGGTGATGTACAGGCCGGCTTCGACGGTGTTGCGGTCGCCCAGCGGAATGCCGATACCGGCGTTGGCGCCGATCAGGCAGCCTTCGCCAACCTTGATGACGATGTTGCCGCCACCGGACAGGGTGCCCATGGTCGAGCAGCCGCCGCCCAGGTCCGAGCCCTTGCCGACGAATACGCCAGCGGAAACGCGGCCCTCGATCATGCCCGGGCCTTCGGTGCCAGCGTTAAAGTTGACGAAGCCTTCGTGCATGATGGTGGTGCCTTCGCCGATGTAGGCGCCCAGGCGCACTCGGGCAGTGTCGGCGATACGCACGCCTGCCGGGACCACGTAGTCGGTCATTTTCGGGAACTTGTCCACCGAGAACACTTCCAGCAGCTCGCCCTTCAGGCGCGCTTCCAGTTGCAGTTCGGCGAGTTCGGCCAGGTCGACCGCGCCCTGGTTGGTCCAGGCCACGTTCGGCAGCAGCGGGAAGATGCCAGCCAGGCTCACGCCGTGCGGCTTGACCAGGCGGTGCGACAGCAGGTGCAGCTTGAGGTAGGCCTCTGGCGTCGAGGTCAGCGCGGCGTCTTCGGCCAGCAGGGTGGCGACCAGCGGCTTGTGGCTTTCGGCCAGGCGGGTCAGCAGGGCGGCTTGGGTGGCATCCACACCTTTCACGGCTTCGGCCAGTTGCGCGGCCTGGGCGTTGCTGAAGGCGATGGCCTGGTTGCCACCTTGGTAACCGAGAACAGGGGCTACTGCAGCGACCAGTTCGGCGCTCGGGTTGAGCAGTGGTTGTGCGTAGAACACTTCCAGCCAGGCGCCCTGGCGGTTCTGGGAGCCGACACCGAAGGCCAGGCTGAACAGGGTATTGGACATGTGATTACCTCGTGCGAAATAGGGTAGGGGCTCAGGCCAGGGCAGCGGCGTACAGGTCGGGCTTGAAGCCGACCAGGGTACGCGCGCCAAGGTCGAGCACCGGGCGCTTGATCATCGACGGCTGGGCCAGCATCAGCTCGACGGCCTTGGCCTGGTCGAGGTCGGCCTTGCTGGCGTCGTCCAGCTTGCGGAAGGTGGTGCCGGCACGGTTGAGGATGACTTCCCAGCCGTGTTCCTCGCACCAGCGGTTCAGGCTGTCACGGTCGATGCCTTGGGCCTTGTAGTCGTGGAATTCGTAGGCGATGGCCTGGTCTTCGAGCCAGGTACGTGCCTTTTTCATGGTGTCACAGGCTTTGATGCCGTAGAGCGTGTAGGTCATTGTGTGCATTGGGGATAACAGGCTGCCCCAATCTCTCCGTTTTCCGATTTCAGTCGCGGGATTATGCGGGAACGATCCTGTGAGCGCCACGGGTGTGCATGTCTTGGGTCTTGCAGTGTGTCGGAGACCGAGCGCCGCCCGCGCGGCGCATCGCCGGCAAGCCAGCTCCCACATCTGTTTCGGGCCAGTTATTCCTGCACCTCAGCCGCGCGAACCCTTAGTGCATGACTGAATTTTGGTGAGAAGCAGAAGCGATACCTTCAATATCGAAGGGAACAAACAGGGCGGGCAGCGGTAATTTCACAGAAGAGACTGGCCCGAAACAGATGTGGGAGCTGGCTTGCCGGCGATGCGCCGCGCGGGCGGCGCTCGATCTCAGCATCACCTCAACTTCAAGGCATACAGTTCCAAGGCAACACCCGGTCAAGCCTGCACCATTGTTAAGTATGTGCAACTTGCGTACGTTTTCTCTATGGCCATCACTGTGGAAGTCGAGGCGCGAAAAACGAAGCGATCGGTCAAGCAGAGGAGCAAATGAATGAAAAAGCGTGATTTGTTTGCCGAAATGATGAGCGGCATCGACGAGATGAAAGCGCAGCGCGAGGGGAAGATCACCCTGCGCCAGCATCATGTAAAGGCATTGGATGCACCCAAGGTTACTCCGCAGGAGATTGTCGCCATACGTGAGGGGCTGCGTATGTCGCAGGAGGTATTTGCCAGGTGCATCAGGACGAAGGCAGCAACGCTCCGGAACTGGGAGCAGGATAAAGCCAGCCCGAACCCTCAGGCGGCAATGTTGCTCAAGTTGGTTGAAAAATACCCGGATATGCTGGAGCGGCTTGAAGCGGTGTAAACATTTGGAATTACCCAGACCCGCTTCGGCGGGTCTATTTTTTCGCTTGAGACGCATCGTGTTACATATTCGTGGTTCCCTTGCGACTATTGTGCAGCGGCCCCGAATCGCCCACCGCCGCTAACATATTGTTTCAATGGCGATGTTTCGCCCTGTTGTCGTTTCTGGTTCACAAAGGAAGCTTTCCCGGATGCAGTCCGCCTACACCGTCCTCATCCTGCTGACGCTGGTCAGCGTGTCGAAGCTGGTCGGCCGCATGATTCCGCTGCCCTTGCCGCTGGTACAGATCGCCGCTGGTGCCTTGCTCGCTTGGCCGACACTGGGCCTGCATGTGGCACTGGACCCCGAGCTGTTCCTGTTCCTGTTCCTGCCACCGTTGCTGTTCGCCGACGGCTGGCGCATTCCCAAGCGTGAGTTGTGGCGCATTCGTGGGCCGGTGGTGGCGCTGGCCGTGGGCCTGGTGCTGTTTACCGTGGTTGGGGCCGGTTACTTCATTCACTGGCTGCTGCCGAGCATCCCGCTGCCCGTGGCCTTCGCCCTGGCCGCAGTGTTGTCGCCAACCGACGCCGTGGCGGTTTCGGCCATTACCCAGGACCGCCTGCCCACCCCGCTGATGCACATGCTCCAGGGCGAGGCCCTGATGAACGATGCCTCGGGCCTGGTGACCTTCAAGTTCGCCCTGGCGGCGGCGATCACCGGGGTGTTCTCGCTGACCGATGCAAGCTTCAGCTTTGTGCTGGTCGCCTTGGGCGGCCTGGCGGTGGGCGTGGGCCTGAGCTGGCTGATCGGCCGCCTGCGTGCCTGGATGATCGCTCGCGGCTGGGATGACCCGGCCACCCACGTGGTGTTCATGTTGCTGCTGCCCTTCGCTGCCTACGTGCTGGCCGAGCGCCTGGGCGTATCGGGCATCCTTTCGGCGGTGGCCGCCGGCATGATGCAGAGCTGGCTGGACCTGCTGCCACGGCAGACCAGCACGCGCCTGCTCAACCGCAGCGTATGGTCGCTGCTGGAGTTCGCTTTCAACGGCCTGATCTTCCTGCTGCTGGGCCTGCAGTTGCCGGACATCATCAAGGCCGTGGTCAGCCATGAGCCCACCGTCTGGCCGACCCTGGCCTGGCGCTGCCTGGACGTGGTGGCGATCTTTGTGGCGCTGATCTTGCTGCGGTTCATCTGGGTCCAGAGCATCTGGCGCTTGATCGATGTGGTACGCCGCTGGCGCGGCAAGCCGGCGCTGGTGCTGGTGCCCACGGCGCGCTCGTGCTGGCTGCTGACCCTGGGCGGTGTGCGCGGAGCGGTCACCCTGGCCGGCGTGATGTCGATCCCGTTGCTGATGGGAGCAGGCAAGGCCTTCCCGGAGCGTGACCTGCTGATCTTCATTGCGGCCGGTGTGATCCTGTTGTCATTGATCAGCGCCTGTATCGCGCTGCCGCTGTTGCTGCGCGGGGTGACCAAGAGCCCGGACGAGCGCTTGCACCAGGAAGTGCAGGAGGCCTGGCGACGCACGGCCGAGGCGGCGATCCATGCGCTGGAGGCAGAGGAAGTGATCGACAGCAATGCGCCGCAGGATGCCGCGCAGGCGACCCTGGCGACCGAGTTGAAGGCGCGCTTGATGGCGGAATACCGCGATGAGCTGGACAGCTACAACAACAGCGCCGAGGCCAAGGCCCTGGCCGAGCAGATGGACCTGCTGGAGCGGCGTTTGCGCCTGCGGGCGCTGCGGGCCCAGCGGCTGGAGCTGTATGAACTGCATCGCCAGCATCTGGTGGGGGATGAAGTGGTGCGGCAGGTGCTGGGTGAGCTGGATATGAGTGAAGCGAACCTGGGGTCAGTCAGGTAGACCCCAAGGGGCCGCTTTGCGGCCCTGTGGGAGCGGGTTTACCCGCGAATCAGGCGACGCGGTGCATGGCACCGGCTGTGCCGGTGTTCGCGGGTAAAACCGCTCCTACAGGTACTGCACAACACTCGAGAGTTGTACGGCCCCTGTCGAATCAGCGGTTCTGCAGGAATTCGCGAATCCGCTCCGCCGCCTCGATGCACTCGGCCAGCGGTGCAACCAGTGCCATGCGCACACGCCCGGCGCCCGGGTTCACGCCATCCACTTCACGCGACAGGTACGACCCCGGTACCACCGTCACATGCTGAGCCTCGAACAGGTCGCGGGTGAACTCGGCATCGCTGCCGGGCACCTTGGCCCACAGGTAGAAGCTGCCATCCGGGCGCTGCACATCCAGCACCGGCTGCAGGATATCCAGCACGGCGTCGTACTTGGCGCGGTACTGGTCGCGGTTTTCACGCACATGCGCCTCGTCCTGCCAGGCAGCGATACTGGCCAGCTGGGTTTGTACCGGCATGGCGCAGCCGTGGTAGGTACGGTACAGCAGGAACGGCTTGATGATCTCGGCGTCACCGGCGACGAAGCCCGAGCGCAGGCCCGGCAGGTTGGAGCGCTTGGACAGGCTGTGGAATACCACGCAGCGCTTGAAGTCGCTGCGGCCCAGTTCCGCACAGGCGGTCAGCAGGCCTGGTGGCGGGGCATCCTCGTCGAAGTACAACTCGCTGTAGCACTCGTCGGCGGCAATCACGAAGTCGTGCTCGTCGGCCAGGGCAATCAGCTTCTTCAGGGTGTCCATCGGCACCAGTGCGCCGGTGGGGTTGCCCGGCGAGCACAGGAACAGGATCTGGCAACGCTTCCACACTTCAGCCGGCACGGCGTCGAAGTCGGGGTTGAAACCGTTGCTTTCCAGGCACGGCAGGTAGTGCGGGGTGGCACCGGCCAGCAGCGCTGCGCCTTCGTAGATCTGGTAGAACGGGTTGGGGCTGACCACCAGGCCGTCATCGGCGCGGTTGACCACGGCCTGGGTGAAGGCGAACAGCGCTTCACGGGTGCCGTTGACCGGCAGGATGTGGTGGTCGGCATCCAGCCAGCCGGCCGGTACGCCGAAGCGCCGCTCGCACCACTGGCCAATGGCCTGGCGCAGGGCGGGCAGGCCGATGGTGCTTGGGTACACTGCCAGCTTGTCGAGGTTGTCGGCCATGGCCTGGGCGACGAACACCGGCGATTCGTGCTTCGGCTCACCGATCGACAGCGCGATGGCGCGCTTGTCCGCCGCAGGCTTCACGCTGCCCAGCAGGGCGCGGAGTTTCTCGAACGGGTAGGGCTGAAGCTGGGTCAAGGCATGGTTCATCGGCGCAAGGTCTCGTCAATCGTCTAGTCGTTAAAAGGTCACGCGGGTGGGGCTGGCATCGCTGGCCTGGCCGGCCTGCAACTGCTGGACGATGGCCTCCTGCAGTCGGCTGCACAGCTGTGGGTCGGACAGCGGCTGGTTGTCGGCATCGGTGATGAAGAACACGTCTTCCACCCGCTCGCCAAGGGTGGCGATCTTGGCGTTCTGCAGCGACAGGTCGAACTCCAGGAAGATCCGCCCCAGCCGGGCCAGCAGGCCTGGGCGGTCGGGCGCGGTGATTTCGAGGATGGTCACCGGCCGCTGGGCATCGTTGAGGATGGTCACCTGTGGCGGGAAGTCGAAGTGCTTGAGCTGGCGCGGTACCCGGCGCTGGATGATGGTCGGGTAGTCCTCGGGGTTGCGCAGCGCTTCGGTCAGGCCGTCGCGAATCTGCTTGACCCGCTGCGGGTTGTCGCCGATCGAGCCGCCGTCGTTGTCCAGCACGATGTAGGTGTCGAGGGTGAACTGGCTGCTCGAGGTGATGATTCGCGCGTCATGAATGTTCAGGTTCAGCTGCGACATGGCTGCCACCGTGACGGCGAAGAAGTCGTGCTGGTCGGGGGCATAGATGAAGATCTGCGTGCCACCCTCGAACTCGCGCTGGGTGGTTTCCTTGATCAGCACCAGCGGCCCGCCATCGGCTGGCTGCTGGAGGATCGCGTCACTGTGCCAGGCCACGTCGGCAGCGGTGTGCTTGAGGAAGTAGTCATCCCCCAGCTGCGACCACAGTTGCTCGACATCGTCTGGGTCGGTGCCTTCGCGCACCAGGATATCCAGCGCCGCCGATTGGGTCTGGCGAATCTGCTCTTCGCGGTCCAGCGGGTTTTCCAGGCCTCGGCGCAGGGCGCGTTTGGTCTCGGTGTACAGCTGGCGCAGCAGGCTGGCCCGCCACGAGTTCCACAGGCTGGGGTTGGTGGCGTTGATATCGGCCACGGTCAGCACGTACAGGTAGTCCAGGCGTGTCTCGTCGCCCACGTGCAGGGCAAAATCGTTGATTACCTGAGGATCGGACAGGTCCTTGCGTTGGGCGGTGGTCGACATCACCAGGTGGTTCAGCACCAGCCAGACGATCAGCCGGCTGTCCCAGGCCGGCAACTGGTGGCGCTCGCAGAACTTCTGCGCATCCACCGCGCCCAGCTCGGAATGGTCGCCCTGGCGGCCCTTGCCGATGTCGTGGTACAGGCCGGCCAGGTAGATCAGCTCGGGCTTGGGCAGGCGGCCCATGAGCTTGCTGGCCAGCGGGAATTTCTCGGACACCGGGGTGTATTGCAGCTTGCGCAGGTGCTTGATGAGGTTGAGGGTGTGCGCATCGACCGTATAGATGTGGAACAGGTCGTGCTGCATCTGCCCGACGATCAGGCCGAACTCCGGCAGATAGCGGCCAAGGATGCCGTAGCGGTTCATCCGCCGCAGGTTGCGGTGGATGCCGATTTCACACTTGAACAGCTCGATGAACAGGCTGGTGTTGCGGATATCGGTGCGGAAAGTGTCGTCGATCAGGTGCCGGTGTTCGCGCAGCAGCCGCACCGTATCGGCGCGTACGCCCTTGATCTCGGGGTGCTGAGCCATCAGCACGAAGATTTCCAGCATGGCGAACGGTGTGCGCCTGAACACGTTCGGCCTGACTGCCTCTATATAGCCATCATGCAGGCGGAAGCGCGCATTCAGCGGCTGGGTGGTGCCGCTGTCGTCATCGGCGAGGATGACCTCCTCGAAGTGCTGGATGATCAAGTCGCACAGCTGGCTGATGCTCATCACCACCCGGTAGTACTGCT
Source organism: Pseudomonas asiatica (assembly GCF_009932335.1). Classification (NCBI taxonomy): domain Bacteria; kingdom Pseudomonadati; phylum Pseudomonadota; class Gammaproteobacteria; order Pseudomonadales; family Pseudomonadaceae; genus Pseudomonas; species Pseudomonas asiatica. The sequence continues at coordinate 452,980 of NZ_BLJF01000001.1, forward strand.
GCATGAACTGCTCGATCGCCCGCTTGGGGTTGTCGTCGCTGTAGCCCAGCAGCGTTGCGATGCTGCGCTGGTGGTCGAACAGCAGGCGATCCTCGGCGCGCCCGGCCAGCATGTGCAAGGCGTAGCGCACCCTCCACAGGAAGTCCTGGGACGAGGCCAGCAGTTCGTTCTCGCTTTCCAGCAGGAAGCCTTCGCCGGCCAGCGCGTGCAGATTGAGGGTGCCGTACTGGCGGCGGGCCACCCACAGCACTGTCTGGATATCGCGCAGGCCACCGGGTGAACCTTTCACGTTGGGTTCGAGGTTGTACTCGGTGTCGTTGTACTTGTGATGGCGGGCCTTGAGTTCGGCGCGCTTGGCCAGGAAGAAGTCCTTGCTCGGCCACATGTGCGCAGTGCTGGTCACCTCAAGCATGCGTTGGCGCAGCGCCTCGGGGCCGGCGATGGTGCGGCTTTCCATCAGGTTGGTGATGACCGTCAGGTCGGCGCGGGCCTGCTCGGCGCACTCGTCGACGGTGCGCACGCTCTGGCCTACTTCCAGGCCGATGTCCCAAAGCAGGGTGAGAAACCGCTCTATGGCGTCGCGGTACTGCTCGTGTTCGGCAGCACCCAGCAGGATCAGCAGGTCGATGTCCGAATGCGGGTGCAGCTCGCCGCGTCCGTAGCCACCCACTGCGACCAGGGCGATGCCGCTCTGGTCACCCCAGTCGAACTGGTTCCAGGCCTGTTGCAGGATGTTGTCGACGAGCCAGGCGCGGGCCTCGATCAGTGGGCGGATTTCGCTGCCACTGCGGAAACGCTTGTCGAGCACCTCGCCGGCCTGGCGGATGGCTTTCTTGAAGGCGGCGATGGGGCTCGCCTTGAGGGCCAGTTCCGCCTGGAACTGGCCGCGGTCGAACAGCTCGGGGTCCACCTGGGGCATCGCGTCACGTTCCTGTCGTAGGGTGGCCTGTGGGAGTGCGGTCAGGCCGAGGTGCGCGGGATGGTGTCGTCCTTGCGCAGGGTGAAGATCTCGTAGCCGGTCGCGGTCACCACCAGGGTGTGCTCCCACTGGGCCGAGAGTTTGCGGTCCTTGGTGATGGCGGTCCAGCCGTCGCCCAGCACCTTGGTGTCGGCCTTGCCCTGGTTGATCATCGGCTCGATGGTGAAGGTCATGCCTTCCTTCAGCTCCATGCCGGTGCCGGCGCGGCCGTAGTGCAGGATCTGCGGCTCTTCGTGGAACACCTTGCCGATGCCATGGCCACAGAACTCGCGTACCACCGAGAAACCGTTCTTTTCAGCGTGCTTCTGGATCACTTCGCCGATGTCGCCCAGTCGGCAGCCCGGCTTGACCAGTTCGATGGCCTTGTACATGCACTCCTGGGTGACCTTGGACAGGCGCTCGGCCCATACCGGCACGGTGCCGACGTGGAACATGCGGCTGGTATCGCCGTGGTAGCCGTCCTTGATCACGGTGACGTCGATGTTCAGCGTGTCACCGTCCTTGAGCGGCTTGTCGTTGGGGATGCCGTGGCAGACCACATGGTTGATCGAGGTGCAGATCGACTTCGGGTAGCCCTTGTAGTTGAGCGGTGCCGGGATGGCCTGCTGGACGTTGACGATGTAGTCGTGGCACAGGCGGTCCAGCTCTTCGGTGGTGACACCGGGCTTGACGTGTTCCTCGATCATTTCCAGCACCTCGGCGGCCAGTCGGCCGGCGATGCGCATCTTCTCGATGTCTTCTGCGGTCTTGATGGTGACGGTCATTACAGGCTCTCTACAGCGCCGTGCACGGCGCGAACAAACGGGAAAGGCCGGATTCTAGCAGAGCAGGGCGCCGATCGGTCGGGATAAAGGCGGCAATGCTGCTGTCTACAGCTGGCATTCTGGCGCGAAAGCCGGGGTGCTGCAAAAACCGCTGACGGACGCAACGGTATCCGGGTTCCGTTCGGTCGCGGTCTGTGGTATAAAATGCGCCGCTTTCGGGGACGACCCCGTCAGCACTTAACCCACACACGTGTCGACACGATGACCTGGGTGCCCCGAGTTGCAGAATTCGCGGGTTGGTCATTGGGATACGTGGAGGCCCAACCCGACTTATCAAGGAACTATCATGTCCCAAGTCAACATGCGCGATATGCTGAAGGCCGGTGTGCACTTCGGCCACCAGACCCGTTACTGGAACCCGAAAATGGGCAAGTACATTTTCGGCGCGCGTAACAAGATCCACATCGTCAACCTGGAAAAAACCCTGCCAATGTTCAACGACGCTCTGTCGTTCGTAGAGCGCCTGGCCCAGGGCAAGAACAAGATCCTGTTCGTCGGCACCAAGCGTTCCGCCGGCAAGATCGTCGCCGAGCAAGCTGCTCGTTGCGGTTCGCCGTACGTTGACCACCGTTGGTTGGGCGGCATGCTGACCAACTACAAGACCATCCGCGCTTCGATCAAGCGCCTGCGCGACCTGGAAACCCAGGCCGAAGACGGCACTTTCGCCAAGCTGACCAAGAAAGAAGCCCTGATGCGCTCCCGCGACCTGGAAAAACTGGATCGCAGCCTGGGCGGCATCAAGGACATGGGTGGTCTGCCAGACGCTCTGTTCGTTATCGACGTTGATCACGAGCGCATCGCGATCACCGAAGCCAACAAGCTGGGCATCCCGGTAATCGGCGTTGTCGATACCAACAGCAGCCCGGAAGGTGTTGACTACATCATCCCAGGTAACGATGACGCCATCCGCGCTATCGAGCTGTACATGACTTCGATGGCTGACGCAGTCATCCGCGGCCGCAACAACGTTGCCGGCGGCACCGAAGTTTACGCTGAAGAAGCGGCTGCACCTGCTGCCGAGTAATTAGACGCTAGCGTCGACTTGGCACGCAAAAAGGGGGCTCTGCCCCCTTTTTGCCACCTTGAAATCCTGCTGTCAGCATCGGCCCCGCATCATGGGCCCGCTGAGATAAACACAGTGGATTTGCAGAATTGAACGCCCGTGACGAACGGGTGGAATGGTTGAAAAACTTTCCAAGAGGATTTTGAAATGGCAGCAATTACTGCAGCGCTGGTCAAAGAACTGCGCGAGCGTACCGGCGAAGGCATGATGGATTGCAAGAAGGCCCTGGAAAAGGCCGGCGGCGACATCGAAAAAGCCATTGACGACATGCGTGCCTCGGGCGCCATCAAGGCCGCCAAAAAGGCTGGCAACGTCGCTGCTGAAGGCGCTATCGCCGTCAAGACCGACGGTAAATCCGCCGTCCTGCTGGAAGTGAACTCGCAGACCGACTTCCTGGCCCTGCAAGACGACTTCAAGAACTTCGTTGCCGACAGCATCGAAGAAGCCTTCGCCCAGAAGCTGACCGACGCTGCTCCGCTGATCGCTTCGCGTGAAGCTGCTCGTGAAGCCCTGGTTGCCAAGTGCGGCGAGAACGTCAATATCCGTCGCCTGGTGCGCGTTGAAGGTGACGTTGTCGGTGCCTACCTGCACGGCAACAAGATCGGCGCTGCCGTTGTCCTGAAAGGCGGCGACGTCGATCTGGCCAAGAACATCGCCATGCACGTTGCAGCTTCGAACCCTGAGTTCCTGCTGCCGTCGGAAGTATCGGCCGAAGCCATCGAGCGCGAGAAGGGCGTCTTCCTGCAGCTGAACGCTGACAAGATCGCCGGCAAGCCGGAAAACATCGTCGAGAACATGATCAAAGGTCGTATCTCGAAGTTCCTGGCCGAAGCCTCGCTGGTCGAGCAAGCCTTCGTCATGAACCCGGAAGTCAAGGTTGGCGATCTGGCCAAGAAAGCCGGCGCTGAAATCGTTTCCTTCACCTACTTCAAGGTAGGCGAAGGCATCGAGAAGCCAGTCGACGACTTCGCTGCTGAAGTTGCCGCTCAGGTCGCTGCTGCCAAGCAGTAAGACAGCCCCGTCTGTCGCCCCAAAGAGGCTGCCCGCTCACGCGCGCAGCCTCTTTGTCAAAACGGCGAAGGGTTTATAAGGCCCGTCGTCGCTGGCACCGAAGCGGTGCCACGCTACAGTTAGCAGGCTGCAAACAGCCCGCACGAATTTTCTAAAAGTACGCCGCAGGAGAGACTCGCAATGGCTCAGCAGGTGAGTGGTCGCCAACCTCGCTATAAACGCATTTTGCTCAAACTTAGCGGCGAGGCCCTGATGGGCTCGGAAGACTTCGGGATCGACCCGAAAGTGCTGGATCGCATGGCCCTCGAAGTTGGCCAGCTGGTAGGGATCGGTGTCCAGGTCGGCCTGGTGATCGGTGGTGGCAACTTGTTCCGCGGCGCCGCGCTCAGCGCAGCCGGCATGGATCGCGTCACCGGTGACCACATGGGCATGCTGGCTACCGTGATGAACGGCCTGGCCATGCGCGACGCGCTGGAGCGCTCGAACATCCCGGCCCTGGTCATGTCGGCCATTTCCATGGTCGGTGTCACCGATCATTACGATCGTCGCAAAGCTATTCGCCACCTCAACTCCGGGGATGTGGTAATTTTCTCCGCCGGTACCGGCAACCCGTTCTTCACCACCGACTCCGCCGCCTGCCTGCGCGCCATCGAAATCGATGCCGACGTGGTGCTGAAGGCGACCAAGGTCGATGGTGTGTACACTGCCGATCCATTCAAGGACCCGCATGCCGAGAAGTTCGATCACCTGACCTACGACGAGGTCCTGGATCGCAAGCTGGGTGTGATGGACCTGACCGCAATCTGCCTGTGCCGTGACCACAAGATGCCATTGCGGGTATTCAACATGAACAAGCCTGGCGCCCTGCTGAACATCGTGGTGGGTGGCGCTGAAGGTACTCTGATCGAGGAAGGCCAAGCATGATCAACGACATCAAGAAAGACGCGCAGGAGCGCATGGGCAAGTCTATCGAAGCCCTGGCTCGCAACCTCGCGGCAATCCGCACCGGTCGCGCCCACCCAAGCATCCTGGACAGCGTCAAGGTCACTGCCTGGGGTAGCGAGATGCCACTGAACCAGGTGGCCGCGATCACCGTCGAAGATGCCCGCACCCTGAAGATCGTCGCCCACGACAAGAACCTCAGTGCTGCCATCGAAAAGGCCATCCTCACCTCCGACCTGGGCCTGAACCCGTCCAGCGCCGGCACCACCATTCGTGTGCCGATGCCGGCCCTGACCGAGGAAACCCGCAAGGGCTACACCAAGCAGGCCAGCGGCGTTGCCGAGGATGCCAAGGTAGCCGTGCGCAACGTGCGCCGTGACGCTCTGGCCGACCTGAAGAAGCTGACCAAGGACAAGGAAATCAGCGAAGACGAAGAGCGTCGCGCCGCTGACGAGATCCAGAAGCTGACCGACAAGTACGTTGCCGAAGTCGATGCAGCCTTCAAAGCCAAGGAAAAGGACCTGATGGCCGTCTAAGGCCGGGGCTTTTTAATGGAAAAGACCAAGCCAGCGGCGCCGTCCTCGGTGCCGCGTCATGTCGCGATCATCATGGATGGCAACAACCGCTGGGCGAAAAAGCGCCTGTTGCCCGGCGTTGCCGGGCACAAGGCGGGTGTAGACGCCGTTCGCGCGGTCATCGAAGTCTGTGCCGAATCCGGGGTCGAGGTGCTGACCCTGTTCGCCTTCTCCAGCGAGAACTGGCAGCGTCCCGCCGAAGAGGTCGGTGCGCTGATGGAACTGTTCTTCTCGGCCCTGCGCCGCGAGGCCAAGCGCCTCAACGAGAACAACATCAGCCTGCGTATCATCGGTGACCGTTCGCGCTTCCATCCCGAGCTGCAGGCCGCCATGCGCGAGGCCGAGGCGCTCACCGCCGGCAACAACCGCTTCATCCTGCAGATCGCGGCCAACTACGGTGGCCAGTGGGACATCGCCCAGGCCGCCCAGCGGCTGGCGCGGGAGGTGCAAGCCGGGCACCTGCGCCCGGAAGACATCACCCCGGGCCTGCTGCAGACCTGCCTGGCAACCGGCGAGTTGCCGCTGCCGGACCTGTGCATCCGCACCGGTGGCGAGCACCGCATCAGCAACTTCCTGTTGTGGCAGCTGGCCTACGCCGAGCTGTACTTCTCCGACCTGTACTGGCCGGACTTCAAACACGAGGCCATGCGCAACGCCCTGGCCGATTTCGCTTCGCGCCAGCGCCGCTTCGGTAAGACCAGCGAGCAGGTCGAGGCTGGAGCTCGTGCTTAATGCTTAAACAACGCATCATTACCGCGCTGATCCTGCTGCCGATCGCGCTGGGTGGCTTCTTCCTGCTCAACGGTGGGGACTTCGCCCTGTTCATCGGCTTCGTGGTGACCCTCGGCGCCTGGGAGTGGGCGCGCCTGGCCGGGCTCATGGCCCAGCCGCTGCGCATCGCCTATGCCGTGGTCGTCGCCGGAGCGCTGATGCTGCTGTACATCCTTCCGGAGCTGGCGCCCTGGGTGCTGGGCGCTGCGGTGATCTGGTGGGGGTTGGCCACCTGGCTGGTGCTTACCTATCCACGTAGTAGCGAGCTGTGGGCCAGTGCAGCCTGCCGGTTGCTGATCGGCCTGCTGGTTTTGCTGCCGGCCTGGCAGGGTCTGGTGCTGCTCAAGCACTGGCCGCTGGGTAACTGGCTGATCCTGTCGGTCATGGTGCTGGTGTGGGCTGCCGATATTGGCGCGTACTTCTCCGGCCGTGCCTTCGGCAAGCGCAAGCTGGCGCCTCAGGTGAGCCCTGGCAAAAGCTGGGAAGGCGTGTATGGCGGCCTGGCGGTCAGCCTGGTGATTACCCTGGTGGTCGGCATCAGTCGCGACTGGGGCTTCGGCCAGATTCTGCTGGGCCTGCTGAGTGCAGCCCTGGTGGTCATGTCTTCGGTGGTCGGTGACCTGACCGAAAGCATGTTCAAGCGCCGTTCCGGCATCAAGGACAGCAGCAACCTGTTGCCTGGCCATGGTGGGGTACTCGATCGCATCGACAGCCTGACTGCGGCGATCCCGATTTTCGCCGTGCTGCTGTGGGCCGCCGAATGGGGTGTGATGTGAGCCGTCCGCAGCGTATTACCGTGCTCGGGGCCACCGGCTCCATCGGCCTGAGCACGCTGGATGTCATCGCGCGCCATCCCGACCGTTATCAGGTGTTCGCCCTGAGTGGCTATTCGCGTATCGACGAATTGCTTGCGCTGTGCGTGCGCCATCGGCCGACATTCGCCGTGGTACCGAATGCCGAGGCGGCCGCGCGACTGCGCGAAAGCCTGGTTGCGGCAGGTTGCGCCACCGAGGTGCTGGAAGGCGAGGCCGGGTTGTGCCAGGTGGCTTCTGCGTCGGAAGTGGACGCGGTGATGGCGTCCATCGTCGGCGCCGCCGGCCTGCGCCCCACCCTGGCGGCGGTCGAGGCGGGCAAGAAGGTGTTGCTGGCCAACAAGGAGGCGCTGGTGATGTCCGGCGCGCTGTTCATGGAGGCGGTGCGGCGCAGTGGTGCCGTGCTGCTGCCGATCGACAGCGAGCATAATGCGATCTTCCAGTGCATGCCCGGCGACTACGCGCGCGGCCTGAGTGCCGTCGGCGTGCGCCGGATCCTGCTTACTGCCTCCGGTGGCCCGTTCCGCGAGACGCCCGTCGAGGCGTTGCTGGACGTCACCCCGGAACAGGCCTGCGCGCACCCCAACTGGTCCATGGGGCGCAAGATTTCCGTGGATTCGGCCAGCATGATGAACAAGGGCCTGGAGCTGATCGAGGCCTGCTGGTTGTTCGATGCCGCACCGGCCAAGGTCGAGGTGGTAGTGCACCCGCAGAGCGTGATCCACTCCCTGGTGGATTATGTGGACGGTTCGGTGCTGGCGCAGTTGGGTAACCCGGACATGCGCACACCCATCGCCAACGCCCTGGCCTGGCCCGAGCGGATCGATTCCGGTGTGGCACCGCTGGACCTGTTCGCCATCGCCCGTCTGGACTTCCAGGCGCCCGACGAACAGCGCTTCCCTTGCCTGCGCCTGGCGCGGCAGGCTGCCGAGGCCGGCAACAGCGCACCGGCCGTGCTCAATGCGGCAAACGAGGTCGCAGTCGAGGCATTTCTCCAGCGGCGTATCCGCTTCCCGGAGATCGCGGGTATGATCGAACAGGTGCTCGATCAGGAGCCCGTCGTACCGCTGCCGTCGTTGGACGCGGTGTTCGCCGCCGACCAGCGTGCCCGGGAGCTTTCCCGTGAGTGGCTGAGGCGTCACGGTCGCTGATGCAGGCCCGCCACGGTTCACGAGGGGGCTGGGCATGATGCCAGCCCGCTGAACATCATTCGGAGATGGATATGACAGCGCTCTACATGATTATCGGCACCCTCGTAGCCTTGGGTGTACTGGTCACTTTCCATGAATTCGGCCACTTCTGGGTGGCACGCCGCTGCGGTGTCAAGGTGCTGCGCTTCTCGGTGGGCTTCGGCACGCCGCTGCTGCGCTGGCATGACCGCCATGGCACCGAGTTCGTGGTCGCGGCGATCCCGCTGGGTGGCTACGTCAAGATGCTCGACGAGCGCGAGGGGGACGTGCCGCCGGCGCTGATCGAGCAGTCGTTCAACCGCAAGTCCGTGCGCCAGCGCATCGCGATCGTCGCGGCGGGCCCGGTTGCCAACTTCCTGCTGGCCATCCTGTTCTTCTGGGTGCTGGCGATGCTGGGTACCCAGCAGATCCGCCCGGTGATCGGCGCGGTCGATGCGGGCAGCCTGGCAGCATCGGCAGGCCTGACCGCAGGTCAGGAAATCGTCTCCATCGACGGCAAGCCGACCAATGGTTGGTCTGCGGTCAACCTGCAACTGGTTCGCCGCCTGGGCGAGAGCGGCACCTTGCAGATTGGCGTGCGTGAAGAGGGCACCAGCGCCGAGCGCCAGCTGCAGGTGAAGCTGGACAGCTGGCTCAAGGGCGCCGACGAGCCGGACCCGATCCAGTCCCTTGGGCTGCACCCTTGGCGCCCGGCGATCTTGCCGGTGTTGGCCGAGATCGATCCGAAGGGGCCGGCTGCCGCTGCGGGCCTGAAAACCGGTGACAAGCTGCTGGCCCTCGATGGCGTGGCAGTGAGCGAATGGCAGCAGATGGTCGATGCCGTGCGGGCCCGCCCGCAAGCCAAGGTTCTTGTGCGTGTCGAGCGCGATGGTGCTGCGCTGGACGTCCCGGTCACCCTGGCGCGCAAGGGCGAGGGCAAGGCGGCCGGCGGCTATCTGGGCGCCGGGGTAAAAGGTGGCGAATGGCCTGCCAACATGCTTCGCGAAGTCAGCTACGGCCCGCTGGATGCGGTGAGTGAGGGCTTGTCACGCACCTGGAACATGAGCGTCCTGACCCTTGAATCGCTGAAGAAAATGCTGTTCGGGGAGCTCTCGGTAAAAAACTTGAGCGGACCGATAACCATTGCTAAAGTGGCGGGCGCTTCAGCCCAGTCCGGCGTGGGGGATTTCCTGAATTTCCTGGCCTACCTGAGCATAAGCCTGGGGGTTCTTAACCTGCTGCCCATCCCGGTTCTGGATGGGGGGCATTTGCTGTTTTACCTGGTCGAGTGGGTGCGCGGTCGTCCGCTGTCGGATCGGGTGCAAGGTTGGGGGGTCCAGATCGGTATCAGTTTGGTCATAGGGGTGATGTTGCTCGCCCTGATCAACGATCTGGGTCGACTATAAAGCTTCGCTCAATTGCGAAACCTGCCGTCTTGTCGCGGCGGGCTGTTTATTGCCAGTTGGAATAAAAGGACTTCATGAAACGTCTGCTGCTAACTGCGGTCATGTCCGCACTGATGATCGCTGAAGTTCACGCCGAGTCCTTCACCATCTCCGATATCCGCGTCAACGGCCTGCAGCGGGTTTCCGCCGGCAGTGTCTTCGGTGCCTTGCCGCTGAACGTCGGCGACCAGGCCGATGACCGCCGACTGGTGGAGTCGACCCGTTCCCTGTTCAAGACCGGCTTCTTCCAGGACATTCAGCTGAACCGCGATGGCAATGTCCTGATCATCAACGTGGTCGAACGCCCGTCGGTGTCGAGCATCGAGATCGAAGGCAACAAGGCCATCAGCACCGAAGACCTGATGAAAGGCCTGAAGCAATCCGGCCTGGCCGAAGGCGAGATCTTCCAGCGTGCCACCCTCGAAGGTGTGCGTAACGAACTGCAGCGCCAATACGTGGCCCAGGGCCGCTATTCGGCCGAGGTCGACGCCGAGGTGGTGCCGCAGCCGCGCAACCGCGTGGCGCTGAAGATCAAGATCAACGAAGGCACCGTCGCCGCCATTCAGCACATCAACATCGTTGGCAACAACGTGTTCGACGACGAGACCCTGGCGCAGCTGTTCGAGCTGAAGACCACCAACTGGCTGTCGTTCTTCAAGAACGACGACAAGTACGCCCGCGAAAAGCTCTCCGGTGACCTGGAGCGCCTGCGTTCCTACTACCTGGACCGCGGCTACATCAACATGGACATCGCCTCCACCCAGGTGTCCATCACGCCGGACAAGAAACACGTCTACATCACCGTCAATATCAACGAAGGCGAGAAGTACACCGTCCGTGACGTGAAGCTGTCCGGTGACCTGAAGGTGCCGGAAGATCAGGTCAAGTCGCTGCTGCTGGTGCAGCCTGGCCAGGTGTTCTCGCGCAAGGTGATGACCAGCACCTCCGAGCTGATCACCCGCCGCCTGGGTAACGAAGGCTACACCTTCGCCAACGTCAACGGTGTGCCGCAGCCGAACGATGAAGACCACACCGTCGACATCATGTTCGTGGTCGACCCGGGCAAGCGTGCCTACGTCAACCGCATCAACTACCGCGGCAACACCAAGACCGAAGACGAAGTGCTGCGTCGCGAAATGCGCCAGATGGAAGGCGGCTGGGCCTCGACCTACCTGATCGACCAGTCCAAGACCCGCCTGGAACGCCTGGGCTTCTTCAAGGAAGTGAACGTCGAGACCCCGCCGGTGCCGGGCACCGACGACCAGGTCGACGTCAACTACAGCGTCGAGGAACAGGCCTCCGGCTCGATCACCGCCAGCGTCGGTTTCGCCCAGAGCGCCGGCCTGATCCTCGGTGGTTCGATCAGCCAGAGCAACTTCCTCGGTACCGGTAACAAGGTATCCATCGGCCTGACCCGTTCGGAATACCAGACCCGCTACAACTTCGGCTTCGTTGACCCCTACTTCACTGCCGATGGCGTGAGCCTGGGTTACAACGCCTTCTACCGCAGCACCGACTACGACGACCTCGACGTCGACGTGGCCAGCTACGCGGTGGACAGCTACGGTGCAGGCGTCAGCCTCGGCTACCCGATCAGCGAGACCTCGCGCCTGACCTATGGCCTGAGCGTGCAGCAGGACAAGATCAAGACCGGCAAGTACACCGTTGACGAGATCTTCGATTTCCTCGAAGAGGAAGGCGACAGCTTCCTGAACTTCAAGGCCTCGATCGGCTGGTCGGAGTCGACCCTGAACAAAGGCGTGCTGGCGACCCGTGGTCACTCGCAAAGCCTGACCCTGGAATCCACCATTCCGGGCAGCGACCTGTCGTTCTTCAAGCTCGACTATCGCGGCCAGCTGTTCAAGCCGATTACCAACGACTACACCCTGCGCCTGCACACCGAGCTGGGCTATGGTGATGGTTACGGCAGCACCTCCGGCCTGCCGTTCTACGAGAACTATTTCGCGGGTGGCTTCAACTCCGTCCGTGGCTTCAAGGACAGCAGCCTGGGCCCACGCAGTACCCCAAGCCGCGGCGAGGCCAACGGTGGCAAGCCAGGCACCATCGCCGACCCGGACCAGGATCCGTTGCCGTTTGGTGGCAACGTGCTGGTACAAGGTGGTGTGGAGCTGCTGTTCCCGCTGCCATTCGTCAAGGATCAGCGTTCGCTGCGCACGTCCGTGTTCTGGGATGTGGGTAACGTGTTCGACACCAATTGCGGCAACCAGCCTGATTGCGAGAAGGTCGGTTTCTCGGGTATGGCCAGCTCGGTCGGCCTGGGCGTGACCTGGATCACCGCACTGGGCCCGCTGAGCTTCAGCCTGGCAATGCCGGTCAAGAAGCCGGACGATGCCGACACCCAGGTGTTCCAATTCTCTCTGGGCCAGACCTTCTGAGGTCGGCCCTCGCTTAATGACAACGGTTTATCCAGGAGTGCATCGTGCGTAAGTTGACCCAACTGGCCGTAGTGGCCGCGGCGCTTGTCGCCACCCCGGCTTTCGCCGAAATGAAGGTTGCCGTCCTGAACTATCAGATGGCCCTGCTGGAGTCGGACGCCGCCAAGAAATACGCGGTGGATGCCGAGAAGAAGTTCGGCCCGCAACTGACCAAGCTGAAAAGCCTGGAAAGCAGCGCCAAGGGCATCCAGGACCGTCTGATCAAGGGCGGCGACAAGATGCAGCAGCAGGAGCGCGAGCGCCTGGAACTCGAGTTCAAGCAGAAGGCCCGTGACTTCCAGTTCCAGTCCAAGGAACTGAACGAAGCCAAGGCCGTTGCTGACCGCGACATGCTCAAGCAACTGAAGCCGAAGCTGGATGGCGCTGTCGAGGAAGTGATCAAGAAGGGTGGTTACGACCTGGTCCTCGAGCGTGGCGCGGTCATCGATGTCAAGCCTCAGTACGACATCACCCGCCAGGTCATCGAGCGCATGAACCAAGCCCGTTGATATGACTGTGACCATGACGCTAGGCCAGTTGGCCGAGGCCCTCGGCGCCACTCTCAAGGGGCCCGAGGCGCTGCAGATTACCGGGCTGGCCACCTTGCAGGAGGCTGGCCCAGGTCAGTTGAGCTTCCTCGCCAACCCGCAGTACCGCAAGTTCCTGGATAGCAGCCAGGCGGCTGCGGTGCTGCTGAAGGCGGCGGACGCCGAAGGCTTTGCCGGCAATGCGCTGATCGTCGCCGACCCGTATCTGGCCTATGCGCGCATCTCCCACCTGTTCGACCCCAAACCCAAGGCTGTGGCGGGTATTCATCCCAGCGCCGTGGTGGCCGAGGACGCGCAGGTGGACGCCAGTGCCAGCATCGGGCCGTTCGCGGTCATCGAAAGCGGTGCGCGCATCGCGGCTAATGTCAGTGTGGGTGCACACTGTGTGGTCGGTGCCCGTTGCGTGATCGGTGAGGGCGGCTGGCTGGCCCCGAGGGTCACCCTGTACCATGATGTGACCATCGGCAAGCGTGTGGTCATCCAGTCAGGTGCCGTGATTGGCGGTGAAGGCTTCGGTTTTGCCAACGAGAAGGGCGTGTGGCGCAAAATTGCCCAGATCGGTGGTGTTACCATCGGCGACGACGTGGAAATCGGTGTCAACACTGCGGTCGATCGCGGGGCACTGTCGGATACGCGCATCGCTGATGGGGTCAAGCTCGACAACCAGATCCAGATCGCCCACAACGTGCAGATCGGTGAGCACACGGCCATGGCTGCCTGCGTCGGGATTTCCGGCAGCACGCGCATCGGCAAGCATTGCACCATTGCCGGAGGTGTCGGCATGGTGGGTCATATCGATGTCTGTGATAACGTTTTCGTGTCCGGGATGACCATGGTGACCCGTTCGATCACCGAACCGGGTGCCTATTCTTCCGGCACTGCCATGCAGCCACTGGCTGAATGGCGCAAGAGCGCCGCGCGTATCCGCCACCTGGACGACATGGCCAAGCGTCTCCAGCAGCTGGAAAAACGCGTCGATACCGTGACCTCAGGTGGCCAGCCGACATCAGAAGGCTGATACCATTCCCTGAGCAAGAGTGAACAGTCGCTAGCTGGCTCCTCTTTGGACTGCAAAAGGAGCGTGTGGTCAGCACCTGCGCTCCCTATTCTTATTACAGGCTTCCCCCCCGAAATGATGGACATCAACGAGATTCGCGAATACCTGCCTCACCGTTACCCGTTCCTGTTGGTGGACCGCGTGACGGAGCTGGACTACGAGGCCCAGAGCATTCGTGCCTACAAGAATGTCAGCATCAACGAGCCGTTCTTCAACGGCCATTTCCCGGCGCACCCGATCATGCCGGGCGTCCTGATCATCGAAGCCATGGCACAGGCCGCGGGTATCCTCGGTTTCAAGATGCTCGACGCCAAACCGGCCGATGGCACCCTGTACTACTTCGTCGGCTCCGACAAGCTGCGTTTCCGTCAGCCGGTACTGCCGGGTGACCAGCTTGTGCTGGAGGCGAAGTTCCTCAGCCGCAAGAGCATGATCTGGAAATTCGAGTGCCGCGCCCTGGTCGACGGCAAGCCGGTTTGCTCGGCAGAAATCACCTGTGCGGAACGCTCCCTATGAATTCGATTGATCCTCGGGCCATTATCGACCCCTCGGCCAGGCTGGCCGATGGTGTCGAGGTCGGCCCCTGGTCGATCATTGGCCCTGATGTGGAGATCGGGGAGGGCACCGTTATCGGCCCGCATGTTGTGCTCAAAGGGCCGACCCGCATCGGCAAGCACAACCGTATCTTTCAGTTTTCCTCGATCGGCGAAGACACCCCGGACCTCAAGTACAAGGGTGAGCCGACGCGCCTGGTGATCGGTGACCACAATGTGATCCGCGAAGGGGTGACCATTCACCGCGGTACCGTCCAGGACCGTTCGGAAACCACCGTCGGTGACCATAACCTGATCATGGCCTATGCCCACATCGGCCACGACAGCGTTATCGGCAACCACTGCATCCTGGTCAACAACACGGCCTTGGCCGGCCATGTGCACGTGGGGGATTGGGCGATCCTGTCCGGTTACACCCTGGTGCACCAGTACTGCCATATCGGTGCCCACGCGTTTTCCGGCATGGGCACGGCGATCGGCAAGGATGTCCCAGCCTTCGTCACCGTGTTCGGCAGCCCGGCCGAAGCCCGCAGCATGAACTTCGAAGGCATGCGCCGCCGGGGTTTCAGCGACGAGGTGATCCATGTGCTGCGCCGTTGCTACAAGATTGTCTATCGCCAGGGCCTGACCGTCGAAGACGCGCTCAAGGAGCTGGACGAACTGGCTGCGAAGCACCCTGAGGTCGATCTGTTCCGCCAGTCGATCGTGAACTCCGCCCGCGGCATCACCCGCTGACATGGCCCAGCTTTGCGTAGCCTTGGTCGCAGGTGAGGCCAGCGGCGATATTCTCGGTTCAGGCTTGATGCGTGCCATCAAGGCACGCCACCCCGATGTACGGTTCATCGGCGTTGGTGGTCCCTTGATGGAAACCGAAGGCCTGCAATCCTATTTCCCCATGGAGCGCCTGGCCGTCATGGGCCTGGTCGAAGTGCTGGGGCGCCTGCGCGAGCTGCTCAAGCGGCGCAAGCTGCTGATCGAGACCCTGATCGGCGAAAAGCCCGATGTGTTCATCGGCATCGATGCCCCCGACTTCACCCTCAACATCGAACTGAAACTGCGTCAGGCCGGGATCAAGACCGTGCACTACGTCAGCCCGTCGGTATGGGCCTGGCGGCAGAAGCGTGTGCTGAAGATTCGCGAAGGCTGCGACCTGATGCTGACGCTGTTGCCATTCGAGGCGCGGTTCTATGAAGAGCAGGGCGTGCCAGTGCGCTTCGTTGGCCACCCGTTGGCCGATACCATCCCGCTAGAAGCCGACCGTCCTGCGGCGCGTGCCGCGCTGGGCCTGGGCGAAGGGCCGGTAGTGGCGTTGATGCCGGGTAGCCGGGGCGGCGAAGTAGGGCGCCTGGGGGCACTGTTCCTGGATGCTGCCCAAAGGCTGCGCCAGCAGGTACCGGGCGTGCGTTTCGTACTGCCCTGTGCCAATGCCGCGCGGCGCGCCCAGGTCGAGCAGATGCTCGAAGGGCGTAAGCTGCCGCTGACCCTGCTCGATGGCCAGTCGCACCAGGCTTTGGCGGCCTGTGACGCGGTGCTGATCGCCTCGGGTACTGCCACCCTCGAAGCGCTGCTGTACAAGCGGCCGATGGTTGTGGCCTATCGCCTGGCGCCCCTGACCTACTGGATCCTCAAACGCCTGGTAAAGAGCCCCTACGTTTCGTTGCCGAACCTGCTGGCCCAGCGTGCGCTGGTACCCGAGCTGCTGCAGGATGACGCCACCAGCGAAGCACTGGCCAATACCCTGGCGCCGCTGGTAGCCGATGGCAGCCGGCAGACCGAAAGTTTCGACGAAATTCACCGCACCCTTCGCCGTGACGCCTCCAACCAGGCGGCCGAGGCGGTACTGGCCTTGCTCAAGGACCGCTGACATGCAAATTGGACTGGACTTCAACCTGGTCGAGGACCTGGTCGCGGGCGTCGACGAAGTGGGCCGTGGCCCGCTGTGCGGTGCAGTCGTGACCGCGGCGGTGATCCTCGACCCGGCGCGCCCGATCCTCGGCCTGAACGATTCGAAGAAACTCACCGAAGCCAAGCGCGAAGCGCTGTTCGACGAGATCTGCGAAAAGGCCTTGAGCTTCTGCATCGCGCGTGCCGAGGTCGAGGAAATCGACCGCCTGAACATCCTGCATGCGACCATGCTGGCCATGCAGCGCGCGGTGGAAGGCCTGCACATTACACCGAAGCTGGCCCTGATCGACGGTAACCGCTGCCCGAAACTGGCCGTACCGGCGTCGCCGGTAGTCAAGGGCGATAGCCAGGTGCCGGCCATCGCGGCGGCGTCGATCCTGGCCAAGGTGACCCGTGACCGGGAGATGAGCGCATTCGAGCTGATCTACCCGGGTTATGGCATTGGTGGGCACAAGGGGTACCCGACCCCGGTGCACCTCGAGGCGCTGGCACGGTTGGGGCCTACGCCCATTCATCGGCGCTCCTTTGCCCCGGTGCGGGCTGCGTGGGACGCACGTGAAGGCGTCACCGACTCCCTGATCTGACCTCTGGGGCCGCCTTGCGGCCCTTCGCGGGCACGCCCGCTCCCACAGGTATGGCGCCGTTCCCGAGGGCGATGATATTCCTCTGGGAGCGGGCGTGCCCGCGAAGGGCTGCGAAGCAGCCCCAAAAAACATCCCCATTTACGCTACAATCCCGCCCTTGTCGTTCAGCACTGCTACAGGATCTTCCATGTCGGTTCCCTTCGTTCACCTGCGCGTCCACTCCGAATTCTCGCTGGTCGACGGCCTGGTGCGGATCAAGCCGCTGGCCAAGGCGCTGGCCGGGATGAACATGCCGGCAGTGGCGATCACCGACCAGAGCAACATGTGCTCGCTGGTAAAGTTCTACAAGACTGCCATGGGCGCGGGCATCAAGCCGATCTGCGGCGCCGACCTGTGGCTGGCCGCTGCCGACCCGGAAGCACCGCTGTCGCGTATCTGCTTCCTGGCCATGAACCCCAAGGGGTACCGCAACCTCACCGAGCTGATCTCGCGCGGCTGGACCGAGGGCCAGCGCAACGGCCTGGTGATCCTTCAGCGTGAATGGATCGCCCCGGCCAGCGAGGGCCTGATCGCCCTGTCCGCAGGCAAGGAAGGTGACATCGGCATGGCCTTGCTGGCGGGGCGGCAAGATGAAGCCGAGGCCCTGCTGCAGGACTGGATGGCGATGTTCCCCGAGCGCTTCTATGTCGAGGTGCAGCGCACCAACCGCGCCCGCGACGAGGAATATGTGCACGCCGCCGTGGCCTTGGCCGACAGGTTCGGCGCTCCGCTGGTGGCAACCAACGATGTGCGTTTCATCAAGCAATCGGACTTCGATGCTCACGAAACCCGCGTATGCATCGGTGAGGGCTGGACCCTTGACGACCCGCGCCGCCCAAGGATGTACAGCGACCAGCAGTACCTGAAGTCGGCCGAAGAAATGACCGAACTGTTCAGCGACCTGCCCGACGCCATTGCCAACACCGTCGAGATTGCCAAGCGTTGCAACATCCAGGTGCAGCTGGGCAAATACTTCCTGCCCGACTTCCCCACGCCCAATGGCATGGGCATCGATGACTACCTGCGGCATGTGTCCCACGAAGGCCTGGAAGAGCGCCTGGCAGTGCTGTGGCCGAAAGAGACCACGCCCAACTACGAAGAGAAGCGCCAGGTTTACCTGGACCGCCTGAAGTTCGAACTGGACATCATCATCCAGATGGGCTTCCCCGGTTACTTCCTGATCGTGATGGACTTCATCAAGTGGGCCAAGAACAACGGTGTGCCGGTCGGCCCGGGCCGGGGGTCGGGTGCTGGCTCGCTGGTGGCCTACGTACTGAAGATCACCGACCTCGACCCGCTGGCCTACGACCTGCTGTTCGAGCGCTTCCTCAACCCTGAACGTATTTCCATGCCCGACTTCGACGTCGACTTCTGCATGGATGGCCGTGACCGGGTGATCGACTATGTGGCCGAAGCCTATGGCCGCAACGCGGTCAGCCAGATCATCACCTTCGGTACCATGGCGGCAAAGGCGGTGGTGCGAGACGTGGCGCGGGTACAGGGCAAGTCCTACGGCCTGGCCGACCGCCTGTCGAAGATGATCCCGTTCGAAGTGGGCATGACCCTGGAAAAGGCCTACGAGCAGGAAGAGATCCTGCGCGACTTCCTCAAGGGTGACGAAGACGCCCGCGAAATCTGGGACATGGCCCTGAAGCTCGAGGGCGTGACACGCGGTACCGGCAAGCACGCCGGTGGTGTGGTCATTGCCCCCACCAAGCTCACCGACTTCTCGCCGATCGCCTGTGATGAAGAGGGCGGCGGCCTGGTAACCCAGTTCGACAAGGATGACGTCGAGGCCGCCGGCCTGGTGAAGTTCGACTTCCTCGGCCTGCGGACCCTGACCATCATCAAGTGGGCGATGGAGATCATCAACCGCGAGCAGGCCAAGAAGAACCTGCCCGATGTAAACATCGACTTCATCCCACTGGACGACCGCAAGACCTACGAGCTGTTGCAGAAGGCCGAAACCACGGCGGTGTTCCAGCTTGAATCGCGGGGCATGAAAGAGCTGATCAAGAAGCTCAAGCCCGACTGCCTGGAAGACCTTATCGCACTGGTGGCGCTGTTCCGCCCAGGCCCGCTGCAGTCGGGCATGGTGGACGACTTCATCAACCGCAAGCACGGCCGCGCCGAGCTCGCCTACCCCCATCCGGACTACCAGTACGAAGGCCTGAAGCCGGTGCTGGCACCGACCTACGGCATCATCCTGTACCAGGAACAGGTGATGCAGATCGCCCAGGTGATGGCTGGCTATACCCTCGGCGGCGCCGACATGCTGCGCCGTGCGATGGGTAAGAAGAAGCCCGAGGAAATGGCCAAACAGCGCGGTGGTTTCATTGAAGGTTGTGCCAACAACAATATCGATGCAGACCTGGCTGGTAACATCTTCGACCTGGTGGAAAAGTTCGCCGGTTACGGCTTCAACAAATCCCACTCCGCCGCCTATGGCCTGGTTTCGTACCAGACCGCATGGCTGAAAACCCACCACCCGGCGCCGTTCATGGCTGCGGTGTTGTCGGCGGATATGCACAACACCGACAAGGTGGTGGTGCTGGTCGAGGAAGTGCGCAGCATGAAGCTGCGCCTCGACGCGCCCGACGTGAACTTCTCCGACTTCAAGTTCACCGTCAACAATGACGGGCGCATCGTCTACGGCCTGGGCGCCATCAAGGGCGTCGGCGAGGGCCCGGTGGAGGCGATCGTCGAGGCCCGCGCCCAGGGTGGCCCATTCAAGGACCTGTTCGACTTCTGTGAGCGCATCGACCTCAAACGGGTCAACAAGCGTACCCTCGACGCGCTGATCCGCAGTGGTGCGCTGGACCGCCTGGGCCCGCACTTCCATGACGAGATCAAGGCCTACCACGCCAATATCGATATCAACCGTGCAACCCTGCTCTCGGCGCTGGGCGAGGCCATCAAGGCTGCCGAGCAGGCCGCCCACACAGCTGACAGTGGCCACGTCGACCTGTTCGGCGGCATGTTCGAAGAGGCGGATGCCGACGTCTACGCCAACCACCGCAAGGTGCGCGAACTGACCCTCAAGGAACGCCTGAAGGGCGAAAAGGACACCCTTGGCCTGTACCTCACCGGCCACCCGATCGACGAGTACGAGACCGAGATCCGCCGCTTCGCCCGCCAGCGCATCATCGACCTCAAGCCGTCACGCGATACCCAGACCATCGCCGGCATGATCATTGCCCTGCGGGTGATGAAGAACAAGAAGGGCGACAAGATGGGCTTCGTCACCCTGGATGACCGCTCCGGGCGCATCGAGGCGTCGCTGTTTGCCGATGCCTTCATGGCGGCACAGTCCTTGCTGCAGACCGATGCCATGGTGGTTGTCGAAGGCGAGGTCAGCAACGACGATTTCTCCGGTGGCCTGCGCCTGCGGGTGAAGCAGGTGATGACCATGGAAGATGCGCGCACCAAGCTGGCCGAGAGCCTGCGCCTGAAGGTGGCACACGAAGCGCTCAAGGGCGACCGGCTGAAGTGGCTGGGCGAGTTGATTACCCGCCATCGCGGCGCTTGCCCGATCACCCTCGAATACACCGGCAGCGACGCCAAGGCCATGCTGCAGTTCGGCGAGCAGTGGGCTATCGACCCGGCCGATGGGCTGATTCAGGCGCTGCGTGACCAGTTCGGGCGTGAGAACGTCTTCCTGCAATATCGTTGAACCGACAAAAATTTAATCTCGACCTGAATGCGCCTGATCCCTTAAGGTAGGGCGCCAAACGGATCAACCGGCCGGCCGCCTGGCCGTAGACCCAAGACGGATGACTATGAACCCGAATTTTCTCGATTTCGAACAGCCGATTGCCGACCTGCAAGCCAAGATCGAAGGCCTGCGCCTGGTAGGCAACGACAACTCGCTGAACATCAGCGATGAAATTGCCCGTCTGCAAGACAAGAGCAACACCCTGACCGAAAGCATCTTCGGCAACCTGACCAGCTGGCAGATCGCCCGCCTGGCTCGTCATCCGCGTCGTCCTTACACCCTGGACTACCTGGAGCACATCTTCACCGAGTTCGAAGAGCTGCACGGCGACCGCCACTTCTCCGACGACGCTGCCATCGTCGGTGGTACCGCGCGCCTGGATGGCAAGCCG
This sequence comes from Pseudomonas asiatica, assembly GCF_009932335.1. Classification (NCBI taxonomy): domain Bacteria; kingdom Pseudomonadati; phylum Pseudomonadota; class Gammaproteobacteria; order Pseudomonadales; family Pseudomonadaceae; genus Pseudomonas; species Pseudomonas asiatica. Next base: position 473,799 of record NZ_BLJF01000001.1, read on the forward strand.
GTCATGGTCATCGGTCACCAGAAGGGCCGCGAAGTGCGCGAGAAGGTACGCCGCAACTTCGGCATGCCGCGCCCTGAAGGCTACCGCAAGGCCTGCCGCCTGATGGAAATGGCCGAGCGCTTCAAGATGCCGATCCTGACCTTCATCGACACCCCGGGCGCCTACCCGGGCATCGACGCCGAAGAGCGCAACCAGAGCGAGGCCATCGCCTGGAACCTGCGCGTGATGGCGCGCCTGAAAACCCCGATCATCGCCACCGTGATCGGTGAGGGTGGTTCCGGCGGTGCGCTGGCCATCGGTGTGTGCGACCAGTTGAACATGCTGCAGTACTCCACCTACTCGGTGATCTCGCCGGAAGGCTGCGCCTCGATCCTGTGGAAGACTGCCGACAAGGCAGCCGACGCAGCCGAAGCCATGGGCATCACCGCCGAGCGCCTGAAGAGCCTGAACATCGTCGACAAGGTCATCCAGGAGCCGCTGGGCGGCGCCCACCGTGACCCGGCGAAGATGTCGGAAAGCATCCGTGCCGACCTGGTACAGCAGCTGGACATGCTCGGCAAGCTCGACCATGACGCGCTGCTGGCCCGCCGTTACGATCGCCTGATGAGCTACGGTCTCTGAGACACCCTGGGGCCGCTATGCGGCCCTTTCGCGACACAAGGCCGCTCCTACAGGGGATCGCGTAATCCTGTAGGAGCGGCCTTGTGTCGCGAAAGGGGTGCAAAGCCCCCCGGCAATCTCAAGCCATGTGAGGCCCCAATGATCAACCTCACCCCCTGGCTCAACGCCCCAGCCTGGTACATCGCCTTCTCCGGCGGCCTCGATTCCACCGTCCTCCTGCACCTGCTGGCCGACTACGCCCGCAATCACGCATCCCCTCCATTGCGCGCCATCCACGTCCACCACGGCCTGCAACCCGCCGCCGATGCCTGGCCCGCCCACTGCCAAACCGTCTGCGACAATCTCGGCATCGAACTCCAGGTCATCCATGTCCAGGTCACCCCCGGCGCCAGCCTCGAACAGGCCGCCCGCGACGCCCGCTATGCTGCCTTCAGGCAAGCGCTCGGCCCAGGCGACATCCTGTTCACCGGCCAGCACCGCGACGACCAGGCCGAAACCCTGCTGTTCCGCCTGCTGCGCGGCGCAGGCCTGCGTGGCATGGCTGCAATGCCGGGGCAGCGGGCTCTAGGGCAGGGCAGCCTGGTCAGGCCATTGCTGGGCTGTTCCCGCCAGCAACTGCAGGACCACGCCCAGGTCAATGGGCTGGCCTGGATCGAAGATCCCTCAAACGCTGACACACAATTTGCCCGCAATTACCTGCGCAGCGAAGTGTTTCCGCTGCTTCAGCAACGTTGGCCGCAGGCCAGCCAGAACCTGGCCCGCGCCGCCGAGCACCTGGGCGAAGCCCAAGGCCTGCTGGACGAGCTGGCCCAGGATGACCTGGTGCTCGCCGGGGAGGGCGCGCCGCTGGCTTGGCCGGGGCTGGACTCCCTCGACCTGGCTACCTTGGTGGCACTGTCGCCGGCCCGTCAGCGCAATGCCCTGCAGTACTGGCTGAGCCGCCGTACCCGCCTGCCCGACACCCGACACTGGGCCGGCTGGGCGGACCTGCGCGATGCCGCCGCCGATGCCCGGCCCGCCTGGCAGCTTGCCGATGGGCAGTTGCTGCGCAGTCATGGCCGCATCTGGTGGTTGAGTGGTGACTGGCTGCAGTTGCCCGTCGGCGAACTGCCCTGGGCTGATACCGCCAAGCCTTTGCTGTTGCCGGGTAACGGCAGGGTGCGTCTTGTTGGCGCAGCGCCGCTGGACGGCTTGCGCATTGCCTACCGCCAGGGCGGTGAAGTGCTGGATGTCCCCGGCCGCGGCCGACGCGACCTCAAGCGCCTGTTAAACGAACTGCAGGTGCCGCTTTTCCTGCGCCCGCGCCTGCCACTGCTGTACCAGGGCGAACGCTTGCTGGCGGTGGCCAACCTGCCCGGGCTGGTGCAGGCTGATTGCCAGCTGTCCTGGCAGTTGCCGACGAACGCGCAAGGTTTGAGCTGAAGGGTACATTCGGGTAGACTACCCTCCCTTCTTGATACAGCTTCTGTGGGTTCCGCGAAAACACAGGAGTTGCCGATTACCAAGCAGTTTTTTGCTGGGCTGATTCTGGAAATGACGAGCGAGCTCCATGCCGGGGATACCCCTGGTCTGTACAGACGCGGCAGTTTTTCGAGATGCACTGTGATTGACGCAGGTGATCGGGGGCTTCGGCCTTCCTTCGCTTTCTCCGGCGGCGCTGGCCGCCTTAACGCAGACTTCTAGGGTTTTTCATGACGCGCTACATATTCGTCACGGGCGGTGTTGTTTCTTCATTGGGGAAAGGCATTGCCTCGGCTTCCCTGGCGGCCATCCTGGAAGCGCGGGGCCTGAAGGTCACCATGCTCAAGCTGGATCCGTACATCAACGTCGATCCGGGCACCATGAGCCCGTTCCAGCACGGTGAAGTGTTCGTCACCCACGATGGCGCCGAGACCGACCTCGACCTGGGCCACTACGAGCGGTTCATCCGCACCACCATGACCCAGAACAACAACTTCACCACCGGCCGCATCTACGAGCACGTACTGCGCAAGGAACGTCGTGGTGACTACCTGGGCGCGACCATCCAGGTCATCCCGCACATTACCGACGAAATCAAGCGTCGCATCATCAAGGGCGCCGGCGATGCCGACGTGGCCCTGGTGGAAATCGGCGGTACCGTGGGTGACATCGAGTCGCAGCCGTTCCTCGAAGCCATCCGCCAGCTGCGCGTCGAAGTGGGCTCCAAGCGCGCCATGCTGATGCACCTGACCCTGGTCCCGTACATCGCCACCGCTGGCGAGACCAAGACCAAGCCGACCCAGCACTCGGTCAAGGAGCTGCGCTCCATCGGCCTGCAGCCTGACGTGCTGATCTGCCGCTCCGACCACCCGGTCGATGCCTCGTCGCGTCGCAAGATCGCGCTGTTCACCAACGTTGAAGAGCGTGCGGTGATCTCGCTGGAAGACGTCGACACCATCTACAAGATCCCGGGCGTGCTGCACGCACAGGGCCTGGACGATTTCGTCGTCGAGCGTTTCGGCCTGCAGTGCAATGGCGCCGACCTGTCCGAGTGGGACAAGGTGGTCGATGCCAAGCTCAACCCTGAGCACGAAGTGACCATCGCCATGGTCGGCAAGTACATGGAACTGCTGGATGCGTACAAGTCGCTGATCGAAGCGATGAGCCACGCCGGCATCACCAACCGCACCAAGGTCAACCTGCGCTACATCGACTCGGAAGACATCGAGAACCAGGGCACCAGCCTGCTCGAAGGCGCCGATGCCATCCTGGTGCCGGGCGGTTTCGGCCTGCGAGGCGTGGAAGGCAAGATCACCGCGGTGCAATACGCCCGTGAGAACAAGGTGCCGTACCTGGGTATCTGCCTGGGCATGCAGGTGGCCGTGATCGAATTCGCCCGTAACGTGATGGGCTGGAAGGACGCCAACTCCACCGAGTTCGACCGCAACAGCGGCCACCCGGTAGTCGGCCTGATCACCGAGTGGGCCGATGCCACCGGTGCCGTCGAAACCCGCAGCGAAGCCTCCGACCTGGGCGGTACCATGCGTCTGGGCGCACAGGACTGCCAGCTGGCGGCCGGTTCCAAGGTGCACGATTGCTACGGCAAGGACGTGATCACCGAGCGTCACCGCCATCGCTACGAAGTGAACAACAACCTGCTGCCGCAACTGATCGATGCCGGCCTGGTGGTTTCCGGCCGCTCTGAAGACGGCGCGCTGGTGGAAGTGGTGGAGTCCAAGGACCACCCATGGTTCGTCGCCTGCCAGTTCCACCCGGAATTCACCTCGACCCCGCGTGACGGCCACCCGCTGTTCAGCGGCTTCGTCAAGGCAGCCCTGGCTCAGAAGAACAAGGCCTGATCAATGACCCAGAAGATCATTCGCGTCGGTAACATCGAGATAGCCAACGACAAGCCGTTCGTCCTGTTCGGCGGCATGAACGTCCTGGAGTCCCGTGACCTGGCAATGAAGGTCTGCGAAGAGTACGTGCGGGTGACCGAGAAGCTCGGTATCCCGTACGTGTTCAAGGCCAGCTTCGACAAGGCCAACCGTTCGTCGGTGACCTCGTACCGTGGCCCGGGCATGGAAGAGGGGCTGAAGATCTTCGAAGAGATCAAGCGCACCTTCAACGTGCCGGTCATCACCGACGTGCACGAGCCTTACCAGGCCGAGCCTGTAGCCAAGGTGTGCGACATCATCCAGCTGCCGGCCTTCCTGTCGCGGCAGACCGACCTGGTGGTGGCCATGGCCAAGACCGGCGCAGTGATCAACATCAAGAAGGCCCAGTTCCTCGCGCCCCAGGAAATGAAACACATCCTGACCAAGTGCGAAGAGGCCGGTAACGACCAGTTGATTCTCTGCGAGCGTGGTTCGAGCTTCGGCTACAACAACCTGGTGGTGGACATGCTCGGCTTCGGCATCATGAAGAAGTTCGAGTACCCGGTGTTCTTCGACGTGACCCACGCCCTGCAGATGCCGGGTGGTCGCGCCGATTCCGCCGGTGGTCGCCGCGCCCAGGTCACCGACCTGGCCAAGGCCGGCATGAGCCAAGGCCTGGCAGGGCTGTTCCTCGAAGCACACCCCGATCCGGACAACGCCAAGTGCGATGGCCCATGTGCCCTGCGCCTGGACAAACTGGAGCCATTCCTGGCCCAGCTCAAGCAACTGGACGACCTGGTGAAAAGTTTTCCGACGGTAGAAACCGCGTAAAGCTCAATTCTCGGGTAAAGTACCGTCCGATCCACCCCTGACCAGTCGGTCAGGGGTTCCCTTCACCCGGCCTGCCCACTGCAAGTCCGCCCGGTGAACGGCAAGAATTTCCTAAGCTAAGTTGTTTTCGTCAATTCTGGAGTGCTTACAACAATGGCAAAAATCGTCGACATCAAAGGTCGTGAAGTTCTCGATTCGCGTGGCAACCCCACCGTGGAAGCCGATGTACTGCTCGACAACGGCATCATCGGCAGCGCTTGCGCGCCGTCCGGTGCTTCCACTGGCTCGCGCGAAGCGCTGGAGCTGCGTGATGGCGACAAGAGCCGTTACCTGGGCAAGGGCGTGCTGAAGGCCGTCGCCAACATCAACGGCCCGATCCGTGACCTGCTGCTGGGCAAGGACCCTGCCGACCAGAAGGCCCTGGACCGCGCCATGATCGAGCTGGACGGTACCGAGAACAAGGCCAAGCTGGGCGCCAACGCCATCCTGGCCGTTTCCCTGGCTGCCGCCAAGGCCGCTGCCCAGGACCAGGACCTGCCGCTGTACGCGCACATCGCCAACCTGAACGGCACCCCTGGCCAGTACTCGATGCCGGTACCGATGATGAACATCATCAACGGTGGCGAGCACGCCGACAACAACGTCGACATCCAGGAGTTCATGGTACAGCCGGTTGGCGCCAAGACCTTCTCCGACGGCCTGCGCATGGGTACCGAAATCTTCCACCACCTCAAAGCCGTGCTCAAGGCCCGTGGTCTGAACACCGCCGTTGGTGACGAAGGTGGTTTCGCCCCTAACCTGGCTTCCAACGAAGACGCTCTGGGGGCCATCGCCGAAGCCGTTGAGAAAGCCGGCTACAAGCTGGGCACCGACGTGACCCTGGCCCTGGACTGCGCGGCTTCCGAGTTCTACGAAGACGGCAAGTACAACCTGTCCGGCGAAGGCAAGTCGTTCGACGCCGAAGGCTTTGCCGAGTACCTGAAAGGCCTGACCGAGCGCTTCCCGATCATCTCGATCGAAGACGGCCTGGACGAGTCCGACTGGGCTGGCTGGAAGATCCTCACCGACAAGATCGGCACCAAGGTGCAGCTGGTTGGCGACGACCTGTTCGTGACCAACACCAAGATCCTCAAGGAAGGCATCGAGAAGGGCATCGGTAACTCGATCCTGATCAAGTTCAACCAGATCGGCTCGCTGACCGAAACCCTGGAAGCCATCCAGATGGCCAAGGCTGCTGGCTACACCGCGGTGATTTCGCACCGTTCCGGTGAAACCGAAGACTCGACCATTGCCGACCTGGCCGTGGGTACTGCTGCTGGCCAGATCAAGACTGGTTCGCTGTGCCGTTCCGACCGCGTTTCCAAGTACAACCAGCTGCTGCGCATCGAAGAGCAACTGGGTGCCAAAGCGGTTTACCGCGGTCGTGCCGAGTTTCGCGGCTAAGCAAGAGATGGTAAAAAGACAGCAGCCGGAGTTGTAGGAACGTTCGTACTGTTCTTTCCTACATTCCAACGGGTTTCTGTCGACGAAGCCTGGCCTCGGCCAGGCTTCGTGCTATTCGAGGCCCCGAAGTAAAAAGTACCCGGCAGCCTTTTTAACCTGGATAACGTGATGCGCAGTCCCTATTGGTTGTTCCTCGTCCTGCTCCTGCTGCTGGGTGGCCTGCAGTACCGCCTGTGGGTGGGTAATGGCAGCCTGGCGCAAGTGACCGAGCTGAAGCAGCAGATTGCCGAGCAGCATGCCGAAAACGAGCGCTTGCTCGAGCGCAACCGCGTGCTCGATGCCGAAGTGCTGGAGCTGAAAAAAGGCATGGAGACCGTTGAAGAGCGGGCTCGCCACGAATTGGGGATGGTCAAAGAGGGCGAAACCCTCTTCCAGTTGCCACAGAAATGATCGAAACCTTACCGGCCTTCTGGGCTGTGATTCCTGCTGCGGGCGTAGGTGCCCGCATGGCTGCCGACCGCCCTAAGCAGTATCTGGAGCTGGCCGGGCAGACCATTCTCGAGCACAGCCTCGACTGTTTTCTTGGCCACCCGATGCTCAAGGGCGTGGTGGTCAGCATTGCCGAAGATGACCCGTACTGGCCTCGCCTGCGCTGCGCCAGCGACCCGCGCATCCAGCGCGCCGCGGGTGGCCGCGAGCGTGCCGACTCGGTGCTCAATGCATTGCTGATGCTGCATGCTCAAGGGGCGGCGGACAGCGACTGGGTGCTTGTGCATGATGCCGCGCGACCAAACCTGGCGCGCAGCGATCTGGACAAGCTGTTGTCGGAGCTGGCAGGCGACCCGGTGGGTGGCCTGCTGGCGGTGCCGGCGCGCGATACCCTCAAGCGGGCCGATGCCGATGGTCGGGTGGGCGCTACCGTCGACCGCAGCACCATCTGGCAGGCCTATACGCCGCAGATGTTCCGCCTGGGGGCGTTGCATCGGGCACTGGCCGAGTGCCTTGTGTCGGATGTGCTGGTGACCGACGAGTCCTCTGCCATCGAGTGGTCCGGCCAGGCGCCGCGGCTGGTCGAAGGGCGCAGCGACAACATCAAGGTGACCCGGCCGGAAGACTTGGAGTGGTTGCGCCAGCGTTGGGCAGGGCGCCGCTGAATTTCTTGCCCTGTGCCGGCCTCTTCGCGGGTAAACCCGCTCCCACAGGTATCGCACATCCCTTCAGGTTTGCGCTGTACCTGTGGGAGCGGGTTTACCCGCGAAGAGGCCAGACCAGCCAGCACAAGGTTTCAGTTCAAGCGATACTCCGGCAACCCCGCCAACCCTTCTTTCAGGTAATCCACCAGCCGCCGAACCTTCGGCGACAGGTGCCGCTGCTGCGGATACAGCGCCCACACCGCGGTATTCGGTGGCTGGTGCGCCTCAAGCAACGACACCAGCGCACCACTGTTCAAGTGCTCCAGCACGTAGTAATCCGGCAACTGGCACAACCCCATCCCCTGCAGCGCCGCGTCCAGCACCGCCTGCCCGCTGTTGCAACGCCAGTTGCCCTGGACTCGCTGGCTGATCTCGCGGCCGTCCTGCTGCAGCGCCCACAAATCCGAACTGCCTACCAGGCAGTTGTGCCGCGCCAGTTCCGACAGGCTGTGCGGCCGACCATAACGTTCCAGGTAGGCCGGCGAAGCGCACAGGTACATGCGCCGGGGTGCCAGGCGGGTTGCCACCAGTCGTGAGTCGGCCAGCCGGCCCAGGCGGATGGCCAGGTCCATGCCTTCATGCACCAGGTCGAGGGTATGGTTGCTCAGTTCCACATCCACCCGCAGCTGCGGGTAAAGCGCCATGAACCGCGTCACCAGCGGCACGATGAAACGCTCGCCGTAGGCCACCGCGCAGGTCATGCGCAGCAGCCCCTTGGGCTCGCTGGCCAGATCGCCCATGGCGCGTAGAGCTTCCTCGCGGCCATCCTGCAGGCGCTGGCAGTGCTGCAGGAATGTCTGCCCGGCCTCGCTCAGGGTCACCCGCCGGGTGCTGCGGTACAGCAGGCGCGTCTGCAGCCGTTCCTCCAGCCGGGCGATCTGCCGGCTGATGTGCGACGAGGAAACCCCCAGGCGCTCTGCGGCCGCGGTGAACTGGCCCGACTCGGCCACGGCGACGAACTCGTCGATGCCTTCCCAGCGGCTGCTCATTGATTATCCCTGTATGGCAATAATGTTTTGTCTTTGGCCTGATTATTCATCAAAAGTCGGTGAATTACACTGCCAGACTGAATCGACACTCTGTCTGGAGACCTTTGATGATCAAGTCCCGTGCTGCCGTAGCTTTCGAAGCCAAGAAACCCCTGGAAATCGTCGAAGTCGACGTGGCCATGCCCAAGGCCGGTGAAGTGCTGCTGCGGGTGGTCGCCAGCGGTGTCTGCCACACCGACGCCTACACCCTGTCGGGCGCCGACCCGGAGGGCATCTTCCCGTCGATCCTCGGTCACGAAGGTGGCGCGATCGTCGAGGCGGTAGGCGAGGGGGTCACCTCGGTCGCCGTCGGTGACCACGTCATTCCGCTGTACACCCCGGAATGCGGCAAGTGCAAGTTCTGCCTCTCGGGCAAGACCAACCTTTGCCAGGCCATCCGCGCCACCCAGGGCAAGGGCCTGATGCCGGACGGCACCACGCGCTTCTCCTACAAAGGCCAGCAACTGTTCCACTACATGGGTACCTCGACCTTCTCCGAGTACACCGTGCTGCCGGAAATTTCCGTGGCCAAGATCCAGAAAGAAGCGCCGCTGGAAAAGGTCTGCCTGCTGGGTTGCGGCGTCACCACCGGTATCGGCGCGGTGCTCAACACCGCCAAGGTCAAGGCGGGTGACACCGTGGCCATCTTCGGTCTGGGCGGCATCGGCCTGTCGGCAGTGATCGGTGCGGTCAAGGCCAAGGCGTCGCGCATCATTGCCATCGATATCAATCCGGCCAAGTTCGAGATCGCCCGTCAGCTGGGTGCTACCGACTGCATCAACCCGAAAGACTACGACCGCCCGATCCAGGAAGTGATCGTCGACCTCACCGACGGCGGCGTGGACTTCTCGTTCGAGTGCATCGGCAACGTGCAGCTGATGCGTGCTGCGCTGGAATGCTGCCACAAGGGCTGGGGTGAGTCGGTGATCATCGGCGTGGCCGGTGCCGGCCAGGAAATCGCCACCCGTCCGTTCCAGCTGGTCACCGGTCGCGTATGGCGTGGTTCGGCGTTCGGTGGCGTGCGTGGTCGCAGCGAGCTGCCGAGCTACGTGGAAATGTCCGAGAAGGGCGAGATCCCGCTGGATACCTTCATTACCCACACCATGGGCCTGGAAGACATCAACAAGGCCTTCGACCTGATGCATGAAGGCAAGAGCATCCGCAGCGTCATCCACTTCTGAGGTTTGCCATGAGCCTGGATAACATCTCCTGCCAGAAGAGCTTCGGCGGCTGGCACAAGCGTTACCGGCATCACTCCAAGGTGCTGGGTTGCGACATGGTGTTCGCCGTCTACCTGCCGCCGCAGGCCGAACAGGGCGAAAAGCTGCCGGTGCTGTATTGGCTCAGCGGCCTAACCTGCACCGACGAGAACTTCATGCAGAAGGCCGGCGCCCAGCGCCTAGCCGCGGAGTTTGGGTTGATCATCGTCGCCCCCGACACCAGCCCGCGTGGCGAGCAGGTGCCGGGCGACCCGGACGGTGCCTGGGACTTCGGCCTGGGTGCTGGCTTCTACCTCAATGCCACTCAGCAGCCCTGGGCCCAGCACTACCGCATGCACGACTATGTGGTGGAGGAGTTGCCCGCGTTGATCGAGGCGCACTTCCCGGCTTCGGGCGAGCGCAGCATCAGTGGCCACTCCATGGGTGGGCATGGCGCGCTGGTGTGCGCCTTGCGCAACCCGGGGCGCTACCGCTCGGTGTCGGCGTTCTCGCCGATCAGCAACCCGATGGATTGCCCGTGGGGCGAGAAAGCCTTCAGCCGCTACCTGGGTGAAGACCGTGCGCGCTGGCGCGAGTGGGATGCCAGCGTGCTGCTGGCCGAGGCTCCGGCCGGCGAATGCCCGCCGTTGCTGGTGGACCAGGGCGACCGTGACGACTTCCTCGAAAAGCAGCTCAAGCCTGAAGCGCTGGAGCAGGCGGCACGCAAAGGGGGGCATGAACTGACCCTGCGCCTGCAGCCTGGCTATGACCACAGCTACTACTTCATCGCCAGCTTCATCGAGGAGCATCTGCGTCATCATGCGGTGGCCTTGGGGCGGGTGTGAGGCGTAGCTGCGCGATCGCCTGTAGGAGCAGCCTTGTGCTGCGAATGGGCTGCGAAGCAGACCCTGGGTCTAACGCTATCGCCGATATTGCCGGGGCCGCTTTGCGGCCCATTCGCAGCACTAGGCTGCTCCTACAACGACGGCCCCAATACCGGTTAAAGCAGGTAGAATCACGCCCTGACTCATTCAGGGCGTTTTTCTATGCGTATTGGCCACGGCTACGATGTGCACCGTTTCTGCGACGGTGATTTCATTACCCTGGGCGGGGTGCGTATCCCCCACAAATACGGCCTCCTGGCCCACTCCGATGGCGACGTGCTGCTGCACGCCCTGAGCGATGCCTTGCTTGGCGCGGCGGCGCTGGGTGACATCGGCAAACATTTCCCCGACACCGATCCGCAGTTCAAGGGCGCCGACAGCCGGGTGCTGCTGCGTCATGTGGTCGGCATCGTCCAGGCCAAGGGCTGGAAGGTCGGCAACATCGACGCCACCATCGTCGCCCAGGCGCCGAAGATGGCCCCGCACATCGAGACCATGCGCAAGCTGATCGCCGAAGACCTGCAGGTCGAACTCGACCAGGTCAACGTCAAGGCTACCACCACCGAGAAGCTCGGCTTCACCGGCCGCGAGGAGGGCATCGCCGTGCATTCGGTAGCCCTGCTGCTGCCAGCATGACCGAACTGGAACTGTTGGGCCCGCGTGCGTCGGGCGAACCACTGGGTACCGCCGTTCTCAAGGCAGTGGCCGAAGATTTCCAGGTCGACGAAGTGCTGGACATCCCGCTGTCGGGACAGGGCGAGCACTTGTGGCTGTGGGTCGAAAAGCGTGACCTGAACACCGAGGAGGCGGCCCGCCGGCTGGCCCGTGCCGCTGGGGTGCCGGTGCGCACGATCAGCTACGCCGGCCTCAAGGACCGCCAGGCCCTGACCCGCCAGTGGTTCAGCCTGCACCTGCCCGGCAAGGCCGACCCGGACCTGTCGCGTGCCGAGGATGCCAGCCTGCGTGTGCTCAAGCAGGTGCGCCACCAGCGCAAGCTGCAGCGCGGTGCGCATTCGGCCAACGGCTTCACGCTGCGCCTGACTGCCCTGGCTGCCGATCACCAAGCGGTGGATGCGCGCCTGGAACAGCTCAAGCATTACGGTGTGCCGAATTATTTCGGCACCCAGCGCTTCGGCCACGGTGGCGGCAACGTTCACGACGCTCTTGATTGGGCCGCACGCAATGCCCTGCCCGAACAGCGCAACGTGCGTTCGCGGTTGCTCTCGGCCGGGCGCAGCTACCTGTTCAACCAGGTGCTGGCAGCCCGTGTTGCCGACGGCAGCTGGGCGCGTGCGCAGGTGGGCGACCTGTTGGCGTTCACCACGAGTCGTAGCTTCTTTCCTGCTGGGGAGTCGGAATGTTCCGATCCTCGGCTGGCGATTCTTGACCTGCATCCGACCGGCCCGCTGTGGGGGGCAGGCGATTCGCCGGCTACGGGGAGTACTGCGCAACAAGAGGATGCGATCGCCGCACGGCAGCCGGCACTTTGCCAGTGGCTGGCCCTGGCGGGCATGGATCACGAACGACGCATTCTGCGGCTCCCTATTGGCGGTCTTACGTGGCATTATCCCGAGCCTGATATCCTGCAACTGGAATTCGTCCTTCCGGCCGGATGTTTCGCCACCGTGGTGGTGCGCGAAATCGTGGATCTGGTGTCGGCGGGGCAGACGGACAGCTCATGCGTATTCTGATTTCGAACGACGACGGTGTTACCGCACCCGGCATCGCCGCGCTGCATGCTGCGCTGGTGGATTACGCCGAGTGCGTGGTTATTGCCCCGGATCAAGACAAGAGCGGCGCCAGCAGTTCGCTGACGCTGGACCGGCCACTGCACCCGCAGACCTTGGCCAATGGCTTCATCAGCCTCAACGGCACGCCGACCGACTGCGTGCATCTGGGGCTCAATGGGCTGTTGCCACAGGCGCCGGACATGGTTGTGTCGGGGATCAACCTCGGTGCCAACCTGGGTGACGACGTGCTCTATTCGGGCACGGTCGCGGCCGCGTTGGAAGGCCGTTTCCTCGGCGGTACCTCGCTGGCGTTTTCGCTGTTGTCGCGCCAGCCGGACAACCTGCCCACCGCGGCCCACATCGCCCGCCGCCTGGTCGAGGCTCAGTCGCGCCTGGCCTTGCCGCCGCGTACCGTGCTCAACGTCAATATCCCCAACCTGCCGCTGGAGCACATTCGTGGTATCCAGCTCACCCGCCTCGGTCACCGGGCGCGGGCGGCGGCGCCGACCAAGGTGGTCAACCCGCGCGGCAAGGAAGGCTACTGGATCGCTGTCGCCGGGGATGCCGAGGACGGTGGCCCGGGGACCGACTTCCATGCGGTGATGCAAGGCTATGTATCGATCACTCCGCTGCAGCTCGACCGCACCTTCAGTGATGCCTTCGAGCAGCTCGACGGTTGGCTGGAGGGCCTGCTCTGATGCGCGAGGACGATATGCTGCGGCGTGGCATCGGCATGACCTCCCAGCGCACCCGGGAGCGGCTGATCCAGCGCCTGTGCGAGGAGGGCGTTTCGAACACCAAGGTGCTCGACGTCATCCGTCGTACCCCGCGCCACCTGTTCGTCGACGAGGCGCTGGCGCATCGCGCCTACGAAGACACCGCGCTGCCGATCGGCCACAACCAGACGATCTCGCAGCCGTTCATGGTTGCCCACATGAGTGAACTGCTGCTCGAGGCCGGGCCGCTGGACAAGGTGCTGGAGATCGGCACCGGCTCGGGCTACCAGACGGCAATCCTGGCCCAGTTGGTCGAGCGGGTGTTCTCGGTGGAACGCATCAAGGTGCTGCAGGACCGGGCCAAGGAGCGCCTGGTGGAACTGAACCTGCGCAACGTGGTGTTCCGCTGGGGGGATGGTTGCGAAGGCTGGCCGGCGCTGGCGCCGTACAACGGCATCATCGTCACCGCCGTGGCGCCGGAAGTGCCGCAGGCATTGCTCGACCAGCTGGCGCCCGGTGGCCGTATGGTGATCCCGGTGGGGCCAGCCGGCGAAACCCAGCAGCTGATGCTGATCGTGCGCGAGGAGCATGGATTCTCCCGCCGCGTGCTGGGGGCCGTGCGCTTCGTACCGCTGCTCAACGGCCCGCTGGCCTGAACACTGCTGGTTCGAGTCGCGCGATATTTTTGCGCCAGCACCGAATTCTTGCTGCAACGCCCTGTCTATCTGGCGGGGTGAAGCGCTAGCGCACAGCGTGTTGCAAGGCTTTGCAGCAGTCTTTCACCAACCCTGCCAATGCGGGCGGGCTTGGTTATAATTGCAATAATATTGCATTTCTTGTCTTCATATCGTTTTCGGCACCATGAGGGGAGCGCGGGTGGGTCACACAGTCATTCGGCAGCGCAAGGACGGGTCGGGTTTCACGCTTCTGGTGATTGCACTGGCCATGGGCGCGCTACTGGTGGGTTGCTCGAGCACCAGCAGCAACAGCGCGCGGGTGGTCGACCGCAACAACACCGTGCCCAAGCGCCCGGCAGTAACCACCGGGCAGTACATCGTCAAACCTGGCGATACGCTGTTCTCCATCGCCTTCCGTTATGGCTGGGACTACAAGGAGCTGGCTGCGCGCAACGGTATCGCGGCGCCTTACACCATTCGCCCGGGGCAAGCGATTCGTTTCAGCAGCGGCTCTACCGGCAGCACCACGGTGGTGTCCAGCCCGTCGTCGTCGAGCAAGACCACGGTCATCCGGCGGCCTGTGGGAAGCACCAGCACACCTACTGGCAACACCAGCAAACCGGCCACGCCGGCAGCCTCCAGCAGCGACCCGGTGGTCGCCACGGTGCCTGCCGCGGAGCGCGCGGTAGGTGGCTGGACCTGGCCTGCCAACGGCGTGCTGATTGGAAAATTCGCTTCAAACGGTAGTTTGAATAAAGGCATTGATATCGCCGGTGATTTGGGACAGCCTGTTTTTGCTGCGTCTGATGGTGCAGTGGTGTACGCCGGGAGTGGCTTGAGGGGCTACGGCGAACTGATCATCATCAAGCACAGCGATACCTACGTCAGTGCCTACGGCCATAACCGCAGGCTGTTGGTTCGGGAGGGGCAGCAGGTCAAGGCAGGGCAGTCGATTGCTGAAATGGGGTCCACGGGCACAGATCGGGTGAAGCTGCATTTCGAGATTCGCCGCCAGGGCAAACCCGTCGATCCGCTCCAGTTCCTGCCACGTCGTTGACCGTTGTACCCGGCCTGTTCCTGTGATGTAGAGGGGACAGGCTCCAGCGCTGCCAGGGAGATAGGTGCCGCTCGAGTCTGAGTTCGAACTCAGCAAAGGACTATAACAATGGCTCTCAGTAAAGAAGTGCCGGAGTTTGACATCGACGATGACCTGCTTCTGATGGAGACGGGAATCGTTTTGGAAACGGATGTGGTGTCAGACGAACCTGCTGTATCTTCGGTTCGGACGAGGGCCAAGTCGGGCTCTTCGCTCAAGCAACACAAGTACATCGATTACAGCCGGGCGCTCGATGCCACCCAGTTGTATCTCAACGAGATAGGATTCTCGCCTCTGCTTTCGCCGGAAGAGGAAGTGCACTTTGCGCGTCTGTCGCAAAAGGGCGACCCTGCCGGCCGCAAGCGCATGATCGAAAGCAACCTGCGCCTGGTTGTAAAAATTGCCCGTCGTTACGTGAACCGCGGCCTGTCGCTGCTCGACCTGATCGAGGAGGGCAACCTTGGGCTGATCCGTGCGGTCGAGAAGTTCGACCCGGAGCGTGGTTTCCGGTTCTCGACCTATGCGACCTGGTGGATTCGCCAGACCATCGAGCGGGCGATCATGAATCAGACCCGCACCATTCGCCTGCCGATCCACGTGGTCAAGGAACTGAACGTCTACCTGCGCGCTGCGCGCGAGCTGACCCAGAAACTGGACCACGAACCCTCGCCAGAAGAAATCGCCACGCTGCTGGAGAAACCGGTCGCCGAGGTCAAGCGCATGCTCGGCCTGAACGAGCGGGTGTCTTCGGTGGATGTGTCGCTCGGCCCGGACTCGGACAAGACCCTGCTCGATACCCTGACCGACGACCGCCCGACCGACCCATGCGAACTGCTGCAGGATGATGACCTGTCGCAGAGCATCGACCAGTGGCTGGGCGAGTTGACCGACAAGCAGCGTGAAGTGGTGGTGCGCCGCTTTGGCTTGCGCGGGCATGAAAGCAGCACCCTGGAAGATGTCGGACTGGAGATTGGCCTGACCCGCGAACGGGTGCGGCAGATCCAGGTCGAGGGGCTCAAGCGTTTGCGTGAGATTCTCGAGAAGAACGGCCTGTCCAGTGAGTCGTTGTTCCAGTAGCGGAAGCCTGTAACACAAAACGCCCCGATGATTTCGGGGCGTTTTTGTTTGTGGCGATCAGAGGTGTCCCATTCAAAATTGCGGGGGCGCTTTGCGCCCCTTTCGCGACACAAGGCCGCTCCCACAGGTATTTCATCGCCTTTGAATGTACCACTATCCTGTGGGAGCGGCCTTGTGTCGCGAAAGGGCTGCAAAGCAGCCCCAAGACATTATGTACCGCGCTACCCCAATAACATTGCGTGTAAGCCTTTGCTTACTTGTTCTGTAAGCCTTCTATGTACGCTTCAGTAAATCATTGTCGTATCCAGATCCTGCGTTTTCCCAACCTCTTGAAAATCCTGACTTATTCAGCTGTGAGGAAATGTGTCACCTGCAACACCCTGTGAGGTTTCGCGGTTGCCGGCCAGGCTCAAGTCGCTAGTATTCGAACTGTGCACAGGGACATGCACAGGCTTTCAGGAGGAAAGCCAGGGACATCGCAAGACGCGATTTCATCAGGATGATGTTTGGGACAAGCAGGGACTACGGAAAAAATGTGGGCGGGTCAAACCGCCCCTTTTTTTTGCCTGCAGAAAACAAAAAAGGCCCCAAAGGGCCTTTTTAGTGTCCGGACGCTATCAGCGCTCCAGATCTGCAATCTTGCCAGTCTTGCCATCCCATTCCTCAGCGTCCGGCAGGGCGTCCTTACGCTCGGTGATGTTCGGCCAGATTTCCGCCAGTTCGGCGTTCAGCTCGATGAAGTTTTCCATGCCCGCAGGCACTTCGTCTTCCGAGAAGATGGCTTGCGCTGGGCATTCCGGCTCGCACAAGGCGCAGTCGATGCACTCGTCCGGATGGATGACCAGGAAGTTCGGGCCTTCGTAGAAGCAGTCCACCGGACAGACTTCCACGCAGTCGGTGTATTTGCATTTGATGCAGTTGTCGGTGACGACGAAGGTCATTTCTAATTCTCTCCTCAGGCGACGGCGGCGGCCCTTCCTCTCAGGGCCGCGCGGTTTACGGGTATGTGGCTGCAGGCCAGGCTAATAACCTGCAGCACCAGCAAACCGCGGCGGATTCTACCAGCTTGTAGTGGGCGCCGTTATAACAGGTTCTTTAGTTGATATAGCATTTCGATAGCTTGACGCGGGGTCATGTCGTCCAGTTGCAGCTTGCCCAGCTTCTCGATGGCCGGGTGTGGCAGGCTGGCGAACAGGTCGCTCTGGTGCGGGACCTGTGGCACGTCCTTGGCCTTTTGGGCCGGGGGTTGTTCATGCGGCAGGCTGGTGGTTTCCAGCCTCGCCAGGTGTTCACGGGCACGCTGGATGACGGCCGTCGGCACGCCGGCCAGCTGCGCCACGGCCAGGCCGTAGCTCTGGCTGGCAGGACCAGGCAGCACGTGGTGCAGGAATACGATGCGTTCGTTGTGTTCGGTGGCGTTCAGGTGCACGTTGGCCACCAGTGGCTCGCTTTCCGGCAGCACGGTGAGTTCGAAGTAGTGCGTGGCGAACAGCGTGTAGGCGCGCAGCTGGGCCAGGCGCTCTGCGGCAGCCCAGGCCAGCGACAGGCCGTCGAAAGTACTGGTGCCGCGGCCCACTTCATCCATCAGCACCAGGCTGCGGTCGGTGGCATTGTGCAAGATGTTGGCGGTTTCGCTCATCTCGACCATGAAGGTCGAGCGGCCGCCGGCCAGGTCGTCGCTGGAGCCAATGCGGGTGAAGATGCGGTCGACCAGCGACAGCTCGCAGCTGGCAGCAGGCACGAAGCTGCCGATATGCGCCAGCAGCACGATCAGGGCGGTCTGGCGCATGTAGGTGGACTTACCGCCCATGTTCGGGCCGGTGATGATCAGCATGCGCGTGCTGTTGTCCAGGCCCAGGTCGTTGGCCACGAACGGTGTGGTCAGTACCTGTTCCACCACTGGGTGACGGCCCTGCTCGATGCGCAGGCACGGCTCGTCTACGAAGCGTGGGCAGTTCAGGTCGAGGTTCAGTGCACGTTCGGCCAGGTTGCTGAGCACGTCCAGTTCGGCCAGGGCGGCGGCGCTGTCCTGCAGCGGTGCCAGGTGGCTGATCAGGGTTTCCAGCAGGGCATCGTAGAGCATCTTTTCGCGGGCCAGGGCGCGGCTCTTGGCCGACAGCGCCTTGTCTTCGAACGCCTTCAGCTCCGGGGTGATGAAGCGCTCGGCGCCCTTTAGGGTCTGACGGCGGATGTAGTCCCCCGGGGCCTGCTCGGCCTGCTTGGTCGGCAGTTCGATGAAGTAGCCATGCACCCGGTTGTAGCCGACCTTGAGGTTGGCCAGGCCGGTGCGGGCCTTTTCCCGGGCTTCCAGGTCGATCAGGAACTGGCCGGCGTTCTCGCTGATCGCCAGCAGCTCGTCCAGTTCGTTGTCATAGCCGGCCTTGAGCACGCCGCCATCGCGGATCACCGCCGGCGGGTTGTCGATGATCGCCCGCTCCAGCAGGCTGGCCAGTTCGGGATAGGTGCCGGTAATGGCGGCCAGGCGCGCCAGGTGCGGTGCCTCCAGCTCGGCCATGGCATTCTGCAACTCGGGTAGCGCCCCAAGGGCATCGCGCAGGCGTGCCAGATCGCGTGGGCGGGCGTTGCGCAGGCCGATGCGGGCGAGAATCCGCTCGATATCGCCAATTTCCTTGAGTTGCGGCTGCAGCTTCTCGAAGCGGTAGCCATCGAGCAGGCAACGGATCGAGTCCTGGCGCGCCTGCAGCACCTTGAGATCGCGCAACGGGCGGTTCAACCAGCGGCTCAGCAAACGGCTGGCCATGGCGGTCTGGCAGCGGTCGACCACCGACTGCAGGGTGTTGTCTCGGCCGCCGGCCAGGTTGATGTCCAGCTCCAGGTTGCGGCGGCTGGCACCGTCGAGAATGACCGTATCGTCCAGGCGTTCGTGGCGCAGGCTGCGCAGGTGCGGCAGGGCGGTGCGCTGGGTTTCCTTGGCGTAGATCAGCAGGCAACCGGCGGCGCCGATGGCCAGGGTCAGCTTGTCGCAGCCAAAGCCCTTGAGGTCCTTGGTCGCGAACTGCTGGCACAGGGCCTTGCGCGCCGAGTCGCGGTCGAAGTCCCATGGCGCACGGCGACGGGCGCCCGGTCGTTTCTCGGCAGGCAGGTCGCGCGGCCAGTCGTCGGGGATCAACAGCTCGACCGGGTTGAGGCGCTCGAGCTCGGCCAGCAGGTTTTCCCAGCCCTTGATCTCCTGCACGCTGAAGTTGCCACTGGTGATGTCCAGTACGGCCAGGCCGAACAGGCGCTCGTCCCCGAGCAGCGCGGCAATCAGGTTGTCGCGACGCTCGTCGAGCAGGGCCTCGTCGCTGACCGTACCCGGGGTGATGATGCGCACCACCTGACGTTCCACCGGGCCCTTGCTGGTGGCAGGGTCGCCAATCTGCTCGCAGATCACCACCGATTCGCCGAGCTTGACCAGCTTGGCCAGGTAGCCTTCCAGCGAATGGAACGGAATCCCGCACATGGGGATGGACTGGCCGGCCGACTGACCGCGCGCGGTCAGGGTGATGTCCAGCAGTTTTGCGGCTTTTTTCGCATCTTCGTAGAAGATCTCGTAGAAGTCGCCCATGCGGTAGAACATCAGCTGGTCCGGGTGCTGGTTCTTCAGCTTCCAGTACTGCTGCATCATCGGGGTGTGTGCGGAGAAGTCGGAAATTGCTTTATTCATCAATGGCTTAGAAAGTAGGTCTCAATATTGTGGGGCAAATTGGGGCGTTCTGTGTTGCATGCACGACGCCGAGACCCACCGGATTTTCAAGCCGCATAGATTAACACGGCTACCCGGCAGGCTGTACCTGCAAGTCCGGCGAGTGCACAGGGATGCGCTGAAGGCAGGTTGACATCATGGTGCCTCCATGGAGAATTGCCTGCCTTCGCCCATCAGGGATGGCTTGCCTGACGCATTCGCGGTGGCCCGTGGCCCGGTAAAAAGTTATTGCAACAGGTTGATTAGTGCAGTGAGCGCAATTCGTTTTGATGTAGATGCGGTTTTTTGTATTTCCCTCGACACCCGCGCTGACCGGCGCACGCTGTTCAGCGAAACCATCGGGCGACAGCTCGACAACGAAGTGCACTTTCATGTCGTCGAGAAAAACAGCGACCCCAAGCGCGGTTGCTACGAGTCCCATCAGCAACTGGCCCGTCATGCGCTGGACAATGGCCTAGATCGAATCCTGATCTTCGAAGACGATGCCAAGGCGTATGAGTTCAAGCCTTCGCGGGTGCGCTGGGTAAACCGCTTCATGCAGAAACGGCCCTTCGAGGCCTTGCACCTGGGTTATTCCATGGGGCGAACCTGGCTGACCTGGTTCCCGTTCATCGCCCGCGGGCGGGTGGTGGCCCTGCATGCCTATGTGCTGTCGCGCGAGGGCTGTCGGATCCTGGCAGAGACGCCCTACGATGGCACCCCGGTGGATGTGGTGGTCAAACACCGGATCCGCCAGCACTGCGTGTTCCCCATGATGTTCCGCCAGCACGCCGCCGCCGTGGCCGGTAGCGACCTGGAACAGGTGGTGCGCAATGAGGACGAGTGGTGGGAGCGCAACTGGACCAAGCATCGTCGTTCACCGATGAAGAACATCTGGCGGACCGTGCTTCGGCTGAATTTCTGATTGGTGTGGGCTTGACGTGCATGCCTTGAGAGGTTTGGCGCCTGCGAGATAGAGCGCCGCGCGGGCGGCGCTCGATCTTACAGGCGCCAAAAATCCAGAGGCGAACATGCTCGGGCCCAGCACGCCGCCAGACGCTCATCCTCCACCCCCATCCCCAAAATGCTAGGGTAGAGGGCAGCCTTCAAGGAGCCCGACATGGACCCGATCACCACGCTTTCCACCCGCCTGGGTGAACACCTGCGCCGCTTCAACGCGCAGGTGACCACCGCCGAATCCTGCACCGGTGGCGGCATCGCCGAGGCCATCACCCGCGTGCCCGGCAGCTCGGCCTGGTTCGAGGCTGGGTACGTGACCTATTCCAACACCCAGAAAACCCGTCAGCTGGGAGTGCCCGCGGCGTTGTTCGGCCAGGTTGGCGCGGTCAGCCAGGAAGTGGTCGAAGCGATGGTCCGCGGCGCCCAGGCCGCCAGCGGCGCGCGCTTTGCCGTGGCGGTGAGCGGCGTGGCCGGGCCGGACGGTGGTTCGCCGGGCAAACCGGTGGGCACCGTGTGGCTGGCCTGGGGCGACGGCAACCATGTGTTCAGCGAGCGGCGCCAGTTTGACGGCGACCGCGAGGCGGTGCGCCGACAGACGGTGATCGCCGCATTAGACGGCTTGTTACAGCTTGGTGCCGAGTAAATCGACGACAGGGGTTTGCGCGAGCGCCTGCCTGTGGAATAATACTGGCTACTTATACAGGTATTCCGGCCGTCAGGGCCAAGTCGAACACGTGAGGATTTCAATGGACGACAACAAGAAGCGCGCCTTGGCTGCGGCCCTGGGTCAGATCGAACGCCAATTCGGCAAGGGCGCCGTCATGCGCATGGGCGACCACGAGCGCCAGGCTATCCCTGCCATCTCCACCGGCTCGCTGGGTCTGGACATCGCCCTGGGCATCGGCGGCCTGCCAAAAGGCCGTATCGTCGAGATCTACGGCCCGGAATCGTCGGGTAAGACCACGCTGACCCTGTCGGTCATCGCCGAAGCCCAGAAAAACGGCGCCACCTGCGCCTTCGTCGACGCCGAACACGCCCTCGACCCCGAGTACGCCGGCAAGCTGGGCGTCAACGTCGACGACCTGCTGGTTTCGCAGCCGGACACCGGCGAACAGGCCCTGGAAATCACCGACATGCTGGTGCGTTCCAACGCTGTTGACGTGATCATCGTCGACTCCGTTGCTGCCCTGGTACCGAAGGCCGAGATCGAAGGCGAAATGGGTGACATGCACGTGGGTCTGCAGGCGCGCCTGATGTCCCAGGCGCTGCGCAAGATCACCGGTAACATCAAGAACGCCAACTGCCTGGTCATCTTCATCAACCAGATCCGTATGAAGATCGGTGTGATGTTCGGCAGCCCGGAAACCACCACTGGTGGTAACGCCCTGAAGTTCTACGCCTCGGTGCGTCTGGATATTCGCCGTACCGGTGCGGTCAAGGAAGGCGACGAGGTGGTCGGTAGCGAAACCCGCGTCAAGATCGTCAAGAACAAGGTTTCGCCGCCCTTCCGTCAGGCCGAGTTCCAGATCCTCTACGGCAAAGGTATCTACCGTAACGGCGAGATCATTGACCTGGGTGTTTCCCAAGGCCTGGTCGAGAAGTCCGGTGCCTGGTACGCCTACCAGGGCAACAAGATCGGTCAAGGCAAGGCAAACGCTGCCAAGTACTTGGCTGAGAACCCGGCTATTGGTGCCGAGATCGAGAAGCAGATTCGCGAGAAGCTGCTGACCTCTGGTGCTGTTGCGGCTGCTGGTAAGGCTGCTGCTGCCGAAGCCGATGCCGATGACATGGCCGACGCTGACGCCGGCTATTGATTGCGCGGTAGATAGCCGAACATGTCCGCCGTACTCGACACCCCCGTCGCCATCCGGCGGACAGCCATGGACCTGCTTGCGCGACGTGAGCACGGTCGCGTCGAGCTGACGCGCAAGTTGCGTCAGCGCGGCGCTTCGGACGAGTTGATTGGGCCTGAACTCGATCGGCTCGCCGAAGAAGGGTTGCTTAGCGAAGCCCGCTACCT
Organism: Pseudomonas asiatica; assembly: GCF_009932335.1. Classification (NCBI taxonomy): domain Bacteria; kingdom Pseudomonadati; phylum Pseudomonadota; class Gammaproteobacteria; order Pseudomonadales; family Pseudomonadaceae; genus Pseudomonas; species Pseudomonas asiatica. The sequence goes on from NZ_BLJF01000001.1 coordinate 496,297, forward strand.
CGAAAGTTTCATCCGGTACCGTTCAAGCTCCGGCTATGGCCCTGCGCGTATTCGCGAAGAGCTAGGCCAGCGCGGTTTGGCGCGTGCTGATATCGAGCAGGCGCTACGCGAGAGCGAGGTGGACTGGGGCGAGCGCATGCGTGACGTATGGCAGCGCAAGTTTGCCGGGCAGCGCCCGCAAGATCCCCGCGGCCGTGCCCAGCAGACCCGGTTTCTGGCTTACAGGGGTTTCCCCATGGACATGATCGGCCGGCTGCTCAGTGGGCGTGATCGCGACGATTACTGAGGGCTGGGGCCGTTTTGCAGTCCTTTGCGGGAGCGGACCTGTGTCACGATCAACTGACCTTCAACGCCTCCCTGGCCCGCTGCGTCGTATGCATGGGCTGCGGCTTGGCCCAGTTCTCCGGCAGGTTGATGAAATCCACCAGCTCGCGCAGCCTGCCCTGATCCCGGCCATTGAAGGCAAATGACAAGCGGGTCAGGTGGTTGAAGTTGCCCACTTCGTGCTCGGCGCTGCTGTCAGGTTGCTGGTGGTACTTGCCACTCAAACGCAAATCGGCAAAGCCTTCCTGGATGTCATACAGCGCCGCTTCGCTGAGCGGGTGATGCATGCGGATCACGAACTGGCTCTTCAGCCAGCGGCTGGAGTGGTAGTTGCTGTAGAACTGGTTGATTTCCTCCACTGCCTCGTCAGCGCTGTGCACCAGGCGCAGCAGTTTCAGGTCGCTGGGCAAGATGTAGCGGTTTTCCTCCAGTTGGCGGCTGATGAAGTCCAGGCAGTCGCGCCAGAAGCTGCCACCTGGTGAGTCCAGCAGCACCACCGGTACCAGCGGGCTCTTGCCGGTCTGGATCAGGGTCAGCACCTCCAATGCTTCATCCAAAGTGCCGAAACCACCCGGGCACAGCACCAGGCCATCGGCCTCCTTGACGAAGAACAGCTTGCGGATGAAGAAGAAATGGAACGGCAGCAGCTTGTCGGTGCCATCTACCGTGGGGTTGGCGTGTTGTTCGAAGGGTAGGGTGATGTTGAATCCCAGGCTGTGGTCGCTGCCGGCGCCTTCGTGGGCGGCTGCCATGATGCCGCCGCCGGCACCGGTTATTACCATCAGGTCGGAGCGCGCCAGGGTTGCGCCCAGTTCGCGGGCCAGGGCGTACATCGGGTGTTCCAGCGGGGTGCGCGCCGAGCCGAACACGGTCACCTTGCGGCGGTCCTTGTAGCGTTCCAGGGTGCGGAACGAATGGTCCAGTTCGCGCAGGGCCTGCAGGGTGATCTTGGCGCTCCAGCGGTCGGTGTCGTCATGGGCCATGCGCAGGATGGTCAGCATCATGTCGCGGTACAGCGCCAGGTTGGGGCTGTTCGGTGCCACCAGTTGCAGTTGTGCGTCGATGTTGCTCAGGTCGATGTTGTTGTCGCGGAAATGGCTGAACAGCAGTTCACTCGATTGGTAAGGCATGCAACGTCTCCTTCTGCACCTATACCTCTGACCTCAATCTAGACCCTTGCGCTCAATCCTGCCGGGGGTGTTCGACACAGCCGCCCGTCGGCATGCAGCCACGGGGGATGCGGGTTTGGTTAACTGGGTAAAGCGAAACGTGTCGATGCAGGAGGTGGCGGTATGCATCGCTTGATCATCGAAGTTGACCGGCAGCTTTACCAGCAGCTGGAGAATGCGGCCCAGATGCATCACCTGAGCCTGGAGAACGAGTGCCGGCGCAGGCTGTCGGGGCTGGAATGCCAGTCGCGCTACCTGCAGGCGCTGCTGGCAGAGATGCGCGCTGATGCCGCTGAGGGGCGCTGGTGCGCCCGTGAAGACGAGAAGGCGTAGCGATCCGAGCTGGTTTACTTCTTCTTGTTGCCGGCCACGCAGCTGGCATTGTCGAACGCCTGGTCCATGATCGGCTGGTTGGTCTTGTATACCGTGAAGCGGTAGACCATCACCGCGCCTTTGGACATCAGGTTACGGAAACCGCTGTTGCGGCAGACGCTATCACCCAGCTGGCTGCGGACCTGTTCGGGGTTGGCCTGCATGCGCGCGGCATGGTCCTGGCGCACGCTCAGGTGGTTGACCAGTGCCTTGCCTTCCACCGTGTAACCCTGGTCGAGGATGTCCTCGTTGATGGCTCGCGGGGTGCCGACACTGCTCTCTTTGGCAACCTTCTGCAGCATGTTGTTCAGGTCGTATTCCTGCTTGGAAGCCGCCTGGGCTGCCAGGGGCAGGGCGAGCAACAGGCTCAGGGCGGGGACGATACGGCGCAGCATGAATCTCTCCTGGTTCGATGACTGGCGCTTTGACATGCGCGGGTCGACGGCGTTCCCTGAAAATCGCGCAGGCGCGACGCTGGGGTACGGTAAAGCAGCGATTATAAGGACCGCGTCGCCACCTGCACAGCAATTGCCCCCTGTTCTGGTAGACTGGCGCCCTTAGTTTTCTCCGAGTCATCCTTGTGTCCATTCCCAACCTGTCCAGAGGCCTGCCGGCATGAGCCATGCGGTAGCGCGCCTGCGCGCCGAACGCCTGGCTCGCAGCAACAAGCCCTTTATCGCCCGTGGTTCACGTGCCGAACGCTGCCCCGATTGCCGGGTCATCGCCACTCATTGCCTGTGCGCCTGGAAGCCGCGGGTGCAGGCCGAGTCCGGCGTGTGCCTGCTGATGCATGACACCGAGCCACTGAAGCCTACCAATACCGGCTGGCTGATCGCCGACCTGATCGAGGACACCTCGGCTTTCGGCTGGCTGCGCACTTCGGTCGACGAACGCTTGCTGGCGTTGCTGGACGACCCGCGTTGGCAGCCCTACATCGTCTTCCCCGGCGAATTCGTTGCCCAGGAGCGAGTGGTCAGCGAGGTAGTGCGCGAGCCCGGCAAGCGTCCGCTGTTCATCCTGCTGGATGCCACCTGGACCGAAGCGCGCAAGATGTTCCGCAAAAGCCCGTACCTTGATCGCTTCCCGGTGTTGAGCCTGCAGGCCGAGCAGATGTCCCGCTACCGCTTGCGCCGCTCCAAGCGCGATGATCACTTCTGTACCGCGGAAGTCGCGGCCATGTGCCTGGACCTTGCCGGCGATACCCAGGCCTCGCAGGCGCTGGACGCCTACCTGGATGTGTTCAGCCTGCATTACCTGAGCGGCAAGCGTCGCCTGCCGCTGGACGAGCAGGACGACACCCACCAGCGTTTGCATACCTTCCTATAGTCCAAGGGGCACAACCCCTGCTTTGGTTCATAATGACCCTTACCCGAGTGCCCGACACAGAACAGGATCCCCAGATCGATGGCCACTTACGAAATCCTGATTGCCGATGACCACCCGCTGTTCCGTGGCGCCTTGCGCCAGGCCGTTACCCTCGGCCTGGGCCCGGATGTACGCTTGGTAGAAGTTGCCAGCATTGCCGAACTGGAAACCCGTCTGAGCGAAAAAGACAACTGGGACCTGGTGTTGCTGGACTTGAACATGCCGGGTGCCTACGGTTTTTCCGGGCTGGTGCTGCTGCGCGGGCAATACCCGCAGATCCCCGTGGTGATGGTATCGGCGCAGGAAGAGGCTGCAGTGGTGGTCAAGTCCCGCGAATTTGGCGCCAGTGGCTTCATTCCCAAGTCCAGCACCCTGGAAGTGATCCAGGATGCGGTGCGCAAGGTGCTCGACGGCGAGGTCTGGTGGCCGCCGCAGGCGTTCGAAAAGGTCGATGTCTCGGCCGAGGCCAAGGCCGCCAGCGAAGGCCTTGCCAGCCTCACGCCGCAGCAGTTCCGCGTGCTGACCATGGTCTGCGAAGGCTTGCTGAACAAGCAGATCGCCTATGAGCTGAACGTGTCGGAAGCGACCATCAAGGCCCACGTGACCGCGATCTTCCGCAAGCTGGGTGTGCGTACCCGCACCCAGGCGGCGTTGTTGCTGCAACAACTTGAATCGGTTGCCAGCAGCTGAGTGCGCGTGGCTTCACGCTTTTTTGACCCGTGCCGGTCTAGTCTGCTGGCCTTTCCGTTGTGAAGTGACTCACATGACATCGCCATTCAAGGGCCAGACCGGCCTCAAACGTATCCTCAACGCCGCCGGCTATTCGCTGGACGGCCTGCGCGCCGCCTTCAAGGGCGAGGCCGCGTTCCGCCAGCTGGTGCTGCTCAACGTGCTGTTGGTCCCGATCGCCTTCTGGCTGCCGGTCAGCCGTGCGGAGCGGGCGATCATGATCGCCGTGTGCCTGTTGGGCTTGATCGTCGAACTGTTCAATTCGGCGGTGGAAGCAGCCATCGACCGCATTTCGCTGGAGCGCCACCCGCTGTCGAAAAACGCCAAGGACATGGGCAGCGCCGCGCAGCTGGTGGCACTGACCATGGTGGCGCTGGTGTGGGGTGTGATCCTGCTTTAAGCGATCGGTGGCAACACGATCTCGTCACTGCGTGTGAAACCCGCGGTGAAGTTGCGGCACAGTTCGAGAAATTCGCGCATGGCCGAGGTCTGGTACTTCTGTTTGTGCCAGATGAAGTAGAACTGGCGCATCAGGTCCAGCTCCGGGGTTTCCACCGCTACCAGGCTGCCGCGGCGGAAGGCGTCACGCAGGGCAAGGCGCGAGATGCAGCCGATGCCCAGGCCCGACTCCACCGCGCGCTTGATGGCTTCGGTGTGTTCCAGCTCCAGGCGGATGTTGAGGTTGGTGCGGTGGTGGCGCATGGCCTGGTCGAAGGTCAGGCGTGTGCCTGAGCCCTGTTCGCGCAGGATCCACGCCTCCTGGGACAAGGTCTGTACATCGGCGCGCCCCAGTTTGGCCAGCGGATGCTGAGGCGCGCAGAACACCACAAGTTCGTCCTCGACCCAGGGCTGCACTTCCAGGTCCGGGTGGTTGCAATCGCCTTCGATCAGACCCAGATCAATTTCGTAATGCGCCACCTGTTGCACGATATGCGCAGTGTTCTGCACATGCAGCTTCACCTGGCTTTCCGGGTGCACCTGCATGAAGCTGCCGATCAACAGGGTGGCCAGGTAGTTGCCGATGGTCAGCGTGGCGCCGACTGCCAGCGAGCCGAAACCGGACTTGCCGTTGAGCAGGTCTTCGATTTCCTTGGCCTGGTCGAGCAGGGCCACTGCCTGCGGCAACAGTTGCTGGCCCAGGGCGTTGAGGCTCAGGCGCTTGCCGGCGCGGTCGAACAGCTGGCAGCTGGACTGTCGCTCAAGCTCGGTGATCGAGGTGCTGGCGGCCGACTGCGACAAGGCCAGCACACTGGCGGCGCGCGAAACGCTCTGGTGCTGGGCCACGGCAACGAAGACTTGCAGTTGACGAAGTGTAAATCGCATATCGATATAACCGATAACACATATCTTGATAATCCAGTTAACAGATATTGTCGCTGCCCCTAAACTATCGCGCAACTGCGCGTCTTGCGCGCGCCGCGTCTTTCTTCAGGAGCCCCATTAAATGAGCAACATGAACCACGAACGTGTCCTCAGTGTGCACCACTGGAACGACACCCTGTTCAGCTTCAAGTGCACCCGCGACCCGGGCCTGCGCTTCGAGAACGGTCAGTTCGTGATGATCGGCCTGCAACAAGAAAGCGGCCGTCCGCTCATGCGCGCCTATTCCATCGCCTCGCCGAACTGGGAAGAGCATCTGGAGTTCTTCAGCATCAAGGTGCCGGACGGTCCGCTGACCTCGCAGCTGCAGCACCTGAAGGAAGGCGACGAGATCATCATCAGCAAGAAGCCTACCGGTACCCTCGTACTCGACGACCTGAACCCGGGCAAGCACTTGTACCTGCTGAGCACCGGCACTGGCCTGGCACCGTTCATGAGTGTCATCCAGGACCCGGAAACCTACGAGCGCTTCGAGAAAGTGATCCTGGTGCACGGCGTGCGCTACGTGAACGAAGTGGCCTACCGCGAGTTCATCACCGAGCACCTGCCGCAGAACGAGTTCTTCGGTGAGTCGGTTCGCGACAAGCTGATCTACTACCCGACCGTGACCCGTGAACCGTTCGAGAATCAGGGCCGCCTGACCGACCTGATGCGCAGCGGCAAGCTGTTCAGCGACATCGGCCTGCCACCGATCAACCCGCAGGACGACCGCGCGATGATCTGCGGCAGCCCGAGCATGCTCGACGAAACCAGCGAAGTGCTGGACAGCTTCGGTCTGAAGATCTCCCCGCGCATGCGCGAGCCGGGTGACTACCTGATCGAGCGTGCCTTCGTCGAGAAGTAAGGCGCAGGCTGATGCAAAAGAAGGCGACCCCCGGGTCGCCTTTCTTGTGCCTGTGATTCATATATCGCCTGTACCGGCCCTATCGCCGGCAAGCCAGCTCCCACAGGAGTCCCACAACATTTGAAACCTGTGCCGAACCTGTGGGAGCTGGCTTGCTGGCGATGAGGCCAGTGCAGGCAAACCCCAATCTATTCCACGCGCGTCTCGCCGCTATACACCAATATCTCCCGACACCGCTTGCACAGGTAGCGCCGCCCTTGGCGCACCAGCTTGTGCCGCTGCGCGGTAAACGGGAAGTCGCTCTGCGGGCAGGGGCAGCGGTAGATGTAGCGGGTCACCACGCGCCTTTGCACTTCGTAGTTGTGGCAACGGTTGGGCGGCAGTTCATACACCCCGCGCATGATCAGCTGCCACTCTTCGCCATGGGCCTGGATGCGGTCGCCGAACAGATGGTGTGCCACCAGGTGCGCCACCTCATGGGCCACGGTCTGGCGCAGGAAGTCTTCCTGGTTTTCGCGGTAAAGCTGCAGGTTGAAGCGCAGCAGGTTCTCGTGCAGGTGGGCGACGCCGGCTTTTTGCCCGCGCAGCTTGAAGCTGATTTCCGGGCGTGGGAAGGGGCGTTTGAAGAAGGTTTCAGCTTGCTGGTAACAGGTTTCGACGCGTTGTCTGAGCAGCTCGGGCATGGCGGGGTGGTTCTCCTGACCGGACATTATGCCGCAACCCCGGGCAACCTGCCGAGCCACCGGTCAGCGCACAGCCAGAGGCCGCCTTGCGGCGGCCCCAGGTTTGATGCCCCAGTGTTGGTCGAGTCTGTTCTAGTTGGTGTAGACGGGCCCCACGCCCAGTCCCCAGATGATCACCGTGGCGGCCATGATCGCCACCAGTACCACAAGGCCTACCGCCAGCACCGAGCTGGAGAACAGGAAGCCTTCGTCGGACGGTATGTTCATGAACGTCGGCAAACCGACGTACAACAGGTACACCGTGTAGCAGATGGCGGCCGTGCCGATCAGCATGCCCAGCCACAGGTGCGGGTACAGCGCCGCCAGGCCGCCGATGAACAACGGTGTGGCGGTGTAGGTGGCAAAGGCGATGCACTGTGCCATGGACGGGTTGGCATCGTAGGTACGGGCCATCCAGTGGATGAACGCCCCCATTACCGCCACCCCGGCAAGCATCGCCAGGTACGACATGATGCTCATCCAGATGGCGCTTTCCATGGTCAGCATCACCGCTGGCCGGTCGCCGATCACCCAGCCGACCTGGGTTGTACCGATGAATGCCGAAACGGCGGGGATCGCAGCCAGGATCAGGGTGTGCGTCAGGTACATGTGGCTGATGGTTTCTTCTTCGCCACGAATTTCCCGCCATTCCTGGTCGGGATGGGTAAACAGCCCCACAACGTGATGAATCATGCCGATCACTCCTCTCAATGTTGCCAAACGCCCCCCAGATGGAGCGCAAGCGGCCCTAGGCCCGAACACCGAAGCAAGCGGTAATGTGGCCTTATGTCGCAGTATAGGAAGCCGTTACCCGCATAAACCGTGCTTTTTAGAGCAAATTGCGCTGTAAGACGCGCTGTTGATTACAATGAAGTCTTTATCGGAATGCCTACAGCGCCGCCGCGTTTGTGCGTAAAATAGCCGGCTTTTGTCACACCTCGCGGATCCAAGCGCTATGGGCACCCTCTCGGTCAACCAGAACAAACTGCAAAAACGCCTGCGTCGTCTCGCCGGCGAAGCCATCACCGACTACAACATGATCGAGGATGGCGACAAGGTCATGGTCTGCCTGTCCGGCGGCAAGGACAGCTACACCATGCTCGACGTTCTGTTGCACCTGCAGAAGGTGGCACCGATCAAGTTCGAGATCGTCGCGGTGAACATGGACCAGAAGCAGCCGGGGTTCCCCGAGCATGTGCTGCCGGCCTACCTGAAGGAAGTGGGCGTCGAGTACCACATTGTCGAGAAGGACACCTATTCGGTGGTCAAGGAGCTTGTCCCCGAGGGCAAGACCACCTGCTCGCTGTGTTCGCGCCTGCGCCGTGGCACCCTGTACACCTTTGCCGACGAAATCGGCGCGACCAAGATGGCGCTGGGGCACCACCGCGACGATATCGTCGAAACCTTCTTCCTCAACATGTTCTTCAACGGTGCGCTCAAGGGCATGCCGCCGAAGCTGCGTGCCGACGATGGCCGCAACGTGGTGATCCGCCCGCTGGCCTACTGCAGCGAGAAGGATATCCAGGCCTACTCGGACATGAAGGAATTCCCGATCATCCCGTGCAACCTGTGCGGTTCGCAGGAAAACCTGCAGCGCCAGGTGGTCAAGGACATGCTGGTGGAGTGGGAGCGCAAGCACCCGGGGCGTACCGAGAGCATCTTCCGCGCCCTGCAGAACGTGGCACCGTCGCAGTTGGCCGACCGCAACCTGTTCGACTTCACCAGCCTGAAGATCGACGAGAACGCCACCCCACGTTTCCTTGACGTGCTGAACATCTGAGCCCATGCGCGATTACCAGTGGTTGCACGAGTACTGCCTGAACCGCTTCGGCTCGGCCCAGGCCCTGGAGGCCTTCCTGCCGCAGCCGCGCACACCCGCACAACTGCGTGATATCAGTGACGACCGCTACCTGTCGACCTTGGCCCTGCGCGTGTTCCGCGCCGGGCTCAAGCACAGCCTGGTGGATGCCAAGTGGCCGGCGTTCGAGCAGGTGTTCTTCGGCTTCGACCCGGAGAAGGTGGTATTGATGGGCGCCGAGCACCTCGAGCGGCTGATGCACGACGAGCGCATCATCCGCCACCTGGGCAAGCTCAAGAGCGTGCCGCGCAATGCGCAGATGGTTCTTGACGTGGCCAAGGAGAAGGGCAGTTTCGGCGCCTTCATCGCCGACTGGCCGGTGACCGACATCGTCGGTTTGTGGAAATACCTGGCCAAACACGGCAACCAGCTGGGCGGGTTGTCGGCACCGCGCTTCCTGCGCATGGTCGGCAAGGACACGTTCATCCCTACCGATGACATGGCTGCGGCGTTGATTGCGCAGAAGGTGATCGACAAACCGCCGACCAGCCAGCGGGACCTGGCCTTGGTGCAGCAGGCGTTCAACCAGTGGCATGCCGAGAGTGGGCGGCCGCTGTGCCAGTTGTCGGTGATGCTGGCGCATACCGTCAACCATTGAGATTTTGGGGCTGCTTTGCAGCCCAATCGCCGGCAAGCCAGCTCCCACAGGTACAGCACAGGTCTCAAGCCTTGCGCTGTACCTGTGGGAGCTGGCTTGCCGGCGATTGGGCCGCAAAGCGGCCCCCGGATATCAACTGCCTTCGCCTGCCATGCGCCGCTCGTGCTGGAACTTCCAGCGCACATACAGCAGCCCGGCAATGAACAGCCCCAGGCTCACCAGTACTTCAACCCAGCCAAATACCGCACGCGCCGGGTCGAACGCCGCCAGCACGCCCTTGATGAAATAGATATTCACCACGAAGCAGGTCCAGGCATGTGCCCGGGCGCTGCCTGTCAGCATGCCCGGCAGCAACAGCAGCAACGGCACCAGTTCGATCGCCAGGATCACCTCGACCCGCGCCCCGTGCAGGTTGGCGAACCACAGGTTGTTCGCCACCAGCAGGGCGATCAGGCCGAAGAAGAATGCCAGGCTCAGCGCCCGCGTCAGGCGCAGGCGAGGCGCCAGCCACTCAAGCGGCGGCAATACCTTGGGCTTCTTAGCCACGTGCAGCCTCCAGGGCCTTTGCAGTGGTCGCCAGGCGTTGGCCAAGGGCGCGGCACAGGGCTATCTCGTGCTGGTCGAGCTCGCGCTTGCCATCGGCACCAGCATGATGGCTGGCGCCATACGGGGTGCCGCCGCCACGGGTTTCGAGCAATGCCGATTCGCTGTACGGCAGGCCCATCACCAGCATGCCGTGGTGCATCAGCGGCAGCATCATCGACAGCAGAGTGGTTTCCTGCCCGCCGTGCAGGCTGGCGGTAGAGGTGAACACGCCTGCCGGCTTGCCGACCAGTTCACCGCCCAGCCACAGGCTGCTGGTGCCATCCAGGAAGTACTTGAGCGGCGCCGCCATGTTGCCGAAGCGGGTCGGGCTGCCCAGTACCAGGCCGGCGCAGTGGCGCAGGTCGTCCAGTGTGGCGTACAGCGCACCGTTGGCCGGGATGTCCGGGGCCACTGCTTCGCACTCGGTGGAAATCGCCGGTACCGTGCGCAGGCGGGCTTCCATGCCGGCCAGCTCGATGCCGCGGGCGATGTGCCGGGCCATCTCGCTGGTCGAACCATGGCGGCTGTAATACAGCACCAGGATGTAGGGCTCGCTCACGGCAGGATCTCCAGTACTTTCTCGGGTGGTCGGCCGACCACGGCCTTGTCGCCAGCGATGAAGATCGGCCGCTCGATCAGCTTGGGGTGCCGGGCCATGGCGTCGATCAGTTGCGCGTCGGTAAGCGACGGGTCGGCCAGGTTCAGCTCCTTGTACTCGTCCTCGCCGGTACGAAGCAGCTGGCGCGGGGCGATGCCCAGCTTGCCGAGCAGAGCCGTCAGGGTGGCCGCGTCGGGCGGGTTCTCGAGGTAGCGCACGATGGTCGGCGCCAAGCCGCGAGCTTCGAGCAGTTCCAGGGCGCCGCGGGATTTCGAGCAGCGCGGGTTATGATAGAGCGTGAGGTCGGTCATGTCGGGTCGCATCCAGCAGGGTGTGGCGGCTATTCTAACCGCAGCGACTGACCAATTTGCTTTAAAACTCGAGAAGGATTGACCCATGGCAAGGCGTCTGGCAGCAGTACTGGCCATCACCGCGAGCCTGTTGCTCGGTGGTTGCGGTGCCGATTATGGCGTGGACCAACACGGTAATACGGTTAAGGCCGAACAGATCGACGGGCACTGGCTGGTGCTCAACTACTGGGCCGAATGGTGCGGGCCGTGCCGTACCGAAATCCCTGAACTGAACGCGGCAGCCAAGCAGTGGGCGGCCGATGGTATCAAGGTGGTGGGGGTGAACTTCGATGGCTTGCAAGGGCAGGAGCTGAAGCAGGCTGCCGAAACCCTGGGGATCGCTTTCACCGTATTGGCGCAGGACCCGGCCGAGCGCTATGACCTGCCACGTAGCGAGGCATTGCCGGTGACCTACATCATCGATGACAAGGGCAAGGTGCGGGAGCAACTTATGGGCGAGCAGACCCTGGAAGGGCTGCAGGCCAAGATCAAGGCGCTGAAGGGCGCCTGATGCATTTTGGGGCTGCTTTGCAGCCCATCGCGACACAAGGCCGCTCCTAGAGGAGATCGCATCCCATGTAGGAGCGGCCTTGTGCCGCGATGGGCCGCAAAGCGGCCCCGGCAATATTCAGCCTTCCTCAGGCCAGAAGCGCAGCGGCTTGCCTTCGGCCGGCCAGAAACGCATCTGCTCGATAGGCGACACATCCCAGCGCTGCACTGTTTCCAGCGCCTGCAGGAAGCGTTTTTCCTGTTCCATCAACGCCGGCGCACAGAGCTTACGGGTCTTGCCGACCTTGCCGAAGCTGAGGTGCTCGCCGTCCAGTGTGTATGGCGCGAACCAGTGGTTGCAGCCGCCATTGCCATAGGCACGGCCATCGCTGGCCAAGGTCAGGGTCAGGTGGCTGTAGTCGATCAGCGGCCGTTCGCCAATCCACTCCAGCACATAGCTGCGCTCCTGCTGCAGCTTGGAAGGTTCTGCGGCGCAGCCGAGCAGGCCGGTGGCAATCAGCACGCCGGTCAGCAGATTTTTCACTCGGCGCTCTCCTGGCAACGCGGGCACAAGTGTTTTTCGCCACGGCTGGCCCAGCCCAGCTCGGCAACGCGCGCGCTGGCGGCAGGCTGGCGGGCTTTCTTGCCCAGCTTGGCGTCCACCGCGAACTCGAAGTCCAGCACGGCGTCGCAGCTGTCGCACGCGACCTGCCAGGTGAGGATTTCCAGCTCGTTGAACACCGGGCCGCTGGCCACGGCAACCCACTGGCCGCGCGGGTTGATCAGGTGGCGCACGCTCTCCACTGTCAGGCGCATGGACAAGTCCTTGCTGCCCTTGAGGGTGACCAGCAGGGTGTCGCCTTTGTGCATCGAGCCGCCGTTGCCGGTGACCTGGTAGCGGCCCGGCACCAGGGCGCGGCACTCGATCAGGGTATGTTGCGGGTTGAAAAGGGTGTAGCGGAAATCGTGCTCGACCATGGGTCCTCCAGAAATGCCGCGTATCCTAGCACTAACCCATCACCAGATTCTGTGGATTGCCTGCCGCCCAGCGGTTGATGTTGTCCAGCGTGGTCGCGGCGATGGCATCCAGTGCCTCGCGGGTAAGGAACGCCTGGTGGGCAGTGATGATCACGTTGGGGAAGGTCAGCAGACGGGCCAGCACGTCGTCCTGCAGCGGCAGGTCGGAGCGGTCCTCGAAGAACAGCTGGGCTTCTTCTTCGTATACGTCCAGGCCGAGGTAGCCGAGCTGGCCGCTCTTCAGCGCATCAATAAGCGCCGGGGTGTCGACCAGCGCCCCGCGGCCGGTGTTGATCAACATGGTGCCGGGCTGCAACTGGGCCAGGCTTTGTGCATTGATCAGGTGCCGGGTGTGCTCGGTCAACGGGCAGTGCAGGCTGATGACGCGGGATTCGCGCAGCAACTCGGGCAATGGCAGGTAGCGCGCGCCCAAGGCCAGCAACTCGGGGTTGGGGTAGGGGTCATAAGCCAGTAACTGGCAGCCGAAACCAGCCATGATGCGAGCAAAGGCTGTGCCGATCTGGCCGGTACCGACCACGCCGACGGTCTTGCCGTGCAGGTCGAAGCCGGTCAGCCCGTGCAGGGTGAAGTCACCCTCGCGGGTGCGGTTGTAGGCCCGGTGCAGGCGCCGGTTCAGGGCCAGGATCAGCGCCACGGCGTGTTCGGCCACGGCGTGCGGCGAGTAGGCCGGCACTCGCACTACGGTCAGGCCCAGGCGCTGGGCGGCGGCCAGGTCGACATGGTTGTAGCCGGCCGAGCGCAGGGCGACCAGGCGCGTGCCGCCTGCGGCCAGGCGCTGCAGCACCTGGGCGTCGAGCTCGTCATTGATGAAGGCGCAGACCACCTCGTAGCCATCGGCCAGGGCAGCGGTGTCGAGGGTCAGGCGGGCGGGCTGGAAGTGCAGGTCCAGGGTGGTGCCGCTGGCGGCACGGGTGAAGCTTTCCTGGTCGTAGTGCTGGCTGCTGAACAACAGGGCGCGCATGGTGGGGCTTCCTTTGCAGTGGTCTGGGGATTGTAGCCAGCGGGTTGAAAGGGGTGTTGACCTGGACCGGCCCTATCGCCGGCAAGCCAGCTCCCACAGGTACAACACAGCCTTCAAGAGCAGTGATTTCCTGTGGGAGCTGGCTTGCCGGCGATAGGGCCGGTGAGGTCAGGCGCTCAATCTGGCCTGCGCCGCCAGGCGGTTGATCGCCGCATCCAGTTCGTCCAGTGCCAGTTGTGCCAGCGGGTTTTCCTGCTTGAGCAAGGTTTCGCTGCGCTGGCACGCGGCCCGCAACTGCGGTACGCCGCAATAACGCGAGGCGCCGTTCAGGCGGTGCACCTGTTCGATCAGGCGGTTGCGGTCGTCGGCCTCGCGGGCGGCACGTATGGCTTCGCGGTCGGCTTCCAGCGAGCTCAGCAGCATGCTCAGCATATCGGCCGCCAGGTCCGCTTTGCCGGCGGCCAGGCGCAGGCCTTCCTCAGGGTCCAGCACCTTCAGGTCATCACCGTTGGCCAGTTGCTCGGCCAGGCGTTCCTGCTCTGGCGCACCCAGGCTCAGGCCGGTCCATTTCATTACCACCTGGGCCAGCTGCCGTTCGCTGATCGGCTTGGTCAGGTAGTCGTCCATGCCTCCGTGCAGCAACGCGCGTTTCTCGTTGGCCATGGCGTGGGCGGTGAGGGCGACTATCGGCAACGGGTTGCCACTTTGGGTGTTTTCCCACAGGCGGATCTGCTCGGTACAGGCGCGGCCGTCCATGCCGGGCATCTGCACGTCCATCAGCACCAGGTCGAACGGTTCGTCCTGTACCGCCTGTACTGCCGCATAGCCGTTGTCGACGGCCAGCACCTCGGCGCCCAGGTCTTCGAGCAGGGTCTGCACCAGCAGCAGGTTGGCGGGGTTGTCGTCGACGCAGAGGATCTTCGGCTGACGCTGGCCGTTGATGCTGTTCACCTCGCCCTGCGGGCGGCGTGGTTGTACCAGTTCCAGCAACAGGCGGCGCAGTTTGCGCGTGCAGGTCGGCTTGGACAGCAACTGGCCATGGCCGTTGGGCAGGTACGGGTGGTACAGCGCCTGCTCGGTGGTCGGGCACAGCACCACGCACTGGCAATGGTAGCGCTCGAGCTGCTGATGGTAATGGCCCAACTGCTCGGGCGACAGGTTGCCAAGGTTGGCCCCGAGCACGGCGAACTCGAACGGCAGGCCGGCCTGGCTGGCGGCTTGCACGCCCTGCAGCAGTTGGTCGAAGGAGGCGAACAGGCTGACGCTGAGGCCGCAGTCTTCCAGCTGGTGCTCCAACGCCTGGCGCGCCAGTTCGTGGCCATCGACGATGGCTGCGCGGCGGCCCAGCAGCGGTTGCAGCGGCAGCTCCTCGACACCATCGTGGGCCTTGGGCAGGTTGAGGCTGATCCAGAACTGCGAGCCCTCGCCCGGGGTGCTGTCGACGCCGATTTCGCCGCCCATCTGTTCGATCAGGCGCTTGGAAATCACCAGCCCCAGGCCGGTGCCGCCAGGCTGGCGGGCCAGCGAGTTGTCGGCCTGGCTGAAGGCCTGGAACAGCGTACGCACATCCTGCGGCGACAAGCCGATGCCGGTGTCCTGCACGCTGATGCGCAGCTGCGCACTGTCCTCGTGCTCATCTTCGAGCATGGCGCGTACGACGATGGTGCCCTCGCGGGTGAACTTGATTGCGTTGCTGACCAGGTTGGTAAGGATCTGCTTGAGCCGCAACGGGTCGCCGATCAGCGACGACGGGGTATCGCGGTAGATCAGGCTGAGCAGTTCCAGCTGCTTGGCGTGGGCGGCCGGGGCGAGGATGGTCAGGGTGTCCTGGATCAGGTCGCGCAGGTTGAAGGGGATGCTGTCGAGCACCAGCTTGCCGGCCTCGATCTTGGAGAAGTCGAGGATCTCGTTGATGATCCCGAGCAGGTTGTCGGCAGACTTCTCGATGGTGCTCAGGTAGTCGAGCTGGCGCGGTGTCAGCTCGCTTTTTTGCAGCAGGTGGGTGAAACCGAGGATGCCGTTGAGCGGGGTGCGGATTTCGTGGCTCATGTTGGCCAGGAATTCCGACTTGATGCGGCTGGCCTCCAAGGCTTCCTTGCGCGCCATGTCCAGCTCGATGTTCTGGATCTCGATGGTTTCTAGGTTCTGGCGTACGTCCTCGGTGGCCTGGTCGATGCTGTGCTGCAGCTCTTCGTGGGCGTTGTGCAAGGTTTCGGCCATACGGTTGATGCCGCGCGCCAGCTCGTCAAGCTCGTGGCTGCCCATGGCCGGCAGGCGCTCCTCGAGGTGGCCGTCCTTGAGCTGGTTGACCGCATGCTTGATGCGCTTGATCGGGTCGTTGATGGTGCGGCTCATGCGCAGTGCCAGCAGGCCGCTGAGCACCAGGCAGGCGAGAATCAGCAACAGGCTGGTGAACAGGTTGCGGTAGCCGCGCAGCAGGGTGCCGTCGTGGGACAGCTCGATCTCGACCCAGCCCAGCAGGCGTTCGGCTTCGGTCGGCACGGCATCGGTGGCCAGGTCGCGGTGGTGGCCGAACACTGGCATCAGATAGCGGGTGGCGTCATTGCCGCTGCGTTGCAGCAGTTGGGTGCCGGTGCCGCCGCTGGGCGGCTGGTTTAGCATGCTCGGGCCGGCATGGGCCAGGCGCGTGCGGTCCGGGGCCAGGAAGGCGACTGCGCGCACATCGGCCTGCTCCAGTGTTTGTGCGGCAATGCGCTCAAGTTGTGCCGGTGCCAGCTTGGCCATGGCGGGCGCGGCCAACGGCGCCAGTTGCTCGGCGATCATCTTGCCGCGTTGCAGCAGCTGGGTGCGCAGGTCGTTCTGTTGCAGCCAGGTGAAGTAGCTACCCAGCACCAATGCCATCAGGCCGGCCGGCAGCAGGGCCAGCAGCAGGACCCGGCTGCGAATTCCCAAGCGATCGAGCACACTTGCCTCCTGTCATGTGCCTGGACACCGTCAAGCGATGACGGCCAAGCCGGGAAGTTACTCCGCCTGCCGTGCTATTGCACCTCTTTAGTACGTGTTTTGTGCCCTTGCAGCGGCATTGGTCGCAGGGCGGTTGCCTGGCAGGCGCTGGATACTCAATAATCACGCAATTGAGAATGCATGGCAGTTGCCAATGAATCCTGTAGCTATTCACAACTCCAATATCCTCGCCATCGAGGATGATCCGGTCCTCGGTGCCTATCTGCACGAAGAGCTGCAGCGCGGCGGCTTCCAGGTGACCTGGTGCCGCAATGGCCTGGAGGGCCTGGAAACGGCGGGGCGCCATGCTTTCGACGTGGTGCTCATGGACATCCTGCTGCCCGGGCTAAACGGCCTGGATGCCCTGGCGCAGTTGCGCAAGCGCAGCGCCACGCCGGTGATCCTGATGTCGGCGCTAGGTGCCGAAGCCGACCGCATCAGCGGCTTCCAGCGTGGTGCCGACGACTACCTGCCCAAGCCGTTCAGCATGGCAGAGCTGCGGGTGCGCATCGAGGCTATCCTGCGCCGTGTGGCCCTCGAGCGGCGCCATCAAACTCCGCAGGTGCAGGACGGCAGTGGCGAGTTGCAATACGACGAGGCGCTGTGCGACGTGCGCCTGGATGGCCGCCTGGCCGGCCTGACACCCAGCGAATACCGCCTGCTCGACATTCTCAACCGCAACCTCGACGAAGTGCTGAGCAAGCCATTCCTTTACCAGCAAGTACTGCAGCGAGGCTATTCGCGGCATGACCGCAGCCTGGACATGCACGTCAGCCAGATACGCCGCAAGCTCAAGGGCATCGGCTATCACGAACGGCAGATCCGTACCGTGTGGGGCAAGGGCTACGTGCTCAGCGCCAGCGAGGCGGAGTAACCCATGCTCGACCGCCATTCGCTGTTCTGGAAGCTGGCGATCCTGCTGGTGGGCTTCTGCCTGCTGATGATCGGCCTCAGTTACACCTGGGGCCGGCACATGGAGACCCAGAACGCCTTCCTTTCGGAGCCGGCGCGGCAGGCTTTGCGTGGCTATGCCGCCGAGGCCGAGCAGGCATGGCGCAGTGGTGGGCGGGCAGGGCTGGACCGCTGGGTGGCGACGATGCACCAGCGCGAACGCGGCTGGGTCGGCGTGCTCGACCTGAACCTGCGGCCGCTCGACAGCGCCAGCCTCGACCCGCAGATCATGCAGCGGTTGACCCGCCTGCGCGGTGTCGACTGGCCGATGAGCCGGCGCAGTGTCGACCAGCCGTGGTTGCGCATACCGTTCCCGGGGGCACCGGAGCAGGGCATGTTGGTGATCGAACTGCCGCAGCGCTTCAACCCCGGCCAGTACCGGATGCTGTGGCGTATCATCACCAACGGCATCATCCCGGGTCTGTTCACCCTGCTGTTGTGCGTTGGCCTTTATCGCATGCTGATCGTGCCGTTGAACCAATTGCGCGAGCAGGCCAATGCCTGGCGCGCCGACCAGTTGTCGGCTCGCCTCGACTCACGCACCATCGCCCGGCATGACGAGCTGGGTGAACTGGCCCGTGCCTTCGACCAGATGGCCGAGCGGCTGCAGGGCACGGTAGCCATGCAGCAGCAGTTGCTGCGTGATCTGTCTCACGAAATGCGTACGCCACTCAGCCGGCTGCGGGTGGCCTGCGATGGTGAAACCGACCTGCAGCGCCTGCGTGAACGCCTGGCACGGGAGGTGGACTGCATGCAGCAGCTGGTCGAGGATACCCTGCAACTGGCCTGGCAGGACGCCGACCGTGCGCCGATGAACCTTGAGCCGATCGAGGTGCAGGCGCTGTGGGAGCTGCTGGCCGAGAATGCCAGTTACGAAAGCGGCTGGGCCCCGGCGCGGCTGCGCTGCGAAGTGCCGGCGGACTGCTGGGTGCAGGGCAACCTGAACTACCTGGCCCAGGCGCTGGAGAACATGTTGCGCAATGCCATTCGTCACTCGCCGGCCGAGGGTGTGGTGCGCCTCGGTGGGCAGCGTGAAGGCGGGTATTGGCGGTTGTGGCTGGAAGACGAAGGCGGTGGCGTGGCTGAAGAAGACCTGGAGCGGATCTTTGCACCGTTCTCACGGCTGGACGGTTCGCGGCCCGGGGATGGTGGTTTCGGCCTGGGGCTGAGCATCGCCCGCAGTGCCATCCAGCGCCAGGGTGGCACCTTGTGGGCGCAGAATGGCAAGTATGGGCTGCGGTTGTGGATGCGCTTGCCATTACATGTGCCGGCCTCACCACAGCGCTTGAGTTTAACGCGGTCCCTGTAGGAGCGGCCTTGTGTCGCGATGGGGCGCGCAGCGGCCCCAAGGTTTCAGCTTCGCCGCATATATTGCCGGGGCCGCTGCGCGCCCCATCGCGACACAAGGCCGCTCCTACAAAGGCCGTACACGCAATACACGCCGATATATAGCTTGTAGCTATATTCATCACAGATTGCGTGATATGGCCAGGAAGGGTTTGCCGGTATGATAGGCACCCCTGCCGTCCGGATTGTGAAATACGCCATGACCTTGCAGTACCCAACCATCGCCGATTGCGTCGGCAATACGCCCCTGGTTCGCCTGCAGCGTATTGCTGGCGAAACCAGCAACACCCTCCTGCTCAAGCTCGAAGGTAACAATCCCGCCGGCTCGGTGAAGGACCGCCCGGCACTGTCGATGATCACCCGCGCCGAACTGCGCGGCCAGATCAAGCCCGGCGATACCCTGATCGAAGCCACCTCCGGCAACACCGGCATCGCCCTGGCGATGGCTGCGGCGATCAAGGGCTACAAGATGATCCTGATCATGCCCGACAACTCCACCGCCGAACGCAAGGCCGCCATGACCGCCTACGGCGCCGAGCTGATCCTGGTGACCAAGGAAGAGGGCATGGAGGGCGCCCGTGACCTGGCCGAGAAGCTGCAGGCCGAAGGCCGCGGCCTGGTGCTGGACCAGTTCGCCAACGGCGACAACCCCATCGCCCACTACAACAGCACCGGCCCCGAGATCTGGCAGCAGACCCAAGGCACCATCACTCATTTCATCAGCTCCATGGGTACCACCGGTACCATCATGGGCTGCTCGCAGTACCTCAAGGAACAAAACCCGGCGGTGCAGATCATCGGCCTGCAACCAATGGAAGGCTCGGCAATTCCGGGCATCCGCCGCTGGCCCGAGGAATACCTGCCGAAAATCTTCGACGCCAGCCGTGTCGACCGCGTGGTCGACATGTCGCAGCAGGAAGCAGAGGAAACCACCCGCCGCCTTGCCCGTGAAGAGGGCATTTTCTGCGGCGTGTCTTCCGGTGGTGCAGTCGCGGCCATGCTGCGCCTGTCCCGCGAGGTGGAGAATGCCACGATGGTCGCGATCATCTGCGACCGCGGCGACCGTTACCTGTCCACCGGCCTGTTCGACCCGAGCTAAATGTCCAAGAAGAAAAGCAACAGCGGCCTGCGCTTCCAGCCGGCCGGCGGCAACCGCAGCCCCCAGGTCCCGGTGGGCAAGAAGCAGCGCCTGGAAATCGAGCGCCTGGCCGGTGACGGCCGGGGCATTGCCTTCCACGAAGGGCGCACCTGGTTCGTCAGCGGCGCCCTGGCCGGTGAGGCCGTTGAGGCGCGGGTGCTCAATGCCCGTGGCAAAGTGGTCGAGGCCCGCCTGGAGCGCCTGCTGCAGGCCAGCACCGAACGCCGTCAGGCACCGTGCCGGTATTACGAGCGTTGCGGAGGCTGCAACCTGCAGCACCTGCCGCACGAAGCGCAGTTGGCGCTCAAGCAGCGCACCCTGGCAGAGCAGCTGCAGCGGGTGGCCGGCGTGCAGCCCGAGGAATGGGCCGCACCGCTGAGCGGGCCGGAGTTCGGCTACCGGCGTCGCGCCCGCGTGGCCGTGCGCTGGGACATAAAGGCGCGGCAACTGGAGGTCGGCTTCCGCGCCGAAGCCAGCCAGGACGTCATTGCCATCGACGATTGCGCGGTGCTGGTACAGCCCTTGCAGTCGATTCTGCGCCATTTACCGACCGTGCTGCGCTCGCTGAGCAAGCCGCAGGCGCTGGGCCATGTAGAACTGTTCAGCGGTACTGCCGAGGCGCTGCTGGTGCGCCATGTCGCGCCGTTGCCCGCTGAAGACCTGGCCAGGCTGCAGGCGTTCTGCGAACAGGCCAATGCCCAGTTGTGGCTGCAGGGCGAAGGGGAGCCGGCGCCAGTGGACCCGGCCGCGCAGTTGGGCTTTGCCTTGGCGCCCTGGCAGCTGGAACTGGCCTGGCGCCCAGGTGACTTCGTGCAGGTGAATGCCCAGGTCAACACGGCGATGATAGAGCAGGCCCTGGCCTGGCTCGCACCGCAGGCCGACGAGCGTGTGCTGGACCTGTTCTGCGGCCTGGGCAACTTCGCCCTGCCACTGGCCCGGCAGGCGCGCGAGGTAGTGGCAGTGGAAGGAGTGCAGGCCATGGTCGATCGGGCCGCGGCCAATGCCCGGAACAACAATGTGCATAACGCACGGTTTTTTCAGGCCGATTTATCGCAGCCTTTGGCGGGTGCCGGATGGGCCGCCGAGGGCTTTTCTGCGGTACTCTTGGATCCACCGCGCGACGGTGCTTTCGAGGTGGTGCAAGGCATCGCCCGCCTCAAGGCCAGAAGGCTGGTCTATGTATCGTGCAACCCGGCCACGCTGGCGCGAGACGCGCAGGTGCTGGTCGGCCAGGGGTACCGGTTAAAAAGGGCCGGGATTCTCGACATGTTTCCTCAGACGGCGCATGTCGAGGCCATGGCGTTATTCGAAGCGGGCTAGCTGACTGGCCCCTTGGTGCGGCTTTCATGGAATGGTGGCCGCACGGTGATCGCCAGCGCACCCGTGTGGTGTGCTGTATGGAAAGGTAAAACAAAGATGGTACAGGTGAGAGTGCACCAGCCGGTCAACACCGACGGCAGTATCAATCTCGAAGCATGGTTGGACCATGTGGTAAGCGTCGATTCGGCACTGGATCGCGCAGCGCTGAAAGAGGCCTGCGAGTTTGCCCATGAAGTCGAGAAAAAGGGCAACCCGGCCAAGCATTCCTGGGCGGACGGTACGTCCAGCTTCCAGGCGGGCCTTGAGATCGCGGAAATCCTAGCCGACCTCAAGCTCGACCAGGATTCCCTGGTGGCGGCGGTCATCTACCGCTCGGTACGCGAGGGCAAAGTGACCCTGGCCGAGGTCAGCCAGCGCTTTGGCCCGGTAGTGTCCAAGCTGATCGACGGTGTGCTGCGCATGGCCGCCATCAGCGCCAGCCTCAGCCCGCGCCAATCGCTGGTGCTGGGCTCGCAGGCGCAGGTCGAGAACCTGCGCAAGATGCTCGTGGCCATGGTCGACGACGTGCGCGTGGCGCTCATCAAGCTGGCCGAGCGCACCTGCGCGATCCGTGCGGTCAAGGCCGCCGACGACGAGAAACGCCTGCGTGTCGCGCGCGAGGTGTTCGATATCTATGCGCCGCTGGCGCACCGCCTGGGTATCGGCCACATCAAGTGGGAGTTGGAAGACCTTTCCTTCCGCTACCTCGAACCCGACCAGTACAAACAGATCGCCAAGCTGCTGCACGAGCGCCGGTTGGACCGCGAGCGGTTCATCAGCGAGGTTATGAACCAGCTGCAGAACGAGCTGCTGGCCACTGGCGTCAAGGCCGACATCAGCGGCCGGGCGAAACATATCTATTCGATCTGGCGCAAGATGCAGCGCAAAGGCCTGGAATTCAGCCAGATCTACGACGTGCGCGCGGTACGCGTGCTGGTGCCGGAAATTCGCGACTGCTACACCGCGTTGGGCATCGTGCATACCCTGTGGCGGCATATCCCCAAGGAGTTCGACGATTACATCGCCAACCCCAAGGAGAACGGCTATCGCTCGCTGCACACCGCGGTGATCGGCCCCGAGGGCAAGGTGCTGGAAGTGCAGATCCGTACCCACGGCATGCACGAGGAAGCCGAGCTTGGGGTATGTGCCCACTGGCGCTACAAGGGCACCGACGTCAAGTCCAGTTCCAACCATTACGAAGAGAAGATCTCCTGGCTGCGCCAGGTGCTGGAGTGGCACGAAGAGCTGGGCGACATCGGTGGCCTGGCCGAGCAGCTGCGGGTCGACATCGAGCCGGACCGGGTCTATGTGTTTACCCCGGACGGCCACGCCATCGACTTGCCAAAGGGTGCCACGCCGCTGGACTTCGCCTACCGCGTGCACACCGAAATCGGCCACAACTGCCGCGGCGCCAAGATCAACGGGCGCATCGTGCCGCTCAACTACAGCCTGCAGACCGGCGAGCAGGTCGAGATCATTACCAGCAAGCACGGCAATCCTAGCCGTGACTGGTTGAACTCCAACCTGGGCTACGTCACTACCTCGCGGGCGCGGGCCAAGATCGTGCACTGGTTCAAGCTGCAGGCACGCGACCAGAACGTCGCTGCCGGCAAGACCTTGCTCGAACGCGAGCTCAGCCGCCTGGGCCTGCCGCAGGTGGATTTCGAGCGCCTGGCCGAGAAGACCAACGTCAAGACCGCCGAGGACATGTTCGCCTCGCTCGGTGCCGGCGACCTGCGCCTGGCGCACCTGGTCAACGCCGCCCAGCAGCTGCTTGAGCCCGAGCGCATCGAGCAGATCGAACTGGTACCGCGCAAGCCTACCGGGCCGCGTACCGGCAAGCGTGGCGACATCCAGATCCAGGGTGTCGGCAACCTGCTGACGCAGATGGCCGGCTGCTGCCAGCCGCTGCCGGGCGACGCCATCGTCGGCTACATCACTCAGGGCCGCGGTGTGAGCATCCACCGCCAGGACTGCGCTTCGGTGCTGCAGTTGGCGGGCAAGGAACCGGAGCGCATGATCCAGGTAAGCTGGGGGCCGATCCCGGTGCAGACCTACCCGGTCGACATCGTCATCCGTGCCTACGACCGCCCGGGCTTGCTGCGCGATGTGTCGCAAGTGCTGCTGAACGAAAAGATCAACGTGCTGGCGGTGAACACCCGCTCGAACAAGGAAGACAACACCGCGCTGATGTCGCTGACCATCGAGATTCCAGGCCTGGATGCGCTGGGGCGCCTGCTGGGGCGGATCTCGCAGTTGCCCAACATCATCGAGACGCGGCGTAATCGTACACCTTGATAATCTGGATTGGGGCCGCTGTGCGGCCCATCGCCGGCAAGCCAGCTCCCACCGGTACTCCGCAGGCCTCAAGTCCTGTGCAATACCGGTGGGAGCTTGCTTGCCGTCGATCGGGGGCAAAGCCCCCGCCGAGGAATAGCTGACCATGACCTACACCCTCGAAGACCTGCTGCACCTCATGGCCCGCCTGCGCGACCCGCAGTACGGCTGCCCATGGGACCTGAAGCAGAACTACGCGAGCATCGTCCCGCACACCATCGAAGAGGCCTACGAGGTTGCCGACACCATCGAGCGCGGCGACTTCGAGCACCTGCAAGGTGAGCTGGGCGACTTGCTGTTCCAGGTGGTCTACTACAGCCAGCTGGCCCGCGAGGAGGGGCGTTTCGAGTTCGACGGCGTGGTCGACAGCATCACCCGCAAGCTCATTCGCCGTCACCCGCATGTATTCCCCACCGGCGAGCTGTATGCGCCGGTGGACACCCCCAGCCTGGACGAGGCCCAGGTCAAGTCACGCTGGGAAGAAATCAAGGCTGAAGAGCGCGCGGAAAAGAGCCAGCCCGAACAGCTGTCGTTGCTCGACGACGTACCAGCGGCATTGCCGGCGTTGTCGCGGGCAGCCAAACTGCAAAAGCGCGCGGCCACGGTCGGTTTCGACTGGCCTGCGGCATTGCCGGTGCTGGACAAGGTGCGCGAAGAGCTGGACGAAGTACTGCAGGCCATGGCCGACGGCGATGCCGATGCGCTCGAGGATGAAATCGGCGACCTGTTGTTTGCCGCCGTCAACCTGGCCCGCCACCTCAAGCATGATCCGGAACACGCCCTGCGCCGTGCCAATCGCAAGTTCGAGCGGCGTTTCCGCTTCATCGAACAGGCATTGCGCGACAGTGGCCGCCCCATCGAAGATTGTAACCTTGATGAACTGGATGCCCTTTGGGGTGAAGCCAAACGTCAGGAAAAGAACCTGCCCAGCTGCGGCTGAGCTGTTGCATAAGTGAGTGAACATTCATGAGCCTTTCCCTTCGCGACCAACTGCTCAAAGCCGGTCTGGTCAACCAGAAACAGGTTTCCCAGGCCAACAAAGCCGAGAAGAAACAGAAACGCCTGGAGCACAAAGGCCAGGTCGAGGTGGACGACAGCCAGCAGCGCATGGCCAAGGAAGCCATGGCCGAGAAAGCCAAGCGTGACCAGGAACTGAACCGCCAGCAGCAGGAAAAAGCCGAGCAGAAGGCCCGCGCCGCGCAGATCAAGCAGTTGATCGAAGCGACTCGCCTGCCGAAGCTGAGCACCGAGGACTACTACAATTTCGTCGACGACAAGAAGGTCAAGCGCATTGCCGTCAATGCCCTGATGCGGACCAAGCTGAGCAATGGTGCGCTGGCCGTGGTGTCGTTTGCCGGCGGCTACGAGGTGATCCCTCGTGAGGCGGCATTGAAGATCCAGGAACGCGATCCTGGCCGTGTCCTGCTGCTGAACACCCATGTCGAGGAAGCGGACGAGGACGACCCGTACGCGGCCTACAAGATCCCTGATGATCTGATGTGGTAACCACGAAAAACCCCGCCTTGGCGGGGTTTTTCATTTGAAGATGGGTCATTGCGTGGCGCGCTGGTTCTCCAAAGTTTCCAGCTCTGCGCGGTACTGGTGTGCTTCGTGTTCGTTGTGGAACATCCCCACCAGTTGGCCCTGTTGGTGCACATCCCAGATCCGCACACCAGCGGCCAGGCCTTCGTGGGATATTTTCGATTCGTCGCGTTCGGTTACTTGGACTGTCATCGTTAAACTCCACTGCTTCAGTTGGCTGCGACACTGTGTCGCACAGCCTCTTTATAGAGTTTGTTAGCAGGCTAAGTAAATAAAACCGGCATGAAACAAGTTTCATGATCAGCGTTTGGGTCGGCAGGTGCGCTTTTGTAGGAGCGACACAAGGCCGCTCCTACAGGCGTCGCTGCAAGGCAGGCAGAAAAAAGCCCCGCACAAGGCGGGGCTTCGGGTGCTGCTGGCAGCGCTGGCTCAGTTGCCCTTCACCGGCTTGCCATCGACCGTGCCGTCCTGCAGCACGATCACGTATTCCTTGCCATCGGTCTCGACCTGGCGCAGTTGCACCAGCAGGTAGTCCCAGTTCTTTGCGAACCACAGCTCGGTGATGCGCTTGCTCTGGCTTGGGTCGCGCACGCGCTCGACCTTCACCGCATCGACCTGGCCAGTCTTGGTAGTGACCTTTTCGGTGCCCAGCACGCGGAAGTCGTAGGTGTCGATCTCGTCACCGTCAACCACCTGATAGGTCATGCTCTTCTTGCCGGCGGCCACGTCATGTTGCAGGGCCAGCTGATAGGACGACTTGTCCAGCACGCCACGGTTCAGCGGCAGGTTGATGGCATCGCCACGGTCGCTGCCGGTGACCTTTTTGCTGTTCCAGTCGAAAGTCAGGTCAACCTTCTTGGCCTTGCCCAGGCCACCACGCTCGAAGTGGTACTTCTGTGGCAGCAGGGTGTCGTTGTCCATGCGGAGGGTGCTTTGCTCGGTCAGGCTGGCGATCATCATGGAAGCCTTGAAATTAAGGTCCCAGGTACCGTTGGCATTCTTGACCAGGCTGCGCTCGGCGGTGCCGCTCATGGGCAGTTGCTTCCAGTCTGCGGTATAGCTGGCCGAGAAAGGCTTCAGATCAGCTGCCTGGAGGGGCAGGGCGAGCACGGCGAGAGCCAAGAGCAGGGCGCGACGCATAAATTCTCCTAGGATCGAATCAAGTGACCGCTGGCCGCCAGGGGCTGGCCATCCAGTAATGCACCCTGTTCGCCAAGGCGCAAGCGCCCTTCGGCGAACCAGCGCACCGCCAGCGGGTAAATCAGGTGTTCCTGGCGGTGTACCCGCTGGGCCAGGCTTTCGACGGTGTCGTCAGGCGCCACCGGTACCACAGCCTGTACGACCAGTGGGCCGCCATCGAGTTCCTCAGTCACGAAGTGTACGCTGCAGCCGTGCTCGGCGTCGCCTGCCTCCAGCGCCCGACGGTGGGTATGAAGGCCCTTGTATTTGGGCAGCAGCGACGGGTGGATGTTGAGCAGGCGGCCCTGGTAGTGGCGCACGAAGTCGCCACTGAGGATGCGCATGAAACCGGCCAGCACCACCAGGTCCGGGGCGAAACCGTCGATGCGCGCCATGAGCGCGGCATCGAAGGCTTCACGGCCGTCGAACTGGGTGTGCTCGAGCACGACGCTGTCGATGCCGGCCGCCGCGGCGCGTTGCAGGCCGTAGGCATCGGCGCGGTTGGAAACCACCGCACGGATGCGCACCGGGCTGTCCTGGCCTTGGCAGCTGTCGATCAGGGCTTGCAGGTTGCTGCCGGAGCCCGACAGCAGTACCACTACATTGCAGGTCTTGCTTGGCATCAGTGTGCCTTGAGGTTTTGCAGCTCGACCTGGGCAGCGCCTTCGGCGGCTTCGGCGATGTGGCCGATCACCCATGGCTGCTCGCCAGCGGCGCGCAGTTCGTTCAGGGCTGCTTCTACCTGGTCCTGGGCCACGCAGATGACCATGCCGACGCCGCAGTTCAGCACGCGGTGCATTTCATGCTCGTCGACGTTGCCTTTTTCCTGCAGGAAGTCGAACACCGCCGGGCGCTGCCAGCTGGCCACGTCGATGACCGCCTGGGCGTTGGCCGGCAGTACGCGCGGGATGTTGTCCAGCAGGCCGCCACCGGTGATGTGGGCCATGGCCTTGACCGCGCCGGTGTTCTTGATCAGTTGCAGCAGCGGCTTGACGTAGATGCGGGTCGGCGCCATCAGCAGGTCGGTCAGCGGCTTGCCGTCCAGCTGGGTGTTCTCGATGTCGGTGGCGGACACTTCGAGGATCTTGCGGATCAGCGAGTAGCCGTTGGAGTGCGGGCCCGAGGACGGCAGGGCGATCAGTGCGTCGCCGGTGGCAACCTTGGAGCCGTCGATGATCTCGGCCTTTTCCACCACGCCGACGCAGAAGCCGGCCAGGTCGTAGTCTTCGCCTTCGTACATGCCAGGCATTTCGGCGGTTTCACCACCGACCAGCGAGCAGCCGGCCAGTTCGCAACCGGCACCGATGCCGGTGACCACGGTGGCGGCCACGTCGACGTTCAGTTTGCCGGTGGCATAGTAGTCGAGGAAGAACAGCGGCTCGGCGCCGCACACGACCAGGTCGTTGACGCACATGGCGACCAGGTCCTGGCCGATGCTGTCGTGCTTGTTCAGGTTCAGTGCCAGGCGCAGCTTGGTGCCGACGCCGTCGGTGCCGGAGACCAGCACCGGCTGCTTGTAGCCGGCCGGGATCTCGCAGAGGGCGCCGAAGCCGCCCAGGCCACCCATGACTTCAGGGCGTGCGGTGCGTTTTGCCACGCCCTTGATGCGTTCGACCAGTGCTTCGCCGGCGTCGATGTCTACACCGGCGTCCTTGTAGCTCAGGGAGGGTTGCTTGCTCATTGATCCAGGCCTTTAGGAGGGAGGGATTCTTAAAAACGACCATGACGGCCAAGGCCGGCTGGTAAGCGGCGGCTGCCTGAAACGTCAGTGGTCTGTGAAGGCGCGCGATTTTATCAGGGTTGCCGGGCAGCGGCCATCCTCAGGCCGACGGGCAGGGCATGAAAATAGGTAAAAAGTTGGGGGTGTACGACACGAGAGGTGTGGAGCCTGTGAGATCGAGCGCCGCCCGCGCGGCGCTTCGCGGGACAAGCCCGCTCCCACATTTGTTTCGGGCCAATTATTTCTGAGGCAGAGGCGCGCGGCCCCTTGGCGTCCACCTCGATATTGCGTCGGGCAAACAAGGCGGTCGTGTGCAATGGCACAGGCGTTACTGGCCCGAAACAGATGTGGGAGCGGGCTTGTCCCGCGAAGCGCCGCGCGGGCGGCGCTCGATCTCGCAGGCGCCACAAGGGCCGCGCCATGCACGCGCAGGCGCTGAACCTGTTGCGGCGAGCACCTGTCAGACCCATCACATTTCCCAGGCAATCTCCGCAACCAATCTTTCATCCTCGCGACTGGTTACCTTTCGCCCCCGTGTATAAGGTATAGGCATTGCGGTAAATGGACAGGAATCCTCCATGCGTCTCTTCAATATTCTGGCAGCCGGTTGTCTGGCCCTGATCTCGGCCAGTGCCCAGGCTGAAAATGTCACCGGCCTTTACCAGGTGCGCGAGCCGGTCACAGGGCAGGGCGCCGAAGCCCGTGCCGCGGCTACCATCCAGGCTCTCGATACCCTGGTAACGCGCCTGACCGGCGACCCCAAGGCGGCGCAAAGCCCGGCATTGGCCGCTTTGCGCAAGGACCCGCAGCAAATCATCAACCAGGTCGCCAGCGAAGCCGGGCCACCCGAATCGGTGCTGGTCGAGTTCGACCCTGGCAGTACCGAGCGGGCCTTGCGCAAGGCCGGCCTGGCCTTGTGGGGCAGCAACCGCCCCTCGATCCTCGGATGGTGGCTGAACGACAGTGTCGAAGGCAGCAACCTGGTAGGTGACGGCCAGGCCAGCGCCCAACCCCTGCGTCGTGCCGCCCAGCACCGTGGCCTGCCGTTGCGCCTGCCGCTGGCCGACCTGCAGGAGCAACTGGTGGCCAATGCCGAGCAGATCGAAGGCAGTGACCCTGCGGCGCTGCGCGAAGCCTCAGGGCGCTACGGTGCCGATGCCTTGCTGGCGGTGCATGCCCGGGAAGCCGATGGCAAATGGCAGGGCAAATGGCAGCTTTGGCTGGGCGACCAGCGTGAACAAGGCACTGCCGAAGGTGCCGACCCGGCAGCGCTGGCCGACGCCGTGATGCTGGCGCTCAGCAGCCGCCTGGCGCCGCGCTACGTCACCCGCCCGGGGGCCAGCAGCCAGTTGCAGGTGCAAGTGCAGGGGATGAACCTGCAGCGCTACGCCGAACTGGCCCGCGTGCTCGAACCCTACGGCCCGCGGCTGCAAATGGCCGAAGGCAGCACCCTGACCTACGGCGTGACTGCCAACCGCGAACAGTTGCGTGCCCAGCTTGGCCTGGCCAAGCTGCAGGAAGTACCGGTAGAGCAGGCGCCCGCTGTGCAGCCCCCTCCAGCTCCGGCAGACGCTGCCGGGGCCGGGCAACCAGTGCCGGCCCAGCCAGCACCCAAGCCGTTCGACGGTTTGCGTTTTCGCTGGTAAGGGGAGCACACCGTGACCGACGTACGTCGTTGGATCTGGCTGGGCGTTGCCCTGCTGGTCGCCGTGCTGCTTTACAGCCTGCACAACATTCTTACCCCGTTCCTGGTCGGCGTGCTGCTGGCCTATCTGGCCGACCCGCTGGTCGACCGCCTGGAGCGCCTGGGGCTGTCGCGCACCTGGGGCGTGGTGGTGGTGTTCGGCCTGTTCACCTTGCTGTTGCTGGCCTTGCTGCTGGTTCTGGTGCCGCTGCTGGCCAAGCAGCTGGTGCGCCTGTACGAACTGGCGCCGCAGATGCTCGACTGGCTCGAGCACGTGGCGCTGCCCTGGGTGCAGAGCCGGCTGGGCCTGGCTGACGGCTTCTGGAAGTTCGACAAGATCAAGGCCGCCATCGGCACGCACATGGGCCAGACCACCGATATCGTCGGTGTGCTGCTGTCCCATGCCACTGCCTCGAGCCTGGCGCTGATGGCCTGGCTGGCCAACATGGTGCTGATCCCGGTGGTGGGTTTCTATCTGCTGCGCGACTGGGACCTGATGATGGCCAAGCTGCGCGGCCTGCTGCCGCGCCAGCGTGAGCCGCAAGTGATGGGCCTTGCAGGCGAATGCCATGAGGTGCTGGGGGCGTTCGTGCGCGGGCAATTGATGGTGATGGTGGCCCTGGGCATCATCTATTCGGCCGGGCTGATGCTGGTGGGGCTGGAACTGGGGTTATTGATCGGCATGCTCGCCGGGTTGGCTGCCATCGTGCCGTACATGGGTTTCATCATCGGCATCGGCGCGGCCTTGGTGGCTGGCCTGTTCCAGTTTGGCGGCGACCTGTACCCGATGCTGGGTATCGTCGCAGTGTTCATGGTCGGCCAGGCGCTGGAAGGCATGGTGCTGACTCCGCTGCTGGTCGGTGACCGCATTGGCCTGCACCCGGTTGCGGTGATTTTCGCGATCCTGGCCGGCGGTGAGCTGTTCGGCTTTACCGGGGTGTTGCTGGCGCTGCCGGTGGCGGCGGTGATCATGGTGCTGCTGCGGCATGTGCATGACTTGTACAAGGAATCGGACATGTATGCCGGGGATATCGACCCGGAGTTGTGATCCCAGGGCCGCCTTAATGCCGGCCAGTTAAGAAAATTGGGGCCGCGTTGCGGCCCTTCGCGGGCTTGCCCGCTCCCACAGATGTGTCGCTGAGCCCATGATTTACGCGCCCCCTGTGGGAGCGGACAAGCCCGTGAAGGGTTGCAAAGCAGCCCCAAAATAGCCAAAAAAAGCGCAACTCATTGATTTTACTTGTGCTATCCGCTGCCGTGATTGTGCGCCCCGCGCTGCGGGTATAGACTTTGCACATTGTTCACCAAAGGCCCCCTGCGGTCCTGTCGACCGCCCGCGAGCATGAAACCACCGATCCAGTTGCCCCTGGGTGTGCGCCTGCGCGATGACGCCACCTTCATCAACTACTATCCGGGCGCCAATGCTGCGGCATTGGGCTACGTCGAGCGGCTATGCGAAGCCGACGCCGGCTGGACCGAGAGCCTTATCTACCTGTGGGGCAAGCAGGGTGTTGGCCGGACCCACCTGCTACAGGCCGCCACCCACCGCTTTCAGCAACGCGGCGAACCAGCCGTCTACCTGCCGCTGGCGCAATTGCTCGATCGTGGCGTAGAACTGCTTGACTACCTGGCCCAGTACGAACTGGTGTGCATCGACGACCTGCACGTGATCGCCGGCAAGGCTGACTGGGAAGAGGCCATGTTCCACCTGTTCAACCGCCTGCGTGACAGCGGCCGGCGCCTGCTGCTGGCTGCCTCGGCGTCGCCGCGCGAACTGCCGATCAAGCTGCCGGACCTGAAGTCGCGGCTGACCCTGGCCCTGGTGTTCCAGATGCGCGGCCTGTCCGACGAAGACAAGCTGCGCGCCCTGCAACTGCGTGCTTCGCGCCGTGGCCTGCACCTTACCGACGAAGTCGGCCACTTCATCCTCACCCGCGGCGCACGCAGCATGAGCGCGTTGTTCGACCTGCTGGAACGCCTCGATCAGGCCTCGTTGCAGGCACAGCGCAAGCTCACCATCCCTTTCCTCAAGGAAACCCTGGGCTGGTAACCCCTAAAACGCTGGGCCAGAGCGGCAAAACGAAAAAGTCACATCTTTTTCGATAAAATTTGCAAATGGCCATGATAGAGGGCATAGTTTCACCCTTCTAAAGGATTACAGACACGGTCGTGCCCATGCTGAAGCGCTTCGCACCCCTCGTGCCACTCGCACTCGTGACCCTGCTTTTTGGCTGCGCGGCCCAAGGCCCAGCTTCTCATTCAGAGCTGCAGTCCCAGGATCACTCCCCGATCGCCGCACAATCGGCCTTCAAGGCCAAAGCCTCCTCCTCGTCGGTATTCGGCGAGCCGGAAGAGCTGGCTACCGAAGATGACCTGGAGACCTTCTCCAGCAGCAAGCCTTACCAGTTGCCAGCTCTGGCTGACAGCATTCTCGAGCGCGGCATGTCGCTGATCGGCACTCGCTATCGCTTCGGCGGTACCTCGGAGAAGTCCGGCTTCGACTGCAGTGGTTTCATCGGCTATCTGTTCCGCGAAGAGGCGGGTGTGACCCTGCCGCGTTCCACGCGTGAAATGATCAACGTCGATGCCCCGAAAGTGGCCCGCAACAAACTCAAGCCAGGTGACCTGCTGTTCTTCAGCACCAATGGTCGCGGCCGCGTCAGCCATGCTGGCATCTACCTGGGTGACAACCAGTTCATTCACTCCAGCAGCCGCCGCAGCGGTGGTGTGCGCATCGACAGCCTCGGTGACCGCTACTGGAGCAAGACCTTCATCGAAGCCAAGCGTGCCTTGGCCATGGCGCCGACCACCAATATCGCGCGCAACTGATAGCAAAATGATGTACCCTGCCGCGGCGGCGATGCTTTGAAAAAAGCTCGCCGCCGTGCGCATTTATAGAAAGCGTCTAATCTAATTTCTCAACTCTTTTCGGCTGCGGCCCAGCGGACTCAGACAGGATGTTCTGGCCATGGTAAAGATGGCGCGCTTCGCATTTCTCTCCTTGGCAGCCTTGCTGGCTGCCTGCTCCAGCCGTGCGCCTGCGCCGGCCCCTGTGGTACAGCCGCAGGTAACCTATAGCCAGCCCAGTCCGTCGCCGATTGCCGATGACGTGCTGATGCGTGCCATCGGCCTGGTGGGCACGCCTTATCGCTGGGGTGGCAATACGCCGGACTCCGGTTTCGATTGCAGTGGCCTGATCAAGTACGTCTATCGTGATGCTGCCGGCATAAGCCTGCCGCGTTCGACGCGTGAGATGATCGTAATGCGCGCGCCAACCGTGGATGCCAAGTCGCTGCAGTCCGGCGACTTGGTGTTCTTCGCCACCAGTGGCGGCTCGCAGGTCAGCCATGCCGGCATTTATGTGGGGGAAGGGCGCTTCGTGCATGCACCCTCCAGCGGCGGCACGGTGCGCTTGGACTACCTGTCCAACAGCTACTGGGCCAAGGCTTACCTGCAGGCCAAGCGCGTCATTCCGCAAGGGCATCTGGCGCAGAACCCCTGAGGACAGGCGGGGCTTTGCTTACCCGCCAGACCACGTTGCCGACATCATCGGCTACCAGCACGCCGCCACGCCCGTCGGTGATTACGCCGACCGGGCGCCCTTGGGCCTTGCCATGCTCATCCAGAAAACCGGTAAGCAGGTCTACGGGCTTGCCCGAGGGCTTTCCTGATGGGCCGAACGGCACGAAAATCACCTTGTAGCCACTGTGTGGCTTGCGGTTCCACGACCCGTGCTGGCCCACGAATGCCCCTTGTTCGAAGGGCGGTGGTAGCCCGTTCGGTTCGGCGAATGCCAGCCCCAGCGATGCCGTGTGTGGGCCTACGGCGTAGTCGGGCACCAGCGCCTGGGCTACTTTTTCAGGCGCTGGCGGTTGCACGCGCTCGTCCACGTGGTGGCCGTAGTAGCTGTAGGGCCAGCCATAGAAACCGCCGTCCTTCACGGAAGTGATGTAGTCCGGTACCAGATCGCTACCGATCTCGTCACGCTCGTTGACTGCCGTCCACAACGTACCGCTGTGTGGCTCCCAGGCCAGGCCGTTAGGGTTGCGCAGGCCGGTGGCGAACAGGCGGTGCTGGCCGCTGGTGGGGTCCACTTCCCAGATCGCGGCGCGCCCCTGTTCCTTGTCCATGCCGTTTTCGCCTACGTTGCTGTTGGAGCCGACCGTCACGAAAAGCTTCTTGCCATCAGGGCTGGCGATTACGTTCTTGGTCCAGTG
Source organism: Pseudomonas asiatica (assembly GCF_009932335.1). Taxonomy (NCBI): domain Bacteria; kingdom Pseudomonadati; phylum Pseudomonadota; class Gammaproteobacteria; order Pseudomonadales; family Pseudomonadaceae; genus Pseudomonas; species Pseudomonas asiatica. Next base: position 530,117 of record NZ_BLJF01000001.1, read on the forward strand.
GTGGTTGAGCGGCCCGCCTGGCAACTCGACCACTGGCTGGCCTTCATTGCGAATTTGCATGGCACCGGGCTCGTAGTGAAAGCGCAGCAGCCTGTCGGTGTTGGCGACGTAGAGGTCCTTGCCGACCAGGGCCATGCCGAACGGTGAGTTGAGCTCTTCGATGAAGGTCGTGCGGATTTCAGCCACGCCGTCGTGGTCGGCATCCCGTAGCAGGGTAATGCGGTTGGCGCTGGGCACGCCTGCACCTGCCCGCTTCATCACCTTCTTCATGACCCAACCGCGCAGGCCCTTGCCATCTTCGGGTTTGGGCGGGGCATTGGTTTCAGCTACCAGCACGTCGCCGTTGGGCAGCAGGTATAGCCAGCGAGGGTGGTCGAGCCCGGTGGCGAACGCTTTCACCTGAGTGCCTGGTGCTGCTTCGGGCTTGGCGTCCTTGGGCCAGCCCACTGCCGGGGCGATATTCACGGTGGGGAGGGTGGTCTTGACCGGAGCAGGCAGCTGGGGGGTTGGGCCACTGCCGTCGAGTACATTCAGCAGGGCGGTTTCGCCGCAGGCAGTCAGGCTGGCGGCCAATAACCAAGGCGTCAGGTGTTTCATGGGGCGGCGTCCTCCTAACAGGGCCTATGAATTGAGAGGTCGGTGACATTCGCCAGGTTCCCGGAACCATCCAACTGCCGTTGCCGTTGCCGTTGCCGTTGCCGTTGCCGTTGCCGTTGCCGTTGCCGTTGCCGTTGCCGTTGCTTTTGCTTTTGCTTTTGCTTTTAAGCGCGCAATAGTTCAGGCGCCGCCGATTGCGACTTCAGGAGGCCGAGCGGAGGGACTGCGGAGGGAGGTGACGGGCATGGATGCCCGTCAAGCGCTGAGGCCCCATGGATGGGGCCTGCAGCGCGTACTCCCGGGAGCAGGCCCGTAGCGAGGGGACCCCGGAGCGGAGCGTAGGGGCCGGATGATGGGAGCCAGCGTTTTTTGGTTACTTTTTGTCGCGTTTGACAAAAAGTGACCCGCCGTAAGGGCGGAAAGGTGATTAAGCGCCACCTTCGAAAATGAATGTTGACCTTGTTGTTGATGCCCACGCTTGAAAGCGAAGAGCGAAGAGCGAAGAGCGAAGAGCGAAGAGCGAAGAGCGGAAAAGTACCGGTCTTGATCTCGCGGATAGTCCATTTACGATGGCGACGCTGACTCACCTTTTCGCCCTTACGGCGAGTCACTTTTTGTCAAACGCGACAAAAAGTAACCAAAAAACGCTGCGCTCCCATCATCCGGCCCCTCCGCTACGCTACGGGGTTCCCTCGCGCCGGTCTTGCTCCCGGGAGTACGCGCTGCAGGCCCCATCCATGGGGCCTCAGCGCTTGACGGGCATCCATGCCCGTCACCTCCCTCCGCAAGCCCTCTGCTCGGCCTCCTGAAGTCGCGAAGATCAAGATCAAGATCAAGAGCAAGAGCAAGAGCAAGAGCAAGAGCAAGAGCAAGAGCAAGAGCAAGAGCAAGAGCAAGAGCAAGAGCAAGAGCAAGAGCAAAAATCGTCAGAAACCGCAGTCGTGTAATACCAGTAATCGGAACTGGCTCCTCATGAAGGCTGGGCGTGGGGCACCTGCGGTGGCTCGCTTCACTACGACAGGAGACTTAAATAGGGCTCTGTGGGAGCGGGCGCGCCCGCGAACACCGGCGCAGCCGGTGCCAGCCACCGCGTTGGATTCTTCGCGGGCACGCCCGCTCCCACAGAAGCGACGTCGCGCTTGCGAAACGAGTTCCGGCCCCGGCCCGAGCCGAAGTTGCTTCAAGCCTGCTTGAGCAGCAACGCCACCCCCGGGAAATACTGCCCCAGCTCGTTGTGCAACTTGCGGTAGGCATACGGGAAGTACCAGGCGATGGCACAGGCGGTATGTTTCTGCAGATCGTCGACCAGGTCCTGCAGTTCCTCGGGGCTGGCATGCTGGCCAGCCTTCCACGGGCTGATGAACAGCGCACCAGCTTTCAACTGGCTGGGGTAGGCCACCTGGCGCGCCAGGGCAGTGGTCTGCTGCAGGGCGTCGGCCATGTCCAGCCGAGCGATTCTTGGCCAGCGCTGACTGACACTGAGGTACAGCGCTTCATCGGCACTGCTGATCGACAGGTCGCAGCGCCCTTCGTGTTCACCTTCGTCGCGTTGCTTCTTGCCGGCAAACTGCTGCAGCGCCGCCAGTTCGGCTTGCCAGGCCGCTGCGGCAAGCAGCCCCGTATTGGCGGCGGCGCCATGCCAGTAAGGTGCTTCGGCATCGCCAGCAAACTGGTTGAAGCGGTCAATACAGTCGCCCCAGCGCTCCAGCACCGGAGCAAGAAACTCCAGGCGCGGGTTGTTGATGATCTGGCCTCGCATGCTGCGCTCTCCTGTTATCGTTGTGATCGCGTTCAGCTGAAAGTGATGGCTATGTGATATCACTGTATTCAGTGTGGCACAACCAGGTGAATTGGCCATTACCCGGGCGGTGCCTGTTCGGTTGCAAAGCGGCCCGCTTCGATTGACGCTCCCGGTCCAACCCTCTAACCTTCGCGCGTGTTTCAGGTGCCCTGCCAGCCCCGACTGGGCAGGGTGAAACTGGGAAGCCGGTGGGTGCCAGCATGGCGCGATTCCGGCGCTGCCCCCGCAACGGTAGGTGAGTCGCGGCCGCGCAGGGCCACTGGGTGCCAGCACCCGGGAAGGCGCGCAGGCCTGGGCCAAGGCCCGCTCACAAGCCCGGAGACCGGCCTGATACTGCCAACGGCATCACGGAGGGTGATGCGCGGTGCACCGTGGCGTACGGCCACGGCCCCTGCGCGTTCTCCGTCTGCCCGCCTTTTACCTGTCGCCGCGCGTTGCCGTGGCGCCAGCCAGCGGAGAACCCTGATGAGCGAATCCACCGAACGCGACGAACGCCACCTGGCGCGCATGCAGCGCAAGAAGGCGATCATCGACGAACGCATCGCCAATTCCCCCAACGAATGCGGCCTGCTGCTGGTGCTGACCGGCAATGGCAAAGGCAAGAGCAGCTCGGCCTTCGGTATGCTCGCGCGCGCCCTGGGCCATGGCATGCAGTGCGGTGTGGTGCAGTTCATCAAGGGCCGCAACAGCACCGGCGAAGAGCTGTTCTTCCGCCGCTTCCCCGAGCAGGTGCGCTACCACGTGATGGGCGAGGGCTTTACCTGGGAAACCCAGGACCGCCAGCGCGACATTGCCGCCGCCGAAGCGGCCTGGGCTGTGTCGCGCCAGTTGCTGCAAGACCCTAGCGTGCAGTTCGTGGTGCTCGATGAACTGAACATCGCCCTCAAGCACGGCTACCTCGACCTTGACCAGGTGCTGTCCGACATCCAGGCTCGCCCACCGATGCAGCATGTGATCGTCACTGGCCGTGCCGCGAAACCCGAGATGATCGAGCTGGCCGACACCGTGACCGAAATGGGCATGCTCAAGCACGCGTTCCAGGCCGGTATCCGTGCACAGAAGGGCGTGGAACTGTGAGCCAGTCGCGCCATTGCCCTGCGGTACTGATCGCGGCACCGGCCTCTGGTCAGGGCAAGACCACCGTCACCGCCGCCCTGGCCCGCCTGCACCGCAACCTTGGGCGCAAGGTGCGGGTGTTCAAGTGCGGCCCCGACTTTCTCGACCCGATGATCCTTGAGCGGGCCAGCGGCGCGCCGGTGTACCAGCTCGACCTGTGGATGATCGGCGCCGAGGAAAGCCGCCGCCTTCTGTGGGAGGCAGCCGGGGAGGCCGACCTGATCCTGATCGAAGGGGTGATGGGGCTGTTCGACGGCACGCCGTCCAGCGCCGACCTGGCGCGTCACTTCGGCGTGCCGGTACTGGCAGTGATCGACGGCACGGCCATGGCCCAGACCTTTGGCGCCTTGGCCCTGGGCCTGGCACGCTACCAGGCGGACCTGCCGTTTGCCGGTGTGTTGGCCAACCGGGTGGGCAGCCTGCGCCACGCGCAACTGCTGGAAGGTAGCCTGACCGAAGGCCTGCGCTGGTATGGCGGCTTGTCCCGCGAGCGCGGTATAGAGCTGCCCAGCCGCCACCTGGGGCTGGTCCAGGCCAGCGAGCTGAACGACCTGGACGCTCGTCTGGATGCCGCTGCCGAAGCGCTTGGCGCCAGTTGCGATGCCGCCTTGCCGCCGCCAGTGACCTTTGCCGAACCCGAGCCGCAAGCCAGTGTCGCCTCGTTGACCGGTGTGCGCATTGGCGTGGCGCGGGACGAGGCCTTTGCCTTCACCTATGGCGCCAACCTCGACCTGCTGCGCAACCTGGGCGCGCAGCTGGAGTTTTTCTCGCCGCTGCATGACCGCGAACTACCAGCAGTGGACAGCCTGTATCTGCCGGGCGGTTATCCCGAACTGCACCACCACGCCCTGGCTGCCAACGCGCCAATGAGCGAGGCGATCCGTGCCCATCACGCCCAGGGCAAACCGTTGCTGGCAGAGTGCGGCGGCATGCTGTACCTGCTCGATGCCCTGACCGACGTGGCCGGCGAGCGTGCCGAGCTGCTCGGCCTGCTGCCGGGCGAAGCGACCATGCAGAAGCGCCTGGCTGCCTTGGCCCTGCAGGCGGTGGAACTGCCGGAAGGCACCCTGCGCGGTCACACCTATCACCATTCGTTGACCAGTACCGTACTGGAGCCGATCGCACGTGGCCTGAGCCCCAACGGCGGGCGCGGCAACGAAGCGGTGTACCGTCTGGGTCGGCTGACGGCTTCCTACGTGCACTTCTACTTTCCCTCCAACCCTGATGCGGCGGCGGCGCTGTTGCGACCATGAGCGAATACGCCTACAGCGACGCCGAGCGCGCCGCGATCTATCGGGCCATCGGTGAACGCCGTGACATGCGCCATTTCGCCGGAGGCGAGGTAGCCCCGGAACTGCTGGGGCGCCTGTTGGCCGCCGCGCATCAGGCGCCGAGCGTCGGGCTGATGCAGCCCTGGCGTTTCATCCGCATCACCCGGCGCGATTTGCGTGCGCGCATCCAGGCGTTGGTGGAAGCAGAGCGGGTGCGTACCGCCGAAGCCTTGGGCGAACGCTCCGATGCCTTCATGAAACTGAAGGTGGAAGGCATCAATGACTGCGCCGAGCTGCTGGTGGCCGCCCTGATGGACAACCGCGAGCCGCACATCTTCGGCCGCCGCACCCTGCCGGAAATGGACCTGGCCTCGCTGGCCTGCGCCATCCAGAACCTTTGGCTGGCAGCCCGTGGCGAAGGCCTTGGCATGGGTTGGGTGTCGCTGTTCGACCCGCAGGCGCTGGCGGCGCTGCTGGGTATGCCGAGTGGGGCCAAGCCGGTCGCGGTGCTGTGCCTGGGGCCGGTGACCGAGTTCTATCCGGCACCAATGCTGGTGCTGGAAAACTGGGCCGAGGAACGGCCCTTGAGTGAAATGCTCTTTGAGAACCAATGGGGAGAGCGCCAATGAGCGTGGCCTTGCTGACCGTGGCCGGGGTGGCCCTGGATGCCTTGCTAGGCGAGCCGCAGCGGCGCCACCCGCTGGTGGCCTTTGGCAACATGGCCAGTAACCTGGAGCGCCGCCTCAATGCCGGTGGGCGCGGCTGGCGCAGTCACGGGGTGAGCGCATGGTTCCTGGCTGTGGTGCCGCTTACCCTGGTGGCACTGATTCTGTCCTGGCTGCCGTACATCGGCTGGCTGGTCGACGTGCTGGCGCTCTACTGCGCCGTCGGGCTGCGCAGCCTGGGTGAACACGTGTTACCAGTGGCCAGTGCCTTGCGCCAGGGTGACCTGCAAGAAGCGCGGCGCCGTGTGGGCTACCTGGTCAGCCGCGAAACCCGCGAACTTGACGAGCCTGCGGTGGCCCGGGCGGCCACCGAATCGGTGCTGGAAAATGGCAGCGATGCGGTATTCGCCGCGCTGTTCTGGTTCGTGGTCGCCGGCGCGCCTGGCGTGGTGCTGTACCGCCTGAGCAACACCTTGGATGCCATGTGGGGCTACCGCAACGAGCGCTTCGAACGCTTCGGCTGGTGTGCGGCGCGTGTCGATGATGTGCTCAACTATATTCCCGCCAGGCTGGTGGCGTTGACCTACGCGCTGCTGGGCAAGACCCGCCTGGCCCTGGCCTGCTGGCGCAAGCAGGGCCCGCTGTGGGACAGCCCCAATGCCGGGCCGGTGATGGCCGCCGGTGCTGGTGCGTTAGGGGTGGAACTCGGTGGCCCGGCGGTGTACCACGGCGAGCTGCATGAGCGGCCACGCCTGGGTGACGGGCCAATGGCCGACGCCGACGCCATCGAGCGCGGCTGGGGCCTGGTCCAGCGCGGCGTATGGCTATGGCTGCTGGTGATCTGCCTGGGGGCCTATATCAATGCTTGAACACGGAGGCCGCCTGCTGCGGGCGGTACGGCAATACGGCATCGCCCGCGAGCAGTGGCTCGACCTGTCCAGCGGCATTGCGCCATGGCCTTTCCCGATTCCACAGATCCCCATGGAGGCCTGGGCCCGCCTGCCGGAGACCGAGGACGGCCTGGAGGACGCCGCGCGTGCGTATTACGGCGCCCGCCAATTGCTGGCGGTGGCCGGTTCCCAGGCCGCGATCCAGGCCTTGCCGCTGTTGCGCGCAGCCGGCCGGGTGGGGGTGTTGACGCCTTGCTATGCCGAGCACCCATACGCCTGGCAACGGGCGGGGCACCAGTTGCTGGAGCTGGACGAAGCGCAGGTAGAGGCGACGCTCGACAGCCTCGACGTACTGGTGCTGGTCAACCCCAACAACCCCACCGGCCGCCGGGTGCCGCGTGAACGCCTGCTGGATTGGCATGCGCGCCTGGCCGCCCGCGGTGGTTGGCTGCTGGTCGATGAAGCGTTCATGGACAACACCCCTGCGCAAAGCGTGGTCGATTGTGCCGAGCGCCCGGGGCTGATTGTGCTGCGCTCGTTCGGCAAGTTCTTCGGCCTGGCCGGCGTGCGCCTGGGGTTCGTTGCCGCCGAACGCAGCCTGCTGCTGCGCCTGGCCGAGTTGCTTGGGCCGTGGACCGTCAATGGCCCGACCCGGGTGCTGGCCCAGGCCAGCCTGGCCGACCACGCCGCCCAGCGTGTGCAGGTCGAACGCTGCGCTGCCGCCAGCCAGCGGCTGGCTATGCTGTTGCGCAGCGCCGGCCTGGCGCCCAGCGGCGGTTGCGACCTGTTCCAGTACGTGCGCAGCGAGCACGCTGCGCAACTGCATGACTTTCTTGCCCGCCGCGGCATCCTGGTGCGGCTGTTCGAGCAGCCGTCGGCGGTACGCCTTGGGCTGCCTGCCCATGCGGCGGACGAACAGCGCCTGGCCCAGGCCCTGGCGGCCTATCAGAAGGAAACGGCATGACCACCCTCATGGTGCAAGGCACCACCTCCGACGCCGGCAAGAGCACGCTGGTGACCGCACTGTGCCGCTGGCTGTTGCGCCAGGGCGTCGGCGTGGTGCCGTTCAAGCCGCAGAACATGGCGCTGAACAGCGCGGTGACCGCCGATGGCGGTGAAATCGGCCGGGCCCAGGCGGTGCAGGCCCAGGCCTGCCGGCTGCAACCACACACCGACATGAACCCGGTGCTGCTCAAGCCCAACAGCGACACCGGCGCCCAGGTGATCATCCATGGCCGTGCCGTCACCAGCATGAACGCGGTGGCCTACCACGACTACAAGGCCATCGCCATGCAGGCGGTGCTGGCTTCGCACCTGCGTCTGAGTGCTGCTTGGCCGGTGGTCATGGTCGAAGGCGCGGGCTCGCCGGCGGAGATCAACCTGCGTGCCGGTGACATTGCCAACATGGGCTTTGCCGAAGCGGTGGACTGCCCGGTGATCCTGGTTGCCGACATCAATCGTGGTGGTGTGTTCGCCCATCTGGTCGGCACGCTGGAACTGCTGTCGCCCAGTGAGAAGGCGCGGGTAAAGGGCTTTGTCATCAACCGCTTCCGCGGCGACATCGCCTTGCTGCAGCCGGGGCTGGATTGGCTGGAGCAGCGCACCGGCAAGCCGGTGCTGGGCGTGCTGCCGTATGTCACCGATCTGCATCTGGAAGCCGAAGACGGCATCGACGCACGCCAGGGGGCAAAGGCCGAGCGCGTGCTCAAGGTGATCGTCCCGGCACTGCCGCGTATCAGTAACCACACCGACTTTGACCCGCTGCGCCTGCACCCCCAGGTGGACCTGCAGTTCATCGGCGCGGGCCAGCCGATCCCGGCCGCCGACCTGATCATCCTGCCGGGTTCCAAGAGTGTGCGCGGCGACCTGGCGCAACTGCGTGAGCGCGGTTGGGACAAGGCCATCGACCGGCACCTGCGCTATGGCGGCAAGCTGATCGGGATCTGCGGTGGCCTGCAGATGCTGGGCCGCGAAGTGCATGACCCGCTTGGTCTCGAAGGGGCCGCCGGCTCCAGCCCGGGGCTTGGCCTGCTCGATTATGCGACGGTGCTCGAAGCCGAGAAGCAACTGCGCAACGTTGCCGGCACACTGAACCTCGAAGCAGTCCCGGTTGCCGGTTATGAAATTCATGCCGGCGTCACCACGGGGCCTGCTCTGGAGCAGCCAGCCGTGCAACTTGCCGATGGCCGTTGCGATGGTGCTGTCAGCGCTGATGGCCAGATACTTGCCACCTACCTGCACGGCCTGTTTGAAGGCAGCCAGTCGTGCGCGGCGCTGCTGCGCTGGGCTGGGCTGGATGATGTGCAGGCCGTCGATTACCAGGCCCTGCGCGAACGCGATATAGAGCGCCTGGCCGACCTGGTGGAAAAGCACCTGGACACCGCGCGCCTGCGCCAGCTCTGTGGGGTGGCCTGACATGCTCAACCTGATCCTCGGCGGCGCCCGCTCGGGCAAGAGCCGCCTGGCCGAACAGCTGGCCAGCGCCAGTGGCCTGCCGGTGACCTACATCGCCACCAGCCAGCCGCTGGATGGTGAAATGAACGAACGCGTGCAGCTGCATCGCCAGCGTCGCCCTGATGACTGGGGGTTGATCGAGGAACCCCTGGCCCTGGCCGCGGTACTGCGCGCCGAAGCGGCCGAAGGGCGCTGCCTGCTGGTGGATTGTCTGACCCTGTGGCTGACCAACCTGCTGATGCTCGAAGACGACCAGCGCCTGGCCGAGGAGCGTGATGCGCTGCTGGCCTGCCTGGAACAGTTGCCGGGCACGGTCATCCTGGTCAGTAACGAAACCGGCCTGGGCGTCGTGCCCATGGGCGAGCTGACTCGTCGCTATGTCGACCTGGCCGGCTGGCTGCACCAGGCCGTGGCCGAACGCTGTCAGCGCGTGGTGCTGACTGTGGCCGGCCTGCCCCTAATGCTCAAAGGACCTGCACTATGACCCAAGCCTGGTGGCGTGACGCCTGCCAACCTCTCGACAACGCCGCCATGGACCAGGCCCGCGCCCGTCAGCAACAGCTGACCAAACCTGCCGGTTCGCTAGGCCAACTGGAAGGATTGGCCATTCAGCTGGCCGGTCTGCAGGGGTGTGAACGGCCGACCTTGGATAACGCCGCAATCAGCATTTTTGCCGGTGACCACGGCGTGGTCGAGGAAGGCATCTCGGCCTACCCGCAAGCGGTGACCGGGCAGATGCTGCGCAACTTCGTCGGTGGTGGCGCGGCAATCAGCGTGCTGGCGCGCCAGCTGCAGGCGAGTCTGGAAGTGGTCGACCTGGGCACCATCGACCCCCACCTGGAACTGCCTGGCGTGCGCCACCTGCGCCTTGGCGCCGGTACCGCCAACTTCGCCCGCCAGCCGGCGATGACCGAGGGCCAGCTGCAGGCCGCCCTGCAGGCCGGTCGCGATAGTGCCCTGCGCGCCGCCGAACAGGGCGCGCAGCTGTTCATCGGGGGCGAGATGGGTATTGGCAACACCACGGCTGCCGCTGCCCTGGCCAGCGTGTTGCTCGGCTGCCCGCCGGCTGAATTGAGTGGCCCGGGTACCGGCCTGGACCACGCCGGGGTGCGGCACAAGGCCGAGGTCATCGAGCGTGCGTTGAGCCTGCATGGCCTTAGCGCCAACGATCCATTGCAGGCACTGGGCTGTGTCGGTGGTTTCGAGATCGCGGCCTTGGCCGGTGCCTACATTGGCTGCGCGCAGGCGGGTATCGCGGTACTGGTGGACGGCTTCATCTGCAGTGTCGCCGCGCTGCTGGCGGTGCGTCTCAACCCGCAGTGTCGGGCCTGGCTGGTGTTTGCCCACCAAGGCGCAGAGCCTGGGCACAAAGCCTTGCTCGACGCCTTGCAGGCCGAGCCGTTGCTGGCCCTGGGCCTGCGCCTGGGCGAGGGCAGTGGGGCTGCCCTGGCCGTGCCGCTGTTGCGCCTGGCCTGTGCGTTGCACGGGCAGATGGCGACCTTTGCCGAGGCTGCGGTGGCGGACCGCCCGGCATGATCCTCGACCTGCTGCGCCATGGCGAAACGGAACAGGGCGGCCTGCGTGGCAGCCTTGATGATGCCTTGACCGACAAGGGCTGGGCGCAGATGCGTGAAGCCGTGGCCGAAGCCGGCCCGTGGGAGGTGCTGGTCAGTTCGCCGCTGCAGCGCTGTGCGCGTTTTGCCGAGGAACTGGGCGAGCGGCTGAACCTGCCTGTGCAGCGCGAAGCGGCATTGCAGGAGCTGCATTTTGGCGACTGGGAGGGCCGTAGTGCCGCGCAGATCATGGAAGACCAGGCGGACGCGCTGGGGCGCTTCTGGGCGGACCCTTACGCGTTTACGCCACCTAATGGCGAGCCAGTCGAGGCGTTCGCCGAGCGAGTGCTGGCTGCTGTCGAGCGCCTGGGGCGCCAGCATGCTGGCAAGCGCGTGCTGCTGGTCACCCATGGCGGTGTGATGCGGCTGCTGCTGGCACGTGCCCGTGGTTTGCCAAGGGCGCAGTTGCTGCAGGTCGAAGTCGGCCACGCTGCGCTGATGCGACTGGTGCCGGGTGACGACGGCCAGTGGGTCGAGGGGCGCTGACATGTTGCCGTTGTGGATTGCCTTGCAGTTTCTCAGCAGCCTGCCGGTGAGTCTGCCGGGCATGCCGGCGCCGCGCGAGGTGGGGCGCTCGCTGCTCTGCTACCCGCTGGTCGGGTTGCTGTTCGGCCTGTTGCTGTGGCTGGCCAGCTACCTGCTGCAGGGCACGCCTGCGTCGCTGCACGCGGCCCTGCTGCTCACGTTGTGGGTGTTGCTCAGTGGCGCCTTGCACCTGGATGGCCTGGCGGACAGCGCCGACGCTTGGCTTGGCGGTTTCGGTGACCGCGAACGCACCTTGCTGATCATGAAGGACCCACGTAGCGGGCCGATTGCCGTGGTCACCCTGGTGCTGGTGCTGTTGCTGAAGTTCTGCGCTTTGTGGGTGCTGGTCGAGCAGGGCATTGGCGCACAGTTGCTACTGGCACCGTTGATCGGGCGGGCGGCGATGCTCGGGCTGTTCCTGAGTACGCCATATGTACGGCAGGGCGGTTTGGGGCAGGCGCTGGCCGAGCACCTGCCCCGGCATGCGGCCGGCTGGGTGCTGCTGGGCTGTGTGCTTTTCTGTCTGGTCCTGGGCGGGTGGATCGTGGTGCTGGCGTTGGCGGTGTTTGCCTGGTTGCGGCACCTGATGTGCCGGCGCCTGGGCGGGACTACCGGCGATACCGCTGGTGCAATGCTGGAGTTGCTCGAACTGGCCGTGGTGCTGGGGTTGGCGTTGGGCCTCTGAGCCTTGCTCTGGGCCCTGTAGGAGCGGCCTTGTGTCGCGAATGGGCTGCAAAGCAGCCCCGGCAATTTATGCACTAACGCTGAAGTCATGGGGCTGCTTTGCAGCCCTTTCGCGACACAAGGCCGCTCCTACAAGTGACCGCGCAAGCAGGATGTTTCTGTAGGGCGTTTCTGAGCCTAACGTGCTGGTAAAATCGTGAAAAAAATCGGCAAGAACCGGCATCTTTTCACTGGCGTATGCTTGCCCCTCCCGCAAACTGTCGAGGAGTGTCGGCACCATGCGTCATGTCATTCTTGCTGCGTTTTTGCTGGCCATGGGGCCTGCCGCCGTGGCAGCCGATCTCATGGATTTCTGGAACTACCCCCGCCACGGTGGCAACAGCTTCAACCGGCTGCCACCTGACCAAGCCTACTTCGACGCCTTGAGCGGTTATGGCGCGACGTGGGTGCGGCTGTCTTACGACAAATGGCAGCCGGCGGAACGCGATTTCCTCCTCGGCGATGCCGATGCCTACCAAGGCCTGCCTGCCGCCGACCTGGCAACGCTGCGAGCCACCCTCGACCGCGCCCACCAAGCCGGCCTCAAGGTGGTCATCGCACCGCTCTCGCTACCCGGCATGCGCTGGTCGCAAAACAACCATGGCCAGTTCGACGACCGCCTCTGGCAGGACAAACGCTACTGGTTGCAGGCTGCGGCCTTCTGGCGGGATCTGGCCCATGAGCTGAAAGGTCACCCGGCCATCGCCGCCTACAACCTGGTCAACGAGCCCGCCCCGGAGAAGCACGGTGGCCTGGCCGAGCATGCCGACCCTGGGCAAATGCAGCAGTGGTATGCAGGGCAGCAGGGCAGTGCGCGTGATCTGCCGGCTCTGTATCGGCAGTTGATAGCGGCCATTCGCGAGGAGGACGCGGACACGCCGGTCATGCTCGATGCCGGCTGGTTCGCCGCCGCTGATGCCTTCGGTTACTGGCCGGCTCCCCTGGAAGACCAGCGGGTGCTGTACAGCGTGCACATGTACGAGCCCTATCTGGTGACCAGTGCACCGAACATGACGCGCAAGCAACCCATCGCCTATCCCGGCCCGGCACCGTTTGCGGGGCAGACGCAGCAGTGGGATGGCCAGCGTGTGGCGCAATACCTGCGCCAGCCGCTGGATTGGGCCGCGGCCATGAACGTGCCCCGCTCGCGGCTGGTGGTGGGTGAGTTCGGCTGCATGCGCAGGCTGCCGGGCTGCCGGCAATACCTGGAAGACGTGCTCAGCGTGCTGGATCGCCACCGGTTGCACTGGGCCTTCTACAGCTTCCGTGAAGATAACTGGGACGGCATGGACTACGAATTGGGCTCGACCAGGGTACCGTGGCGCTATTGGCAGGCAATCGAGCAGGGCGCTCCAGACCCGCTGGCGCGCAAGGCCACGGTGGAGTTCGAGCCGATTCGCAAGCGCCTGAACCCAGGCTGAGGTGTCTGACAGTCGTGAAAACTCTTGCAACACACATGATGCGGGTATATACACGTATCCATGTTGACCAGTGAATGCATCTGCACCCATCTGCGTCGCGCCGCCCGTGGGGTGAGCCGGCATTACGACGAGGCCCTTGCCAGCTTTGGGGTCAATGTCGCCCAGTTTTCCCTGTTGCGTCATCTGCAGCGGCTCGATCGTCCCAGTATCACCACCCTGGCGGAGGCCATGGGCCTGGAGCGCAGTACCCTGGGCCGCAACCTACGGGTGCTGGAGGCTGAAGGGCTGGTGGCCTTGGCCGATGGTGACGACCAACGCAACCGCGTGGTGCTGCTGACCGAGGCCGGTACCCAGTTGCTGCACGCGGCCCATCCGGCCTGGGAACAGGCACAGGCAGAGTTGGTGGAGCGGCTGGGGGCAGGGCAGCGGGATGAACTGGTCCGTTTGCTGAACCAGCTGGCTTGAAATTGATACGACTATAAGCGGGTATATACCCGTAAAACCTTGCGATGTGCTGGAGATAACGACAATGACTTCGGTGTGGCGAACCAGCGGGTGGGTATTGGTGGGGGCAGCGCTGATCCTGGCGCTATCCCTGGGTGTGCGGCACGGCTTCGGCCTGTTCCTGGCGCCTATGAGCGCGGACTTCGGCTGGGGGCGTGAGGTGTTTGCCTTCGCCATTGCCTTGCAGAACCTGATCTGGGGGCTGGCGCAACCGTTCGCCGGCGCCCTGGCCGACCGCATGGGTGCGGCGCGGGTGGTGATCATTGGCGGTATTCTCTACGCTGCCGGGTTGGTGTTGATGGGCATGGCCGACTCGGCCTGGTCGTTGTCGCTGAGTGCCGGCTTGCTGATCGGTATCGGTCTGTCCGGCACCTCGTTCTCGGTCATCCTCGGCGTGGTCGGGCGTGCCGTGCCTGCGGAAAAGCGCAGCATGGCCATGGGCATTGCCAGCGCTGCCGGTTCTTTCGGCCAGTTCGCAATGTTGCCGGGCACTCTCGGCCTTATCCAGTGGCTGGGCTGGTCCGCAGCGTTGCTGGTACTGGGCCTGATGGTGGCGCTGATCGTGCCCTTCGTCGGCCTGCTGCGCGACCGGCCTCTGCCCACTCATGGAGCCGAACAGACCCTGAGCCAGGCTTTGCGCGAGGCTTGCTCGCACTCAGGCTTCTGGTTGCTGGCGCTGGGCTTTTTCGTTTGTGGTTTCCAGGTGGTGTTCATTGGCGTGCATCTGCCGGCCTACCTGGTCGACCAGCATCTGGCCGCGACTACCGGCACCACGGTGCTGGCGCTGGTAGGCCTTTTCAATATCGTCGGTACCTTCACTGCCGGCTGGCTGGGTGGGCGCATGTCCAAGCCGCGCCTGCTGACCGGGTTGTACCTGCTGCGTGCGGTAGTGATCGTGCTGTTCCTCTGGGCGCCGGTGACCGAATTCAGTGCTTATCTGTTCGGCATCGCCATGGGCCTGCTGTGGTTGTCCACGGTGCCGTTGACCAACGGTACCGTTGCCACCGTATTCGGCGTGCGCAACTTGTCCATGCTTGGCGGTATCGTCTTCCTGTTCCACCAGCTGGGTGCCTTCCTGGGCGGTTGGTTGGGCGGGGTGGTGTATGACCGCACCGGCAGCTACGACCTGGTCTGGCAGATTTCCATCCTGCTCAGCCTGCTGGCTGCCGCCCTCAATTGGCCCGTGCGCGAACGCCCGGTTGCCCGCCTGCAGGCCCAGGCCGCATGAACCGCTACCTGGCTCGAGGGCTACTGGCCCTCGCCGCCCTGTCGTTGCTGGCGCTGGTGTGGTGGGGCTGGCACAAGGGCGGGATGGCGTTGATGCAACTGGGCATGAGTGTTTGTTAGGCGCTACCCTGCAAGTTCGAGGATTGTCTTGCGGGAGAAAAGAGTCATGCGTGCACATTGGTTGACGGTGCCGGTGCTGGCCCTGCTTGCCAGCGCATCGAGCTGGGCTGCTGATTGCCCGGCGTTGTTGCAGGGCAGCCTGCCAGAGTTGCGGGGCAAGGGGCAGGTGGACCTGTGCGAGCGCTTTGCCGGCAAGCCCCTGGTGGTGGTGAATACGGCCAGTTACTGCGGTTTCGCGCCGCAGTTCGAGGGGCTTGAAGCGACCTACAAGGAATATCACGGGCAAGGCTTGGAAATGCTTGGCGTGCCGTCCAATGACTTCAAGCAGGAGGACGCCGACAGCGAGAAGACAGCCAAGGTATGTTATGCCAACTATGGCGTTACCTTTACCATGACCAAGACACAGTCGGTGCGGGGGGCGGATGCGATACCGCTGTTCGCGGAGCTGGCAAGCCAGAGCAGTGCGCCGAAGTGGAATTTCTACAAGTACGTGGTGGACCGAAAGGGCAAGGTGATTGATAACTTTTCCAGCCTGACCAAGCCGGATGATCCAGCATTCCGGGCAGCCATCGAAAAGGCCATTGCCTCCCAGCCATAACCTAGCAGCTCTTGCTCTTGCTCTTGCTCTTGCTTTGGCTTTTGCTTCTAAGTGCGCGATAGTGCAGGCGCTGCAGATTGCGACTTCAGGAGGCCGAGCGAAGGGACTGCGGAGGGAGGTGACGGGCATGGATGCCCGTCAAGCGCTGAGGCCCCATGGATGGGGCCTGCAGCGCGTACTCCCGGGAGCAGGCCCGTAGCGAGGGGACCCCGGAGCGCAGCGTAGGGGCCGGATGATGGGAGCCAGCGTTTTTTGGTTACTTTTTGTCGCGTTTGACAAAAAGTGACCCGCCGTAAGGGCGGAAAGGTGATTAAGCGCCACCTTCGAAAATGAATGTTGACCTTGTTGTTGATGCCCACGCTTGAAAGCGAAGAGCGAAGAGCGAAGAGCGGAAAAGTACTGGTATTGATCTCGCGTATAGTCCATTTACGATGGCGACGCTTACTCACCTTTTCGCCCTTACGGCGAGTCACTTTTTGCCAAACGCGGCAAAAAGTAACCAAAAAACGCTGCGCTCCCATCATCCGGCCCCTGCGCTGCGCTCCGGGGTTCCCTCGCGCCGGTCTTGCTCCCGGGAGTACGCGCTGCAGGCCCCATCCATGGGGCCTCAGCGCTTGACGGGCATCCATGCCCGTCACCTCCCTCCGCAAGACCTCTGCTCGGCCTCCTGAAGTCGCGAAGATCAAGATCAAGATCAAGATCAAGATCAAGATCAAGATCAAGATCAAGATCAAGATCAAGATCAAGATCAAGATCAAGATCAAGATCAAGATCAAGATCAAGATCAAGATCAAGATCAAGACAAGAGCAAGAGCAAGAGCAAGAGCAAGAGCAAGAGCAAGAGCAAGAGCAAGAGCAGAGCAAGAGCAAGAGCAAGAGCAAGAGCAAGAGCAAGAGCAAGAGCAAGAGCAAGAGCAAGAGCAAGAGCAAGAGCAAGAGCAAGAGCAAGAGCAAGAGCAAGAGCAAGAGCAAGAGCAGGGGGCTTGCCTGGGCTTTGGGGTTACTTCACTTTGCATGCACAGTAATCGCCACCAACCGCACCACCACCGGCCTGACCATCAATACACAAACGAACGCCACAGGCATTGCCAATTGGTAAGCCTTCAGCACGTTGCTAAGGTACTCAGGGTTGACCCCCGCATTCGCTGCCGTGATCACGAAACACATCAATAGCGCCATGATCGACGACATGTAAAAGGCAAAAACGTAAGGCGTGGCGGCGGGATGCAATTTGCGTCGGCTGCGTGCCTGGGACAAGTTGCTCATGCGAACTCCTGAAAAGTAAGTAGAGACGCAGGTTAGCAACGCACCTGGCAACAGTTGTAGACCAGTCGTATTGAGTTCTTTATAAAGAGATTCTTACGAATCAAAGGGCTCAGCATGGACCTGCTCAACGCCATTCGCAGCTTCATCAAGGTTGTCGAGGCCGGCAGTATCGCCGCCGGTGCCCGCAACCTGGGCCTGAGCCCGGCTGCGGTCAGCCAGAACCTGGCACGCCTGGAAGGTCACTTACAGGTTCGCCTTCTCAGCCGCACCACCCGCAGCATGGCGCTGACACCCGCCGGTACCCAGTATTACGAACGCGTCAGGCACATCGAGCGCGACCTGGCCTTGGCCGAACAGGCCGTCACCACCCCCGACAGTGAGCCCCAAGGGCGGCTGTGCATTGCCTCGACGTCCGCCTTCGGTCGCCACGTGCTGGCGCCATTGATACCTGCGTTCAGCGCCCGCTACCCACTGCTTTCGATAGAGTTGGTAACGACTGATCGCCGGGTCAACCACGCGCGGGAGGATGTGGACGTGAGCCTGCGCATTGCCCCGCAACTCGAAGACCAGTTGCTGGCCCGGCATATCGCCCGTATACCGTTCATATGCTGTGCCTCGCCCGGTTACCTGCAAAGCGCCGGCGTGCCGGCCACGCCCGAGGCCTTGCGTGACCACCGCTGCCTGGTGTTCCGCTACCCGGTGGATGGGCGCTTCCTGCGTTGGGGGTTCATGCGCGACGGGCTGCGGTTCGAGGCAGAGTTCGGTAGTGTCCTGATCAGCGACGACATCGATGCCCTGACCCAGATGGCGCTGCACGATGGCGGCATCACCCGCCTTGCCGAGTTCATCGTAAGGCCGCATCTGGATAACGGGGCGCTGGTGCCGTTGTTCGAATACAGCGATAGCGGCCAGGCCTATGCCCAGACCGAACCGATGGATATCTATCTGTGCCTGGCCGACCGCTTTGCCATGACCGCAAAAGTACAGGTGTTCATGGACTACCTGCGCGAATGCCTGGGCGATGACTGGCTGGTGAAGGTGTAAAAAAACCGCCACGAGGGCGGTTTTCATGTCACGCGTATGAATCAGAAGCGGTAGGTAAGGGATGCACCAATACCGTGAGCACTGTTCTCATACTTGGCCTGATAGGTGCCTTTCAGCGCCTGTTGTGTCGGCGAGCCGGACACATTGTTCACCTTGGTATCCTCTTCCCACAGATACGAGTAGGCAACATCGATGGTCATGTCGTCGTTCGGGCTCCAACCGGCACCAAAGCTGACAGCCTTGCGGTCGCCGGTAGGAATGCGTGGCGAGCGATCATGGTTGTTGGTGGGCGACTGGTCGACGGAGAAGCCTGCACGCAGGGTCCACTCCTTGTTCACCTTGTAGGCAGCACCAATGGCGTGTGCCCAGGTGTCATGCCAGTTTTGCTCTTCGGTGATGGTCTGCAGTGGGTAGCCCGCCGGTGCTTCGTTCTTGACAACGATGCTCTCCAGGCGGCTCCAGCGAGTCCAGGTGCTACCCGCATAGAGTGTCCACTGGTCATCCAGTTCATGGGTGATCGAGAAGTCCACCGATTCTGGCGTCTTTATTTTCAGGCTGGCGTCGAATTTGCCGTTCAGGCCGAGGGCTGCAATCGGGTACGACACTCGCGTGTCGCCTTCAAGCTTGTAGTCGACCATCGAGTGATAGGTCAGGCCCAGGCGGGTACGGTCTGTAGCTTGTACGAGGACGCCAATGTTGTAACCGATCGCGGTGTCGTCGCCCTTGATCTTGATTTCGCCATCCGGCCCGTTCGGGCCCAGCAGCGCCTTGCTGGACAGATTCGAGCCCAGTTCACCCTTGATACGGTTGATGGTCGGACCGAAACCGATCGACACCTTGTCGTTGAAGGCATAGCTGATGGTTGGCTGGAAGGTGACGACCTCGACCTTGCTCTTCTTGCCCCAGTAGCGTGCCGCGTCGTCGCTGCCGTAGTCCGTGATCAGGCCGTATGGCACGTAAACGCCGAAACCGACGCTCCAGTGATCATCGATCGGTTTGACGTAATAGCCCATGGGTACACCCACGACCGGGACCATGTCGCCATCGGTTTCCCCCCCGAAATTGCTACCACGACCCGAAATATCAGTTTTGGCAATGACAGCCGCGCCACCCACGGTGACCTGTTCGCGCTTGAGGCGAGACATGCCCGCAGGGTTGCCATACACCGTGCTGGCATCTTCGGCAGAAGACGAACGTCCCGCAAACCCGGTTCCCATGCCGCTGATGCTTTGTTCGTTCAGCGCGAAACCTGCGGCGAGCAGTTGGCTGGAAGCAAGTGCAACGGCTACGCCGAGGGAGGCTTTGAGCATTACTTTTTTCATTATTAGAAAACTCCTTGGGATCTCCGGGGCGAAAAGCTACCAACAAATCACGCGCCGCGCTATAGCCTCAATCGCAGGAGATAGAGCGGTTTTGTAGGACAATCCGACCAAAATTCCCTTTTTTCCGGGTGCGTTGTAGGACGCGTCTTAAGATGCCTGCGGCAATCTCTGATCTATGCAGGTATGCCAGGCGTGTGTGAAGTCGCGCAGGCGACCTTGGGGGTTGAAAATCTGTCGCCAGATTCGCGCAAGTGCGAGAAGGTCATCGGCGGCCGGCAGTGGCGTGGCCTGCTCTTCGATGAGCATCCAGGCAATCGCGGTTGAATAACGCAGGTTGACGGTGAGTTCCAGGTGCGGGCCGCCGAGGAAGGCGTGCTGGCTGGCCAGGCCGCGGACCAGGCTGGCCAGGTCGGGGTCACGGGCAAGATAGTCGTCCCAGATAGCCTGGTGACGGTGTTCGCCAATACGGTACAGACCGTGCCCACGACGGTCGTGCAAGGCCGACCCCAGGGCCGACTGGCTGGCGGCGATGCCAAGCAACAAGGCTTCGGCGCTGGCGCAGTGACGGTTCAGGTAGACCAGGGTGGGTCGGATCACATACTGACACAATTCATTCGCCGCGATACCCATGATGCCCTCGAGCAGTTAAGGGCCGGACGGGCGCTGGAGCTTGGCAGCTGGTGAGTGATCAGGCCCGCCGGAAGCGGCAAGCACCGCTCGAGTTGAAGTGTAGTGTGATAATCGTGGTGTAAAGGGCTGTTTTTAAATCGATTGCTGCCTGACGTACTTGGCTATATGCCTTAAGGCAATTACGCCACGAACGTTCAGGCAGGCTTGCGATGGGATGATTCAGCGCTTGAATACCGCAGCATTCGCCGCTCACGCGGTGAGCGACTGGCGGGTTCGAGCGATGACCGCCTGCAGCGGTTCACTGCGGCTGTACTGTTCAGGGTACAGGCGTTCGGTGTGGCAGGCGACGCCGTGTTCGTCTACCAGGGTGAAGCTGAAGCTGCCTTTGCGAGGGGCAACGATAAGGCACTTCAACGGCGAGAAGGCCTGGGAGAGGGTGCCAATGGCAGCCTGAATCTGATGATGAGTTTGCATATTGTTGGAGGTTCCTGCTTTAAACACGGGGGTTATGATCCGTGCATGATAGAAACGTTCCAGTGACGCCTTTATTAAGGGACGAACGAACCTGACTGGAACAGGGCAGCCAGAGGGAGCGCAATCAAAGGTGGGCGCGTGGGCTGACTGGTAGGTACTTCAGAGGACAGGCAGCACGCCGGGGCCAAGGTTCTAGGCCGTCGGGGTGGGATCCTGATCAATCTGTCACGTGATTCGTGCTTGAACAGCGCAGGGCTGGCGAGTGAATCATCGAATGGGCCGGTCCTGGTTTCAGCAGCGTCACCCTTGGGAGGAGTGTGTCTGCAAGGACGCTTAAGGCCAGAATTGACTTTCAGCTTGGTACTAACGATGCGCACCTTAGCGAAAATACAGGTGCTTGGCAAGGACTTTGTGTTAATACAGGTTAGCCGCGCAGTATGGCGCGTATTTTCCCTGATGGGAAGGGGCTGCAAAAGCCCCGTATCCGGCCTGATGTACCGATTTCGTGCATTCAATTGAAGGTTTTTGGTGCACTTGTTCACATTTGGAGCAGCGCTTGCAACTGCCTTGCAGCATGCGATGACAGCCTCGCCAATGCCTTGACTGGCCGGTTAAGTCAATGAAAAAAAACACTATTTTTAGCTGGTGAAAAAATCGTCAGTTTGAGCGAAAGCCCCAATTCATAGGGGTTTGCGGGGGATGCCAGGGGGTTGTCCACCGAGTTATCCACAGGAACTGTGGATTGTCCCTGGCGCTTGCTCTAGGACGGGCGTGCCAGCAATACAGTGAACTGTCCGACAATCTACATGCTTCAGGAGGCCAGTTGGTCATCCACTTGAAAACGTCAAGAAAAGATCATTGAAAATTTTTTCAATCCTGCAGAAATCGGAAGGCCATGTCGCAAAAAAAAGGGTAGAGTGGCGCGCCTTTCGAGTTGCCAATCCTGTTGCTCATGAAGTTTCGCGGTAAACACCTCGCCAGCCCTGCTGCATCGACGCCTGCGCCTCCCCCCAAACGTTTCTCCCTCAAAGTGGCCTTGTGGCTGCTCGACAACCCGCGCCTGGGTGACAAGCCGCAGGTCAAGCACTTGGCCGGGCGCCTGTTGAAACAGCCGGCGCGTCAGGGTGTGGTAGTGGCGCAAAGCCGCCTGGGACAGATGTTGTGCCGTGATTGCGGCAATGCCCGTGACCGGCGTATTGGCCATGAACTGCTGCGCCAGGCGGCCCGCGCCGGTGATCGGCGCGCGCAACTGGAGTATGCACGGCTGTGCCAGCACAACGAGCCGGAGCAGGCGCGGTACTGGCTGGAGCTGGCGGCAGGGCAAGGGTCGCAGGAAGCACGGCGGCTTTTGCGGCAGTGGTTCCATGCCTGAGGTGTATTGCCAGCACTGGCCTTTTCGCGGGTTTACCCGCGAAGAGGCCGGAACAGGCAACACACCGCTCAGGCTGATAAGCTGCGATGCATTCATCCAGGATCATTCGGGGTAAGCATGACAGTGGATCTGGCCAGCATTCTGCTGGGCTTGGTGGCAGGTGCATTACCTTGCCTGGGTTGGGTCATGCAGGTGCAGCGTCGCCAGGGCACGCGGCAAGGCGAACAGGCTTTGCTCGAAGAGCGCCTCAATGCTGCCCAGCTGGCCCTGGCCGGCTTGCAGGCGCAACTGGACGCCAGCCGCGATGAAATCAGCGATCTCAGCGAAGCCAACACCGTCAAGCAGACCCAGCTGGCCGCCCAGGGCCGTGAGCTGGAACTGCTGCAGATCGACCGTGACAATGCCCGTGATGCCGCTCACGCCTGGAACCTCGAACGTGCCAACCGCGAAGCCGAACTGCGTCGCCTGGAGGCCCAGACCGCACGCCTGGACGCCGAACTGCGCGAGCAGCAGGAAAGCCACCAGCAGCGCCTGGAAGACCTGCAGGAAGCCCGCGACACCCTGCGCGCCCAGTTCGCCGACATGGCTACCAAGATCTTCGACGAGCGCGAGCAGCGCTTCGCCCAGACCAGCCAGCAGCATCTCGGCCAGTTGCTCGACCCGCTCAAGGAGCGCATCCAGGCTTTCGAAAAACGCGTGGAAGAGAGCTACCAGCAGGAAGCCCGCGAGCGCTTCTCGCTGGGCAAGGAGCTGGAGCGCCTGCAGCAACTCAACCTGCGCCTGTCCGACGAAGCCACCAACCTGACCCAGGCGCTGAAGGGCCAGAAAACCCAGGGCAACTGGGGTGAGTTGATCCTCGAACGGGTGTTGGAGCATGCCGGCCTGGAAAAGGGCCGCGAATACCAGACCCAGGTCAGCTTGAAGAGCGCCGATGGCGAGCGCTTCCAGCCTGACGTTCTGATCATGCTGCCCGGCGACAAGCAGGTAGTGGTGGATGCCAAGGTCAGCCTCACCGCCTACCAGCAGTTCGTCGCCGGCAACGACGAGGCTGCGCTCAAGCAGCATGTGCAGTCGCTGCGCAGTCACGTCAAAGGCCTGTCGAGCAAGGACTACAACCGCCTCGAAGGCCTGCACAGCCTGGATTTCGTGCTGCTGTTCGTGCCGATCGAGGCCGCCTTCTCGGCAGCCCTGCAGGCCGAGCCGAACCTGTTCCAGGAAGCCTTCGACCGGCAGATCGTGATCGTCAGCCCGACCACCTTGCTGGCCACCTTGCGGGTGATCGACAGCCTGTGGAAGCAGGAACGCCAGGGCCAGAACGCCCGCGAGATCGCCGAACGCGCCGGCTGGCTGTACGACAAGTTCGTGCTGTTCATCCAGGACCTGGACGAGTTGGGCAGCCGCCTGCAGCAGGTGGACAAGGCCTATGCCGCGGCGCGCAACAAGCTGTGTGAAGGGCGCGGCAACCTGGTCAGCCGCAGCGAACAGCTGAAGCTGCTGGGCGCCCGCGCCAGCAAGAGCCTGCCGGCCGACCTGCTGGAGCGGGCGCTGTCCGATGAGGCGTTGCCGGACGAAGCGCTTACTGAACCAGGTTCAGATGGCGATTGAGCATGGCACGCAGGGCCGCCGGCTTGACCGGCTTGGCCAGGTAGTCCAGGCCAGAGGCATGCACCATGGCGATGGTTTCCTTGCTGCCGTCAGCGCTGATCACCACGCCCGGCACCGGCTCGCCAAGGCGCGCGCGTAGCCAGCCCATCAGCCCGGTACCAGTTTCGCCGTCGTCCAGGTGGTAGTCGACCAGCGCCAGGTGCGGGCGCATGCCCTTGGCCAGCAGAGCTTCGCATTCGGCGCGGTTGCGCGCGGTCCACACCTGGCAACCCCAGCGGCTGAGCAGGCTGTTCATGCCAATCAGGATGCTGTCTTCGTTGTCCACGCACAGTACCTGCAGCCCGGCCAGTGGCTGGCCGCCCTGTTCCACCGGGGCGGCGGGCGCCGGCGCGGCCTGGTGGGCAATTGGTACGCTGACGCGGAACACCGTGCCCTTGCCCGGCCACGAGCGCACTTCCAGCTTGTGCCCCAGCACCCGGCACAGGCCGTCGGCGATCGCCAGGCCCAGGCCCAGGCCCTTCTCGGCGCGGGTCTGGTGGCTGTCCAGGCGCTTGAACTCCTGGAAGATCACCTGCAGCTTGTCGTCGGCGATGCCGGGGCCGCGGTCCCACACTTCAAGCCACAACTGTTCACCCTGGCGCCGTGCGCCCAGCAGGATCGGGCTCTTGCCGTAGCGCAGGGCGTTGGTCAGGAAGTTCTGCAGCACCCGGCGCAGCAGCTTCATGTCACTGTCCACCCGCAGGCGGCTGCCGCGCAGGCGAAATTCCAGGCCCTTCTCGGCGGCCAGCACCTTGAATTCGGCACCCAGGGTGTCGAACAGCTCGTTGAGGGCAAAGGGTTTGGCATCCGGGGTAATCTTGCCGTTTTCAAGGCGTGAGATGTCCAGCAGGTCGCTGATCAGCTCTTCGGCCGAGCGCAGCGAACTGTCCATGTGCTGCACCAGCTGCCGGGCCTCTTCATTCATGCCCTCGGCCTGTTGCGACAAGGCGGCGGAGAACAGCCGGGCCGCGTTCAGCGGCTGCATCAGGTCATGGCTGACCGCAGCCAGGAAACGGGTCTTGGACTGGCTCACCGCTTCGGCACGGCTCTTGGCTTCGGACAACGCCTGGTTCAGTTGCGACAGCTCCTGGGTGCGTTCCGCCACCCGTTGCTCCAGGCGTTCGTTGGCATCGCGCAGGGCCTGCTCGGCCTCACGGAACGGGGTGATGTCGGTGAAGCTCATGACGAAACCGCCGCCCGGCATCGGGTTGCCGATCAGCTCGATCACCCGGCCATTGGGGAACAAGCGCTCGGAGGAGTGCGCACGGCCCTGACGCATCCAGTGCAGGCGACGCGCCACGTGCACCTGCGCCTCGCCCGGTCCGCACAGGCCACGCTCGGCGTTGTAGCGGATGATGTCGGCGATCGGCCGGCCCACGCTGATCAGCCCGTCGGGGTAGTTGAACAGTTCCAGGTAACGGCGGTTCCAGGCCACCAGGTGCAGGTTCTGGTCGACCACGCTGATGCCCTGGTTGATGTTCTCGATTGCCCCTTGCAGCAGGGCGCGGTTGAACTGCAGCACCTCGCTGGCTTCGTCGGCGATACGCACCACGTCTTCCAGCTGCATGTCGCGGCCTTCGATGGCGGCCTTGACCACGGCGCGGGTCGACGAGGTGCCGAGTACGCCGGCCAGCAGGCGTTCGGTATGTTCGATCCAGTCGCCGTCGGCGTTCTGGTTGGGGTTGAAGCCCTTGCCCTGGCGGTAGGCGAAGCGGATGAAGCTCTGCCGGGCGCGTTCTTCACCAACGAAGCGCGAGGCCAGGGTCAGCAGGTCGTCGATCTGCACCGCCAGCAGCGGCTTGCTGCTGGGCCTGGCGCTGGTCTGCTGGCCGATGAAGCGGCCGGCCTGCCAATGCTCGGAAACCCGCGTGCGCGAAAGCACCGAGACCCAGGCGAACAGAGTGAAGTTGCCCGCCAGCGACAGCACGACACCCTGGGTCAGTGGGCTGATCGGCAGGTCAAGCGGGTTGCCGTGCAGCCACGCCAACCCTGGGAACAGCTGCAGCGACCAGCCCACGCTATGCGCGGCAATCGGCAGCACCAGGGTGTAGAACCACAGGAAAATACCTGCGGCCAGGCCGGCGAACACACCGCGGCGGTTGGCCTGTTTCCAGTACAGCGCACCAAGCATGGCCGGTGTCAGTTGGGTCACGGCAGCGAAGGCGATCTGGCCGATGGTCGCCAGGCTGGCGGTGGAGCCCAGCAGGCGGTAGCTGACATACGCCAGCAGCAGGATCACCACGATGGTCACCCGGCGTACAGAGAGCATCCAGTGGCGGAATGCCTCGAACGGCCGCTCGGCGTTGGTACGGCGCAGCAGCCAGGGCAGCAGCATGTCGTTGGAGACCATGGTCGACAGCGCCACGGCCTCGACGATGACCATGCCCGTGGCCGCCGATGCACCACCGATGAATGCCAGCAGGGCCAGGCTCGGGTGTGCCTCGGCCAGAGGAAGGCTGATGACGAACGAATCGGAGATCACCGTGCCCGGCAGCAGCATCTGCCCGGCCAGGGCGATCGGCACCACAAACAATGCGGCGAGCGCCAGGTACATCGGGAATACCCAGCGCGCCAGGCGCATGTCCTGGGGTTCGATGTTCTCCACCACGGTGACGTGGAATTGCCGTGGCAGGCAGATGATCGCCATCATCGCCACGGCGGTCTGCACCACCATCGACGGCCAATTGATGGTCTCCTGCCAATAGTCCTGAAGGTGGATCGACTGGCGGGCCTGGCTGAACAGGTCGTCGAAGCCGTCATACAGGTTGAAGACGACAAAGATGCCCACGGCGAGGAAGGCCAGCAGCTTGATCAGTGATTCGAAGGCAATCGCCAGGACCATGCCACGGTGGTGTTCGGTCACGTCCAGGCTGCGGGTACCGAAGACGATGGCGAACAGTGCCAGCACCAGGGATACAACCAGTGCGGTGTCCTGTACGCGGGTGCCGGTGGCGTCGGCGTTGGCGCCGATCAGCAGGTTCACCCCCAGCACGATGCCCTTGAGTTGCAAGGCGATGTACGGCAGCACGCCGACCAGGCAGATGAGCGCCACGACCACCGCCAGGGACTGCGACTTGCCATAGCGCGCGGCGATGAAGTCGGCAATCGAGGTGATGTTCTGTTGCTTGCTGATCAGCACCATCTTCTGCAGCACCCAGGGCGCGAAGATCAGCAGCAGCACCGGGCCCAGGTAAATCGGCAGGAATGCCCAGAGCTGTTCGGCGGCCTGGCCGACCGCGCCGAAGAAGGTCCAGCTGGTGCAGTACACGGCCAGCGACAGGCTGTACACCCAGGCACGCAGCTTCGGCGGCAACGGCGTGCTGCGGCGGTCGCCGTAGAAGGCGATGGCGAACATGATGGCCATATAGGCCAGGGCGACCACGGCGATCAGCCCGCTGGACAACGACATGAAGACTCCGAAGCAAAAAGATAACGCGGTCCCGATCAATCAGTCTGGCACGCAGGTGCCGCTTCGTCAGCGCAGACGATGGTTGTAGGAGCGAGCTTGCTCGCGAAGAGGCCGATACAGCCAACATCAGTTACTGCGGGTACCCAGCCAATAAAACACCCCCGCCAGTATCACCGACAACACCAGCAGGTAGAAGATCGCCCCCGGCCACAGATGTACCAGGGCAAACCCCACCATCACCGGCCCCAGCGCCGCACCGAGGTTGGACAGGTTCTGCGCGCCGTAATACACCCCACGCAAGTGCTCCGGCGCGATCAGGTCGATGAACATGTACTCGGCCGGGATCACGATGATCTCGCCCAGGGTGAACACCAGCATCGCCAGGCACCACGCCAGCGCCGAACCGGCCAGGGCGAAGCCCAGCAGCCCGGCGATGAACAGGCCCATGCCGGCCAGCAGCCAGGGCATCAGGCGCTGGCGGCTGATGCGGCGGCCGATCAGGTACTGCAGGGCAATCACCGTCACCGCGTTGGTGGTCACCAGGTAACCGATCAGGCGCGCCGCCTCGGCCGGGCTGCTGGTTACCACCAGGTATTGCGACAGGTAGGCAGTGAACTGGCCGAATACTACCGCGCTCAGCACCCCGCCCAGGGTGAAGCATATCAGCCGTCGGTCACGGGCCAGACCCAGCGCCACCTGGCCAAAGCCGACCCCGGGTTTGTCCGGCACACTGGCCTGCAGGCCGCGGTCCCCCAGGCGCCAGTAGGTCAGGCACATACCCAGGCCGAGCAGGGCGGAGGCAATGAACGGCATATGGTCGTTCAGCTCCAGCATGGCCACGCCCAGCAGCGGGCCGGCGGCGTAGCCGACGTTGCTGAGGGTGTACTTGATGGCGAACACTTCGGCCCGTGCCTCCACCGGTAGCAATGCGCAGAAGCCCGCCTTGGCAGCGATGTCGACCACTGCCAGGGCCAGGTTGATCAGCACCAGGCAGATAAAGAACAGCAGCGCCGAGTTGCTGGCGACCGCGCCGACGAAAGCCAGGGCAAACAGCAGGGTGCTGGCGCTGACCAGGGTGTGGTTGCGCAAGGTATCCACAAGGTGGCCGCCATACAGGCTCAGCAGCGAGGCGATGATCAGCGCACCACCGATCAGCAGGCCGATCTGGCTGATCGGCAGCTGGAAGTTGTCAGCCAGGTACACCACCAGGTAGGGCAGGGTAAGGGCACGGGCGACGGTGAGGGTGAAGGTAGTGCCGAGCAGCAGGCGCACGGTGTGCGGGTAGCGTTTGATGGCGGCGAGCATTGCCACGTCCTTGTTGTGGAATAGCCGAATCGGAGCATATGACAAATGGGGGCTGCTCTGCAGCCCATCGCCGGCAAACCAGCTCCCACCTCGACCGCATTGATCTCAAGCCATGTGCGGTACCTGTGGGAGCCGGCTTGCCGGCGATGAGGCCGGAACAGGCTTGCTACAGAATCACCGCGCTTGCCAGTCAGTGCATTTCCCATGCAGATTTGTGGCTTGTCGCGCCCTGCGCGCCTCCAATTGAAAAGCCCTCAGGACCAAGGACGATGAGTCACTCCTCGCAATTCACCTTGCTCGGCAAGCGGCGTTTCCTGCCGTTTTTCATCACCCAGTCGCTGGGTGCCTTCAACGACAACCTGTTCAAGCAGTCGCTGATCCTGGCGATCCTGTTCAAGCTCAGCCTGGGCGACGGCGACCGTTCGATCTGGGTCAACCTGTGCGCCCTGCTGTTCATCCTGCCGTTCTTCCTGTTCTCTGCGCTGGGCGGGCAGTTTGGCGAGAAGTTCGCCAAGGATGCGCTGATCCGGGCCATCAAGCTGGCCGAGATCGCGATCATGGCGGTAGGCGCGCTCGGTTTCATCACCAACCACCTGGCACTGATGCTGGTGGCGCTGTTCGGCATGGGAACCCACTCGGCTCTGTTCGGCCCGGTGAAGTACTCGATCCTGCCGCAGGCCCTGCGCGAGGAAGAACTGGTCGGCGGCAACGGGCTGGTGGAAACCGGTACTTTCCTGGCCATCCTCGCCGGCACCATCGGCGCTGGGGTGATGATGTCGGCTGACAGCTATGCCACCGTGGTGGCTGGTGGCGTGGTCGGCACCGCCGTGCTCGGTTACCTGGCCAGCCGCTGGATCCCGCGGGCCGCTGCCGCTTCGCCGCAAATGCCGCTGGACTGGAACATCTTCAGGCAGTCGTGGGCGATCCTGCGCATGGGCCTGGGGCAGCCGCCGGCGGTGTCGCGCTCGATCGTCGGCAACTCGTGGTTCTGGTTCGTCGGTGCCATCTACCTCACGCAGATCCCGGCCTACGCCAAGGACTGGCTGCACGGTGACGGCACGGTGGTGACACTGGTGCTGACCCTGTTCTCGGTGGGGATTGCCTTGGGTTCGCTGCTGTGCGAGCGGCTCAGCGGGCGCAAGGTGGAAATCGGCCTGGTGCCGTTCGGCTCGTTCGGGCTGAGCCTGTTCGGCCTGCTTTGGTGGTGGCACTCCGGCGATGTGCCGGCTGCGGCGGCACCGCACGACTGGCTGGCGCTGTTGGGCATGGGCCAGGCCTGGTGGATCCTGCTGTCTATCGTCGGCCTTGGGGTGTTCGGCGGCTTCTATATCGTACCGCTGTATGCACTGATCCAGGCCCGCACCGCCGAAGACCAGCGCGCCCGGGTGATCGCGGCCAACAACATCCTCAATGCCCTGTTCATGGTGGTGTCGGCAGTGCTCACCATCATCCTGCTGGGCCTGGCCGAGCTGACCATCCCGCAACTGTTCCTGGTGGTGTCGCTGCTCAATATCGCGGTCAACGCCTATATCTTCAGGATCGTGCCCGAGTTCACCATGCGCTTCCTGATCTGGCTGCTCAGCCATTCGATGTACCGCGTGCAGCACCGCGACCTCGAACGCATCCCCGACGAAGGCGCGGCGCTGCTGGTTTGCAACCACGTGTCGTTCGTCGATGCGCTGCTGCTGGGAGGGGCGATTCGCCGGCCGATCCGCTTCGTCATGTACTACAAGATCT
Organism: Pseudomonas asiatica; assembly: GCF_009932335.1. Lineage (NCBI taxonomy): Bacteria > Pseudomonadati > Pseudomonadota > Gammaproteobacteria > Pseudomonadales > Pseudomonadaceae > Pseudomonas > Pseudomonas asiatica. The sequence goes on from NZ_BLJF01000001.1 coordinate 559,845, forward strand.
ACAACCTGCCGGTACTCAACTTCGTGTTCCGCACCGCAGGCGCCATCCCGATTGCCGGGCGCAACGAAGACCTGGCCATCTACGAACGTGCTTTCGCGCGCATTGCCGAGTACCTGGCCGATGGCGAGCTGGTATGCATCTTCCCTGAAGGCAAGCTGACCGGGGATGGCGAAATCGACGTGTTCAAGGGCGGCGTCAACCGCATCCTCGAAGAAACCCCGGTGCCGGTCATTCCGTTGGCCTTGCAGGGGCTGTGGGGCAGCTTCTTCAGTCGTGACCCGGCCAAGGGCTTTTTCAAGCGCCTGTGGTCGCGGGTGACCATCGTGGCAGGCGCCGCCATCCCGGTGGAGGCGGCGCAGCCAGAAGCCTTGCGTGAGCAGGTCAGCCGCCTGCGCGGCAACCTGCGCTAGGGGAGGGCGTCAGCTGGCGCTGACTTTCAGGCCGACCAGGCCGGTAATGATCAGCGCCACGCTGACCAGGCGTACCAGGGCCATGGACTCGCCGAACAGGATGATGCCGGCGATCACCGTGCCGACGGCGCCGACGCCGGTCCATATGGCATAGGCGGTACCCAGCGGCAACTCTTTCATGGCCAGGCCCAGCAGGCCTAGGCTGATGGCCATGGCGGCGACGGTGAGGACGGTGGGCAGTGGTTTGCTGAAGCCGTCGGTGTATTTCAGGCCGACGGCCCAGCCGACCTCGAACAGGCCGGCGAAGAACAGGATGATCCAGGACATGGTGCGTCTCCATCGTTGTGAATGATGGGGCCGTCCCCGGAATGGTCACGCTGTGCGTCGTGAGGTCGTCCTCACAGTGGATACATGGTGCACACCTGCAGCCCTAGGGGCAAGCCTGTACCGGCCTCTTCGCGGGTAAACCCGCTCCTACAGGGATCTCCACAATTTTCAGACCTGTGCAGTACCTGTGGGAGCGGTTTACCCGCGAAGGGGCCAGTTCAGGCAACTTCAATGCCTGGCCAGCTCCCCACCTTCGGCTTCTGCCACAGGGTCCCCCATACGCCGGAACCAGGTAGACAGCAGCGCCCCGGAAATATTGTGCCAAACGCTGAACAACGCACTCGGCACCGCAGCCAGCGGCGAAAAATGCGCCGCTGCCAGTGCTGCGCCCAGCCCGGAGTTCTGCATGCCCACCTCCAGCGCCAGCGACTTGCGCTGTGCCAGTGGCAGCTTGCACAGCCTGCCGGTCAGGTACCCCAGCAAGTAGCCGAAGCTGTTGTGCAATATCACCACCGCCATGATCAGCAGCCCTGATTCGGCGATCTTCGCCTGGCTGGCCGCCACCACCGCGCACACGATCATCACGATACTCACCACCGACACCAGCGGCAGTACCTGCACCGCCGCCTGCACCCGCGCGCCAAGCAGCCGCTGGGCCAGTACGCCGAGCACGATCGGCAGCATCACCAACTGCAGGATCGACCAGAACATGTCCATGAAGGACACAGGCAGCCAGGCCGAGGCCAGGAACCAGATCAGCGCCGGGGTCAGCAGCGGGGCGAGCAGGGTGGTGACCGCAGCGATGGCCACCGCCAGCGCCAGGTCGCCGCGTGACAGCCAGACCATCACGTTCGATGCCGTGCCGCTCGGGCAGCAGCCAACCAGGATCACGCCCACGGCGATTTCTGGTGGCAGGTGGAACAGCTGGCACAGCAGCCAGGCCATGCCCGGCATGATCACGAAGTGCGCGACCACCCCCAGCATCACCCGCCAGGGCTGGCGGGCGAGGGCGGCGAAGTCATCGAGCTTGAGGGTGAGGCCCATGCCGAACATCACCAGGCCCAGCAGCGGCACGATGGCCACCTTCAGGGCGATGAACCATTGCGGTTGCAGGAAGGCCATTACGGCGAACACCAGCACCCACAGGGCGAAGGTATTGCCGACGAAGCGGCTGAGGGTGGCGAGGGCACGCATGGGGGGCAATTCCTTTTTGTTTTATCGCTTCAAGAATTTCACTGGCCTCTTCGCGGGCTTGCCCGCTCCCACAGGTACACCACAGTACTCAGAAGCTGTGGTGTACCTGTGGGAGCGGGCAAGCCCGCGAAAGGGCCAGTACGGTCTGAGGATATCTCCCAGGCCAGCACCGGCATTTCAAAACCAGTCAGACCCCTTGCGGAATCTCTTCTCCACCCAGCGCCTCGAACAGCACCGGCAGGAATTCGGCAAAGGTCATCATCATCAACTGGAAGCTGGCATCGAACTGTTGCGCAGCCTCATCGCCACCATCCTGTTCGGCCTGCTCCTGCAGCAGCTCTTCGAACTTCAGGCGCTTGATCACCATCTTGTCATCCAGAATGAACGACAGCTTGTCCTGCCAGGCCAGGGCCAGCTGGGTGACCACCTTGCCAGTGCTCAGGTGCAGCTGAATTTCCTCGCCGGTCAGGTCCTGGCGCTTGCAGCGCACGATGCCGCCGTCTTCGGCAGTGTCGCGCAGTTCGCACTCGTCCAGCACATAGAAGCCTTCGGCAGCTTCCTGCGACTTGACCCACTCGGTCATGGTGGCAACCGGGGCGATTTTCACGGTGGCCGGGCGCACCGGCAGCGAGCCCATCACTTCACGCAAGGTCGACAGCAGGTCTTCGGCACGCTTGGCGCTGGCCGAGTTGACCAGGATCACGCCCAGGCGCGGGGCGATGGCGGCGAAGATCATCGAGCGGCGGATGAACGCGCGCGGCAGGAAGGCCTGGATTATCTCGTCCTTGATCTGGTCGCGTTCCTTTTTATAGACCTTGCGCATCTGCTCGGTCTCGATCTCTTCGACCTTTTCCTTCACCGCGTCGTTGACCACGCTGCTGGGCAGGATGCGTTCCTCCTTGCGCGCGGCAATCAGCAGGTACTCGCCGCTGACATGCACCAGGGGAGCGTCTTCGCCCTTGCCGAATGGCGCGACGAAACCATAGGTGGTCAGCTCCTGGCTGGCGCAGGGGCGGGCCGGCTTGCTGGCCAGGGCCGCTTCCAGCGCTTCAGGCTCGAACGGGACTTCCTGGGTCAGACGGTAGGTCAGCAGGTTCTTGAACCACATGAGGGGCAATCTCTTCTTAATGCATAAGGCGGGCATTATTCTCCGAGCGGTGCTCTCAGGCCAACCCTGTCGGAGTGCCAGTAGCTGTAGCTGAATGTAAAGATGCACGTGGCAACGCTAGGTCTTTGAAAGGCCTGAGGTTTTTTTTGAAAAAAGTTAAAAAAGTGCTTGCCAGGGTACGGGGTCGTCCGTAGAATGCGCGCCACACCGAGACGAAGGGTGATTAGCTCAGCCGGGAGAGCATCTGCCTTACAAGCAGAGGGTCGGCGGTTCGATCCCGTCATCACCCACCACTCGATGTTTAGCGCAGCGGTAGTTCAGTCGGTTAGAATACCGGCCTGTCACGCCGGGGGTCGCGGGTTCGAGTCCCGTCCGCTGCGCCATATTTCACTTCCAGGGCCTACTGAACACCCTGAAGTAACAGAGAAAGCGACCTCAGGGTCGCTTTTTTTGTGCCTGCGATTTGGTGTTTTCGCGAAATCTGCAAAAAGTTTGATAAGTGCTTGCCAGAGCGCCAAGTCGCCCGTAGAATGCGCGCCACACCGAGAGACATGGGTGATTAGCTCAGCCGGGAGAGCATCTGCCTTACAAGCAGAGGGTCGGCGGTTCGATCCCGTCATCACCCACCACTCGATGTTTAGCGCAGCGGTAGTTCAGTCGGTTAGAATACCGGCCTGTCACGCCGGGGGTCGCGGGTTCGAGTCCCGTCCGCTGCGCCATATTCCACTTCCAGGGCCTACTGAACACCCGGAAGTAACAGAGAAAGCGACCTTAGGGTCGCTTTTTTTGTTTCTGCATTGAGCAAAAAACTATCTTGTATTGCCTGTCAGGGCCTCATCGCCGGCAAGCCAGCTCCCACCTCGACCGCATTGATCTCAAGCCATACGCTATCCCTGTGGGAGCTGGCTTGCCGGCGAATGGGCTGCAAAGCAGCCCCGGCAATCTCAGCGGCGACGCTCTTCTTCCCGTAAGGTCAGCACCTCGACCCCATCCTCGTTCACCGCCACGGTATGCTCCCACTGCGCTGACAAGCTGTGGTCGCGGGTAATCACCGTCCAGCCATCCTTCAGCGTGCGCGTCCCGCGTCCGCCCTGGTTGATCATCGGTTCGATGGTAAACACCATCCCCGGCTTCAACTTCAGGCCCATCCCGCGCTGGCCAATGTGCAGCACCTCGGGCCCTTCATGCATCTGCTGGCCAATGCCATGCCCGCAATACTCACGTACGACGCTGTAGCCCGCCGCTTCGGCATGGGTCTGGATGGCATGGCCGATATCACCCAGCGTAGCCCCGGGGCGTACCTGTTCGATGCCTTTCCATAGCGCGTCATAGGTGGTGTCGACCAGGCGCTGCGCCTCATCGCTGATCGGCCCGATGCTGTACATCTTCGACGAGTCGGCGATATAGCCGCCTTGTTCCAGGGTGATGTCGACGTTGATGATCGAGCCTTCTTTCAGCACTTCATCGACCTTGGGCATGCCATGGCACACCACATGGTCCACCGAGGTGTTGAGCGCATAGGGGAAACCATACTGGCCCTTGCTCGCCGGGCGGGCCTTGAGCGTGCCGACGATGAACGCCTCGGCGCGGTCGTTGATCTGCATGGTGGTTACGCCGGGGCGGATGAAGCTGTCGAGGTCGGCGAACACCTGGGCCAGCAGCTGGCCGGCGCGGCGCATCAGGTCGAGTTGGGCGGGGGTCTTGATAATCACCTGGGACATGGGGGGAGGGCAGTGGCTCATGCTGGAATGTGCCCCAGCATAGCGCCATGGGGTGCGGGGTTGCCATCGCATGGTGCACAGCCTGTACCGGCCTCTTCGCGGGCACGCCCGCTCCCACAGGTGCAGCACCGCCCTCAGGCCTTGCGATATCCCTGTGGGAGCGGGCATGCCCGCGAAAGGGGCGGCACAGCTGGCCCATAAATTGCTGTTTCACCTCCATCCAGGGCTATCAACGTCGACAGCCCACAAAACTTCACGACAAAGGCGCCGTGTTGCCCCGCTTGCCCAGCAAGCAGGGGCAGCCGGCGCCTTTTTGCGTTCCCTACAGGAGCCCGCCCATGGCCAACAGCGAAGTGCGCAGCGTCTGCCCCTACTGCGGCGTCGGTTGCGGCATCGTCATGAGCGTCGCCGATGGCAAGGTCGGCAAGATCAGCGGCGACAAGCAGCACCCCAGCAACTTCGGCCGCCTGTGCACCAAAGGCCTCACCGCACACCTGCCGCTGACCGCCGCCGGGCGCATGGAGGATGCCTATGTGCGCCAGCAGCGCAGCCAGCAGCCAGCGCGTACCGGTATCGACCAGGCCATCGCCGCCGCCGCTGCGCGCCTGCGCGGCATCATCGACCAGCACGGCCCCGACGCCGTGGCGCTGTACGTGTCCGGGCAGATGTCGCTGGAGGCGCAGTACCTGGCCAACAAGCTGGCCAAGGGCTTTATCCGCACCCGCCACATCGAGTCCAACTCGCGCCTGTGCATGGCCAGTGCCGGCAGCGGCTACAAGCTGTCGCTCGGTGCCGATGGCCCGCCCGGCAGCTACCAGGACTTCGAGCACGCCGACGTATTCCTGGTGATCGGCGCCAACATGGCCGATTGTCACCCGATCCTGTTCCTGCGCCTGCTCGATCGGGTCAAGGCGGGGGCCAAGCTGATCGTCGTCGATCCGCGGCGCAGCGCCACCGCCGACAAGGCCGACCTGTTCCTGCAGGTGCGTCCCGGCAGCGACATGGCCTTGCTCAACGGCCTGCTGCACCTGCTGCTGCGTAACGGCCACACCGACCCCGACTTCATCGCCCGCCACACCGAAGGCTGGGACGAACTGCCGGCCTTTCTCGATGACTACACCCCTGACCGGGTGGCAGCCGTCACGGGGCTGGCCGAGGCCGACATCATCAAGGCCGCCGAATGGATCGGCAGCGCCAGCAACTGGATGAGCTGCTGGACCATGGGCCTGAACCAGAGCATCCACGGCACCTGGCACACCAATGCGATCTGCAACCTGCACCTGGCCACGGGCGCGATCTGCCGCCCGGGCAGCGGTCCGTTCTCGCTGACCGGCCAACCCAATGCCATGGGCGGCCGCGAGATGGGCTACATGGGCCCCGGCCTGCCAGGTCAGCGTTCGGCGCTGCTAGCGCAAGACCGAGCCTTCGTCGAGCAGCAGTGGCAACTGGCCCCGGGCAGCCTGCGCAACGAAGGCGGCGAGGGCACGGTGGCGCTGTTCGAGCAGATGAAAAGCGGCGCGGTAAAGGCCTGCTGGGTCATCTGCAGCAACCCGGTGGCCAGTGTCGCCAACCGCCAGCAGGTGATCGACGGCCTGCGCCAGGCCGAACTGGTAATTACCCAGGATGCCTTCCTCGACACCGAGACCAACCGCTACGCCGACATCCTGCTACCGGCTGCACTTTGGGCCGAAGGCGAGGGCGTGATGATCAACAGCGAGCGTAACCTCACCCTAATGCCACGTGCCGTCGAACCGCCCGGGCAGAGCCTGCCAGACTGGCAGATCATCGCCCGGGTCGCCTGCGCCATGGGCTATGCCGACGCCTTTGACTACCCCGATGCCGAGGCGGTGTACGAGGAGATCCGCCGCTTTCACAACCCAACCACCGGCTACGACCTGCGGGGCATCGGCTATGCCGAACTGCGCGAGCAGCCGCACCAGTGGCCCTGCGCCCCGGGCCGCGACAACCCGCGCAGCCCGCTGCGCTATCGCAACGACGGCAGCAGCCAGACGCTGTTGCGCGATGCCCAGGGCGAGTGCCCGGTGTTGGCCTTCCCGACCGCCAGCGGCAAGGCCCGCTTCTTCGCCCGGCCCTGGTTGCCGGCGGCGGAGCTGCCGGATGCCGATTACCCCATGGTGCTGAATACCGGCCGCGTGCAGCACCAGTGGCACACCCTGACCAAGACCGGCAAGGTAGCGGCGCTGAACAAGCTGGAGCCCGGCCCCTTCGTGGAAATCCACCGCGACGATGCTGCCCGGCTGGGCATTGCCGAAAAGGACCAGGTGGCCATTCGCTCGCGCCGCGGGCAGGCCGTGCTGCCCGCGCGAATCAGCGACCGGGTCATGCCTGGCAACTGCTTTGCCCCGTTCCACTGGAACGACCTGATCGGCGAGCAACTGGCGATCAATGCCGTGACCTGCGATGCGGTCGACCCGCTGTCGCTACAGCCGGCGTTCAAGCATTGTGCCGTGACCCTGGAGCGGGTTGCCGGTGAGCGCATCGAAGCCCTTGATCTGAACACTGCCAATCCGGAGCCTGCCCGCATGCCGACCGCCACCCTGTCCCGTCTGCTTGGCCTGGACACCCTGCCAGCTCCGGTGCTGGCCGAGGAAGAGCGCCATTACCTGCAAGGCTTTCTGCTGGGCCTGGACCAGGCTCGCGCCGAGGGCGTGCCCTGTCTGCCGGCCAGTGCGCCGCTGGCCGCCAACCGCCGGTTGTTCGTCGATGGCTTGCTGGCCGGGCTGTTCGCCCAGCCGGCGGTGCTGCCCGATGCGGCGTTGATGGCACCACGGCACCAGGTGCTGTGGGCTTCGCAAACCGGCAACGGCGAGCTGTTGGCCGAACGCTGTGCCGAGCGCCTGCGCGGTGCCGGCCTCGACGTGCAGCTCAGCTGCATGGAAGCGGTCAGCCCGCGCCAGCTGCAGGGCGCCGCCAGCGTGGTGCTGATCGCCAGCACCTTTGGCGATGGTGACGCGCCCGACAGCGCAGCGGCATTCTGGCAAGCCTTGCAGGGCGAGGAGGGCGCCCACTGCGCCGAACTGCCTTTTGCCGTGCTGGCCCTGGGCGACTCCAGTTACGACCAGTTCTGCGGCTTTGGCCGCAAACTCGACCAACGCCTGGCCGAGCTGGGCGGGCGGCGCCTGCTGCAGCGGGTGGACTGCGAGCCGGACTTCGACGACGCCTTCGCCGCCTGGCTGGATGCGCTGCTGCCCACGCTAAGCAGCGCTGCTGCACCGCAACCGGTCACCGAGCCTGCGCCCGTGGCGGCCTATGGCAAGCAGCAACCCTGGGCTGCCACCTTGCTGGAAAACCGCCTGCTGAACGGCCCGGGTGCTACCAAGGAAACCCGTCAACTGGTGTTCGACCTCAGCGGCAGCGGCTTCACCTATGCCGCCGGTGATGCCCTGGGCGTGTGGCCGCGTAACTGTCCCGCCCTGGTCGACGAGCTGCTGGCGCTGATACAGCTCGATGGCCAGACCATGGTCGAACTGAAAGGCCAGCCCGCCATGCCGCTGACCGAAGCCCTGCAAGCGCACCTGGAAATCGCCAAGGTCACCACGCAGCAGCTGCAGGCCTTCGCCGGCAATGCCCCGGACCTGCATCGCCTGCTGCAGCCCGAGTGCAAGGCCGAGCTGCAGGACTGGTTGTGGGGGCGGCAACTGGTCGATGTGCTGCGCGCCTTCCCCCAGCAACTGCCGCTGGCCAGCTGGCTGGAGCTGCTCAAGCCCTTGCAGCCGCGCCTGTACTCGATCAGCTCCAGCCCGCTGGCGCACCCGCAGCAGGTGCACCTGACCGTGTCCACGGTGCGCTATGGCGCGCGCAAAGGGGTGTGTTCAAGCTTCCTTGCCGACCGTGCGCAGGCGCTGAAGGTTGCCATCTTCCCGCAGGTGTCGAAGCACTTTCGCCTGCCCGAGGACGACAGCGTGCCGGTGATCATGGTCGGCCCCGGCACCGGCATTGCGCCGTTCAGGGCCTTTCTCGAAGAACGAGAGGCACGTGGGGCGAAAGGGGCTAACTGGCTGTTCTTTGGCGAGCAGTACGCGGCCACCGATTTCTATTACCAGGAGCAGCTACAGGCCTGGCAGGCTGCAGGGCACTTGCGCCTGGACACAGCGTTCTCGCGCGACCAGGCCGAGAAGGTCTACGTGCAGCAGCGCATGCTCGAGCACGGCGCGCAGTTGTGGCAGTGGCTGGAGGCGGGCGCGTACTTCTATGTGTGTGGCGATGCGCAGCGCATGGCCAAGGATGTGGATGCGGCGTTGCGGGTCATCGTCGCCGAGCATGGCAGCATGGATGCAGCGGCGGCTGCGGCTTATGTCGAAGCGCTGGGCAGGGCCAAGCGGTATCGGCGGGATGTGTATTGATGTGCTCCAAGATGGGGAGTGATGCACTTGGAATGTGCATTTGCTGTACTTGCCTCTTCGCGGGCACGCCCGCTCCTACAGGTACTGCACAGGTCTGAATAAACGTGGAGAACCCTGTAGGAGCGGGCGTGCCCGCGAAGAGGCCGGTACAGGAAACAGGGTTGGCACACTCCCTGCTTTATCCCAGTTACAACAAAGCCCACTGATCAACGGCGATCAACCCGGGCCCCCTACCGTGATGAATACAGGCAAAGGCGCCTGGAGCTTCGGCTCCAGGCGCTTTTTTTTTTGATCGAGGATCGGCTTATGAAGGCAACAGCGAGCAGCGGGCAACGAGAGCGACTGGTCATCGTCGGCAACGGCATGGTCGGCCACCATTGCGTCGAACAACTGGTCAGCCGCGGCGGCTTGCAGCGCTTCGAAGTGCATGTGTTCGGCGAAGAGCGCCAGCGTGCCTACGACCGCGTGCACCTGTCCGAGTACTTCGGCGGCAGCTGTGCCGAAACCCTGGCCCTGTGCGGGCAGGACTTCTACGGCGCCAACGGTGTGCACCTGCACCTCGGTGAAGGGGTGCTGGAAATCGACCGTGAGCACGCCGAAGTGGTTACCGCCGAGGGCCGCTACGGCTACGACCAGTTGGTGCTGGCCACGGGTTCCTATCCCTTCGTGCCACCGATCGAAGGTTCCAGCGGCAATGCCCGCCTGGTCTACCGCACCCTCGACGACCTCGACGCCATCCGCGCTGCCGCAGCCAGTGCCCGACGTGGCGTGGTAGTGGGCGGTGGCCTGCTTGGCCTGGAAGCAGCCAACGCCCTCAAGTCGCTGGGCCTGGAAGCCCACGTGGTGGAGTTCGCCCCACGGCTGATGCCGGTGCAGCTGGACGGCGAGGGCGGTGCCGCGCTCAAGGCACAGATCGAAGCGCTGGGTGTTGGCGTGCATCTGTCGCGGGCCACCCAGTCGATCAGTGCGGGTGAAGACTACCGCTACCGCATGAACTTCGATGGCGGCGAGCACCTGGAAACCGACCTGATCGTGTTCTCCGCAGGTATCCGCCCGCAGGATGCCCTGGGCCGTGCCTGTGGCCTGGACATCGCCGCGCGTGGCGGCGTGGTGATCGACAACCATTGCCGCAGCAGCGACCCACGCATCTTCGCCATCGGCGAGTGCGCCTCGTGGAACGGCAGCGTGTTCGGCCTGGTCGCCCCTGGCTACAGCATGGCGCGCAACCTGGCGGCTTTGCTGATGGGTGAGGCCGCTGGCGAATTCACCGGTGCCGACATGTCGACCAAGCTCAAGTTGCTGGGCGTGGATGTCGGCTCCATCGGCGATGCCCATGGCGCCACCCCGGGCGCACGCAGCTACCGCTTCATCGACGAAGCCAACAGCGCCTACCGCCGGCTGGTGGTGGATGCCAGCGGCAAGCACGTGCTCGGTGCGGTGCTGGTGGGCGACAACAGCTACTACGACACCCTTCTGCAATACGCCCAGAACGGCATCGCCCTGCCAGCCGACCCCGCGGCACTGATCCTGCCGCAAGGCGGCGGCGCACCGGCCCTGGGCGCCGATGCGCTGCCCGATAGCGCGACCATCTGCTCGTGCCACAACGTCAGCAAGGGCGCGGTCTGCGCCGCCATAGACAGCGGCTGCGGCGACCTTGCCGCAGTCAAGGGCTGCACCAAGGCCGCCACCGGTTGTGGTGGTTGCGCGGCACTGCTCAAGCAGGTGTTCGAGCACGAGCTGACCGCCCGTGGCGTGGCGGTGGACAAGAGCCTGTGCGAGCACTTCGCCTACACCCGTCAGGAGCTGTACGGGCTGGTGCGGGTAGAGGGTATCCGCACCTTCAACGAACTGCTCGAACGCCACGGCAAGGGCCATGTCGGCTGCGATATCTGCAAGCCGGCGGTGGGCAGCATCCTTGCCTCGTGCTGGAACCAGCCGATCATGGACCCGGCGCTGGTGCCGCTGCAGGACACCAACGACACCTTCATGGCCAACATGCAGAAGAATGGCACCTACTCGGTGGTGCCGCGCATCCCCGGTGGTGAAATCACCCCCGACAAGCTCATCGTGATCGGCCAGGTGGCGAAAAAGTACGACCTGTACACCAAGATCACCGGCGGCCAGCGCATCGACCTGTTCGGCGCCCAGTTGCACGAGCTGCCGCTGATCTGGGGCGAGCTGATCGAGGCCGGCTTCGAAACCGGCCACGCCTACGGCAAGTCGACCCGCACGGTAAAGTCGTGCGTCGGCAGCACCTGGTGCCGTTATGGCGTGCAGGATAGCGTCGGCATGGCCCTGCGCCTGGAAGACCGCTACAAAGGCCTGCGCAGCCCGCACAAGCTCAAGTTCGCGGTGTCCGGCTGCACCCGCGAATGCGCCGAAGCACAGAGCAAGGACATCGGCGTGATCGCTACCGACAAGGGCTGGAACCTGTACGTATGCGGCAACGGCGGCATGCGCCCGCGGCACGCCGAACTGTTCGCCACCGACCTCGACGACGAAACCCTGGTGCGCCTGATCGACCGCGTGCTGATGTTCTACATCCGCACCGCTGACAAACTGCAGCGCACCTCGGTGTGGCGCGAGAACCTGGAAGGTGGGCTGGACTACCTGAAGCAGGTGATCATCGACGACAGCCTGGGCCTGGCCAGCGAGCTGGAGGCGCAGATGCAGCATGTGGTCGACCAGTATGAATGCGAATGGGCCAACGCCCTCAACGACCCCGAGAAGCTCAAGCGCTTCCGTACTTTCGTCAACGACCGCCGCGCCGACCCGGACGTGCACTTCGTGCGCGAACGCGAACAGCGCCGGCCTGCTGCGCCACTGCACCTGATCCCAACCGTCGAGGAGGCTGTCTGATGAACTTGTCCAATGCTGCTGTGAAAACCCACGAGAACTGGCAGGCGGTGTGCCAGGCGGATGACCTGGTGGCTGATTCCGGGGTGGTGGTTTGGCTCGACGGGGCCCAGGTGGCGCTGTTCTACCTGCCGGGGCAGGTGCAGCCGCTGTACGCGGTGGACAACCGCGACCCGAGGTCCGGCGCCAACATCATCGGTCGCGGCCTGGTGGGCAGTGTGCAGGGCGAGCTGGTGGTGGCGGCGCCGTTGTACAAGCAGCACTTCAGCCTGGAGAGCGGGGAGTGCCTGGAGGATAGCGGGCAGCGCCTGCGGGTGTGGCCGGTGCGGTTGAACGGGGAGGCGGTGGAGTTGGCTGTGGCCTGATAGTCATCTGCCGCCTGCACCGGCCTCTTCGCGGGCACGCCCGCTCCTACAGGTACTGCACTGGTCTGGAGAACTGTGGAGATCCCTGTGGGAGCGGGTTCACCCGCGAAAGGGCCGGTACAGGCTATCTGCATGCGGTAAGCTTGAGCCCATGAACCTCGACACCCGCATCAAGTACCGCCACCTGCTGTGCTTCCTGGAGATTGCCCGGCAGGGCAGCCTGGCCAGGGCTGCCGACATCCTGGCAATCAGCCAGCCAGCCATCTCCAAGACCCTTAAGGAACTCGAAGACCTGCTGGAAACGCGCCTGTTCGCGCGCAGCCGCCAGGGCGTCGAGCTGACCCCGGCCGGCACGCGTTTCATGCGCTACGCCGGGCCCAGCGTGCAGGCCCTGCGCGATGGCGTCAGCAGCCTGCGTGGCGAGGCGCGGGCGCCGTCGCAGGTGCGCATCGGTGTGCTGTCCACGGTCGAAGGCCTGCTCATGCCCGAAGTGCTGTGCCGCCTGCACCAGCGGCATGAGGCGCTGGTGATCAGTGTGGTCACCGGGGTCAGCGCGCAGCTGCTCGGCCAGTTGCGCCTCGGCGAACTGGAACTGGTGGTCGGGCGCATGACCGACAGCCCGCAGATTCAGGGCCTGTCGTTCGAGCACCTGTACAGCGAGTCGATGAGCCTGGTGGTGCGGCCAGGCCACCCGCTGCTGGCCAGCAAGCCATTAGAGCGCGGGGAGGTTGGACATTACCCGCTGGTGCTGCCGCCAGCCGGCACCACCATCCGCCAGCATGCCGACAGCCTGTTCGTGCAATGTGGCATCCAGATGCCCGCCCAGCGCCTGGAAACCCTGTCGCTGGCGCTGAGCCGGCGCTACCTGTTGGGCAGCGATGCAGTGTGGGTGGCGCCGCGCGATGCGGTGCTGCTCGACCTGCGCCGGGGCGAGCTGGTCGAGCTCGACCTGGGTGTGCGCGAGCCGGGCGGCTCGGTCGGCATCTGTCGCAATGCTGCCTTGCCGCAGAGCCTGCCCGGTCAGTGGGTATGCGAGGTGTTGCGTGAGATGGCGGAGCAGTATCGGCAGGGGAGTTATCCCTGAGGGCGTTCACCAAGACCGGCTTGGTAGGAAATAGCTGCTATCACAGCGTTGGCACCTTTCTGGTTGTCTCGGAATATTCGTCCGGCGACCAACAACCGTTGGCTATCGGGCACGAATGCAACAGAGGCCTCGATAGTCGGGCGGAAACCATCCATGTAGGGGGTTACACCCAGCTCTCCAAAGCCATCCGGAAAGACGAATCGGGTGTCCAGGTTACCTTCAAGGGCGTAGCACACCGCTCGGTTGTGGCTGTAGAAACTACCGTATCCCATGAGACGACCGTTGACCTCGTGCATGTAATGCCAGCCACCCGGCGTGTCGAACCGTACAGGTTTGCCGCCGTTGAATTCTGCCAGCGGCTTGCCATCGGCACTCAGGCGCAGAAGCTCGGGGTACATTGTTACGTAATCATCGCTATGGCCACCGGGCAGGGTGATTACCATCGCCGGCTCATGGATGGACAGACCGTAGTGATACGTCCCGTCCTGGGCTTTGAAGACGCCTTGATCTGCGAACCCGGTGTCGAGTACCCCGACATCGTTGAAGCTGGCCAGCAGGGAAAAGTCGTGTTCAGAATCGACCGCGACTATGGTTACAAGGACGTTTTGGCCAAATGCGGCCAGTGCGAATCCGGCTCCCGTGGAAAGCGGATACTTCAACGCTGCGTCGAGATCGACAAAGCCGTCGCTACCAAAACCACGTTTCAACTCCCCCTTATCATCGAGCGCGATGAGGAAAGGCCTGCCGTCCTTCGTGGCAATCAACTTGTATCCGTGCGCATGCGAGGTCAACTGCAAGATAGCGCCAGCACCGAGCATCAACTCTTCGCTGTCAATGTAGCCCTTGCTCGCAAAACCCTGATCCAGGCTACCATCAGCATCGAATCGCCACAGGCGCATGGTGAAGCTATTACCGGTGGACAGCCTGCCAAGGCAAAGAAGCTTTTTGTTGTCTGGATCCTCGACCAATTGCGTTGGCGTGAAAGTCTGGTTGGAGAGGTAGTCGTTGAAGCTGGCGAAGGGGGACTCGGCTATTCCTTTTTCGTCCAGCTGCCGGATAAAGCTGCCATTGTAGTCGTCAGCCGCCCGGTATCTATATGTGGCAGCATAGTAAAGCCGCGAATTGATATGGCTCGCGCAAATGTCGGCGCAAACCGAACCGTGCAGGGGGTCATGGCTCTCTACGTGGCTGTAGCCGCCTTCTCCGTAACTCACATCCACAGGCGCCGGCTGCAATGCATCGGTGATACGTGCTGCTGAAGGTGGCATTGGCATTGGCATTGGCATTCTGGTTTTGAGTTCACTGTTCATGTCCATCGAACCTCACTGGTTTTGACGTATGGGCATATCTCGCCCGGGGTTCGATTAGGCTCCGTGCAGTGGAGAGGCACCACTGGCAGAAATGACAGGTACTTCAAGCGGCTCGTGCACGTAACGGAGGAAAAAACCTGCTTTCAGGTCAATACTGGCCAGTGGCTGCACATCCTTTGATGAATAAGCGTTTAACTACTGAACTTCCTTACCAAAACCCGCTCCTATGCCGGTAGCCATTGGTCATGGCCGCCTGCTAAGCTCGCGGCTTTACCCTGATTGCCCTTTTGGCGCATGAACAAGGAAATAGCATGAAACAGCATCGTTTGGCGGCTGCGGTTGCCCTGGTAGGCCTGGTACTGGCTGGCTGTGATCAACAGACCAGCAGCCCCGAGCTGAAGACTCCGGCACAGAAAGCCTCCTACGGTATCGGCCTGAACATGGGCAAGAGCCTGGCTCAGGAAGGCATGGAAGACCTTGATTCGAAAGCAGTAGCCCTCGGCATCGAAGACGCCGTTGGCAAGAAGGAACAGCGCATCAAGGACGAAGAGCTGGTAGAAGCCTTCACTGCGCTGCAGAAGCGTGCCGAAGAGCGCCTGGCCAAGGCCAGCGAAGAAGCCGCCTCCGCCGGCAAGAAATTCCTCGAGGAAAACGCCAAGAAGCCAGGCGTGGTCACCACTGCCTCGGGCCTGCAGTACGAAGTGGTCAAGAAGGCCGATGGCCCGCAGCCCAAGGCGACTGATGTGGTCACCGTCCACTACGAAGGCAAGCTGATCGATGGCAAGGTGTTCGACAGCTCCGTCGAGCGCGGCAGCCCGATCGACCTGCCGGTCAGCGGCGTGATCCCGGGTTGGGTCGAAGGCCTGCAGCTGATGCACGTCGGCGAGAAGTACAAGCTGTTCATCCCGGCTGAACTGGCTTACGGCGCACAAAGCCCAAGCCCGCTGATTCCGGCCAACTCGGTTCTGGTGTTCGACCTGGAACTGATCGCCATCAAGGATCCGGCCCAGTTGCAGGGCGCCGAGCCGGAAGCGGAAGCTCCTGCTGAAGCCCCGGCCGAAGCGCCTGCCAAGTAACACTGGCTGGCTCACGCAAAACGCCCCGTCCTGACGGGGCGTTTTCGTTTGTGCCGGGTAGTTGGACGAACCTGCAACTGCTGATACTGTCCGAGGAAATGCAGCGTGAAGAAGCAGTATGCTTCTGACGCAAATCGTTTGCGGCGTACGCACCCACGGTGTGAAACGACTGTGTAAAAAACGCCCGATCTGACCGAGGCCCTTGCCTGGCAGGCACCTGGGGTCAGAAACATCGCCCTGTTCACAAGGTTATCCACAATAAATGTGGATAACCTTTTCCTCTGGAGGCTCCATGAGCGCACCCTGGAATTTTGCCCGTTTCCTGCCGTTGGCCGAGCGCCTGCTCAGCCGCGGCCGGTTGCCCGCCTTGCTGTTCGCGGTAGCTCGCAAAGGTCCGCGCATCGGCCAGCTGCGTGAAGACGTGAAGCTGCTGCAGTCGCTGTGCCTGGCCTGGTGGCGCGGCGAGTACCGTGCCATCAGCCCCAAGGCGCTGGTCACCATCGTCGCCGGGCTGCTGTATTTCGTCAGCCCCATCGACGCCATCCCCGACTGGCTGCTGGGCGTGGGTTTCCTTGATGACATCGCGGTGCTGGGCTGGGTACTGAAGACCGTGGCTGACGAACTGGCGCGCTTCAAGGCCTGGCGCGACAGCCAGGCGCCCGAACGGCTGCGCGTGGTCGAGCGGCTGCCGGCCACCCCCGAAGCGCTGCGGTTGGAACGCAACACGCAGTGAAACTGGCCGCAACCGCAGCGCAACTGCACAGACCCCAGAGTTGGTAATATAATTGGCATAAGGGTTATGCCTACGGATTACATGCTGTAATCCTTTTTAAAGGGGTTTGTAATGGGTATTCAGGTCATCAGCCGGGACGGTCAACCCGAGTACGCCGTCGTTCCCTGGGAACAGTACCAGGCACTGCTCAAGGCCGCTGGGCAGGCACCAGCCGAGGTAGTTGCCAGTGAAGCGCAGGGCGATGTAGCCAGTGCGCCATTGCCGGCCTTCAGCGAAGTGGCACAGATTCGCCAGGCAAAGGGCATTGCCCCTGAGCAGTTGGCGCGCAATGTCGGGGTAAGCCCGGCATACCTGGCCATGATCGAATCAGGTGAACGCCAGCCGGATGCTGCTATCCGCCGTGCTCTGGCCTGGCATCTGGGGGTGGCTGGCTGGAGCGAACCATCATGAGCCAGGTCAGGATCAGCCGTCAGCACTGGGATAACCTGCTGGGCGAGCTTGACCTGGCCCGTCGTCAACGTCACTTGCTGACCTATCGAGCGCTGATCGAGCGCTTGCAGTTGCCCAGCCCGGCCATGCAGACGCTGACGGCCGCGCTGGAGTATCTGGCGGTGCTGGATGCCCGCGCCGAGCAGCCATTGCGCAGCTCTCTGGTGATCAGTCAGGGTGCCAGCCGTTTGCCGCGTACCGGATTTTTTGAGTGCGTTGAACGGTTGGGCCGATTTTCCGGGCCGGTCGACGGCATGGAAGCAGCCTCATGGCATGCCTCCGAGGTGGTCAGGGTGTTCGAGTACAGCTATCCCGAAACGGCCTGATTCGTTGCCTGTCCCGGCCTCTTCGCGGGTAAACCCGCTCCTACAAGGTACTGCACAAGGTTCAAGATGTGTGGTGAGCCTGTGGGAGCCGGCTTGCCGGCGATAGGGCCGGAACAGGCAGTGCATCCCTGTGAATCAATCCGCAAGCCCTGCCATCGGCATCCACCACCTCCAATACCTCCAGGTGCCGGTGTCGGCCAAACAACTCCAGCAACTGCCCAATCGTGGCATTGAGCCGCACCGTCGGCTGTTCGGCCTGCGGAACGTTCATCAGCGCCGGTAGCGGCCGGCTTTCGCGCACCCCCAGCTCCTGCGGCCGCCCCAGCAGATAGCCCTGCACCAGGTCCACCCCCATCTCCACCAGCACCGCCAGCTCCTCCGCCATCTCGATGCCTTCGGCAATTACCTGCGCCTTCGACGCTCGGGCAATCTGCAATATCGAACCGACAAATTCACGCTTGAGCGGGTCGCGGTGGATGCCGTCGATGAAGTGGCGATCGATTTTCACATATTCGGGGCGCAGCTCCGACCACAGGCGCAGGCTCGAATAACCCGCTCCCAGATCGTCGATGGCAATCGAGAAGCCCATGTCCCGGTAGTGGTGCAGGGCGTTGGACAGCAGCTGGAAGTCGTCGGTCGGGGTGTGTTCGGTCAGCTCGATTACCACCCGGCTAGGCGGCAGGCCGACCTGTCCGAGCAGTTTCAGGGTCTGCCCGGACGGGTAGTGCGGCTCGAGCAGCGATTCTGGCGAGATGTTGAGAAACAGTTTGCCCTGCAACTGCTGTTCGCTGAAACGCCGGCAGGCGCTTTCCCGGCAGGCAGCCTCCAGTTCGGTCAGGCGGCCAGCCTGGCGGGCGATGGTAAACAGGTTCAGCGGTGCGTGCAGCGGGCTGTTGGACGGCCCGCGGCTCAACGCCTCATGGCCGAAAACCCGTTGCTCGCTCAGGCACATGATCGGCTGGAACAGACTGTGGATGCTGCGTTGAGCCAGGATGGCACTCAAGGCACTGAGCTGTTCGGCGACGGTCATGGCGTATTCCTGAAAATGAAAGGGCCGGGCGATTCCACGCCCGGCCCCTCTATTTCACGACAGCGCGATGACTGTTTGATGACAGGTAAAGCTAATTTGCCATCATTGCCACAGTCTTACTTCTTGGCCACCTTGGTGCTTGCACTCAGGTAGTCGATAAGGATGCGGCCGGTTTCCGACAGGTAGGCATCGTCTTCCGGCTTGGTGTTTTCATCCTCGGTCGGCAGCGCGTCCTCGTCCTCTTTCTTCAGCTCCTTCAGCGGCTCTTCACCCTTGGCCTTGCGGCGGATGTTCTCCAGTGCCAGCTGCTTGGCCTCGATTGCATCGTGGCGTGCACGACGGTCCTGCTCGTTGAGGCTGACGGTCTTTTCGTTCATCAGCTTCTGGGTCAGGGCCAGGCGGTCGCGGATGTAGGTGAACTCTGCATCCTTGTCGCTGCGCGCTTCATGCTGTGCCTTGAGTTGGGCCAGGAACGGCTTGAACGGGTCGGCCGCCGGCTTGACCACCGGGCGAATGGTGTCCCACGGCATGGCCTCGGGCAGGGCGCTCTCGCCGATCTCTTTGGTATCGATGATCGACGGGTAGTCGATGTCCGGCAGCACGCCCTGATGCTGGGTGCTCTGCCCGGAAACCCGGTAGAACTTGGCCAGGGTAAGCTTCAGCTCGCCATGGTTGAGTGGCTGGATGGTCTGCACGGTGCCTTTGCCGAAGGTCTGGCCGCCGATGATCAGCGCACGGTGGTAGTCCTGCATGGCACCGGCGAAGATCTCCGAAGCCGAGGCCGACAGGCGGTTGACCAGTAGTGCCAATGGGCCCTTGTAGAAGGCGCCGGGGTTTTCGTCTTCCAGCACGTCGACACGGCCGTCGCTGTTGCGCACCAGCACGGTCGGGCCTTTCTCGATGAACAGGCTGGTCAGCTCGGTGGCTTCCTGCAGCGAGCCGCCGCCGTTGTTGCGCAGGTCGATGACCACGCCGTCGACTTTTTCTTTCTGCAGCTCGGTCAGCAGCTTCTTCACGTCACGCGTGGTGCTCTTGTACTCCGGGTCACCGGCGCGATAGGCCTTGAAGTCGAGGTAGAAGGCCGGGATCTCGATGATGCCCAGCTTGTAGTCACGCCCGTCCTGCTTGAGCTTGAGCACCGACTTCTTCGCTGCCTGCTCCTCGAGCTTTACCGCCTCGCGGGTGATCGACACGATCTTGCTGGTCTGGTCGCTAGGCGCGTTACTGGCGGGGATGATCTCCAGGCGCACCACCGAGCCTTTCGGGCCGCGGATCAGCTTGACCACTTCGTCCAGGCGCCAGCCGACCACGTCGACCATCTCCTTGTTGCCTTGGGCCACACCGATGATCTTGTCGGCCGGTGCCACCTGCTTGGTCTTGGCCGCCGGGCCTGCCGGCACCAGGCGCACGATCTTGACCTGGTCGTTGTCGCTTTGCAGCACTGCGCCGATGCCTTCCAGCGACAGGCTCATGTTGATGTCGAAGTTTTCTGCGTTGTCCGGCGACAGGTAGTTGGTGTGCGGGTCGTAGGACTGGGCGAAAGTATTGATGTAGGCCTGGAAGATGTCCTCGGCACGGGTCTGGTCCAGGCGCGACAGTTGGTTCTTGTAGCGCTTGGTCAGGGTTTCCTGGATCTGCTTGGGTTCCTTGCCGGCGATCTTCTGGCGTAGCACTTCGTCCTTGACGCGTTTGCGCCACAAATCGTCGAGCTCGGCCTGGTCCTTCATCCACGGGGCGTCCTTGCGGTCGATCAGCAAGGTTTCCTTGGCGTTGAAGTCGATCTTGTCCACGCCCTTGTTCAGCTCGGCCAGGGCGAAGTCCAGACGTTGCTTGACGCGGTCCAGATAGCGTTTGTAGATGGTGAAGCCCGGGTCCAGATTGCCGCTCTTGAGGAAATCGTCGAATTGCGTTTTCCATTTGTCGAATTCGGCGATGTCGGCAGCGGTGAAGTAGCTGCGCGCCGGGTCCAGCAGCTTGATGTAGCTGTCATAGATGATGACCGAACGGGCGTCGTCCAGCGGCGGCTTGCTGTAGTGGTGGCGCTTGAGCAATTCCACCACGTTGAGGCTGGCGACGATCTCGTCGCGGTCCGGCTGCAGGCTGTCCCATTTGTTGGCGGCCGCCGCATTGCCGCCGAGCGTGAGGCTGCCCAGGCCGATCATCAGCGCCAGGGCGGTGCTTGGGAGGAAATGCTTCATGCTGATTCGACGTGGAGACAATTGATCACGCATAGTAGGCCGTCTTTTCTGTTCACCGGTTGCAAAAAACCGGATGCATACTGCAAAAAGCCTGGGGACTTGGCGTTCCCAGGCTCGGTCATATGATTCAACTATGGAGGCACTGTGAAGGCATTGCAAGGCGTTGACGGACATGTGGCTTGGGTCGAGGCCGAGCGCCCGGCCTGCGACGCGGGTCAAGTGCGCATTCGCGTGGCTGCTGCGGGGCTGAACCGCGCCGATCTGCTGCAGATGAAAGGTTTGTACCCACCACCGCCAGGCGCCAGCCCGTACATGGGCCTGGAGTGCGCCGGGGTGATCGAGGAAGTGGGGGCCGGTGCCGACTGGCGGGTGGGTGACCGGGTGTGTGCGCTGCTGGCCAGCGGCGCCATGGCCGAGGAAGTGGTGGTGGATGCCCGCCACGTGCTACCGGTGCCCGAAGGCCTGAGCCTGCACGAAGCGGCGGCGTTGCCGGAGGTATATGCCACTGCTTGGCTGAACATCTTCCAGCTGGGTGGCGTGAAAGCTGGCGAGAAGGTGCTGGTGCACGCTGGCGCCAGTGGCGTTGGCTCGGCCGCCATCCAGCTGTGCAAGGCGTTCGGCAGCCCGGTATGGGTCAGCGTCGGTTCCCAGGACCGCCTGGCCTACTGCGAGGCGCTGGGCGCCGCCGGTGGTGTGGTACGTAACGAAAACCTGGAAGCACTGGAAGGTTTCGGCCCGTTCGACGTGATTCTCGACCCGGTGGGCGCCAGCTACGGCGAGCTCAACCTCAAGTTGCTGGCGCGTGACGGGCGCTGGGTGATCATCGGCCTGATGGGCGGGCGCAAGTTCGAGCTGGACCTGGCACAGGTACTGGGCAAGCGCCTGGAGATTACCGGTTCCACGCTGCGTAACCGCGATGACGGCTTCAAGGCCGAACTGCTGCGCGAGTTGCAGCAGCAGGTGTGGCCGCTGTTTGCCGAAGGGCGCCTGTCGCCGCAGTTGGTGGACACCTACCCGGTGGAGTTTGCCCAGGCGGCGTATGCCGAGCTTGAGACCAACCAGGTGTCGGGCAAGCTGGTGATGGTGATTGACCCAGGCCTGGCTTGAGATTGCCGGGGCTGCTTTGCAGCCCATCGCGACACAAGGCCGCTCCTACAAGGGAAAGCGATTTCCTGTAGGAGCGGCCTTGTGTCGCGAAAGGGGCGCAAAGCGCCCCCATGGCCCTCAAGTCCAGCTCAGAATCGGCCAGCCATTGATCTCGGCATGCTCCCGCAACACCGCATCCGGGTTCACCACATGCGGATGATCCACCTTCAGCAACAGCGGCAAATCGTTGCGCGAGTCGGAATAGAAAGTCGCCCCTTCCAGGTTCTCCTGCTCCTGGTCCAGCCATTCCAGCAACCGCGTGATCTTCCCTTCGCGATAGGTCAGCACCCCGTGGGTCTTGCCGGTATAAACCCCGTTCACCGCCTCCAGTTCGATCGCCAGGTATTCGTCCACCCCCAGCCGCGCCGCAATCGGCCCGACCAGGTGCGTACCCGACGCCGAAATGATCAGGATGCGATCCCCGCGCTTGCGGTGCTCGGCAATGCAGCGGCAGGCGTCGCCGTAGATGATTGGCTCGATCACCTCTTCGACCCACGGTGCTACAAGGTGCTCGACCTCTTCCAGGGTGCGCCCGGCAATCGGCTCCAGGCTGAAGGCCATGTAGTCCTCCATCCGCAGGTGGCCCTTGCCATAGGCTTCCATCAACTCATGGTCGCGGCGCAGGAAGGCTTTGCCGTCGACCCAGCCCAGCCGGGCCATCTGCTCGCTCCACAGTGAGGCGCAGTCGCCGTGGATCAGGGTTTCGTCCAGATCGAAAATTGCCAGTGCCATGGTGTTGATTCTCCTTAGGCCACTTCCCGTAGCGCCGTGGGGTCGATCGACAAGCTTACCCGTTGCCCGTCCGCGTGCAGGTCGGACGGTGAGCGGTTGAGTACGTCGACCACCAGTTCCACCTCGCGCACCCGCACCCGGTAGCGGATCACGTTGCCCAGCAGGCTGTGGCTGCGCACTTCGGCGTCCAGTTCACCGTTGTTGCCCAGGGTGATCGACTCGGGGCGAATCGCCAGGCGGCTGGTCACCGGGCGCTGCAGCAGGCGGCTGGCGCTGTCGGCGTCGAGCAGGTTGTAGTTGCCGATGAAGCCGGCGGCAAACAGGTCCACCGGCGCGGTGTACAGGGTTTCGGCATCGCCGCTCTGGACGATGCGCCCCTGGTTCATCAGGAAGATGCGGTCGGACATGGTCAGCGCCTCTTCCTGGTCGTGGGTGACGAAGATGGTGGTCAGCCCCAGCTCGCGCTGGATGGCGCGGATCTGCTCGCGCAGGTGCTTGCGGATGCGCGCATCCAGCGCTGACAACGGTTCGTCGAGCAGCAGCAGGCGCGGGCGGGTGACCAGCGAGCGGGCCAGGGCAACGCGCTGGCACTGGCCGCCGGACAACTGGTGCGGGTAGCGCCCGGCGAAGTTGCCCAGTTCCACCAGTTCCAGCGCCTCGCGCACCCGGGCCTGGCTTTCGTCGGCCTTGACCTTCTGCATGCGCAGGCCGAAGGCGACGTTCTGCTCCACGGTCATGTTGGGGAATAGCGCATAGCTTTGAAACACCATGCCGATGCCACGCTTTTGCGGGCTCAGCGGTACGATGTCATGGCCGTCGAGCAGGATCTGCCCGCTGTCCACCGGGGTCAGCCCGGCGATGCAGCGCAGCAGCGTGGACTTGCCGCAACCGGACGGGCCAAGCAGGGTGACGAACTCACCGCGTTCGATATGGCAGTCGATGTTCTCGAACACCGGGCTGCCGGCGTAGCTTTTTTGCAGTTTCTGTACGCTGACGAAGCTCATGTCAGGTCTTGTCCTTGTTCAGGCGGTTGGCGACCCAGGTCAGTACCAGCACGAAGGCGAAGTACGAGATCACCAGCGCGCTGTTGAAGTGGCCGCTGCTGTTGCGCATGTTGTTCAGGTACACCTGCAGGGTCTCGTAGCGGGTACCGACCAGCAGGTTGGCGAACACGAACTCGCCGAACAGGAACGAGAACGACAGTAGCAGTGCCACCATCAGGCCCTTGCGCAGGTTCGGCAGCACCACCAGCAGCGCCGCCTGCCAGGTGCTGGCGCCCAGCAGCTGGGCGGCGTCCATCAGGTCGCGCAGGTTGATCGCCTGCAGGTTGTTGGTAATGGCCCGGTACATGAACGGCAAGGCGATGGTGAAATAGCAGCCGATCAGAATCCACGGTGTACCGACCATGGCCATGGGCCCGCTGCCATACAGCTGCAACAGCCCCACCGACGACACCACCGGCGGCACCGCGAACGGCAGCAGGATGAGGATGTTCATCAGCGCATCGAGCCTCGGGAAGTGGTAGTGCACCACGAACAGCAGCGGCAGGATCAGTACCACCGACAGCAGCAGCGCGCCCACGCACACCAGCAGCGACTGGCCGAAGGCGGCCAGGAAGCGCGGCTCACTCCACAGCGCGATGTACCACTTGAAGGTCAGGCCGCTGGGCAGCAGGCTGGCCGACCAGCTGGTGGCCAGCGAG
This sequence comes from Pseudomonas asiatica, assembly GCF_009932335.1. Lineage (NCBI taxonomy): Bacteria > Pseudomonadati > Pseudomonadota > Gammaproteobacteria > Pseudomonadales > Pseudomonadaceae > Pseudomonas > Pseudomonas asiatica. The sequence continues at coordinate 584,016 of NZ_BLJF01000001.1, forward strand.
TAGAGCAGGGTGCCGGCCAGCGGCAGCAGCAGGATGAGGAACAGCAGGTAGACCACGGCGCGGTGGTACCAGCCGCCGGAACGGGCGTCAGCGCGCATGGTAGCTCCTTTTCAGCAGCCATTGGTGCACCACCGTGACCAGCGTCATCAGCCCCACCAGTACCATCGCCAGGGCGCTGGCCAGGTTGGGATCGAGGCTGATGTCACCTGCCACCAGGCCGGCGATGCGGATCGGCAGTACGTTGAAGTTGCCGGTTGTCAGCGCGTACACGGTGGCGTAGGCACCGAGGGCGTTGGCCAACAGGATGACGAAAGTGCCCAGCAGTGCCGGGGTCAGCACCGGCAGGCCGATGTGCCGCCAGAATTGCCAGTGGCTGGCACCCAGCAGTGCGGCCGACTCGCGCCAGTCTTCGCGCAGTGCGTCGAACGCGGGGTACAGCAGCAACACGCCAAGCGGGATCTGGAAGTAGGTGTACACCAGGATCAGCCCGCTCTTGGAATAGATGCTGAAGTCCTCCAGCAGGCCGACCTGCTTCAGCAGCAGGGTCAGCGCGCCGTTGAAACCGAGCAGGATGATGAAGGCGAAGGCCAGCGGCACCCCGGCGAAGTTGCTGGTCATGTTGGCGAAGGCGCTGACGAAGTCGCGCAGCTTCGAGTCCACATGGCGCAGCGAGTAGGCGCCCAGGGTGGCGATGACGATGCCGAACAGGCTTGACCAGAAGCTGATTTCCAGGCTGCGTTGCAGGGCCTGCAGGTAGAACTTCGAGGCGAATACCTTGCTGAAGTTGTCCACGCCCCAACCCGCTTCCGATTGCAGGCTGTTGATCGCCACCCAGGCCAGCGGGGCGATCTGAAAGATGACGAAGAACACGGCGAACGGTAGCAGGCAGAGCAGGGCCAGGTAGCGGCCACGGGTGTTGCTGCTCTTGGGTGTGGTCACTTCAGCAGCTCCCGGCAGACGGTCTTGTCATGCGGCGCGCCGAGCAGCTCGCAGATGGTCCCGCACAACTCGGTCTGCAGCGGTTTGGCCGCAGGATCGAGGCTGAAGGCATCGCCGAAGACGAACAGCGGCACTTCGCGCTCCTCGGTCAGCAGGCCATTGTGCGAGCGGTCGTTGTTCATGCCGTGGTCGGCGGTAACCAGTACCTGGTAGCCCTCTTCGAGCCAGCCTGGCAGGTAGTCTGCCAGCAGGATGTCGGCGCTGCGTGCGGCGTTGCGGTACTGGCTGCTGTCCAGACCGTGGTGGTGGCCGACATCGTCGATGCTCATCGGGTGCACCAGCAGGAAATTGGGGGCGTGGCGGCGGCGCAGGTATTCGCCATCGGCCAGCAGGTGCGAATCGGGGTAACGGTCGTCCCAGTAGAACAGCCCGTGCTGGATCGGCAGCTTCGGTGCGTGGGTATGGCGGTCGCGCTGCGGGTCGAATGGCGAGCGGTTGTACAGCTCGCTCATCCAGTGATAGGCCGCAGCCGCAGTGCCCAGGTTGGCCTCGCGGGCGTAGTGGAACACGCTGCGCTGGTTGGACAGACGGTTGACGTTGTTGTGCACGATGCCGCTGTCGATCGGCGGTACACCGGTGAGGATGCACTCGTACAGCGGCCGCGACAGCGACGGCAGTTCGCATTCCACGCGGTACAGCGCGGCACGGTCGGCCTCGACGTAGGCGTGCAGGTGGCCCATGGCGTGATGCGCGACCTGGTAGTTGAGGCCGTCGAGCAGGACCAGGATGACGTTGTGTTGCATGGTGGCTCCAGTCATAAACCGCGTTGCCTTCATCGCCGGCAAGCCAGCTCCCACAGGTCTACCACAGGATTCAAACCCAGTGGGGTACCTGTGGGAGCTGGCTTGCCGGCGATGAGGCCAGTCCAGGCGCTACAGAAGATAGCCCCTTATTCCATCTCGATGATCACCTGCTCCTGCCACATCTGCGGCAGTTTCTTCGAGCTCGCTTCCCAGGCCTCGGCATTCTTGATCGGCTGCGCAGCCCTGTACTGTTCGTTGGGCAGCAACTTGGCCTGCACATCGTCCGGCAGCTTCAGGTGCTCGGCACGGATCGGCCGCGCATGCCCTTTGGCCAGGTTGATCTGCCCGGCATCGCTGAAGATGTATTCACGTGTCAGCTTGGCCGCATTCGGGTGCTTGGCGTACTTGTTGATGATGGTGGTATAGCCGGAGATCACCGAGCCATCCGACGGGATCAGCACTTCGAAACGCTTGGGGTCGATCTGTTCACGGTAGCTCAGGCCGTTGAAGTCCCACACCACGCCCACTTCCACCTCGCCCTTCTCCAGGGTCTGGATGGTCGGGTTGGCCAGCGACAGGCGCTTCTGCTGGGCCAGTTTGGTGAACAGTTGCAGGCCCGGTGCCAGGTTGGTCTCGTCACCCTTGTAGGCGATAGCCGCTGCCAGCACGCCGTTGGCGGCCTGGGCTGCGGTGCCGACGTCACCGATGGCAACCTTGTACTTGCCTTTTTCCAGGTCGTGCCAGGTCGTTGGCCGCTCGCCTTCCTTGACCAGGTCCTTGTTGATGATGAAGGCGATGGTGCCGGTATAGGCCAGCGCCCAGTGGCCGTCCTTGTCCTTGGCCCACGTCGGCACCTGGTCCCAGGTGCTCGGCTTGTACGGTTGGCTCACGCCCTTGCTCACGGCGATCGGGCCGAAGGCGGCACCCACGTCGCCGATGTCGGCGCTGGCGTTGTCCTTCTCGGCTTCGAACTTGGCGATTTCCTGGGCCGAGCTCATGTCGGTGTCGCTGTGCTTCAGGCCGTACTTGCTGGCCAGGTCTTCCCAGGTGCCTTTCCAGTTGGCCCAGGCATCGGGCATGCCCACGCTGTTGACGTTGCCTTCCTTGCGGGCGGCGTCTTCCAGGGCCTTGAGGTCGGTATCGGCGGCCATGGCCGTGGTACACAGGGCGATGGCCGAACCGAGCAGTGACGCCATGAACAACTTTTTCATCCGAAGCTCCTTGGTGGGTGCCTTTAGCGATGGTTGTTATGAGTGAAGCCGTTGTCTGGTGACCGTTGGTCTAGGTCAGCAAACCTTGAGCCAAGGTAGGCTGCTTGCGTGACAGTTTGATGTAGGGAAGGGCCGGTGAAGGCCCTGAAGCTACAGCGTAGACCACGGAACCGCCCCGGTTCTGCTGGCTTGGCGCGTTTCTGGCAGTGTTTGGCCAAAGCCTTGTCACAGGATGTTCATCAGCCCTGCCTAGGCTTGCACTATTCTCCAAGTGCCCTGTTCTGGGGCTGGACTAGTCCAGATAGGTAACCTTTGATGCAGCCGATGCCACCGCGTGCGGTAACAGCCATCTGTCACGCCCTGCAGGAACAGATAGAGCACGGCCTGCTGGCGCCGGGCGGCAAGCTGCCGGCCGAGCGCAAGCTCAGCGAGGTGTTCGATACCACGCGCATTACCCTGCGTGAGGCGCTGGTGCAGCTGGAAGCCCAGGGGCTGATCTACCGCGAAGAGCGTCGCGGCTGGTTCGTCGCGCCCGAGCGGCTGACCTACGACCTGATCGAGCGCAGCCACTTCCATGCCATGGTCCGCGACCAGGGGCGGGTGCCCAGTACCGAACTCTTGTCGGCTCGGCTGCAGCCGGCGTCGGCGGCCATCTGTGCGCGCATGCAACTGCCGGCGTTGTCCAGCGTGGTACGTATCTGCCGGTTGCGGCGGATCGATGGGCGGGCGGTGCTGTATGCCGAGCACTACCTCAACCCCCGGTACTTCCCGGAGATTCTCGAACAGGACCTGGCCCAGTCGCTGACCGAGATTTATGGGCGGGTGTACGGTATCCAGTATGGGCAGGTGTGCTTCGAGATCTTGCCGACGGCGTTGCCGGTGGAGGCGGCCAGTGCCTTGAAGGTGTCGGCGGGAAGCCCCGGGTTGCATATCACCCGGGTCAACAGTGACCAGCATGGGCACCTGATCGACTGCGACCTGGAGTATTGGCGGCATGATGCCATCCGCATCCGCGCCCAGGCGGGTTGACCATGGTTTTTTGGGGCTGCTTTGCAGCCCATCGCGACACAAGGCCGCTCCTACAGGGAAACGCGTACTCCTGTAGGAGCGGCCTTGTGTCGCGATGGGGCGCGAAGCGGCCCTAGTTCGATACGGCGTTGCCATCTGCCATCGTGCCACCAGCCGCCGTGACCACCTGCACCGACAATCGCGGCGTCGCCAGGTCCAGCCCCGCCTCATCCAACTGCCGCTTCAACGCCAGGTTGAACGCCCGCGAAACCTCCCACTGCTTGATAGGCGCAGTCTTGAACCGCGCCCGCAAGATCGCCGACCCCGACTCGAAGCTCTCCACCCCCTGCAGCTCCAGCGGCGACCAGATGTTGCGGCGCATCAGCGGGTCGTTGCGCAGCTTCTGCCCCACTTCGCGAATCAGCGTGATGGCCTGGTCGATGTTCATGCTGTGCGGGATCGCCACGCGGAAGATCGCGTAGCCGAACTCGCGCGAGTAGTTCTTGATGCTCTTGATCTCGCTGAACGGGATGGTATGCACGATGCCGTCGATGTCACGCAGGCGCACGGTACGGATGGTCAGCCCCTCCACCGTGCCCAGGTGGCCGCCCACATCCACGTAGTCGTCGATGGCCAGCGAGTCCTCGATGATGATGAACAACCCGGTGATCAGGTCGGCCACCAGCGACTGGGCACCAAAGCCGATGGCCAGGCCGATCACACCGGCACCAGCCAGCAGCGGGGTGACGTTCATGCCCATGTTGGCCAGGGCGACAATCACCGCGATGATGAAGATGACCACGAACATCACATTGCGGATCAACGGCATCATGGTTTGCGCACGGGCGTTGGCCAGGCCCCTGCGCGAACGCACCAGGGCGTGGTGCACGGCGGTGTCGGCAAGGATCCACACCAGCCAGGCGACGATCAGCGTGCCGGCCAGGCCCAGCAGGCGCACGCTTATGTCGTGACCGTCGCCTTCGGCGAAGCTGATCATCGACAGGCCCCACACACGCAGCCCCAGTTCGATGAACACCAGCCAGATGAACAGGTGCACCAGCAGGTAGCCGAAGTTGCGCAGGCGTTCGGCGTACACCGCCTGGCGCTTGCTGGCGCGCTTGGGGTTGGCGGCGTGGCGGCGCACCAGGCCGTTGAGCACCATGCACACCACCACCAGCACCGTGCACATCAGCGACTGGCGCAGGGCGGTGCTGGTGTCGCCGGCCGAGATAAAGGTAGCGAACAGCGAAATCGCCACCAGGATCAGTGCCGGCACGAACCAGAAGCTGCCGAGGATCTCGATGGTGTCACTGAGGGTGCGCCGGGTCAGGCGCCGTGACAGCGGCTGGTTGCGGATCAGGTGGGCGATCGGGCGACGGAAGCGCAGGATGAACAGCCCGGTGCACAGCGCCGCGATCACGTTGGCCAGGGTGGCCAGGGCGTGGGCCAGGTGGGTACCGAGGGCGACCATCAGGCGCGGGTCGCTCATCGCTTCGCCAAACGCGGCGAAACTGCCGATCAGCCACAGCGGGCGGAAGGCCTGGTGGCGCAGGATGTACAGGGCGCGGTGGCGGTGGGGGCCGTCGAGCAGCGAGAAGGCAATCACGCAGATGGCCGAGAAACAGGTGCCGACCACCAGTGCGTAGGCCAGCACCATGGCCAGTGACTTGCCCAGCGACGGCGGCAGCACGAAGCTCAGGTAAACGGTGAACACCAGCGCCACCAGCCACGGGCCCAGCTTGCGCAGGGCAAAGCGCACCAGGTCCCAGGTGCGCGGGTGCTGCGGCAGTTCCTCGCTCAGGCCAAAACGCAGGCGTACCCGATGCCCGACCCAGTTGAAGGCGTAGGCCAGCACGCTCCAGACGGCGATGACGGCGGCAAAGCCAAACAGAATGGCCGGCCACTGGTGCACCGGCACCATCAACTCGGTCAGTTCGGCCTGGGCCTGTTCGATTTCCGCGGCCCAGCGATGGAACGGGCTGGCATCGCCGCTGAACTGCTTTTCGAAGTCATGCAGGGCGCCGCCGATCAGGCCGAGCACGCCCTGTTCGACGGTGGGTTGCGATTGCCTGGTGGCGTCGCGCAGCTTTTTCAGGTCGGCCAGGAGTTTGGCCCGCTGCTGGTCGTTTTCCAGGTTCTTGATCACCTCGTCCAGCGACTTGCCCAGCGGTTCGCTGGCTTCTGGCTGCGCGGGCGCGCTGCCACCCAGCAGGCCTGGCAGGCCCGCAGCCTGTAACGGGGTGACAAACAGGAACAGCAGCAGGAACAGGCAACGCAGGAGAGCAGGCACTGGCAAAACTACCTCAGGTCAAACGATTGACCGAGTGTAGAGGTTCACGACGGCAGTTGCTCCAGGATTTTCCAGCAGGTGAGGCCGAAGATACCCAGTGTGCCGACCCACATCATCACAACGCCGATATTGCGCTCGCGCAGGCTGAAACCGATGGTCAGCAGCAACAGGAACAGAAACACCGGCACGAACAGGGACAGGAACGGGGACATGGACAGCAATCCTTTTGCAGTGGGGCCATGTAACAAGCATAGCGGGTGGTAGACGAAGCGGGATTGACCTTGAGCAGGCCCGGCCTCTTCGCGGGCATGCCCGCTCCCACAGGTACTGCACAGTCCTTGAATGCTGTGATGATCCTGTGGGAGCGGGCGAGCCCGCGAAGAGGCCGGGCCTGGCTACATCAAAGCATCAAGGCAACTCGCGGCAACGGTAGAACGCGCTCAGCACCTTCACCAGGTGCGCCAGGTCATGGCTGCCGCACAGTTCGCGAATCGAATGCATGGCAAAGGTCGGCAAGCCGATATCCACCGTACGCACGCCCAGGTGGCTGGCGGCAATCGGCCCGATGGTCGAACCACAGCCCATGTCGCTGCGTACCACGAAGCTCTGCACCGGCACTTCCTCGGCCATGCACAGGTGACGGAAGAACCCGGCGGTTTCGCTGTTGGTAGCGTAGCGCTGGTTGTTGTTCACCTTGATTACCGGCCCGGCGTTGAGCTTGGGCCCGTGGTTGCCGTCGTGCTTGTCGGCGTAGTTGGGGTGCACGCCGTGGGCGTTGTCGGCCGACACCATCAGCGAGCGCTGGATGGTGCGCACGTAGGCGTCGCCATCCGGCAGCAGGCGTTGCAGGGTCTGCTCCAGCATCGGCCCGTCGGCGCCACAGGCCGAGCAGCTGCCGACTTCTTCATGGTCGTTGCACACCAGTACGCAGGTCTCGTCGCTGTCGGCGGCCAGCAGTGCCTGCAGGCCGGCATAGCACGACAACAGGTTGTCCAGGCGCGCGCCGGCGATGAAGTCGCCGTTCAGGCCGACCAGCGCGGCGTTTTGGGTGTCGTAGAAGCTCAGCTCGTAATCCAGCACCACGTCGGCGATCAGCTCGTGCTCGCGGGCCAGTTGCTCGGTGAGCAGGGCGCGGAAGTCGATGCGCTCGTCACCCGCCACCTGGGCCAGGATCGGCGGCAGCTCGTTCTGCGCGTTGATGGTCCAGCCTTCGTTGGCGGTGCGGTTGAGATGGATTGCCAGGTTGGGGATGACTGCGATCGGCAGCTTGAAGTCGATCAGCTGGCTTTCGACCTTGCCGTCACGGCGATATGTGACCCGGCCGGCCAGCGACAGGTCGCGGTCGAACCATGGCGCCAGCAGGGCGCCGCCATACACTTCGACGCCCAGCTGCAGGAAGCCCTGGCGCTGCAGCTCGGGCTGCGGCTTGACCCGCAGGCACGGGCTGTCGGTGTGGGCGCCGACCATGCGGATACCGTTCAGCAACGGTGCCTGCTTGCCCAGCTTGATGGCGATGATCGACGAGTCGTTACGGGTGACGTAGTAGCGGCCGCCAGGTACCGTGGCCCAGCTGTCGCGCTCGTCCAGGCGCTGGTAGCCGGCAGCTTCCAGGCGCTGGGCCAGGCTGGCGGTGGCATGGAAGGGCGTGGGGGAGGCCTTGAGGAAGTCGATAAGGCCAGAATTCAGTGCGTCGCGCATAGCTCACTCCAGACAGCAGTGGCGCGAGTTTAGCGTATTAGGTCGACAAATTGTGTCTGCCTCTTCGCGGGCTCGCCCGCTCCCACAGGGATCGCAAAAAACTTGACAGCTGTGCGGTCCCTGTGGGAGCGGCTTCAGCCGCGAAGAGGCCGGTACAGCCACTCACAAATCAGAAAGGCGCAGGGCACTCGAACTTCAACCGCTCCCCGGACACCGGGTGGGTAAAGCTCAGCATCGAGGCATGCAGGCACAACCGCTCATGGGCAGCCAGTGCTTCGGGGTTGGCATACAGCCGGTCGCCCAGCAGCGGGTGCCCGATCGACAGCATGTGCACGCGCAACTGGTGCGAACGCCCGGTAATCGGTGTCAGCTCTACCCGGCAGTAATCACCGCAGCGCTCGACGATGCGCCAGAAGGTCAGCGCATGCTTGCCCTGCTCGTGGTCCACCACATGCCGTGGCTTGGTCGGCGGGTCGTAGCGCAGCGGCAGGTCGATGCTGCCGCTGTCCAGCGCCGGCTGGCCCCAGCACAGCGCGGTGTAGGCCTTTTCGGTTTCGCGGTCGTGGAACTGGCGCGACAGCTCACGATGGCTGTCGGCATCCCGGGCCAGCAGGATGATGCCGGAAGTTTCCCAGTCCAGGCGGTGCACGATCAGCGCGTCGGGGTAGCCGTTTTCCTGCAGGCGAGTGATCAGGCAGTCCTTGTTGTCCTCGGCGCGGCCGGGTACCGACAGCAGCAGGGTCGGTTTGTTGATCACCAGGATGGCGGCGTCTTCGTGCAGGATCTGGATGTTGGACAGCGGCATTGCTTGGTCTCGGTTATATCGGGGAAAACACTGGGGCCGCTTTGCGGCCCATCGCCGGCAAACCAGCTCCCACAGGTACAGCGCGAACCCTGTGGGAGCTGGCTTGCCGGCGATGGGCTGCAAAGCAGCCCCAATGATCCAGGCCTGGTCGCGAAATCAGCGATCCGGCAAGGTGATGTTCAGCTCCAGAATCGAGCAGCTACCCTGGTTTTCCAGCTCGATATGCACATCATCGTTGCCGATGTTCACATATTTGCGGATCACTTCCAGCAGTTCTTTCTGCAGCGCTGGCAGGTAGTCCGGTTCGCTGCGTTGGCCGCGCTCGTGCGCCACGATGATCTGTAGACGCTCTTTCGCTACCGACGCGCTGGTCTGTTTCTGTCTGCCACGAAAGAAGTCAAAAAGGTTCATGGTTTACTTGCCTCCAAACAGGCGCGCGAAGAATCCTTGCTTCGGCACTTCGATGAACCGCAGGGGCTTTTCTTTGCCCAGCAGACGGTCGACGGTATCGCTATAGGCCTGGCCGGCATCGCTCTGGTCGTCGAGGATGACCGGGATACCCTGGTTGGAAGCCTTGAGCACTGCCTGGCTCTCGGGGATCACACCCTTGAGCTTGATCGCCAGGATCTCTTCGACGTCGGCGATGCTCAGCATTTCGCCCTTTTCCACGCGCTCCGGGTGGTAGCGGGTGATCAGCAGGTGTTCCTTGATCGGCTCTTCGCCGTTCTCGGAGCGGCGCGACTTGCTCGACAGGATGCCCAGCATGCGGTCGGAGTCTCGTACCGAGGATACCTCGGGGTTGGTGACCACGACGGCTTCGTCGGCAAAGTACATGGCCAGGTGGGCGCCTTTCTCGATACCGGCCGGCGAGTCGCAGATGACGAAGTCGAAGTCTTTCTTCAGCTCCATCAGGACCTTTTCCACGCCTTCCTGGGTCAGCGCGTCCTTGTCACGGGTCTGGCTGGCGGCCAGCACGTACAGGTTCTCGAGGCGCTTGTCCTTGATCAGGGCCTGTTGCAGGTTGGCTTCGCCGTTGACCACGTTGACGAAGTCGTACACCACGCGGCGTTCGCAGCCCATGATCAGGTCGAGGTTACGCAGGCCCACGTCGAAGTCGACGATGACGGTCTTGTGGCCACGCAGTGCGAGGCCGGTACCAATGGCGGCGCTGGTAGTGGTCTTGCCCACACCCCCCTTGCCGGAAGTAACCACGATAATCTTGGCCAAGGTGTTTCACCCCTAAAATAATCGGGACACACGTCCCTGCAAAAATACAAATAAATGGCAACGGTAAGAAAAGTTGCACTAAAAATGCTGGCAAGTATCCGTTAAAGACGGGTGATGTTCAACACGTCGCCAGACAGGCTGACTTGCACGCCGGTACCCCACAGCGGGTCGCGGCGCAGGTCCTCGCAGACCTTGTACTGGCCGGCGATGGAGACCATTTCGGCGGTCATCTGCTGACAGAAGATACGTGCCTTGGTATTGCCTTTGATGCCGGCCAGGGCGCGGCCGCGCATGGCGCCGTACACATGGATGTTGCCATCGGCCAGAAGTTCCGCCCCCGGGCTGACCGAAGCGGTCACCACCAGGTCACCGCCCTGGGCGTAGATCTGCTGGCCGCCACGTACTGGCGCAGTGATGATGCGGGTCGGGCGCACCTCGGGTTCGAGGATTGGTGGCGGGACAGGGGCTGGCTCTGGCTTCTTCACCTCGGGTTCGGGCTCCAGCGGCCGCTCGCGCGCGCCGGATGGCGGTAGCACCGGCAGGTCGATGGCAATGGCGGCGGCGATGTCCTCGATGCGGTTGGCACGGATGGCCAGGGTACGCAGGCCGTGGTGGCGGCAGATCCGCATCAAGCCGGGCAGGTCGATTGCCCCCTCGTCGGCCGGCAGCTTGTCCAGCGCCAGCACCAGTGGCGTGTTGCTGAAGAAGTTCGGTGCCTGGGCGACTTTGGCCGCCAGTTGGCGGTCGAGGGCTTCAAGGTCATTGCGCGCCAGCTCCAGCACTGTAATGGCGAGCATGCTGCCCTTGAGCTGGAACACGGAGGCGGTGTCGGGTGTGTGGTTTGGGCTCATGGTCTGCATAGACGGCTTGTTGCGAAAAAAGTGCCCTGACTTATAACGATAAGACCGGTTGCCCGCAACATGCGCTGATCCGTTGTAGAATGCGCGGCCTTTGTCTTTCCGGAAGCTTCAATGGAACGCCCGCGTTTTCGTCCCTATTTCCTTCACCCACGTTTCTGGGGCCTGTGGCTGGGCCTGGGCCTGCTGTGGCTGCTGGTCCAGTTGCCGTACCGGGTCCTGTTGAAAGTCGGTGCCGTGCTGGGAGCGGTGATGTACCGCTTTGCCGGTGAGCGGCGGCGCATTGCCGCGCGCAACCTGGAGCTGTGCTTCCCGGAGCTGTCGGTCGACGAACGGCAGCGCCTGCTCAAGGCCAACTTCGCCTCCACCGGTATCGCCTTCTTCGAAATGGCCATGAGCTGGTGGTGGCCCAAGGCCCGGCTGGCGCGCCTGGCCCATGTCGAGGGGCTGGAGCACCTGCAGGCCGCCCAGCAGGCGGGGCAGGGGGCCATTCTGATGGCGGTGCACTTCACCACCCTGGAGATCGGCGCCGCACTGCTGGGCCAGCATCACACCATCGATGGCATGTACCGCGAGCACGGCAACCCGCTGTTCGACTTCATCCAGCGCAGCGGCCGCGAGCGGCATAACCTCGACTCGCTGGCGGTGGAGCGCGAGGACGTACGCGGCATGCTCAAGCTGCTGCGTTCGGGCCGGGCGATCTGGTACGCACCCGACCAGGACTACGGCGCCAAGCAGAGCCTGTTCGTGCCGCTGTTCGGCATCCCGGCGGCGACGGTGACCGCTACCACCAAGTTTGCCCGGTTGGGCAAGGCGCAAGTGATACCGTTCACCCAGAAGCGCCTGGAGGATGGCAGCGGCTATCGCCTGGTGATCCACCCGCCGCTGGCGGATTTCCCCGGGGAGAGCGAAGAGGCTGACTGCCTGCGAATCAACCAGTGGGTGGAAAGCGTGTTGCGCGAATGCCCCGAGCAGTACCTGTGGGCGCATCGCCGTTTCAAGTCGCGGCCCGAAGGGGAGCCGCGGCTGTATGACAAGAAGAAGCGCTGAATTTTGTTTTGCCTGTGCCGGCCCTTTCGCGGGTGAACCCGCTCCCACAGGTATTGCACAGCCTTCAAGGCCGGTGAAGAACCTGTGGGAGCGGGTTCACCCGCGAAAGGGCCGGCACTGACAGCACATCAACCCCAGGAAGGACTCCTATGCCCCCACCCCCGGTAACCGGTCTTATCCTTTCTGGCGGCGGCGCCCGCGCCGCTTACCAGGTGGGCGTGCTGGCCGGCATTGCCGAGTTGCTGCCAGCCGGCGCGCACAACCCGTTCCCGGTCATCGTGGGCACCTCCGCCGGGGCCATCAATGCCGTCACCCTGGCCAGCGGCGCCACCCATTTCAGCGACGCCGTACAACGGCTCACCGCCTTCTGGCAGAACTTCCGCAGCCACCTGGTCATCCGCAGCGACTGGCCCGGTGTGGTCCGCCAGGCCAGCCGCTTCGTCGCCCACAACCTGCTGGGCGTGGGTGGCCCGGCGCCAGTGGCGCTCCTGGACAGCAGCCCATTGCGCGGCTTGCTGCAGGCGCACCTGAACCTGGACGGCATCGCCCACTCCCTGGCCGCCGAGCAACTGCGCGCCGTCGCGGTGACCGCGTTTGGCTACGAGTCCGGCCAGGCGGTGACCTTCTACCAGGGCCGCGGCACCATCGAAGCCTGGTTGCGCCATCGCCGTATCGGCATGCCCACGCCATTGACCATCGATCATCTGCTGGCCAGCGCGGCCATCCCGTTGCTGTTCGCCCCGGTGCGGCTGGGTGATGAATATTTCGGCGATGGTGCGGTGCGCCAGTCGGCACCGATCAGCCCGGCCCTGCACCTGGGCGCCAGCCGGGTACTGGTGGTTGGTGTCAGCGGTAACCCGCAGCGGCCGGCGCCACCGCTGCCGACCCAGCGGGTGTTCAGCGGGCAGCAGCCGAGCCTGGCGCAGATCGGCGGGCATATGCTCAACAGTACGTTCATTGACAGCCTGGAAGACGACATCGAGCTGCTGCAGCGCCTCAACCACCTGAGCCACCTGTTGCCGGCGCACCTGGACGCCCGGCGCCTGGGCCTGGCGCCGATCGATGTGCTGGTGGTGGCGCCCAGCCAGCCGCTGGACGAGATTGCCGCGCGACATCGGCGCGAGTTGCCGGCGGCGTTGCGCATGTTCCTGCGTGGGCCGGGGGCGACGCGTACGAGCGGGGCGGGGGTGTTGAGCTATTTGCTGTTCGAGGCCAGTTACTGCAGCGAGCTGATAGAGCTGGGGCGAAAGGATGCCTTGGCCAAGAAACGGGAGCTTTGTCAGTTCCTCGGGATCTGATATTGCTTGTGTCGGCCTCTTCGCAGCACAAGGCTGCTCCTACAGGGTAGCGCGTCGCCTTGTAGGAGCAGCCTTGTGCTGCGAAGAGGCCTGGCCGGCCTACTCGGCTATCTGCAACTTGCGCGCCTGGGTATAAACGTACCGCACCTTCTCGTACTCGAACGGCGAGTTGAGCTGGCCATAGCGGAATTTGGTGCTGTAGCGCTTGTCCACCACGCGTAGCACGGAGATTTCCGGGTGGTCGCTGCTGGCTTCGGCCACGTTCAGGTAGTTGATCGCCTGTTCGCCTGCATAGTCCACCACCAGCCCGGTGGTATCGCGCAGGTTCGAAGGCCCCAGCACCGGCAGCATCAGGTACGGCCCGTCCGGTACGCCATAGAAGCCCAAGGTCTGGCCAAAGTCTTCACTTTGCCGCGGCAGGCCCATCTTGGTGGCCGGGTCCCAAAGCCCACCCACGCCGATGATGGTGTTGAACATGAGCCGCGCGGTGATCTCGGCCGAGCGCTTGGCCTTGAGCTGCAACACGCTGTTGAACAGGTTCGGCACGTCGCCCAGGTTGTTGAAGAAGTTGGTCACCCCGGTGCGCACGAAGCGCGGGGTGACGTATTGGTAGCCGCTTACCATCGGCAGCAGCACCCATTGGTCCAGACGGTAGTTGAAGTGATAGACGCGCCGGTTGATCGACTCCAGCGGGTCGTACACGTTCAGCGCTTGCAGGGTGGAGCGCTCGAACTCGCGCTGGTCCAGCCCCGGGTTGAATTTCAGCTCACGCAGCGGGTCGAGGAAACCATCGGTCTCGGGCGCCAGTGGCGCTTCGGTGACTTGCGGGTCGGCCTCGACCACGCTGGCCCGGGGGGCGGTTTCGGCAGCCAGGGCGTGGCCGGCGGCGAACAGGGCAGTGGCGAAGAGGAGTTTGTTAACCACGGAAGAACTCCAGCATGGCGTCACTGTTGACGCGGTAATTGAGGTTGCCGCAATGGCCGCCATGGGGGTAAAGGGTCAGACGCTCACCGAACACCTTGCGCAGGAAGCCGATGTCGCCAGGGCCGAGGATGACGTCGTCGGCGTTGTGCATCACGGCGATCTTGTCGCTGCTGCTCAGGTAATCTTCAAGTGCATACAGGCTGACCTGGTTGACCAGTTGCAGGATGCTGTTGCCGTCGGTACGGGCGCGCCACATGGGGATGACCTGCTCGGTCATGTAGCAGTCGAAGTCGCACTGCAGGGCACGCTTGAAGAATGGCGTGAGGCTGCTGCCCTCGGTGATCGGGAACTTCGGCGGAATGATCAGGCCGCGGCGGTTGATCAGGTCGGAGGTAAAGGCAATGTCGGCCGCCGAGAAGCGGAACGAGGTGCCGATCAGCATGGCCATCTGCTCGTTGGACAGGTGCTGGCGCGACTGCTGGAAGTCGTACAGCAAGGCCTCATTGAGGTCGATGTAGCCCTTTTCCTGGAAGTAGCGGGTCAGCTTGGCCAACATCAGCTCGTAGAAGGTGGTGCTGCGGTCGATGCCCTTGACCTGGGTCTGCACCAGCTTGTCCAGGTTGTTGATCGAGGTGTACAGGTTGACCGGCGGGTTCAGCAGCAGTACGCGCTTGAAGTTGAAGCTGCGGCGGGTTTCGTCCAGGTGGCTGACAAAGGCAGCGTCGAGTGCGCCCAGGCTGTAGCCGGTGAGGTAGAACTCGCTGATTGGCAGGCGCGGGTGCTGGGCGCGCACGGCCTGCATCACCCGGTACATGTCTTCGGCATCCTCCTGGCTGACGCCTGGGGTGGCGAAGCGCGAGGCGGCGCTCATGAAGTCGTAACTGGTTGGCGACGACAGCTGCACCACGTGGAAGCCGGCCTGGTAGAACAGCTTCTTCAGGTATTCGTTGATGCTGCTGGTGTAGGGCGCACCGGTGCCGGCGATGATGAAGATCAGCGGCGCCTCGCGGTCCTGGCGGGCCAGACGGTACTTGAGCTTTTTCACCGCCCAGAAATTGTCCGGCAGAGTGAATTCACGGTCCGGGCGCAGGTTGAGGCTGTAGTCGGACTGGTTGATTTCATCATCTTCGGGCAGGGTGGGGCGCTGGTCCGGTGGCGTGGTGGCGATGGTTGCCTCGAACGGGTTGGTCAAGGGGAAACCATAGCTCGCGGCGTCGATATCCCGCGCCGAAGCGGCCACAGCCATGAGCAGGCCACCGAGCAAGGCAGCGAGGCGCAAAGATCGAAGCATGTAATCCCCCAAAAGAACGCAAGGTCGAGCAGTGTGCAGGCTAGGACCACAACGGGCCGGGCAAAGTTGCCAGGTGCGGTGGTCTTTGGTGTGCTTGTTATCTGCAACATAGCTGCAGGGAGGTGATTTTGCCTTACAACTGGGCATAAGCGATCATGGATGCTTTCGATTACCGCTATTGGAGAGCTGGATGTCTCGTTCGCTGCCGGCTGCGCTGCTTGTGCTGTTTCTGGGGCTCTGGCTTGCTGCCAGTTATGGCGTGCGCTATGGGATGATGGAGGACGGGCAGTGGGTGGGGCTGTGCACGGCGCCGGCGGCGTACTGGCAGTGTGAGGTGCGGTCTTTGCTGGGGTTGGGCATTCATCATCAGGTGATGGCCTGGAGCGGGCTGGGGCTGGCGCTGCTGGCGCAGGTCGTTGCCGGCCGTGGCGGCTGGTGGCTGGCGGTGGTGGCGTTGGTGTTCGCGGTGCCGGCACTGGTGCTGTATACCGCCAGCATTGCCGTGTTCGCGCTGGTGTTGGCGGGGTTGCGGTTGGTCAGGTTGCCGGATCAAGGCTGAAAGGGGCCGCTTTGCGGCCCATCGCAGGCAAGCCAGCTCCCACAGGGACCGCGCCGATTCCATAGGTAGCATAACTCCTGTGGGAGCTGACTTGCCTGCGATGGAGCGCGAAGCGGTCCCAAGGATATCAGGCCGGGCGCAGCCGCAAGCTCCGCCACAAGGCCGCGGTCATCAGCACACTGACCACTGCCCATCCCCAGGCCTGTTGGTTCTCCAACCCTTCCACAAACAACTGCGGCGCCACCCCGGCACCGACGATGAACGCCAGTAACGCCACCTCCGCACGCCGCGCCCGCACCGGCCACACTGCAAACACCAGCGCCGGCAACGCCAACGCTGCGCTGGGGAAGCTGCGGTAGCGTGGGTCGAACACCATCGCCAGCATGCTCACCGCCGCGGCAAAACCCGCCGCCAGCAATAGCCAGCCGGCCCGCGCCTGCAACCAGGCGTACAGGCGCTCGCGCCAGCCCGCGCGCCGTGCCAGGGCCAGCACGGCATGGGCCAGCACCAGCAGGTTCAGCCCTGCCAGAAGCACCGCCCACAGCCACTCCCCGGCAAAGCGCGCATGGGTGCGCATCAGCTCGCCCCAAAGCCCCAGGCAGCCTGCCCCAAACGCTGCCAGCAACGGCAGCAGCATGGCCGCCGCCGGGGTGGCCGGGCGCCCGGCAAGCATCAGCATCAGCACCATTAGCACAGCACTGGCCAGCAACCACTGCGGCCAGTAAGGCAGGTTGCTCACCGGTCCTTCGAGTATGCCCTTGTCCTGCCGGTCGGCATCGTAAAGCCCCCAGTAACCACCGACCGCCCCCTCATTGGCGCGCTTCCATGGCTGGTCGAACGCCTCGATCAGGTTGTAGTGCCAGCCGTTGCTTTCGGCCATGGCCACGAACCCGCGAATGAAGCGCGCCTCGTTGACCCGGCTGGGCTGTGCGGTTTCGCGCTGGCGGCCTTCGCTGGGCCAGCCGGTTTCACCGATCAGAATGTCCTTCGGCGCGAAGCGCGTGCCGAACACCCGGCGCACATCGGCGACGTGGGCCAGGGCTTCGTCGATGCCCCGCGGGTCGTCTTCCCAGTAAGGCAGCAAGTGGATAGTCAGGAAGTCCACCGCAGGCGCTACCTGCGGGTGCTGCAACCAGAATTCCCACACATCGGCGTAGGTTACCGGCACCTTGACCTGGCTTTTCACCCGGGCGATCAGCGTGGCCAGGTGTGCGCCGGTCACCTCCTTGCGTAGCAGCGTCTCGTTGCCGACGATCACCGCGCTGACCACGTCGGGGTTGGCATTGGCGGCGGCGATCAGTAGCTCGATTTCTTTCTCGGTGTCGGCCGGGTGGGCGTTGACCCAGGCACCCAGCATCACCTTCAGGCCATGCTTGCGTGCCAGCGCCGGGATTGCTTCAAGACCGGTCTGGGAATAGGTGCGGATGCACTGGAAACGCTCGGCCAGCAACGCCAGGTCGGCATCCATGCGGGCCGGGCGCAGGCGCAACGGCTGGTCGTAGGGCGACTGGTCCTTGTCGAACGGGGTATACGAGGCGCATTGCAGCTTGTGCGTCGGGCTGGCCGCATCCGGCAGTTGCACCGGCTTGCCAAGCCCGTACCAGAGCCCTCCGAGCCCGAGCAGGGCGAGCAGGCAGGCAAGCAGGTACAACGGCAGCAGCAGGCGGGTAGAACTGGGCATCGGGCGGTCCATCGTCAGGCGCAAAAGGGTAGATAGTAGCCCGGCGCCAAACTTTTGGCATGCAAGGATCGCGCAGGGCGGCATAGGCCGATGGCGCTAATGGCATAGTGCTGTCGCATATGGGGCGGATATAGGTCGTAGCTGGAGCAGGTCGACTATTGTTGCAGGACGATGATGCAAATTCCGAGACCTGACGAGGGGATGCTTTGATGGCTGCTAATACAAAAATGCGACGTTTCCTGGGTGTGGGCACCGCCATGGTACTGGCCATGAGTGCGGCACAGGCAATGGCCAAAGAAGTCAGCATTGGTTACGTGGATGGTTGGGCTGACAGCGTGGCGACCACCAACGTGGCTGCCGAAGTGATCAAGCAGAAGCTCGGCTACGACGTGAAGTTGCAGGCCGTGGCCACCGGGATCATGTGGCAGGGCGTGGCCACCGGCAAGCTCGATGCCATGTTGTCGGCCTGGTTGCCGGTGACCCATGGCGAGTACTGGGCCAAGAACAAGGACAACGTGGTCGACTACGGCCCGAACTTCAAGGACGCCAAGATTGGCCTGATCGTCCCTGAGTACGTCAAGGCGGTGAGCATCGCCGACCTCAAGACCGATGACACCTTCAAGCAGAAGATCGTCGGCATCGACGCCGGCTCCGGCGTAATGCTCAAGACCGACCAGGCAATCAAGGACTACGACCTGACCGGTTACAAGCTGCAGGCCAGTTCCGGCGCGGCGATGACAGCAGAACTGGGCCGTGCCTATGCCAAGCAGCAGTCGATTGCGGTGACCGGCTGGGTACCGCACTGGATGTTCGCCAAGTGGAAGCTGAAGTTCCTCGAAGACCCGAAAGGCGTGTATGGCGCCGCGGAAACCGTGAACAGCATCGGCAGCAAGGAACTGGCCACCAAGGCCCCGGAAGTGGCGGAGTTCCTGAAGAAGTTCAACTGGCAGTCGAAGGACGAGATCGGCGAAGTGATGCTGGCTATCCAGGAAGGCGCCAAGCCTGAAGCGGCGGCCAAGGACTGGGTGGCCAAGCACCCTGATCGCGTGAAGGAGTGGACTGGCAAGTAACAACCCGTTCCGTTGTAGGAGCAGCCTTGTGCTGCGAAGAGGCCGGTGCAAGCTGCGAAGATTCGGGCAGCCTGTACCGGCCTCTTCGCAGCACAAGGCTGCTCCTACAGGGATATGTGCAAGCTGTTTTGTTGCGTGATCCGTAAAACACCGTTGCATCTAAGACTAAGGTCGTCTGGTTGGCGTCCGATAGCCGCATAAAGTAAGGGTCGTGGGTTCCACCCCTATCTGTGCTGCTAGGACAAAAACAATGAACGACAGCATTTACCTCTCGATACAAAACAGCCCCCGCTTCAAGGAGCTGGTCACCAAACGCGAACGGTTCGCCTGGATTCTCTCGGCGATCATGCTCGGCCTGTACTGCGCCTTCATCCTCCTGATCGCCTACGGTCCTCAGATCCTGGGCACCAAGCTCAGCCCTGAGTCGTCGATTACCTGGGGCATCCCCCTGGGCGTCGGCCTGATCGTCTCGGCATTCGTCCTGACCGCCATCTACGTACGCCGCGCCAACGGCGAATTCGATGAGCTGAACAAGGCCATCCTGAAGGAGGCGCAACAATGATTCGCCACGCCAAAGCCCTGGCCGTACTGGCCTGCGGAGCCTTCGCACCCGCCGTGTGGGCCGCCGATGCCCTGACCGGCGAGGTGCAGAAGCAACCGCTGAACGTCTCCGCGATCGCCATGTTCGTGGCCTTCGTCGCCTTCACCCTCGGCATCACCTACTGGGCCTCCAAGCGCAACAAGTCGGCGTCGGACTACTACGCCGCAGGGGGCAAGATCACCGGCTTCCAGAACGGCCTGGCGATTGCCGGTGACTACATGTCGGCCGCCTCGTTCCTGGGTATTTCTGCACTTGTGTTCACCTCTGGCTACGATGGCTTGATCTATTCGATCGGCTTCCTGGTCGGCTGGCCGATCATCCTCTTCCTGATCGCCGAACGCCTGCGCAACCTGGGCAAGTACACCTTCGCCGACGTGGCCTCGTACCGCCTCGGGCAGAAGGAGATCCGCACCCTGTCGGCCTCCGGTTCGCTGGTGGTGGTGGCGTTCTACCTGATCGCGCAGATGGTCGGTGCCGGCAAGCTGATCGAGCTGCTGTTCGGCCTGGACTACCACGTGGCGGTGATCCTGGTGGGTATCCTGATGTGCCTGTATGTACTGTTCGGCGGCATGCTGGCCACTACCTGGGTACAGATCATCAAGGCCGTGTTGCTGCTGTCCGGTGCCAGCTTCATGGCGCTGATGGTGATGAAGCACGTTGGCTTCGACTTCAACACCCTGTTCTCCGAGGCAATCAAGGTGCACGCCAAGGGCGAGGCGATCATGAGCCCGGGCGGCCTGGTCAAGGACCCGATCTCGGCATTCTCGCTGGGCCTGGCGTTGATGTTCGGTACCGCCGGCCTGCCGCACATCCTGATGCGCTTCTTCACCGTCAGTGACGCCAAGGAAGCGCGCAAGAGCGTGCTGTACGCCACCGGCTTCATCGGCTACTTCTACATCCTCACCTTCATTATCGGCTTTGGCGCCATCCTGCTGGTCAGCACCAACCCGGACTTCAAGGACGCCGCTGGCGCCCTGCTGGGTGGCAACAACATGGCAGCGGTGCACCTGGCCAACGCCGTGGGTGGCAGCGTGTTCCTCGGCTTCATCTCGGCTGTTGCCTTCGCCACCATCCTGGCGGTGGTCGCCGGCCTGACCCTGGCCGGTGCCTCGGCGGTGTCCCACGACCTGTACGCCAGTGTATGGCGCAAGGGCAAGGCCAACGACAAGGACGAGATCCGCGTGTCGAAGATCACCACCGTCGCCCTGGGCGTACTGGCGATCGGCCTGGGTATCCTGTTCGAGAAGCAGAACATCGCCTTCATGGTCGGCCTGGCGTTCTCCATCGCGGCCAGCTGCAACTTCCCGGTACTGCTGCTCTCGATGTACTGGAAGAAGCTGACCACCCGCGGTGCGATGATCGGCGGCTGGCTGGGCCTGGTGAGCGCGGTGACGCTGATGATCCTCGGCCCGACCATCTGGGTGCAGATCCTCGGCCACGAGAAGCCGATCTACCCGTACGAGTACCCGGCGCTGTTCTCGATGCTGATCGCCTTCGTCGGTATCTGGTTCTTCTCGGTCACCGACAAGTCCAAGGCTGCCGAAGACGAACGTGCGCTGTTCTTCCCGCAGTTCGTGCGTTCGCAGACTGGCCTGGGCGCTTCGGGTGCTGTTTCGCACTGATCCTTCCGGCAATGAAAAACCGCGCTTCGGCGCGGTTTTTTTGTGTTTTCGCCGCTAGATCATGCCTAGCAGCAACAAAACCAGCAGAACTACCAGCACCACGCCGATGATGCCGGACGGGCCATAGCCCCAGCTGCGCGAGTGCGGGAAGACCGGTAAGCCACCAATCAGCAGAAGGATCAGGATGATGATGAGAATCGTTGTCATGACGGAGTCCTTGCGTGGTTGAGGGTCAAGGGCCTCGGACTGCTGGCCTCTTGTAAATAAGGACTGGTGGTGAGTGTCAAAGATTCCATTTGTGTAGGGCTTGTACCGGCCTCTTCGCAGCACAAGGCTGCTCCTACAGGTGTGTGCGGTCCCTGCAGGAGCAGCCGGTGCAGGCTAACCACACAGTCATGCCCGTCCATTCACTACCCTGATGAACCCTGCCTGCCCACCAGGCCTTGATTAGACTGGTTGCACAACCCATCAGAACAAGGCCAGTCACCATGCAAAACCGCATCATGATTACCGGCGCCGGGTCCGGCCTCGGTCGCGAGATCGCCCTGCGCTGGGCGCGTGAGGGCTGGCGCCTGGCGCTGGCCGATGTCAACGAAGCCGGCCTGCGCAAAACCCTGGAGCTGGCCCGCGCAGCTGGCGGCGAAGGCTTTGCCCAGCGTTGCGACGTGCGCGACTACAGCCAGCTCACCGCCCTGGCCCAGGCCTGCACCGAGCAGTTCGGTGGTATCGATGTGATCGTCAACAACGCCGGCGTCGCTTCGGGCGGGTTCTTCGCCGAACTGTCGCTGGAGGACTGGGACTGGCAGATCGCGGTCAACCTGATGGGTGTGGTCAAGGGCTGCAAGGCCTTTCTGCCGCTGCTGGAGCGCAGCAAGGGGCGAATCATCAACATCGCCTCGATGGCTGCGCTGATGCAGGGGCCGGGCATGAGCAACTACAACGTGGCCAAGGCCGGCGTACTGGCCCTGTCGGAAAGCCTGCTGGTCGAGCTACGCGAACTGGAAGTGGCGGTGCACGTGGTGTGCCCGTCTTTCTTCCAGACCAACCTGCTGGACTCGTTCCGCGGGCCGAACCCGGCGATGAAAGCCCAGGTTGGTAAGCTGCTTGAAGGCTCGCCGATCAATGCGGCGGACATCGCCGAATACATCCACCGGCAGGTTGCCGCTGGTGAGTTCCTGATCCTGCCCCATGAGGCCGGGCGCCAGGCCTGGCAACTGAAGCGTCAGGCACCTGAGCGGCTGTATGACGAGATGGCTGAGATGGCGGTGAAAATGCGGGCCAAGGCTCAGTCGCGATGATTCGTCTGTAAGGAAAGTTACCGGCAGATGTAGGGTGCTTCTGAATCACGGTAGAACTATTGAGTAGCCCTATGCCGTCAAGGCAGGCTCCGGTTTTCCCTTTCGCTGGAGGAACGGAGCATGCTGGTAATAGGGCGCGAAGTGGGAGAGATCATCGTGATTGGTGATGACATTCGGATCATGGTCGTGGAAACGCGGGACGGGATGGTGCGCTTTGGCGTGGATGCACCGCGGCAAGTGCCGGTGCATCGGGCCGAGGTGTACAAGCGCATCAAGGAAGGGCAGCAGGCCAAGGCCCGCAGGGTTTGATGTTGCCTGTGCCGGCCTCTTCGCGGGCACGCCCGCGAAGAGGTCAGATCTGTTGGTCGAGCAGCTCGCGGGGCACATCATGCTTGGCCAGCAACTGGCACTGCTGGCTTTCCGGGTCGAAAAGGATGAACGCCTGGCCCTTGGCCAATGCCTGGCGCACCCGCAGCACGCGGGTTTCCAGCGGGGTGTCGTCGCCGTTGTCGGTACCGTCGCGGGTGACGAAGTCCTCGATCAGTCGGGTCAGGGTTTCGGCTTGCAGTTGGTCGTAGGGGATCAGCATGGTGGCGTTGCCTAGGGTCTTGGTGGGGGCATGCTACGCGAAACATTCGGGATTTTGGGGCCGCGTTGCGGCCCAATCGCCGGCAAGCCAGCTCCCACAGGGACAGCACAAAGCCTGGGCCTGTGGTTATCCTGTGGGAGCTGGCTTGCCGGCGATTGGGCTGCAAAGCAGCCCCCAGGGCCCTCAGCCTTTGTTGCCAACCAGGCTATCCACCGCCGGCACCCGCGTATCGCTCTCCATCTGTGCATCATGTTCCAGCTGGTGGCTGAAGCGCTCCAACGACGCATTGGCCGGCTGCGAATCACTGGCAAACACCGGCGGGCTCAGCAGGTACGCCGACAACAAGCGGCTCAACGCCGCCAGGCTGTCGATGTGTGTTCGCTCGTAGCCATGGGTGGCATCGCAACCAAAGGCTACCAGCGCGGTACGAATATCGTGCCCCGCCGTCACTGCCGAATGGGCATCGCTGAAGTAGTAGCGGAACAGATCGCGCCGCACCGGCAGGTCGTGGTCGCCGGCCAGTTTCAGCAGGTGCCGGGACAGGTGGTAGTCGTAAGGCCCCGACGAGTCCTGCATGGCCACGCTCACTGCATGTTCGCTGGAGGCCTGCCCGGGCGCCACCGGGGCGATGTCGATGCCGACAAACTCGCTGACGTCCCAGGGCAGGGCGCCAGCCGCTCCCGAGCCGGTCTCTTCGGTGATGGTGAACAGCGGGTGGCAGTCGATCAACGGTTGGCGGCCGCTTTCCACCACGGCTTTCAGCGCCGCCAGCAGCGCTGCCACGCCGGCCTTGTCGTCCAGGTGGCGGGCGCTGATGTGGCCGCTTTCGGTGAATTCGGGCAGCGGGTCGAAGGCAACGAAATCACCGATGCTTACACCCAGCGCCTCGCAGTCGGCGCGGGTGGCGCAGTAGGCGTCCAGGCGTACCTCAACGTGCTCCCAGCTGACCGGCATCTGGTCGATGGCGGTGTTGAAAGCATGCCCGCTGGCCATCAGCGGCAGCACGCTGCCCCGGTATACGCCGGTGTCGGTGAATACGCTGACCCGGCTGCCTTCGGCGAAGCGGCTGGACCAGCAACCGACTGGCGCCAGGGCCAGGCGGCCGTTGTCCTGCAACTGGCGCACGCTGGCGCCGATGGTGTCCAGGTGAGCGGACACGGCGCGGTCGGGCGAGGTCTGGCGGCCCTTCAGGGTGGCGCGGATGGTGCCGCGGCGGGTCAGCTCGAAAGGGATGCCCAGTTCGTCCAGGCGCTCGGCCACGTAGCGCACGATGGTGTCGGTGAAACCGGTGGGGCTGGGGATGGCGAGCATCTCCAGCAGCACGCGCTTGAGATAGTCGAGATCGGGTTCGGGATGTCGGTCGGACATGGTTGGGGGGCTCCTTTACTCCTGTGCCGGCCTCCTCGCGGGCACGCCCGCTCCTACAGGAACCCCACAAGTCTCGTGGGCTGTGCTGGACCTGTGGGAGCGGGCGAGCCCGCGAAGAGGCCATCAGCCTTTACGCCAAAGGCCGGCTATGCGGAAACAGCAGATCGATAAAACGCTCGGCGGTCGGTTGCGGTTCATGGTTGGCCAACCCTGCACGCTCGTTGGCCTCGATGATCACGTACTCCGGTTGCCCGGCATCACGCACCATGAAGTCCAGCCCCACCACCGGGATCTCCAGCGCCCGTGCAGCGCGCACGGCGGCTTCGGCCAGCACCGGGTGCAGGCGTTCGGTCACGTCTTCCAGGGTGCCGCCGGTGTGCAGGTTGGCGGTGCGTCGCACGGCCAGGCGCTGGCCGGCGGGCAACACGTCGTCGTAGCCAAAGCCCGCCGCGCGCAGGGTGCGCTCGGTTTCGTCGTCCAGTGGAATGCGGCTTTCGCCACCGGTTGCGGCCTGGCGCCGACGGCTCTGGGCATCGATCAGCTCGCGGATGCTGTGCTTGCCATCGCCCAGCACTTGCGCTGGGTGACGGATGGCTGCCGCCACCACTTCGTAGCCGATCACCACGATGCGCAGGTCATGCCCGGCATGGAAGCTCTCCAGCAACACGCGGCTGTCGAACTGGCGGGCATGCGCCACGGCTTGGGTGATGTCGTCGATGCAGGTGAGGTTCACCGCCACGCCCTGGCCTTGCTCGCCGTCGACCGGCTTGACCACCACCGCGCCATGCTCTTCGAGAAACGCCAGGTTGTCGTCGGCATTGCCGGCCAGCTGCTGCGCCGGCACCTGCAGCCCGGCATTGTGCAAGGCATGTTGGGTAAGGCGCTTGTCCTGACACAGGGTCATGGTCACGGCGCTGGTCAGGTCGCTGAGCGACTCACGGCAGCGAATGCGGCGCCCGCCCAGGCTGAGGGTGAACAGGCCGCCAGCGGCATCGTCCACTTGTACCTCAATGCCTCGACGCAGCGCTTCGTCGACGATGATGCGTGCGTAGGGGTTGAGGTCGGCTTGAGGCCCCGGCCCCAGAAACAGCTGTTCGTTGATGCCGTTCTTGCGCTTGACCGCGAAGGTCGGCAGGTTGCGAAAACCCAGCTTCTGGTAAAGGCGCTTGGCCTGGCGGTTGTCGTGCAGTACCGACAGGTCCAGGTAGGCCAGGCCGCGGCTCATGAAGTGTTCGATCAGATGGCGCACCAGCACCTCGCCCACGCCGGGGCGGGTGCAGTGCGGGTCTACCGCCAGGCACCAGAGGCTGCTGCCGTGCTCGGGGTCGTCGAACGCCTTGGCGTGGTTCAGGCCCATGACACTGCCGATCACCGCGCCGCTGTCTTCGTCCTCGGCCAGCCAGTACGCCGGGCCGCCCAAGTGCAGAGGCGTAAGCAGCTCGGCGTCCACCGGCAACATGCCGCGCGCCTGGTACAGGGTGTTGATCGCCTGCCAGTCGCCCGGGTTCTGCGCCCGGCGCACGCGAAAGCCGCGGAACACCCGCTGCGCCGGGCGGTAGTCGGTGAACCACAGGCGCAGGGTGTCGGACGGGTCGAGGAACAGTTGCTGCGGGGCCTGGGCCAGCAGCTGCTGCGGCGCGGCCACGTACAGGGCGATATCGCGCTCGCCGGGGCGTTCTTCCAGCAGGTCGGCGGCCAGGTCGGCCGGGTTGGGGTAGGTGTGGCCGATCAGCAGCCGGCCCCAGCCGCAATGTACGGCGCGCGGCTGGTCGTGGGGCTGGCCGCCGTCGCCGGCCAGGCGCGCCTGCAGGCGCTCGTAGGACGGCGCCTGGCCGCGCAGCAGGCGCTGACCGTAAGCGATTTCATGGGCTTTCATCGGTCAGATTCCTTGTTCGCTCAGCCACAGGTTCAGCGCCGCCAGCTGCCACAGCTTGGAGCCGCGTAGCGGTGTCAGCTGGCCGTGCGGGTTGCTCAGCAGGCGGTCGAGCATGGCCGGGTTGAACAGCCCGCGGTCCTGGCTGGGGTCGGTCAGCAGTTCACGTACCCAGCCGAGGGTGGCGCCTTCCAGATGCTTCAGGCCCGGCACCGGGAAGTAGCCCTTCTTGCGGTCGATCACCTCGTGCGGGATCACCCGCCGCGCCGCCTGCTTGAGCACCTGCTTGCCGCCGTCGGGCAGCTTGAAGCGTGCCGGAATGCGTGCCGAAAGCTCCACCAGCCGGTAGTCGAGGAATGGCGTGCGCGCCTCCAGGCCCCAGGCCATGGTCATGTTGTCGACCCGTTTGACCGGGTCGTCGACCAGCATCACCGTGCTGTCCAGGCGTAGCGCCTTGTCTACCGCATCGGGGGCGCCAGGGCGGGCGAAGTGTTCACGGACAAAGTCGCCCGCTGCGTCGCTTTCCAGCAGCCAGGGTGCCTGCACGGTGTCGCGGTACTCGGCGTGGCTGCGATCGAAGAAGGCTTCGCGGTAGGCGGTAAAGGCATCCTCTGCGCCGTCCACCTGCGGGTACCAGTGGTAGCCGGCGAACAGCTCGTCGGCGCCCTGGCCGCTTTGCACGCCCTTGCAGTGCCTGGCCACTTCCCGCGACAGCAGGTAGAAGGCGATGCAGTCATGGCTGACCATGGGTTCGCTCATGGCGCGGAAGGCGGCTGGCAACTGGTCGATGATTTCGTGCTCGGCAATGCGCAGCTGGTGGTGACGGGTGCCGTAGTGCCTGGCGATCAGGTCGGAGTACTGGAACTCGTCGCCGCGTTCGCCACCGGCATCCTCGAAACCGATGGAGAAGGTCGACAGGTCATCCACGCCCACTTCGCGCAGCAGGCCGACCAGCAGGCTGGAATCGACCCCGCCAGACAGCAGTACACCTACGTCCACTGCTGCCCGTTGGCGAATGGCCACGGCGTCGCGGGTGGCGTCGAGCACGCGGGTGGTCCAGCCTTCCAGGTCCAGCTCACGTTCATCGGGGTTGGCGCCGTAGTGCAGCTGCCACCAGGTCTGGCGTTCCACTTCGCCATGACGATCGATGCGCATCCAGGTGCCGGGTTCCAGCTTTTGCACGTTGGCCAGCAGGGTGCGTGGCGCCGGCACCACGGCGTGGAAATTCAGGTAGTGGTTGAGTGCCACCGGGTCGAGCATCGGGTCGATGTCACCACCCTTGAGCAGCGCTGGCAGGGTCGAGGCGAAGCGCAGGCGCTCGCCGTTGCGCGACAGGTACAAGGGCTTTACGCCCAGGCGGTCGCGGGCGAGGAACAGGCGCTGGTTGTCGCGTTCCCAGATGGCCAGGGCGAACATGCCATTGAGCTTGGGCAGCAGGGCCGCGCCCCAGGCGTGGTAGCCCTTCAGCAACACCTCGGTGTCGCCGTCGGACCAGAAGCTGTAGCCCAGGGCTTGCAGCTCCTGGCGCAGTTCGGGGAAGTTGTAGATGGCGCCGTTGAAGGCCAGCGACAGGCCCAGGGTGTTGTCCACCATCGGCTGGGCAGAGCCGTCGGACAGGTCCATGATTTTCAGGCGCCGGTGGCCGAGGGCGATCGGGCCTTGGCTATGGAAGCCCCAGGCATCCGGGCCGCGGGGCGCCAGGTGGTGGGTTATGCGCTCTACCGCAGCCAGGTCGGCTGGGCGAGGGGCTTGGTCGATGGGTGTAAAACGCAACTCTCCTGCTAATCCGCACATAGGTCCTTACCGGTTTTTCCGTTGGGGAGGGGGTGCCCCGGATTAGGGCACCTTAAGGAACTGACCCATGTGGTTTGCGAGAGTTTTAGATCGATCTGTTATATGGGGCTGCTGCGCAGCCCTTCGCGGGCTCGCCCGCACAGGTTCACCACAGGCCTGGGGCCTTACGCGGTCCCTGTGGGAGCTGGCTTGCCGGCGATTGGGCTGCGCAGCAGCCCCCGGCCCGATCACTTCCCACGAATCAACCTGCGCAAGGCAAACCGATTCGGGTGGCACGCCTCCGCCACCGCCCGTGGCAACGGCAGCGGTTCCCCGCATACCCACGCCGCCACCAGTTCGCCGCTCAACGGCGCCGTGATCAACCCGCGCGAGCCGTGCCCGCTGTTCACATACAACCCATCCAGCCAGGGGCAGGCCACATCCGGCACCTGCCGCGCATCCCGGCCCAGCACTGCATATGCCTGGGCGAACGCCTGCGCATCCGCCACCGGCCCGACGATCGGCAGGTAATCCGGGCTGGTGCAACGGAACGCTGCACGGCCTTCCAACTGCCCGGGGTCCAGTTCGGCGGCGCCCAGGCGCTGGGCAAGGTCGACCGAAATCTCGTCCAGCAATGCCAGGTTGCCCTGGTGCTCGGCTACCGTCGGCGCCAGGTCTGTGCTGTGGAAGTCGAAGCTCGCGCCCAAGGTGTGTTCATCGCCGCGCGGCGGCGCTACATAGCCTTCCGCACACACCACGGTGCGCAGCGCGCGGCTGCTGGGGGTGGCCGGCAGGCGGGTGATCTGCCCGCGGATGCGCTTGAGCGGCAGCTGCGCGCATGGTTCGAAGCGCAGTATGTCGGCGGCACCGGCCAGCACCACCACCGGCGCGCTGGCCAGCAAACGTTCGCCAGCCCAGGCTTGCCACTGCCCGTCGACCTTGCGCAGCTCGAGCACCTCCTGGTGCGTCAGTAGGCGAATACCCGGGTGCTGCAACTGCTGCTGGCACAGCGCCGGCGGGTGCACCCAGCCACCTTCGGGATAGAACAGCCCGCCAGCCGGCAAGGCCACACCTGCGATGGCTTCGGCTTCTGCACGTTCCAGCGAGTGCAGCAGGCCATGTTCGAAGGCCCCAGCCAGTTTGCCCTGGCGTTCGGCTTCCTTGCTGTCGAAGGCCAGTTGCAGCACGCCGCAGGCATCCCAGTCGTGGCCACGTTGCAGGCGCTGCAGCTGGCGCCGGGTATAGCCGAAACCGGCGAGGATCATCTGCGACAACGCCGTGCCATGGGCGGACAGCTTGAGGTACAGCACCCCTTGCGGGTTACCCGAAGCTTCCCGAGCCGGCGTGTCGTGGCGTTCCAGCACGGTAACCTGCCAGCCACGCCGTGCCAGGCTGGCGGCGGTGGTGCTGCCGGCGAGCCCGGCGCCTATCACCAGCGCTTCACGCGGCCCCGCAACGGCAGCCGGGCGCGCATACCATGGCGCACCGGGGCTGGGCACAGGGCCGACATAGGCGCCGCTCATCACTTCCCATTTCTTGCCGATGCCCGGCACCTTCTTCATGGCGAAGCCGGCATCGACCAGGCTGCGGCGTACCCAGCCGGTGGTGGTGAAGGTGCCTAGCACCGTGCCCGGGTGTGACAGCCGTGCCAGTTGCGCGAACAGCTCCGGGGTCCACATGTCGGGGTTCTTGGCCGGCGCGAAGCCGTCGAGGAACCACACATCGATCTGCGCATCGAGTTGCGGCAGCTGCTCCAGTACGTCGCCTATCAGCAGGGTGAGGGTGACCCGGCCGTTGTCGAAGGTGAACTGCTGGAAGCCAGGGTGCACCGCAACGTACTGCTCCAGCAGGGGCTGGCTGTAGGCCGCCAGTTCCGGCCACAGGCGTATGGCGCGGGCCAGATCGTCGCGGCCGAGGGGGTATTTTTCGACGCTGACGAAATGCAGGCGGGCCTCGGCATGGGCGTGCTGCTCGAACAGTTGCCAGGCGCAGTAGAAATTCATGCCGGTGCCGAACCCGGTTTCGCCGATCACCACGCAGGCGTGCGGGGCGAGGTTGGCAAAGCGCTCGGCCAGACGGGTTTGCCCGAGAAACACGTGCCTGGTTTCTTCGATGCCTTCGTTGACTGCGAAATAGACGTCGTCGTATTGCCGCGAATGGGGGCGGCCCTGGTCGTCCCAGTCGATCTGGGCGTGCTGGAGGAGGGTGGACATGGTTGGCTCGGTTGCAGCGGATGGGCGGATTTTATGCCATCTGAGGATTTTGCGCTGGCTGTGCCGGCCCTATCGCCGGCAAGCCAGCTCCCACAAGTACTGCACAAGCCTTCAAATCCGCTAGTCTTGCTTATCCATTGAAGGAGCCAGTGCATGTTCGAATCCGCAGAAATCGGCCACAGCATCGACAAGGAGGCTTACGACGCCGAGGTACCCGCTTTGCGCGAGGCCCTGCTCGAAGCCCAGTACGAACTCAAGCAGCAGGCGCGCTTCCCGGTGATCGTGCTGATCAACGGTATCGAAGGCGCCGGCAAGGGCGAGACGGTCAAACTGCTGAACGAGTGGATGGACCCGCGCATGATCGATGTGCTCAC
The DNA here is from genome assembly GCF_009932335.1 of Pseudomonas asiatica. Lineage (NCBI taxonomy): Bacteria > Pseudomonadati > Pseudomonadota > Gammaproteobacteria > Pseudomonadales > Pseudomonadaceae > Pseudomonas > Pseudomonas asiatica. The sequence goes on from NZ_BLJF01000001.1 coordinate 614,438, forward strand.
CTTCGACCAGCAGACCGACGAAGAGCTGGCCCGCCCGCCGGCCTGGCGCTACTGGCGGGCCCTGCCACCCAAGGGGCGGATGGGCGTGTTCTTCGGCAACTGGTACAGCCAGATGCTGCAGGGGCGGGTGCACGGGGTGTTCAAGGATGCCGTGCTCGACCAGGCCATCACCGGCGCCGAACGCCTGGAAGAGATGCTGTGCGACGAAGGTGCGTTGATCATCAAGTTCTGGTTCCACCTGTCCAAGAAGCAGATGAAGGCGCGGCTGAAATCGCTCAAGGACGACCCGCTGCACAGCTGGAAGATCAGCCCGCTGGACTGGCAGCAGTCGGAAACCTACGACCGTTTCGTGCGCTTTGGTGAGCGCGTGCTGCGCCGCACCAGCCGCGACTACGCGCCATGGCATGTCATTGAGGGCGTCGATCCGAACTACCGCAGCCTGGCGGTAGGGCGCATCCTGCTGGAAAGCCTGCAGGCGGCACTGGACAACAATCCCAAAGGCAAGCACCAGGGCAACGTCGCCCCGCTGGGCCGCAGCATCGACCAGCGCAGCCTGCTCGGCGCGCTGGACATGACCCTGCGCTTGGACAAGTCCGACTACCAGGAGCAACTGGTCACCGAGCAGGCCCGCCTGGCCGGCCTGCTGCGCCACAAGCACATGCGTCGGCATGCCTTGGTGGCGGTGTTCGAAGGCAACGACGCTGCCGGCAAAGGGGGCGCCATCCGCCGCGTGGCGGCAGCGCTGGACCCGCGCCAGTACCGCATCGTGCCCATTGCCGCGCCCACTGAAGAAGAGCGCGCGCAGCCATACCTGTGGCGGTTCTGGCGGCACATTCCGGCGCGTGGCAAGTTCACCATCTTCGACCGTTCCTGGTATGGCCGGGTGCTGGTGGAACGTGTGGAAGGCTTCTGCAGCCCGGCCGACTGGATGCGTGCCTACAGCGAGATCAACGATTTCGAGGAACAGCTGGTGAATGCCGGCACGGTGGTGGTCAAGTTCTGGCTGGCGATCGACCAGCAGACCCAGCTGGAGCGTTTCGAAGAGCGCGAGCAGATCCCGTTCAAGCGTTACAAGATCACCGAGGATGACTGGCGCAACCGCGACAAGTGGGACGACTATGTCCAGGCGGTGGGCGACATGGTCGACCGCACCAGCACCGAGATTGCGCCGTGGACGCTGGTGGAGGCCAACGACAAGCGCTGGGCGCGGGTGAAGGTGTTGCGCACCATCAACCAGGCGCTTGAGGCGGCGTTTGCCAGGGACAAGAAATAGCCAGGCTTGTTGGTTGCCTGTTCTGGCCTCTTCGCGGGCACGCCCGCTCCCACAGGATTTGCACACACTCTGAATCTTGTGGGGTCCCAGTGGGAGCGGGCGTGCCCGCGAAAGGGCCAGAACAGGCAGCACACCTGCCAAGCCATGCCGCAGAAGAATGACCTGATGAATTCTTTTCCCGGCACCCACCACCGTCCCCGCCCTCCAAGCCCGTAGAATTCAACCACCCCCACCACGGGCTCGATCGAGGATTTTATGCACACCATTACCGGCCGCTGGGGCTATGGCCTTTTCCTGGCACTTTTGACGGCGTTGCTCTGGGGCATCCTGCCGATCAAGCTCAAGCAGGTGCTGCAAGTGGTCGACCCGGTCACCGTCACCTGGTACCGCCTGCTGGTCTCCGGCGGCCTGCTGTGCGCCTGGCTGGCCGCCAAGCGCAGGCTGCCTTCCTTCAGCAAGCTGACGCCCAAGGGCAAAGGCCTGGTGGTAGTGGCCGTGCTTGGCCTGATGGGCAACTACGTGCTGTACCTGATCGGCCTGAACCTGCTCAGCCCGGGCACCGCGCAACTGGTCGTGCAGATCGGCCCGGTGCTGTTGCTGGTGGCCAGCGTGTTCGTGTTCCGCGAGCGCTTCAGCCTGGGGCAGGGCGTGGGTCTGCTGATCCTGCTGGCGGGGTTCGGGCTGTTTTTCAACCAGCGCCTGGAAGAGCTGCTGACCTCGCTCGGCACCTATACCACCGGCGTGCTGACCATCCTGTTGGCCACCAGCGTCTGGGTGTTCTATGCGCTCAGCCAGAAGCAGTTGCTGACGGTGTGGCATTCGCAGCAGGTAATGATGGTGATCTACCTCAGTTGCGCCGCGCTGCTGACACCCTGGGCCCACCCGTTGGAGGCGTTGCAGCTGACCCCGGTGCAAGGCTGGCTGTTGCTGGCCTGTTGCCTGAACACCCTGGTGGCCTATGGCGCGTTCGCCGAGGCGCTGGCGCACTGGGAGGCGTCGCGGGTGAGTGCCACGCTGGCGCTGACCCCGCTGGTGACCTTTGTCGCGGTGGCACTGGCGGCGTTGGTCTGGCCTGATTATGTGCACGCCGAGGACATCAATGCCCTGGGCTATGTGGGGGCGGTGACCGTGGTGCTGGGCTCGGCGCTGGTGGCACTGGGGCCTTCGCTGGTGGCCGGGTGGCGCGCCCGCAAGTTCAAGAGGGTTGCGCGCTCTGTGTAGGAGCGGCCTTGTGTCGCGATGGGCTGCGCAGCAGCCCCAGAAATCTATGTTGCTGCCGAGATTTCTGGGGCTGCTGCGCAGCCCATCGCGACACAAGGCCGCTCCTACAGGGGAGCGCGGTCTCTGAGCTGTCAGCCTTTGCCCCCCGGAGCCAGCATGTTCTCCGGCCTCACCCACTGGTCGAACTGCTCATTGGTCAGGTACTTCAACTCCAGTGCCGCCTCGCGCAAGGTCTTGCCTTCGCCATAGGCCTTCTTGGCAATTTCCGCTGCCTTGTCATAGCCAATATGCGGGTTCAACGCCGTCACCAGCATCAGCCCCCGTTCCAGGTGCGCCGCCATCTGCTCGGCATCCGGCTCGATGCCCGCCACGCAGTGCTGCTGGAAGTTGCGGCAGCCGTCAGCCAGCAATTCGATCGACTGCAGCAAGTTGTGGATGATCACCGGCTTGAACACGTTCAGTTGCAAATGCCCCTGGCTGGCGGCAAAGCCGATCGCCGCGTCGTTGCCCAGCACCTGACAGGCCAGCATCGACAGCGCCTCGCACTGGGTAGGGTTGACCTTGCCTGGCATGATTGAGCTGCCCGGCTCGTTGGCCGGCAGGCGTACCTCGGCCAACCCGGCGCGCGGGCCGGAACCCAGCAGGCGCAGGTCATTGGCGATTTTCATCAGGGCCACGGCCAGGGTCTTCAGGGCGCCGGCCAGGCTGGTCAGCGGCTCGTGGCCGGCGAGGGCAGCGAACTTGTTCGGCGCAGTGACGAACGGCAAGCCGGACAGCGCCGCCAGCTCGGCGGCGATGGCTTCGGCAAAACCGTGCGGGGCGTTGAGCCCGGTGCCCACGGCAGTGCCGCCCTGAGCCAGCTCGCACACTGCCGGCAGGGTGGCGCGGATGGCACGCTGGGCGTAGTCGAGTTGGGCGACGAAGGCCGAGACCTCCTGGCCGAAGGTGATCGGCGTGGCGTCCATCATGTGCGTGCGACCGGTCTTTACCAGCTTGTGGTGGCGTGCCGACAGCTCGGCCAGCCCCGAGGACAGCTCTGCGATGGCCGGCAGCAGCTTGTCGTGCACCGCCTGCGCCGCAGCGATATGCATGGCGGTGGGGAAGCAGTCGTTGGAGCTCTGCGAGCGGTTGACGTGGTCGTTGGGGTGTACGGGCGCCTTGCCGCCACGGCCGTTGCCGGCCAGCTCATTGGCCCGCCCGGCGATCACTTCGTTCACGTTCATGTTGCTCTGGGTGCCGCTGCCGGTCTGCCAGACCACCAGCGGGAACTGGTCGTCATGCTCGCCGTCCAGCACTTCGTCAGCGGCCTGTTCGATCAGCCGGGCGATGTCGGCCGGCAAGTCGCCGTTACGGTCGTTGACGCGTGCCGCGGCCTTCTTGATCAGCGCCAGGGCATGCAGCACCGCGATGGGCATGCGTTCCTTGCCAATGGCGAAGTTGATCAGCGAACGCTGGGTCTGCGCACCCCAGTAGGCGTCCTCAGGAACTTCGACCGGGCCCAGGCTGTCTGTCTCGATACGGCTCATTCTGTACTCACTCCCTTGTAGTTCGAAATCGCAGTTTAGGCCCTGATTCGACCGAGCGGTTCAGTCGCTCGTCGTGCCACTTGAGCACATCGCCACCACGGCGCAGAATGCTCTACTCTGAGGTACCCGCCTCCCTCTCTTCTGAAGGAAATGCAATGACCCGTCTCCGTGTCCTTTGTGCCGCCGTTGCCCTGGCTTGCGCCAGCGGCCAGGTACTCGCTGCCACCGCCAGCCACAACGCTGCTGCCGAGAAATTCCTGACCCTGGCCAACGCCGACAAGCTGGGCACCCCGGTGTACATGCAGGTCCAGCAGATGTTCGCCCAGCGTTTCGCCCAGACCAAGGCCCCGGCCACCAAGCAGCCAGTGCTGGAAAGCTACCAGGCCAAGGCCAACGCCGCGCTGGACAACGCCATCGGCTGGAACAAGCTGAAGCCGAAGATGGTCGACCTGTACACCCAGACCTTCACCGAGCAGGAGCTCAAGGACCTGGTCAAGTTCTACGAATCGCCGCTGGGCAAGAAAGTGCTGCGTGAAATGCCCAAGGTCACCCAGCAGTCGGCCCAGCTGACCCAGCAGAGCCTGGAGCCAGCGGTACCGGTGGTGAACAAGCTGCTGGACGACATGACCAAGGAACTGGACCCGAACGCTGGCAAGGCCGCCGCCCCGGCGAAGAAGTGAGTACGCCGCGATGACCATGCAACAGCGTATCGAACAGCAGTTGGCCGCCCTGGCGCCGCAACACCTGCAAGTGCTCAATGAAAGCCACATGCACAGTCGTGGTCAGGAGACCCACTACAAGGCAGTGATCGTCAGCGAGCAGTTTGCCGGGTTGAACAGCGTCAAGCGCCACCAGAAGGTGTACGCCACCATGGGTGAGCTGATGGGCGAGATCCATGCCCTGGCCATCCACACCTACACCGCCGAAGAGTGGGCCAAGGTCGGCGTTGCACCGGCCTCGCCGGTGTGCGCGGGCGGCGGGCACTGAAACCTTGCTGTTGTTCTGGTAGAATCCTGCAAAATCCGGGGGCCGCTTTGCGGCCCATTCGCGGCACAAGGCCGCTCCTACAGGGATAGCGCAGCCCGTCGGCTGGTGCATTCCCCAGTAGGAGCGGCCTTGTGCCGCGAATGGGGCGCAAAGCGCCCCCGCTTTTTTGTCACACTGTCAAACCCGGTCCGCCCCTTACGAGGGCAACCACTGGAGATCCTGCTTCATGTCCCAACCCATCGTCGTCGCGGCGCTGTACAAGTTCGTCACCCTGGAAGACTACGTCGAGCTACGCGAGCCGCTGCTCAAGACCATGCTCGACAACAACGTCAAGGGCACCCTGCTGCTGGCCCACGAGGGCATCAACGGCACCGTTTCTGCCACTCGCGAAGGCATCGACGGCCTGCTGGCCTGGCTGCGCAACGACCCACGCCTGGCCGATGTCGATCACAAGGAATCGTACTGCGACGAACAGCCGTTCTACCGCACCAAGGTCAAGCTCAAGAAAGAGATCGTAACCCTCGGCGTACCGGGCGTGGACCCGAACCAGGCGGTCGGCACCTACGTCGAGCCCAAGGACTGGAACGCGCTGATCAGCGACCCGGAAGTGCTGCTGATCGACACCCGCAACGACTACGAAGTGGCCATCGGCACCTTCAAGGGCGCCATCGACCCGAAGACCGAAACCTTCCGCGAGTTCCCCGACTACATCAAGGCCAACTTCGACCCCAGCAAGCACAAGAAGGTTGCCATGTTCTGTACCGGCGGTATCCGTTGCGAAAAAGCCTCCAGCTACATGCTCGGTGAAGGCTTCGAGGAGGTCTATCATCTTAAGGGCGGCATCCTGAAATACTTCGAGGAAGTGCCTCAGGAAGAAAGCCTGTGGGACGGCGACTGCTTCGTTTTCGACAACCGCGTCACGGTGCGCCATGACCTGAGCGAAGGTGAGTACGACCAGTGCCACGCCTGCCGTCACCCGATCAACGCAGAGGAGCGCGCGTCCGAGCACTATTCGCCAGGGGTCAGCTGCCCGCACTGCTGGGACACCCTGAGCGAGAAGACCCGGCGTAGCGCCATCGACCGGCAGAAGCAGATCGAGCTGGCCAAGGCCCGCAACCTGCCGCACCCGATCGGTTACAACTACAAAGCCGAGGCTTGATGCATGTCTGCACGCCTGATCTATGTGATGGACCCGATGTGCTCCTGGTGCTGGGGTTTCGCACCCGTGGCCGCGGCCCTGATCGCCCAGGCGCGTGACGCAGGCGTGCCCACCCGCCTGGTGCCAGGCGGGCTGCGTACCGGCGGCAGTGCCCTGGACAGCTCTACCCGCAAGTACATCCTTGAACACTGGCAGGCGGTGGCCGACGCCACCGGCCAGCCGTTCCGCTTCGAGGGGGCCATGCCCGACGGCTTCGTCTACGACACCGAGCCGGCCTGCCGTGCCCTGGTCACCGCCCGCGAGCTGGACGCCGAACGCGTCTGGCCGCTGCTGGCGCTGATCCAGCGTTCGTTCTACGAGCAGGGAGTGGACGTCACCATTGCACCGCATCTGGTCGACCTGGCCGAACAGGCAGGCTTCGACCGCACCGTGTTCGCCGAGGCCTTCGCCTGTGCCGACACCCGCGCCGCCACTGCAGCCGATTTCAGCTGGGCCCAGGACCTGGGCATCGCCGGTTTCCCGACCTTGCTGGCCGAACGCAATGGCCAACTGGCCCTGCTGACCAACGGCTATCAGCCGCTGGAGCGCCTGCAACCCTTGCTCGGCCGCTGGCTGCAGCAGGCCGCCTGTGCTTGATGTGCCTGGGTCACCCGACCCGGTACCGGGCAAACCTCACACTGTGGCCGATAGATTGAGCTGGGCGGAAATCCGCCGCCTGGCCCTGCATCACAAGAAAAACCTCTGGTCCGCCAACCTAATCGCCGTATTGGCGGCCTGCTGCAGCGTGCCTATCCCGCTGCTGTTGCCGCTGCTGGTGGATGAAGTGCTGCTGGGCCATGGCGATGCCGCGTTGAAGTGGATGAACCACCTGCTGCCGTCCAGCTGGCAGGTGGCGGCGGGCTACATCGGCCTGATGTTGCTGCTGACCCTGTGCCTGCGCCTGGCCGCCCTGGCGTTCAACGTGATCCAGGCCAAGCTGTTCGCCGGCCTGGCCAAGGACATCGTCTACCGCCTACGCATTCGCCTGATCGAGCGGCTCAAGCGCATCTCGCTGAAGGAGTACGAAAGCCTGGGCAGCGGCACGGTGACCACCCACCTGGTCACCGACCTGGACACCCTCGACAAGTTCGTCGGCGAAACCCTGAGCCGCTTCCTGGTTGCCATGCTGACCCTTACCGGCACGGCGGCCATCCTGATCTGGATGCACTGGCAGCTGGCCATGCTGATATTGCTGTTCAACCCGCTGGTGATCTATTTCACCGTGCAGTTGGGCAAGCGCGTCAAGCACCTGAAAAAGCTCGAGAACGACAGCACCGCACGCTTTACCCAGGCGCTGGCGGAAACCCTCGACGCCATTCAGGAAATCCGCGCCGGTAACCGCCAGGGCTACTTCCTCGGTCGCCTTGGCCTGCGCGCCCGCGAAGTGCGGGACTACGCCGTGGACTCGCAGTGGAAAAGCGATGCCAGCGGCCGCGCCAGTGGCCTGCTGTTCCAGTTCGGCATCGATATCTTCCGCGCCGCGGCCATGCTCACCGTGCTGTTCTCCGACCTGTCGATCGGCCAGATGCTGGCGGTATTCAGCTACCTGTGGTTCATGATCGGCCCGGTGGAGCAACTGCTCAACCTGCAATACGCCTACTACGCCGCCGGCGGCGCATTGAGCCGCCTCAACGAGCTGCTGGCACGTGCCGACGAGCCGCAGTACCCGGCGGCCAGCAACCCGTTCGCCGGCCGCGAGACGGTAGGTATCGAAGTACGCGACCTGCGCTTTGCCTATGCCGACGAGCCGGTGCTCGAGCACCTCGACCTGTCCATCGCCCCGGGCGAGAAGGTGGCGATAGTCGGCGCCAGCGGTGGCGGCAAGAGCACCCTGGTGCAGCTGTTGCTGGGGCTTTACAGCGCCCAGGCCGGCACCATCCGCTTTGGCGGTGCCAGCCTGCAGGAAATCGGCCTGGAAACCCTGCGTGAAAACGTCGCGGTGGTGTTGCAGCACCCTTCGCTGTTCAACGACACCGTGCGCGCCAACCTGACCATGGGCCGTGACTGCAGCGACGAGGCCTGCTGGCAGGCACTGCGCATCGCCCAGCTGGACGCCACCATCGCCGCCTTGCCGCAGGGCCTGGACAGTGTGGTGGGGCGCTCCGGCGTGCGCTTGTCCGGTGGCCAGCGCCAGCGCCTGGCCATTGCCCGCATGGTGCTGGCCGAACCCAAGGTGGTGATCCTCGACGAAGCCACCTCGGCCCTGGATGCCGCCACCGAATACAACCTGCACCAGGCCCTGGCGCGCTTCCTCAGCGGCCGCACCACACTGATCATCGCCCACCGCCTGTCGGCGGTGAAACAGGCCGACCGGGTGCTGGTGTTCGACGGCGGGCATGTGGCCGAGGATGGCGACCACCAGCAGCTGATTGCCGAGGGTGGGTTGTATGCCAAGCTTTACGGGCACCTGCAGCAGAGCTGAATTTGTGGCTGCCTGTGCGGGCCCTATCGCCGGCAAGCCAGCTCCCACAGGATTACCACAGGCCTGAGCGTTGTGGGGTACCTGTGGGAGCTGGCTTGCCGGCGATAGGGCCGGGAAGGCCGTGCGAAAACCCCCGGGTTTCCTGTCATAAAAAACCCAACCGCGAGGATGGCAAATGGCCTACGCTGTGCTTTGTCTGGGTTGATTTGCGCCTTATCTGCTCTGTGACAGGGACTCCATGAAGGGACATCGCACTCTAGAAGCGCCAAAGTTGCTCGGCATCACCTGGCCCTTCATCGCCGTTGTGGTCTTCCAGGTAGCCTTGGGCAGCCTGAGCCTTTATACGCTCTCGGCCGTGCGTGCCTACGTCGCGGGCGAAAGCCTGTGGTCCAAGGCGCAGAAAGACGCCATCTACTACCTCAACCTGTACGCCGAAACCCGCGACGACAGCACCTATCAGCGCTATCGCCAGGCCATCACCGTGCCCCAGGGCGACCACCAACTGCGCGAAGTGATGGACCAGCCCAGCCCCGACCTGGATGCCGCACGCCAGGCCGTGCTGCAAGGCGGTAACCACCCCGACGATGTCGAGCGGATCATCTGGTTCTACCGTAACTTTCGTAACGTAAGCTACATGCAGACGGCCATCGACTACTGGGACATCGGCGACGACTACCTGGGCAAGCTGGATATGCTGGCCGTGGAAATGCGCAGCAGCTTCGCCGCTGGCTCGGTCGACGCCCGCACAATAAGCGACTGGAAGGCGCGCATCGTCACCATCAACGAAGGGGTAACCCCGGCCGCCAAGGCGTTCAGCGATGCCTTGGGCGAAGGCTCGCGCATGCTGCTGCGGGTGCTGCTTATCACCAACCTGCTGACCGCGATGTTCCTGATTGCCATTGCCTGGCGCCGCTCCAGCAAGCTGCTGGCCCAGCGTCAGGCCTTTGCCAGCGCCCTGCAAGAAGAAAAGGAGCGGGCGCAGATTACCCTGCAGGCCATTGGTGATGCGGTGATTACCACTGATGTGGAGGGCAGTATCGGCTACATGAACCCGGCCGCCGAACAACTGACCCACTGGCAGGCCGGCCAAGCCCAGGGCCTGCCGTTGTCGGCGCTGTTCAGCCTGGTGGACGAGCAGGCCGAGGAAGACGGCCGCAGCCTGGTCGAGCAGGTGCTCAGCGGCAGCCTCAAGGGTGGCGCCGAGCATGCCCGGCTGATCCAGCGCCTGGACGGCAGTACTGTGTCGGTCAACCTGGTCGGCTCGCCGATCGTCAATGACGGCCAGGTCAGCGGTATCGTGCTGGTGCTGCACGACATGACCCAGGAGCGCCAGTACATCGCCAACCTGTCCTGGCAGGCGACCCATGACGCCCTGACCGGCCTGGCCAACCGCCGCGAGTTCGAATACCGCCTGGAGCAGGCGCTCAATGACCTGGCGCGCCAGGCCGGGCGGCATTCGCTGATGTTCCTGGACCTCGACCAGTTCAAGCTGGTCAACGATACCTGCGGGCATGCCGCCGGCGACGAGCTTCTGCGGCACATCTGCGCCGTGCTGCAGTCCGGCCTGCGCGAGGGCGATACCCTGGCCCGGCTGGGTGGTGACGAATTCGGCGTGCTGCTGGAAAACTGCCCGCCCGACCAGGCCGAGCGCATTGCCGAGCAGCTGCGCCAGCTGGTGCAGAGCCTGCATTTCGTGTGGAAAGGGCGGCCGTTCGTCACCACCGTCAGTGTCGGCCTTGTGCACATGGCCCAGTCCCCCGGCACCCTCGAAACCCCGCTGCGCGCCGCCGACATGGCTTGCTACATGGCCAAGGAAAAGGGCCGCAACCGCGTGCAGGTGTACCATGCCGACGACAGCGAGCTGTCCATGCGCTTTGGTGAAATGGCCTGGATCCAGCGCTTGCACGTGGCCCTGGAAGAAAACCGCTTCTGCCTGTACGCCCAGGAAATCGCCCCGCTGAAAACCTTCGAAGGCCCCGGCCATATCGAGATCCTGCTGCGCCTGCACGACGAAAGCGGGCGTACCATCCTGCCCAGCAGTTTCATCCCGGCGGCCGAGCGCTACGGCCTGATGACCGCGCTGGACCGCTGGGTGGTGCGCAATGTGTTTCTGGTCATCCGCCAGTGCCTGGACGAAGGGCGCGAGGGGCCGCTGTCGATCTGCGCGATCAACCTGTCGGGGTCGAGCATTGGCGATGACAAGTTCCTCGAATACTTGCAACGCCTGTTCGTCGAATACGCCATTCCGCCACGGATGATCTGTTTCGAAATCACCGAAACCAGCGCCATAGCCAACCTTGGCAGCGCCATCCGTTTCATCAACGAGTTGAAGGGGCTGGGTTGTCGCTTCTCGCTCGACGATTTCTGCGCCGGCATGTCGTCGTTCGCCTATCTCAAGCATTTGCCCGTGGATTACCTGAAGATCGACGGGAGTTTCGTCAAGGACATGCTCGACGACCCGGTCAACCGGGCCATGGTCGAGGTCATCAACCACATCGGTCACGTAATGGGCAAGCGCACCATTGCCGAATTCGTCGAAACACCCTTGATCGAGCAGGCCTTGCAGGAAATTGGCGTGGATTATGCCCAGGGCTACCTCATCGAACGCCCTCAGGTGTTCACCTGTGACAGTCTGCAGCGCCAACGGATCGCCGCCCGGCCTCTGTTGCAGCGGGCACCTGGCACGTTTCGCTAGCTAGAAATCACAAGGATCAAGGAGCTGAAAGTGATTGACGCATTCGTTCGTATCGGGCCTTTGATGGATCCCGCCAGCTACCCCCAATGGGCCCAGCAACTGATTGAAGACTGCCGCGAGAGCAAGCGCCGGGTAGTCGAGCATGAGTTCTACGCGCGCCTGCGCGATGGCCAGTTGAAGCAATCGACCATTCGCCAGTACCTGATCGGTGGCTGGCCGGTGGTGGAGCAGTTCTCGCTGTACATGGCCCACAACCTGACCAAGACCCGCTATGGCCGGCACCAGGGCGAAGACATGGCGCGGCGCTGGCTGATGCGCAACATCCGTGTCGAGCTCAACCACGCCGACTATTGGGTGAACTGGTGCCAGGCGCATGGCGTGCACCTGCACGAGCTGCAGGCCCAGGAAGTGCCGCCTGAACTGAACGGCCTGAACGACTGGTGCTGGCGCGTGTGCGCCACCGAGAACCTGGCCATTTCCATGGCGGCGACCAACTACGCCATCGAAGGTGCGACCGGTGAATGGTCGGCGGTGGTGTGCTCCACCGACACCTATGCGCTGGGCTTCCCGGAGGACCAGCGCAAGCGGGCGATGAAGTGGCTGAAGATGCATGCCCAGTATGACGACGCGCACCCGTGGGAGGCGCTGGAGATCATCTGTACGCTGGCTGGCGAGAACCCGACCCTGGGGCTGCGCAATGAACTGCGCAAGGCGATTTGCAAGAGCTACGACTGCATGTACCTGTTCCTGGAACGGTGCATGCAGCTGGAAGGGCGCCAGCAAGGGCGCATGCGCCCGGTGTTGGCAGCGGGGTAGGCCCGGGGGCCGCCATGCGGCCCATCGCGACACAAGGCCGCTCCTACAGGGGATCGCATACCCATGTAGGAGCGGCCTTGTGCCGCGATGGGCTGCAAAGCAGCCCCGGCAATTCCAAGCCTTACTGGGCGTTGAACGCCTGCCCATTCACCCCTTTGCTGTCCGGCCCCATCAGGTACAGGTATACCGGCATGATCTCTTCCGGCAGCGGGTTGTTCTGCGGGTTTTCGCTAGGGTAGGCCTGTGCCCGCATCGCCGTGCGCGTGGCACCGGGGTTGATGCTGTTGGAGCGCACTGGTGCCACGCCTTCCAGTTCATCGGCCAGGGTTTGCATCAGGCCCTCGGTGGCGAACTTGGACACGCCATAGGCGCCCCAGTAGGCCCGGCCCTTGCGCCCGACGCTGCTGCTGGTGAACACCACCGAAGCGTCTTCCGACAGCTTCAGCAGCGGCAGCAGGGTGCTGGTGAGCATGAAGGTGGCATTGACGTTGATGTGCATCACGCGCATGAAGTTGTCACCCGACAGCTGCTCCAGCGGCGTACGCGGGCCGATGATCGAAGCGTTGTTCAGCAGGCCGTCGAGGCGGCCGAACTGGTCTTCGATCATTACCGCCAGTTCGTCGTACTGGTGGGGCAGGGCGGTTTCCAGATTGAACGGGATCACCACCGGTTGCGGGTGCCCGGCGGCTTCGATCTGGTCGTAGACCTCGTTGAGGTTGGCCTCGGTCTTGCCCAGCAGCAGCACGGTAGCGCCCAGCGCCGCGTAGGCCTTGGCGGCAGCGGCGCCGATGCCGCGGCCGGCACCGGTAACCAGGATGACCCGGCCTTGCAGCAGGTCGGGGCGGGCGGTGTAGTCGAACATGGTAGGTCCTTCGAGTTCGTTGGCGCGGCACAGCCCCTGTGGGAGCGGGTGAACCCGCTCCCACAGGGGCTGTGCCGCGGTCTAGACGGGGTTCAGCAGCCGCACAGCGCGCTGTCGATCACCTTGCGCAGTTCCAGCGGGTGGTCCACCACCACATCGGCGCCCCAGTTGTTGGGGTTGTCCTCTGGATGAATATAGCCGTAGCGCACCGCTGCCGTGCGAGTGCCGGCGTCGCGGCCAGACTCGATGTCGCGCAGGTCGTCGCCGACGAACAGTACGCTGGCCGGGTCCAGGCCGAGGGTCTTGCAGGCGAGGATCAGCGGCTCGGGGTCGGGCTTGCTGTTCTTGACGTGGTCCGGGCAGATGAGCAGCGCCGAACGCTCGGCCAGGCCCAGTTGCTGCATGATCGGCTCGGCGAAGCGCACCGGCTTGTTGGTGACCACACCCCACAGCAGGTTGCCTTTCTCGATGTCGGCCAACAGCTCGGCCATGCCGTCGAACAGCTTGCTGTGCACCGCGCAGTCACGCTGGTAGCGCTCGAGGAACTCAAGGCGCAGGGCTTCGAAGCCCTCGGCCTCCGGGCTGATGGCGAAGGTTGCGGCGACCATCGCCCGGGCGCCGCCGGAGATCACGTCGCGGATCAGCTTGTCATCGACGGCCGGCAGGCCGCGCTCGGCGAGCATGGCCTGGCAGATGGCGATGAAGTCCGGCGCCGTGTCGAGCAAGGTGCCGTCCATGTCGAAGAGTACTGCTCGCAAACTCATGTTTATTCCTCGCGCAGGGTCTGGACCATGTAGTTGACGTCGACGTCGCTGCTGAGCTTGTAGTGCTTGGTCAGTGGGTTGTAGGTCAGGCCGATGATGTCTTTCACCTGCAGGCCGGCAACGCGGCTCCAGGCGCCCAGCTCGGACGGGCGGATGAACTTCTTGAAGTCGTGGGTGCCGCGCGGCAGCATCTTCAGGATGTACTCGGCGCCGACGATGGCCAGCAGGTAGGCCTTGGGGTTGCGGTTGATGGTGGAGAAGAACACCTGGCCGCCAGGCTTGACCATGCGGTAGCAGGCGCGGATGACCGAAGACGGGTCGGGCACGTGCTCGAGCATTTCCAGGCAGGTGACCACGTCGAACTGTTCGGGCATTTCCTCGGCCAGGGCTTCGGCGGTGATCTGCCGGTATTCCACCTGCACGCCCGACTCCAGCTGGTGCAGCTGGGCCACCGCCAGTGGCGCCTCGCCCATGTCGATGCCGGTGACCGTGGCGCCGCGCAGGGCCATCGCCTCGCTGAGGATGCCGCCGCCGCAACCCACGTCCAGCACCTTCTTGCCGGCGAGGCTGACGCGCTCGTCGATCCAGTTGACGCGCAGCGGGTTGATTTCGTGCAGCGGCTTGAACTCGCTTTCGCGGTCCCACCAGCGGTGGGCCAGCGCTTCGAACTTGGCGATTTCGGCGCGGTCGACGTTGCTCATTAGAACAGTCCTCTGAAACTTCGCAAAATTGCGCCGGAGTATACCCGAGCGCTCGGCCCCGAGGGTCGCTATAATCGCCGGCTTTTGATATCCGAACGACGGGGAGAGGCGATGCGCGAGCGACTTTTGGCGGCGGAGAAGGTGACCGGGATCCGCTGGCAGGGCGGCGTCCTGCACCTGCTCGACCAGCGCCTGCTGCCGTCGGAAGAGTGCTGGCTGGCCTGCGACAATGTCGCGCAGGTAGCAGCGGCGATCCGCGACATGGCCGTGCGCGGCGCCTCGGCCATCGGCATTGCCGCGGCCTATGGCCTGGTGCTGGCCCTGGAAGAGCGGCTGGCCGAGGGCGGCGACTGGGAAATGGACCTGGAGGAAGACTTCCTTGTCCTGGCTGAAGCGCGCCCTACCGCCGCCAACCTGTTCTGGGCGCTGAACCGCATGCGTGAGCGCCTGCAGCGCCTGCGTCCGGAGGAAGACGTGCTGGCTGCACTGGAGGCCGAGGCGGTGGCCATCCACGAGAGCGATCGCGAGGCCAACCTGACCATGGCCCAGCACGGTATCGAGCTGATCCGCCGCCACCAGGGCAACGCCCAGATCCTGCTCACCTATGGCAACGCCGGTGCTCTGGCCTGTGGTGGTTTCGGTACCGCGCTGGGGGTGATCCGTGCCGGTTACCTGGAGGGCATGGTCGAGCGTGTATACGCCGGCGAGACCCGCCCCTGGCTGCATGGTTCGCGCCTGACTGCCTGGGAGCTGGCCAACGAAGGCATCCCGGTGACCCTGTGCGCCGACTCGGCGCTTGCCCACCTGATGAAAAGCAAGGGCATCACCTGGGTGGTGGTGGGCGCGGACTGCATCGCCGCCAACGGCGACGTGGCCAGCAAGATCGGCACCTACCAGCTGGCGGTCAGCGCCATGCACCACGGCGTACGTTTCATGGTGGTGGCGCCGAGCACCAGCATCGACCTGAACCTGGCCACGGGCGAGGACATCCCGCTGGAAGAGCGCGCTGCCGACGAGTTGCTGGACATTGGCGGCACCCGCGTGGCGCCGGATGTCGAGGTGTTCAACCCGGTATTCGACGTGACCCCTGCCGACCTGATCGACGTGATCGTGACCGAGCGCGGCATCGTCGAGCGGCCGGATGCCACCAAGCTGGCGCAATTGATCTGCCGCAAGCGGCTGCACTGAGGGTGTAAGGCGGTAGAGATGTGGCGCCTGTGAGATCGAGCGCCGCCCGCGCGGCGCTTCGCGGGGCAAGTCGGATCGCCGCACCGCCGCTCCCACATTTGTTTCAACGTGGCCATGCCTGTGGGAGAGGCGTTGTCAGCCTAGGTGCATGGCTTGAGACAGGTGATGCGGCAGCAATGCCAACTCAGAAATCCAGCCAGCCCACCAAGGCTGGCAACCATGACCTGTCAGGTTCGGTACGTTGCAACAAATGTGGGAGCGGCGGTGCGGCGATCCGACTTGCCCCGCGAAGCGCCGCGCGGGCGGCGCTCGATCTCCCAGGCACCACAAATTTCACGGCAGGCACCCTTGTGCCACATCTCCCCACCGCTCCTGCCTTTGTGATAACATCCGGCAGTTTCCAAGACCGCCCACCACGGCGGCCTTCATTGCGCAGATCCATGGCACAACTCATTGATTTGTCGTAAGTCGTCGCACCCTTATGCGCTGCGGCGGCGAGCTTCGTTCGGCCCTTGATGGAGCTGCGAAGTTTCACCAGAAAAAGGAATCAGGCTTCTCATGGGCGAACTGGCCAAAGAAATCCTCCCGGTCAATATCGAAGACGAACTGAGACAGTCTTACCTCGACTACGCGATGAGCGTGATTGTCGGGCGAGCGCTGCCCGATGCGCGTGACGGCTTGAAGCCCGTGCATCGTCGCGTTCTCTATGCGATGAGCGAACTGGGCAACGACTGGAACAAGCCGTACAAGAAATCCGCCCGTGTGGTCGGTGACGTGATCGGTAAGTACCACCCGCACGGCGACACCGCGGTCTACGACACCATCGTGCGTATGGCCCAGCCGTTCTCGCTGCGCTACCTGCTGGTCGACGGCCAGGGCAACTTCGGTTCGGTGGACGGCGACAACGCCGCAGCCATGCGATACACCGAAGTGCGCATGGCCAAGCTGGCCCACGAGCTGCTGGCCGACCTGCACAAGGAAACCGTCGACTGGGTGCCCAACTACGACGGCACCGAGCAGATCCCGGCGGTCATGCCGACCCGTATTCCCAACCTGCTGGTCAACGGTTCCAGCGGTATTGCTGTGGGCATGGCGACCAACATCCCGCCGCACAACCTCGGCGAGGTCATCGATGGCTGCCTGGCACTCATCGACAACCCCGAAGTCACCATCGATGAGCTGATGCAGCACATCCCTGGCCCGGACTTCCCGACTGCCGGCCTGATCAACGGCCGCCAGGGCATCATCGAGGCCTATCGTACCGGCCGTGGTCGCATCTACATGCGCGCCCGCTCCGAGATCGAAGACATCGACAAGGTCGGTGGCCGCCAGCAGATCGTGGTTACCGAGCTGCCGTACCAGCTGAACAAGGCTCGCCTGATCGAGAAGATCGCCGAGCTGGTCAAAGAGAAGAAGATCGAAGGCATCACCGAGCTGCGCGACGAGTCCGACAAGGACGGCATGCGCATCGTCATCGAGCTGCGTCGCGGCGAGGTGCCGGAGGTGGTGCTCAACAACCTCTACCAGCAAACCCAGCTGCAGAGCGTATTCGGCATCAACGTGGTGGCCCTGGTCGACGGGCGTCCGCGCCTGCTCAACCTCAAGGACCTGCTCGAAGCGTTCGTGCGTCACCGTCGTGAAGTGGTGACCCGTCGTACCGTGTTCGAGCTGCGCAAGGCCCGCGAACGCGGCCATATCCTTGAAGGCCAGGCGGTCGCGCTGTCCAACATCGACCCGGTCATCGCCCTGATCAAGGCCTCGCCGACCCCGTCCGAAGCCAAGGAAGCCCTGGTCTCCACTGCCTGGGAATCCAGTGCCGTGCAGGTCATGGTCGAGCGCGCCGGCGCCGATTCCTGCCGCCCCGAGGACCTGCCGGAGCAGTACGGCCTGCGTGAAGGCAAGTACTACCTGTCGCCGGAACAGGCCCA
The DNA here is from genome assembly GCF_009932335.1 of Pseudomonas asiatica. NCBI lineage: Bacteria > Pseudomonadati > Pseudomonadota > Gammaproteobacteria > Pseudomonadales > Pseudomonadaceae > Pseudomonas > Pseudomonas asiatica. The sequence goes on from NZ_BLJF01000001.1 coordinate 632,019, forward strand.
GGCCATTCTCGACCTGCGCCTGCACCGCCTGACCGGCCTGGAGCACGAGAAGCTGCTGGCCGAGTATCAGGAAATCCTCGAGCAGATCGGCGAACTGATCCGCATCCTCAGCAGCGCCGAGCGCCTGATGGAAGTGATCCGCGAAGAGCTGGAAGCCATCCGCGCCGAATATGGCGATGCCCGTCGTACCGAAATCCTCGATGCGCGCCACGACCTCAACTACGGCGACATGATCCCGGAAGAAGAGCGTGTGGTGACCATCTCCCACGGCGGCTACGCCAAGACCCAGCCGCTGTCCGCCTACCAGGCCCAGCGCCGTGGCGGCAAAGGCAAGTCGGCTACCGGGGTGAAGGACGAGGACTACGTCGAGCACCTGCTGGTTGCCAACAGCCATGCCACCCTGCTGCTGTTCTCCAGCAAGGGCAAGGTGTACTGGCTGAAGACCTACGACATCCCTGAAGCGTCCCGCGCCGCCCGAGGCCGCCCGCTGGTCAACCTGTTGCCGCTGGAGGAAGGTGAGCGCATCACCGCCATGCTGCAGATCGACCTCGAGGCCCTGCAGCAGAACGCTGACGCCGACGAAGAGCTGGAGGACGCGGAAGACACCGTGCTCGAAGGCGAAGTGGTCGAGGCCGAGGAAGTGGACGAGGAAGACGGCGACACCCCAGAGTGGGTGGCCGAGCCGACCGGCGCCTACATCTTCATGGCCACCGCTTCGGGTACCGTGAAGAAGACCCCGCTGGTGCAGTTCGCCCGTCCGCGCTCCAACGGCCTGATCGCCCTGAAGCTGAAGGAAGGTGACACCCTGATCGCCGCGGCCATCACCGATGGTGCCAAGGAGGTCATGATGTTCTCCGACGCCGGCAAGGTGATCCGCTTCGCTGAAAGCGTGGTGCGCGAGATGGGCCGTAACGCCCGTGGCGTGCGCGGCATGAAGCTGGGCAAGGGCCAGCAGATCATTTCCATGCTGATCCCGGAATCCGGCGCGCAGATCCTCACCGCCTCCGAGCGTGGCTTCGGCAAGCGCACTCCGCTGTCCAAGTTCCCGCGTCGCGGCCGTGGTGGCCAGGGTGTGATCGCCATGGGCACCAAGGGGCGCAACGGTCTGCTGATCGGTGCCATCCAGGTGCAGGAAGGTGAGGAGATCATGCTGATCTCCGACCAGGGCACGCTGGTGCGTACCCGCGTTGGCGAGGTGTCCAGCCTGGGCCGCAACACTCAGGGCGTGACCTTGATCAAGCTGGCTGCCGACGAGACACTGGTGGGCCTGGAGCGTATCCAGGAGCCTTCCGAGGACGAACTCGATGATGGGATCGAGGCGGACGAAGAGGGTGTCGAGGCCGAAGTGCCAGACAACGAAGAAGCTGCTGGTGCCGAAGAGGCCCCGCAGGAGTAAGCAAGCGTAAAACCCGAACGGGGCGACCAAGGTCGCCCCGTTTGACTGATTACAGCAGGCAATGGCAGGCCCTGAAGGGGCAGGCTGTTTTTGTAGGAGCAGCCTTGTGCTGCGAATGGGACGCGAAGCGGCCCCGGGATTTCAGCGTCAACGCATGGATAGCCGGGGCCGCTACGCGTCCCATTCGCAGCACAAGGCTGCTCCTACAAGAGCGATGCGAGGCCTGCAAGAAACGAATTTGTACCATTTGGCAGAGCGAGAGTGGATGTGAGCAAACGAGCCTTTAACTTCTGCGCAGGCCCTGCCGCGCTTCCTGACGCTGTTCTGCAGCGCGCCCAGGCCGAGATGCTGGATTGGCGTGGCAAGGGCTTGTCGGTGATGGAAATGAGCCATCGTAGCGACGATTACGTGGCCATCGCCGAAAAGGCCGAGCAGGACCTGCGTGACCTGCTGTCCGTCCCCTCCAACTACAAGGTGCTGTTCCTGCAGGGCGGCGCCAGCCAGCAGTTCGCCGAAATCCCGCTGAACCTGCTGCCGGAAAACGGCACCGCCGACTACATCGAGACCGGCATCTGGTCGAAAAAGGCCATCGAGGAAGGGCGCCGCTTCGGCAACGTCAACGTCGCCGCCAGCGCCAAGCCTTACGACTACCTGGCCATTCCGGGCCAGAACGAGTGGAAGCTGACCAAGAACGCTGCCTACGTGCACTATGCGTCCAACGAGACCATTGGTGGCCTGCAGTTCGACTGGGTGCCGGAAACCGGTGACGTGCCACTGGTGGTCGACATGTCGTCCGACATCCTCTCGCGCCCGATCGATGTGTCGCAGTACGGCCTGATCTACGCCGGCGCGCAGAAGAACATCGGCCCGAGCGGCCTGGTAGTGGTGATCGTGCGCGAAGACCTGCTGGGCCGCGCCCGCAGCAGCTGCCCGACCATGCTCGACTACAAGGTATCGGCCGACAACGGCTCGATGTACAACACCCCGGCCACTTACTCCTGGTACCTCTCGGGCCTGGTGTTCGAGTGGCTGAAAGAGCAGGGTGGTGTCGATGCCATGGAACAGCGCAACCGCGCCAAGAAAGACCGCCTGTACGGCTTCATCGACAGCAGCGAGTTCTACACCAACCCGATCAGCCACAACGCCCGTTCGTGGATGAACGTGCCGTTCCGCCTGGCTGACGAGCGCCTGGACAAGGCCTTCCTCGCCGGCGCCGATGCCCGTGGCCTGCTCAACCTCAAGGGCCACCGTTCGGTAGGCGGCATGCGCGCCTCCATCTACAACGCCCTGGGCCTTGAAGCGGTCGAAGCTCTGGTGGCCTACATGGCCGAATTCGAGAAGGAGCACGGCTGATGTCCGAGCACGAACTGAAGGCGTTGCGCGTTCGCATCGACAGCCTCGACGAGAAGATCCTCGAGCTGATCAGCGAGCGCGCCCGGTGCGCCCAGGAAGTGGCCAAGGTCAAGACCGCCTCGCTGGCGGAAGGCGAAAAACCGGTGTTTTACCGCCCCGAGCGTGAAGCCGCCGTGCTCAAGCGCGTGATGGAGCGCAACAAGGGGCCGCTGGACAACGAAGAGATGGCGCGGCTGTTCCGCGAAATCATGTCGTCGTGCCTGGCCCTGGAAGAGCCGCTGAAAATCGCCTACCTCGGCCCTGAAGGCACCTTCACCCAGGCTGCGGCCATGAAGCACTTCGGCCACGCGGTGATCAGCCGGCCGATGGCGGCCATCGACGAAGTGTTCCGCGAAGTGGCGGCCGGTGCCGTCAACTTCGGCGTGGTGCCGGTGGAAAACTCCACCGAAGGCGCGGTCAGCCACACCCTGGACAGCTTCCTCGAGCACGACATGGTGATTTGCGGCGAGGTCGAGCTGCGCATCCACCACCACCTGCTGGTGGGCGAGAACACCAAGACCGACAGCATCACCCGCATCTACTCCCACGCCCAGTCGTTGGCCCAGTGCCGCAAGTGGCTGGACGCGCACTACCCGAACGTGGAGCGCGTGGCCGTGTCGAGCAATGCCGAGGCCGCCAAGCGGGTCAAGGGCGAGTGGAATTCGGCGGCGATCGCCGGCGACATGGCGGCCAACCTGTACGGTTTGACCCGCCTGGCCGAGAAGATCGAAGACCGCCCGGACAACTCCACGCGCTTCCTGATGATCGGTAACCAGGAAGTGCCGCCGACCGGCGACGACAAGACCTCGATCATCGTTTCGATGAGCAACAAGCCGGGTGCCTTGCACGAGCTGCTGGTACCGTTCCACCAGAACGGCATCGACCTGACTCGCATCGAGACCCGCCCGTCGCGTAGCGGCAAGTGGACCTACGTGTTCTTCATCGACTTCGTCGGTCACCACCGCGACCCGCTGATCAAGGCGGTGCTCGAGCAGATCAGCCAGGAGGCTGTGGCGCTGAAGGTGCTGGGTTCGTATCCGAAGGCGGTGCTTTGATTTGAGATGGTTGGGGCCGCTGCGCGGCCCATCGCGACACGAGGCCGCTCCTACAGGTATTGTGCAGGCCTCGAAACTGTACTGGCCCCTGTAGGAGCGGCCTTGTGTCGCGATGGGCTGCAAGGCAGCCCCAATGGCCCTCACAGGCTGTCTAGATTTCTGAACAGGGTTCGCACCAGTGGTAAAAGCAGTAACAACCAAAGCCGCGCCAATCATCAACCGCCTGGTCGTGGTCGGCCTCGGCCTGATCGGTGGCTCGTTCGCCAAGGGCCTGCGTGAAAGCGGCCTGTGCCGCGAAGTGGTCGGTGTCGACCTGGACGCCCCCTCCCGCAAGCAGGCCGTGGCCCTGGGCGTGGTCGATCGCTGCGAAGAAGACCTTGCCGCCGCCTGTGTCGGTGCCGATGTCATCCAGTTGGCCGTGCCGATCCTGGCCATGGAAAAAGTCCTGGCCCGCCTGGCCAAGCTCGACCTTGGCGCTGCCGTCATCACCGACGTCGGCAGCGCCAAGGGCAACGTCGTGCGTGAGGCGCGGGCCGTCTTTGGGGAGCGCTTGCCGCGCTTCGTCCCCGGCCACCCCATCGCCGGCTCCGAGCAGAGCGGGGTAGAGGCCTCCAATGCTGCCCTGTTCCGCCGACACAAGGTCATCCTCACGCCGCTGGCCGAAACCGACCCGGCCGCCCTGGCCCTGGTCGACCGCTTGTGGCGCGCGCTGGACGCCGATGTGGAGCACATGTCGGTCGAACGCCACGACGAAGTGCTTGCCGCCACCAGCCACCTGCCGCATCTGCTGGCCTTCGGCCTGGTCGATTCACTGGCCAAGCGCAATGAAAACCTCGAAATCTTCCGGTACGCTGCGGGAGGCTTCCGCGATTTCACGAGAATCGCTGGCAGCGACCCGACCATGTGGCACGACATCTTTCTCGCCAACCGCGACGCTGTCCTGCGCACGCTTGATACATATCGCAGCGATCTCGACGCCTTGCGCGACGCGATCGCTGAAGGGGACGGGCACCAGCTGCTGGGTGTATTCACCCGCGCACGCGTTGCCCGCGAGCATTTCAGTAAAATCCTGGCCCGCCGGGCCTATGTGGACGCTATGAACGCCAACGATCTGATTTTCCTGGCCCAACCGGGTGGCCGCCTGTCCGGGCGAATCCGCGTACCGGGCGACAAGTCGATTTCCCACCGCTCGATCATGCTCGGCTCGCTGGCCGAAGGCACCACCGAGGTCGAAGGCTTCCTCGAAGGTGAGGACGCGCTGGCGACCCTGCAGGCATTCCGTGACATGGGTGTGGTCATCGAAGGCCCGAACCACGGTCGCGTGACCATTCACGGTGTCGGCCTGCACGGCCTCAAGCCACCACCCGGGCCGCTGTATGTGGGCAACTCGGGTACCTCGATGCGCCTGCTTTCGGGCCTGCTGGCCGGCCAGCCGTTCGACGTGACCATGACCGGCGACGCTTCGCTGTCCAAGCGCCCGATGAACCGCGTGGCCAACCCGCTGCGCGAAATGGGTGCCGTGGTCGAGACTGGCCCTGAAGGCCGCCCGCCGCTGACCATCCGTGGCGGCCACAAGCTCAAGGCGCTGACCTACACGCTGCCGATGGCCAGTGCCCAGGTCAAATCCTGCCTGCTGCTGGCCGGCCTGTACGCCGAAGGCAAGACCACCGTCACCGAGCCTGCACCAACCCGTGACCACACCGAGCGCATGCTGCGCGGCTTTGGCTACAGCGTCGAAAGCAACGGCCCGGTGGCCTCGCTGCAGTCCGGCGGCAAGCTCACTGCTACCCGTATCGAAGTGCCGGCCGACATCTCCTCGGCGGCGTTCTTCCTGGTAGCAGCGTCCATCGCCGAAGGCTCCGAGCTGGTGCTGGAGCACGTTGGCATCAACCCGACCCGTACCGGCGTGATCGACATCCTGCGCCTGATGGGCGGCGACATCACCCTGGAAAACCAGCGTGAAGTCGGCGGCGAACCGGTGGCCGACCTGCGTGTGCGCGGCGCCAAGCTGAAGGGTATCGACATCCCTGAAGAGCTGGTGCCACTGGCCATCGACGAGTTCCCGGTGCTGTTCGTCGCCGCTGCCTGCGCCGAAGGGCGTACCGTGCTGCGTGGTGCCGAAGAGTTGCGGGTGAAGGAATCCGACCGTATCCAGGTCATGGCCGACGGCCTGATCACCCTGGGCATCAAGTGCGAGCCGACCCCGGACGGCATCATCATCGACGGCGGCCAGTTGGGTGGCGGCGAAGTGCATGGCCACGGTGACCACCGTATCGCCATGGCCTTCAGCGTTGCCTCGCTGCGCGCCAGCGCACCGATCCGCATCCACGATTGCGCCAACGTCGCCACCTCGTTCCCCAACTTCCTGGCGCTGTGCGCCGAAGTGGGCATCCGCGTGGCGGAAGAGGGCAAGTCGTGAGTGCCCTGGCGCCAGTCATCACCATTGACGGGCCAAGCGGTTCGGGCAAGGGTACGGTCGCCGGGCTGCTGGCCCGCGAGCTGGGCTGGAAGTTGCTGGACTCTGGCGCGCTGTACCGTCTGCTGGCGTTCAACGCCAGCAACCACGGCGTCGACCTGACCAACGAAGAGTTGCTGACCAAGCTTGCCGCCCATCTGGATGTGCAGTTCATCGCCGCCGAGCCCGGTAAGCTGCAACAGATCATCCTCGAGGGCGAGGACGTCAGCAACGTCATCCGCACCGAAACCGTCGGCGCCGGTGCCTCGATGGTTGCTTCGCTGCCGGCCGTGCGCGATGCGCTGCTGGTGCGCCAGCGCGAATTCCGCGAGGCGCCGGGCCTGATCGCCGACGGCCGCGACATGGGCACCGTGGTGTTCCCGGACGCGCCGTTGAAAGTCTTCCTCACCGCCAGCGCGGAGGAGCGGGCGCGTCGCCGCTACCTGCAGTTGAAGGGCAAGGGTGAAGATGTTAGTCTGTCGAGTCTGCTGGATGAGATTCGTGCGCGTGATGAGCGCGACACCCAACGTGCAGTGGCCCCGCTGAAGCCAGCGGTCGATGCCATTCAGTTGGACTCTACCGAGTTGTCCATCGAGCAGGTGTTGCAACATATCAGGAGCGAGATCGCACTGCGCGACCTTCTCTGATAGCCAGGAAAGCAGGCAGGGGCACCAGTCAACGTCCTGCCGGCTTTCCTTTACTTAAAACAAACCCACATTGTCTGGAATGTGGCTATGGGCGTCTGTTTCGCCCGAATCTACAGGAATTAAAATGAGCGAAAGCTTTGCAGAACTCTTTGAAGAAAGCCTGAAAACCCTCAATCTTCAGCCGGGTGCCATCATCACCGGTATCGTTGTCGACATCGACGGCGACTGGGTTACCGTACACGCTGGCCTGAAGTCCGAGGGCGTCATCCCGCTCGAGCAGTTCTACAACGAAGCTGGCGAGCTGACCATCAAGGTCGGTGACGAAGTTCACGTTGCGCTGGACGCGGTCGAAGACGGCTTTGGCGAAACCAAACTGTCCCGTGAAAAAGCCAAGCGCGCCGAGTGCTGGATTGTTCTGGAAGCAGCTTTCGCCGCCGAAGAAGTGGTCAAGGGCGTTATCAACGGTAAGGTTAAGGGCGGCTTCACTGTCGACGTTAACGGCATCCGTGCGTTCCTGCCGGGCTCCCTGGTTGATGTCCGCCCTGTGCGCGACACCACCCACCTGGAAGGCAAAGAGCTGGAATTCAAGGTCATCAAGCTGGACCAGAAGCGCAACAACGTTGTCGTTTCCCGTCGCAGCGTGCTGGAAGCCGAGAACAGCGCCGAGCGCGAAGCCCTGCTGGAAACCCTGCAGGAAGGCCAACAGGTCAAGGGTATCGTCAAGAACCTCACCGACTACGGCGCCTTCGTGGACCTGGGCGGTATCGACGGCCTGCTGCACATCACCGACATGGCTTGGAAGCGCATCAAGCACCCATCGGAAATCGTTAACGTTGGCGACGAAGTCGACGTACGCGTTCTGAAGTTCGACCGTGAGCGCAACCGCGTTTCGCTGGGTCTGAAGCAGATGGGCGAAGATCCGTGGGTAGCTATCACTGCCCGTTACCCAGAAGGTACTCGCGTACAGGCTCGCGTTACCAACCTGACCGACTACGGCTGCTTCGCTGAGCTGGAAGAAGGCGTTGAAGGTCTGGTACACGTTTCCGAAATGGACTGGACCAACAAGAACATCCACCCGTCGAAAGTCGTTCAGGTTGGCGACGAAGTGGAAGTCATGGTTCTGGACATCGACGAAGAGCGTCGTCGTATCTCCCTGGGCATCAAGCAGTGCAAGTCCAACCCATGGGAAGACTTCTCCGGCCAGTTCAACAAGGGTGACAAGATCACCGGTACCATCAAGTCGATCACCGACTTCGGTATCTTCATCGGCCTGGACGGCGGCATCGACGGTCTGGTTCACCTGTCCGACATCTCCTGGAACGAAACCGGCGAAGAAGCCGTACGTCGTTTCAAGAAGGGCGACGAGCTGGAAACCGTCATCCTGTCGGTCGACCCAGAGCGCGAGCGCATCTCCCTGGGCATCAAGCAGCTGGAAGACGATCCGTTCTCCAACTTCGTTGCTGTCAATGACAAGGGCGCTATCGTCAAGGGCATCGTGAAAGAAGTTGACGCCAAAGGCGCCATCGTCACTCTGGCCGACGACATCGAAGCTACTCTGAAAGCTTCCGAAATCAGCCGTGACCGCGTTGAAGACGCGCGTAACGTCCTGAAGGAAGGCGAAGAGATCGAAGCCAAGATCATCAGCGTTGACCGCAAGTCCCGCGTTATCAGCCTGTCCATCAAGTCGAAGGACGATGCTGAAGAGCGCGAAGCCATCCAGAGCCTGAAAAACGCTCCGGAAGCGGCTGCCGACACCACCATGGCTGCGCTGCTGCGCGAAGCAATGGCCAAGCAGAACTGAGTTCTGTTTGATCGGTAAAAAAAGGCGACCTTCGGGTCGCCTTTTTTTTATGCTGAAAGAAGGCCATGTCGGGGGATTGTGCGATGTTGATGTTTGGCGACGTCATGGAAGGTCGCGGGCGCGATAACAATTTCCTGATCATCAGGCTGCTGGCGGCAACTGCCGTCGTAGTGGGGCATTCGTTTGCGCTCTCCTATCTGGAGTGCCTGGGTTGCACCGACCCTGGGCTGCTGCTGGGCATGCCGGTGCCCGTTCATAGTCTGGGCGTGGAAGTATTCTTCATGGTCAGCGGTTTCCTGATCGCGGCCAGTGGTGAAAAAAATAGCACCCGGGATTTCTACCTGGCCCGCGCATTGCGGATCTTGCCTGGCTTGCTCGTGTGCCTGCTGCTCATGGCCTTTGTGCTAGGGCCTGTCATTACCTCGCTGCCGCTTGGTGAGTATCTTTCCCAGCGTCAAGTTTACAGGTACGTCTATAGCCCATTGCTGGTTTTCAAGGATGCCCAGTTCCTCTTGCCTGGGGTGAGCTTTACCCCGCGCCCCTATGGGGCTTCGGTCAATGGCAGCCTGTGGACCATCCCTTTGGAAATGCGCATGTACGTGGTGCTGTGGCTATTGGTGCTGGTGGCCAAGGTTTGCCGGTGGCCGATGACAGGTTTGACGCTTGCCGCGTTGGTGGTTGCCCTGGGGTTGCATACCCTGCATCCAGCCTTTGCGGAGTACCCGTTCAAGCTGGTGGTGTGCTTCCTGGCAGGGGCGGTGTTCTATTCGTACCGGGCGGTGATCCCGTATACCGGCTGGCTGTGTTTTGCCTTTGTTGCGTTGTTCGTGTTGGCCAAGGGTGGGCGCCTTGAGGTTTTTGCGTTTGCCGTTCTGACGATGTACGGCACGTTGTATGTAGCTTATTGCCCGCAGTTGAAGCTTCCTTCGTTTGTGGAGGATTACTCGTACGGTATCTACCTGTATGCATTTCCGATCCAGCAAGTGTTGGCGTGGGCGATGCCATGGGCCGGGCCTTACTGGCTGATGTTGGCGGCCGTGCCGGCGTCCTGGTTGGCGGGGTATGTGTCGTGGGGGCTGGTAGAGAAGCCTGCCTTGGCGATGCGCAAACGCTTTTCCCGAGCGGGCTCACGGCAGCAATTGGCATAGGCGTCCGGGCTCCAGCAGCTGGCGTGTCCGCCCCCCCCTCAGTGGGATAATGGTGTGTCCACCTCTCCGGAAACTGGCGCGATCCCTCTGTGGGAGCGGGTTCACCCGCGAACACCGGCGTAGCCGGTGCCATCCATGGCATCGCCTGCTCCCACAGAAGGTGGTGTAGCCTTCAGTGCATGTGCTACCTCAGCGGTATAACGGTGTGCCCAACTCTCCCGAAACTGGCGCGATCCCCTGTGGGAGCGGGCGTGCCCGCGAAGCAGGCGACGCGATGGATGGCACCGGCTACACCGGTGTTCGCGGGCGCGCCCGCTCCCACATGGGCTGTGCTGGCCTCAAGGCGGGTGATGTCCATGCGGGGGGGGGGGGGGGGCTGTGGTCTGGCCCATGTTGCCAGTACTTGCACGATCCCCTTGTGAAGCGGCCCTGTGTCGCGAAAAGCCTGCTCTCAACAGGCCGGTACCTGGCTTCGAAGCAGGCAGCATCTCTTGTGGGAGATTGCCCAGCCCTTTCGGGCTGCGCTGTCGCGCAGAGAACAATTATCGCTCGTCTGACGCGTTCCTTGTAGGAGCAGCCTTGTGCTGCGAAGGGGTCGGTACAAGCAACAGATAGGCTTTGTCAGTACCGGCCTCTTCGCAGCACAAGGCTGCTCCTACAGAACCTCGCCGAACCAATGAGTCATGTGTTGTTCTATGAGAGCGGCCCGCGAAGCAGGCGACGCGATGGATGGCACTGGCTACGCCGGTGTTGGCCTTTAGGCAAGTGGTGTATCGCAGGGCAGGAATAAGTGGCCCGAAACAAACGTAGGGGCGAAAGCAGCACGCGATGCGTCGCGCGGGCCGCGCTCGAACTCCAGGCGCCACCCCTCTGCCGGCAAGCCTGCACCGACCCTACCGAACAGCCGATGCCTCGCGCGAAGTATCGACTGCCGAGCTCATCCCCAGTGTTTTGACGTCGGCTGCCGAAGGGGTGAAGGTCACGGTATAGCGGCTCAGGTCACTTTCGTTTCGCTGAAAATGCACTGCGACTCGCTTGCCTTCCCATGAGATGGTCTTCATCTCATAAGAAGCGCCAGAGCTTAACTGAATTCGACGGCTCAGGCTTGAGCTGGGCTGCCCGAGGGTGTCGGTCAGGAAATCATCGACCAGTTCCAGGCTGCTGGCATTGCCGGTCAACATAAGCTGGCTGATTGCACCGTTCTTCAGCGCCGCGAAGAGCTGATATCCCGAGTTGATCGGAATGTAGGGCAGCCCATGGATCTCATACCGCTCCGGGTCCGAAGTGCTGGTCCGGCATAGTGTCGATTGGCGAGGGCTATTGTCGGGGCATTCGGCGACTTGGGCTTTGAAGTCGCCTTGAAACGGAACGCCTAGAAACCCAGAGGGCTCATTGTCCCAGGATTGGGCCTGGGGAGAGGATTGAGCGAAGGCGCCAGGGGCTGCCACCAGGGTCGCCAGAGCGAGCGAAAGGGGGATTATCCGCATAAACGATCCTTGTGAGTACGACTCAACGAGCAAGGTAAATAGGCATTTTGCAATCCGCTTTGGGTTGGATCAAAGCAGGTGCGTCCTACTCGCGATTATGACAAATCCTACAAGGCTTAGGTGTGTCACGGTGGCGATTTTCAGTTATACGCCAAGCACCTTTCCGCTTTGTGACATGCCCGGCACTTGCAACGAGGGGTGGCCCGGCGCCGCAGAGCGTGGTTGTGAGGCTTGTTTCGTGATAATCCAATCTTGAATTTTTTTCTTAAGTCAAGAACCACCCTGTTCAAATCTCTCCGAGCGTGCTACAACCTGATTAAGCAATGATCTAGCTGCTTGATAACGAAGGGAAAAATATGACGAAGTCGGAGCTGATCGAACGTATTGTCACCCATCAGGGGCTGCTCTCGTCCAAGGACGTGGAGCTGGCCATCAAGACCATGCTTGAGCAGATGTCACAATGCCTTGCCACCGGCGATCGCATCGAGATCCGCGGTTTTGGCAGCTTCTCGCTGCACTATCGTGCCCCTCGCGTAGGCCGTAACCCGAAGACCGGCCAGTCGGTCAGCCTTGAAGGCAAGTTCGTGCCGCACTTCAAGCCCGGCAAGGAGTTGCGCGATCGGGTCAATGAAGAAGAACATGAGGCCCACACCTGATTCCACAAGGAGCAATCTGATGCGTAACCTCAAGCGTGCCCTGGCGGCGCTGTTCGTGCTGCTGTTGGCGGCTGTGGTGCTGTTCTTCGTGCTGGAGAACCAGCAAACCGTCTCGTTGGTCCTGTTCGGTTGGGCAGCCCCGGCCATGCCGGTCGCCGTGCTGGTCCTGGCTGCCTTGGTTATTGGCCTGGCTATCGGGCCGTTGCTGGGTGCCTACGGCGTGCAGCGCAGCAAGCGCAAGATTCGCGCATCGGCACGCCAGGCCGCGTTAAACGGCAATTAATGAAAGCGCCTACAAACTGTAGGGCGGCGTCATCTATGCACGCAGCCAGTGAGATGGAGTAATAGGCATCCATTCAGCGGCCCAGGCGAGCGTGCAGCACTATGCAATTCCCCAGCATTTCCCATCACGGTGGTACCCGCGGCGTAACCGGCTCATGCCACCAGCTCCATCTGGATTTAAACACCAGCTTGCTGGTGGATTGCGGCCTGGAGCAGGGTGCCGAGGCGGCTCCGGGCGCAGGCTCACTGCCTCTCGGTTTTGAGGTTCAGGGTATCCAGGCCCTGGTGATCACGCATGTGCATCTTGACCATGTCGGGCGCATACCGGCACTGCTTGCCGCAGGTTATCGCGGCCCCATCCTTTGCAGTGAGCCTTCGGCAAAGCTACTGCCGCTGATACTGGAGGATGCCTACAAGCTGGCTATCAGCAGCGAGCCTGCCCATGTGGCGCGATACCTCGAATTCATCGACGACCTGATAGTGCCGGTTCCCTTTGGGCAGTGGCATCGAGTGGTCGACAAGTCCGACCTCAAGTGCCAGATCCGTCTGCAGCGCGCTGGGCATTTATTGGGCTCTGCTTACGTGGAGTGTGATATCGAGGCACTGGGGCTCAACCAGCGCATCGTCTTTTCTGGCGATCTGGGTCATCAGGGTAATCCACTCCTGCAGTCGGTACAGTCGCCCGAGCGGGCAGATGTGCTGGTGCTTGAAAGCACCTACGGTGACCGCCTGCACCCGGATCGCAGCAATCGCCAGCAGTTGCTGGAGCAGGTTATCGACCGCGCCCTGCAGGACCGTGGCACCATCCTGATTCCAGCGTTCAGCTTGGGTCGCACCCAGGAGTTGCTGTTCGAGCTCGAAGACATCCTCCACCGCAAGGCATTGCTGGGCGACCCGGGCGTGGTGCCGGGCGATGATGCCTTCGCCTGGTCACAGCTGCCAATCATCCTCGACTCGCCGTTGGCCCAGCGCATAACTGCCGTCTACCGGCAGTTGCATGGTTACTGGAATGACGAAGCCAAGGCGCGGCTGAGTCAGGGGCGCGACCCGCTTGGGTTTGGCCAGTTGGTGTGCGTCGATACCCATGCCCGCCATCGGCAGGTGGTGAATTACCTTAAAAGCACCGGGCGGCCGGCGATTGTCATTGCCGGCAATGGCATGTGCTCGGGTGGGCGCATTGTCGGTTATCTCAAGGCGATGTTGGTGGATCCGCGGCACGAGGTGGTGTTTGTCGGGTATCAGGCCAAAGGCACACCGGGGGCTGTGATCCAGGCTAGCGAAGGAGCGGAAGGGTTTGTGCAGATTGATCTGGATGGGGGTATGTATGAGGTTCGTGCGAAGGTGGTGACCTTGGGTGGGTATTCGGGGCATGCGGATCAGGTAGGGTTGGTCAGGTTTGCGCAAGGTTGTAATGCGCGGCGAGTAGTGTTGGTGCATGGGGAGAGGAAGGCGAAGCAGGCACTGGCTCGAGTGCTGCGGGAAACGTTTGCGCAGGCGGGAAATGAGGTGGTCGTTACAATTGCTGAGTGACCGCTGGGCGGGAGGCTCGCAGTCTGTAAAAAAATAAGGAACTTCCGTGGTCAGATCCCCTCTATTAATGGTTAATTCCAAGTGATTGAAAGGTGGCGAGCAGAATGGCAAATTGCCGCTACGCTTGATTCGAGGGGGTGGGGCGGCTTTTTCTTGAGCCTGGAGGTGACGCCCCTTGTGTTGAAGTAATCAGACGGACCCAAGGAAAAAAAGACTAAATGCGCAATGAACGCGAGCGCCTGAGTAGTAGCGACGACATTGACCTGATTGAACTTGTACAGGGGGTTTGGCGGCAAAAGATCTGGGTGGGGCTGGTTGCGGTGCCGGTGATTGCTTTGGGGTTGGCTTATGTCATGCTGGTTTCGCCGGTGTATGAGGCGAAGCTTTATATTCAACCTCCTTCCCAGAACGAGATTGCCCAACTCAACTACGGTCGTGGGGAGGGAACAGGTCTCGCGCCGCTCAGTGCCAAGGAGGTGTACAGCATCTATCTCAAAGCCCTTCAGTCTGAAGCAGTACGAGACAAATTTTTCCGCAGCGCCTTTCTTCCTATGCTGACCGAAGAAGAGCGGGGTGGTTCTCGCGACGCCTTGTATGCTCAGTTCAACGGCATGCTGAAAGTAGCCCTGGCTGGCAAGGACATGCCTGATCGTTATGTGCTGACGGCGAGCCTGGAAGACCCGCGCCTTGCGGCGACCTGGGTTTCGAATTATGCCGAAATGGCTGCGGAGCGAGCAAAAAACGAGTTGCTGAGCGGCGCTCGTAGTGACATGTCGATCATGGCCGATAACCTTGATCAGCAGATTAGGGCTGCGCGGGCCACTGCCAGCAATCAGCGTGTGGATCAGATTGCCCAGCTCAAGGAGGCGCTGCGAGTTGCCCGGTCGATTGGCCTGGAAAAGCCACCGATCATTTCCGATACTCTGTCCAATGAAGTGTCTGCCGGTATGAACGGGGCTCTCACTTACATGCGCGGGACCAAAGCACTGGAGGCAGAAATCGCCAACCTGGAATCGCGCTCATCGAACGACCCTTTCATACAGAATTTGCGTGAAAAGCAGGAGAAACTCAGTTTCTTACGCACGTTGAAGGTCGACCCTTCCTTGGTTGCAATGTATCAGCAGGATGGCGCTGTTTCCCAGCCTGACAAGCCGATTAAGCCGCGAAAAGCCATCATCATGCTGCTATCGGCTTTGGTGGGTGTTGGTCTTGGTGTGGTGGTGGCCCTGGGGCGGGACATGTGGTGCAGGCGCAGGGCGACGAGTGGTAGGGAACTTCCCTGATAGGAAAGCATCGCTAAGTGTTGTTGCTGCTTGCGGAAGGTGTAACAATAGCCTTTCGTCGCCGATGACATGGAAAGCTGGAAGAGCGAGCACGACACGCTGATCCGTCCTGCCTGTCTTGGTTAACCCACCGTTACAGACAGGCAATTATTGTGAATAGCGTTGCACGCCCCTCCTCCATGGCTGTTTCAGGCGAAATCGACCTTTTCGGCGTTTTGCGCACTATCTGGCATAGGCGTTTGCTAATTGTTGCCATTGGGGGAGTCTGCGCCCTCGTCGGTGCTGCAGTCGCCTACACCATCACGCCTGTGTACGAGGCGTCCACTAGTTTGAGGCCAGTCGCCCTTAATCAGCTGGACGCCTTGAATCGGTCAGAAATCTATTCGTTGCCGCCGGCGGAAGCACTCAAGAGAGTCGGTGCAGCGCTGAACTCTTACAGTGCTCGGCTGGACTTCTTTCGTTCCAGGCCGGATCTCATCAATACATTTCAGGATGAAGGTCAAAGTATCGAACAGGCGTTTGAGGACTTCAATCGTGAAGCTCTCGGCGTAGCTTTGGCCGACCCGAAAAAAAACGATGTAATGAGCGATTTTATCGGGTTAAAAATGCTCTATGAGAAAGGCGTAAATGGCGCGGCCATTCTCAACGACTTCGTCGATTATGCCATTGAGCGAGAGCGCAGCCAGTTGTCCAAGGATATGCAGATTATTTTGGCCAACCGCTTGGCAGAGGTAGACAAGAAGCTGAATTCCGCAGTGTTGGAATATGAGGCTGGGAATGAAAGCCGTATCGCCCGCCTCGAAGAGGCAGATGCGATCAAGCGTGCGCAGCTCAGTGATGAGCTTAAGGCCTTGCGCGTTCAGTTGAAATTGAGCCGCGAAGCGCGCCTGGCCAAGCTTGAGGAGGCTATCACCGTTGCACGAGGGCTCGGTTTGAAAAAACCTTCGACCCCCTCCCTGATGGCTGATGAAGGCTCGGTAAATGGCAACATTATCCGTACCGAAGTAAACGGTAGGCCGGTGCCGCTGTATTTCATGGGGACCGAAGTGCTCGAAGCCGAGCGTGCTGCATTGCGCAAGCGTAGTTCAGATGACTTCGTCGAGCCGAGGGTCGGGCAGATTCGCAAGGAGCTCATCCTGCTTTCGACCAACCGCGAAGTCCAGGCAATCAAGGCTCGGGCGAGCGAAGCAGCATTTTTGGAGGGGGTCGAAGCGCTTCGCGTGGAGCGTGCGCGCTTGCAAGCCATCGATACCCAGTTGCAGGGGCTGCACCTGGTGAATATTGATCAGCGTGCGGTACCCTCCATCAAGCCGCTGAAGCCACGCAAAGCACTCATCGTGCTGATTGCATTTGTCGGCGGCTTGTTGCTCGGAACGGTCGCTGCCCTGCTGCGGAGCGCTTTCAAGGATCATGTAAGACAGCTGCGAGTTCTTGAAGTCGAGGGTTCGGCGCATCGCATCCTGCCTGAGGGTTTGGCGGAGCAGAGCCATATCCGGGTGGGTGAGGCCCAAGCTTGAGCCCTATTTGCATGATGCTGTTTTAATAGCATTTTGGCTGTAGCACGCCCCCGGAAAACTCCGATGGATTGCCGCAGCCTAACCGCCTATGATTGTGGCTCCTTTCATTGATGGCAGCCACTGGGCCGCTCCCTGGGCGAATGTGAGTGGGCGCTTTTTGCTCGGCAGTGAGCCTAATGCACGCTGCCGCCGAATGGATTCATTCGGCTGGCGAATGAGTCGAAGAAGGTCCAATAACCCGTTATGCAGTCGCGGAAACGGGCAGGTATATTCAAGGTGAGTTGGGAAGCATGACAGATATGAAAGCGGTGGTAGAGAAGTTCAAAAACCGGCAGGCCTTGATTGGTATCGTGGGTCTCGGTTATGTCGGGTTGCCGCTGATGCTGCGTTATAACGCCATTGGTTTTAATGTGCTGGGTATTGATATCGATCAATCGAAAGTCGATAAACTCAATGCAGGCCAGAGCTATATCGAGCACATTCCAGCGGCCAATATCAGCAAAGCACGTGAAACCGGCTTTGAGGCTACCGTCGACTTCACGCGTGCCAGTGAGTGCGACGCGCTGATCCTGTGCGTGCCCACCCCGCTGAACAAGTATCGCGAGCCGGACATGAGCTTCGTGATCAACACCACCGACGCCCTCAGCCCCTACCTGCGTGCAGGCCAGGTGGTTTCGCTGGAAAGCACCACCTACCCTGGTACTACCGAAGAAGAACTGCTGCCACGTGTACAGGAGGGTGGCCTGGTAGTAGGTGAGAACATCTACCTGGTCTACTCGCCAGAGCGTGAAGACCCGGGCAACCCGAACTTCGAAACCCGTACCATTCCCAAGGTCATTGGTGGCCACACCCCAAAATGCCTGGAAGTGGGTATCGCCCTGTACGAGCAGGCCATCGACCAGGTCGTACCGGTCAGCTCCACCAAGGCCGCTGAAATGACCAAGCTGCTGGAGAACATTCACCGTGCGGTGAACATCGGCCTGGTCAACGAAATGAAGATCGTCGCCGACCGCATGGGTATCGACATCTTTGAAGTAGTCGATGCCGCGGCGACCAAGCCTTTCGGCTTCACCCCTTACTACCCGGGCCCGGGCCTGGGCGGCCACTGCATTCCAATCGACCCCTTCTACCTGACCTGGAAGGCGCGCGAGTACGGCCTGCACACCCGCTTCATCGAGCTTTCCGGTGAAGTCAACCAGGCCATGCCTGAGTACGTACTGAGCAAGCTGATGGATGGCCTGAACGATTCCGGCAAGGCACTGAAGGGCAGCCGCGTGCTGGTCCTGGGCATCGCCTACAAGAAGAACGTCGACGACATGCGCGAGTCGCCATCTGTCGAAATCATGGAACTGATCGAAGCCAAAGGTGGCGTGGTTGCCTACAGCGACCCGCACGTGCCGGTGTTCCCAAAGATGCGCGAGCACCACTTCGAGCTGAGCAGCGAGCCGCTCACCGCTGAGAACCTGGCAAGCTTTGACGCCGTGGTACTGGCCACCGATCACGACAAGTTCGATTACGCCCTGATCGAGGCCAAAGCCAAGCTGATCGTCGATAGCCGTGGTAAGTACCGTACGCCAACCGCGCACATCATCAAGGCCTGATTGGCGTCGCCAGCAAATTGATCCGCCTGGCCCTCAAGGGGCAGGCGGATTCATTCGTTTTCAAAGGAAGCCTCATGAAAAACTTTGCTCTCATCGGTGCTGCAGGCTACATCGCCCCTCGCCACATGCGCGCCATCAAGGACACCGGCAACCGCCTGGTCTCTGCGTACGACATCAATGATTCGGTAGGTATCATCGACAGTATCTCGCCGCAGAGCGAGTTCTTCACCGAGTTCGAGTTCTTCCTCGACCACGCCCACGGCCTGAAGCGTGACCCGGCTACCGCCCTGGATTACGTCTCGATCTGCTCGCCCAACTACCTGCATTACCCGCACATTGCCGCAGGCCTGCGCCTGGGCTGTGACGTGATCTGCGAAAAGCCGCTGGTACCAACCCCGCAGCAACTGGACGAGTTGGCCCTGATCGAACAGGAAACCGGTAAGCGCCTGTTCAATATCCTGCAACTGCGCCACCACCAGGCAATCATTGCCCTGAAAGACAAGGTTGCTCGCGAGAACAACCCACACAAGTATGAAGTTGACCTGACTTACATCACTTCCCGTGGTAAGTGGTACCTGCAAAGCTGGAAAGGTGACCCACGCAAGTCGTTCGGTGTGGCCACCAACATCGGCGTGCACTTCTACGACATGTTGCACTTCATCTTCGGCAAGCTGCAGCGCAACGTTGTGCACTTCACCTCCGAACACAAGGCTTCTGGCTACCTGGAGTACGAAAAGGCACGCGTACGTTGGTTCCTGTCGGTCGACGCCAATGACCTGCCTGAGTCGGTGAAGGGCAAGAAGCCAACGTACCGTTCGATCACTGTCAATGGTGACGAGATGGAGTTTTCCGAAGGCTTTACCGACCTGCACACTACCAGCTATGAAGAAATTCTGGCAGGGCGCGGCTACGGCATAGAGGATGCTCGCCATTGCGTGGAGACCGTGGATGTCATCCGCAGTGCCGCTATTGCTCAGGCCAAGGACAACGAGGCACATCCTTTTGTCCTGGGCCTGTCCCGCTGACACAGCAGTGATACCGGGCGGCCTGCAGGCCGCCTTTCCTCGCGTAATATTCCTGCAAGGTCTTGGCCAGCTTGTCTAACAACAATGAAACATTGTCGCAGAACTTGAACTCGTTACGCTCGCGTAAGGACATGCGGCTGGACGTTCAAGGTTTGCGTGCGGTAGCGGTCCTGGCCGTTCTTGCGTACCACATGAATAGCACATGGCTGCCGGCGGGGTTCGTCGGCGTCGATGTGTTTTTCGTCATCTCGGGTTTCATCATTACGGCGCTACTGACGGAGCCGGGGCAGAAGATCCACCTGGCAGCCTTCTACCTGAACCGTATCAAACGCATTGTTCCCGCGTACGCCGTCATGCTGGCGCTTGTCAGCGTGGTGTCGTCAATGCTGTTTCTGACAGCGGACTTCGAGTTTTTCCATCAGAGCTTGAAGTCGGCAGCCATCTTTGCCAGCAACCTTTATTTCGCGGATTTTGGTAGCTATTTTGCGCCTCGTGCAGAAGAGCTGCCGCTGCTGCATACCTGGTCGCTCGCGATAGAGATGCAGTTCTATCTGTTCTTCCCCCTCCTGTTGCTGTGTTTGCCACGCTCTTGGCGTCTGCCCGGCCTCTCGCTATTAGCGGCCATTCTGTTCGTGTGGAGCAGCAAGAAAGTGCTGGCGGGCGGGCAGGGCAGCGAGTACTTCTTGCTCCTTGCTCGTGTGCCTGAATTCCTGGTGGGGGGGGTAGTGGCCCTTGGCCTGCGAAACCGTGAAATACCCGCACCTGTTTCGGCGCTTTTCGGCTTGCTGGGCTTGGGCTTGCTTGCAGCCAGCTTTGTACTGATCGATAAAACTCAATTCCCGGGTTTATGGTCGCTTGCACCCTGCATTGGTACGGCTCTGGTGATCGCGGCGCGGCGGGGGCCGATCAACAACCTCCTGTCCATCCCTGGGTTGGTATGGGTTGGTGGCATTTCCTACTCCCTGTACCTGTGGCATTGGCCGGTCTTGGCGCTCATTCGCTATTACATAGGACAGTACGAACTAAGCGGCCAGTGGCTACCAGTCGCTTTGGTAGCTTCGTTTGCCCTGGCCTGGCTTTCCTATCGATTTGTAGAGCAGCCGGCGCGCAGATTGGTTGGTGTACGACGCTTGGCGCCGAGCTTTGCGCTCGGAGTGGTCGGCATCGCTTTGGTTGCCCTGCTGAGTGCCAGGTACAACCCGCTGATGGTTGGCCCGGTGCCGGTCGAGCAGGCTCGCTATGCAGCACCTGAACTGATTTGCCATGGGCAGCAGGTGGGCGAATGCAAGCGGGGCCTGGCCGGCGCCGTCCCTTCGATTCTGGTAATTGGTGACAGCCACGCCGCTCAGTTGAACTACTTCTTTGATCAGGCCGGCACCGAACAGGGCGTTGCTTATCGCGTCCTTACTGCAAGCAGTTGTGTACCCATCCCGGGCTTCGACGTGGAGCGCCTCCCTGATTACGCCCAACAAGCTTGTCGCTCGCAGATCGCGTCCTTACTGCAAGCAGTTGTGTACCCATCCCGGGCTTCGACGTGGAGCGCCTCCCTGATTACGCCCAACAAGCTTGTCGCTCGCAGATCATTGCGGTGAAACAGGCACTGGTGACAATGGACAAAGTGATCATCGCAGGCATGTGGCAATACCAGATGCCAAGCCCGGCATTTGTAAAAGCGCTTCAGGCGTTCCTGGATGATGCTACAACAGCTCACAAGCAGGTCGTGATCTTGGGGCAGGTGCCCATGTTCCGTTCTGATGTTCAAAGGGTACGCAGGTTCAGGGAGCTTGGGTTACCGGCCACCCTGGCCTTCAATGATGAGTGGCGGGTTGCCAACCAGCAGGTGGAAATGCTCGCTGCGGGTAGGGCTGGTGTGCACTTTGTGGACTTCTCCAATTCAGGCTTTTTTGCTGACGCACCCTATGAGCATGGAGAGCTTATCTACCAGGATACCCACCATCTGAATGAAATCGGCGCGCGTCGCTACGGGCACTTTGCAGGCGGGCAGCTACAACGGTTGTTCGATCAAACTCAATCCAGCGTGAGTCTCAAGCAATGAATCATTATCAGCATCCCAGTGCAATCGTCGATGAAGGCGCTCAGATTGGCAAAGATTCGCGCGTGTGGCATTTCGTCCATGTGTGTAGCGGCGCTCGGATCGGCGCAGGCGTATCTCTCGGGCAAAACGTCTTTGTCGGTAACAAGGTCGTGATCGGTGACCGGTGCAAGATTCAGAACAACGTATCGGTGTATGACAACGTTACACTGGAGGAAGGCGTGTTCTGCGGGCCAAGCATGGTCTTCACCAACGTTTACAATCCGCGCTCGCTTATCGAGCGCAAAGACCAGTACCGGGACACCTTGGTGAAGAAGGGCGCGACACTGGGGGCCAATTGCACTATTGTCTGCGGAGTCACCATTGGCGAGTTCGCTTTTATAGGTGCTGGCGCGGTCGTCAACAAGGATGTGCCGGCGTATGCGCTGATGGTCGGTGTTCCGGCCAAGCAGATCGGCTGGATGAGTGAGTTTGGCGAGCAACTGGATGTGAATGTAAAAGGCGAAGCCATTTGTTCGCATACGGGGGCGCGGTATGTGCTGCGCGGCGATTCCCTTGGCAAGTTGGATGTTTGACCATGATTGAATTCATTGATCTGAAGAAGCAGCAAGCACGTATCAAGGAAAATATTGATGCTAGTATTCAGCGCGTATTGGACCACGGCCAGTATATACTGGGGCCTGAAGTATCTGAGTTAGAAGAACGCCTGGCTTCTTATGTCGGGGTAGGCCACTGCATCACTTGTGCTAATGGTACTGATGCTTTACAAATTGTTCAGATGGCTTTGGGCATCGGCCCTGGTGACGAAGTCATCACGCCAGGGTTTACTTATATTGCGACGGCTGAAACTGTTGCGCTGCTTGGCGCAAAGCCTGTTTACGTGGATGTCGATGAGCGGACATGCAATCTGGATGTTACGCAGCTTGAGGCTGCCATCACACCACGTACGAAAGCGATAGTGCCTGTGTCGCTCTATGGACAATGTGCCGATTTTGATGCGATCAATATGATTGCTCAAAAGTATAATATTCCGGTTATTGAGGATGCAGCGCAGAGCTTCGGGGCTACTTATAAAGGGCGTCGTTCCTGTGGGTTAACCACTGTCGCATGTACTAGCTTCTTCCCAAGTAAACCGCTCGGTGGGTATGGTGATGGTGGTGCGATTTTTACCAATGATCCAAACCTTGCTGTTGTTATTCGACAGATTGCTCGGCACGGCCAGGAAAAGCGCTATCACCATGTCAGAGTTGGCGTGAATAGTCGGCTCGATACAATGCAGGCCGCAATACTCCTGGCAAAACTCGATATTTTTGATAGCGAAATAGCGCTGCGTGAACAGGTAGCGAAGCGTTACATTGAACTGTTGAGGGAGCAGGATTCAATCAAACTCCCCTTTGTTGTTGAGGGCAATACCTCTGTGTATGCTCAATTCACTATCCAAGTAGATGACCGGGAGAAAGTCCAAGCTGAATTGAAGTATCGAGGTGTGCCTAGTGTTGTTCACTATCCTATTCCTCTTAACAAACAGGCTGCCGTTGCCTCTGATTCTTATCTTCCGGTTGGTGACGCTCTGGCGACTAGAGTTTTGAGTCTACCGATGCATCCCTATCTGAGTGAAGCTGAGCTCAAAGCCGTAGCGGACGCCGTGGTAGCGGCTTGCGGTGCTGGTAAATGAAGGTTTTGCAATATGTCTCGTCTTATTGGCGAGACATCTTTTTGCAAGCTTCAGGGAATACTATTGCGCAAGTGATCGGGGTGCTTGGTATTCCCCTCTTGTCTCGACTCTATGCGCCTCAAGAATTTGCGGTTCAGAATATTTTTCTTCAACTTGTCATTTTTTTTGCAGGGCTCATGACTTGGAGATACGAATATTTTTTCCAGATGCTTAAAGATGACCAGCAAGCACGTCGGCTCTTCTCTGGGGTGGTAAAGCTTGGTGTCATTACAGGAGTGGTGCTTACCGTTGCGATGTATGCCTTCTCGTCAGAGATTGCGCGGATTCTGTCGGTTGAGCAAGACGCTAATATGCTGGTTGTCGCCCCCCTTAGTGCATTTCTGGTATCCCTTTCGTTGGCGTTCCAACACAATGCCCAGCGCTCAGGTGCGTACAAGGGGTCTGCGATGTCGGAGGTATTTGGCAAGTCAGCCTACATTGCATCGGGTGCACTATTGGCGGCCGTGACTACAAGTGGTCTGATCTTTACCACATTGTTTAGTGCGCTGGGTAAGCTTGGCGCCCTTCTACCTTACTCGAAAAAACTTATTTTTGGGTCTCGGGCATATGCGGCGGATGCTGTAAATCCTCTGAAGAAACATGCCAGTGGCGCTCACGCGCTAGTGATGTCGCATGTCTTGGTTACTGTCAGTAGTGCTGCCCCTATTTTTTACATATCGGCGGTGTACGGCACCGAAATACTTGGGCAGTTTTCGATGGTCATGGCAACCATTTTTCTACCCTCTGGGTTGATAGGCGCAGCCATTGGCCAGGTTTTTTACCAGCGTGCAGCGTCGTACGCCGGGGAGCCCCTAGTCCTCAGAGGGCTGTGGAGCATGACCGTACGAAAACTGGCGTTATTCGGAGTTCCAATTTATTTGTGTGCCGGCATCTTGTCCCCTTGGCTTTACCCATTCGTTCTGGGGGAGCAATGGCATGATGCGGGTCTATACGCGCAAATCTTGGTAGTTGCTGCGTTCAGTTCATTCATTAGCACACCCTTGGACCGTGTATCGTTGGTTCTTCGATATAATTGGTATATGCCCACACTGCACATGTTCAGGTTGATGGCGACGGGTGTGCTACTTATAGTCGTCTCTCATTTTGCCCTTGATTTCAAAGGGTTCTTGTTATGCTATGTTGTGCAGGTTTCTGTGGTTTATCTTCTCGATTTGTTATTGGCTAGGTTTTTGATTGCCCACGCGCTTAGGAAAGGTGCTGCGATGGTAGAAGAGGTGTGATGTGAAAATAGACGCAGTTAAACCCTTGGCATGTAACTAGAAAGGGTGGGTTGACTATGCGTCTGCTAACCAAGAGCGGTAGGTCATAATGGAAAATGAAATTGCGGGTCGTTTTCAGGGGCGGGCAACTTCAGTGTTGCCAGGTTCCCTGGTATTTATTAATGTGGCACGCATAAAGCTATTGGCGGCTGTGGTGTTTTATGTTTCCGCGCTTGCCTATGGTCATGATAGATATCTCTCGGTGGAGCAAGCGTTTTGGGGGTTCAATTCGCCTCATTTCAACTTGGGTAGTATACTGTTCGTTGTCGTGTTGGCGATAGTTCCTATATTCGTCATGCCCTTGTACCTGACAAGACCTTCCACACTGTTTATCTATGCCTTGGTCTTCTGTGTGTACCTGCCGTCCGTCGTCATCGGAATGCTCAATCATGAAGATTCAATTGATAGATATTTTTGGATTTTCTTGTGTTTTGTATTGGGCTGGTTGGTTGTTGTTTGACCGTGCGTTGTGTTCCTCTGCGGAGTACTTATTCCAGGTGCTTTTCGAGGCCGCTTGTGTATATGTGCGTGCTGGGCTCGCTTGTTTGTTTTTTTGTGTTGTTTCTTACCTATCGGGATATCCTGTCATTCTCAGGTGTGGATGATATTTATGCGCAAAGAGAGAAGGGTGCTGCTACATCCCTATTTATAGGTTATTGTCAAGTTTATTTGGCTTACTTCTTTTCTCCGTTACTTTTTGCGGCTGGCTTGGTTTCAAGGCGCTATCTGATTGGTTTTCTGGGTTTTGTCGGGTTCATTTTTGTGTTCATGATCACCGCTGAACGAACCGTATTTTTAATGCCCTTTGCAATGTTTTTAATGGCCGCCATATTCAAACGGCGTTTCGACAACCCGAATAATCCATCATACCTCTTTGCGGGCGGTGGGGTTATGGTTTTCCTGATAGCAGCGCTTTATGATCAAATTGGCCTTTTCAGGGAATTGGGCTTCTACTTTTACACACGTTTAATTGCTTATCCGGGGCTATTTGTCACGCAATATTATGATCTTTTCTCTGTGCAAGGCTTTACCAACTGGTCTCATGTCTCTCTCATTGGGCGGTTGGCCGAGGTCCCGGCAGCGTTCGTAGGTGATGATAAATGGCCGCTTCTTGGAAAAATTCTTGCTGAGCGTGTGCTTGGTGTGCAGAGCCAGTCAAATGCCAGCTTTGTTGCTACTGATGGCGTCGCGGCTGCCGGTGGGCCAGGGGTGCTGATCATCTTTGTGCTTTACACCGCTTGGTTGGTTGCAGTGGATTGGGTTGCACGAGGGTGGAACAGAGTGCTGTTACTTACGGCGCTTTTCCCTCTCGTTTTTGTGACTACCAATGGCCCTTTTTTCACCACGCTGGCGTCATTTGGCGGAGCGTTGTGGGTCGCAGTGCTATGGTTTGATAGGTTCAGAATAAAAGTATGGGGACATCGGCTGTGATTGGATATGTCATCTCGCGAATACTTAAAAAGTCACGAGGATCTGCGTTGATCGAGTCGCATGTTCCGCGTAGTTCAAAGGTGGAGTCTGGCAGTACCTTGTTCTCCACGCGTTTTGGGAAGCACAGTTTTTGCGGGTATGACTGTACATTCATAAAGACTACTGTTGGGTCATTTTGCTCTATTGCCAATAATGTTGTTGTTGGAGGGGCGAGACATCCTATTGAATACGTTTCGACTAGCCCTGTGTTTCTCGCACACAAAGAGAGTATTAAGAAAAAGTTCTCTAGGCACGAGTACCGCTGGGAGCCCTCTACCACAATAGGGCATGATGTCTGGATTGGTGAGGGTGTTCTGATCAAGGGTGGGGTTACAATTGGTATCGGGGCGGTGATTGGCATGGGCAGCGTGGTTACCAGAGACGTCCCTCCTTATGCAATCTACGCGGGTAACCCAGCACGCTTGATACGTTACCGGTTTGCTCCGCCGATAGTGGAAGGGCTTCTGCGCAGCCGATGGTGGGAACTCTCGGAAGATCAGTTGAGGTTGGCGGCTGAGCATTTCACCGACCCAGAAGCCTTTTTGAAAAGTCAGAATTTGCTATGAAAATCATTCACCTGTGTGTGTCGTGCTTTTATATTGATGGTTATAGGTATCAGGAAAATGAACTCGTGCGTGAGCACGTATCTACTGGCCACGATGTATTGGTGGTGGCGTCGACAGAAACCTATTTGGATAATCTGACGTTGGGTTATACGAAGTCAGGTGATTATCTCGGGACGGATGGTGCTCGCGTTATACGTTTGCCATATAGCGGCCTTGGTCCATTTTTTTTGAAAAAGAAGCTCAGGATGCATAAAGAAGTTAAGGGCATCCTTGAAACGTTCTCTCCAGACGTTATCATGTTTCACGGGCTATGTGGCTGGGAACTGCGCACCGCTGCGCGATACAAGCGTAAAAATCCGCATGTAAAATTTTATGTCGATAGTCATGAAGATGCGAATAATAGTGCTGTGAGCACTTTGTCGAAATTCTTGCATAATTTCTATTATCGGCCTGTTATCAGAGCCGCTTTGCCAGATATTGATAAAGTGCTGTGTATTTCTCAGGAGACGCTGGATTTTTGTCGTCGACAGTACGGCATCGATGATGCAATGATGGAGTTTTTCCCACTGGGCGGTAAAGTTGCCGATGATTCGAGCTATTTGAAACTTCGAACTGAAGCGCGCGCAGTCTTGGGTTTAGAAGCTCAGCACACAGTATTTATACAATCTGGAAAATTCGACGCTAAAAAGAAGCTGGATCAAAGCCTTCGGGCCTTCTCACAGACGCAGTCCGAATGTTTCAGATTCTTGATCGTTGGTCAATTGCATGATTCTATTGCCGAGGGGCTGCGCGAACTGATTGCACAGGATTCACGTGTTACGTTTTTAGGCTGGAAGCCTGCCGATGAGTTATATGGCTTGTTGTGCGCGGCTGATGTTTATGTCCAGCCTGGGAGTCAATCAGCGACAATGCAAATGAGCCTTTGCGCCCGGCGGCCGGTTATTGTTGCCGACGTGCCCAGTCATGTTCCGTTCGTGCAGGGTAACGGATGGGCCGTTCGCAATGAGAATGACTTGGTCAACACCTTTGCGAAGATTGAGGCAGACCCCGGAATACTGGATACTTACTCGAAGCGATCCTATGAAATTGCTTCGAGTCTGTTGGACTATCGCCGCATGGCAAAGCGCCTGTTGACCTAATTGCTGGAAGCTATTATGAAAGATTACAAAATTTGTACGCGCTGTATCATGGATACCAGTGACCCGAACATTCGCTTTGACCAGCATGGCGTATGCGAGTACTGTGCAAACTTCAACAGTGTAATCAAGCCCAATTGGGATACCGGCGCCCGTGGCGAATCGGAATTGATGGCACTTGCAGAAAAAATCAAGCAGCACGGTAAAGGCAAGGATTTCGATTGCATTATCGGTTTGAGTGGCGGTCTGGACAGCTCGTATGCCGCCTATATCGCCAAGAATGTCATGGGCCTGAGACCGTTGCTATTTCACGTTGATGCGGGATGGAATACTGACCAGGCCGTGGGCAACATTGAACGTCTGGTCGACGGGCTTGGTCTGGATCTCTATACCGATGTGATCAATTGGGAAGAAATGAAAGACCTGCAGGTGGCCTTCCTGCGCTCGCAGATTTCGGACCAAGACTTGCCGCAGGATGCTGCGTTCTTCTCCTCACTCTACAAGTTTGCGCGAAAGCACAAGATCAAATACGTCTTGACCGGTGGGAATTACTCGACTGAGTGCTGCCGAGAGCCGGAGGAGTGGGGCGGCTATCCGGGTATCGATAAAACGCTGTTCAACGACATTCATGGTCAATTTGGCAAGAGGGCACTGAAGAGCTTCCCTTTGGTTGATATTTTGACTTACAAGGTTTACTACCAGCGTATCCTGGGGATGCAGATTGTAAAACCTCTGAACCTCGTGCCCTATGTCAAAGCTGACGCAGAGGCCACGCTGGAGCGTCTGTTCGGCTGGAAGCGGTTCAAACATAAGCATCATGAGTCCCGCTTCACACGTTTTTACGAAGACTATTGGATGCCGCGCAAGTTTGGCTACGAAAAACGCCGCGCGCATTTTTCCAGCCTGATCATGACAGGTCAGTTGACACGCGAGGCGGCGCTCGAGCGCATTGCCAAGCCTGAGATGGACGAAAACTTCCTTAAGTCCGAGTTCGAGTACGTAGCGCACAAGCTGGACTTGACTGTGCCAGAGCTTCAAGGCATTTTCGAGGGTCAGAACAAGACCTTCCGTGCCTACAAAAACAAGCGTTTCTTGATCGGCATCGGGGCGCGAGTGCTTAGCGCAATCGGATTGGAAAGAAGGCTGTTCAGATGATTACCATCATTGATTACGGCTTGGGCAACATTCAGGCCTTCGTTAACGTCTATCGACGCTTGCACATTCCGGTGGCGGTCGCGCAAACGGCCGCACAGCTGGATGGCGCAACCAAACTGATCCTCCCCGGCGTCGGTGCCTTCGACCATGCGATCGAACGGCTGGATGCCTCGGGCATGCGTCCCACCATCGAGGAGTTGGTACAGCAGCATAAAGTGCCCGTGCTTGGCATTTGCGTGGGTATGCAGATCCTTGCCAACAGCAGTGAAGAAGGGCACCTGGCAGGCCTGGGTTGGGTGCCGGGGCGCGTTCGCTCCTTCAAATCCGTCCCGAATCTCAAGGACCTGCCGTTGCCTCACATGGGTTGGAATGACGTGGCTGCGCTCAACGACAACCCCTTGTTCAAAGGCTTCGAGGAGGAGGCACGGTTCTATTTCCTGCATTCATTCTTCTTTGAGTGCGAACAGGAGCAGCACCGAGCAGCGACGTCATCCTACGGGCTTGAGTTCAGCTGTGCCGTTCAGGCGGGGAACGTCTATGGCGTTCAGTTCCACCCTGAGAAGAGTCACCACTTCGGTGTCGGCTTGCTGAAAAACTTCGCGGAACTGTGAGCGGAAACTGACAAATGCTAAGACCCCGGATCATTCCATGCCTGCTCATCCAAGACGGTGGGCTGGTGAAGACGGTCAAATTCAAGGACCCGAAATACGTCGGAGATCCCATCAATGCGGTGAAGATCTTCAATGAAAAGGAAGCCGATGAACTGATCGTGATTGATATCGACGCCACTGCTAATGGCGTCGAGCCCAACTATATCCAGATCGCCAAGCTTGCAGCCGAGTGCCGCATGCCACTGTGCTACGGCGGGGGGATCCGCACCGCAGAACAAGCCAAGAAGATCATCCAGTTGGGTGTCGAGAAGGTGGCGATCAGTTCAGCCGCGCTCGAAAACCCTCAGCTTGTTACCCAGATTGCCGAGGAGATTGGCAGTCAGAGCGTGGTGGTGGTGTTGGACCACAAGTCGCGCCTGTTGAGCAAGCACCAGGAAGTGTGGACTCACAACGGCACGCGCAACACCAAGCGCAATGTCGTCGAAGTGGCACAAGAGCTGGAAAAGCTTGGCGCAGGGGAGATCGTCCTCAACTCCATCGAGAACGACGGGAAGATGAAGGGCTATGACCTCGATCTGGCCAGCAAGCTGCGTGCCGCCGTACATATCCCAATCACCATCCTGGGCGGCGGTGGCTCGCTCGAAGATATGGCCAGCGTGGTCAAGACATGCGGTGTAGTCGGTGTGGCGGCAGGCAGCTTCTTTGTGTTCAAGGGCGCCTATCGAGCCGTGCTGATCAGCTACCCCAGTGCCCAGCAGAAAGACGACATCATTTATTCCGCTCTACGAGCGCGCTAATTTCCAACCCGCGTTGCAAGGGTCAGATCATATGTTTAAAGGTAAGAAACTTCTCATCACAGGCGGCACCGGGTCTTTCGGCAACGCGGTCCTAAAGCGGTTTCTCGATAGTGACATTGCTGAAGTCCGTATTTTCAGCCGCGATGAGAAGAAACAGGACGACATGCGCAAGCGCTATGACAGTGCCAAGCTGAAGTTCTACATCGGTGATGTCCGCGACTACCAGAGCGTGCTCAATGCCACGCGAGGGGTCGACTACATCTTCCATGCGGCCGCGTTGAAGCAGGTGCCCTCCTGCGAGTTCCACCCGATGGAGGCTGTGAAGACCAACGTCCTCGGCACCGAGAACGTCCTTGAAGCAGCGATCCAGAACGAAGTGCAGCGTGTGGTCTGCCTCAGTACCGACAAGGCGGTATACCCCATCAATGCCATGGGTATTTCCAAAGCCATGATGGAAAAGGTCATGGTGGCCAAGTCGCGTAACCTCGACCAGACCAAGACGGTCATTTGCGGAACGCGCTACGGCAACGTCATGGCATCGCGCGGGTCGGTGATTCCGCTGTTCATCGAGCAGGTTCGCGCAGGCAAGCCATTGTCGATCACAGACCCGAACATGACTCGTTTCATGATGACGCTGGCTGACGCTGTCGATCTGGTTTTGTATGCCTTTGAGCACGGTAACAACGGTGACCTGTTCGTACAGAAAGCACCTGCTGCGACGGTCGAAACCTTGGCCATTGCATTGACCTCGCTGCTTGGCAAGCCCGAGCACCCTGTGCAGGTTATCGGTACCCGTCATGGCGAAAAACTATACGAGGCCCTGCTCAGTCGCGAAGAGATGGCCTGTGCCGATGACATGGGCAACTACTTCCGTGTACCGCCAGACCTGCGCGATCTGAACTACAGCAAGTTCGTTGAGCAAGGTGAAGAAAAGATCTCCCGAACTGAAGATTACAATTCGCACAACACCGAACGCCTGGATGTTACAGGCATGCAGGAACTGCTGCTCAAGCTCGAATTCATCCAGGCCATCCAGCGTGGCGAACATGCTACTCCGGAGGAGTGACTGATGAAGGTTCTGGTTACTGGCGGCAATGGCTTTATCGCACGCAACCTGCTGGTTCATCTCAAGGAACGTAAGGACATTGAGGTGAGCCTGTTTGTCCGTGGCGATGACCTGGGCACCTTGAACCGCAAGGTCGCCGAAGCGGATTGCATCTTCCATCTGGCAGGTGTGAATCGCCCCCAGGACCCCGCGGAGTTCGATAGCGGCAACAGCGAACTTACCCAGCAGCTGTGTGATGCGGTCAAGGCTTCCGGCCGCAAGATACCGGTGGTGTATTCGTCATCCGTCCAGGCGGAGCGTGATAACCCATATGGTGTCAGCAAGCTCGCGGCTGAGCGGGCCTTGACGACCTTGGGCCAGCAGAACGAAAGCCCTGTTTACATTTTCCGGCTGCCCAACGTATTCGGGAAATGGGCGCGACCGAACTACAACTCGGCCGTTGCGACCTTCTGCCATAACATTGCTCACGACTTACCCATCCAGATTCACGACGAATCTGCGGCATTGAACCTGGTCTACGTAGACGATGTGGTCAGAAAGTTCCTCGCCATCATGGATGGTGAGGTAGTAAGCAGCGGCCTGGTGGATGTCGAGCCAGTTTACAGCACCACCGTAGGCGAACTGGCCGAGCAGGTACGCCGCTTCCGTGCCAGCCGCTCTACGCTGGTTACCGAGAACGTGGGTGTTGGCCTGGTCAGGGCGTTGTACTCCACGTACTTGAGCTACCTGCCACCTGCAGCATTCACCTATGAAGTGCCCAAGTACGGCGACCCGCGTGGCGTTTTCGTGGAAATGCTGAAAACCCCCGAAGCCGGGCAGTTTTCCTTCTTCACCGCGCACCCGGGCATCACTCGTGGCGGTCATTATCATCACTCGAAAACCGAGAAGTTTCTGGTCATCAAAGGCAAAGCCAACTTCCGCTTCCGTCAGGTAGTGACAGGCGAGTTTTACGAGCTTCAGACCAGCGGTGAATCACCGACCATTGTCGAGACGGTACCAGGCTGGACCCACGACATCACCAATATCGGTGATGACGAGATGATCGTCATGCTTTGGGCCAATGAAATCTTTGACCGTGAACACCCGGACACCTATGCACTGCCGGTCTGCCCTTGAGCCGGCTGGCCCAGGAATGAGAATTGTATGAAAAAGCTCAAAATCGTCACCGTTGTTGGAACACGCCCAGAAATCATTCGCTTGTCCCGGGTCTTGAGTGCGCTCGATGAACACTGTGAACATGTGCTGGTGCACACCGGGCAGAATTACGACTACGAACTGAACGAGATCTTTTTCCAGGATCTTGGCATTCGCAAGCCGGATCACTTTCTGAACGCTGCCGGCGCTTCCGGCGCCGAAACCATCGGTAATGTGATTATTGCAGTGGACCGCGTGCTGGCCGAGGTGAATCCCGAGGCCTTGCTGGTACTGGGCGACACCAACAGCTGCATGGCTGTGATCTCGGCCAAGCGCCGCAAGATCCCTACCTTCCACATGGAGGCTGGCAACCGCTGTTTCGACATGCGCGTGCCCGAAGAGATCAACCGCCGTATCGTGGATCACACTGCTGACATCAACCTTACCTACAGCACCATCGCGCGTGACTACCTGTTACGCGAAGGATTGCCAGCCGATCGCGTGATCAAGACCGGCAGCCCTATGTTCGAAGTGCTCAACCATTACCGCGACGGCATAGAGGCGTCCGATGTGCTTGAGCGGCTTGGGCTTGAGGCGGGTAAGTTCTTTGTGGTCAGTGCGCACCGCGAAGAAAATATCGATTCCGACAAAAACTTCCTCAAGTTGGTCGACACACTCAATACTGTTGCCGAACAATTCGATCTGCCGGTTATTGTTTCTACCCACCCTCGCACCCAAAAGCGCGTCGATGCGATGGGGGTTACTTTCCATGCCAATGTACGCTTGCTGAAGCCCCTGGGTTTCAAGGACTACAACAAGCTGCAGCTCACCTCCAAGGCGGTGCTGTCCGATAGCGGCACCATCAACGAAGAGGCATCGATCCTCAACTTCCCGGCCTTGAACATCCGCGAGGCTCATGAGCGCCCGGAAGGCATGGAAGAAACGGCTGCGATGATGGTCGGGCTTGAGGCCGAGCGGGTCATGCAGGGGCTGAGCATTCTCGAAAGTCAATTGCGCGGCGAGCAGCGCAGCCTGCGATTGGTGGCTGACTACAGCATGCCGAACGTTTCGGACAAGGTGGTCCGCATCGTTCACAGCTACACCGACTACGTTAACCGCACAGTATGGAAACGGTACTGAACCCGTGGAAGGTATGCCTGAGAAGAAACTGAAAGTGTTGGTGGTCAGCCAGTATTTCTGGCCAGAGAACATGCGTATCAATGATATGGTCCGTGACCTCACGGAAAAGGGCCACGAAGTCACAGTGCTGACGGCTTGGCCAAACTACCCCGAGGGCAGGGTTTTCCAGCGATACAAGGATAATCCAGGGCAGTTCTCTAACTACGAAGGAGCTGAAGTCGTCAGGGTGCCACTGGTACCCCGTGGCAAGCGCAGTATCCAGTTAGTACTCAACTACCTTTCATTCGTACTTTCGGCATCTGTGCTAGGGCCACTCAAGCTCAGAGGCAAACAGTTCGATGCCATATTCGTTTATGCGGTGTCGCCGATCCTTGCCGCGATTCCGGCAGTGGTGCTCCGCCGCCTGAAGCGCGCGCCGTTGTTTATCTGGGTGCTCGACTTGTGGCCGGAAACGCTGCGCGCGGTGAATGTCATCCATAACCCCAAAGTGTTGGAGCTGGTGGGTTTGGCTGTGTCCTGGATCTACAACCGCACCGATTACCTGTTGTTGCAGTCTCACGGCTTTTTCGACAACGTGCGCCGTTACTGCACAAAGCCCATCGATGCAGATCGCCTGGTGTACTTCCCAAGCTGGGCGGAAGATGATTTTTCGG
Organism: Pseudomonas asiatica; assembly: GCF_009932335.1. NCBI lineage: Bacteria > Pseudomonadati > Pseudomonadota > Gammaproteobacteria > Pseudomonadales > Pseudomonadaceae > Pseudomonas > Pseudomonas asiatica. Next base: position 666,069 of record NZ_BLJF01000001.1, read on the forward strand.
TGCAGCTGCTTGAGCCTTCGAAGCTGGTTAAACCCGATGATGCGACCTTCACCGTGGTGTTTGCCGGTAACCTCGGGGAAGCACAGGATTTTCCGGCAATTCTCGATGCCGCAGAGGCGTTGCGCGGCCAGGTTTCGGTGCGCTGGGTGATCGTTGGGGATGGTCGTATGAGTAGCTGGCTCGAAGAGCAGGTACGCAGCCGGGGGTTGGACAACATATTGCTGCTCGGACGTCATCCGTTAGAAGAAATGCCGCCGCTGTTCGCACAGGCTGATGCCTTGTTGGTGTCCCTGCGTACCAATGACGTCTTCGAGAAGACTATCCCCGGCAAGGTTCAGGCATACCTGGCATCCGGCCGCCCGATACTCGGCATGATCAACGGCGAGGCCGCGCGAGTGATCGAGGCATCGGGGGCTGGGTTTGCGTGCGAGTCAGGCAATGGCCGCGAGTTGGCCAGTATCACCCGGCAACTGGCTGAGTTGCCTGTTGCGCAACGCCAACAGATGGGAGCGGCGGGGCGGCAATATTACGAACAGGAATTTGCCCGGCCCGCACTATTGGCGCGCCTGGAACGCCTTTTTAGCAGTGCCACTTTGAGAAGGTCAGGACGATGAGCCACAAGGTTTTTCTTACCGGTGCCAGCGGTTTCGTCGGGAGTGCGATTCTGCGCAGGCTCGTGGCAGACGGGACGCCAGTGATTGCTGCTGTCAGGCAGGGGGGCGCGGCGCCGTCGGCGCTGGTACGAAGCGTAATGTTCCAGTCGTTTGAGCAGGACAACGACTGGGGTGGAGCGCTGGCTGAATGCGACGTCGTGGTCCATAGTGCGGCGCGTGTTCATGTCATGAACGACACCGAGACCGACCCCTTGGCAGCCTTTCGCCGAGTTAACGTAGAAGGGACACTGGCGCTGGCCCGCCAGGCCATTGCTGCTGGAGTCAAACGGTTTGTGTTCATCAGTTCGATCAAGGTGAACGGTGAAGGTACCCAGCCTGGCAGGCCTTATTCCGCCAGTGACACCCCTCGGCCGCAAGATCCGTATGGCGTTTCCAAACTGGAAGCTGAGACAGCATTGCAGGCATTGGCCCGGGAATCTGGCCTTGAGGTGGTAATCGTGCGCCCAGTGCTGGTATACGGACCAGGCGTGAAGGCCAATTTCCTTAACATGATGCGCTGGCTCGATCGGGGTATACCGTTACCATTTGGTGCCATAAACAATCGACGAAGCCTGGTAGCCTTGGAGAATCTGGTTGATCTGGTGGTTACTTGCATTGGCCACGCAGCAGCAGCCAACCAGGTATTTCTGGTCAGCGATGGGGAGGACCTGTCTACCACCGAACTACTGCGTCGAATGGGGATGGCGCTCGGCAAGCCTGCGCGCTTGTTGCCTGTTCCGGAGGGCCTGCTGAGTGCCGGTGCCAAAGCGCTCGGCAAAGGCAGTTTGTCCCAGCGCCTGTGCGGGTCATTGCAGGTGGATATCAAGAAAACGCGCGATTTGCTCGGCTGGTGTCCGCCGGTAAAGGTGGATGCTGCGCTTCGAGCTGCCGCTAGGCACTACCAGGAATACGATAGGAAATGATGCTTTTGTGGTTTCTTCCAGCCATTTTGATTATGTCACTCGTAATGACCGCGGGTCTGCGCCGCTATGCGCTGGCGCGTAGTGTGATCGATGTGCCCAATGCGCGGAGCTCGCATACGGTCCCTACACCAAGGGGCGGTGGCGTGGCTATCGTCCTGACATTCCTGCTGGCCATGGTTGGCCTCATGCTGTCAGGTGCAGAGCAGATCAGGATACTCTTGGCGCTCGGTGGGGCTGGAGCATTGATCGCGGTTATCGGCTTCATGGATGACCATGGTCACATTGCTGCCCGCTGGCGACTGCTTGGGCATTTCATCGCCGCAGCCTGGATGCTTGGCTGGTTGGGTGGGTTGCCCCCTCTGCTGCTGTTCGGCTGGACGCTGGACTTGGGGTGGTTGGGCGGCGCGTTGGCTGCGTTCTACCTGGTGTGGTTGCTTAACCTGTACAACTTCATGGATGGCATCGATGGCATCGCCAGCATCGAAGCCATTACCGCTTGCTTGGGCGCTGCGTGGCTTTACTGGCTCGGTGGCCTCAGTGGTGCCGCTATGCTGCCGTTGCTGTTGGCGGCTGCTGTGGCAGGCTTCCTGTACTGGAATTTCCCACCGGCAAAAATTTTCATGGGCGACGCTGGCAGTGGCTTCATTGGCATCGTTCTGGGCGGGCTGTCGCTACAGGCCGCCTGGGTTTCGCCGCCGATGTTCTGGTGTTGGCTGATTTTGCTCGGCGTATTCATCGTCGATGCTACCTACACGCTGGTCAGACGCTCGTTGCGGGGTGATAAGGTATACGAGGCGCACCGCAGCCATGCTTATCAGTTTGCGTCCCGCAAGTATGGCAAGCACTTGCCTGTTACGCTTACCGTGGCAGTGCTCAACCTTTGCTGGCTATTGCCGGTTGCGTATTGCGTTGTGCAGTTTGGCTTGGATGGCGCATTGGGTGTGGTCATCGCCTATGTACCGTTGGTCGCCCTTGCGGTTCGATATCGTGCGGGCGACCTGGAAGACCAACGCTAGCGTTGGGTATAGCGTTTCGCTTAGGTAATGTGGAAGCCTTCAGAGGAATTATGGATAAGGTGCGTACAAAGCTGCTAGCTCTGCCACGGCGGCATAAAAGGCTGTTGCAGGTGATAACTGATATCGTGCTGATATGGGTTGCCTTGTGGCTGGCTTTTGTCGTGCGACTGGGCCTCGACGAGATGGCCAACCCGATCATTGATCACTCATGGCTCTTCGCGTGCGCGCCCGTGGTTGCGATCCCGCTGTTTATCCGTTTCGGCCTCTATCGCGCCGTAATGCGTTACTTCGGTAACGATGCGCTGATTGCCATCATCAAAGCCGTCACACTTTCAGCTTTGATTCTCGGTTTCATCATCTATTGGGCGAGCAACCATCAGAATGTGGTGCCACGCTCGATTACTTTCAACTACTGGTGGCTTAGCCTGATCCTTGTGGGCGGGCTACGTTTAGCCATGCGACAGTATTTTCTCGGCGACTGGTTCACCGCCGCAGTTCAGCATGTTCCATTCGCCAGTCGTGACGATGGCCTGCCTAAGGTTGCCATTTATGGCGCTGGTACAGCAGGCAATCAGCTCGTAGCGGCGCTGCGCATGGACAAAGTCATGCGCCCGGTCGCGTTCATCGATGATGATTCTAGTCTTACCGACCGTGTGATCGCTGGCCTGCAGGTATATCACCCGGAGCAATTGCAATGCCTGATCGATGTAACGGGTGCTCAGGAAATCCTTTTGGCAATCCCTTCTTCCACGCGTACACGTCGTCGGGAGATCCTTAACTTCCTGGAGGGCTTTCCGCTGCATGTCCGCACAGTTCCCGGCTTTATGGACCTGGCTAGCGGCAGGGTGACGGTGGACGACATCCGGGAAGTGGACATTGCTGACTTGCTGGGCCGTGATGCCGTGCCTGCGCAATCAGACCTGCTGGAACGCTGCATTGTCGAACAGACCGTGATGGTGACCGGTGCCGGTGGTTCGATCGGCTCGGAACTGTGCCGACAGATTCTGGGCCAGGCGCCGAAAACCTTGCTGCTGTTCGAGCACAGCGAGTTCAACTTGTACAGCATCCTCTCCGAACTCGAGCAGCGCATAGCGCGCGAATCGCTGTCGGTGTGCCTGGTACCAATCCTGGGTTCGGTCCGCAACCAGCCGCAACTGTTCGATATAATGAAAACCTGGCGGGTCGACACCGTCTATCACGCCGCCGCCTACAAGCACGTGCCGATGGTGGAGCACAACATCGCCGAAGGCCTGATGAACAACGTCATCGGCACCCTGCACACCGCCCAGGCTGCGCTGCAGGCTGGCGTTGCCAACTTCGTGCTGATTTCTACCGACAAAGCTGTGCGTCCTACCAACGTGATGGGCAGCACCAAACGCTTGGCGGAAATGACCCTGCAAGCCCTTAGCCGGGAAATGGCGCCAGTGTTGTTCGGCGACAGCAGCAATGTCTCGCAGGTGAACAAGACACGCTTCACCATGGTTCGCTTCGGCAATGTGCTGGGCTCGTCGGGCTCGGTGATTCCGCTTTTCCACAAACAGATCAAGGCGGGTGGCCCGCTGACTGTCACCCACCCGAAGATCACTCGCTACTTCATGACTATCCCCGAAGCGGCGCAGCTGGTGATTCAGGCCGGCTCGATGGGCAAGGGTGGTGATGTGTTCGTGCTGGATATGGGCGAGCCGGTGAAGATTGTGGAGCTGGCTGAGAAGATGATTCACCTGTCCGGCTTCAGCGTGCGCTCCGAACGTAACCCAATGGGCGATATTGCCATCGAGTTCAGCGGTCTGCGGCCAGGTGAAAAGCTGTACGAGGAGCTGCTGATTGGCGATAACGTGATCGCCACACGCCACCCGATGATCATGAGCGCCAACGAAGATTTCCTAGCCTGGGATATGCTCAAGGAAGCGCTGCGGCAATTGCTGGCGGCGGTGGCTGAAGATGATTTTGTGCGGGTACGACAGCTGTTGCGCGAAACTGTGAGCGGCTATTCGCCGGAAGGTGAGATTGTCGACTGGATTTACCAGCAGCGACGGCTGGAACCCTGATTCAGCTGCAGTGCGCGGGTTAGTCTTGCTTAAGGCTTAGAGGTATGCGCTTTCCCTGTGGGGCGGGGTTACCCGCGAATAATGCGACGCCGTATTTGCGCGGGTAAACCCGCTCCCACAGGGATAGTGAATGCCTACCCCAGCAATCTCCTGCCCCATGCTTTAACTTTCAAGGCCGTTGAATGAAAGCAACCCCTCTCGCAATACCCGAAGTACTCCTGCTCGAGCCAAACGTATTCACTGACGAACGTGGATTCTTCTTCGAAAGCTTCCACCACGCAGCTTTCGAACGTGCCGTAGGACGTCCCGTCAACTTCCTCCAAGACAACCACTCCAGCTCGCGCCAGCACGTCCTGCGTGGCTTGCACTATCAGATACACCAACCCCAAGGGAAACTGATAAGGGTAGTGGCTGGTGAAGTGTTCGATGTCGCGGTAGATCTGCGCCGTTCATCGCGTACCTTCGGCCGTTGGGTCGGTGCCCACCTTTCAGCACACAACAAGCATCAACTCTGGGTCCCGGAAGGTTTCGCGCACGGCTTCGTAGTGTTGTCCGACCATGCGGAATTCCTGTACAAGACCACGGCTTACTACGCCCCCAAATTCGAACGTTGCCTAGCCTGGAATGACCCAGCGGTCGGCATTCAATGGCCTATCGAGCATCCATTCCTGTCAGGCAAGGACCAATTGGGCAAAGCGCTGCAAGAGCTGGACTGCTTCGATTGAGCGAAGTAACCCGCGCGGCCATGGTCGGGTGCCATATTGATATCACCTCTCGCTCTCTGATCAATCGCCGACAGGCTAGAATCCAGAAGGTGGGGGAACAGAAGACGACAGCGGAAGCAGACAAATATGACCATTCTGGTAACCGGCGGTGCAGGCTTTATCGGCGCGAACTTCGTGCTGGACTGGCTGGCCGGCAATGACGAGCCCGTGGTCAATCTCGACAAACTCACCTACGCAGGCAACCTGCAGACCCTTAGCAGCCTGCAAGACGACGCGCGGCACATTTTCGTGCATGGCGACATTGGTGATTCCGCGCTGGTTGAACAGCTGCTGAAAACCCACCAGCCGCGCGCCATCGTCAACTTTGCCGCCGAGTCGCACGTCGACCGCTCGATTCACGGCCCGGAAGACTTCATCGAAACCAACATCGTCGGCACCTTCCGCCTGCTGGAAGCGGTACGCGCGTATTGGGGGGGCCTGGATGAGCCGGCGCGCAAGGCTTTTCGCTTCCTTCATGTGTCCACCGACGAAGTTTACGGTTCGTTGGCCGCCGGCGAACCGGCCTTTACCGAAACCCACCAGTACCAGCCCAACAGCCCGTACTCGGCCAGCAAGGCCGCCAGCGACCATCTGGTGCGCTCGTACCACCACACCTACGGCCTGCCGGTGCTGACCACCAACTGCTCGAACAACTACGGCCCTTACCACTTCCCGGAAAAGCTCATCCCGCTGATGATCGTCAACGCCCTGGCCGGCAAACCGCTGCCGGTATACGGCGACGGCCAGCAGATTCGCGACTGGCTGTACGTCAAGGACCACTGCAGCGCCATCCGCTGCGTGCTGGAAGCCGGCAAGACCGGCGAGGTGTACAACGTGGGCGGCTGGAACGAAAAGCCCAACCTGGAAATCGTCAACCGCGTGTGCGCCCTGCTGGACGAACTGCGCCCTCGCGCCGACGGCAAGCCTTACGCCGAGCAGATCACTTACGTGACCGACCGCCCAGGCCATGACCGCCGCTACGCCATCGACGCCCGCAAGCTCGAGCGCGAAATGGGCTGGAAGCCTGCCGAAACCTTCGAAACCGGCATTCGCAAGACCGTGGCCTGGTACCTCGACAACCAGGAGTGGGTGCAGAACGTACAGTCCGGCAGCTACCGCGACTGGGTCGAGAAAAACTACGCAGGGCGCTCGGCATGAAGATTCTGCTACTGGGCAAAGACGGCCAGGTAGGTTGGGAGCTGCAACGCAGCCTGGCCCCGCTGGGCCAGGTGTTGGCACTCAATTCCCGCAGCCAGGCGCACTGCGGCGACCTGGCCAATCTGCCGGGCCTGGCCGAAACCGTGCGCGCCTACGCCCCCGATGTAATCGTCAACGCCGCCGCCTACACTGCCGTGGACAAGGCGGAGAGCGACCGCGAACAAGCCTTCAAGGTAAACGCCGAAGCCGTCGGCGTGCTGGCCCGCGCCGCCGCCGGCTGCGGAGCATTGCTGGTGCATTACTCCACCGATTACGTGTTCCCAGGGCAGGGCACTCAAGCCTGGCGCGAAGACGACAGCGTCGGCCCACTGAATGCCTATGGCGAAAGCAAGCTGGCCGGCGAACAGGCCATCCAGGCCGCCGGTTGCCAGCACCTGATCTTCCGAACCTGCTGGGTGTATGCCGCACGCGGCAACAACTTCGCCAAGACCATGCTGCGTCTGGCTGCGGAACGCGACAGCCTGGGCGTGATCGACGACCAGTACGGCGCCCCGACCGGTGCCGAACTGATCGCCGACATCACCGCCCACGCCATCACCGCCACCCGCCGCGACCCGGCCCTGGCCGGCCTGTACCACCTGGCGGCGGCCGGCGAAACCACCTGGTGCGGCTACGCCCGTTACGTGCTGGAGCAGGCAGTGGCCCTGGGTGTGCCATTGAAAGCTCACCCCGAACAGGTCAACCCGTTGACCACCGAAGCCTACCCGACCCCGGCCAAGCGGCCGGCCAACTCGCGTCTGGACACCCATAAACTGCGGCAAGCCTTCGCCCTGACCCTGCCAGACTGGCGCCTGGGTGTGGCTCGCATGCTTACGGAAATACACGAGAAATGACCACTCTGAAGCGTAAAGGCATCATTCTGGCGGGCGGGTCGGGTACCCGTCTGCACCCCGCGACCCTGGCTATTTCCAAGCAGCTGCTGCCGGTTTACGACAAGCCGATGATCTACTACCCGCTGACCACCCTGATGCTGGCGGGTATCCAGGACATCCTGATCATCTCCACCCCGCAGGACACCCCGCGTTTCGAGCAACTGCTGGGCGATGGCCACCAGTGGGGCATCAACATCAGTTACGCCGTGCAGTCCTCGCCAGATGGGTTGGCCCAGGCCTTTTTGATTGGCGAAGGCTTCATCGGCAAGGCACCCACGGCGCTAGTGTTGGGTGACAATATCTATTACGGCCATGACTTCCAGCAGTTGCTGCGCAATGCCATGGAGCGTAAAGGGAGCGCTAGTGTATTCGCCTACCATGTGCAAGACCCTGAGCGTTACGGTGTGGTTGAGTTCGACGGGCAGGGCAATGCGATCAGCCTGGAAGAGAAACCGGCGAAACCCAAGTCTAACTATGCCGTGACCGGGTTGTACTTCTATGACAACGACGTGATCGAGATTGCCAAGGGGGTCCGACCGTCTGGGCGGGGCGAGCTGGAGATCACTGATGTGAACCGCACCTACCTAGAGCAGCACCGGTTGTCGGTGGAGATCATGGGGCGCGGGTATGCCTGGCTGGATACCGGGACGCATGATTCGTTGCTGGAGGCTAGTGGGTATATCGCAACAATTGAGCGGCGGCAGGGGTTGAAGGTGGCTTGTCCGGAAGAGGTGGCGTTCCGACAGGGGTGGATTGGGGCGGAGCAGCTACTCAAGCTGGCTGAACCGTTGGCTAAGAATGGGTATGGGCAGTATCTGAAGAGGTTGGTGCAGGATAAGGTTTATTGAGAGTGCATGTAACCGCTTCACGCTCAACACAATCTTCCAGCTTGGTCAGGGGAATTGGCAAGGGAGGGCTTCGTAGCTGCGCCAACGTATTTGGAGCACCTGCCAATGCCGTCAGTGGCAAACCGTGCCGTTGCTGTTATGGAATTGTTCGCCAGAGAATTCCATCTAGTGGTTGATGGAGTGTATGGATCGATTAGTTAGCCTTGGGGGCCTTCTCATCATCCAGTGCAACGGCAAAATCAACAAGCGCCTCCACTATGCGCCCGCACGCCTCCCCATCCCCATACGGATTATGCGCCACGCTCATCTCCCGATACGCCCCCTCATCCGTCAGCAACCGAGCCAACTCTCCGACAATAGTCTCAACTTCCGTACCCACCAGCTTCACCGTCCCCGCTGCCACCGCCTCTGGCCGCTCCGTGGTATCGCGCATCACCAGCACCGGCTTACCCAGCGCCGGCGCTTCCTCCTGAATGCCCCCCGAGTCGGTCAAAATTACATACGCCCGGCTCATCAGATAAACGAACGGCAGGTAATCCAGTGGTTCGATCAGGTAGATATTCCCCACATCCGCCAGCAGCCGGTTGACCGGCTCGCGCACGTTGGGGTTGAGGTGCACCGGGTACACTACATCCACCTCCGGAAACTGGCGCGCCGTCTGTACCAAAGCCTGGCAGATGCGTTCGAAGCCACCGCCAAAGTTCTCGCGACGATGGCCTGTTACCAAAACCATGCGGCGGTTGGCAGCCAGGTAATCGAACTGGCGCTCGAACTGTGCCCTCAGCGCCGGGTTCTCCAGTTTGTGCACCACTTCCAGCAGGGCGTCGATCACAGTGTTGCCGGTGGTGAAGATGCTCGCCGGGTCGATGCCTTCCCTTAGCAGGTTGTCACGCGAGGTGGCGGTGGGGGCGAAGTGCAGGGCGGCCAGGGTGCCGGTAAGGCGCCGGTTGCCTTCCTCTGGCCAGGGTGAATACAGGTTATTGGTGCGCAGGCCGGCTTCTACATGGGCTATGGGTATTTGTTGGTAGTAGGCTGCCAGGCTGGTAGCAAAAGTGGTCGCGGTGTCGCCATGCACCAGCACCACATCGGGCTTGAATTCGGCCAGTACCGGCTGGATACCCCGCAAAATCCCGGTGGTCACGCCGGTCAGGTCCTGGCCGGGTTTCATGATGTTCAAGTCGTAATCGGGGGTGATATCGAACAGTTCCAGTACCTGGTCGAGCATTTGCCGGTGCTGGCCGGTGACGCACACGCGCGACTCGAAGCGGGCGTCCTGGGCGAGTTGCAGGGCAAGGGGGGCCATCTTGATGGCTTCTGGACGGGTGCCAAATACGGTGAGGGTCTTGAGGGGCACGGCGGTGATCCTCTTGCTGGACGGGCTGGTACGGGTGGGCCAAAAGGGGCCGGGCAGGCGCGCGGAGACTGGCCTTGTGGACGGGCCGGGAGCGAGGGCAAGCGGCGGGTGGGTGAGGGCATGCAGCTTGGGTCCTTCAAGCAAACGGCTGTCCATTGCTCAAAAAATCTAGCAGTTGGTTCATGTGATGCCAGTTGGCGTAGGGGGGGATGGTCCGCTGGAGAGTGAGGTTGTTCCTGCTCAGGCCTTGTTCACCGGAGGTTGTAGGAATGTAGGCAGGTTTTGCTGTGAATGCGGCATCGGACAAACGGGTATTCGGCTACAGGCCGTGATGCATGGCGCCAATGCTCTCGGGCTGGGGTGGTGGAGGGAAAAGGCGATTGTTTTTTGGGTTGGCGAAGTTGGCTGGGTGATTGATCGATTTGGTAACCATTCGCCGATGATGGTAGCTGTTTCGATGTCGGGTTTGCCGCTAGGGTTGATTGCGCAGCTGAAGGAAACCGGCTGCTGGAAAATGACCAACCCAGGAGTATTCACCATGCGTAACAACGTTCTGTCGTACCTGCTGCTGCCGCTGTTCGCCAGCCTGTCCTTTTCCCTCAGCGCTGCCCCGGCCAGCACCACGGCGGTGGCCGAGCCGGTGCCGGTGGTAACCCAGCAGCAGGCCCAGCAGCCGCAGCGGCTGGACCTGAACACGGCTGATGCGCTTACTTTGCAGAAGGAGCTGAACGGGATAGGGAAGGCCAAGGCTGAGGCCATAGTGGCCTACCGGGAGGCCAATGGGCCGTTTGCTTCGGTGGATGAGCTGCTGGAGATCAAGGGGATTGGTAATGCGTTGCTGGAACGTAACCGGGACAAGGTGATGGTGGAATAAGGGGGAGGGGGCCGGGGGTTGTGTCCTGGCCCTGCCTTTCATGAAGATTCAATTCAGAGAACTTAATCCAAAAGCGGTCCGCGTACCCTGTGGGAGCGGCTTTAGCCGCGAAGAACCAAACGCGGTGCATGGCACCGGCTGCGCCGGTATTCGCGGCTAAAGCCGCTCCCACAGGGCCCAATGAGTTATGTATCAGCCGGTCAGACCGTGCCAGCGCCGACAGGCAGGCTAGCGGTCCTGCGCATCCTTGGCATCCGCTTCGGCATTGCGCTCATGCACCTTGCGCAGCTGTTCTTCGGTCAGTGGCAGTTTTTTTGCGGTGTCGCGCAGCAGCATCAGCCCGCCGACGATCGAGCCGAGGGCTATGATGAGTATCAGCCAGGCATACCAGGGCATTGTCGTTCTCCTTTGCTGGTGATGGGCAGCGCTTGTACAAATGTTGAGCAATTGCCCGTTCCGTTGGTTCAATTATAGGAGCCAGCCACTGCCGGGCCAATTCCGTGACCCGCGGGCCCCAAAGCCTGCGCCACTTCGTTTACAATGCGCGCCGTTTTCGACTTGCCAAGAGACCCTGCCCATGTCCGCCTGCCAGACGCCCCTGATCGTCGCCCTGGATTTCCCTACCCGTGAGGCCGCCCTGAAGCTGGCTGACCAGCTTGACCCTGCGCTGTGCCGGGTGAAGGTTGGCAAGGAGCTGTTCACCAGCAGTGCTTCGGGCATTGTCGAAACCCTGTGCGACAAGGGCTTCGAAGTGTTCCTGGACCTCAAGTTCCACGACATCCCCAACACCACCGCCATGGCGGTGAGGGCTGCGGCCGAGATGGGTGTGTGGATGGTGAACGTGCATTGCTCCGGTGGCCTGCGCATGATGGCGGCCTGCCGCGAAGAGCTGGCCAAGCGCAGCGGCCCGCAGCCGTTGCTGATTGGCGTGACTGTGCTGACCAGCATGGAGCGTGAAGACCTGGCCGGTATCGGCCTGGATGTCGACCCGCAAGAGCAGGTGCTGCGCCTGGCGGCGCTGGCCGAGAAGGCTGGCATGGACGGTTTGGTGTGCTCGGCTCTGGAAGCCCCGGCACTGAAGGCTGCGCACCCGTCGCTGCAACTGGTGACCCCGGGTATTCGCCCGGCGGGCAGTGCGCAGGATGACCAGCGCCGTATCCTCACCCCGCGCCAGGCACTGGATGCGGGTTCGGATTACCTGGTGATCGGCCGGCCGATCAGCCAGGCTGCCGACCCGGCGCAAGCGCTGGCTGCGGTAGTTGCTGAAATACGCGGCTGAACCTGACCAATGAAAAAGGGCTGCGATGCAGCCCTTTTTCATTTTCGTGTGTCGTGATATCAGCCCTGAGCTGTCGACCAGTCGATCCAGCCGAACTGCCAGGTAGCCAGGATCAATAAACCGAAGGCGATGCGATACCACGCGAACGTTGCGTAGCTGTGGTTGGCGATGAACTTGAGCAGCGCACGCACGGCGATCATGGCGAAGATGAACGAGGTCACGAAGCCGATGGCGAACACCGGCAGGTCGCCGGGCTGGAACAGCTCGCGGTACTTGTAACCTGAATACACCGCCGCACCGACCATGGTCGGCATCGCCAGGAAGAACGAGAACTCGGTGGCCGCCTTGCGCGACAGGCCGAACAGCAGGCCGCCGATGATGGTGGACCCGGAACGCGACGTGCCCGGGATCATTGCCAGGCACTGGACGAAACCGATCTTCAGGGCATGGCTCCAGCGCATGTCATCGACGTGGTCGACCGCCACACGGTGGGTACGGCGTTCGGCCCAGAGCATGATTACCCCGCCAACCACCAAGGCCGTTGCCACGGTGATCGGGTTGAACAGGTAGTGGTGAATCAGGTCGGCGAACAGCACGCCCAGCACCACCGCCGGCAGAAACGCCAACAGCAGGTTGCCGGTGAAGCGCCGCGCCGTGGGCTGGCTGGTCAGGCCGAACACCACTTCCAGGATCTTGCCGCGAAACTCCCAAACTACCGCCAGGATCGCCGCCAACTGGATGATGATGTTGAACGCTATTGCGCGTTCACCGCCGAAATCTATCAAATCGGCAACGATGATCTGGTGCCCGGTACTGGAGATTGGTAGAAACTCCGTGAGCCCTTCAACCACTCCCAGGATGATTGCCTGGAAGGCAGTCCATAAATCCATAGATCCCCCGTTAGAGCCGTGCTGCTTGCAGGGCCCATGCTCTTGATTTACCTATGATTGCCGGTTGAGGCGGCAAAGATGTTGGCGCGCGCCGGATGCTACCAGAGCGACGGTGCGAAGACTTGTGTGGGGTTGTAACGGTGTGGAAGCGTCTGCTGTGCCGGCCGCTTCCACAAGGGGCTGCGTTGCCCTGTCAGTGCAGCTTGTTCTTGGCCAGTTCGATGTCGTTCATCAGGGCCTTGGCCATGGCCAGCAGGTAATCGGCGGAGCCCAGCAGTTTGTGGTCATCTTCCATGTCGCCTTCGCGCACAAGGTGCTTGATGTAGCCCAGCAGGACTGACACGTGCTCGTAGGCATCATCGATGGGCACGCCGGGCTGTACGCGGAGCAGGTCGAGGGTGGGGTTGCCGGCTTCGAGGAAGGTTTCCAGGCCTGCGGTGAGGATGGGGGAGGGGGTGTACTTTTTCATGGTGAAAATCCAGTGCGTGATGAGGAGCAACCACCCGGATCTTTCTCACGGACAAAGGTGGCAGCCATTGCGCGGGGTGAGAAACCGGTGCACTGACGCCGGCCAAGCCGAAGCCTGCCCGCGAATGGCTGCCATTGAACAGTGGAGCAGCAGTGCATAACAGGTTCTCACACCCGGTCGCCAACATGGCGACCCGGTGAAGTTATCCCTGAGGGATTTCCCCGACAATTCAGCTGCTTCCGACCGCTGCGTAGGATAGTTCGCTTGCTGCTTCAAGCTGAAGCGGTGGGGGCAAGGTTCAGGAAAGTCTGACGCGCTGCGAACGCGGTGCTGCAGTTATCGCCGGGGCCGCTGTGCGGCCCAATCGCCGGCAAGCCAGCTCTCATAGAACAACACATGACTCATTGGTTCGGCGAGGTTCTGTAGGAGCAGCCTTGTGCTGCGAAGAGGCCGGTACTGACAAAGCCTGTCTGTTGCTTGTACCGGCCTCTTCGCAGCACAAGGCTGCTCCTACAAAGGACGCGTCAGACGAGCGATATTTGTTCTCTGCGCGACAGCGCAGCCCAAAAGGGCTGGGTAATCTCTCACAGGTACAGCGTCGGGCTCAACGGTGGCGCTGTACCTGTGGGAGCTGGCTTGCCGGCGATGAGGCCAGTGTTGGCTACCTCAATCTCAAACCTTCAGCACCAACTTGCCAAAGTTCTCCCCACTGAACAGCTTCAGCAAGGTCTCGGGGAAGGTCTCCAGCCCTTCCACCACATCCTCCTTGCTCTTCACCTGCCCGCTGGCCAGCCACCCGGCAATCTCCAGCGCGGCCTTGCCGTAATCCTTGGCGTAATCCATCACCACGAAGCCTTCCATGCGCGCGCGGTTCACCAGCAGTGACAGGTAGTTGGCCGGGCCTTTCACCGCTTCCTTGTTGTTGTACTGGCTGATCGCGCCGCAAATCACGATGCGTGCCTTGAAGTTGATGCGGGTCAGCACGGCGTCGAGGATGTCGCCGCCGACGTTGTCGAAGTACACGTCCACGCCTTTGGGGCATTCGCGCTTCAGGCCGGCCAGCACGTCTTCGGCCTTGTAGTCGATCACCCCATCAAAGCCCAGTTCGTCCTTCAGGTACTGGCACTTCTCGGCGCCGCCGGCAATGCCGACCACGCGGCAGCCTTTGATCTTGGCAATTTGCCCGACAATGCTGCCCACCGCGCCAGCCGCGCCGGAAATCACCACGGTGTCACCGGCCTTGGGTTGGCCGACGTCCAGTAGGGCGAAGTAGGCGGTCATGCCGGTCATGCCCAGCGCCGACAGATAGCGGGGCAGGGGCGCCAGGTTGGGGTCGATCTTGTGCAGGCCCTGGGGTTCGCCAGTGAAGTAGTCCTGCACGCCAAGGGCGCCGCTTACATGGTCGCCCGGCTTGTAACTGGGATGGTTGGAGGCAACAACCTCGCCAACACCCAGCGCGCGCATCAACTGGCCCAGGGCCACGGGCGGGATGTAGGACTTGCCTTCGTTCATCCAGCCGCGCATGGCCGGGTCCAGCGACAGGTACAGGTTGCGCACCAGCACCTGGCCTTCGCCGGGTTGTTCGGCGGGCACGGTCTCGAAGCTGAAGTCGTCACGGCGCACGGCGCCGACCGGGCGTTTGGCGAGCAGGAAGCGGCGGTTGGTGTTGGTCATGGCGGGTCCTTGTGGGCAATGGAAGGGGGAGGCGTCAAATCTACCCTGTTGATGTAGGCAGGTCCTTAACATCACTGACAAGCATGGTAGCCCAACCGGTGGGGTGATGATGCTGCCCGGGCGAGCGGTGGCTGACTATGCTCTGAACCCCACCAAGCACGCTTTGGAGCACGCGATGAGCATGACCTTTTCCGGCCAGGTTGCCCTGGTCACCGGCGGCGGCGCCGGCATCGGCCGGGCAACCGCCCTGGCTTTCGCCCAGGAGGGCCTGAAGGTGGTGGTGGCCGACCTCGACCCGGCCGGCGGCGAGGCCACTGTAGCCCTGATCCACGCCGCGGGAGGGGAGGCGCTGTTCATTGCCTGCGACGTTACTCGTGACGCCGAGGTGCGCCAACTGCACGAGCGCCTGATCGCTGCCTACGGCCGGCTGGACTATGCCTACAACAACGCAGGTATCGAGATAGAGCAGGGCCGCCTGGCCGAGGGCAGCGAGGCGGAGTTCGATGCCATCATGGGCGTCAACGTGAAGGGTGTGTGGCTGTGCATGAAGTATCAGCTGCCGTTGCTGTTGGCCCAGGGCGGTGGGGCCATCGTCAATACCGCTTCGGTGGCGGGCTTGGGCGCGGCGCCGAAGATGAGCATCTACAGCGCCTCCAAGCACGCGGTGATCGGCCTGACCAAGTCGGCGGCCATCGAATACGCCAAGAAGGGCATCCGGGTGAATGCGGTGTGCCCGGCGGTGATCGACACCGACATGTTCCGCCGCGCCTATGAGGCCGACCCACGCAAGGCCGAGTTTGCCGCTGCCATGCATCCGGTGGGGCGCATTGGCAAGGTCGAGGAAATTGCCAGCGCCGTGCTGTACCTGTGCAGTGATGGCGCGGCGTTTACCACAGGGCATTGCCTGGCAGTGGATGGTGGGGCTACGGCGATCTGAGCCGATATCGATGTGGCCTTCTTCGCGGGTAAACCCACAGGTACTGCACCGCTCTCGGGTTGGGTGCGATCTCTGTGGGAGCGGGTTCACCCGCGAAAGGGTCGGGCCTGCCCACTCTGATGCCAGCCCACCCCCATCACCAGACACACCGCCAACCCTTTATGCTTAACTGTTCGCTCAAAACAAGCGAACACTTGCCCCTCGACCGCACCAGCCCCACCCCGCTGGTGCAGCAACTCACCGACCACCTGCAAACCTGGATCGACCAGCAACGCCTGCGCCCGGCGCGCGCCTGCCGTCGATTCGGGCCTTGGCCCGCAGCCAGGCGGTCAGTGCGTCGTAGTTGGCGCGCGGCCACCGAGCTGGCCCAGGCAGTGCGCCAGGTAAGCCGTGGCAACCCGCAGGACCTGTTCGACTATTGCCCACCCCTTGGCCTGGCCAGCCTGCGCCAACAGCTGCACAAGCGCCTGGCGCAGCTGGGCATCGCCGCCGGCCCCGAACGTATCCTCACCACCCACGGCGCCAGCCACGGCCTGGACCTGCTGGTGCGCACCCTGCTGCGTCCGGGCGACACGGTCCTTGTGGAAAACCCCGGCTACTACAACCGTCTGGGCCCGGGTGCCAGGCCGCGATTTTGCCAGCCTGGAGCGCCTTGCACTGGAACACGACGTGCTGCTAACCCCCGGCAGCGCCTTCGATTACCAGGGCGCGGCCAGCGCCTGGCTGCGCATCAATGTCGCTTACGGGCAGGACTCCCGCGCCCAGGCCTTCCTTCAGCACGCAGGGCGACCTCTGCCAAGCTGATAGCGACACGCTCATAGCTATTTGACACTATTCTGACGTCAGGCCCTTGTTCATCGGCTGGCAACGTTGCCACCCTTGGCCTTCGGGATAACCTCGCACGCAGAAGGGGAATCGGCATGGGCACGAGCAAGCACGGTGTGCTGGCGAACCTGGGCATGGCACGCAAACTCGGCCTGGGCTTTGCCCTGGTGCTGGTGCTGACCCTGGCGGTGGCCGGCATTGGCATTGCCGCGCTGCACAGCGTTGGCCAGCGCTTCGACAGCTTGCGCCAGCTGGCCCAGTTCAATACTGACCTGCTGCGCTTGCGCCAGCACGAGCAGGCATTTGCCCTGCGCTCCGACCTGCAGCAGGCCGAGGCCTTGCGCAGCGGCTTGCAGGGCCTGGTCGAACGCGCCCGTGGCCTGCCGGCGCTGGCGGCGGTGGAAACCGACCTGGCAGCCTATGGCCAGGCGTTCGAGGCCTTTGTCGAGGCGGTGCAGGCCAAGGAGCTGGCGCTGGACATGGCCAGTTGGTCGGTGTCCAGCGTGGCCAATAACCTCGATGTACTGCAGGCCGGCCTGGCCGATGACGGCGTGTATACCCTCAAGCAGTCCCAGGGCCAGCAGGGCGGCGCGTTCCTCGAGCAGGCCACGCAGGTGGCGCAGGTGTCGCGGCTGATGCTGCAGGCCATGGACGAAGCGCGGGTACGCCTGGAAAAAAGCCGCAAGGGCGAAGAGGGCGTCAGCCAGGAGCGCATTGCCCAGACCGTCGAAGCCGCCAGCCTGGTCAGCCAGTTGCAGGGCGCTGTCAGCGATGCCGGCTACCAGAGTGTGCTGGGCGAAGTGGCGGGGCACATTGGCAGCTTCTCGGAAAAGCTTAACGAATACACGGACCAACTGGCCCGCGAGCAGGGCTTGAAGGCGCAGTTGCAGGCCAGTGCCGAGCAAGTCACCAACCGGGTCGACCAGGCTTACCTGGGGCAGGAGCAGGCCCTGCAGGGCGAATTGCAACGCAATGCCGTGGCCATCGGCCTGGCTACCGCATTGGCGCTGCTGGTAGGTGTGCTGGCAGCCTGGCTGATCACCCGCGCCGTGGTCGGCCCGCTCAAGCATGTGATTGCCCGCGCCCAGCGCATCGCTGCCGGCGAGCTGAGCTTCGACGCCCAGGCACCACGCCGTGACGAAGTAGGGCAGTTGATGCAGGCCATGCAGCAGATGGCGGCGGGCCTGTCGGGCATTGTCAGCGGTTTGCAGCAGGGCATCGAGCAACTGGCCGGCAATGCGCAGGCGCTGTCGGCGGTGACCGAGCAGACCAACCGCGAGGTGGGCAGCCAGAAGGAAGAGACCGAGCAGGTGGCCACCGCCATGCAGCAGATGACCGCCACCGTGCACGATGTGGCGCGTAATGCCGAGGAGGCGGCGCAGGCGGCCCAGGCTGCGGATGAGAAGGTTGATTCCGGGCAGCAGGTGGTGCGCCAGAGCATGCAGCGCATCGAGCAACTGGCGTCGGCGGCGGAGACGGCCAGCGCCGGTATCGACAACCTCAGTGCCGAGATCCACACCATTGGCGACGTGCTGGAAGTGATCAAGAGCGTGGCCGAACAGACCAACCTGCTGGCGCTGAATGCTGCTATCGAAGCAGCCCGGGCTGGTGAGCAGGGGCGTGGCTTTGCCGTGGTCGCTGACGAGGTGCGTGCGCTGGCGCGGCGTACCCGGCAGTCTACCGAGCAGATCGAGACCTTGGTCGCCAGCCTGCGCGGCAATGCCCAGCAGTCGGTGGCGCAGATTCGCGGCAGTACCGAGCTGGTGCGTTTGGCGGTGGCTGATGCACTGCAGACCGAAAGCGCGCTGGGCAGCATTGCGGCTGCGGTGTCATTGATTCAGCAGATGAACCAGCAGATTGCCGCGACGGCCGAGCAGCAGAGCTCGGTGGCAGAAGAGATCAGCCGCAGCGTCACGCAGATCCGTGGTAGTGCCGATCAGGCGGCGTTGGCGATGCAGGATAATGCCCGGTCGAGTATCGAGCTGGCGCAGTTGGGTACCGACCTGAAGGGGATGGTGGGGCATTTCAGGCTTTAGGTGCCTGGCGTGGGATTTTCGTTGGTGTTGAGATCGAGCGCCGCCCGCGCGGCGCTTCGCGGGGCAAGCCCGCTCCCACATTTGTTGCAACGTGCCGAACCTGACAAGCCATGGTTGCCAGCCTTGGTGGGCTGGCTGGATTTCTGAGTTGGCACTGTTGCCGCCTTTCCTGTCTCAAGCCATGCACCAGGGCTGACAACGCTTCTCCCACAGGCATGGTCACGTTGCAACAAATGTGGGAGCGGGCTTGCCCCGCGAAGCGCCGCGCGGGCGGCGCTCGATCTCAACCCCACCCCAATCTATCGTCATACCCTACGTGGGTTCAAAATCACCAAGGCCAGTACCCCCGCCACAATCCCCCAGAACGCCGAACCAATCGAGAACAAGGTCAGCCCCGAAGCCGTAACCATGAAGGTGATCACGGCAGCCTCCCGCTCCCGCGCTTCGCTCATGGCCACGGTCAGCCCGTTCATGATCGAGCCGAACAGCGCCAGCGCCGCAATCGACAGCACCAGTTCTTTTGGCAGCGCCGCAAACAGCGCCGCCAAGGTCGCGCCGAACACCCCGGCAATACCATAGAAAATCCCGCACCACACCGCCGCGGTATAACGCTTGGCCGGGTCTTCATGGGCATGTGGCCCGGTGCAGATCGCCGCGCTGATCGCCGCCAGGTTGACCCCATGCGAGCCAAACGGCGCCAGCAGCAGCGAGGCAAAACCGGTGGCCGAGATCAGTGGCGAAGCCGGCACCTGGTAGCCGTCGGCGCGCAGCACGGCCACACCCGGCATGTTCTGCGAGGTCATCGCCACCACGAACAGCGGAATGCCAATGCTGATGGTCGCCGCCAGCGAGAAGCTTGGCGTGGTCCACACCGGCGTGGCCATCTCCAGCCGGAAGCCGCTGAAGTCCAGCAGGCCCAGGGCGCCGGACAGCGCCGTACCCACCAATAGCGCGGCCAGCACGCAGTAACGCGGCGACAGGCGTTTGACCAGCAGGTAGCTGAAGAACATGCCCAGTACCAGCAGGGTGCGATGCTGGGCGGCAACGAAGATTTCGCTGCCGATCTTGAACAGGATACCCGCCAGCAGCGCCGAGGCCAGCGAGGCCGGGATGCGCTTGACCAGGCGCTCGAAGCTGCCGGTCAGGCCACAGATCAGCACCAGCACGGCACAGGTGATGTAGGCGCCGATCGCTTCGCCATAGCTGACCCCGCCCAGGCTGGTGATCAGCAGGGCGGCGCCGGGGGTGGACCAGGCCACGGTGATCGGTGTGCGGTAACGCAGCGACAGGCCGATGCTGCACACCGCCATGCCGATCGACAACGCCCAGATCCATGAGGAAATCTGCGCGGTGGTCAGCCCGGCTGCCTGGCCGGCCTGGAACATCAGCACCAGCGAGCTGGTATAGCCGGTGAGCATGGCGATGAAGCCGGCGACCACCGCCGACGGGGAGCTGTCTGCCAGGGGCCGCAGGCGTACGGAAGTGGCATCGGTCATGAACAAAATCCTTGTAAAGGTGTAAGCAGTTTTTTCAGACTACAGCGAGCAAGGTTGATCCTTGCCATACAGCGGCCATTGCTTTTAGCCGTACAGTCGCCAACTATTGGGCGCAAATGCAGAACTGCACAGGCAGCCACAAGAATGGTGCCCGCTTTTGTAGGAGCAGCCTTGTGCTGCGAAGAGGCCGTTTCAGCCCATGCAGGTGCTGCGCCTGTAACGGCCTCTTCGCAGCACAAGGCTGCTCCTACAGGGCCAGGCGAGATCTTTGGCATAGAGGGGGAGAGGGGCGATGTACAAGGTCTACGGCGACTACCAGTCGGGCAACTGTTACAAGGTCAAGCTGATGTTGAGCCTGCTGGGCCGGCCATATGAATGGCACCCGGTGGACATCCTCAAGGGCGAGACCGAAACGCCCGAGTTCCTGGCGATGAACCCCAACGGCAAGGTACCGGTGCTGGAGCTGGAAGACGGCAGCTACCTGTGGGAGTCCAATGCCATTCTCAACTACCTGGCCGATGGCAGCGAGTTCCTGCCCACCGAGCCACGCCTGCGCACCCAGGTGTTGCAGTGGCAGTTCTTCGAGCAGTACAGCCATGAGCCGTACATTGCAGTGGCGCGTTTCATCCAGTTCTACCTGGGGTTGCCGGACGAGCGACTGGAGGAGTACCGCAAGCTGCACAAGGGCGGTTACAAGGCACTGAAGGTGATGGAGCGGCAGCTGCAGATGACGCCGTTCCTGGTCGGCGAGCAGTATTCGATTGCCGATGTGGCGTTGTATGCCTACACCCACGTGGCGCAGCAGGGCGGGTTCGACCTGGCCGACTACCCGGCAGTGAGGGCCTGGCTGGAGCGGGTCAGCAGCCACCCGCGGCATGTGCCGATGGTGGGCTAGTTTATAGCCTTCGCCGGCCTCTTCGCGGGCATGCCCGCTCCCACAGGTATTCCACAATATTCAGCCCTGTGGTGAACCTGTGGGAGCGGGCGTGCCCGCGAAGAGGCGGGCACAGGCCGCCGGCAAACGGTCAGGCCGAAGCGAACCGCTCATCCAGGTAGGCAATGATCGCCTTGGACTCATACATCCAGGTCACCTTGCCCGCTTCTTCAATACGCAGGCACGGTACTTTCACCCGGCCGCCACCTTCCTGCAGGGCCTGGCGGTGCACTGGGTCGTTCTTGGCATCGCGCAGCGCCACCGGCACGTTCAAACGGTGCAGGGTGCGGCGGGTCTTGACGCAGAACGGGCAGGCGTGGAACTGGTACAGCGCCAGGCTCTGGGCCGCTTGCTCGACGCGGGCCTGGGCGGCGGCGTCGCGCTTGCGCTTGGCCGGGCGGCTGATCCAGTCGCCGAACACGATGAGCTGGCCGAGGCCAACCCGCAGGGCTTTGACGATCATGGGCAACTCCTGAAATGAAAAAGCCGACCCGGCAGGGTCGGCTCGGGGTCAGCAGCCAATCACTTGATCAGGCTGAGGAACTCGCTGCGGGTGGCGGCGTTTTCGCGGAACTCACCCAGCATCACCGAGGTGATCATGGTCGAGTTCTGCTTCTCGACACCGCGCATCATCATGCACATGTGCTTGGCTTCGATGACCACGGCAACGCCGGCGGCACCGGTTACCTGCTGCACGGCCTCGGCAACCTGGCGGCTGAGGTTTTCCTGGATCTGCAGGCGGCGAGCGTACATGTCGACGATGCGCGCCACCTTCGACAGGCCCAGTACCTTGCCCTTGGGCAGGTAGGCCACGTGCGCCTTGCCGATGAACGGCAGCATGTGGTGTTCGCACATCGAATACAGCTCGATGTCCCGGACCAGCACCATTTCGCTGTTGTCAGAGCTGAACAGCGCGTTGTTGGTGACTTCTTCCAGTGTTTGCTCATAACCGCGGCAAAGGTACTTCATCGCCTTTGCAGCCCGCTTGGGCGTGTCGAGCAGGCCCTCACGGGAGACGTCCTCGCCAATCTGGCTGAGGATCTCGGTGTAGTTCTGTTCCAGGGACATGGATCTACCTGTGGGAAAAAATCGCAAAAACGAAGGGTACGGCGGTGAGGGCGGCGCTGCAAGCGCGGCGTTACTCGTCGCGGCCTTCGAGCATGGTTCGCTTAAGCATCACATACACCGCGCCGGTGCCGCCGTGGCGGGCGCTGCACGAGGCAAAACCGAGCACCTGCGGGTGCTGGCGCAGCCAGGTGTTGACGTGGCTCTTGATCATCGGGCGCTTGCCGTCCAGGCGCGCGGCCTTGCCGTGGGTAACTCGCACGCAGCGCACTTCCAGTCTGGTGGCCTCGGCGATGAAATCCCACAGGGTTTCGCGGGCCTTTTCCACGGTCATGCCATGCAAGTCGAGGCTGCCCTCGAACGGGATCTGCCCCAGCTTCAGCTTGCGCAGCTGGCCTTCCTGCACGCCATCGCGGCGCCACAGCAACTCGTCTTCGGCGCCAACGTCGATGACGAACTGGTCGGACATGCCGTCGATCACCAGCGCCTTGTCACTGCGCACGGTCGCCGCCTGACGCAGGCCGGCCAGCTTCTGGCGGTCGGCCTTGGGCTTGCCGACTTCGGCGCGGTCGTGCCTGATCGGTTTGACACCGCGCACTTCGGCCTTGAACAGGGAAAAATCGTCGTCTTGCATGATGCCTCCACGTGGGCGGCGTAGTTTACGCGACTGTGGGGCCTTGTGCAGCCTGTGTGGGCCCTATCGCCGGCAAGCCGGCTCCCACAGGATTACCAAGGGCCTGAGGACTTGTGGGGTACCTGTGGGAGCTGGCTTGCCGGCGATAGGGCCGGTACAGGTTTCAGTCATGCTTCTTCATCAGGTGCGGCGACAGGTTCAGTTCCCGCCCGCGGCGCAGGCGAATGCGGCTGCGCCGCCAGAAGCGCACGCCCAGCCACAGCAGCAGCAAACCGGCAACGGTGAGGATGCCGGCCAGTGGTTTGTTGGCGTTGAGCTCCGCCAGGGCAGGGTAGTTGCCCAGCAGGCCGGCAACGCCGGCCATCGCCAGCAGCACGCCAAGGGTCGCCAGCATGGCCGAAAGGCCTGCCGCCAGGCGGGCACCCCAGTTACGCGGTTCGCGCGGGCGCAGGCGCTTGGCGTCTAAACTGCCTTTGAGCTTCATTCCGCTCTCCTCTGTGGATATCCGGAATTCGACCTGGGGCCGCCCATCGGGTTCCGCCCGGCTGCCGGGCGGTTGTACTCAGCCGCTCAGATCAGGCTGGCGGTGGGGGCCACGCAAGCGAAGTTGTCGGCCATCACGGCCATTTCGCACTGGTGGATCTGCGCGGCCGGGATCACCCTATCCTTGAATGCCAGGTCGCGGGTCGCCGAAGCGTCTTCCACCAGGGTGCAGCGGTAACCATAGTCCTTGGCGCGGCGTACCGTGGTGCTGACGCTGGAGTGGCTCATGAAACCGCAGACGATCAGGTCCAGGTGGCCCAGCGCCTGCAGGGTCTCATGCAGCTGGGTGTTCTTGAATGCATTGGGCATGCGTTTTTCGATGACGATTTCGCCTTCCAGCGGCTCCAGCCCCGGAATGAACTGGCCGGCCGGCCCTTGTGGGTCGAAGCGGCCACCGACAGTGCCCAGGTGGCGAACGTGGATGATCGGACGGCCGCTCTTGCGCGCGGCGTCGAGCAACCTGGCGATGTTGGCCACGGCCTCGTCCATGCCCGACAGCGCCAGGGGCCCGCTGAGGTACTCCTTTTGCGCATCGATGATGATCAGGCTGGCGTGGCTCAGCTTGGCCGGCGGGTAGTCGCGGCCAGTGAGGCGAAACATCGTGGTTGGAACGGACATCAAGGGCTCCTTGGATAGGGCTTTTGTATACCTATTCTCCCCTGCCTTGGCGCCAATGGGAATGGTTGACAACGCAAGCGGCATGGTTACTGGCTTGTGGCTAGCCATTGGGTAAGGCAAAGGAACAAATGTGCGGGTGGGGCTGTTAGACTTTTGTCCGGTCTGAATTAGGAGTACCCCGTGATCACATCCCGCCTGCGCACGCTGCGCGACTACATCCGCTGGGCGGTCAGCCGCTTCCACGAGCACGACCTGTTCTTCGGCCACGGTGCCGACAACGCCTGGGACGAGGCCCGCCTGCTGGTACTGGGGGCGGTGCACCTGCCGTGGGAGGTGGCCGACAGCTATCTGGACTGCATGCTCGAGGACGACGAGCGGGTACGCCTGCAGCACCTGCTCAAGCGCCGTATCGAAGAACGCGTGCCGGCCGCCTACCTGTTGGGCGAAGCCTGGTTCTGCGGCATGTCGTTCATCGTCGACGAGCGCGTGCTGGTGCCGCGTTCGCCGATTGGCGAGCTGATCGAGAAACGCTTCGAGCCGTGGCTGGCGAGCGAGCCGGCGCGCATTCTTGACCTGTGCACCGGTTCTGGCTGCATCGGCATCGTTGCCGCCGACGTGTTCCCCGAGGCCGAGGTAGTGCTGGCCGACCTGTCGTTCGAAGCGCTCGAAGTGGCCAACCAGAACATCGAACGCCACGGCCTGGACGGGCGCGTGTACACCGTGCAGGGCGACGGTTTTGGCGGTTTACCGGGGCAGCGTTTCGACCTGATCCTGTCCAACCCGCCGTATGTCGATGCCGAAGATTTCGACGACATGCCGGCCGAGTACCACCACGAGCCCGAGTTGGGCCTGGCCTGTGGCAACGATGGCCTGGACCTGGTGCGGCGCATGCTGGCCGAGGCGGCGGACCACCTCACCGACAAGGGCTTGCTGATTGTCGAGGTGGGCAACAGCCAGGTGCATGTCGAGGCGCTGTACCCCGAGGTGGACTTTGCCTGGCTGGAGTTCGAGCGCGGTGGGCACGGGGTGTTCATGCTGACCGCCGAGCAGTGCCGGCAGCATCAGGAACTGTTCAAGGCCCGGGTCTGATTCCAGGGCCTCTTCGCGGGTAAACCCGCTCCCACAGGTATAGCGTTGCCCTCAGGTGCGACGCGGACCCTGTGGGAGCGGGTTTACCCGCGAATTAGGCGACGCGGTCTCAGCGCGTGGCAATCCAGATCAGCAACCCCGCCTGGAACACCGCAAACGCCACCAGGCAGGTAATGGTAAAGCGCAACCCGCTGTCTTCACGCTGGTACTTGGCAACCCGTTCATCCCGCTCACGCAGTTGCCCTTCCTTCTCCTGCAACTGCTGGTCAGCCTGCTGCAGCAGGCCGGCAGCATCCAGTATCCCCACTCGCTGCAAGCGCTCGCTGTTCCACGCCCCCTTGAGCTCGCCCACCGTCATTTCCACGGTACGGCCCTTCAGATGCTGGCTGTCCTCGTACTCCACCCCGATACCCATCGCGCGCAGGCAGTGGTCACGACGCAGGCGTGAGTCTTCGTTCAGCGCATCCTTGCTCGGCAGCGCCATGCCCTCGATCCGGTAGTGCGACCACTTGCGCTGCAGCCACTGCGCGGCCTGGGCCAGCAGGAAGCGGCCGATGCCACGGTTCAGCGGCTCCAGTTGCAGGCCATGTTCATTGCCAATGCGCACCAGACGCGCGGAGTGGTCGACGCGAATGTCCAGGCGGTTCTGTTCCTTGTGCACCTTCTGCCCGGGCAGCTGGATTTCCATGCGCAGCAGGCTGTGGGCCTTGTCGTGGCGCTCGGCATAGCCGAACTGCACGAAGCGCAGGGGCCGCGCGCCGGTGTTGCGGTCGGTGGGCAGGGCGGCCAGGCGCAACAGCTGGAAATGTTCGGCGGCCAGATCGGCCCAGGGCAGGGCAGGGCTTTCCTCGGGCTCTTCGGCTGGCTCTACGGCGGCGGGGGCGGTTGTCATCAGGGCTTGTCCTTGGGTACGGGCATGCGGCAGGGGCTGCTGCGCAGCCCATCGCCGGCAAGCCAGCTCCCACAGGGACCGCAGGGCATTCAGGCCTATCGTGTTCCTGTGGGAGCTGGCTTGCCGGCGATGGGGCGCGCCAGCGGCCCCAAAGTTCCGCTAATACTGAAATATCGGCCGTACCGGCCAAGACCTGAGGGTCAGGCAGAAGGCAAATGCTGGATAAACGTCACAATCTGCTCGCCAAGCTCCCTTGCCAGCGGCAGTTCAGGGTTGAGGTAGCTGTCGCGCTGTTGGCTCATTGCCTTGGGGCTGATGCGCAGCATGTGGTTCATGCCATCGATCAGCACCAGTTGGGCATCCGGCTTAGCCGCCTTCAGTCGTTCGGCGTCGATCACGCCCACCTGCACGTCGTTGCGCCCCTGCACGATCAGCGCGGGCATGGGCAGGCGGGCGAAGGCCGCCGCCGGGTTTTGCTGGAACAGCGAAATCAGGTAGGGCTGCACGCTAGGGCGGAACACCTGACGCAGCGGCGCTGGTACCTCCAGGCTGGTCTGCCCGGCCTGCAGGCGGTCGAGCAGGGCGCTGCCGCCGGCCAGTTGTGCCGGCGGCAGGCGCTGTGCCAGCTGTTCGCGCAGCACGTCGGCCAGCGGTCGGCCGCTGCCAGCCAGTGTAATCACCGCGCTGGCGCCGGCCTGCTCGGCGGCCAGGCTGGCGATCAGCGCGCCTTCGCTGTGGCCGATCAGGATCAACGGGCCGAAGCACGGGTCGGCCTTGAGCTTGCGGCTCCAGGCGACCACGTCGGCTACATAGCGCTCCACGCTCAGGTCACGCTCGTCGGGCGTGGCCGGCTGGCTGGCGGCCACCCCGCGTTTGTCGTAGCGCACGCTGGCGATGTGTTCGTTGGCCAGCAGCAGAGCCAGGCGTTTGAGGTTGTCGACCCGGCCTGACGCCGGGTTGTTGCCGTCACGGTCGGTGGGGCCGGAGCCGGCGATGATCAGCACCACCGGTGGCGGGGTTGGCTGTTGCGGCAGCAGCAGGCTGCCGTGCAGCACGCCCTGGCCGGTGTCGAGGTCGATCGGGCGTTGCAGCACGGTGGGGGCGGCGGCCTGGGCCAGGCCGGTGCACAGCAGGAAGAAGAGGGCGACGAGGCGCGACATCATTCGGTACTACATGGGGAGATGAGGGTTTGACCCAGTGTTTGCGGGAAGGTTCTTGGGCCTTGCCTGGCAGGTTCGGCCTCTTCGCGGGCTCGCCCGCTCCCACAGGTTTACCACAGGCCTGAGTCGTGTGGGGTACCTGTGGGAGCGGGCGAGCCCGCGAAGAGGCCAGCACAGGCGATCAATCCATCTGTATACTGCCGCTTTCGTTCACTTCAGGCAGATCTCGCGGAGCGTCCATGTCCGGCAATACCTACGGCAAGCTGTTCACTGTCACCACCGCTGGCGAGAGCCATGGCCCGGCGTTGGTCGCCATTGTCGATGGATGCCCACCGGGCCTGGAGATTTCTCTCGACGACCTGCAGCACGACCTTGACCGGCGCAAGCCCGGCACCAGCCGGCACACCACCCAGCGCCAGGAAGCCGACGAGGTGGAAATCCTCTCCGGCGTGTTCGAAGGCCGCACCACCGGCTGCTCGATCGGCCTGCTGATCCGCAACACCGACCAGAAGTCCAAGGACTACTCGGCGATCAAGGACCTGTTCCGCCCGGCCCACGCCGACTACACCTACCACCACAAGTACGGCGTTCGCGACTATCGCGGCGGTGGCCGCAGCTCGGCGCGCGAAACCGCCATGCGCGTGGCCGCCGGTGCCATCGCCAAGAAATATCTGGCCACCCAAGGCATCACCGTGCGCGGCTACATGAGCCAGCTGGGCCCGATCGAAATCCCGTTCAAGACCTGGGAGTCGGTGGAGCAGAACGCCTTCTTCAGCCCTGACCCGAGCAAAGTGCCGGAGCTGGAGGCCTACATGGACCAGCTGCGCCGTGACCAGGACTCGGTGGGTGCCAAGATCACCGTGGTCGCCGAAGGCGTGATGCCGGGCCTGGGCGAGCCTATCTTCGACCGCCTCGATGCCGAACTGGCCCACGCGCTGATGAGCATCAACGCGGTCAAGGGCGTGGAAATCGGCGCCGGCTTCGCTAGTGTGGCCCAGCGCGGCACCGAGCACCGTGACGAACTGACCCCGCAAGGCTTCCTCAGCAACAACGCTGGCGGCATCCTCGGCGGTATTTCCTCGGGCCAGCCGATCGTTGCCCACCTGGCGCTGAAGCCGACCTCCAGCATCACCACCCCGGGCCGCTCCATCGACATCGACGGCAACCCGGTGGACGTCATCACCAAAGGCCGCCACGACCCGTGCGTGGGCATCCGCGCCACGCCGATCGCCGAGGCGATGATGGCCATCGTGCTGATGGACCACCTGCTGCGCCACCGCGCGCAGAATGCCGATGTGAAGGTGAATACCCCGGTGCTGGGCCAGCTCTGATTCGCTTGCACTGGCCCTATCGCCGGCAAGCCAGCTCCCACAGGATTACCACAAGCCTGAACATTGTGGGGTACCTGTGGGAGCTGGCTTGCCGGCGATAGGGCCAGTACCGGCAACCCCATAGGCCACCCCATGCAACCGATCCCCTACTGGCGCCTGTCCAGCTTCTACCTGTTCTACTTCGCCCTGCTCGGTTCCACCGCCCCGTTCCTGGCGCTGTACTTCGACCACCTGGGCTTCTCTCCGGCACGCATCGGCGAGCTGGTGGCCATCCCCATGCTCATGCGCTGCATCGCCCCCAACCTGTGGGGCTGGCTGGGTGACCGCACTGGCCAGCGCTTGCTGATCGTGCGCCTGGGCGCGCTATCTACCCTGGCCACCTTCGCCCTGATCTTCCTTGGCAAAAGCTACGCCTGGCTGGCGCTGGTCATGGCCCTGCACGCATTCTTCTGGCATGCGGTGCTGCCGCAGTTCGAGGTCATCACCCTGGCCCACCTGCACGGGCAAACCGCGCGCTACAGCCAGGTGCGCCTGTGGGGCTCGATCGGCTTCATACTCACCGTGGTCGGCCTGGGCCGGCTGTTCGAGTGGCTGAGCCTGGACATCTATCCGGTGGCGCTGGTCACGATCATGGCCGGCATCGTCGCCGCCAGCCTGTGGGTGCCCAATGCCCAGCCGGTGGAGCAGGGCGAGCGCAGCGGCGCGGGCGGTTTCCTGCAGCAGCTGCGGGCGCCCGGGGTGGTCGCGTTCTACGCCTGCGTGGCACTGATGCAACTCAGCCACGGGCCGTACTACACCTTCCTCACCCTGCACCTGGAGCATCTGGGTTATGCCAGGGGGGCCATCGGTTTGCTGTGGGCACTGGGGGTTGTGGCTGAAGTACTGGTGTTCATGGCCATGAGCCGTATCTTCGCGCGGTTTTCGGTGCAGCGGGTGCTGCTGGCCAGCTTCGTGCTGGCGGCGCTGCGCTGGCTGTTGCTGGGCAACCTGGCCGGCGAGCCGGCGGTGCTGGTGTTTGCCCAGGTGTTGCACGCGGCCACCTTCGGCTGCTTCCATGCCGCCAGCATCGCTTTCGTCCAGGCGAGTTTCGGCGCCCGCCAGCAGGGCCAGGGCCAGGCGCTGTATGCGGCGCTGTCGGGCACTGGCGGTGCGCTGGGGGCGTTGTATTCGGGTTACAGCTGGAAACTGCTGGGGCCCACCTTCACCTTTGGTATGGCCAGTGCCGCAGCCTTGGCTGCAGCCGTTATCATTGCCCTTTGTTCGCAACCGACCAGGACCCGCCCCTGATGAGCATTCTCAGCGTTTTCCACCCCTCCAGCCCGGAACTGCCGAACAAGGTGTTGACCCACCACGACGATATCGTTGCCACCCTGGCCGAGCAGGACGTGCGCTTTGCCCATGCCGAGCATGGCCTGCGTGTGCGCCCTGGCACTGCCCAGGAGGAGGTACTGGAGGCCTGTCGCGAGCACCTTGACCAGTTGATGACGGCGCATGGCAGCAAGGCTTTCGTGGTACTCAACCGTGAGGGTGAGGCCCCTGCGCAGGTGGACGTTCGCGATGAGCATGTGCATGACGCCGACGAGGTGTTCGCCGTGGTCAGCGGGCGGGCTCAGGTTGGCCTGCGTTTGGGGGATTGGGTGTATTCGGTGCTGTGCGAGAAGGGTGACCAGCTGGTGGTGCCGGCGGGGACTCGGCGCTGGGTCGAGCTGGGCGATGCGCCGTTTTGCCTGGCGTTGCGGTTGTACGGCAGCGAGGAAGGGATGCAGCCGAGGTTTACCGGGGATGTGACTGCGCGGGCGTTTCTGGGCATTGATGAGTTGTGATGGCTTTGCCGGCCTCTTCGCAGCACAAGGCTGCTCCTACAAGTAAAACGCGACGCTTGAGGCCAGCGCGGGCCCTGTAGGAGCAGCCTCGTGCTGCGAAGAGGCCAGATCAACCAACAAAAAACTCAGCGATAAGTCGGCAGGGCAAACCGCTGCTGGCTCTGCAGCATCGAAATCACCGGCAATTCACTGGCCTGCTCGGCCAAATCGCGGCGAATCGCACTGATTGCCCAGGACAGCTGCTCGGCACTGTGCAATTGCGCGTAGGTCAGCACGCGGCGGGTGACCTTGCCATCAGCTGCGCGAAGGGTCAGCAGCACACCGCCGTCTGGGCGGGCCTGGGTATTCACCTGGTAGGCAGAAAATACCGAAACGAACTTTTCCTGGATGAGGTCCATATCAACTCCTGGCTGTTGCGTGGCAGACGTGAGTTGATGCTTGCAGTGACCGTGCCAGGAAGCTTTTTCTGAAAAAATCCTTAAAATTCAGTTAGTTATGTGTTTTTTGCCGAAGCGCTATCGTGCAGCCTGCATGGTCGTGCATTTTGCACAGTGCATATTGCACGACCCATGGCCAGCTATCGCCCCGATAGAATCTGAACCTTTGACCCGGCAGCCTTGCCTGACAAAGACTTGGGCAACGATTTCTGCCAGGAGGTTCCAAATGTCCAGCCAACCCACGCCCACCACCATGACCGACGACGAGACCGCCGCCTTTGCCGAGCAGGTGTTCGAACGTGCCCGCCAGGGCGATGCCGAGATGCTCGGGCGCCTGCTGGCCAGCGGCCTGCCGGCCAACCTGCGCAACCACAAGGGCGACACCCTGCTGATGCTGGCCAGCTACCACGGCCACCACGACGCAGTGCGTGTGCTGCTGGCGCATGGCGCCGACCCGCTGATTGCCAACGATAACGGCCAACTGCCCATCGCCGGCGCTGCGTTCAAGGGGGACCTGGCCATGATTCGCCTGTTGCTGGAGCACGGAGTACCGGTGGACGCCGCCGCGCAGGATGGCCGCACCGCACTGATGTTGGCGGCCATGTTCAACCGTAGCGAAATCCTCGACTACCTGCTGGCCCAGGGCGCCGACCCGGCGCGCCAGGATGCCCGCGGTGCCACCGCGCTGATGGCGGCGCAAACCATGGGGGCCGTGGACGCCGCAGCGCGCCTGCAAGTGCTGGCCGGCTAACCGCAAGGGGGCATTTGCGGCTATCCTTGGCGACTTTTCACCCGTCGCAGGCCCCCTTTCATGAAAACTCAGTTGCTCGAATTCATCAGCCTCATTGGCGCTGGCTGCATGCGCGAGGAAGACATCGAGCGCATCGCCGACGAGGCCGCCCAGGCCTACGCCGACCCCGCCGCCTTCCTGGCCGCCAACCCCGACATCAACTACGACGACAGCTTCCCCATTCCGCTGGGCGAATGGGTGGTGCTGGGCAGCCTGCCGGACACCGTGGTGTTCCAGGCCGACAGCTACCAGGACCTGTTCCAGCAGATCAGCGATTCGTTCGACCAGAGCGTGCCGTTCACCCTCAAGCCCAAACAACTGGCCCGCACCGAGCCGCTGACCGCGCTCAATCGCATTCAGGTGCAGATGGGGGCGCTGAACAAGGAGGCGGGCGGGTATGTGCTGCTCAACTTCAGCCAGTTGCTGGATGACGAGCTGCAGATGGTGATGGTAGGGCAGAACGACCTGGCGCGGGTGCTGGAGCTGGGGGCTGAGGTGGGGATCAAGGTCGAGCCGGCCCTGGAGGCATTGAAAGTGGCTGTACACATCTAAAGGCTGATGGCCCTATCGCCGGCAAGCCAGCTCTCACAGGATCACCACAGAGTTCGAAACCTGTGCTGTACCTGTGGGAGCTGGCTTGCCGGCGATAGGGCCGGTACAGTCAGCCCAGAACTTCAGCCCAGTGCGGTATCCAGGAACATCATCACCGCAAACCCACCCATCAACCCCAGGGTCGCCGCCGTCTGGTGCCCATTGCGGTGGGTTTCGGGAATCACCTCGTGGCTCACCACAAAAATCATCGCCCCCGCCGCCAGCCCCATGCTGACCGGGTAGGCCAAGGCAAAGCCGGTCGAAATCCCCAGGCCGATCACCGCACCCAGCGGCTCCATCAGCCCCGACCCGATCGCCACCAGCGCGGCTTTCAGGTTCGACAACCCGGTAGCGCGCAAGGCCAGCGCCACGGCCAACCCCTCGGGGATGTCCTGAATGGCGATGGCGCTGGTCAGCGGCAGGCCGATGTTCATGTCGCCATTGGCAAAGCTCACGCCAATGGCCATGCCTTCAGGCAGGTTGTGCAGGGTAATCGCCAGCACGAACAACCACACCCGGCTGATGCGCTCGGCCTCCGGGCCGCAAGGGCCGGTGCTTTCGTGTTCATGCGGGGTGAAGCGGTCCAGGCCCAGCATCAGCAGCACGCCCAGGCCCATGCCCAGCACCACGGTAAAGGCCGCGGCCGGGCCGTTGCCGGTAATTTCGCGGGCGGCATCCAGGCCCGGCAGAATCAGCGAAAACGAACTGGCCGCCAGCATCATGCCGGCGGCAAAACCCAGCATCACATCCTGGGTGCGGGCCCTGACATCGCGCAGCACCACTGCCAGCACTGCGCCCAGCGCCGTGGCGCCAAAGCCGGACAACCCGCCCAGCATGGCCAGGTGCAGGTTGTCGGCATGGTCGCCGTTCACTGCGTTCCACAGGCTGGCGGCCAGCAGTAGCAACACCGCCAGCAGGCTCAACCCGAGGCCGGCGCTGAGCCACGGGGTGTTCACGGCCTGTCGGCGCCAGGCGTTCAGCAGCGAGGTTGGGGCGGCGCTTTGAGTGTGGGCGGGGGGCATGTGAACCTCGAATCAGTGAATAACGGCAGTCTACTCAGGGACCTGTGCCAACCGCCAAGGATTCCCTTCTATCGCCTTGATAGCTGACTATGCTGTGCAGCAAAGCCTTTGACAGGAGTTTTGGCATGGGGTCGACGTTCAACAGCCTGGTCGGGCTGATCATCCTGGCGCTGGATATCTGGGCCATCCTGAATGTGATCAAAAGTGGCAGTGAAGTGGGCATCAAGGTGTTGTGGATCCTGCTCATCGCCTTGCTGCCGGTGGTGGGCCTGGTGATCTGGGCGATCGCCGGGCCGCGGGGGAATGTGCGGATCTGAATGCCTATACTGGCCCTATCGCCGGCAAGCCAGCTCCCACAGGTACTCCACAATGCCAGGGCTTGTGGTGATCCTGTGGGAGCTGGCTTGCCGGCGATAGGGCCGGAACAGACAAAACCCGCAACACCCCCGTGACAAAATTTTCACATTGGTTTAAACAGAATCCGCACCCGCACAATGCTGCGTTGGTATACACCTGCGCCATATCCGCAAACCCGCAATCCTAGGACCTTCCCATTCATGGCTAACCTGGACGCCTTGAAGCAACGGGGCGCGCGAGCGTCGTTCTCGCCCACTCTGAAATCCCACCTGGCCTACACCCTGCTCAGTGGCCTGGTGATCATGCTGATGCTCAGCCTCGTGCGCCTGGCGCTGCTGGTCTACAACAGCGACATGATCGGCGATACCCCCAGCGCGACCGTCGCAGAAGGCTTCCTCAACGGTTTGCGCTTCGACCTGCGGGTAGTGGTGTACATCAGCATTCCGCTGCTGCTGGCCATCCTCAGTCCCTGGGCCATGGCCCGGCGTGGCCTGTTCCGTTTCTGGCTGACCATCACCTCGAGCGTGGTGATGTTCCTCGGCCTGATGGAAATGGACTTCTATCGCGAGTTCCACCAGCGCCTCAACGGTTTGGTGTTCCAGTACATCAAGGAAGACCCGAAGACCGTGCTGAGCATGCTCTGGTACGGCTTCCCGGTGGTGCGCTACCTGCTGGCCTGGCTGTTCGGCACCTGGCTGCTGAGCCTGCTGTTCAAGGGCATCGACCGCATGACCCGTGGCAACGGTGCCGGCGAGGTCACCCTGCAGCGCCGTGCAGCGCCGTGGTACAACCGCCTGGCGGTGTTCATGGTGATCCTGCTGGTGGCCGTGGTCGCCGCCCGTGGCACCCTGCGTCAGGGCCCGCCGATGCGCTGGGGTGATGCCTTCACCACCGATTCCAACTTCGTCAACCAGCTGGGCCTGAACGGCACCCTGACCCTGATCGATGCTGCCAAGAGCCGCTTCGGCGAAGACCGCGCCAACATCTGGAAGCCGGTGCTGGAGCAGGACGTGGCCACGCAGAGCGTGCGCGAGCAGCTGCTGACCGCCCACGACACCCTGGTCGATGCCGACGAGGCTGCAATCCGCCGCGACTTCGTGCCGCCGGCCGAGCGCACCCTGCCGATCAAGAACGTGGTGGTGATCCTGATGGAAAGCTTCGCCGGCCACTCGGTGGGCGCGCTGGGCAGCCCCAACAACATCACCCCGTACTTCGACAAGCTGGCCAAAGAAGGCCTGCTGTTCGACCGCTTCTTCTCCAACGGCACCCATACCCACCAGGGCATGTTCGCCACCATGGCCTGCTTCCCCAACCTGCCAGGCTTCGAGTACCTGATGCAGACCCCGGAAGGCGGCCACAAGCTCTCTGGCCTGCCAGCCTTGCTCAGCGCCCGCGATTACGACGACGTTTACGTCTACAACGGCGACTTTGCCTGGGACAACCAGTCCGGGTTCTTCGGCAACCAGGGCATGACCACCTTCATTGGCCGTAACGACTTCGTCAACCCGGTGTTCTCCGACCCGACCTGGGGCGTGTCCGACCAGGACATGTTCGACCGCGGCGCCGAAGAGCTGGCCAAGCACGATGGCAAGAAGCCGATCTACGCGCTGCTGCAGACCCTGTCCAACCACACCCCGTACGCGCTGCCCAAAGACCTGCCGGTAGAGCCGGTAACCGGCCAGGGCCGCCTGGACGAGCACCTCACTGCCATGCGCTATTCGGACTGGGCGCTGGGGCAGTTCTTCGAGAAGGCGCGCAAGGAGCCGTACTTCAAGGAAACCCTGTTCGTCATCGTTGGCGACCATGGCTTTGGCAACCACCAGCAGGTCACCGAGCTGGACCTGGGCCGCTTCAACGTGCCGCTGCTGCTGATTGCCCCAGGCATCCAGGAGAAGTTCGGTGCGGTCAACCACACCGTGGGCACCCAGGTCGACATCGTGCCGACCATCATGGGCCGCCTGGGTGGCCAGGCCCGTCACCAGTGCTGGGGCCGCGACCTGCTCAACCTGCCTGAGGGCGACCAGGGCATGGGCATGATCAAGCCATCGGGCAGCGAGCAGATCGTCGGCCTGGTACAGGGCGACCGTATCCTGATCGAGTCCAAGGACATGACCCCGCGCATGTACCGCTACCAGCTGGGCAGCGAGTTCAAGGCCGAGCTGATCGAAAGCCCGGACCAGCCGGAAATGCTGAAGAAGCTGGAAGCGTATATCCAGACTGCGACCAAGAGCTTGCTGGATAACACTGCCGGTGTAGTGCACGGCACGCCGAAGTAGGTCGGGGCCGTTTCACGGCCCATTCGCGGGCACGCCCGCTCCCACAGGTACAGCACAGGTTTCGGACCTTGTGTTGGCCTGTGGGAGCGGGCGTGCCCGCGAATGGGCCCAACACAAATCCCTCCGACTGAACATTCTCCCCACCTCAAGGTCACTTGTTTCAGGCATCACACACCTTGGTGTTCGTTGACTGAGAGGGTTCGTTCAATGAAAGAGTGGGAAGTCATCTTTGCCGACCAGAAAGGCGTGCTCACCACGCTGACGCTGCGCGGCGACCAGTGCCCCAGCGAAGAGGACGCCGCGCGGGCCATCCGTTCGCACCTGTTCCCGGTGATGGACGAGCTGGACCTCAACGACTTCCAGGACCGCACCATTTCCCCCACCGCACGCTGGCTGAAGGAGCAGAGTGGCGTGACCATCACCAGCATCCACGAAACGCCCTGAACCACACGTTTGCGTGGTGCCCTGGCAGGCACTACGCTGCATGAAGGTGCCGGCCTATTCTGCGGGTCGGCACCGCACCCCTTCGCGTCTTGCATCAGCTCGAACTGCCCGGCCGCTGCCGGCAGGTGCGTAGTGCACGGAAAGTCTATCCATCGCATTATTCAGGAGGACGTTTCATGAGCAGCCAGAACGACGATATCAGCAGCAACGTCCTGCGCCAGATGAAGGCAGGCGGTTTCGACTTCACCCAGATCCATCCCATCGAGTTCTACGCCATATTCCCCGACGAAGCAGGGGCCCGCCGTGCGGCCGGGCAGTTTCGCGGTGAATCGCTGAATGCCCAGGTCAAGGAACTGGGCGACGGTGCATGGCATCTGGAACTGAGCAAGGTCATGTATGCCACCCATGGCGGAATTGGCGACTTTGAAGAGGCCTTCGAGCAGCTGGTGACACCTTATGGCGGTGAGGTGGAAGGGTGGGGGGTCAAGCAGGAGCGGCCCATAGCCTGAGATTTCGGGAATTTGGGGCCGCTTTGCGGCCCATTGCGACACAAGGCCGCTCCTACAGGCGTGCGCGTACCCTTGTAGGAGCGGCCTTGTGTCGCGAAAGGGGCGCAAAGCGCCCCAGGTTCTCAAGGCCTGCGCCCAGCCATATGCCCCAGGTAAGCCAGCAATTCATCCAGCTCCGGTTCACCCAAGACACTCTCTGCAAACCCCGGCATCTTCGCCTGCGGCCACTGCCGCAGGCTTTGCGGGTCACGAATCAGCTGGCGCAGATATTCAGGCCGAAAATACTCGGTCGGGTTGTGCGGCATATTCAGGTCCGGCCCCACCTGTGCATCCCCTGCGCCATTCAACCTATGACACGCCAGGCAATTCTGCTGGAACAAGGCAAAGCCTCGGCGCACCGGGCTGTCGGCCGGCAACTTGGGGTCGGGCAGCAGCGCCGGAAAACGCGCTTCGACGGAGGCCAGCTTGCGAATCGTGGAAATCTGGAACGGCCACTGCTCCGGGCGGATACCGCTGGCCTGCGGTGCAGTCCACACCAGGTAGAACGGTCCTGCACTCGGCTTGCCTTGGCCCAGTGGTGGCCATGGCCGGTCAGGTTCCTCCACCGCCAGCCAGGCCTGTGCCGGCCCCTGCTGCAACAGTGGCGCCGCGGGCATTTCGGCGGCAAAACCGTCCAGCGCCACTGCCTGCAGGTGGTCGCTGGCGCTGACGCCGTCCAGCAGCGCGGCCAGCGGCACAGCCCGATAACGCATGGGCTGCTTGTAGGAAACGTCCTGGTCGATGCTGATGTCCCGGGCCTGCGGGTGGTC
Source organism: Pseudomonas asiatica (assembly GCF_009932335.1). Taxonomy (NCBI): domain Bacteria; kingdom Pseudomonadati; phylum Pseudomonadota; class Gammaproteobacteria; order Pseudomonadales; family Pseudomonadaceae; genus Pseudomonas; species Pseudomonas asiatica. The sequence continues at coordinate 703,569 of NZ_BLJF01000001.1, forward strand.
GAGCAGTTCTGCACTGCTCCATTGGCGCGTCGTGGCGCCCAGTTCAAGGTGCAGTTGCGCCGCCGATAGCGGCAGGCTCAGGAGCAACACTAACAGTGCAAGGCAGTGGCGCATGGGTAATCTCCGACCATCAAGGCCAGCAGGTTACCTGTGCGTTGCCTGTTGGCGCCACAGCGGCAGTCAACCGAACAAACGTGTGAGGTTCGGCAGGATCAGCAGCAAAGTCGTGGCGAAGAGAATGAGCCCAGCTTGGCGAATTTTCGATTGTCTGAACATGGCGGACCGCCTTCTTGTTGTTATTCCTGAATACCCGTTGGCTTCCCTGTCGCGCTTCGGGTCGATCGCAGTGGCGTTGCGTGACGCCTGAACTGCCTGCCTCTTGAAAGTGGATATACAACCAACAGTAGGGTGTGCGTCATCCATGTTTGAGAACCCTTTGTTCTAATGTTGTCGGTCATTAATTTCTTCGGGCTATGAGGCCAAGTGCCAGCCGGCTGGCATGCTCTCGCTAGACGGTGGCGCAAGTGCCAGCAGGGCACCGATGAAATGTGACCGTTCGTCAGTGCGGCCTACTTGCTTGTACGTGCCTTTCGCGTCAGTCTCTACAGCAGATTCCCACCCATGTCGTTCAGGACTATCCCTATGTCGTTACGCATCTGCATCCTTGAAACCGATGTCCTGCGACCGGAGTTGACCGCGCAGTACCAGGGCTACGGCAGGATGTTCGAGCAGCTCTTCTCGCGTCAGCCGATCGCCGCCGAATTTCGTGTGTACAACGTGATGAACGGCGATTACCCCGCCGACAACGAAGTGTTCGATGCCTATCTGGTGACGGGCAGCAAGGCCGACTCGTTTGGTACCGACCCGTGGATCCAGACCCTCAAGGCCTACCTGCTGAAGCTGTACGAGCGTGGCGAGAAGTTGCTGGGTGTATGTTTCGGCCACCAGTTGCTGGCGTTGACCCTGGGTGGCAAGGCCGAGCGTGCCGAGCAGGGCTGGGGCGTGGGTATCCACCGCTATTCGCTGGCGGCCCATGCGCCGTGGATGGACCCGGAGGTGTCGGAGCTGACCTTGCTGATCAGCCACCAGGACCAGGTGACCGAGCTGCCGGAAGGCGCCACGGTGATCGCCTCCAGCGATTTCTGCCCGAACGCTGCGTACCACATTCGTGACCAGGTGCTGTGCTTCCAGGGGCACCCCGAGTTCGTGCACGACTACTCCCGCGCGCTGCTCGATGCGCGCCAGGAGTATCTGGGTGATGAGGTGTACCACAAGGCCGTGGCCAGCCTGGCCACCGAGCACCAGGGCGACCTGGTGGGGGAGTGGATGTTGCGGTTTATCCAGCAGCCGGTGAGCAAAGATACCGCAGCGTGATGGCTGGGGGCTGCTGTGCAGCCCATCGCGACACAAGGCCGCTCCTACAGGGATCGCGAATAACCTGACTGGCGCGACCCCCTGTAGGAGCGGCCTTGTGTCGCGATGGGCCGCAAAGCGGCCCCGACAATCTCAAAGCCAGCCAGATTTCTTGAAGCTGGCATACAACGCGGTACAGCCCAGCCCGATTACCCCCAGTACCCCGAAGTACCCATAGTGCCACCCCAACTCCGGCATGTTCTGGAAGTTCATCCCGTAAACCCCTGCAATTGCCGTGGGGAACGCCAGGATCGCCGCCCAGGCTGCAAACTTGCGCTGCACGATGCTCTGCCGTGACGACTCCAGCAGCATGCCGATCTCGATGGTCTGGCTGGCGATGTCACGGATACCGGCCAGGTCTTCCATCTGCCGCGTCACGTGGATCTGCACGTCACGGAAGTACGGGCGCATGTTCTTGTCGATGAACGGGAAGCTCAGGCGCTGCAGTTCCTCGCTCACTTCCACCATCGGTGCCACGTAGCGGCGCAGGCGCAGGATGTCGCGGCGCAGGCTGTGCAAGCGGCGGATATCGTCTTCTTGCAGCGACCCGCCAAGCACGCTCTGCTCCAGCTCTTCGATCTCGCCATGAATGGCCTCGCTGACCGGCTGGTAGTTCTCGGTGACGAAGTCGAGCAGGGCGTACAGCACGAAGTCTTCGCCGTGCTCCAGCAGCAACGGCCGCGCCTCGCAGCGTTGGCGCACCAGGGCATAGGATTTGGAGTGGCCGTTGCGGCAGGTGATGATGTAGCCGTTGCCGGCGAAGATGTGGGTTTCGATGAACTCCAGCTTGCCTTCGTGGCGCACCGGCGAATAGGTGACGATGAACAGGGCGTCGCCGAAAGTTTCCAGCTTGGGCCGGCTGTGCTTTTCCAGGGCGTCTTCGATGGCCAGTTCGTGCAAATTGAACTGGCATTGCAGGTTGGCCAGTTCCTCAGCGTTGGGCTCTTCCAGGCCAATCCACACAAAATGCCCTGGCTTGCGTGCCCATTCGCTGCCTTCGTCGATGCTGATGTTGGTGACCTTTCTGCCGGCGCTGTATACCGCCGATGCCACGACTCGACCCATGGTTGTTCGCTTATTCCGGTTGGACACGGGTTACAGCTTGGGCTGTAGTGGGCTCAAGAGCAACCTAGCGCTTGGCCAGTTCCCCTTCCATGCGGTCGATGCATTGCTGCATCTGCCCGCGGCACTGTTCGATCAGCGCCGGCAGGTCCTGCAGGGTCATGCCCGCCGTGGCGATCGGTGGCAGCGAGCGCACGATCACCGTGCGCTGGCGCCAGCTGTTCAGGCTGAGGCGCCCGGCATAGCGGCTGACGCATACCGGCACGATCGGCACACCGGCCTCGATGGCCATGTGAAACGCGCCCTTCTTGAAGGCCAGCAGGTGCTCGCCGGGATTGCGCGTGCCTTCGGGGAAAATCCAGATCGAGGTGTCGTCCTGCAGTACCCGGGTGGTCTTCTGCATGGCCTTGCGTGCCTGGTAGGCATTCTTGCGGTCGACCAGCACGTTGCCACCCAGCCAGAACAGCTGGCCGAACAGCGGGATCCAGCCCAGGCTTTTCTTGCCGATGGCGACGGTGCGCTGCGGCACCACCTGGCCCAGCACGAACAGGTCGAAGTTGGACTGGTGGTTGGCGACGATCACGCAGCCTGGCGGCTGGTCCCACAGCGGGCCGACTTCGGCCTTGACCCTGATGCGCATCAGCCAGGTGGCCGGCAGGCTGTAGAGGCGGGCGAACACGCGGCTGTTGTCGGGGTTGAAGGGGCGGCACAGGCCAATGACCAGGCCCAGGGCCCCAACCACAAGGAAATGCAGCGCCAGCAGGAGCATGCGCAATGAATAAAGCATGGTACGACTCACACCAGACAGTCGCCGGGCAGTGTACGGATGTGCACTGGTCGGGGCAAACCCTGGTGCAAGCCTGTTGCGGACTCTTCGCGGGCTTGCCTGCGAAGAGGTCGGCCCGGCTAACCCATATGCTGCTGGTCCAGCTCGATCGCCTTGTCCAACGCTTCCAGCAGCCCTTTGCGCACCTTCAGCTTGGTGTTCTTGTGCGCCAGCATGTTCAGCTTCTTCAGCTCCCGCGCAGCCGCCAGTGCCGCATCCTGCAACTGCTCGGCCGGCACCACCTTGTCGAGGAAGCCTGCGTCCACCGCGCCCTGCGGGTCAAACACCTCGGCATTGATCACCGAGCGGTGGAAGGCCGAGCGACGCAGGCGGTCGCGGGCCAGTTCGATACCGGCATGGTGCATGGTCATGCCGATCTGCACTTCGTTCAGGCACACCTTGTACGGCCCTTCGACGCCAATGCGATAGTCGCCCGACAGCAGCAGGAAGGCGCCCTTGGCCACGGCGTTGCCCGGGCAGGCGACCACTACCGGGAACGGGTGCGACAGCAGGCGGCGGGCGAGGGTGGAGCCGGCGGTGACCAGGCTGATCGCCTCCTTGGGGCCGCTGGTCATCACCTTGAGGTCGTAGCCGCCAGACAGGATGCCGGGCTGCCCGGTGATGATCACAACCGCGCGCTCTTCGGTGGCGCGGTCGAGCGCGGCGTTGAAGGCGGCGATGACGTCTGGCGAGATGGCGTTGACCTTGCCGTTGTTCAGGGTCAGGGTGACGATGCCGTCTTCGGCGTGGTAGGTAATCAGCTCGCTCATGGCAGAGTCCTTTTGTTGGCGTGGCGACGACGTTACCCAGCGGCAGGGGCGAGGTAAAGCAGTAAGGCTGACTGGTCGGTCAGCGTTCGCCAGGGCTCAAATGCAAATGCATGAAAAAATTGAAAAAAATGCTTGCCAAAGGGAAGGTCTTTCACTAAATTAGCGCACCTCGACAGGCTGCAAGGCTTGAAGAGAAACGGTGAAGTGTCCGAGTGGTCGAAGGAGCACGCCTGGAAAGTGTGTATACGAGAAATCGTATCAAGGGTTCAAATCCCTTCTTCACCGCCACATTCTACGAAGAGCCCCCGAGCTGAAAAGCCGGGGGCTTTTTGTTTTTGGCGCCTTTGGAGGCCGCTTTGCGGCCCTTTCGCGACACAAGGCCGCTCCTACAAGCGTGCGCGGACCCCTGTAGGAGCGGCCTTGTGTCGCGAAAGGGCTGCAAAGCAGCCCCAAAAAATCTAGAAGCTGACCGAAGCCGACAGCCGAGCCGTCCGCGGCGCTCCCTGGAACAGGTAGTTATCCCCCAGGTAATCCCCCACATCACGCCAATAACGCTTGTCGAATACGTTATCCACAGTCAGCCGCAGCACCGTGTCATACCCACCAATGCGCGTGCGGTAGCGGCTACCCACATCGAACACCGTATACCCACCAACTTCCACATTCTCCGCCTGGCTCGCATATTTGCTGGCGCTGTAGCGCGCCCCACCCAGCAGTGCCAATCCCGGTACCGGCAGGGTGTATTCCGCCTGCAACGCCGCCCGGAACCTGGGCACGTTGATCGCCTGGTGGCCCTCATAGGCATCGGTATCGCTGTTCTGCACCCGCGCCCGAATCGCTGCAGCGCTGGCCTGCACCTGCAGGTTCGAGGTCACCCAGCCGCTGGCGCCCAGTTCCAGGCCGGTGTTCTTCTGCTGGCCTTGCTGCACGTAGGTGAAAGTGCCGGCGTCGTCCGGGCGCGCGTACTGGTACGCCTGGCGTATCTGGAACAGTGCGGCACTGAAGCTCAGGCCTTGCCAGTCATGCTTGAGGCCTAGTTCCAGTTGGTGTGAGGTCGTCGGTGCCAGGATTTCGAATCTGTTCTCGGCGAACCACGGTGCGGTACCACCTGCCGACAGGCCTTTGGAATAACTGGCATATACCGTGGTATGCGGCTGCGGCTTGTAGATGAGCGCGGCGTTGGGCAGCAACTCGTACTGCCGGGTATGGCGACCGGCAACGCCGTCCTCATTCCAGGTTTTCTCGTCCAGGCGTACTTCACGGGCACCCAGTACGGTCTGCCAGTGCTCGTTGAAGCTGATGCGGTCGCTCACGAACAACCCGTACTGGCGGCTGTCCAGGCGACGTTCGCTAGTCCTGATGGGCTTGTCGGATGGATCAAAGGCCGGTGCGCCCGTGTAGATGTTGCCTGTACCTACCCATTCCATATAGCTGGGGCGCTGATCCAGCGTGCGCCGCTGCGCACTGGTGCCCACGGTCAGCTCATGCCCCACGCCCAGCGCATCGAAACGCCCGTTGAGCATGGCCTGCGCCTCGTCGGTACGGCGGGTGTCGTCCGGGCTGCGGAAGTCGTAGATGTCGTAGTCGCCGTTGCTGCCGAAGAACGCGCCTTCGCTCGAGCCCCAGGCAAACGAGCTGTAGTCATCGATCACCACCTTGCTGCGCGAGGCACTCAAAGTCCCGGTCCAGGCTTCGTTGAAACGGTACTCGAAGCGCCCGCCCAGGTTCAGCGAATCGTTCTGCACCGGCTTGGCCCAGTGCTGGTAGGCCAGGCGGTCGTCCGGGTCGATGCCATGGGGTACTTCGCTGCCACCGAGCAGCTGGTAACCCGGCACCGAGCGCTGTTCACGGTGCTGGTATTCGGCATCCAGCTGCAGGGTGGCATCTGGGTTGATCTGCCAGTCGAAGGCCAGCGAGGCGAAGTCGCGCTTGCCGTCGGCGTGGTCGACGTAGGAGCGGATGTCTTCATGAGCCAGGTTGGCCCGCAGGCCGAACTGCCGCTCGCTGCCGAACCAGCCACCCAGGTCGGTGGCCAGGTAGCGCTCGCCTTGTTCGTTGGTCGACACCGTGACGCTGCGCACGTCTTCGGCGCGCTTGGTCACGTAGTTGATCAGGCCGCCCGGCTCCGATACGCCGCTCTGCAGCCCGGACAGGCCCTTGAGCAGCTCCACCTGCTGCTTGTTTTCCAGGGCCACGTTCTGCTCGCCGGCGATGGTCTGGCCATTGATGCGGTAGCTGCTGGCGGCATTCAGCTCGAAGCCGCGCACGTTGAAGTTTTCGTAGTAGCCGATGGGGGCGTAGCTTTCGCCCACCGAGGCGTCGCTTTGCAGCACTTCGCTGAGCTGGCGTACCTGGCGGTCTTCCAGCAGTTGCTGGCTGAACACGCTGATCGAGGCCGGGGTGTCGAGCAGGGGCGCGGGCTGGAAGCCGCCTACTGCTGCCTGGCGTGCCTGATAGCCGTCGTTGGTGTAGGTATCGGAGACCTGCAGCGGGGCCAGTAGCACGCTGTCTTCGGCAAGCACATGGGGGCAATGCAGGGCCAGGCCCAGGCTGAGCAGGCTCAGGGGCAGGCGGGGATGACGCGGGGGCATGCGGTGGGGCTCCTGGATGCGCGACACCTGCGCCGGCCTCTTCGCGGGTGAGCCCGCGAAGAGGCCAGTACAGGCCATGAAAAAAGGCGGCATCTTACAGCCGCCTTCAACATAAAACGATCCGGGCCCTGCGATATCCCGTCAGCCTTTGCTGGCCGGCCGCCTGTGCTGCTTCCAGTTGTCGTCGATCTTCGACCAGGTCTTGCCATCGGTAATGGCCATGAGCTTGCGCCCGTCCTTGAAAGTGGCCAGGAAGGTGGCTTCCTCCTCCTTGCCACCCAGCCAGAGCCCGGCCAGCAACCCCACCGGCCCGGCAACCAGTGCCCCGGCCACGCCCCAGCCCAGGGCACTGCCCAGGCTGCGGCTGGATTCCAGGCTGGCCAGCCGCAGGTCGCTGATGCGTGCCAGGGAAATCCGCTCGCCCGGGGAGGGGCTGCGCGGGGTCTTGAGTGTGAGCGATCCGTTGCGATACTCGCCTTCGCCTTGCAAGAAATCGCCGGATTGCACCGTGAGTCTTGTCATAACGTCGTCCTGTCAGGGAAAGGGCATTGACCAGCGCCTACTGAGCGCTGCCCGGGCAGGCAAGTCAACGGCCATGCGACGGAGGGTCGTGCGGTGCATTGTCGCTCAGGTCAATGGGCTTCAGGCGATCTGCAAAGCGTTCTTGCGCTTGCGCTCGGCCAAACCCCACGCCAGCAACGCCAGCCCGCCAATCACCAACCCGGCCAGCACAATCCCCATCCAGCCCTGGCGTTGGAACAGCTGCGTGCCCAGCAGCGATCCCAAGGCCCCGCCAATGAAGTAGCAGGTGATATACCCGGCATTCAGCCGCGTGCGCGCCTCGGGTCGCAGGGCAATTACCGCATTCTGGTTGCTCACGTGCACCAGTTGCACTGCCAGGTCGAGCATCAGCACGCCCAGCAGCAAGGCCAGCAACGACTGTTCGGCGAAGCCCAGCGGCACCCACGACAGCAGCAATACCACCAGGCCCACGGTGGTGCCCAGCGAACCCTTGCCACGGTCGGCCAGGCGCCCCGCCCAATTGGCCGACAGTGCACCCGCTGCACCGGCCAGGCCGAACAGGCCTATCACCGCGTCCGAATAGTGGTACGGGCCTTTCGCCAGCAGGAACGCCAGTGGCGTCCAGAACAGGGCGAACAGGCTGAAAGCCAGCAGGCCTAGCAGAGAACGCAGGCGCAGCACCGGTTCTTCGAGGAACAGGCGGAACACCGAGCCGATCAGCGCTGGGTATTTCAGCCCGGCATGGCTGTGGTGTTGTGGCAGGCTGCGGTACAGCGCCACGGCGGTGATGGCCATCAGCACCGCGGCCAGCACGTAGATGCTGCGCCAGCCACCCAGTTCGGCCATGAACCCGGCGGCGGTACGCGCCAGCAGGATGCCCAGCAGCAATCCGCTCATCAACGTGCCGACCGCTCGCCCGCGCTGGTGTGGCTCGCTGAGGGTTGCGGCCATGGGCACGAGGATCTGCGCCACCACCGAGAACAGCCCGGTCAGCGCGGTGCCAAGGATCAGCCAGGGAAGGCTCGGTGCGCAGGCGCTGATGACCAGGCCAAGGGTAGAAATGGCAGTCATCACGGTGATCAGCCGGCGCTGCTCGAACAGGTCGCCCAGGGGCGCCAGCAGCAACAGGCCGGCGCCGTAGCTCAGTTGCGCGGCAACGACGATGCTGCCGGCACTGGCGGTGCTCAGGCCGAACTGCTGGGCGATGCTGTGCAGTAGCGGTTGCGCATAGTAGTTGCTGGCCACGGCCAGGCCGGTAGCGGTGGCCATCAGCAGAATCAGGGCACGGCTGAGAGTGGGGGCGTTCATGCGGTTCTCGTGGCGGGCAGAATAAAAGGGGGGATTATCGGAAAGTGTCGGGCCTTACATCAATGCATTGTGCGGCAGAGCCTGTGCCGGCCTCTTCGCGGGCATGCCCGCTCTCATAGAACAACACATGACTCATTGGTTCGGCGAGGTTCTGTAGGAGCAGCCTTGTGCTGCGAAGAGGCCGGTACTGACAAAGCCTGTCTGTTGCTTGTACCGGCCTCTTCGCAGCACAAGGCTGCTCCTACAAAGGCCGCGTCAGACGAGCGATATTTGTTCTCTGCGCGACAGCGCAGCCCAAAAGGGCTGGGTAATCTCCCACAGGCATCGCGCAGTACCTGTGGGAGCGGGCGCGCCCGCGAAGAGGCCGGCACAGGCAACCCTTCAATCAGGCAGCAAACCCGCCATCGACCGTCAGGCTGGCCCCAGTGACATACCCCGCCTCAGGCCCCGCCAGGTAAGCCACGAAGCTGGCAATCTCATCCGCCTCGCCATAGCGCCCGATCGCCATCAGCGGGATCAAACTGTCTGCGAACTCGCCGCTGGCTGGGTTCATGTCGGTGTCCACCGGCCCTGGCTGCACGTTGTTCACGGTAATGCCTTTCGGCCCCAGGTCACGGGCCATGCCGCGGGTCAGGCCGACCAGGGCTGATTTGCTCATGGCATAAGGGGCGCCGCCGGCAAACGGCATGCGCTCGGCATTGGTGCTGCCAATGTTGATGATGCGTCCGCCTTGGCCCATGTAGCGTGCCGCGGCCTGGCTGGCGACGAATACGCTGCGCACGTTCACCGCCAGCATGTGGTCGAAGTCGGCCAGGTCGAATTCGGTCACCGGCGCTACCGCCAGCACACCGGCGTTGTTGACCAGGATATCCAGCCGGCCGAAGGCCTTCACGGTGTCATCCACGGCCAGTTGCACGGCCGCCGCGTCGGCGCTGTCGGCCCGCAGGGCCAGGGCCTTGCCGCCGTTTTCGGTAATTTCCTCAGCCAGCGCCTGCGCCGGGCCGGCGGAGCTGACATAGGTGAAGGCCACCTGTGCGCCTTCGCGGGCCAGGCGTCGCACGATGGCTGCACCAATGCCGCGGGAACCGCCCTGTACCAGGGCCACCTTGCCTTCGAGTGAGTGTTGCTTGGACATGTTGATCTCCTGCTGGAAGCCAGGCCGGAATGCCTTGGATGGGCGCAGTATCGGCGCTTGATTACCTGCTGATAAGATGGTAATCACTATCAGCAGAGTAAACCTTTGGTTGCCAATCATGGCCATGGAATCATTCAACGCGTTGGAATGCTTCATCCGCAGTGCCGAAGTCGGCAGCTTTGCCGAAGCCGCCAGGCGCCTCAGCATTACCCCGGCTGCCGTAGGCAAGCATGTTGCCCAGTTGGAAGCGCGCCTGGGGGTGCGGTTGTTCCAGCGTAGTACCCGCAAGCTGACCCTGACCGAGGCAGGGCAGCGATTTCTGGGGGAGGTCAGTGACAGCTTCCGCACCATCCAGTACGCCGTGGCCAACCTGGCCAGCAGCGAAGGCCAGCCGGCCGGGTTGTTGCGGGTGAGCATGGGCACGGTATTCGGGCGCTTGTATGTGTTGCCATTGCTGGGTGAGTTCCTGCGTCGCTACCCGGCCATTACTCCGGACTGGCATTTCGACAACCGCCAGGTCGACCTGATCGGCCAGGGCTTCGATGCGGCGATTGGCGGAGGTTTCGAGCTGCCGCCGGGGGTGGTGGCGCGCAAGCTGACCCCGGCGCACAGGGTGCTGGTGGCGGCGCCGGCGTACCTGGGGCGGCACGCGCCGATTGACGACCCGCAGGTATTGCAACGGCATGACGGTATCCTGATCCGCTCGCCGCAGACTGGGCGGGTGCGGTCATGGCCGTTGACCAGCCGCTGGCAGGTGCAGCAGCCATTGCAGTTGCGCCAGACGATGACCATGAGCGATTCGGATGCGGCTTGCGCGGTGGCCGAGCAGGGCTTGGGGATCGCCCTGGTGAGCCTGCCGTTTGCCGTGCCGTACCTGGAAGGCGGACGGCTGCGGCGGGTGCTGCCGGACTGGTATGTGGACGATGGGCATATCAGCCTGTATTTCGCCGAGCACAAGCTGTTGCCGGGCAAGACCCGGGCGTTTGTCGATTTTGTGGTGGAGCAGTTCGCAGAGCAGGGGTTGGCGCGGCGGTTCGATGCCTTGCAATCCGTGTAGGAGCAGCCTTGTGCTGCGAAGGGGCCGGTAAGGCAAAAGATCTTCTGTGTTGCTCATGGCCCCTTCGCAGCACAAGGCTGCTCCTACAAGGGGTATCACTGGCCTGAGGGGCGAAGAGGCCGGTTCAGGCAATATCGACGATGACCAATGTCTGTGCCCCCAGGTTTACCTCATCATCAACCTTCTTGCCGACCAGTTGTTGCCCCAGCGGCGAGCGCGGGGTAATCACCGTCACCAGCCCATCCCCCTCGCCAATCTTCAACCCCGCCGCCTCGGGGCCGAGGAACAGTCGGCGCTGCCCGCCATCTTCATCCTCCAGCGTCACCAGGTTGCTCACCTGCACCCCGCGTGCCGGGTCGTAATCGCGCAGCAGCAGTTGCTGGTAGGTCAGCAGCGCCTTGCGGATCTCGGCGCTGCGGCGGGCCTGGCCGGTGGCCAGGTACGAGGCCTCCAGGCCCAGGGTGTCGTACTTGTTCTCGGCGATGTTCTCTTCGGCAGTGGCGACTTCGTACGCAGTTTGCGCTGCGCGGGTCAGCACATCCAGGTCATGTTCGAGGGTGGCGACGATCTGTGCCAGCAGGCTGGGCTTGTCCATGGTCAGTAACAGAACTCCAGCACGTTGGCCTGGCTTTTGTCGGTGGGCGCGGTGCGGTTCTGCTGCAGCCAGAACTGGCACTTGGGGCTGTTGAGGTTGCGCGGGTTGCCCTGGGCGGCCTCGGCGGCCTGTTGCAGCTCCTGCTTGTGCAGGATGTCCTTGTAGCGTTCGAACATTTCCGCCTGGGCATCCGCCGCAGGGGCTGGCGCTGGCGGCGCGGCAGGCCGGTACGCGGCGGGGGCCACGGCTTGGGCCAGTGGCTGTACCTGCTGTGGCCACAGTTGCAGGGCCAGCCACAGGCTTGCGGCGATCGCCACGGCGCCCAGCCACAGGCCAAAGGCAACGCACACGATCAACGGCAGCGGCTTGAGGGTGATCTTCAGTTCACGGTGGCGCGCCATGGCAGCCTCCTGGCAGGGTGTTCGGGGGGCATTGTCGCATGCGCCTGGGCATTTTTCCGCGCAGGTGCTTTTGTCAGCGACAATTTATACGCAGAATGCGCGGTTTTTCCGCTGGGCGAGGGCAGGGCACATGAAAGCCACTTGGGACATCTTCTGCAGCGTCGTCGACAACTACGGCGATATAGGCGTGACCTGGCGCCTGGCCCGGCAGCTGGTGGCCGAGCACGGCCTGGCTGTGCGCCTGTGGGTGGATGACCTCAATGCATTCACGCCCATGTGCCCCGGGGCCGATGCCACCGCCCCGCAGCAGTGGCAGCACGGTGTGGATGTGCGCCAATGGCCGGTAGCCTGGTTGCCGGTGGCGCCGGCTGATGTGGTAATCGGTGCCTTCGCCTGCCAATTGCCAGCAGCCTATGTGGAGGCAATGCGTGCTCGTGTCACGCCGCCGCTGTGGCTGAACCTCGAATACCTCAGTGCCGAGGACTGGGTGGAAGGTTGCCATGGCTTGCCTTCGCCGCAGCCCAATGGCTTGCGCAAGGTATTTTTCTTTCCAGGCTTCACTGAAAAAACCGGTGGCCTGCTGCGCGAGGGCTCGCTGCTGGCACGGCGTGATGCGTTCCAGCAAGGCGCACGGCAGGCCTTCTTGCACGGGCTTGGCGTGAACCCTGAAGCGGGGGCGTTGCTGATTTCCCTGTTCGCCTACGAAAACCCGCAATTGGGCAACTGGCTTGAGGCCCTGGCCTCAGGCGAGCAACCTTGCCACCTGCTGGTGCCGCAAGGGCGCGTTGTCGCGGGGCTCGGCCAGTGGCTTGGCGAGGCGGTACTGCAAGTGGGCAGCGTGCGCAAGCGAGGGGCGCTGACCCTGCAGGTGCTACCTTTCGTCAGCCAGGACGACTACGACCGATTGCTGTGGAGCTGTGATTTCAATGCCGTGCGCGGCGAAGACTCGTTCGTGCGCGCGCAGTGGGCCGGGCAGCCGATGCTGTGGCACATTTACGTGCAGGACGAGAATGCCCATTGGGAAAAGCTCGAAGCGTTTCTCGCGCATTATCGACAGGGGTTGTCAGGCGATGCCGATGCCGCCCTGCTTGGCCTGTGGCGTGCCTGGAACATGGACCGCGACATGGGCCAGGCCTGGCAGGCAGCCCGTCAGCACTGGCCGGAACTGCAGCAGCATGCCCGGCTTTGGGCGGCGCGACAGGCCGCTCAGCCGGACCTTGCCACAGCGCTAGTACACTTTTACCGAAATTCGCTATGATACGCGGCCTCGATTTTTATAAATCCATCCAGATTCGGATACTTCGTAATGAAAACTGGTAAAGAACTGAAACCCGGTACCGTCCTGCGGATCGACAACGACCCGTGGCTGGTTCAAAAAGCTGAGTTCACCAAGTCGGGCCGTAACAGCGCGATCATGAAGACCAAGCTGAAGAACCTGCTGACCGGCTACAAGACCGAAACCGTCTACGGTGCAGACGACAAGCTGGACGACGTGATCCTGGATCGCAAAGAAGCGACCCTGTCGTTCATCAACGGTGACGAATACACCTTCATGGACACCACCGACTACACCATGTACGAACTGAACGCCGAGGACATCGAAGCCGTTCTGCCGTACATCGAAGAAGGCATGGAAGACGTCTGCGAAGCCGTGTTCTTCGAAGGCCGCCTGGTATCGGTTGAACTGCCGACCACCATCAGCCGCCAGGTTGTCTACACCGAGAACGCTGCACGCGGCGACACCTCGGGCAAGGTCATGAAGCCTGCCAAGCTGAAGAACGGTACCGAGATCTCGGTTGCCGACTTCATCCAGATCGACGAGTGGATCGATATCGACACTCGCGACAACAGCTTCAAAGGCCGTTCCAAGAAGTAATCCTTCTTGTGAAACGCAAAAAACCCGGCCTAGGCCGGGTTTTTTTATGCCTGTGGCTTACACGGTCACATGCAGGCGCACATCCACATTGCCGCGGGTGGCGTTGGAATACGGGCACACTTTGTGGGCCTTTTCCACCAGCCCTTCGGCATCGGCCTGAGCCAGACCCGGCAGGTTGATGTGCAGGTCGATGTCCAGGCCGAAACCACCTGGAATCTGGCCAATGCCCACTTTCGCGGTGATCGAGGCGTCCGCCGGCAGGGCTTTTTTCTCCTGCCCGGCCACGAACTTCAGGGCACCGATGAAGCACGCCGAGTAACCTGCGGCGAACATCTGCTCGGGGTTGGTGCCGTCACCGCCAGCGCCACCCAGTTCCTTGGGGGTGCTCAGGCTGACCACCAGCTTGCCGTCACTGGAGCGGGATTTGCCATCGCGCCCACCGGTGGAGGTAGCTTCTGCGATGTACAGCGGAGTGACCTTTTGCATCTTGAGCCTCGCTAATGTGCTGTGCGCTCCCCGTCTGGAGGAGGGCGCGGGTTGGTGTGGGATTTAAATTAGCGCGCAATTAGTTAGTGCGCAAGATAAATCATCACCGTTCATCTGAACGGCCATCGCACAGCATAGCTGTCAGAGGGTTTTCTGCAGGTTCTCCCGCAGCGCCAGCAGGTCGGCCTGCAGTTGTTGCAGCTGTTCCAGGCTGCGCCCGCTGGCCTTGAGGATGCACTGCGGCACTTCTTTGGCCTGCTGCTGCAAGGCGCGGCCCTTGTCGGTCAGCTGCACCAGTACCACCCGTTCGTCCTCGCGGCTGCGGTTGCGCTGCAGCAGGCCTTCGCTCTCCAGACGCTTGAGCAGCGGTGTCAGCGAACCGGGGTCGGTGAGCAGGTGCTGGCTGATCTCGCCTACGGTCAGGCCATCGTGCTCCCAGAGCACGAGCATGGCCAGGTACTGCGGGTAGGTCAGGCCCAGGGCCTGCAGCAGCGGTTTGTAGACCTTGGTCATCAGCAACGAGGTGGAGTGCAGGGCGAAACAGACCTGGTTGTCCAGCAGCAGCTCGTCACAGGAGGCTTGGGTGTCGGCGTTCATGCAGGTCCTTGAAGGTAATCAATGGGAAAGTCTGGCACGCGGATCGTTAGTGCGCGCTTTATTCGCGCAGCTCACTGCGCAAGGCCAGGTCCCAGGGTGGAATCGGGCTGAAGCGGCTCTTGAGAAATTCGAGCAGCAAACGGCTGCGAGAGTTCGTTTCATGTTCCAGGCGAAGTGCGTAAATACCGCTGGTTTCCGCTTTGGGCAAGCCACCGTCGCAAAACAACGGTATCAACTCGCCGCGCAGCAGGTATTCGCTGATCAGCCAAGTAGGCAGGTGGGCTATGCCTAAGCCTGCGAGCGCACCGAACAGCAGGGTTTCGGCGTTGTTGGCGGCCATGCGCATGCGTGAGGGGCGGTACAGGCGGGTTTGCCCGGCCACGTTGAAACGCCAGGCGAATGGTGGCGCAAGGCCGTCCCAGTCCAGGCCGTCGTGCCCTGGCAGCTCGCTGGGGCAGCTGGGCATGCCGCGGCTGGCCAGGTAAGCCGGGCTGGCGCAGGCGATGCGCACCATGTAGGCCAGTGGCGTGGCGACCAGCCGGGTGTCGGCCAGGGGGCCGGCGCGCAGCACCAGGTCGACCTCGCCCAGGTGGCTGCCATGCAGGTCGACGAAGCTGTCGATCAGGCGCAGTTGCACATCCAGGCCCGGATAGGCGACCAGAAAGTCGGCGATGGCAGGGGCCAGGTGACGGCGGCCGAATGCGGCGGGGGCGTCGATGCGGATCAGGCCTTCGGGGGCATTGCTCAGCGACACCGCTTCAGCGCGGGCCAGGCGCAGTTCCTCGATGATGCGCCTGGCCCGTTCGGCAAAGGCGTTGCCTGCAGGCGTGGCACGCACGGCGTGGGTGCTGCGGGTGAACAGGCGGCTGCCCACGGCGCTTTCCAGGTTGTCGATGCGGCGGGCCACGGCGGAAGGCGTCAGCGGGTGACGGCGGGCGGCGGCAGAAAAACTGCCGGTTTCCAGCACATCGAGGAACAGGCTTAGCTGGTCGGTGAGGGTATCGGGGCTCATGGCTGCCTTGCTTTTGCGAAAAACGCACAGCCATTGTGCGCTGCTGTGCGTTTCCCCACCAGCCCGCAATCGATAGCATGCTCGCTTTATGTGTACAGGCGGATGAGGCCCCTGATGATCGAGTGGTTGTTGTATATCGTGTTGGGCGCAGCCCTGGGGACCATGGGTGGCCTGTTCGGCATTGGCGGCGGGCTGATCGCGATTCCGGCGCTGGGCGTGCTGTTCGGCCTGGACCAGCAGTTGGCGCAGGGCACTGCGCTGGTGATGGTAGTGCCCAATGTGCTGCTGGCGCTGTGGCGTTATCACCAGCGTAACCGCATCGAGTTGCGCCATGCGGTACCGCTGTCGCTGTGCAGCTTCGTGTTCGCCTGGCTGGGGTCGATCTGGGCGGTCGGGCTGGATGCGCATTCCATGCGCCTGGGCTTCGTCGGCTTCCTGGTGGCCCTGGCGGTGTGGAACGTTGCGCGGATGTTCATGAAGGTAACGCCGCCCAGCGCCGAGTTGCGCTATGCCTGGCCTTGGCTGGGTGTACTGGGCAGCTTTGCCGGGACCATGGGCGGCTTGTTCGGAGTTGGTGGGGCCGTGGTAGCCACGCCGATTCTGACCAGTGTGTTCGGTACCACCCAGGTGGTGGCGCAGGGGCTGTCGCTGGCGCTTGCGGCGCCAAGTACCTTGGTAACCCTGGTCACCTACGGGGTGCACCACAGTGTTGACTGGGGGGTGGGGATCCCATTGGCGGTGGGCGGCTTGCTGAGTATCAGCTGGGGGGTGAAGTTGGCCCATGCGTTGCCGGAGAAGGTGTTGCGGGCGATGTTCTGTGTGTTTTTGGTGGGTTGTGCGGTGATGCTCGGGTTCGAGCTTTGAAATTTGGGGCCGCTTTGCGGCCCATTCGCAGCACAAGGCTGCTCCTACAGGGGGACATGCCCGCTGCGGCTCACTTGAACCCTTCGACAATGTAGTCGGCCATGCAATCGGTAATCGGCGAAGGGTTCTGGGTACTGCGCACCAGCATCACATTGGCCACCGGTAACTGCGGCAACCCTTCGTTTTCGCCCAGAATGCGGATATTCCCGCCAATCAGGCTCTGCAACTGTGCGGTCACCGCCAACCCTGCGGTGACGATGGCAAAGATCGCTGCCAGGCTCGGGCTGGTATAGGCGATGCGGTAGTCGATGCCCTGGGCCTCCAGGGCATTGCAGGTCCAGGCCCGGCAGAAGCAGTCGGTGTTGAACAAGGCTACCGGCATGGGGCGTTGCTCCTGCGGGCAGAAGCCTTCCGCGGCGGCCCAGACCAGGCGTTCCTGGCGCAGCAGCTGGCCAATCTCGTTACCCGGCTCACGGGTGACGATGGTCAGGTCCAGGTCCTGGCGCAGCATCAGTTGTTTGGAGGAGTCGCAATGCACCTCCACCTGCACCAGCGGGTAGGCCTGGGCAAAGCTCGACAGGATGGTCGGCAAAAAGCGCATGGCATAGTCGTCCGGCGTGCCGATGCGTACTACCCCGACCATGTGCGGCATGCGCAGGGTGTTGAACACTTCCCCATGCAACTTGAGGATGCGCCGCGCATAGCCGAGCAGCACCTGGCCCTCGGCGGTCAAGCGCACCTGGCGGCCATCGCGCTCGAACAGCTGGCGCTGGAGGATGTCCTCTTCCAGGCGTTTCATCTGCATGCTCACCGCCGACTGGGTGCGGTTGACCACCTCGCCGGCGCGGGTGAAGCCGCCCTGCTCGGCGATGGCCACGAACGTGCGCAGTACGTCCGCATCGAGGCTCTGGTACTGGGACATTGCATCAATCTCCGAGATGCATGGCATCAGAAACATTCGTTGGATTGATCTTATGCCTGGCAGGAGACTGGAGCCATCAACACGGAGGGCTTCACGATGAAAGGTCATGTCAGCAGCATCCAGCAACCTGCCTTTTCCCTGAACCACCTGTGGCATGCCGCCCTGCAGCGCCCGGCGCGATGGCTGCAGCTATACCGCCAGCGCCAGGAACTGGCCAGCCTGAGTGATGCGACCCTGCACGACCTGGGGCTGAGCCGGGCGGATATCCAGCAGGAGGCCGAGCGGCATTTCTGGGATGATCCGCTGAGGAGGTGAGTTGGGGCGCAGAGGTGTTTGGCTGGAGGTTTTTAGCGCCTGTGAGATCGAGCGCCGCCCGCGCGGCGCTCGATCTCACAGGCGCTGAAAATCCCAAGGCATGCCCCAACCTCAGCGCCGCACCTGCTTGAGGGTTTCGGCAATCAGGAACGCCAGCTCCAGCGACTGGTCGGCATTCATCCGCGGGTCGCAGTGGGTGTGATACCGGTCGGACAGCGCATCCTCGGTGATCGGCCGGGCGCCGCCGATGCATTCGGTGACGTTCTGCCCGGTCATCTCGATGTGAATGCCGCCGGCGTGGCTACCCTCAGCTTGGTGCACCTGGAAGAACTGCTTCACCTCATCCAGGATCTGCGCAAAATCGCGGGTCTTGTAGCCGCTGCTGGCCTTGATGGTGTTGCCATGCATCGGGTCGGAGCTCCACAGCACCTTGCGCCCTTCGCGTTCGACCGTGCGAATCAGCCCCGGCAGGTGGTCGCCGACCTTGCCGGCACCCATGCGCACGATCAGGTTCAGGCGCCCGGGGTCGTTGGCCGGGTTCAGCGTGTCGATCAGGCGGATCAGTTCTTCGGCGTTCATGCTGGGGCCAACCTTGACCCCGATCGGGTTGTGCACGCCGCGCAGGAACTCCACATGGGCACCGTCCAGCTGGCGGGTGCGGTCGCCGATCCACAGCATGTGCGCCGAGCAGTCGTAGTAGTCGCCGGTCAGGCTGTCCTGGCGCACGAAGGCTTCTTCATAGTTCAGCAGCAGTGCTTCGTGGGCGGTGAAGAAGCTGGTTTCGCGCAGCTGCGGCGCGCTGTCCAGGCCGCAGGCGCGCATGAATGCCAGGGTTTCGTCGATGCGGTTGGCCAGCTGGTGGTACTTGTCGGCCAGCGCCGAGTTGGCGATGAAGTCCAGGTTCCACTTGTGCACCTGGTGCAGGTCGGCGAACCCGCCCTGGGCGAAGGCGCGCAGCAGGTTGAGGCTGGCGGTGGCCTGGTGGTAGGCCTGCAGCAGGCGTTCCGGGTCGGGGATGCGGCTTTTCGCGTCGAAGCCGATGCCGTTGACGATGTCGCCACGGTAGGCGGGCAGGGTGATGTCGCCGATGGTTTCATCGCCCGATGAGCGCGGCTTGGCGAATTGCCCGGCCATGCGCCCGACCTTGACCACCGGGCAGCCGGCGGCGAAGGTCATGACAATGGCCATCTGCAGCAGCACCTTGAAGGTGTCGCGGATTTTCGCCGCCGAGAACTCGGCGAAGCTCTCGGCGCAGTCGCCACCCTGCAGCAGGAAGGCGCGGCCTTCGGTGACCTCGGCGAACTGCCGGCGCAGCTCGCGCGCCTCGCCCGCGAACACCAGCGGCGGGTAGCTGGCCAGGGTCTGTTCGACCTTCAGCAGGTGCGCGGCATCGGGGTAGGTCGGTTGCTGCTGGATCGGCAGGGCGCGCCAGCTGTCGGGGCTCCACGGTTGGTTCATCTCGGGCTCGGTCTTGTCGGTTGTAGGCTATGGGCCATGGTAACAGTTGGCGCTGCGCTTGTTGCATCGAGGGTGTTGGCGGACAATGCGCGTTTTTGTGCGGGTAGGTGGTGAGCATGGCGGCGGAACGGGAAGAGCGGCTACTGGCACGGGTGCAGGACGCCTTTGGCGTCATCAGCGTGTATGAAGTCGACGACTACCGCTTTCTGGAATTCGGCGATGCGATCGAGCAGAGCTGCGTGTTCACGGCCGACCCCAGCTGGCTTGAGTACGACTATACCCGCGCCATGCTGGTGGGGGCGCTGTGCCACGAGCAGCCGGAGAGCGCGCTGTTTCTCGGCCTGGGTGCCGGCACGCTGACCCAGGCCTGCATGAAGTTCCTGCCGCTGGACGACATCGAGGCCATCGAACTGCGCCCGGACGTACCGCGCCTGGCCATGGAGTACCTGGGCCTGGATGACGATCCGCGGCTGTATGTACGCATCGGCGATGCGCTGGAGCTGTTGCCCACGGCGGAGAAGGCCGACCTGCTGTTCGTCGACCTGTACACCGACCATGGGCCGGGGGTGGGCCACCTGGCGTGGAACTTCCTGGAGAACTGCCAGCAGCAACTGAACCCGGGTGGTTGGCTGGTGATCAACCAGTGGGCCACCGACGACGGCAAGCCGCTGGGCGCGGCGTTGCTGCGCGGGTTGTACCACCGGCATTACTGGGAGCTGCCGGTGAAGGAGGGCAATGTGATCCTGCTGGTGCCGGCGGACCTGGAGCAGACGCTGGACCTGGATGGGCTGAAAGCCCGGGCCCAGGCGCTGGCGCCGCGCCTTGGGTACAGCCTCGAGGGGCTGATCCGCGAGATTCGGCCGGCTACCTGAATGGCTGGCGCGGCCTATGCGAGACCTGATGGCTGTAGCGGTTCGTGTAGGAGCGGCCTTGTGTCGCGAAAGGGGCGCGTAGCGGCCCCGGATTCCAGCGTCAATGCAAATATTGCCGGGGCCGCTCTGCGGCCCTTTCGCGACACAAGGCCGCTCCTACACGGACCGCGACAGGCTCCAGGGGATTATCGATTCAGCTTGCTGTGATTGATGGCCCGACACTGGCCAAGCACCCTGAAAATATTCCTCACGTCTGCGCACGATTTCGGGTATAGTACGCGCCGGTCTTTTAGCGGACCGCAAAATCAGGTGGTGCAAACCCTCCGAGTCCAGCTTCGGCTGCACGTCCGCTAGGCGGACTTTCCCACGTTTTCTTTTTCAATCGTTTTCGCAAATCCCCGCCGCCAAAGCTGCCTGGGTGACCTGTCGGTCTTTCATGGCTTGTGCAGCTTTGGAGCATGGGTCTTTGCGGATGCACCTAGAGGCAGACCCATGACCCAGGAAACCGGCGGCTTCGCCGCTCTCGATCTCAATCCGAATATTGTTGCTGCCGTTCTGGCGACCGGCTACGAAGAGCCGTCCGCCATTCAGCAACAATCGATCCCGATCATCCTCGCCGGTCACGACATGATCGGCCAGGCGCAGACTGGCACCGGCAAGACCGCTGCCTTCGCCCTGCCGATCCTCAACAAGATCGATGTGAGCAAGCGCGAACCGCAAGCCCTGATCCTGGCGCCAACCCGTGAGTTGGCGCTGCAAGTTGCTACCGCTTTCGAAACCTACGCCAAGCAGATGCCGGGCGTGAACGTGGTCGCCGTCTACGGTGGTGCCCCGATGGGCCCACAGTTGCGTGCGATCCGCAACGGCGCGCAAATCGTCGTGGCCACCCCTGGCCGTCTGTGCGACCACCTGCGTCGTGACGAAAAAGTCCTGTCGACCGTGCAGTACCTGGTACTGGACGAGGCCGACGAGATGCTCAAGCTGGGCTTCATGGACGACCTCGAAGTGATCTTCGATGCCATCCCGGCCAGCCGCCAGACCGTGCTGTTCTCCGCCACCCTGCCGTCGTCGATCCGCTCGATCGCCGAACGCCACCTGCGCGAGCCCAAGCACGTCAAGATCCAGAGCAAGACCCAGACCGTTACCGCGATCGAGCAGGCTCACCTGATGGTCCACGCCGACCAGAAGATCCCGGCTGTGCTGCGTCTGCTGGAAGTGGAAGAGTTCGACGCGCTGATCGCCTTCGTGCGTACCAAGCAAGCCACCCTGGACCTGGCCTCCGCGCTGGAAGCCAAGGGTTACAAGGCTGCCGCGCTGAACGGCGACATCGCCCAGAACCAGCGTGAGCGCGTGATTGACTCGCTCAAGGATGGCCGCCTGGACATCGTTGTCGCTACCGACGTCGCTGCCCGTGGCCTGGACGTACCGCGCATCACTCACGTGTTCAACGTCGACATGCCGTACGACCCGGAGTCCTACGTACACCGTATCGGCCGTACCGGCCGTGCCGGTCGCGATGGCCGTGCACTGCTGCTGGTCACCCCGCGTGAGCGCCGCATGCTGCAGGTGATCGAGCGTGTAACCGGGCAAAAAGTTGCCGAAGCCCGCCTGCCGAATGCCCAGGCCGTGCTGGATGCCCGCATCAAGAAGCTGACCTCGAGCCTGGCGCCACTGGTTGCCGAAGCAGAAGCCACCCACGGCGATCTGTTCGACCGCCTGACCGCCGACCTGGG
This sequence comes from Pseudomonas asiatica, assembly GCF_009932335.1. Taxonomy (NCBI): domain Bacteria; kingdom Pseudomonadati; phylum Pseudomonadota; class Gammaproteobacteria; order Pseudomonadales; family Pseudomonadaceae; genus Pseudomonas; species Pseudomonas asiatica. The sequence goes on from NZ_BLJF01000001.1 coordinate 725,384, forward strand.
TTGCAGCGCGCGTGCCCTGGCTGCCGCCCTGCTGCGCAAGGCCACCAATGGCCAGGCGCTGGACCTGGCTGCGGTAGAGCGTGAGCAGCCGCTGGTGCCGAGCTTCGCCCCGCGTGGTGAGCGTACCGAGCGTGGTGAGCGTGGCGAACGCTCTGAGCGTGGTGACCGCGAGCGCCGTGCGCCGATGCCGCTGGCCGAAGGCCGCGTGCGTTGCCGTACTGCTCTGGGTGCCCGTGACGGCATCGCTGCCAAGAACCTGCTGGGCGCGATCCTCAACGAGGGTGGTCTGGCTCGTGACGCCATCGGCCGCATCCAGGTGCGCGACAGCTTCAGCCTGGTCGAGCTGCCGGAAGATGGCCTGGAGAAGCTGCTGTCCAAGCTCAAGGACACCCGCGTGGCTGGCAAGCAGCTGAAGCTGCGTCGCTACCGCGAGGATTGATCCTGGCGCAATGAAAAAATCCCCGGCTTTGGCTGGGGATTTTTTTGCCTGTGCACAGGTGACGCGTAACCCCTGTAGGAGCGGCCTTGTGTCGCGAAAGGGGCGCAAAGCGCCCCCGGCTATCTTCAGTCGAACCGATAAATGTCCATCCCCAACGCCCCCAAGGTAAACCCTTGGTGCACCACCCCGAACTTGCCGCCAGCCCCCAGGGCAAAGAACAGCGGCAGGAAATGCTCATCACTGGGATGGTTGCGCACCGCAAACGGCGCCTGCTGCCGATAACCCAGCAACGCTTCCTGGTCATTCGCCCGAAGCTTTTCCACCACCCAATCCCTGAACGCCAGTGCCCAAGGCTCGATCACATCCGGCCCGGCATGCCAGTCCAGTTCGCCCAGGTTGTGGGTAATGCTGCCCGAACCGATCAACAGCACGCCCTGGTCGCGCAAGCCCGCCAACGCCTGGCCTACCTTGACCTGCAGTGCCGGCCCCATATGGCTGGGCAGTGAAACCTGCACCACCGGAATATTCGCATCCGGGTACATCAGCGACAGCGGTACCCAGGCGCCGTGGTCGAACGGCCGCTGCGCGTCCAGCCGGGCTGTCAGCCCGGCAGCCTGCAGCAATTCACTGACCTGGCCAGCAAGGGTGGGATCACCCGGCGCCGGGTACTGCACCGCATACAGCGCCGGTGGGAAGCCGTAGAAGTCATGCCAGGTCTCTGGTTGTGCGCTGCCGGTAACCAGCAGTTCGCGGCTTTCCCAGTGCGCCGACACCACCACGATCGCTTTCGGCCGGGGCAGGGCGTTGGCAAGCCCTGCCAGCGCAGGCCCGCTGGCGCCGGGTTGCAGGGCAAGCATGGGAGAACCATGGGAAATGAACAGGCTGGGCAGCATGGCGGGGTCCTGACGGTTAAGATGCAATCATCTTCGATCAACTACAGATCGAAATCCAAACCAACTTTTACCGACAAACCATCTAAAAATCAGGAGTGATCATGGAGCCAGCGTTCTGGCAGCAGCGGTGGGCCGACAACCAGATCGGCTTTCACCAGGCGCAGGTGAACCCCTATCTGCAGAGGTACTGGCCAACGCTTGGCCTGGCGCCGGGCAGCCGCGTGCTGGTGCCGTTGTGCGGCAAGAGCCTGGACCTGGCCTGGCTGGCCGGGCAGGGGTATCGCGTGTTGGGCGTAGAGTTGTCGCGGCAAGCGGTGGAGGCATTCTTCTGTGAGCATGGGCTTGAAGCCGAGGTGCAGCAGCGCGGGTTTTTCGAAGTTTGGCGCAGTGGTGACGTTGAGCTTTGGTGTGGGGATTTCTTTGCGTTGCAGGCAGGGGATGTCGGTGACTGCGCGGGGCTTTATGACCGGGCGGCGGTGATTGCATTGCCGCCGCAGATGCGTGGGGCGTACATGCAGCTGTTGTCGAGCTTGCTGCCGGCGGGTTGCCAGGGGGTGGTGGTGACTCTGGACTATGACCAGGTTTTGCTGGGCGGGCCGCCGTTTTCGGTGGGGGATGAGGAGCTGCGGCAAGGGTTTGCCGGGTGGCAGGTGGATGAGCTGGAGGCTGAGGAGGTGATTGAGGAAAGCCCGAAGTTTTTGCAGGCCGGGGTATCGAGTTTGTTGGAGCGGGTTTACCGGGTCAGCCGGTGCAGGCAAGCATAAAAAAGGGCGACCGAAGTCGCCCTTTTGTTTTACTGGTTGGATCAACCGCGACGGCGCAGGGCCTCGATACGGTCTTCCAGCGGCGGGTGGCTCATCAACAGCCCGGCCAGGCCATGCTTCAGGCCACCATTGATGCCGAAGGCCTTCATGGTGTCGGGCATGTGCACCGGCAGGCCTTGCTCCACGCGCAGGCGCTGCAGCGCACCGATCATCGCCGCGGTACCGGCCAGCTGTGCACCGGCTTCGTCGGCGCGGTATTCGCGGCGGCGCGAGAACCACATCACGATCATGCTGGCCAGAATGCCCAGGATCAGCTCGGCAACGATGGTCGCCACGTAGTAGGCAATGCCCTGGCCTTCTTCGTTCTTGAAGATCACCTTGTCGACGAAGTTGCCGATGATGCGTGCGAAGAACATCACGAAGGTGTTCACCACGCCTTGCACCAGCGCCAGGGTGACCATGTCGCCATTGGCCACGTGGCCGATCTCGTGGGCCAGCACTGCGCGTACTTCATCGGGCGAGAAACGCTCCAGCAGGCCCTGGGACACGGCGACCAGCGCGTCGTTGCGGTTCCAGCCGGTGGCGAAGGCGTTGGCCTCGTACGCCGGGAAGATACCCACCTCGGGCATCTTGATGCCCGCTTCACGGGACAGCTCTTCGACCGTTTGCAGCAGCCACTGCTCGTGGCGGGTGCGCGGCTGGCTGATGATCTGGGTACCGGTGGTCATCTTCGCCATCCACTTGGAGATGAACAGCGAAACGAGGGAGCCGGCAAAGCCGAACACGGCGCAGAACACCAGCAGGCTGCTGAGGTTCAGGTCGACCCCGTTGGCGGCCATGAACCCGTTGAAACCGAACAGGCTCAGGGTAATGCTTGCAACCAGCACCACCGCGAGGTTGGTGGCTACAAACAACAGAATGCGCATCATGGTTGTTACGTTCTCCTGACGGATGAGTTGTCGCTTACTGCGGGGTATATAAGGGGCCGGCCGTGCCGATTCAATCGGGCGACTATTTCAAACTGTGTACGGCGGAGTATGGCAGAGGATGGCGCAGGGGCTGTGGGATAGAGCGTTGCAGGATGTAAGAAACATCCTGTGGGGTTTTTGGGGCTGCTTTGCAGCCCATTCGCAGCACAAGGCTGCTCCTACAGGGGCATGCGTTCTCCTGTAGGAGCAGCCTTGCGCTGCGAGGAGGCCATCACTTACTGCGAATAACCTTTCAGGAAATTCCCGATCCGGCCAATCGCCGCCTCCAGGTCATCCACCCGCGGCAAGGTGACCACGCGGAAGTGGTCCGGCCACGGCCAGTTGAACGCCGTACCTTGAACGATCAGCAGCTTCTCCGACAGCAGCAGGTCGAGCACGAACTTCTCGTCGTTGTGTATCGGGCAAACCTTCGGGTCGATCTTCGGGAATGCATACAGCGCACCCATCGGCTTCACGCAGCTAACGCCCGGGATGTCGTTCAGCAACTCGTAGGTGCGGTTGCGCTGCTCCAGCAGGCGGCCCGGTGGCAGCACCAGGTCGTTGATGCTCTGGTAGCCGCCCAGCGCGGTCTGGATGGCATGCTGGGCCGGCACGTTGGCGCACAGGCGCATGTTGGCCAGCATGTCGATGCCTTCGATGTAGCTTTGCGCGTGGTGCTTGGGCCCAGAGATGATCAGCCAGCCGGAACGGAAGCCCGCCACCCGGTACGACTTGGACAGGCCGTTGAAGGTCAGGCACAGCAGGTCGGGGGCCAGCGAGGCGGTGCTGATGTGCACGGCTTCGTCGTACAGGATCTTGTCGTAGATCTCGTCGGAGAACACCACCAGGTTGTGCTGGCGGGCCAGTTCCAGCATGCCCAGCAGCAGCTCTTTGGAGTACACCGCGCCGGTCGGGTTGTTCGGGTTGATGATCACCAGGGCCTTGGTGTTCGGGGTGATCTTGGCCTTGATGTCCTCAAGGTCGGGGAACCAGTCGGCCTGCTCGTCGCACAGGTAGTGCACCGGCTTGCCGCCGGCCAGGCTCACGGCGGCGGTCCACAGCGGGTAGTCGGGGGCGGGGATCAGCACTTCATCGCCGTTGTTGAGCAGCGCCTGCATCGACATCACGATCAGCTCGGACACGCCGTTACCCAGGTAGATGTCCTCGATGCCGACACCTTCGATCTGCTTCTGCTGGCAGTACTGCATCACCGCCTTGCGCGCGCTGAACAGGCCCTTGGAGTCGCTGTAGCCCTGCGCGGTGGGCAGGTTGCGGATCACATCCTGGAGGATTTCGTCAGGCGCCTCGAAGCCAAACGGCGCCGGGTTGCCGATGTTCAGCTTGAGGATGCGGTGGCCTTCCTCTTCCAGGCGCTTGGCGTGCTTGAGCACTGGGCCGCGAATGTCGTAGCAGACATTGGCGAGCTTGTTCGATTTGCTGAACTGCATGATGGGATCCCGATTGAGAAAACGCGCTACGCCCCGCCGAAAGGTTTGAAAGGGCAGGAAGCGGGTGCCAGACTGAACGCCTGGCACACGAAGCCAACTAATATACGTGCCACCCGCGCCCCGGAAAAGACGGTGCGCTGTGAAATTCAGCCTGCCGAGGTCCCTACATGCAAAAGATCGAGAAAACCCTGGAACAATGGCGGTCGATGCTCGACCCCGAGCAGTACCAGGTGTGCCGCCTCAAGGGCACCGAGCGGCCGTTCAGCGGCAAGTACAACAGCGAGCGCCGCGACGGCATCTACCACTGCATCTGCTGCGGCCTGCCGCTGTTCGATGCGCAGACCAAGTTCGATTCCGGCTGCGGCTGGCCGAGCTTCTACGCACCCATCGAGGAAAGCGCGATGATCGAGATTCGCGACACCTCCCACGGCATGATCCGCACCGAAGTCACCTGTGCCCGCTGCGATGCGCACCTGGGCCACGTGTTCCCCGATGGCCCGCCACCGACCGGCCTGCGCTACTGCATCAACTCGGTGTGCATCGACCTGCGCCCGCGCGACTGACCGGAGCCCGACCATGGCTGGATCGATACTGGACATCCCCTGCGTGACCCTGGGCGGCGAGCACAAGAAGCTCGGCGACTTCCCCGGCAAGGCGCTGCTGGTGGTCAATACCGCCAGCCAGTGCGGCTTTACCCCGCAGTACAAGGGCCTGGAGCAACTGTGGCAGGCCTATCGCGCGCGCGGGCTGGTGGTGCTGGGCTTCCCCTGCAACCAGTTCGGCAAGCAGGAGCCGGGCGATGCACGGGAAATTGCCCAGTTCTGCGAGCGCAATTTCGGCGTGAGCTTCCCGCTGTTCCGCAAGGTCGAGGTCAACGGCCCCGGCAGCCACCCGCTGTTCGTCGAACTCAAGCAGCGCGCCCCGGGCATTCTGGGCAGCCAGAAGATCAAGTGGAATTTCACCAAGTTCCTGGTCGACCCGGCCTCTGGCCAGGTAACGCGCTACGCCCCCACCACCAAGCCGCAGGCCCTGGAAGCGGACATCGAGCGCCTGCTCAGCCGTTGACAGGCACCCAGTGCTCGACCAGCGCCAGCAGCTCTTCACGGCGGAACGGCTTGGCCAGGTAGTCGTTCATGCCGGCTGCCCGGCAGCGCTCGCGCTCTTCGGGCATGGCGTTGGCGGTGAGGGCGACGATTGGCAGGTCGGGCCAGCGACCGCTTTGGCGGATACGCCGGCTGGCCTCGTAGCCGTCCATCACCGGCATGTTGCAGTCCATCAGGACCAGATCGAATTCGTCCTGTTCCAGTAGCTCCAGGGCCTCGGCGCCTTGGGTGGCCAGCTGTACCTGGCAGCCGAGCTTGACCAGCATGCCCTTGGCCACCAGCTGGTTCACCGGGTTGTCCTCCACCAGCAGGATGCGCGCGCGGCCTTGTTCCAGGATGATGGTCGGGGTCGCCAGCGGGTGTTCGGGCTCATGGCCCTGCAAGGTGCGGCGCAAGGTCTGGTACAGGGCGTTGCGCGCCAGCGGCCGGGCCAGCTGGTGCAGGGGGGCGAGGGCGACCGACTGTTCGCTGGGCAGGAAGTTGCCGTAGGCGGTCACCAGCAAGATCGGTGTTTTCAATGCCGGTCGCAGTTCGAACAGGTGGTCCAGGCTGTCGGTGATCAGCAGGTCGATGGCCGTGGCGTCGAGCCCCGCGCAGCTGTCATGGTGCTGGTAGGCAAGGCCCCAGGCGGGCAACAGGTCCTGCAATAGTTCATCGAGGCCGCTGCCGGCCGTGCTCAGCGCCACCACGCGCCCGTGCAACGGTGCCGGCGCAATGGCCTCGGTGTGCACGGCCAGCGGCAGCTCGGCGGTGAAGCGGCTGCCGAAGCCAGGGTCGGACTTGATATGCAGGTGGCCCTGCATGGCCTTGCACAGGTTGCGTGTCAGCGCCAGGCCCAGGCCGGTGCCGCCGTATTGGCGGGTGATGCCGGCGCCGGCCTGGGTGAATGGCTGGAAGATCCGTGCCTGGGCTTCTTCGGGGATGCCGATGCCGGTGTCGCGCACTTCCAGGCGCACACCACCGACAATGGTCGCCAGGCGCACATCCACGCGGCCGAAGCGGGTGAACTTGAGGGCGTTGGACAGCAGGTTGCTGACGATCTGCCGTACCCGCGTCGGGTCGCCAAGCACGCTGCTGGGGAAGTCGCGGGCGATCAGGCAGGTTAGCTCCACGCTTTGCGCGGTGTTCTGCGACAGCAGGTTGGCAGTGTCCTCGACCATCGAGCCCATGTCGAACGGAATGCGCTCCAGCTCCAGTTGGCCTGCATCGAACTTGGACAGGTCGAGAATATCGTTGAGCAACTCCACCAGCACCTTGCCCGAGTCATGGGCAATCGCCAGTTGCTGGCGTTGCTCGCTGGGCAGCGGGCTGTCCAGGGCGAGGGCGATCATGCCGAGCATGCCGTTGAGCGGGGTGCGGATTTCGTGGCTCATGTTGGCGAGGAAGGCAGCGCGTGCCTGGGCCATGTCCAGCGCCCGGCGGCGGGCTTCTTCCAGCTCCTGGTTGGACTGGCTCAGGCTGCTGTTGCTGGCCTTCAACTCGTTGGTGCGTGCCGAGACGATATCTTCCAGCTCGTTGAGGTACTGGGTCAGGCGGTTTTCCGCGGTGCGCCGCTGATCGATCTCGGTGGCCATGCTGACGAACTGCTGGTTGGCGACCCTTACCAGTACGCCGATCTCGTCATGTTCATGTCCGGGTGGGCATTGCAGGCGGCTTTGCGTGGGTTTGCGCGGGTCGCTGCCGCTGAGCGCGCCAATTACCGTCACCAGCGGCTTGGTCAGCATCATGTAGAACAGCGCCAGGAGGATGCCGGTCAGCACCAGGCTACGGGCGAAGCCGTTGAGCAGGGTGATCCCGGCACGGTCGAGAAAGCGGCTGCCGAAGGCGTAGGTGTCCACCTCCAGGTAGAGGGTGCCGAGGTTTTCCTCGGGCATGTGGGTCAGATACAGGCGTTCCTTGAACTGGCGCTGATCGCCGAACAGGAAGTCGCTGAGTGGCCGGTAGCGGTCCTCCAGGCGCGGCCGTTCGACGTCGGCCAGTACCGTTTCGTTGTTGTCGATCAGCCGCGCACGGATGATGGCCGGCGACTCCAGCAGGCCGCGAGTCAGCTCCAGCGCCAGTTCCGAGTCGATGTTGTAGGCGATGCGCGAGGCCGGGTTGTGGCTGATTTGCAGCAAGGCGCGTACTTCACGGTTGATGGACGCGTCTTCGCTGGCATAATCGATGCCGATCTGGATGAGACTGAGCAATGTTCCCAGGATGAAGCCGACCAGGACTGTCAACCGGGCTTGCTTGTATGACAGGCGATTGGTGAACTTTATATCCATGTGTCCCGAGCCGGTTTCACGTCCCTTGCGCTGCGCAAGCATAGCCGAATAGCCCCGGCTGCTGGTGGGTCTGTCTGTTCATTTCAGTTGATTGCCAAGCGGGGGCCGCTTTGCGCCCCTTCGCGGGCAAGCCCGCGAAGGGGCGCAAAGCGGCCCCAAAAAACTGAAATTCGTAGGAGTCGTCATGGACGCTCGCTTGATTGCTTTCCTGGACCGCGCCGAATCGGTCCTGGCCCGCCTCGAACCCCTGTTGCCGGCCCAGCGCCCGAACATCGACTGGGCCACCACCCTGGCCGCGCGCTGGCAGCGCGATGGCCGCAGCGGCTACCTGCTGCCGCTGGAGGTCAGCCTGGACATTCGCCTCAGCGACCTGATCGGCGTCGACCTGCAGCGTGACCAGCTGGGCCGCAACACCCATCAGTTCATCAACGGCATGCCGGCCAACCATGCACTGCTGTGGGGCTCGCGCGGCACCGGCAAGTCGTCGCTGGTACGTGCCCTGCTGGCCGAGCACGCCGGTGCCGGCCTGCGCCTGATCGAAATCGAACGCGACCACCTGGCCGACCTGCCACGGGTGGTCGAGCAGCTGCAGAAGCTGCCGCAGCGCTTCATCCTGTTCTGCGACGACCTGTCGTTCGAAGCCGGGGAGGGCGACTACCGGGTGCTCAAGAGCGTGCTCGACGGCTCGCTCGAGCAGGCTCCGGACAACGTGCTGCTGTACGCCACCTCCAACCGCCGCCACCTGGTGCCGGAAAAGGAGAGCGACAACGAGAACTGGAAGCGCGTGGACGGCGAGCTGCACCCCAGTGAAGCGGTGGAAGACAAGATTGCCCTGTCCGACCGTTTTGGCTTGTGGCTGTCGTTCTACCCCTTCACCCAGGAACACTTCCTGAACGTGGTCGAGCACTGGATCGGCCAGCTTGCGCAAACTGCCGGCCTGGCCTGGCAGCGCAGCGAAGAACTCGACATCCTCGCCGTGCGCTGGGCCACCGGCCGCGGTAACCGTAATGGCCGTTGTGCCTATCAGTTCGCCCGCTACTGGGTCGGGCTGCAATTGCTGGAGCAAAAGTAAATGATCGACCTCAATGCCAGTGGCGCCGGCCTCGACGGCTACAACCTGCTGGCGGCGCAAGTGCAGGCGCTGTTTGCCGACGAGCGTGACTTCATCGCCAATGCCGCGCAGTTTTCGGCGTTCCTCTATAACCAGGTGGATGACCTGAACTGGGCGGGGTTCTACCTCAACCGCAACGAAGAACTGGTGCTGGGCCCGTTCCAGGGCCAGGTGGCATGCGTGCGCATCCCGTTCAGCAAAGGCGTGTGCGGGGCGGCAGCGGCCACCCGGCAGACCCAACGGGTAGAGGACGTGCATGCGTTCCCGGGGCACATTGCCTGTGACAGCGCGTCCAACAGCGAGCTGGTGATCCCGCTGGTGAAGGAGGGCAGGTTGATTGGTGTGCTGGACCTGGACAGCCCGAAGTTTGGGCGCTTCAGCGAGGCGGATCAGGTGGGGCTGGAGCGGTTGGCGGCGATTTTTCTGGAGTTGACCGACTGCTGATATTTGTTGCCTGTACCGGCCTCTTCGCGGCTAAAGCCGCTCCTACAAGGATCGCACCAAGCCTGAGGGCGATGCGGTCCCTGTGGGAGCGGCTTTAGCCGTAAAGAGGCCAGTACAGGTTAATGCATCAGTCGTACATCACCTTCTTCTTCCAGGTCTCTTCCTCATCGGTCTTGAGCCCCTGGGTCAGTTCATTCTGCTCGTCCTCCGCCGGGGCCATGCGGTCCAGCACCTGGGCGTTGGCCCGGGCCAGCAGCTTCTCCAGGTACGTCAGCTGCTCTTCATACACCTTCGGTTCCGGCTGCTTGCGCAGGTACTGCACGCCGCGCTCGAAGGCCAGGCGCGCCTGGCCTGGCTGGTTTTTCTGCAGGGCCTGCTGGCCGAGGTTGTTGAAGAACTCGATATGCAGCAGCACCAGGATATGGCGGATTTCCTTGATCCATTGCTTGGCCTCGGGCGTGGGCAGGAAGCCCTCCTGGGCGGCGCGGGTCACCTGGTTGTGCAACGCCTCCAGCAGGAAGCGCACATCCTTGGCCTTGATCTCGGTCTGGATCGGGTTGGGCGGGTTGTTCACCGGGATTTGCGCACCCAGGGCAATCAGCCTCTCCAGTTCGGCGATGCGCGCCTTGATCTCGGCATTGTGCTTGTCCATCGCCAGTTGACGCTGGTTGAGGTTGAGCTCCAGGCGGGTCAGCAGCAACTTCAAGGCCGGGGTCATGAACTGGCCGGGGAAGGTCTCGGTGATTTCGCCACAGCGGCGCAGGCGGTCGGCCAGCTCGACCTTCATCCGGGCGCGCTCGAGCTTACCGTTCTCGACCACATTGTTTAGGTAGCCGATCACGATCAGCAACGCGATACCCGCCACGATGAGCAGGGTGATCAGAAGTGGTGTCACCGTTAATGCCTCATTGAAGAAGAATTACAGCTTTGAGTGTAGTGAGTTTGCCGGGGGGCGAATAGCGGCTTTAGCCGCGAAAGGGCCGGCACAGGATTGCTTCTCTCTATATCGGCACCCCATCCCGCATCTGCACCCCAACTCACCCGGAAGTCATTGATTTAAATAAATTTCTACAAAGGGGTTGACGCCTGTACGAACCATCCATAGAATGCGCGCCACTTGCAGCGTAAAGCACACAGCGAAACGCGGCAGGGAGTGAAAGCAGGCAGTAATGCCAGCAGCGTGTCCCCTTCGTCTAGTGGCCTAGGACACCGCCCTTTCACGGCGGTAACAGGGGTTCGAGTCCCCTAGGGGACGCCAAATTGCGGGAATAGCTCAGTTGGTAGAGCACGACCTTGCCAAGGTCGGGGTCGCGAGTTCGAGTCTCGTTTCCCGCTCCAGTTTCTCCGGCAGCGCTTCGGCGAGGCAGGAAAAGAAAATCCAGGCTGAATCGTGAGGTTCAAACCTGGTGCACTGAAAAGTGTCGTGTGTCCCCTTCGTCTAGTGGCCTAGGACACCGCCCTTTCACGGCGGTAACAGGGGTTCGAGTCCCCTAGGGGACGCCATTTGCGGGAATAGCTCAGTTGGTAGAGCACGACCTTGCCAAGGTCGGGGTCGCGAGTTCGAGTCTCGTTTCCCGCTCCAGTTTAAATACTGTGGCGTCTATGCGGTGCAGTGGTGGTGAATGTCTTAAAGGCGCTTCACGCCGATAGCGGTAAGGTTTCACAATGCGGGAATAGCTCAGTTGGTAGAGCACGACCTTGCCAAGGTCGGGGTCGCGAGTTCGAGTCTCGTTTCCCGCTCCAAATCGAAGAACGAAGAAAGGGACGCAAGTCCCTTTCTTCGTTTTTGTCGTTTGTTTTTCTTCGCCATCCAGACCGCAGGGTATTAGCCCTGCGGTCTTTTTTTTGCCTGTCATTTGTAGCTTACGGTAAAGCTCAGTGCTCCCTCGGCCGAACCTGGCTTCACTATCGGCGAGCTCTGGTAGTAGCGGGCGTAAAAGTCCAGGCGGGTGATGCCGATTTCCACGGGCTTCATGCGCACTTCCGCTTGCAGGGGCATGGGGTTGCTTGTGTCGCCGCGCAGCAACTGGATTTCGACCCCGTCGGCGTCCGAGGCGCTGGTCAGGCTGAAGCGCCCTTGCGCGGGTACGGTGGGTTTCGAACCATCGATACCATCCAGCTCTATGTACACATTGGCGGTACCGGGGAGGGGCGCGCTGGCATCTTTGCAGTCAACGAGGTTGATGTGGAAGGGGACGGGTTTCGTCGTTGTGCCAACCCCTTTGAAATCATCGGCCTTGTAGTCGCCCAAGTGTACGGGGTCGGCACTGACTGCATCGGCTTTCAGCGAGCATTGTGCCTGGTTGACTTCCGCTCTCAGGCGATACTCCAGGACCTTGCCCAGGTGATGGATGGACCCATGGAACAGTTCACCGTCGATGCGTTGTGTCCCTGAGGCGATCGGGCCTGTCTTGATGAGCCATGCCTGGCCGTACAGCCTGGAAATTCTCAGGTTGAATGGCCCGGCGCTGGCCATGGTGCCGGTATAAGGGATGGTCGGCCTGCCATGGTCCGGGCGAAAGGTGTTGGGGGCGCTGCCATCGAAAGGGTCGAACAATTCCAAGTACACGCCCACCCCCGCCACATTGGTCTGCATGACATAGCCGTCGACGTTCCTGCCATCTATAGGTGGCAGGCTGCCAGAAAATACCGGAGCGGTGTTGGGCAAGCGGGCGGTAGGTATGTCGAGGTCGTTCCAGAAGCAATTGATGACTGCGCCCTCATTGTTTGTCGTGTCCATTGCGCCGCGGGCGATGACGGTACCGACAGGCGCATCGCGTGGTACCCAGAATGTGCCCATGTCGCGCTCGTAGGTCATGTAGCTGCCGCCCGCATCAAACGCGCAGCCTGCCTGTGCGGCGGTCGTCCATAACCCAAGGGCCAGGCTGCAACCGGCGAGCCACAGGTTGCGGTCCAGGGTGAGTCTGAGCAGTTTCATAAAAGAGTTTCCTGGGGTTTTTCGTCAGGCAGGGCTGCGCTTGCGCCCGCCTGGGGAAGTGGGCAATTCAAGGTTTTCAGGCGGTAACCGCCGTCCTGTTCGAGGGCTTGCGGGTCGATGCTCAGTTGGCAGACGTCGTCACCGGCACCGCCCCAGATCACCTGTATCTGCTGGTGACCGGCCCTGCGCGCCGACACCAGGGCCTGGCCTGCCTGGCCGACGACCCCTAGCGTCACGCCATCGGCATCGACTACCTGGGCACCGAATGGCACGGGGGCGCCATTGGCCTGTAGCAGCGTAAGCACCAGGCGGGATACATGCTCGGCATTGAACGATGCCTTCATCACCGCACCGCGCCGTGGCACGACTTGTTGGCTGGCATTGCCAATCACCACCTCTGGTGAAAGGTCGTCGGTCTGCAGCACCAGATTATTGAGCCGGTAGGGGCGCAGGTACGGGATCAATGCATAGCCTTCGGCATTGGTACGCGCCGCCGGGGTGTTCTGTACACCAACGCCTGGCACGCCGGGTACATGAACCAGCGCCATGGTTTCCCCCAGATGGCTACCGAAGGCCACACCCTCGTCATGCAGCAGCACGGCACCACTGGCATTCAACGACAGGCTGCGATAATCGCTGGCTTCGGTATAGCCCATGCCAATACTGGCCTGGCTGCCCTGATAGGCCATGGACAGCGCGGCGCTCTTGCGCCCTTGGTTATCATTGGTCAGTGCGGTGTTGTAGCTGAGCCGGCTGTCCAGCAAGCCGCCGTTCAGGCTGGCCCGTTCACTGTAGTGGCCATTCTCATGGCGCAGGTCGAAGCTGGCCTGTTGCTGGCGGCGAAAGTCCAGCGGCAGGTTCAGGCTCAGGCCGAAAGAGCGGCTAGCGTGGTTGCTGGTGTCCAGGGCTTGGGTGGCGAACAGGTTGACCCCCACCTTGCCCAGTTGCGTGTTGTACTGCAACTGGTACTGGCGGCGCTGGTAATTGGTTTGCCAGTAGGTGTCCTGGGAGAAGGTCAGACTCAGCGAACTGCGGTCACCTACGTTCTGGTAGACCGAAGCTTCCAGTCGGCTACGGCGGTTGCCAAGGTACCCCAACGCCAGGCTCAATGCGGTGGGCGCTTCAATGAATGATGTTGCTGTCGGTACTGGTGCGCACCTGAACATGCAAGCCAGCACGATCGAGGCCCAACGGGCGGATGGTGTCGATCTGGTGGCGGGCGCCTCTGCCAGCATCGCCGGCAACTCTCGGGTGGTCAGTGACCGCTTTGGCTTACGCTTGCAGCATGATGGCAGCACAGGTGCTTCGGCCTTGGTCTCCGACAGCCATGTCGAGGGTGGCAGGGCCGGGGCTCTGGTGTCCGCCGCATCACGTCTGGTGCTGCAGGGCAGCACGCTGGTTGGCAACGGCACGGCACCGGCAGCCCAGTTGTTTGGCAACGCCGAGCTTTCGGCACAGGGCAGCTCGGTGGTTGGCGCCACTGACGGCTTGCTGGTACTTGCCGACCCCACGTTCTCGGGGGCCGCCAGGATCAACTTGGTTGGCTCGCGGGTCGAGGGCCAGGATGGTTCGGCGATTGTCGTGGGGCACTCCCTGATCGGCCCGACCAAGGCGGACATCGTCGTTGCCAGTGGTTCGAGCCTGGTGGCGAGCAACGGTAACCTGCTTGAAGTGGTGGGAGGGTCCGAGGCCACCATGACTGTGGACAATAGCCACCTGGTAGGGGATGTACGGGTCGAGGCAGGTTCCAGTGCGGCCCTGATCCTGGACAATCAGGCCAGCCTGACCGGGCACCTGGAGAACGTGGCCGGTTTGACTTTGAACAACCAGGCGCGCTGGAACATGGTACAGAGCAGTCAGGTTGGCAGCCTGGCCATGAATGGTGGCGTGGTCCGTTTCGGTGAGCCAGGGCAGTACCAGCGCTTGACGCTGGGTACGCTGGCCGGTAGCGGTACCTTCATCATGGATGCTGACTTCACAACCGGTGCGACAGACTTCCTTGAAGTAGGCAACGCTACCGGTAGCCATAGCCTGCTGGTGGGTAGCAGTGGTGCGGACCCCGTGAGTGAGAACGCCCTTCACCTGGTGCATGCGGCAGCAGGTGATGCCAGCTTCTCTCTGGTTAATGGCCCGGTGGATCTCGGTGCATTTTCCTACGAGTTGGTACAGCGTGGTAACGATTGGTTCCTTGATGGTACGCGTAAAGTGATCAGCCCTGGCACTGCATCGGTGCTGGCGCTGTTCAATACCGCGCCCACCGTTTGGTACGGTGAATTGACCACCTTGCGCAGCCGTATGGGCGAATTACGCCTGGATGAGCGCAAGGCAGGGGGATGGGCGAGGGCTTATGGCAACAAGTACCAGGTTTCGGACAATGCGGGCAGCCCCTACAGCCAGGTGCAGCGTGGGTTCTCGATCGGGGTTGATGCGCCACTTCCATTCGGTGACGGCCAGTGGCTGGCCGGTGTAATGGCGGGCCACAGCTCATCTGACCTGGACCTGATTCGCGGCAGCTCCGCTGAGGTCAAGAGCTATTATCTGGGGCTTTACGCCACCTGGCTCGATGCACAAAGTGGCTACTACTTCGATGGTGTGATGAAGGCCAACCGTTTCGATAACAGTGCCAAGGTTGCTCTCAGTGATGGCCAGCGCAGCAAAGGTGACTATGACAACCTGGGCCTGGGCATGTCCGCAGAGTTCGGGCGCAACATCGACCTGGGACAGGGTTACTTTGTCGAGCCCTACACCCAATGGGCCATGGTCACGATCCAGGGTAAGGATTATCACCTGGACAATGGCCTGAAGGCTCAGGGTGACGATACCCGTTCGCTGCTTGGAAAGGCCGGGGCAACAGTGGGGCGTACCGTGCAGCTTGGCAAAGGGCGGCAGGTGCAGCCCTACGTACGTCTTGCCTACGCCCACGAATTCGTCGGCAGCAATGAGGTCAAGGTCAACGACAATCGGTTCGATAACGATCTGTCGGGCTCGCGCGCCGAATTCGGCATGGGTGTCGCCATCAGTTTGAACGAGCGCATGCAACTGCATGCCGATTTCGATTACGCCAACGGAGAAAAGATCGAGCAGCCGTGGGGGGCTAATGTCGGGTTCCGGTACAGCTGGTGATCACTAAGGAAGGAAGGCCTCGGCCTTCCTTTTTTGTGGGTCGGATTCAAAGAGGAGGTGATATGTACATCAAACCCGCGGGCTTTCTGTTCTGGCTGCAAAAGAAGTTAGCGAGCCTGTTTCGCAAGCGCCTGCTCGACCCTCCTTCTGCGCCGGCGGCGCTCGCGAACATCCCTGAGGGTGAGCTGAATTTGTTGCCGGTTGCGGCCCTTGGCCGGCCGTTGAGGATCGACGTGCCCATCTGGCAAGAGTCCAACCCGATGCCTGGTCTTCCAGAGGTATTGACGCTGTACTGGAACGGAGTGGCGGTTGGTGAGCCAAAGCGTTGGGAGGATAAGATTCCCGAGGACGATCTTTTCGTGGAAGCCCCTGTAGCAGTGCTGCTGCACGGCACCCAGGAAGTCACTTATGAAGTGTATGGGTTCAATGGTGTTGTCACACACTCCAGTCCGCTGACCCTTACGATTGACACCGTCCCCCCGGTACTCGGCGGCGATGAGGGGCTTTTGCTGTTTGATGAGGAAGTCGGGCGCGAGGGGGTGACGGCGCGCTATCTGGAAAAACATGAAGATCGCTTACTCGCTGAGGTACCTGTTTACCAGAAGGTTGCGGTAGGCGATGTAATTATCTACTACTGGGACGATCGCCCCTTTGCCAATGACAAGCTTGGCGAATATACGATTAACAGGCAGGACACTTCTCAGCCGATTTTCCTGCCGATCGAAGGCGACGATATAAGATCGCGAGGCGATGGTGAGCGCTATGTCCACTATCAGATACGTGACCGCGCGGGCAATCTCAGCGCCCGGTCCAGGCCTGTGCCGTTGCAGATAGCTGCCGCTCCAATTCCCCGGACCTTGCCTTGGCTTGAAATACCCCAGGCAACAGGCTCTGGAGAAGCGTTGTCGTTGCAGTTGAATGACTACCGGCCTCCGATGGTGGTCATCGTTCCCGAAGAGGCCGTGATTTATCCGGAGGAGCGGGTGACCGTCATTTGGGGAGAGCCAGGTGATGCGGGTTATTTCACAACATCCGAAGTGTTGCCGGGTACAGATAAACGGTTCTTGATCCCTGAGAAGAATTTGCTGGCTTACAGTAACCAGATACTCAAGGTTTCATACAAGGTTGATGACGGCATCGATGAGTTTCCCTCCACCCCGCGCAATCTCAAAGTCACGGCTCTCACAGAAAAACTGCCTCTTATCGAACTGATAGGTGTCATCGGCGATGGCTTCAGTCTAGCAAGTGCACCGGCCAAGGTGCCCGTACAGCTGGCTCCGTGGCGATTGATTGCGGTTGGGCAGCGCATCAGTATCTGGGTGACGGGGGTGTTGCAGAGCGGTGCCGAGGCTGGACCGCATCATGTCCTGACCGCGCATGCCATAAACGAAATGCAGGTGCGTCAGGGCGTTGGGGCAAACCAGGACGTCACCGTGCCGAAGACGTTTCTCGCCACCCTCAAACGTGACGCCCAGTTCACCCTGCATGTGCAGGTGAGTTTCGATGACGGGGCGCATTGGGTCGACTTCCCGGAATATCACCCTGTGCTGAGAGCCTGATCAGGCTCATGAGCGCCTTGCCGGGCTGGACATTGCTGGCGTTATGGCGCCGTAGTCATTGATGGTGGTGAAATCGACCTTCAGGTTGCCCTGGGCTGACAGTGTTTTCAGCGGATAGGTTTGCCTACCCAGCGGGATGGCCATTTTCCTGGCATCGATTTTTTCGCTGCCCTTGGGGCTGATGAGGGTCAGCTGGTTGAAGGTGAAGTAGTAGGGAGAAGGGTTGTCCACCACCAGGTGCGGCTTGCCGTCTATGGATTGCACGGACCAAGTGAGGTTTTTTAGATGATTCTGTGGGCGACCCTTTAGCTGGCTGGGGCGGAAGAAAACCTTGATGCGTGTGCGCAGGGCGATGTTCAGCACATTGTCAGGTTTATCGTTGGCTTGCGGGATTTCCTGCAGGTTGAAGAAGAACAGTGACTCGCGGTCTTTTGGCAAGTCATTCGGCAGGCGGTTGAGCTGCACGGTCTGCTCGCTGCCCGGGTCGATGCGGAATAGCGCTGGCGAGGCAATCAAGGGGACCGCAGTGGTGCTGTCATCGGCTTCAGTATTGATCCAGGCTTGTGCGGCATAAGCCCGGTTGCTTGGGTTGGCCACGACGATGCTGGTGCTTTGTCGGTCACTGGGTTGGATGATACGGGTGGAGCTGATGGTCAGGGCGGCATTGGCGCTGAAGGGGGCGAGCAGGAGCATGCAGATGGCCAGGGCATAGGCCGAGGTCAGGTTGAACTTGCTTGAAGTCGGATGGCGCATGGGGAGTCTCTACAGGGGTCGTTGCATGCGCCCCAGGCCCTGATCGAGCCTGGGGGCTTGTTGCTACTTGAGCGCGAACGTGTATTCGACCAGGACGTTTGCGTGGCCAGGCTCTACGGTGTTGGCGGTGGACTCGTAGTGTGCAAAGAAGTCCATCTCCGAGGGCAGGGTATCGTCGAGCGGATACGCGATGGATTCCTTATTGGGCTCCACGTAGTTTTGTGCTCTATCCAGGATGGCAAGCGCTATTCCTTTCGCGGCATCCGGGTCGATTCTGTCAAGGCCATATAGCTTTGTACCTGCTGTATCGTAAACGGGCTTGTACGTGACATAGCCATCTTGAGTGCCGACCACACAGCCGGCACCTGGCGTGACCTTCAAGGCGAAACGAACCAGCTTGGACTTGCTACCTGTAGCTGGGAAGTCCTCCGCTCGCAGGCTGCCCATTTCAAGCCTGGGGATGCTGGTTCCGGTTCCTGGGATGACCAGGTCGATAGGGCAGGTACCACCGGGTTTGATCGAGCCGGCGAAGGTGATCGTGCCTGTATCTGCAAATGCTGTGCTGCTTGCCAGGCCAAAGGCGATGGCGAGAAGGGTTTTTTTCATTTTCTGATCCTGGGGGCGAAAAAACGGGCCGAACAGACAAAAACTGTTCGGCGTGCAGGATAGAAAGGGGGGCGGGGTGAAGCTGTAGGCGAAGTCTACCTTTGGTGAGGTAATTGGAGACATTGCAAGGCGCGCTCGCAAGCGTGTGATGTGCTGTGCATATCAGTGCTGGGTATTGTCGCCATGAGCTTGGCTCATCAATCGCTTCTGCTGGTGCCAGTCGAACGCTTCGCCGCTCTGCTCGGCTTCGTAACGACGTTCTTCCAGCTGCTGGTACAGGTCCAGCTCTTCGTCGGGCATGTAGTGCAGGCAGTCACCCCCGAAGAACCACAGCAGGTCGCGTGGCACCAGGTGGGCGATTTGCGGGTAGCGCTGGATCACCTGGCAGATCAGGTCCTGGCCCAGGTACTGGCTTTCCAGCGGGTCCTGCGGTAGCAGGGTCAGCAATTCGTCGAAACGCTCGAGAAACAGGGTGTGGCTTTCCTCCGGTACCTGCTCGGCTTCACCCAGAGCCACCAGAATGGTACGCAGGTGGTTCAGCAGTTGCAGGTGGTATTCCAGGTGGGGGTTGGCCATGGGGGCGGTCCTCGGGGTAGTTGAAACGGGGGCGGAGTATACGCCGGTTGAGGGCGGGTTGGGGACGGTGGTGGCTGCTCCGCTCCATTGCGCCTTGTGATTACCCGATGCGGCATGGTCGGCGAGCACCGCGTGCGAACCATGGACCTGTCAATTCTGCCAGGTGCGCACGCACGGGTATTGATCTAGATTCAAGCCCACACAATGACACTGCACCGTTGCTGGCGGTGATAGGCGTTCAGGGCACTCAATCTTCCACGCGAGGTGCGTATCATGGAAAAGGGCAACACCCCGGCACAGAACGGTGCCATCATCTTCTGGCACGAGTCCAACGTCAGCCATGGCCTGACCTTGCCAGCAGAGGGCAGTGGCGAAAGGGCCAACAAGACGGTTGATGCGACCAACAGCGGTATTGCGATGAGCGACATCCCTTCTGCCTCGACCATTACGTTGAAGTATAGAAAGGCCCCAGACGATTGGGTTGTGCACTCATCCATCACATTCTTGACCACTCACAGGCCAGCGTCGCTCGACCGGACCCAATACAGCTATCTGCAGGGAACCTATTCCGTTGGCGACTTCGTCAGCGAAGGCCTGGGCCTGAAGGTGATTGCCAAAACGGGCTCAGCTCTCCTCCAGGCTGATATGAAAGCGAACCATCAAATAGATTGTGAAGTTCAGCTTTCCAAGTTCCCACCCAGTGCCTGAGCAGCCCTCAGGCACACGCGCTGTATTACGTGTTGCCAAGGTGTGGGACATTTCCCAAGAGACGGGGCCGCTTTGCGCCCCGTCGAAACACAAGACCGCTGTACTCCAAAATCGCGTCTGGCAATCAGCAGGTCAACGTACCTTGCCCTGCCCCAGTAGCAACTGCGTTTTGTCGAAGGCGTCCACATCGATGATCGCGCGGCGGGCTTGCTCGGCTTCACGCAATCGTTGCCCCTCGGTCGGCTGCAGTGCACCATGCTCGACTGCCGCATCGATCAGCGACTGCCCTGGTGCCGGCTGCACCTTGCCCTCCTTGATCGCCTGATGAAGTGCCTTGTACAGTGGCACGGTTTCATCCAGCAAGTCGCAAGCCCGTTGCAGCGCTGCCACCGGGTCGCCCTCGCCCTGCGGCCTGAAGCAACCAGCAAGCAGCTCTTCCAGCGCCGGGTCGCCCTTGCTGCGGCCGATCAGCGCCGCCACCTCTGCATCCAGTTCATCGCTCGGCCCGGTATGACGGCGGCCGAAGGGGAACACCAGTATCCGCAACGCGCAGCCGACAAAGCGGTTAGGGAAGTTGTCGAGCAGCCGGTCCAGGGCTGTTTCCGCCTGGCCCAGGCTTTCCTCCATCGCCCAGCGCAGCAAGGGCTGCATGTGTTCCGGTGAGCCCAGGTCGTGATAGCGCTTGAGCGCGGCGCTGGCCAGGTACAGGTAACTCAGCACATCCCCCAGCCTTGCGCTCAGCCGTTCGCGGCGTTTCAGTGCGCCGCCCAGCAGCATCATCGACAGGTCAGCCAGCATGGCGAAGGCCGCTGCCTGGCGGTTGAGTGCACGGAAGTAGCCTTGGCTCAGGGCATCGCCGGGCACGGATTCCAGTCGCCCCAGCCCCAGGCTGAGTATGAGTGTGCTGGCCGCATTGCCGGCGGCGAACATGATGTGTTTCATCAGCAGGTAATCGAATTCCCTCAATGCCTGATCGCGGTCCTCGCGCCCGGCCAAGGCCATTTCCTTGAGCACGAACGGGTGGCAACGGATGGCGCCCTGGCCGAAGATCATCAGGTTGCGCGAAAGAATGTTCGCCCCCTCGACGGTGATGAAGATCGGCGCCCCTTGCCAGTTACGGCCCAGGTAGTTGTTCGGGCCCATGATGATGGCCTTGCCGCCGTGTACATCCATGGCGTGCTGGATGCACTCGCGGCCACGCTCGGTGAGGTGGTACTTGAGGATCGCCGACAGCACCGAAGGCTTCTCGCCCAGGTCCACGGCCTTGGCGGTCAGCAGCCGCGCGCTGTCCATCAGCCAGGCGTTGCCGCCGATGCGTGCCAGCGACTCCTGGATGCCTTCGAAGGCAGCCAGCGGAACATTGAACTGTTCGCGGATGTTGGCGTACTGGCCGGTGACCAGACTGGTGTATTTGGCAGCGCCAGTGCCCACGGCCGGCAGGGAGATGGAGCGGCCTACCGACAGGCAGTTCATCAGCATCATCCAGCCCTTGCCGAGCATGGCCTGGCCACCGATGAGGAAATCCAGCGGCACGAATACGTCCTTGCCGCTGTTGGGGCCGTTCATGAACGCGGCGCCCAGTGGCAGGTGGCGCTTGCCGATTTCGACGCCGGGCGTGTCGGTAGGGATCAGCGCCAGGCTGATACCCAGTTCTTCCTGCTCGCCCAACAGGTGGTCCGGGTCGTAGGCCTTGAACGCCAGGCCCAGCAGGGTGGCGACGGGACCGAGGGTGATATAGCGCTTTTCCCAGTTCAGCCGCAGGCCGATGACCTCTTCGCCGTTCCATTGCCCTTTGCAGACCACCCCGGTGTCAGGCATGGCGCCTGCGTCGGAGCCTGCCAGCGGGCCGGTGAGGGCGAAGCAGGGGATTTCATCGCCACGCGCCAGGCGTGGCAGGTAGTGGTTGCGTTGTTCGTCAGTGCCGTAATGCAACAGCAGTTCGGCCGGGCCGAGCGAGTTGGGCACCATCACGGTGGAAGCCAGGTCGCCGCTGCGGGTAGCCAGTTTCATCGCCACCTGGGAGTGGGCGTATGCCGAAAAGCCTTTGCCGCCGTACTCCTTGGGAATTATCAGGGCGAAGAAGCCATTCTGCTTGATATGCGCCCAGGCTTCGGGCGGCAGGTCCATGTCCTGGCCGATCTGCCAGTCGCTGACCATGGCGCACAGTTGTTCCGTCGGGCCGTCGATGAATGCCTGTTCTTCTTCGGTCAGCTGTGGAGCCGGGTAGGCGAGCAGGGTGCGCCAATCGGGACGGCCGCTGAACAGTTCGCCGTCCCACCACACGGTGCCGGCGTCGATCGCCTCGCGCTCGGTCTGCGACATCGGCGGCAGGGTGCGCTGGAACCACTTGAACACGGGGCCTGTGAATACCTTGCGGCGCCATTCCGGCAGCGCCACCAGGGCGACTTTCAGGGCCAGCACTATCCAGATCAGGGTCAGCAGCCAGCCGGGAGCACTGCTGAAAATGCCCATCAGCAGTACATAAGCCGCCATGATGCCAAGAATCTGCAAGGGCGCCAGGCGCCGGTGCGTGAGGTACGCCGCGCCGATCACCAGCACTACCAACCACAACAGCAACATAATCGGTCCTCCTTGGAACCAGGGGGGTAAGCCGTCCCAGACAGCTTAGACGCAACGCTGCGAACGGCCGGGTCAGAACAGTGACAGGGTATGGCGGCGGGAGTTTCAGGGCATTGCTTGTCTGTACCGGCCTCTTCGCGGGTGAACCCGCTCCCACAGGTACTGCATCACTCTCAGGTCTGGCGCAGAACCCTGTAGCGGGTTTACCCGCGAAGAGGCCGGTACAGGCGACGAAAGTCTGGAGTAGACTGCACCACCTCCGCATTCATTAGGACGTTGCCATGCTGAAGATCTGGGGTCGCAAGAATTCGAGCAATGTGCGCAAGGCGCTATGGATCGCCCACGAACTGGGCCTGGATTTCGAGTCGATCGACGCCGGCGGCGCCTTCGGCGTGGTCAACGAGCCGCACTACCGCGCGCGCAACCCCAATGGCCTGGTGCCGATGCTGGAAGACGGCGACCTGACCCTGTGGGAGTCCAACACCATCGTCCGCTACCTGTGCGCCGAGTACGGTGCGGAGCAAGGCTGGTACCTGGAAGACCCGCGTCAGCGCTCCCTGGCGGACAAGTGGATGGACTGGACCACCTCGTCCTTCGCCACGCCGTTCCGCCCACTGTTCTGGGGCCTGTTGCGCACCCCGGAAGACCAGCGCGACTGGGTGGCGATCAACGCTGCGCACAAGCAATGCGCCCAGTTGCTGGCCATTGCCGACGAAGCCCTGGCCAAACAACCGTACCTTTCCGGTGACCAGATCGGCATGGGCGACATCCCACTGGGTAGCTTCATCTATGCCTGGTTCGAAATGCCCATCGAGCGCCCGGCCATGCGTCACCTGGAGGCCTGGTACGAGCGCCTCAAGGCCCGCCCTGCCTACCAGGCAGCGGTAATGACTGCGCTGACCTGATCGAACGCCACGGCCACTTCGATAGTCATTATCAATACACATGACTGTACTTGTGCGGCCAGGCCAAGCACCATTGGCCGCACTCACTGCGCCAGTGCCTTTACCTGGCGTGTCCTGCACCTTTTTCTCGGTAAGTGACCCGCTATGAGTTCCGCCCTGTCCATCCGACAGCTGACCAAGACCTACGGCAACGGCTTCCAGGCCCTCAAGGGCATCGATCTGGATGTTGCCGAAGGCGACTTCTTCGCCTTGCTCGGCCCCAACGGCGCGGGCAAGTCCACCACCATCGGCATCCTCTCCACCCTGGTGAACAAGACCAGCGGCACGGTCAACGTGTTCGGCCACGACCTGGACCGCGAGCCGTCGGCGCTCAAACGCTGCCTGGGCGTGGTGCCGCAGGAGTTCAACTTCAACCAGTTCGAGAAAACCTTCGACATCGTCGTGACCCAGGCCGGTTACTACGGCATCCCGCCCAAGGTGGCCAAGGAGCGTGCCGAGCAGTACCTGACCCAGCTCGGCCTGTGGGACAAGCGTGACGTGCAGTCGCGTTCGCTGTCGGGGGGCATGAAGCGCCGCCTGATGATTGCCCGCGCGCTGATCCACGAACCGCGCCTGCTGATTCTCGACGAGCCCACCGCCGGTGTGGACATCGAACTGCGTCGTTCGATGTGGAGCTTCCTCACCGAGCTGAACCAGAAGGGCATCACCATCATCCTCACCACCCACTATCTGGAAGAGGCCGAGCAGCTGTGCCGTAACATCGGCATCATCGACCACGGCACCATCGTCGAGAACACCAGCATGCGCCAGTTGCTGGGCAAGCTGCATGTCGAAACCTTCGTGCTCGACCTCAGGCAGGACCTGGCCACTGCACCGGTGCTGCAGGGCTACCCGTGCCGGTTGCTGACCCCGCACACCCTGGAAGTGCAGGTGGACAAGGACATCGGCATCACTGCGCTGTTCGGCCAGCTGGCGCTGCAGAACATCGAGGTGCAGAGCCTGCGCAACAAGACCAACCGACTCGAGGAGCTGTTCGTGTCCCTGGTGGAAAAAAACCTGTCGAAGGTGGCCGTATGAGTGTGGAACTGCGCACCAACTGGGTCGCCCTGAATACCATCGTCTACCGCGAAGTGCGGCGCTTCCTGCGTATCTGGCCGCAGACCCTGCTGCCGCCAGCGATCACCATGGTTCTGTACTTCGTCATCTTCGGTAACCTGATCGGTCGGCAGATCGGCGACATGGGTGGCTTCAGCTACATGGAGTACATCGTGCCGGGGTTGATCATGATGTCGGTGATCACCAACTCCTACGGCAACGTGGTGTCGAGCTTCTTCGGCAGCAAGTTCCAGCGTTCTATCGAGGAGTTGATGGTGTCGCCGGTTTCGCCACACACCATCCTCGTCGGTTATGTGCTGGGTGGCGTGCTGCGCGGCTTGGCGGTGGGCGTGATCGTGACCTTCCTGTCGCTGTTCTTCACCCATTTGCAGGTGCACCACCTAGGCGTGACCGTGGTCGTGGTACTGCTGACCGCAACCATTTTCTCGCTGCTGGGCTTCGTCAACGCGGTGTTCGCACGCAACTTCGACGATATCTCGATCATCCCGACCTTCGTGCTGACGCCGCTGACGTACCTGGGCGGGGTGTTCTATTCGATCAACCTGCTGCCGCCGTTCTGGCAGACCGTGTCGTTGGCCAACCCGGTGCTGCACATGGTCAACTCGTTCCGCTACGGCATCCTAGGGGTGTCGGATATCAGCATTGGTACGGCGATTACCTTCATGCTGGTCGCCACCGCGGTGCTCTACCTGGTGTGCGTTCGCCTGCTGGTCAGCGGCCGCGGCATGCGTGCCTGAAGCCTTGCACCGGCATTGGCGCAGACGCCACTGCCGGCCCACCCACCAGCGCCAGTAGAGCATGGTGGTGAAGTAGCCAAGGATGCCCAGCACCACACCACACACTACCGAGCCGAGCAGGAAAGGTTGCCACAACGTCGACAGCTGGTCGGTTATCCACTGGAAAGTCAGCTCGTCGGGCAGGGTGCGCGGCGGTACCTGCATCAGCCAGGCGCCGGTCATGTAGGTGACGAAGAACACCGGTGGCATGGTCAGCGGGTTGGTCAGCCAAACCAGGCTTACCGCGATCGGCAGGTTGCCGCGCAGCGGAATGGCCAGCGCGGCAGCCAGCAGCATTTGCGCCGGCATCGGGATCAGCGCCGCGAACAGGCCAACGCCCATGGCCCTCGCCACCGAGTGGCGGTTCAGGTGCCAGAGGTTCGGGTCATGCAGCAACTTGCCGAAAAAGCGTAAGGACTTGTGTTCCCGAATACTGATCGGGTCCGGCATGTAGCGTTTGAAAAGTCGGCGCGGCATGTAGGCTCCCGGAGCGTTGATCCGGGCAGTATGCCCTGATTCCCGCTCAGCCTCGTTTAGAGTTTGTGACAATTGTTGAGCAAGCGCTGCCGGCAATTGGGCTATGCCTCAGGAGGTGATTTCGCTTCTGGAGCTCTACTTCATGCGCACAGGGATGTTTGCGCTCGCGCTCGGGCTGTTGTGCCTGGGCTTTCTTCCCGCATTGCCATCGGTCGGATGGCTGGTGCTGCTGGCTGTAGCCGGTGGCCTCGGCCTGTTCACCCGTCTGTGGCCGCTGGGCTGTTTTCTGTTGGGCCTGTGTTGGGCCTGCTGGTCTGCGCAGCAGGCGCTGGATGACCGCCTGGCAACCGGGCTGGATGGCCGCACCTTGTGGCTTGAGGGCCGGGTGGTCGGCCTGCCGACCCGGACTGCGCAGGGTGTGCGCTTCGAGCTGGACGCGGCCCGCTCGCGGCGGGCAGAGCTGCCGCAGCGCCTGCAACTGAGCTGGTTCGACGGCCCGCCGCTGCGCGCGGGCGAGCAGTGGCGGCTGGCGGTGACCTTGCAGCGCCCGGCCGGGCTGCTCAACCCGCATGGACCGGACCGTGAGGCGCAATTGCTGGCGCGGCGGGTCGGTGCGACCGGTACGGTCAAGGCCGGGCAGTTGCTGGCGCCGGTTGTCGGCGGCTGGCGCGACACGCTGCGCCAGCGCCTGCTGGCAGTCGAGGCCAATGGCCGGCAGGCAGCGTTGGTGGCGCTGGTGCTTGGCGACGGGGCGGGCCTGGCCCGGGAGGACTGGCAAACGTTGCAGGCCACCGGCACGGTGCACCTGTTGGTGATCTCTGGCCAGCACATCGGCCTGGTTGCCGGCTTGCTGTATGGCCTGGTTGCCGGGCTGGCGCGTTGGGGGCTGTGGCCCGCTCGGTTGCCGTGGCTGCCCTGGGCGTGTGGCTTGGCCATGGCTGCGGCACTGGCCTACGGTTGGTTGGCTGGTGGCGGTGTACCGGTGCAGCGTGCCTGCCTGATGCTGGCCGTGGTGTTGCTCTGGCGCCTGCGTTTTCGCCAACTGGGTGCGACCTTGCCGTTGTTGCTGGCGCTGATTGCCGTACTGTTGGTGGAGCCGTTGGCCGCGCTGCTGCCCGGGTTCTGGCTGTCGTTCGCGGCCGTGGCCACGCTTGTCTATTGCTTCAGTGCCCGCCTGGGCAGCTGGCGGCCCTGGCAGGCCTGGACGCGGGCGCAATGGGTGATTGCGATCGGCTTGCTGCCGGTACTGCTGGCTACGGGCTTGCCGGTGAGCTTGAGTGCGCCGCTGGCCAACCTTGTTGCGGTGCCCTGGGTCAGCCTGGCCGTGCTGCCATTGGCATTGCTGGGCACTTTGCTGCTGCCGTTGGGCGGGGTAGGGGAGGCGCTGCTCTGGCTGGCGGGTGGTTTGCTCGATGTGCTTTTCCGGCTGCTGGAGTTGGTGGCGCAACAGCAGTCGGCGTGGCTGCCAGCAGTTCTGCCGTTGTGGGCCTGGCTGCTGGTGTGCCTGGGTACGTTGCTGGTTTTGATGCCCCGTGGCGTACCACTGCGCGGGTTGGGTGGCGTAATGCTGCTGGCGCTGTGGGTACCCCGGGAGACGGTGCCGTTCGGCCAGGTCGAGGTCTGGCAGCTGGACGTCGGCCAGGGGCTGGCAGTGCTTTTGCGCACCCGGCATCACAACCTGCTGTACGACGCCGGGCCGGCCAGGGGCGAGAGCGACCTGGGCGAGCGGGTGGTGTTGCCGACCTTGCGCAAGCTGGGGGTGGGCAGCCTGGACCTGATGCTGGTCAGCCACGCCCATGCCGACCACGCCGGTGGTGCTGGCGCAATCATGCGTGGCCTGCCGGTCGAACGGGTGATCGGCGGCGAATTGCTGGATGACCTGCAACTGCAACCTTGCGTAAGTGGCGAGCAGTGGATGTGGGATGGCGTGCGCTTTTCGATGTGGCGCTGGGCCGATGGGCAGAGCAGCAATGACCGCTCCTGTGTGTTGTTGGTCGAGGCGCAGGGTGAGCGGTTGTTGCTGGCGGGAGACATGGAGGCCGGTGCCGAACGGGCCTGGCTGGCGGCCACGGAAGCACCGCGGATCGACTGGTTGCAGTCGCCGCATCACGGCAGCCGCAGTTCGTCCAGCGAGGCCTTCATCCGCGCCACGGCGCCGCGCGGGGTACTGATTTCGCGGGGGCGCAACAACAGCTTCGGGCACCCGCATGCGCAGGTGGTCGAACGTTATCGGCGGCATGGGGTGGTGATGCATGACACGGCGGAGCAGGGGGCGTTGCGGTTGGTGCTGGGGAGGCTGGGGGAGGTGGAGGGTGTGCGGGGGCAGAGGCGGTTTTGGCGGGTTCGGGTGCAGTGAGGTGTAGTGGCTTGCAGGTGCTTGCCGTTACATTTTCAGTGCCTGTGGGATTGAGCGCCGCCCGCGCGGCGCTTCGCAGCGCAAGGCTGCTCCTACATCTGTTTCGGGCCAATTATTCCTGAGGCAAAGGCGCGCGGCCCCTTGGCGTCCACCTCGATATCGGGCCGGACAAACAAGGCGGTCGCGCGCATTGGCACAGGCGTTACTGGCCCGAAACAGATGTAGGAGCAGCCTTGCGCTGCGAAGCGCCGCGCGGGCGGCGCTCGATCTCGCAGGCGCTGCAACTGTCATGGCGACCCCACCCCCCCACCCCCCACCCCCTCCGCAACCCCCACACAACCCAATTCCCTGACCTCCGGCAGATGAGCCCCCGGCGCGCCTATGGTAGAGTGGCGGCCTTTTTCCGAAGGGGCGTTTACTGTGTGGGAATTGGTCAAGTCCGGTGGTTGGATGATGCTGCCGATCATTCTGAGCTCCATCGCTGCCATGGCTATCGTCGTCGAGCGCCTGTGGACCCTGCGCGCCAGTCGCGTCACCCCGCCGCACCTGCTGGGTCAGGTGTGGATGTGGATCAAGGACAAGCAACTGACCAGTGACAAGCTCAAGGCCCTGCGCGCCGATTCGCCACTGGGCGAAATCCTTGCCGCCGGTCTGGCCAACTCGCGCCATGGCCGCGAAATCATGAAGGAATGCATCGAGGAGGCCGCTTCGCGCGTCATCCACGAACTGGAACGCTACATCAGCACCCTCGGCACCATCGCCGCCATGGCTCCGCTGTTGGGCCTGCTGGGCACCGTGCTGGGCATGATCGACATCTTCAGCGCCTTCATGGGCTCGCAGATGACCGCCAACGCCGCGGTGTTGGCCGGTGGTATCTCCAAAGCCCTGGTCACCACCGCGGCCGGCCTGATGGTTGGTATCCCGGCGGTGTTCTTCCACCGCTTCCTGCAGCGCCGCATCGATGAGTTGGTGGTGGGCATGGAGCAGGAAGCGATCAAGCTGGTGGAGGTGATCCAGGGCGACCGCGAAGTGGAAGTGGCCGGAGGCAAGGTGTGAAGTTCCGGCGCAATCGCCAGCGGGAGAACGTCGACATCAACCTGGCGTCGCTGATCGACGTGGTGTTCGTCCTGCTGCTGTTCTTCGTGGTCACCACCACCTTCACCCGCGAGACCCAGCTGCGCGTCGAGCTGCCTGAAGCTGCCAGCGCCGAGCCGGCGGCGCCCGACCAGGGCAAGCTGGTGGAAATCACCATCAGCGCCGAAGGCGTGTACTCGGTGAACAACCACTTGCTGCCAAAGAGCGACCTGGCCACCCTGAGCGAAGCGATCGAGCGTGAGTCGGGCGGCGACAACAAGCTGCCGCTGGCCATCAGCGCCGACGGCAAGACCCCGCACCAGGCCGTGGTCACTGCGATGGATGCCGCCGG
Source organism: Pseudomonas asiatica (assembly GCF_009932335.1). Classification (NCBI taxonomy): domain Bacteria; kingdom Pseudomonadati; phylum Pseudomonadota; class Gammaproteobacteria; order Pseudomonadales; family Pseudomonadaceae; genus Pseudomonas; species Pseudomonas asiatica. Next base: position 754,720 of record NZ_BLJF01000001.1, read on the forward strand.
CAAGCTCGGTTTCAGCCAGTTGCGCATGACCACTGTCGAGGCGGCCCAGGGCACACCTTGATGGCCTTCGCCGACCGTCTGCTCGCCGCCTGGTACGCCGGGCACCCGGCCCTGGCGCTGCTGCGCCCGCTGGAGGCGCTGTATCGCCGCGTGGTCACGCGCAAGCGGGCGCGTTTTCTCAGTGGCGAAAGTGCCAGCTACCGGGCCCCGGTGCCGGTCATCGTGGTGGGTAACATTACCGTGGGTGGTACCGGCAAGACGCCGATGATCCTCTGGCTGATCGAGCACTGCCGCAAGCAGGGGTTGAAAGTGGGCGTGGTCAGCCGTGGCTATGGCGCCAAGCCGCCGCAGCTACCCTGGCGCGTGCAGCCCGATCAGGCGGCCGGGCAGGCCGGCGATGAACCGCTGCTGATCGTGCAGCGCACCGGCGTGCCGCTGATGATCGACCCCGACCGCTCCCGGGCCGTGCAGGCATTGCTGGCCAGCGAACCCCTCGACCTGATCCTGTGTGACGACGGCATGCAGCACTATCGCCTGGCGCGCGACCTGGAGCTGGTGCTGATCGATGCCGCACGCGGCCTGGGCAATGGCCGCTGCCTGCCGGCGGGGCCACTGCGTGAGCCCGCCGAGCGCCTGCACGAGGCTGACGCAGTGCTGTTCAACGGCGCCAGCGCAGACCGCGCCGATGGTTTCGGCTTCCGCCTGCAGCCGTCCGCCCTGGTCAACCTGCGCAGTGGCGAGCGCCGTGCGCTTGACCATTTCCCCGCAGGCCAGCGCCTGCACGCGGTGGCCGGTATCGGCAACCCGCAACGTTTCTTCAATACCCTGCTGGGGCTAAACTGGCAGCCGGTGCCGCATCCCTTTGCCGACCATGCGCAGTTCAGCGCCCAGAGCCTGGCCTTCAGCCCGCCGCTGCCGCTGGTCATGACCGAGAAGGATGCGGTGAAATGCCGGGCCTTCGCCGCTGACGACTGGTGGTACCTGGCCGTCGAGGCGCAGCCCACGCCGGCTTTCAGCGCCTGGTTCGACAACCAGTTGCAACGCTTGCTGCGCAAGCCCTGAGCCCTTTTTCAATTCCCGGCCACCTGGCCTAAAGGAAGCCTCAAATGGACACCAAACTGCTCGATATCCTGGCCTGCCCGATCACCAAGGGCCCGCTCAAGCTCAGTGCCGACAAGACCGAGCTGATCAGCAAGGGGGCTGGCCTGGCCTACCCGATCCGCGACGGCATCCCGGTCATGCTGGAAAGCGAGGCACGCACCCTGACCGATGAAGAGCGTCTGGACAAATGAGCCTGGATTTCACCGTGGTGATCCCCGCCCGGCTGCGCTCCACGCGCCTGCCGGGCAAGCCATTGCTGTCGATCGCCGGCAAGCCGATGGTGCAGCATGTGTGGGAACAGGCCCGCAAGAGCGGCGCCAGCCGCGTGGTCATCGCCACCGACGACGCCAGCATCGTAGAGGCCTGCAAGGCCTTCGGCGCCGAAGTGCTGCTGACCCGTGCCGACCATGAGTCCGGCACCGACCGCCTGGCCGAAGTGGCCGTACACCTAGGCCTGTCTGCCGATGCCATCGTGGTCAATGTACAGGGCGACGAGCCGCTGATCCCGCCGGTGATCATCGACCAGGTGGCAGCCAACCTGGCGGCGCATCCGGAAGCCGGCATCGCCACCCTGGCCGAACCGATCCATGAGCCGGAAACGGTGTTCAACCCCAATGCGGTCAAGGTGGTCAGCGACAAGAACGGCCTGGCCCTGACCTTCAGCCGTGCGCCGCTGCCCTGGGCTCGCGATGCTTTTGCCAAGGATCGCAACCTGTTGCCAGAAGGCGTGCCATATCGCCGCCACATTGGCATGTACGCCTACCGCGTCGGCTTCCTGCAGGACTTCGTCAGTTGGGGCCCATGCTGGCTCGAGCAGACCGAAGCGCTGGAGCAGCTGCGTGCCCTGTGGCATGGCGTGCGCATCCACGTCGAAGACGCCATCGAGGCGCCTGCCGTGGGCGTGGATACCCCTGAAGATCTGGAGCGCGTACGGCGCTTGCTGGAGGCCTGATGCGCGTCCTGTTCGTCTGCCTCGGCAATATCTGTCGCTCGCCCACCGCCGAAGGCGTGCTGCGCCATCAATTGCAGGCTGCCGGGCTTGCCGACCGGGTGCATGTAGCCTCGGCCGGCACCGGCGACTGGCACGTCGGCAAGGCGCCCGACAGCCGCACCTGCAAGGCAGCGCTGGCGCGTGGCTATGACCTCTCGCAGCAACGCGCCCAGCAGGTCAAGGCGGCGCACTTTGCCGAATATGACCTGATCCTGGCCATGGACGAGAGCAACCTTGGCCACTTGCGTGCGATGCGCCCGCACACGGCAGTGGGGGAGCTCGACCTGTTCCTGCGCCGTTATGGCGCAGCGCTGGATGAAGTGCCGGACCCGTACTACGGTGGCGCCGACGGCTTCGAGCAGGTGCTCGACCTGGTTGAAGCGGCTTGCCAGGCGCTGGTCCTGGAAATCAAGGGGCGGATATGACAGTGCAGTGGCAGGAGCAGGTATCGCTCAAGCCGTACAACACCTTTGGCATCGACGTGAAGGCGCGGTATTTCACCCAGGCACATGATGACCAGGAGGTGCGCCTGGCGCTGGCCCAGGCGCAGCAAGGCGGCGTGCCGGTGCTGGTGATTGGCGGTGGCAGCAACTTGCTGCTCACCCGCGATATCGATGCGCTGGTGCTGCATATGGCCAGCCGTGGTCGGCGCGTGCTCGGCGACGATGGCGAACGTATCGTGGTCGAGGCCGAGGCCGGTGAGCCGTGGCACCCGTTCGTGCAGTGGACACTGGCGCAGGGCTATTGCGGGCTGGAGAACCTCAGCCTGATCCCCGGCACCGTGGGCGCCGCGCCGATGCAGAACGTGGGCGCCTATGGCGTGGAGATCAAGGACGTATTTGTCGGCTTGACCGCCCTGGACCGCGAGACCGGCGAGTTGCGTGACTTCGGCCTGGCTGAATGTGCCTTCGGGTATCGCGACAGCCTGTTCAAGCGCAACCCTGGGCGTTGGTTGATCCTGCGTGTGCGCTTTGCCTTGAGCCGTACGCTACAGGCTCACCTGGACTACGGCCCGGTGCGCCAGCGCCTGGCGGAGCAGGGCGTGACCGAGCCGACCGCGCAGGCGATCAGCGAGGCGATCTGCAACATTCGCCGCGAGAAGCTCCCAGACCCGGCAGAGCTGGGTAATGCCGGGAGCTTCTTCAAGAACCCGGTGGTCTCGGCGGAACTGGTCGAGCGTATTCGTGCGCAGTACCCGGGGGTAGTGGCTTATCCCCAAGCCGATGGCCAGGTGAAGCTGGCGGCAGGCTGGTTGATTGAGCAGGCAGGCTGGAAGGGCCACCGCGAGGGGGATGCCGGGGTGCATCGTTTGCAGTCGCTGGTGCTGGTCAACTACGGCCAGGCGAGCGGGGCGCAGATGCATGCACTGGCGTGCCGGATCCAGGCCGATATCCTCGAGCGGTTCGGGGTCGAGCTGGAGATGGAGCCTAACCTCTACTGATTCAGTGCCTGGGCTGGCCCTTTCGCGGCTGAAGCCGCTCCCACAGGGACGTCATAGGGCTTGAGGGTGGTGGGGGCCTGTGGGAGCGGGTTTACCCGCGAAGAGGCCGGTACAGGAAAAACGCCCAGCCAAGAAAAAGCCCCGCCAGTTCGCACTGGCGGGGCTTTTTCATTCAGCCTTGGCTATCAACCGTGATGAGGCTTTTGCTCATCGCTGGCTTCCAGGGCTGGCTCCTCGGCAGCAGCAGCTTCCTGCGCGGCCTTGGCTGCAGCCTCGGCCTCACGCTTGCGGCGACGCACTTCACGCGGGTCGTTCGGCGCACGGCCGTTGGCCAGCATGACAGTGGCAGGTTCCACCACCGCAGGGGCTTCGACCGGTGCAGGCTCGACGGCCACTGGTGCAGGCTCGGCCACCACTTCTGGCTGGGCTTCGACAACCGGGGCAGGTTGCTCGGCGACCGGAGCGGCTTCGACCACGGTCGGGGCCTGCTCGATTTCACCGGCTTCGACGGCAGGCGCTTCGACCGGTGCTTCGGCAACCACTACCGGTTCGGCAGCAGGTGCTTCGTCGACCACTGGCTGCGGAGTGACTTCGACCACTGGCTCGGCAGTTGCCTCGACCACGGCCACAGGCTCGCTGACCGGCTGCTCGACCACAGGAGCCACAGCCACTTGTTCAGCCTCGGCAGCAGCTTCTACCTGCTCGAACTTCTCAGCCTGCTCGACCGGCTGGGCGACTTCGGCGGTGGCAAGCTCGGCCTGCTGGTTGGCCTGGGCTTCGGCGTCGGCACTGATGTTGCTGCTGGCGACAGCGGCAGTCACGGCCAGGCCGGCGGCCAGTTCGGCACCCAGCTCGGTGGCCTGGTGCTGTTGTGGCTGCTCTTCGCTGCCTTCTTCCTCGCTGCCATCGATCAGCTCGCCGTTGGCGTTGCGCTGACGCTCACGACGGTTGCTGCGACGACGCTGGCCACGGGAACGGCGGCGCGGGCGCTCGCCATCGGTGCCTTCCTGTTCGTCCTGCAGCAGTTCTTCGTTCGGCAGTTGCTCTTCGGCCAGCTCGGCAGCCTGCTCGGCGGCTTCTTCGGCTACGCGTGGCTGACGCTCTTCGCGTGGTGGGCGAGGGGCACGTTCTTCGCGTGGAGCACGTTCTTCACGAGGTGCACGCTCTTCACGAGGAGCACGTTCTTCGCGAGGTGCGCGTTCTTCACGTGGAGCACGTTCTTCACGAGGTGCGCGTTCCTCGCGAGGTGCACGCTCTTCACGTGGGGCACGTTCTTCACGGGCTACACGTTCCTCGCGCGGCTGACGTTCTTCACGCTCGGCAGGGGTGGCGTCCAGTGGCTCACGCAGTTCGCGCACACGCTCTTCGCCACGATTGCCACGGCGGTCTTCGCGTGGCTGGCGTGGGGCACGTTCTTCACGCGGTGCACGCTCTTCGCGTGGGGCGCGTTCTTCACGTGGTGCGCGTTCTTCACGTGGTGCACGCTCTTCGCGCGGGGCACGTTCTTCACGAGGTGCGCGTTCGGCACGCTCTTCACGCGGCTTGCGCTCTTCGTCGCGACGGCCGTTGCGGTTGCGGCTCTGCTGACGGCCGTTGCGGCGTTCTTCGTTGCGTGGGCTGCGCTCGGCGGCCGGCTTCTCGGCGGCAGTGACAACCGGCGCTGCGGCAGGCTCTTCCTTGCCGGCGAACAGGCTTACCAGCGACTTCACCAGGCCCTTGAACAGGCTTGGCTCCGGAGCGACCGGGGCAGGGGCGACCGGTGCGGCAGGCTGCGGTTCTTCGACAGTGGCCGGTACCGGCGCGTTGGCGCGGGCCGGGGCGGTCTTGACTGCGGCTTCCTGGCGAACCAGGGTGCGGGTGGCGGTCGGCTGCGGCGCTTCTTCGGCTTCGGCGGCGGCGATCTCGTAGCTGGACTGGTTGCTCAGCACTTCCGGATTGTCGTCGCGCAGGCGCTGGACTTCGAAGTGAGGGGTTTCCAGGTGATCGTTCGGCAGGATGATGATGCGCGCACGGGTGCGCAGTTCGATCTTGGTGATCGAGTTGCGCTTCTCGTTGAGCAGGAAGGCAGCCACCGGGATCGGCACCTGGGCGCGAACTTCGGCGGTGCGGTCCTTCAGGGCTTCTTCTTCGATCAGGCGCAGGATGGCCAGCGACAGCGATTCGACGTCACGGATGATGCCGGTGCCGGAGCAGCGTGGGCAGACGATGCCGCTGCTTTCGCCCAGCGAAGGGCGCAGGCGCTGACGGGACATTTCCAGCAGGCCGAAGCGCGAGATGCGGCCGACCTGGACGCGGGCGCGGTCGGCTTCCAGGCACTCGCGAACACGCTCTTCGACGGCGCGCTGGTTTTTCGCCGGGGTCATGTCGATGAAGTCGATGACGATCAGGCCACCGATGTCACGCAGGCGCAGCTGGCGGGCGATTTCCTCGGCCGCTTCCAGGTTGGTCTGCAGGGCGGTTTCTTCGATGTCGCTGCCTTTGGTGGCGCGCGCCGAGTTGATGTCGATCGACACCAGGGCTTCGGTCGGGTCGATCACGATCGAACCGCCGGACGGCAGGTCGACCACGCGCTGGAAGGCGGTCTCGATCTGGCTTTCGATCTGGAAGCGGTTGAACAGCGGCACGCTGTCTTCGTACAGCTTGACCTTGCTGGCGTACTGCGGCATGACCTGGCGGATGAAGGTCAGGGCTTCTTCCTGGGCATCGATGCTGTCGATCAGCACTTCGCCGATGTCCTGGCGCAGGTAGTCGCGGATGGCGCGGATGATGACGTTGCTTTCCTGGTAGATCAGGAATGGCGCGGCGCGGTCCTGGGACGCTTCCTTGATGGCGGTCCACAGTTGCAGCAGGTAGTCGAGGTCCCACTGCATTTCTTCGCTGCTGCGGCCAAGGCCGGCAGTGCGCACGATCAGGCCCATGTCGCCCGGCACGGTCAGGCCGTTCAGGGCTTCACGCAGTTCGTTGCGCTCTTCGCCTTCGATGCGGCGGGAAATGCCGCCGGCACGCGGGTTGTTCGGCATCAGCACCAGGTAGCGGCCGGCCAGGCTGATGAAGGTGGTGAGGGCGGCGCCTTTGTTGCCACGCTCTTCCTTCTCGACCTGGACGATGACTTCCTGGCCTTCGCTCAGCACTTCCTTGATGTTGACCCGCCCTTCGGGGGCTTTCTTGAAGTATTCGCGGGAGATTTCTTTCAGCGGCAGGAAGCCGTGACGTTCGGAGCCGAAGTCGACGAAGGCGGCTTCGAGGCTGGGTTCGATGCGGGTGATCTTGCCTTTGTAGATGTTGGCCTTTTTCTGCTCGCGCGCGCCGGACTCGATGTCCAGGTCGTAGAGACGTTGGCCGTCCACCAGGGCTACACGCAACTCTTCGGGTTGAGTCGCGTTAATCAGCATTCTTTTCATGTTGTACCGTCGGTTTCCGGGCTGCCGGAAACGGCGTTCGGCACACACGACGTCTCATGGTCGGTGCCAAGGTGCGCAAAGGGTGGCCGGGCCACCCCCGTGTCGAGCGACGTTCGGCACCAGCCGGTTGCCCAGCCTGCCGTTGTCGCGACGACGCGTCCTGTTTGCTGCGGTGCCAACAAGGCCCCGGTGGCTTCGAATTGGAATCCGAATCAACCAAGCGGGCCTTGTGCACTCAGTCAGGAGGAGGAATCAACCGTCAGCCGTGGACGCCCGGGGGCATCTGTTCAGGACCTTATCCGCTCGCCAGCCGCTCAGTGGGCTGGTGGCCGGACGCGGTGCTACACGGTCCGAGGGCTGTGCATCTCCACCCTGCACGTATCCCTGATAATTCGGGTGCTGCCGCGCGCTGAATCCGCAACGGGTTGCATTTTTCGCCAGCGCAGGTACTGCGCTGGCGCCATTCATGTCCAAGGCAGGTATTTCCGAAGCATTCGCCGGGCGTTGCGTGGAAGCGACGGGGCGGGCAGAGGTGCAGCGAAAAGAATCGGGTAAGCAGGTGAAACACCGCACTTGTCGTTTTTTTTCGGTCTTCTCTACACAGCGCTGGTGGCGATTCCAGGCAATTCGGTAAACTGGCGAAAACCCCGTAGGACGGCCTCGCGTCCTGGAGAATTGCGTTGGTCAGGGACCGGCTCGGAGCCTGGTGCCGCTGGCCTGCCGCTTTTGGCGGCGTTCGCGACTATAGCAGCAATGATTAAGTGCTTCAATTCCATAAAAAATTGTTATGATCCCGCCATGACGACCAATACCCCTCCGACTTCCGGCGTTCAGCTGATCGAAGTCGCGCCGGAGCTTGCCGGCCAACGCATCGACAATTTCCTCATCACGGCCCTCAAGGGCGTGCCCAAGACCTTGGTGTACCGCATCCTGCGCAAGGGTGAGGTACGGGTCAACAAGGGGCGCGTCAAGCCGGAGTACAAGATCCAGGCCGGGGACATCGTGCGGGTACCGCCCGTCCGCCTGCCGGAACGTGACGAGCCCGCGCCGGTGGCCCAGGGCCTGTTGCAGCGCCTGGAAGCGGCCATTGTCTACGAAGACAAGGCGCTGATCGTGATGAACAAGCCGGCCGGCATCGCCGTGCATGGCGGCAGCGGCCTGAGCTTCGGCGTGATCGAGGCGCTGCGCCAGTTGCGCCCGGACGCCAAGGAGCTGGAGCTGGTGCACCGCCTGGACCGCGACACCTCCGGACTGTTGATGATCGCCAAGAAGCGCAGCATGCTGCGGCACCTGCACGCCGCATTGCGTGGCGACGGTGTCGACAAGCGCTACATGGCGCTGGTGCGCGGCCACTGGCCGACCTCGAAGAAGCAGGTCAGCGCGCCGTTGCTCAAGAGCAACCTGCGCTCCGGCGAGCGCATGGTCGAGGTGAACGACGAGGGCAAGGAGGCGCTGACCCTGTTCCGCGTGCTGCGCCGCTTCGGCGAGTTCGCCACCATTGTCGAGGCGCGCCCGATCACTGGCCGTACCCACCAGATCCGTGTGCACACCCTGCATGCCGGGCATATGATCGCTGGCGACAGCAAGTACGGTGACGAAGACTTCAGTCGTGAAATTCGCGACTTGGGCGGCAAGCGCCTGTTCCTGCATGCCTATGCGCTGACCGTGCCGCTGCCGGACGGTGGCGAGCTGAAGCTCGAGGCGCCGGTGGATGAAGTCTGGGCGAAAACCGTTGAACGTCTGAGTGCGTCCTGACCTATGAAAAAAGGCTATGAGCTACTGATCTTCGACTGGGATGGCACCCTGGCCGACTCGATCGGGCGTATCGTCGAGGCCATGAACGCCGCCGCCGAGCGTGCCGGTGAGGCGCAAAGCAGCGAGGACGCGGTCAAGGGCATCATCGGCCTGGCCCTGGGCGAGGCGATCCACACCCTGTACCCGCACCTGGCGCCTGCTCAGGTCGAAAGCTTTCGTCAGCACTATGCCGATATCTACATGGCCCTGGACCAGCAGCCCTCGCCGCTGTTCGAGGGTGTGGTCGAGTCGCTGGATGCCTTCCGTGCCGAGGGTTACCGCCTGGCGGTGGCCACCGGCAAGGCGCGTCGCGGGCTGGATCGGGTACTCAAGGCCAATGGCTGGGAGCAGTTCTTCGACATCACTCGCGCCGCCGACGAGACCCGCGGCAAGCCGCACCCGCTGATGCTCGAGGAAATTCTCCGGCATTGCGGTGTCGAAGCAGGGCGTGCGCTGATGGTTGGCGATTCGGCATTCGATCTGCAGATGGCCAGCAATGCCGGCATGCATTCGGTGGCCGTGGGCTATGGTGCCATGTCGCTGCAGGCACTGGCCGAGTTTGGTCCGCAGGTGTGCATCGATCATTTTTCCCAGTTGCGTGAGTGGCTGGGTGGTTCCGCAATTCCATTTCCAAGGTAGGTAAGCATGGCAGACGAATGGAAAGCCCCTGAGGCCGAACCCGACGAGGGGCGCGAAGAGCACAAGAGCTGGAAGCTGCTGGAAAAGACCCTGCTGGCGGGCGTTCAGGAGCAGCGCCGGGCGCGACGCTGGGGGATCTTCTTCAAGTTGCTGACCTTCGTCTACCTGTTCGGCATCCTGATCCTGTTCACGCCGTTGATGGACATGGACAATGCAGCGTCGCGCAGTGCCAGCCATACCGCGCTGGTCGAGGTGCGCGGGGTGATTGCCGACCAGGAGCCAGCCAGTGCCGACAATATCGTCAAGAGCCTGCGCGAGGCGTTCAAGGACAGCAAGACCAAGGCTGTGGTGATGCGCATCAACAGCCCGGGAGGCAGCCCGGTGCAGTCGGGTTACGTGTATGACGAAATTCGCCGTCTGCGGGCTGAATATCCGGCCATCAAGCTGTATGCGGTCATCGCCGACCTTGGCGCTTCCGGTGCCTACTACATCGCCAGTGCGGCGGACGAGATCTATGCCGACAAGGCCAGCCTGGTGGGCTCGATTGGTGTGACGGCGGCCGGTTACGGCTTTGTCGGCACCATGGAGAAGCTAGGTGTGGAGCGGCGTACCTACACTGCAGGCGAGCACAAGGCCTTCCTCGATCCGTTCTCGCCGCAGAAGCCGGAAGAGACCGAGTTCTGGCAGGGCGTACTGAATACCACGCACCAGCAGTTCATTGCCATGGTCAAGCAGGGGCGGGGTGAGCGCCTGAAGGACAAGGAGCATCCGGAGCTCTTCAGTGGCCTGGTCTGGTCGGGCGAGCAGGCCAAGGAGCTGGGCTTGGTGGATGGGTTGGGCAGTGCCAGCTATGTGGCGCGCGAGATCGTGGGTGAAAAGGAGTTGGTGGACTTCACCGTGCAGGAATCGGCGCTCGATCGCTTCTCCAAGCGCGTTGGCGCCAGCGTGGCTGAACGCTTGGCGATGTGGATGGGCTTCCAGGGGCCGCAGTTGCGCTGATCCGGGATTGTGGGGTGGCGCAGCGCGGCCTCAAAGTCTCAGGGAATCACCACCCCTTCCTTGGTCAACATATCCACCAGTCTAATCAACGGCAGTCCGATCAGGCTGGTCGCATCGCACCCGTGCGTGCTCTGGAACAGGCTCACTCCCAGGCCCTCGGCCTTGAAGCTGCCGGCGCAGTCCAGCGGCTGTTCCGCCGCCACATAGCGCTCCACTCGCTCCCGGTCCAGTTCGCGCAGGGTCACGGTAAACGGCACGCAGTCCACCTGGCAGTGCCCGGTGGCGCTGTTCAGCAGCGCCAGCCCGGTCAGGAAGCTCACCTGCTGCCCGCTGCACTCCAGCAGTTGCTCGCAAGCCCGCTCGAAGGTGTGCGGCTTGCCCAGTACCTGCTCGCCCAGCACCGCAACCTGGTCCGAACCAATGATCAGCTGCCCGGGGTGGCTGCCTGCCAGGGCCTCGGCTTTTTGCCTGGCCAGCCGCTGCACCAGCTCCACCGCCGGTTCGTCATCCAGGCGTCGCTCGTCTATATCGGGGCTTGCCCAGGTGAAGGGCAGGCGCAGGCGTGCAAGCAGTTCGCGGCGGTAGGCAGAGCTGGAAGCCAGTAACAGAGGAAGCATGGTAGACTCCTGAATCGGTTGAACAAATTCTATCACGCACGATGCCGCCGAATTTCCTTTGACAGGGGCGGGGGGCATCCCTAGAATGCTGCGCCTATGTTGAATGACCCGATTCCACCTCACGTTGACCCGCGCAAATTAGCCGATCGTGGCGTAACCCTTAACGGTTCGCTGCAGCTCGCTGATTTGGAAAGACTCTGCGACCCGCTTTCCGACAATGTCGGTACGGTGCAGGCGAAGTTCGATTTTGAACGAGATGAACAGCACGTGGTGGTTATCCACAGCGAGCTGGACGTCGAGGTCAAGATGGTTTGCCAGCGTTGTCTTGAGCTGGTCACCCTGCCGATCCACAGCGAATGTACATACGCCGTGGTGAAGGAGGGTGCGAATACCCAGTCGTTGCCGAAAGGCTATGACGTGCTGGAACTGGGCGAAGATCCTTTGGATCTGCAGGCATTGATCGAGGAGGAGCTTCTGCTCGCCTTGCCAATCGTGCCTGCTCATCATCCGGAAGAATGCCAGCAGCCGGCGGGCGCAGACGAGCCCGAATCGAGCAAGGACGAGGTATCGCGGTCCAACCCGTTCAGTGTTTTGGCGCAGTTAAAGCGTGACCCAAACGTTTAGGAGTTAATCAATTATGGCTGTTCAGCAGAACAAAAAATCCCGCTCTGCCCGTGACATGCGCCGTTCGCACGACGCCCTGTCGGAAAACGCGCTGTCGGTAGAGAAAACCACCGGTGAAGTACACCTGCGTCACCACGTTTCGCCAGAAGGCGTATACCGTGGTCGCAAAGTGGTCGACAAGGGCGCTGACGAGTAATCCTTGTCCGCTCAGATCATCGCGATCGACGCAATGGGCGGGGACTTCGGTCCCCGCAGCATTGTCCAGGCTAGCATTGCCTGCCTTTCGGCTACCCCCTCGCTGCACCTGACCCTCGTCGGTCAACCCTCCCTCCTCGAAGATCTTGTCAGCGGCCTTGCGGCTGCGGATCGCGCGCGCCTGCAAATCGTGGCCGCCAGCGAGGTGGTCGGCATGGACGAGCGGCCATCCCAGGCGCTGCGCGGCAAGCCGGACTCGTCGATGCGCATCGCCCTCGAACTGGTGCGCGACGGCAAGGCTCAGGCCTGCGTCAGCGCCGGCAATACCGGGGCGCTGATGGCGCTCTCGCGTTTCGTGCTCAAGACACTGCCAGGTATCGATCGGCCGGCCATGGTGGCGGCGATCCCGACCCAGACCGGTTACTGCCAGTTGCTCGACCTTGGCGCCAACGTCGACTGCAGCGCCGAGAACCTCTACCAGTTCGCCGTGATGGGCTCGGTGGCCGCCCAGGCGCTGGGTGTGCAGCGGCCGCGCGTGGCGCTGCTTAACATCGGTACCGAGGACATCAAGGGCAACCAGCAGGTCAAGCTGGCGGCCAGCCTGTTGCAGAACGCCCGCGGGCTCAACTACATAGGCTTCGTCGAGGGTGACGGGTTGTATCGCGGCGAAGCCGATGTGGTGGTGTGCGACGGGTTCGTCGGCAACATCCTGCTCAAGTCGAGCGAGGGGCTGGCGACGATGATCGGTGCGCGCATAGAGCAGTTGTTCAAGGGTGGCGTATTGTCGCGGGCAGCCGGGGCCGTGGCCATGCCGCTGCTCAAACGCCTGCAGGCCGACCTGGCACCGGCGCGGCACAATGGTGCGAGTTTCCTGGGGTTGCAGGGCATCGTCATCAAGAGCCATGGCTCGGCGGGGGTGCAGGGCTTCCAGAGTGCCATCCAGCGGGCGTTGATCGAGATTCAGGAAAACCTGCCGCAGCGCTTGCATGGGCGGCTGGAAGATTTGCTGTTGTAGCCTGTGCCGGCCTCTTCGCGGGTAAACCCGCTCCCACAGGTGCCCCATAACCTTTAGGTCTGTGGTAACCCTGTGGGAGCGGGTTTACCCGCGAAGAGGCCGGTGCTGAAGGAATAAAGACCTTAGGCATATCGCCGCTGAAGTGCTTAAATGTGACCGCTTGGTCCGCGTCTCCATCCAAGTTTTCAGATTCCGCGTCTGGCTAATGTCCGGCGCACCCTATCCGACGACAAGATCATAAGGGCTTGTTCAATGTCTGCATCTCTCGCATTCGTCTTTCCCGGTCAAGGTTCCCAGTCGCTGGGCATGCTCGCCGAGCTCGGCGCCGAGAAGCCAGTGATCATCGAAACCTTCAAGGAAGCGTCCGAGGCACTCGGTTACGACCTGTGGAAGCTGGTCCAGGAAGGCCCGGAAGAGCAACTCAACCAGACCGACAAGACCCAGCCGGCCATCCTCACCGCGTCCATCGCACTGTGGCGCCTGTGGCTGGAAGAGGGCGGTGCCAGGCCGGCCTTCGTCTCCGGTCACAGCCTGGGTGAATACAGCGCCCTGGTTGCCGCCGGCAGCCTGAGCCTGAAAGATGCCGTGCGCCTGGTCGAGCGCCGGGGCCAGCTGATGCAGGAAGCCGTGCCGGCCGGTCATGGCGCCATGGCCGCCATTCTTGGCCTGGACGACGCCGTGGTCGTGGAAGTCTGCGCCGAAGCGGCCGAAGACCAGGTGGTCAGCGCGGTCAACTTCAACTCGCCAGGCCAGGTGGTTATCGCTGGCAACAAGGCCGCCGTCGATCGCGCCATCGAGCTGTGCAAGGCCAAGGGTGCCAAGCGCGCCCTGCCGCTGGCGGTCAGCGTGCCGTCGCACTGCGCGCTGATGAAGCCGGCTGCCGAGCGCTTTGCCGAGTCGGTCAACGCCATCGAGTGGCACGCCCCGCAAATTCCCGTGGTGCAGAACGTCACCGCTGCCGTTGCCGCTGACCTTAATGCCCTCAAGCACGACCTGCTGGCGCAGCTGTACCAGCCAGTGCGCTGGGTCGAATGCGTGCAGACCCTGGCCGCTAACGGTGCGGTCAACCTGGTCGAGTGCGGCCCGGGCAAGGTCCTGGCCGGCCTGAACAAGCGTTGCGCCGATGGCGTGACCACCTACAACCTCAATACCCCTGACGCCGTCGCCGCCACCCGCGCGGCACTGGCCTGATTTGGAGAAGCTTGCATGAGCCTGCAAGGTAAAGTTGCACTGGTCACCGGCGCCAGCCGTGGCATTGGCCAGGCCATCGCCCTCGAGCTGGGCCGCCAGGGCGCGACCGTGATCGGCACCGCCACGTCGGCCTCCGGCGCCGAGCGCATTGCTGCCACGCTGAAAGAACACGGCATCACCGGTACCGGCATGGAACTGAACGTGACAAGCGCCGAATCGGTTGAAGCTGTGCTGGCCGCCATCGGCGAGCAATTCGGCGCACCGGCCATCCTGGTCAACAACGCCGGTATCACCCGTGACAACCTCATGCTGCGCATGAAGGACGACGAGTGGTTCGACGTGATCGATACCAACCTGAACAGCCTCTACCGTCTGTCCAAGGGCGTGCTGCGTGGCATGACCAAGGCACGTTGGGGCCGTATCATCAGCATCGGCTCGGTCGTCGGTGCCATGGGTAACGCCGGCCAGGCCAACTACGCGGCCGCCAAGGCCGGCCTGGAAGGCTTCAGCCGCGCCCTGGCGCGTGAAGTGGGCTCGCGTGGCATCACCGTCAACTCGGTGACCCCGGGCTTCATCGACACCGACATGACCCGCGAGCTGCCAGAAGCGCAGCGTGAAGCGCTGCAGACCCAGATCCCGCTGGGCCGCCTGGGCCAGGCCGACGAAATTGCCAAGGTTGTTTCGTTCCTGGCATCTGACGGCGCAGCCTACGTAACCGGCGCTACCGTGCCGGTCAACGGCGGGATGTACATGTAACACTGCAACTCAATGTGACGGATTTCGTAAAAAAAGAGTCATACTGCGAGCCTAAAATCCGTTATAAAGCTGCAACCAGATTCCAGGCAGCGGGTGTGGGGGTTGGTGTGAAGGCGTGTTTAGCTTGAAAAGCGAACGTCTTTCTATAAAATTAGCCACCGGCCAGCTGCCTGACATATGTCCATTAGGAGTGAAAACTAGGTATGAGCACCATCGAAGAACGCGTCAAGAAAATCGTCGCCGAGCAACTGGGCGTCAAGGAAGAGGAAGTGACTCTCGAGAAGTCCTTCGTCGATGACCTGGGTGCCGATTCGCTTGACACCGTTGAGCTGGTGATGGCTCTGGAAGAGGAATTCGAGACCGAAATCCCTGACGAAGAAGCCGAGAAGATCACTACCGTTCAAGCTGCCGTAGACTACGTCAAAGCCCACCAGGCCTAAGACGCTGTAGTCGACGCTTCTTGTCGGGAAAAACCGCACTGCCTTTGCCGGCGTGCGGTTTTTTCTTTGCGAGCACCCTGCGTTTTGCAAGTCGGTCTCGTTCACCGGGTATCAAGAGCTTGTTGCCATTTCATTCCATCGCTTGAATGCAATGGCAAGAAACTCTGTCATTAGAAAAGGAGAGTACTGTGTCGCGTAGACGCGTCGTGGTCACCGGTATGGGTATGCTGTCGCCACTGGGTACTGATGTACCGAGCACCTGGCAGGGCATTCTGGCTGGCCGCAGTGGCATCGGTCCGATCGAACACACGGATCTGTCTGCCTACTCCACCCGTTTTGGCGGCTCGGTGAAAGGCTTCGAGGTCGAGCAATACCTGTCGGCCAAAGAGGCCCGCAAGCTCGACCTGTTCATCCAGTACGGCTTGGCGGCCGGGTTCCAGGCAGTGCGTAATGCCGGTCTGGAAGTCACCGACGCCAACCGCCAGCGTATTGGCGTGGCCATGGGCTCGGGTATCGGCGGCCTGACCAATATCGAAGAAACCAGCCGCACCCTGCACGACTCGGGGCCGCGTCGTATTTCGCCTTTCTTCGTGCCAGGCTCGATCATCAACATGATCTCCGGCTTCCTGTCGATCCACCTGGGGCTGCAAGGGCCGAACTACGCCATCGCCACCGCGTGCACCACTGGTACCCACTGCATCGGTATGGCCGCGCGCAACATCGCCTACGGTGAAGCCGACGTGATGATCGCCGGCGGCGCCGAAATGGCTGCCTGCGGCCTGGGCATGGGCGGCTTCGGCGCCTCCCGCGCACTGTCCACTCGCAACGACGAGCCGACCCGGGCCAGCCGCCCGTGGGACAAGGGCCGTGACGGCTTCGTGCTGTCCGACGGTGCTGGTGCCCTGGTGCTCGAAGAACTGGAACATGCCAAGGCCCGCGGCGCGACCATCTATGCCGAACTGGTCGGGTTCGGCATGAGCGGTGACGCTTACCACATGACTTCGCCACCCGACACCGGTGAAGGCGCTGCCCGTTGCATGGCCAACGCCTTGCGCGATGCCGGCATCCAGCCGGAAGAGGTCAGCTACATCAACGCCCATGGCACCTCGACCCCTGCTGGCGACGTGGCCGAAGTGGCGGCGATCAAGCGCGTGTTCGGTGAGCATGCCTACAAGCTGGCGGTCAGCTCGACCAAGTCGATGACCGGCCACCTGCTGGGCGCCGCCGGTGCCGTAGAAGCGATCTTCAGCGTACTGGCAATCAACAGCCAGATGGCTCCGCCCACCATCAACCTGGACGAGCCGGACGAAGGCTGCGACCTCGACTTCGTGCCGCACCAGGCGCGCAGCATGCCGATCGATGTGGTGCTGTCCAACTCGTTCGGCTTTGGCGGTACCAACGGTTCGCTGGTATTCCGCCGGTTCGCCGGTTGATGCAAAGCTGGATCGATGGCCAGCCGGCGGCTGCAGTCAACCTGCAGAACCGCGGCCTGGCCTACGGCGATGGGCTATTCGAGACCATCGCCGTGCGCGACGGCCGGCCCAGCTTGCTGGACGGCCACCTCGCACGCCTGGCGCTGGGTTGCCAGCGCCTGGCGATCAGTACCGACCTGGCGCTGGTACGCGACGAACTCCTGCGCTATGCCAGCCAGCTCGGTGATGGCGTAGCCAAACTCATCCTTACTCGTGGTGGCAGCCAGCGCGGTTACGCACCGGTTGCCGGTGCCGCGCCGCGGCGTATTCTGCAGGGCAGCCCGTTGCCCAGCTATCCTGTCGACAATGCCGAGCAGGGCGTGCAACTGTTTCCGTGCCAGACCCGGCTTGGGGAACAACCGCTGCTGGCCGGCCTCAAACACCTCAACCGCCTGGAGCAGGTGCTGGCCCGTGCCGAATGGCAGGACAGCGAACATGCCGAAGGCCTGATGCGTGATGGGCAGGGCAGGGTGATCGAAGGTGTGTACAGCAATCTGTTCCTGGTGCGCGATGGCGTGCTGTTCACGGCTGACCTCAGCCGCTGTGGCGTCGCTGGCGTGATGCGGGGCGCGTTGCTGGAACAGGCAGCGCTGCAGGGCATCCCGGTGCAGGTCTGCGACCTGCCGTTCGACGCTCTGGAGCAGGCAGATGAAGTATTTGTCTGCAACAGCGTCTACGGTGTCTGGCCCGTGCGAGGCGTTGCCGAGCTAAACTGGTCGCCGGGCCCGCTCACCCGTAAACTGCAGGCCGTTGCCCGTACGTTACTGGAAACCTGAATTCGTGAGACGTAAATTCCTGCTGCTGCTGGAAATGGGCTTGATCCTCGCCGGCCTTGCCGTGGGCTGGTCCGCCTGGAAAGTCAACTCGGTCCTGGAGCAGCCTCTGCACGTGACGCAGGAGCGCCTGCTGGACGTGCCCAATGGCACCACCCCCAACCGCATGTTCTATCGCATGCAGAACGAAGGGTTGCTCGACGACGCCGTCTGGTTGCGCCTGTACTGGCGTTTCAACATGGCCGGCACCCCTCTGCACACCGGTGAGTATCGCCTGACCCCCGGCATGACCGTGGAGCAGCTGTTCGATGCCTGGCGTCGAGCCGACGTGGTGCAGTACAACCTCACCCTGGTCGAAGGCTGGACCTTCCGCCAGGTGCGCGCGGCCGTGGCCAAGCATGAAAAGATCAAGCACACCCTGGACGGGCTGTCCGATTCGGAAGTGATGGACAAGCTCGGCCATACCGGGGTGTTCCCTGAAGGGCGCTTCTTCCCGGACACCTATCGCTTCGTGCGCGGCATGACCGACGTCGAGTTGCTGCAGCAGGCCTATATGCGCCTGGACGAAGTGTTGGCCAAGGAGTGGGCCGAGCGCACCACCGACCTGCCATACCGCGACCCGTACCAGGCGCTGATCATGGCTTCACTGGTGGAGAAGGAAACCGGCATTCCTCAGGAGCGCGGGCAGATCGCCGGCGTTTTCGTGCGGCGCCTGCGCCTGGGCATGATGCTGCAGACCGACCCTACGGTGATCTACGGCATGGGTGAGCGCTACAACGGCAAGATCACCCGCGCCGACCTGCGCGAGCCGACGCCCTACAACACCTACACCATCACCGGCCTGCCGCCGACCCCGATCGCCATGGTCGGTCGCGAAGCGATTCACGCGGCGCTCAACCCGTCCGATGGCACCAGCCTGTACTTCGTCGCCCGTGGCGATGGCAGCCATGTGTTTTCCGACGACCTCGACGACCACAACTCGGCGGTGCGCGAGTTCCAGCTCAAGCGCCGTGCGGACTACCGCTCCAGCCCCGCGCCGCAATCGCAGCCAGAGCAACAGACGCAACCAGGTGCCGACGAGGCCGAACAACCCGAAGCCCCTGCCGACGAGTCTACCGTGCAGCCAGCGCCCGACCAGCCGCCTGTGCAGGACGCCCCAGCCGGCGGCGCGCAAGCGGCCGAACGGCCGATGTCTGACGAACAACATTAAGGACTGCCTGTGAGCGGCTTGTTTATTACTTTGGAAGGCCCCGAAGGCGCGGGCAAGAGCACCAACCGCGACTACCTGGCTGCGCGCCTGTGCGAGCAGGGCCTGGACGTAGTGCTGACCCGTGAGCCCGGCGGCACGCCGCTGGCCGAAAAGGTGCGTGAGCTGCTGCTGGCGCCCAGCGATGAAAGCATGGTGGCCGACACCGAACTGTTGCTGGTGTTCGCTGCGCGTGCCCAGCACCTGGCGCAGGTGATCCGGCCGGCGCTGGCCCGCGGGGCCGTAGTCTTGTGTGACAGGTTTACCGATGCGACATACGCCTACCAGGGCGGCGGGCGTGGTTTGCCAGTCGAGCGTATCGCCATCCTGGAGCAATTCGTCCAGGGCGACCTGCGCCCGGATCTGACTCTGGTCTTCGATCTGCCAGTCGAAGTGGGCCTGGCCCGCGCCGCCGCCCGCGGCCGCCTGGACCGTTTCGAGCAGGAAGGCCAGGCGTTCTTCGAAGCAGTGCGCCAGGCCTACCTGCAGCGCGCCGGTCGCGAACCACAGCGCTATACCCTGCTTGATGCCGCCCAGTCTCTGGAGGCGGTGCAGCGCTCCATCGATGCGTTGCTACCAGGCATCGTGGAGCGTTGCCGTGGCTGAGGCCTATCCTTGGCAGCAGGCCCTCTGGCAGCAACTGGCCGGCCGCAGCCAGCACGCTCACGCCTACCTGCTGCATGGGCCGCAGGGTATCGGCAAGCGGGCCTTGGCCGAGCGCCTGATGGCCCGCCTGCTGTGCCAGCAGCCCCAGGGCCTGGAGGCCTGTGGCGCGTGCAAGTCCTGTCTGCTGCTCAAGGCCGGCAGCCACCCGGACAACTTCGTACTCGAGCCCGAAGAAGCTGACAAGCCTATCAAGGTAGATCAGGTACGCGAGCTGGTGGCCTTCGTGGTGCAGACCGCGCAGCTGGGTGGGCGCAAGGTGGTACTGATCGAGCCAGTGGAGGCGATGAACGTCAACGCCTCCAACGCCCTGCTCAAGAGCCTCGAAGAGCCCTCCGGTGATACCGTGTTGCTGCTGGTCACCCACCAGCCCAGCCGTCTGTTGCCGACCATCAAGAGCCGTTGCCAGCAGGTCGCCTGCCCGCAGCCCAGCCTGGCCCAGAGCCAAGCCTGGCTGGCCGGCGCGCTGCCCGACAGTGATGAGACCGAGCGCGACGAGTTGCTGACCCTGGCTGCCGGTTCGCCGCTGATGGCGGTCAGCTTGCAGGCGCAAGGCGTGCGAGAGCAGCGTGCGCTGGTCACCGACGGGGTGAAGAAGCTGCTCAAGCAGCAGCAATCGCCTAGCCAGCTGGCCGATGCCTGGAACGGTGTACCGCTGCTGCTGCTGTTCGACTGGTTCTGCGATTGGGCGCACCTGATCCTGCGCTACCAATTGACCCAGGACGAGGAAGGGCTAGGCTTGGCCGATATGCGCAAGGTGGTGCAGTACCTGGCGCAGAAGAGCCGCCAGGCCAAGGTGCTGGAGGTGCAGGCATGGATCCTGGAACAGCGCCAGAAGGTGCTGGGCAAGGCCAACCTCAACCGCGCCCTGCTGCTTGAATCGCTGCTGGCCCATTGGCTGCAGTTGCCGGGCGCCCGCTGATTTTCATTTTTTCATGTGTGTCGTTATCCCATGCTCGTAGATTCCCATTGCCACCTCGACCGTCTGGACCTGAGCGCCCACCAGGGCTCCCTCGATGCTGCCCTGCAGGCGGCGCGTGAGCGCGGGGTCGGGCATTTCCTGTGTATTGGCGTCAGTGCCGAGAATGCTGGTGCGGTGAAGGCGCTGAGCGAGCGTTACGCCGATGTCGATTGCTCGGTGGGCGTGCACCCGCTGGACCTGGCGCCGGGCGAAACGCCGGCGCTGGAATGGCTGCTGCGCGAACTGGCTCACCCACATGTGGTGGCGATTGGAGAAACCGGGCTGGATTACCACTACGAGCCGGAAGCAGCCGAGTTGCAGCAAGCCTCGTTCCGCCTGCACCTGGAGGCCTCGCGGCAGACCGGCAAACCGGTGATCGTGCATACCCGTGCGGCGCGTGCCGATACCCTGGCACTGCTGCGCGAGGCCAATCTGCCGCAGGCCGGCGTGCTGCACTGCTTCACCGAAGACTGGGACATGGCCAAGGCGGCGCTGGACCTGGGGTATTACATTTCGTTGTCTGGCATCGTTACCTTCCGCAATGCCGATGCCCTGCGTGAAGTGGCGCGGCAGGTGCCGGTCGATCGTTTGCTGGTGGAAACGGATTCGCCGTACCTGGCGCCGATTCCGTATCGCGGCAAGCCGAATTTGCCGCAGTATGTGCGTGAGGTGGCGGAGTACGTGGCTTCGTTGCGCGGGGCCAGTTATGAGCAGTTGGCCGAACAGACCACTGCCAACTTCAAGCGTTTGTTCCCGTTGGCGCGGGTGGCCTGACTCGAAGGGTTGCGGGTGAGGGCACCTAGCAGCCCACACGTAATCCCAAAAATGCCCCCAACGCCCCCCTCGAAACACCCAAAAAAAACCCGGGTTCTGGGGGGGGAATCCGGGTTAAGACCATTAGGAGTAAAACAAAGGTACGCGGTCCCTGAGCACCTTTATCGGCGCGCCACTTGGGGGGGATGCGCCGCGCCAACACTTCAAGTATTAGTCAGCTTTGGCGCAGTGCCAGTGCATATTGATCGATTTTTAAACAAATTTGGAATACGCCCACGTTTCATTCCTCCCGCAGCGCATGGCCATAAGCATCGTGAAACACAGACATGCTTGGATGATCCGTGCAATTTCTTGCAAGTTAGGCATAATAAACCGCTTCGATTGTCATCCAGTCCTTCCTATGCAGAAAGAACCTCGTAAGGTCCGTGAGTTTCGCCGTCGCGAACAGGAAATCCTCGACACCGCGCTCAAGCTTTTTCTCGAACAGGGAGAAGACAGCGTCACCGTCGAGATGATCGCCGACGCCGTGGGCATCGGCAAAGGCACGATCTACAAGCACTTCAAGTCCAAGGCGGAGATCTACCTGCGCCTGATGCTCGACTACGAGCGCGACCTGAACGCGCTGTTGCATTCGGCCGACGTCGATCGCGACAAGGAAGCCCTGTCGCGAGCCTACTTCGAGTTCCGCATGCGCGATCCGCAGCGTTACCGGCTGTTCGACCGCCTGGAAGAAAAGGTGGTCAAGGGCAACCAGGTACCGGAAATGGTCGAACAGCTGCACAGCATCCGTGCCTCCAACTTCGACCGCCTGACCCAGCTGATCAAGGGCCGTATCAGCGAAGGCAAGCTCGAAGACGTGCCGCCGTATTTCCACTATTGCGCCGCCTGGGCGCTGGTGCACGGCGCCGTGGCGCTTTACCACTCGCCGTTCTGGAGCAATGTGCTGGAGGACCAGGAAGGCTTCTTCCAGTTCCTGATGGACATTGGCGTGCGCATGGGCAACAAGCGCAAGCGCGACCCGGAACCTTCGAACTGAAGCATCCGCGTTCAGGCAATACGCAGTACCTGTAGGAGCAGCCTTGTGCTGCGAAAGGGCCGGTACAGCCAGCACACATCTGCATGG
The DNA here is from genome assembly GCF_009932335.1 of Pseudomonas asiatica. NCBI lineage: Bacteria > Pseudomonadati > Pseudomonadota > Gammaproteobacteria > Pseudomonadales > Pseudomonadaceae > Pseudomonas > Pseudomonas asiatica. Next base: position 776,936 of record NZ_BLJF01000001.1, read on the forward strand.
CTGTACTGGCCCTTTCGCAGCACAAGGCTGCTCTTACCTATTTCGGCGATGTGCAGGGCTTGCAAAAACCTGATTTATGAGTCAGGTTTTGCCAGCCCCCATCATCCATGCCGGAGTCATTCATGATCGTCGATCGTCAAGGCAGGCGTTTTCGCAACCTGCGCGTCAGCCTGACGGCTGCCTGTAACTATGCCTGCACCTACTGCGTGCCAGACGGCAAGCGCCTGGTGGCAGCACAGGACGAACTGTCGGCGGAGGCCCTGGCTCGTGGCGTGGCCTACCTGATCGAAGCCGCCGGCATCGAACGCTTGCGCATCACCGGCGGTGAGCCATTGGTCAGTCCGCGCCTGGATGCTTTCCTGGCCGCCGTGGCCAAGCTCGACCTTGACGATATCTCGATGACTACCAATGGCCAGTTGCTGGCGCGCAAGTTGCCCCAGTTGCAGGCGGCAGGTATCCGCCGATTGAACGTTTCCCTCGACACCCTCGACCCTCAGGCGTTCCGCCGTATTGCCCGGGGCGGCGACTTGGCCAGCGTGCTGGCGGGCATGGAGCGGGCCAGCGCCATGGGCATGCAGATCAAGGTGAACATGGTGCCGATGCGCGGGCACAACCTCGATCAGGTGCTGCCGCTGCTGGATTATTGCCTTGAGCGCGGCTTCGAACTGCGCTTCATCGAGCTCATGCGCATGGGCCACCTGGCCCGTGACCAAAACGTCTTCCTGCAGCAGTTCGTCGGCCTCGACCAACTGCTCGCACTGATTGCTGGCAAGCATGCCTACGTTCAGGTCGATGCGCCGCTGGACGCCACTGCCTTGCGTTATCAGGTGCCCGGCAGAGGCCACTTCGGCGTGATCGCCAACGAAAGCGTACCATTCTGCCGCACCTGCTCGCGGCTGCGCCTGTCCTCCACGGGCTGGCTGCATGGCTGCCTGTCGTCGGGCAATCGCCATTTCGTCGGCGACCTTCTGGAAAAACCGCGCCATCAGGCGCTGCCGGCGCTGCAGCGCTTGCTGGTAAAGGCCTTGGCAGACAAACAGGACCTGGCGTTTTCCGGCGATGTGATGGTGATGAAGGTGATTGGCGGCTGAAGCTGGCGCAAAAGCTGCATCCGCCAGCTATTCGCCGGTTTTTCGTCGCCGGCCACTGGAGGAAAGATGCGTAGCCTGGTTTTGCTGCTGGCGCTGATGGCGTTGGGCGGTTGCATGAATGTCAGCGATATGGGCGAGGGCGTCCGTTACCACATGAGCGATGCCGGTCTGCTGGACCACAGCGATACCCGTCGCACCCTGTCGATCCGCCTGCAGCCCGATTCGTTCATCTTCATCGGCCAGGGCGCGTTCGTGCCTCCGGGCAAGGGACCGGTGCCGCGGCAGAACGCGGTGGCCGAGCAGGCCTACAAGAGCTTCGTCGAATATTTCCCGCTGGTACGGCGTGCCCAAGGGCCATTGGGCCTGGAAGAGGCCATCGCCCAGGCCCGTTCGGTGGGTGCCGACTACGTGCTGTACACCCGCTTCGCGCGCACCGACGACCGCATCGGCAATGGCGACGAGTGGTATGACGAACAAGCGGTCGACCGCCTGGGCTGGGACACCGGCGTGGTGCAGATGATGCTCATCGAAACCAGTACCCGCTACCTGATCGACACTGCACGTATCAAGAGCCGTGGCGGTTTGTTGACGTTCCACGATAAAACCCCGGAGGATTTGCTTGGCGCGCCGATGCGCGAGTACGCTCGTAGCCTTCTGGGTGTGAGTAAATGAGGCAAGCGTGATGAGCGATTCCGGCAAGGCCAATGATCTTCTGGCGCAGATTCCCAAGGCCAAGGGCCTGCCGCCGGTACATCTGTGGAACCCGGACTTCTGCGGTGACATCGACATGCGCATCGCCCGTGATGGCACCTGGTATTACCTGGGTACGCCGATCGGTCGCAAGCCGATGGTGCGGCTGTTTTCCACCATCATCCGCCGCGATGGCGATGACTACTTCCTGATTACCCCGGTAGAGAAGGTGGGCATCCGCGTCGACGATGCGCCGTTCGTGGCCGTGGCGCTTGACGTGGAAGGTGAGGGTGAGCAGCAGGTGCTGCACTTCACCAGCAATGTCGAGGACCAGGTCGAAGCCGGGCCGGCCAACCCGCTGCGCGTGGTGATCGACGCTGTCACGCAGGAGCCATCGCCGTATGTGCTGATACGCAGCAACCTCGAGGCGCTGATTAATCGCAATGTGTTCTACCAGTTGGTAGAGCTGGCGGTGCCGCGCGAGATCGACGGGGAAGAGTGGCTTGGGGTCTGGAGCCACGGTGAGTTTTATCCGATCGGACGTAGCAGCTGAGATATCTGGTGCCTGCACCGGCTTCCTCGCGGGCTTGCCCGCGAAGAGGTCGGCACAGGCAATGATCGGCCTCTTGGTTTTTCCCCGAATTGGTCATTTGTCTCTCTGCCCCACAGGCCTAACCTGCAGGCAATTGCCATCCAGGAGAAGCCCCCATGAAACCGTTTAGCATCATCCTTTTCGCCCTGCTCGCCGCTCAAACCCCTGCCTGGGCGCACGGCGATGCTGCCGACCAGGTCAAGGTGCTGCAGCAGCAACAACCCTCGAACGCCCCCGGCAAGAGCGCCGTGATGCTCACCGTCAGCTACGCCCCCGGCCAGGCATCACCTGCGCATCAGCACCCGGGCGCAGTGATGGCCTACGTGCTGGAAGGGGCAGTGGTATCGAAGCTCGATAACGAGCCGGAGAAAACCTACAAGGCCGGTGAATACTGGTACGAAGCCCCGGGTACCGTGCACAGCGTGTCACGCAACGCCAGTCAGAAGCAGTCAGCCAGGTTGCTGGTCTGGAGCCTGGTGGATGAAGGCAGTGCGGTCACATTGCCCTATCCGGCAGCAGGCTCGGAGCGCTGAGCCTGCCCCAGCCGGGTTGTAACTTCCTGCATCAGGTTCGGGTCCAGTACCTGGCAAGGCGCAACCTGCACGTTGCTCGTGTAGAACGGCGGCAGATTTTGCGCCAGTCGAGCAACATCCTTGGCAGTGCAGCCTGTTGGCAGCAATACATATTGCAGGCTTGAGGGGAAGGACGGCGCGGTGTGCCGTTCCATGGTGGAGCCATACGCGCCAAGGGTCATGACCGCCTCGCTGTCGGCCGGGTCCGGAAAACGGAGCAGGACGAATGTGCAGAAACGGGGGTGGGTGAGATGCTGGTGTGCTTCGTGGCGGACCTGTGGGTCGTCATGGTTCATCAGGTTCCAGCGCAACGCGGCGTAGCTGCGAGTGGTCTCCATGAATGCAGTGCGAATGGGGGAGCGCGTTTCGTCACCGCTCAGGCAGGCCAGCAGATTGCCGAATGGGTCCAGCAAGGCTACGGCATTGCACGTATCTGCCGCGAGCGCTGTGTCGACCAATGGCTCGGCCAGTTCGATGCCGGGCAGCCGAGGGTCTGCACTTTTGCTGCGCAGGCTCCATGGGCTCAAGCCCGCCAGGGCCTGGCGTACCAGGCTCCGGCTGGGTAGGGTGATCGGGTCCTTCAGGGCAGATGGCGGGAGGCCGGCGTTGCTGCTTTCGTCGTGCACATGGTTCACGCTGGCCTCGAACAACGAACGGGTAAGGCACATCGTTGCGGCGTCGATGCGTTCGCCAGCGTAGACCGGCCCTTGCGGCGGCCCGACATAGTCGCGATCAAAAGGGCTGCCGACAGCATAGTAGCCCCACGTGGCTTGCGCGCGCAGACGAAGTGCGGCCGGCAGGCCGGGGAATTCGAAACGGCCGTCATGATTGACGCCGGCAAAGGTGTCGAGCGCACTTACGGCAACATTGAAGCCGGCAGTCAGCAAGGCGCCTGCGCACATGGCGCAGGGGTCGAGCGTGGTGATGACGGTCAGTTCATGCGTGGGGGGGAGGGCAAGGCGCTGCTGGTTGTCGAAATACCAGTCGACCAGCCGGCGCTCACCATGCCCCGCTGGGTCGCGGAGCCTGAATGCGGGTTGCGCCTGGCTGGCAGAGGGCTCCAGCACGCGATTGTGCAGGGCGATCAGTACCTTTCCAGTGGCATTTTCGATGATGCAGCCACCCACGGCGAACGTTGCTTGTCGGCTTGCCAGGAGGGCCTGGTTGGCGGCGATTGCTACCGCTTGCTGAGCGTTCTGGGTGAAATCGTTGGCTTTCATGCTTGCCTGTGCTCGTCGAGGGATCTCGGACGATACAGCAGCCGTGCGCTGGCATGAGGGGATAAGTGCAACAAAAAACCTCCAGTGCTTGCGCATCTGGAGGTTTTCAATGTTTGGCTCCGCGACCTGGACTCGAACCAGGGACCCAATGATTAACAGTCATTTGCTCTACCGACTGAGCTATCGCGGAATCTGTGCGTATCTTACTGATTGCCCAGGGGAAGTCAAGCCACCCCTAGGCAAAACAATGAGTTACAGTACCTGCACGATAGCTTTGGTCACTACGTGGATGTTGCTCTTGTTCAGCGCGGCCACGGCGATGCGGCCGGTGTCCAGCGCATAGATGCCGAACTCGTTCTTCAGGCGGGCGACCTGTTCGACGGTCAGGCCCGAGTACGAGAACATGCCAACCTGGCGGCCAACGAAGCTGAAGTCGCGGTTGGCGCCATATTCGGCCAGCAGCGAAACCATCTGCTTGCGCATGCCGTGGATGCGCTCGCGCATTTCGGCCAGCTCGGTTTCCCACATCTGGCGCAGTTCGGCGCTGTTCAGCACGGTGGCAACGATGGTTGCACCGTGGGTCGGCGGGTTGGAGTAGGTGGTGCGGATCACGCGCTTGACCTGCGACAGCACGCGGGTGCTCTCGTCCTTGGAGGCGGTGACGATCGACAGCGCACCGACGCGCTCGCCGTACAGCGAGAACGACTTGGAGAACGAGCTGGACACGAAGAACTCCAGGCCCGACTCGGCGAACAGGCGCACGGCGAAGGCGTCTTCGGCGATGCCGTCACCGAAGCCCTGGTAGGCCATGTCGAGGAACGGCACGTGGCCCTTGGCCTTGACCACTTCCAGGACGTTCTTCCAGTCGTCCAGGCTCAGGTCGACGCCAGTCGGGTTGTGGCAGCAGGCGTGCAGCACCACGATCGAGCCGGACGGCAGGTTGTTCAGGTCTTCGAGCATGCCGGCGCGGTTGACGTCGTTGGTCGGCGCGTCGTAGTAGCGGTAGTTCTGCACCGGGAAGCCGGCCGATTCGAACAGCGCACGGTGGTTTTCCCAGCTCGGGTCGCTGATGGCAACCACGGCGTTCGGCGACACACGCTTGAGGAAGTCGGCGCCAATCTTCAGTGCGCCGGTACCGCCGACGGCCTGCACGGTAACCACGCGGCCGGCGGCCAGCAGTGGCGACTCGGCGCCGAACAGCAGCTTTTGTACAGCCTGGTCGTAGGTGGCGATACCGTCGATCGGCAGGTAGCCGCGCGAGGCGTGCTGGGCGGCACGCTGGGTCTCGGCTTCGATCACGGCGCGCAGCAGCGGAATTCGGCCTTCCTCATTGCAATATACGCCCACGCCCAGGTTGACCTTGTCGGTACGTGGGTCGGCGTTGAATGCTTCGTTGAGGCCCAGAATAGGGTCGCGGGGTGCCAGCTCGACAGCGGAAAACAGGCTCATTGTTACCTTGGCTCTGATTGGAGTGTGATAGGACGTACACGCTCCAGCCCGAATGCACTGAAGCGGTGCACAAACGGGGAGTCAGTATAGTGATACCGACCGGTCACCGCGACAGTCCGGCATCGCTTTTCAGGTCATTTGCGCAAATATTTTTCGACCATTGGTCTAATTGCCGGGTCCACTGCAACAAGCGCTCACAGCTGTGCCTTGAAAGCGCCCCCCTGCGGGCGCATTTGGGTATAGACTACTGGCTAAATTTACAGTTGCTGCAACACCGCGAGGTCTGTCATGTCCGAGTTCCAGCTCGTCACCCGTTTCCAGCCGGCCGGCGACCAGCCCGAGGCCATCCGCCAGATGGTCGAAGGTATCGAGGCGGGGCTGTCGCACCAGACGCTGCTCGGGGTGACTGGCTCGGGCAAGACCTTCAGCATCGCCAACGTCATTCAGCAGGTGCAGCGGCCTACCCTGGTGCTTGCGCCGAACAAGACCCTGGCCGCGCAGCTTTATGGCGAATTCAAGGCATTCTTCCCCAACAATGCGGTGGAGTACTTCGTTTCCTACTACGACTACTACCAGCCTGAAGCCTACGTACCGTCGTCCGACACCTTCATCGAGAAGGACGCTTCGATCAACGACCACATCGAGCAGATGCGCCTGTCGGCGACCAAGGCGCTGCTGGAGCGGCGTGACGCGATCATCGTCACCACCGTGTCGTGCATCTACGGCCTTGGCAGCCCCGAGACCTACCTGAAAATGGTCCTGCACGTGGACCGTGGCGACAAGCTCGACCAGCGCGCGTTGCTGCGCCGCCTGGCCGACCTGCAATACACCCGCAACGAGATGGACTTCGCCCGCGCCACCTTCCGCGTGCGCGGCGATGTGATCGACATCTTCCCGGCCGAATCGGACCTCGAGGCCATCCGCATCGAACTGTTCGATGACGAGGTGGAGAACATCGCCGCCTTCGACCCGCTGACCGGCGAGGTCTTCCGCAAGCTGCCGCGTTTCACCTTCTACCCCAAGAGCCACTACGTCACCCCGCGGGAAACCCTGCTGGAGGCGGTGGAAGGCATCAAGGAAGAGCTCAAGGACCGCCTGGAATACCTGCAGAAGGCCAACAAGCTGGTCGAGGCCCAGCGCCTGGAGCAACGCACCCGCTTCGATCTGGAGATGATCCTGGAGCTGGGCTACTGCAACGGCATCGAGAACTACTCGCGCTACCTGTCCGGGCGCCCGGCCGGGGCGCCGCCGCCCACCCTGTACGACTACCTGCCGCCCGATGCGCTGCTGGTGATCGACGAATCCCACGTCAGCGTTCCGCAGGTCGGCGCCATGTACAAGGGCGACCGCTCGCGCAAGGAAACCCTGGTCGAGTACGGCTTCCGCCTGCCTTCGGCGCTGGACAACCGGCCGATGCGTTTCGACGAGTGGGAGGACGTCAGCCCGCAGACCATCTTCGTATCCGCCACCCCGGGCCCCTATGAGGCCGAGCACGCCGGGCGCGTGGTAGAGCAGGTGGTGCGCCCCACCGGCCTGGTCGACCCTCAGGTGGAAGTACGCCCGGCGCTTACCCAGGTGGATGACCTGCTGTCGGAAATCCGCAAGCGCGTGGCACAGGGCGAGCGGGTGCTGGCCACCACGCTGACCAAGCGCATGGCCGAAGACCTCACCGACTACCTGGCCGACCACGACGTGCGGGTGCGTTACCTGCACTCGGACATCGACACCGTCGAGCGGGTGGAGATCATCCGCGACCTGCGCCTGGGTACCTTCGACGTGCTGGTGGGCATCAACCTGCTGCGTGAGGGCCTGGACATGCCCGAGGTGTCGCTGGTGGCGATCCTCGATGCCGACAAGGAAGGTTTCCTGCGCTCCGAGCGCTCACTGATCCAGACCATCGGCCGTGCTGCGCGTAACCTCAATGGTCGGGCCATCCTGTATGCCGACAACATCACCGGTTCCATGCAGCGCGCCATCGACGAAACCGAGCGTCGTCGCGAGAAGCAGATCGCATTCAACCAGGCCAATGGCATCGTGCCCAAAGGTGTGGTCAAGGACATCACCGATATCATGGAAGGCGCCACCGTGCCCGGCGCGCGCAGCAAGAAGCGCAAGGGCATGGCCAAGGCAGCGGAGGAGAGCGCCCGTTACGAGGCCGAGCTGCGCACGCCGGGCGAGATCACCAAACGCATCAAGCAACTGGAAGAGAAGATGATGCAGTTCGCCCGCGACCTGGAGTTCGAGGCCGCGGCGCAATTGCGCGACGAGATTGCCCAGCTGCGCGAGCGGTTGATTACCAGCTGAAGCCTGGCGCGGGCCTTGTGGGAGCGGGCGTGCCCGCGAAGAATTCAACGCGGTGGCTGGCACCGGCTGCGCCGGTGTTCGCGGGCACGCCCGCTCCCACAGGGACCGCATACAGTTTGAAATAGCCTCAATGTGCTTCTCCCGCTTTCAGCCCCTCCGGCAACTTGCGGGTCAACAACACCGCCACCATGCTCACCGCTAACCCGATCCCCACAAAGTGGAACGCATCGTTATAGGCCATGATCAACGCCTGCTGGTGAGTGATCTCGCTCAACTTGCCCAGCGCCGCATTGTCATTGCCCAGCCGCTCCGCCAGTTGCGCCAACCGTTCCGCCACCTGCGGGTTGCTCGGCACCACCGCCTCCCTCAGGTAATCGAAATACACCTTGGTCCGTGCATCCAGCAGGGTGGCCAGCAGCGCAATGCCGATCGCACCGCCCAGGTTACGCAGGATATTGAACAGGCTCGACGCCGAACCCGCATCCTGCGGCTGTATATACGCCGTGGCGATCAGCGAAATGGTCACCATGATCATTGGCTGGCCGATGGCACGGATGATCTGGATATGGTTGAACTGCGGCCCTGCAAAATCCGGATTGAGCACCCCCGAGCCGAAACTGGCGGCGCCGAACAGGCAGAACCCCAGGGCACACAACACCTTGGGCGACACCACTTTCATCAGTTGCGGCACCAACGGGATCAGGAACAGCTGCGGGATACCCATCCACATGATCACCTCGCCGATCTGCAAGGCGTTGTAGCCCTGCACCTGCGCCAGGTACAGCGGCAGCAGGTAGATCGACCCGTACAAGCCCACCCCCATGCCAAGGCTGGCGATGCTCGACAGGCCAAAGTTGCGGTTGCCGAGGATGCGCAGGTTGATCAGCGGGTGTGGCTTGGAAAACTGCAGGATGACGAAGGTGATCAGGCTGACCAGGGCGGTGCTGCCCAGGCCGACGATCAGCTGCGATTCCAGCCAGTCCTTGCGGTGGCCTTCCTCCAGGAACACCTGCAGGCAGCCAAGCCCCAGGCCCAGGGTGACGATGCCGGCGTAATCGGTGCTTTTCAGCAGCTCCCAGTGCGCGTCCTTCTTTTCCAGCCCGTACAGCAGGCCGGCGATCATCACCAGGCCCGGTGGGATATTGATGTAGAAAATGTACTCCCAGCCCCAGTTCTCGGTCAGCCAGCCGCCCAAGGTGGGGCCGATGGAGGGGGCGAAGGTGGCGGTCATGGCGAACATGGCCATGCCCTTGGCGCGGTGGTGTTCGGGCAGCTTGATCAGGGTCAGGGTGAAGGCCAGCGGGATCAGCGCACCGCCGGTAAAACCCTGCAGGGCGCGGAACAGGATCATGCTCTCCAGGTTCCAGGCCATCGAACATAACAGCGACGACAACAGGAAACCGCTGGACACCCACACGGCCAGGCGCCGCGCCGACAGCAGCTGCACCAGCCAGGCGGTGAGCGGGATCATGATGATTTCCGCGACCAGGTAAGAGGTGGAAATCCACGAGCCTTCCTCCAGCGTCGCCGACAGTGCGCCCTGGATGTCCTTGAGCGACGAGTTGGTGATCTGGATGTCCAGCACCGCCATGAAGGCGCCGAGCATCACGCTCATCACCGCGATCCAGTCCCGCCGTGTCGGCTCCGCGGTTGGCCTGAGCAGCTGGTCACCGGCCATTGTGGCCTTCGTCTTCGCTGCGCAGGTCGACGGTGGCGGTCACCGACATGCCAGGGCGGATGCGCCCGTGCAGCGGGTTGTCAGCGCGGAAGGTCAGCTTGACCGGAATACGCTGCACCACCTTGGTGAAGTTGCCGGTGGCGTTGTCGGGCGGTAGCAGGCTGAACTGCGCGCCGGAGGCGGCGAAAAGGCTGTCGACCCGGCCTTCTATCGGTGTGTCGGGGTAGCTGTCGAACAGCAGCTCGGCACGCTGGCCGGGCTGCATGCGGCCGATCTGGGTTTCCTTGAAATTGGCCTGCACCCAGATGTCTTCATCCGGCACGATCGACAGCAGGTAAGCACCGGCCTGTACCACCTGGCCATTGCGCGCGTTGCGCTGGCCGATGCTGCCGCTGATCGGTGCACGGATTTCACAGCGGGTCAGGTTCAGTTCGGCTTGTGCCAGGTCGGCGCGAGCGTTGGCGATCTGCGCGTCGAGGCGCTTGAGTTCGGCGGTCAGTGCGTTGACTTGCTGGCGCTGGCTTTGCAGGTCGGCACGGGCCTTGTCGACCTGCGAGCCGGCGACATGGCTGTCCGCGGACAGGGTGGTGACCCGTTCTTCCGATACGAAACCTGGTTTGCGCAGCTTCTCGGCACGGCTCAGGTCCAGGCGCGAGCGGTCGAAGGTGGCCTGGTTGGCCGCCACCTGGGCCTGGCCGGCGGCGATCAGGCTGGCTTGCTGGGTCAGGCGGCTTTGCGCCTGCACCTGCTCGGCTTCGCGGGTGGCCAGGGCGGCGCGGGCGCGTTGCACGGCCAGTTCGAAGTCGGCGGCCTCCAGGCGCACCAGCAGGTCGCCTTTCCTGACGTGCTGGTTGTCCTCGACCCGCACCTCGTCGATGCGTGCGCCCAACTGGCTGGAAATGCGGGTGATCTCGCCCTGTACGTAGGCGTTGTCGGTGCTTTCGTAGAAGCGGCCCTTGAAGTACCAGTGGCCCAGGAAGGTGAGGGCGATGACGGCCACCAAGGTGAAGAAGACCAGCAGGCGGCGTTTGAGTTGGGCAGGCATGAGGACTATCGTTCCAGAAATGTAAATAAATTTAACAGCGGCACATGGCCGGTCGACAAGTGACGTTCGCGCCATTGCTGGAGCCCGGTGCCTGCCTCCTGCTAACATCCCGCCTTTGTTTCATCTTTCGTTCGAGACTCTCCATGACCACCGTACGCACGCGTATCGCGCCATCGCCTACCGGCGACCCCCATGTCGGCACTGCCTACATCGCCCTGTTCAACTACTGCTTTGCCAAGCAGCACGGCGGTGAGTTCATCCTGCGCATCGAAGACACCGACCAGCTGCGCTCCACGCGCGAGTCGGAGCAGCAGATCTTCGATGCCCTGCGCTGGCTCGGCATCGAATGGAACGAAGGTCCGGACGTCGGCGGCCCGCACGGCCCTTACCGGCAGAGCGAGCGTGGCGAAATCTACGCCAGGTACGCCAAGGAGCTGGTTGACGCCGGCCATGCCTTCTACTGCTTCTGCACCGCCGAAGAGCTGGAGCAGATGCGCGCAGAGCAGCAAGCCCGTGGCGAAACCCCGCGCTACGACGGCCGCGCGCTGCTGCTGAGCGCCGAGGAAGTGCAGCGCCGCCTGGACGCTGGCGAGCCGCACGTGATCCGCATGAAAGTGCCGAGCGAAGGCGTGTGCGTGGTACCGGACATGCTGCGTGGTGATGTCGAGATCCCGTGGGACCGCATGGACATGCAGGTGCTGATGAAGAACGACGGCCTGCCGACGTACTTCCTGGCCAACGTGGTCGACGACCATCTGATGGGCATCACCCACGTGCTGCGCGGCGAAGAGTGGCTGCCATCGGCACCCAAGCTGATCAAACTGTACGAATACTTCGGCTGGGAACAGCCCAAGCTGTGCTACATGCCGCTGCTGCGTAACCCGGACAAGTCCAAGCTGTCCAAGCGCAAGAACCCGACCTCGGTGACTTTCTACGAGCGCATGGGCTTCATGCCCGAGGCGATGCTCAACTACCTGGGCCGCATGGGCTGGTCGATGCCGGACGAGCGCGAGAAGTTCTCGCTGGCCGAGATGGTCGAGCACTTCGACCTGTCGCGTATCTCGCTGGGCGGCCCGATCTTCGACATCGAGAAGCTGTCCTGGCTGAACGGCCAGTGGCTGCGCGAACTGTCGGTCGAGGAGTTCGCCGCGCGCCTGCAGAAGTGGGCGTTCAACAGCGACTACATGATGAAGATCGCCCCGCACGTGCAAGGCCGGGTGGAAACCTTCAGCCAGGTTGCCCCGCTGGGCGGGTTCTTCTTCGAAGGCGCGCTGAAGCTGGACGCCAAGCTGTTCGAAAGCAAGAAGCTGTCGGCCGACCAGGTACGCCAGGTGATCCAGCTGATCCTGTGGAAGCTCGAAAGCCTGCGTCAGTGGGAAAAAGAGCGCATCACCGGTTGCATCCAGGCGGTGGTCGAGGCGCTGGAGCTGAAGCTGCGTGATGCCATGCCGCTGATGTTTGCCGCCATTACCGGCCAGGCCAGCTCGGTTTCGGTGCTGGACGCGATGGAAATCCTTGGCCCGGACCTGACCCGCTACCGCCTGCGCCAGGCCCTGGACCTGCTGGGTGGTGTGTCGAAGAAAGAAAACAAAGAGTGGGAAAAGCTGCTGGCCTCTATCGCCTGACAGTGGTCCCGAGGCCATAAGCCGAACTTGTGGGAGCGGGTAAACCCGCTCCCACGGGGCTCAGTGTTCAGTTTTGGCAAGGGGAGGGCGGTAAGTGATTGTTATCTGTGAAAAATTTTTTGAATATTTTGAAAAATTCGTTTGACAGCCCTGCAATCCGATCTTAATATGCGCCCCGTCCACAGCGATGAACGAAAACGAAACGCCAGGCACCCAGCCAGCGCTTCGGTTCAAGGCGACATTGTGGGGCTATAGCTCAGCTGGGAGAGCGCCTGCATGGCATGCAGGAGGTCAGCGGTTCGATCCCGCTTAGCTCCACCAAATTCCGTCTGGCAGCCAAGGCTGTCGGGCAAGACCGGGTCCAGCAACCGGGTCTTGAAGGTAAGAAGGTTAGTCCCCTTCGTCTAGTGGCCTAGGACACCGCCCTTTCACGGCGGTAACAGGGGTTCGAGTCCCCTAGGGGACGCCAGTTTTGCACAAGCGATGTTTCAGGATGTCGCTGGGCCGAGAGGCTAGAAATCCGGGGCTATAGCTCAGCTGGGAGAGCGCCTGCATGGCATGCAGGAGGTCAGCGGTTCGATCCCGCTTAGCTCCACCAATTTGCCGCGGTTCGCGAAAGCGGATCGGCACGAAGGTTACGTCCCCTTCGTCTAGTGGCCTAGGACACCGCCCTTTCACGGCGGTAACAGGGGTTCGAGTCCCCTAGGGGACGCCACTTTTCCTGCGTTTTGCAGGGCTTTAAAGGCTCGTCGATTACTGATGAGCCTTTTGTTTCGGGGCTATAGCTCAGCTGGGAGAGCGCCTGCATGGCATGCAGGAGGTCAGCGGTTCGATCCCGCTTAGCTCCACCATTTCTGCCGCGGTTCGCGTAAGCGGATCGGCACGAAGGTTACGTCCCCTTCGTCTAGTGGCCTAGGACACCGCCCTTTCACGGCGGTAACAGGGGTTCGAGTCCCCTAGGGGACGCCACGTTTACCCGCGTTTTGCGGGACTTTGAAGGCTCATTCGATTATTGAATGGGCCTTTTGTTTTTCTCCCCTAATCAAAATTTCGCGACCGACAGGCGGCTGCAGATTCTGCTTGCCAAAAAATATTATGCGAATAATATTTTGATCATCATATTTTTGTTGGCGAGTGGCCTGATGAGCGACAAGAAGAGCAGAACCCGCGAGCGCATTCTCGAGGCGGCGCGAAGTGCGCTGATCCAGCACGGCCCGGCCGAGCCCAGCGTCAGCCAGGTCATGGGTGCGGCAGGCCTGACCGTCGGTGGTTTCTACGCCCACTTCGACAGCAAGGACGAGTTGATGCTCGAAGCGTTCCGCCAGTTGCTGGGCGAGCGCCGCGCCTTGCTCGCGCAGATCGACCCCAGCCTCGATGGCGCCGGGCGGCGGGCGCTGGCCAGTGCGTTCTATCTGTCGCGCAAGCACCGTGATGCCGAAGTGCATGCCTGCCCGCTGCCCAATTCGCTGGGCGAGATGCAGCGCCTGCCAGAGGCCTTCCGCGAGGTTCTGGCCGAGCACATCGAGTTGATGGCTGCCGCCATGGTCGACCGCCCCGAGGACGCCGACAAGGCATTGGCCGACCTGGCCCTGATGGTTGGTGGCCTGGCGCTTGCCCGTGCCCTGGGCACCAGCGAACTGTCCGATCGTATTCTGCGCGCCGCCAAATCGGCGGTGCTTTGAGCCTGGAGCATGGCGATGACTACCCTGAGCTGGATTCGTGGTGTCAATGGCACCTTGGGCCGCCTGGCCCCCGAGCATGTCGCGGGCAAGATGCGCCGTGCCTTCATGACTCCTCGCAACCTGCCGCCACGGGATTGGGAGTTGCCCGTGCTGGCCAGCGCCGAGCGCATCACTTTGCGCTTCGGCTTGTCGGCCTTGCGCTGGGGCAAGGGGCCGACCGTGCTGATGATGCACGGCTGGGAGGGGCGCCCGACCCAGTTTGCCGCGTTGATCGAAACCTTGGTCCAGGCGGGGCACACGGTGGTGTCGCTGGAGGGGCCGGGGCATGGCCGTTCGCCTGGCGAACAGGCAAATGTGGTGTTGTTTGCCCGAGCGCTGCTGGAAGCTGCCGCCGAGCTGCCGCCGCTGCGCGCGGTTATTGGCCATTCCATGGGCGGCGCCAGTGTATTGCTGGCCTTGCAGATGGGGCTGCGTACCGAGGCAGCGGTAAGCATCGCTGCCCCGGCGCGGCTATTGGGCGTACTGCGTGGCTTTGCCCATCGTCTGGGTCTGCCGGCGCGGGCGCGGGCTGCATTCATTCGCCAGGTGGAGCGGGATGTGGGCATGCAGATTGCGCGGCTGGATGTGACGGGTTACCAGTTGGAGTTACCCGGGCTGGTGGTGCATGCCGCCGATGATGCCTTGGTCGCAGCCGATGAGGCCCGGGTTATCCACAAGGCCTGGTTCGATAGCCGCCTGATGCTGCTGGAGGCGGGTGGCCACCAGCGCGTGCTGTCCGATCCGCGCCTGAGTGAAGCGGTGCTGGAGCTGCTGGCCCGGGCTGGCGCGGTGCCTGTAGGAGCGGCCTTGTGTCGCGATGGGCTGCGCAGCAGCCCCGGCAATCTGTGTCGGGACTGAGATTTTGGGGCCGCTGCGCGCCCCATCGCGACACAAGGCCGCTCCTACAGGGACCGCGTAGCCCCGCAGGCAAGTGCAGAAGGGCTGGACTTTCCCTCGGCGGTCCCTGCTAAATCCACTTTTGCTCCAAGGAAGCGAACATGAGCTGGGACTTGGCAACACCCTTCGTCATCGACCTGCGCGTCGGTAGCGAGGATATCGACGGCCTCGGCCACGCCAACAACGCGGTCTACGTCACCTGGCTGGAGCGCTGCGCCTGGCGCCATTCCCAGCGCCTGGGCCTGGACCTGGCCGAATATCGCCGGCTGGACCGGGCCATGGCGGTGGTGCGCCACGAAATCGACTACCTGGCTGCTGCCTACGAGGATGACGAGTTGCAACTGGCCACCTGGATCATCGACTGGGACCAGCGCCTGCGCATGACCCGGCGCTTCCAGCTCAAGCGCCCGCGCGACGGCGTGACTTTGCTGCGCGCCCAGACCACCTTTGCCTGCATCGAGCTGTCCAGCGGCAAGCCCAAGCGCATGCCGGCGGAGTTCCTCGACGGTTACGGCCCGGCGCTGATCGGCGCCTGAAACACCGGCAATTTTTGTTAAACTGCCGGCTTTTTCCGCCGAGACCCCGACATGCAAATTGCCCTGGCCCCCATGGAGGGGCTGGTCGACAACATCCTGCGCGACGTGCTGACCCGCGTGGGCGGTATCGACTGGTGCGTCACCGAGTTCATTCGCGTGTGCGACCGCCTGCTGCCGCCTTCCTCGTTCGACAAGCTGGCGCCCGAGTTGCGCAATGGCGCACGGACCGCTGCAGGGGTACCAATGCGCGTGCAGTTGTTGGGGTCGGACCCTGTGTGCCTGGCGGAAAACGCCGCGCTGGCCTGCCAGTTGGGCGCGCCGGTGATAGACCTGAACTTCGGTTGCCCGGCCAAGACCGTGAACAAGTCGCGCGGTGGAGCGGTGCTGCTCAAGGAGCCGGAGCTGCTGCACGCCATTGTGCGTGAAGTGCGCCATGCCGTGCCGGCACATATCCCGGTCACCTCGAAGATGCGCCTGGGTTTCGACAGCCCCGATGGCGCGCTGGAGTGTGCCATGGCGCTGGCCGAAGGCGGTTCGGCGCACCTGGTGGTACATGCGCGGACGAAGGTCGAGGGCTACAAGCCCCCGGCCCACTGGGAGTGGGTGGCGCGGGTGCAGGATGTGGTCAAGGTGCCAGTGTTCGCCAACGGCGAGATCTGGACCGTGGATGACTGGCGGCGCTGTCGTGAGGTCAGTGGCGCCGAAGATATCATGCTGGGCCGTGGGCTGGTTTCGCGCCCCGATCTTGGGCTGCAGATTGCCGCGGCGCGTGACGGGCGGGAGTACCAGCCGATGAGCTGGGACGACCTGCTGCCGTTGCTTCGCGAGTTCTGGCGTCAGGCCCAGGCCAAGTTGTCGCCGCGCTATGCACCGGGGCGGATGAAGCAGTGGCTGGCGATGCTGACCCGCAGTTATCCCGAAGCGGTTGTGCTGTTTGCCGAATTGCGGCGGGAAGATGACTGTGCGCGGATCAGCCGGTTGCTGGGGGTTGAGGCGGTTACCTTGGAGGCTTGTGTTGCCTGATCCGGCCCTTTCGCGGGCGTGCCCGCGAAGAGGCCATCAAATCCAGTGCAGGAATCCAGATTTTTTCTGCTCCCCCCTTGAAAGCATTTCCCCCGGCCATATCTCTTGAGTACGCGATGCCGAAGTCGGGTCGCGTAATGACTTACTTGCTGAATCTCAGGAGTTCATGACCATGACTACCGCTTTCTCTCTCGCTCCACTGTTCCGCCATTCCGTTGGTTTCGACCGTTTCAACGACCTGTTCGAATCCGCGGCACGTAACGAGGCCGGTAGCAGCTACCCGCCCTACAATGTGGAAAAGCATGGCGATGACCACTACCGTATCGTGGTTGCTGCAGCCGGTTTCCAGGAAGAGGACCTCGACCTGCAGGTTGAAAAAGGTGTCCTGACCGTGACCGGTGGCAAGCGCGACAATGGCCCTGCTGAAGTGACCTACCTGCATCAGGGTATCGCGCAGCGCGCCTTCAAGCTGTCGTTCCGCCTGGCCGACCATATTGAAGTCAAGGCCGCCGGCCTGGCCAATGGCCTGCTCAGCATCGACCTGCTGCGCATCGTGCCTGAAGAGGCCAAGGCCAAGCGCATTCCGATCAACGGCGACAAGCCAGCGCTGAACTGATCGTGTAGATGTGAAAAAGGGCACCCCTAGGGGTGCCCTTTTTTGTGGCGGCTGTCTTGCACAACATCCAGAAGCTGGCGCGATCACTGTGGGAGCGGTTTCAGTAATCCGCCGGCGCCTCCAGCAACATCTGCCGGAACTCCGGCAACGGCAGCGGCCGGCTGTGCAAGTACCCCTGGTACAGGTGGCACCCCAGCCGTTCCAGAAACTCCAGTTGTTCGGTCAGTTCCACCCCTTCGGCAATCACCGTCAACTCCAGGCTGCGAGCCATGGCGACGATAGCGCGGACGATTTCGGCGTCGTTGGGGTCTTCCGGCGCATCGCGCACGAAGGTCTGGTCGATCTTCAGCGCGTCCACTGGCAGGCGTTTCAGGTAGGTCAGCGAGGAATAACCGGTGCCGAAGTCATCCATGGCAAAGCTCACCCCGTAGCGCTTCAGCTCGCGCATCTTACTGATGGTGTCCTCCAGGTTCTGGATGACGATGCCTTCGGTAATTTCCAGCGTCAGCATTTGCCGTGGCAGGCGGTAATCGTCCAGGCTGCGCAGCACCCGCCCGACAAAGTCGTTCTGGCGGAACTGCCGTGGGCTGATGTTCACGCACAAGCTGAAATCATCGGCGTCGATCAGCCCGTCGCCGAGCATGCGTGCGCAGGCATCGCACGCTTCGTCGAGTATCCAGCTGCCAACCTCCAGGATCAGGCCGCTTTCTTCCAGCACCTGAATGAATTGCGCCGGTGGCTGCTGACCCAGTTGCGGATGATGCCAGCGCAGCAGCACCTCGGCACCGACGATGCGGTTGTCGCGCGCATCCACCTGTGGCTGGAAGTGCAGCGCCAACTCGCCGCGGGCCAGGGCCAGGCGCAGGTCGTTTTCCATGCGCAGGCGCTCGCTGGCAGCCTTCTGCATGGTGGTATGGAACAGCTGGGTGGTGTTGCGCCCGGAATCCTTGGCACGGTACAGGGCGATATCGGCACGCTTGAGCAGGTCTGCCGGGGTGGCGCCGTGGTCAGGGATCAGCGCCACGCCTATGCTGGGTGTTACCTGCAGGCGCTGGCCATCCAGCGACATCGGCTCGGCCAGCAGTTCGCGCAGGGTATCGGCCAGCCCGCGGACTTTCTCTTCGACCAGCTCGCGGCTGCCTTCCAGGCCGCTGAGCAATACCACGAACTCATCGCCACCCAGGCGCGCCACGGTGTCTTCCAGGCGCACACTGGCTTCCAGCCGCGCTGTGATGATCTTCAGCACCGTGTCGCCCACCGGGTGGCCCAGCGAGTCGTTGATGTGCTTGAAGTGGTCGAGGTCGAGGAACAGCAGGGCGCCGCGAAGGTTGTGGCGCCTGAGCAGGGCGATCTGCTGGCTCAGGCGGTCCATCAGCAGGGCGCGGTTGGGCAGGTTGGTCAGCGGGTCGTGGTAGGCCAGGTGGCGAATCTGTGCCTGGGCGTTTTTCAGCTGGCTGACATCGCGGGCGGTTACCAGCAGGCAGTCCACCTCATTGAGGGTGATCGGCTCCACCGACACTTCCACGGTGAGGATGTCGCCGCGCTTGTTGCGCCCTAGCATCTCGCGATGATGCACCCGGCCACGCTCGCGCAACTCGGCCAGCAGGGCGCTGCGCTGCTTGTCGTCGGCCCAGATGCCGATCTCGTACACCGTGCGGCCGACCACGTCGGCGGCGTTGTAGCCGGTCAGGCGGCAGAAACCGTCGTTGATTTCCAGGTAGCGACCGCTGTAGCGTTCGGTGATGGTGATGGCGTCAGGGCTGGAGTGGAAGGCCTTGGCAAACTTCTCCTCGCTGGACTTCAGCGCCGCCTCGGCGCGCTGCTGCTGGGTGATGTCGCGCAGGGTGGTAACACTGCAAGGCTGGTCATCGACGGTGATCAGGCGGCTGGAAATCACGCAGGTCAGCGGTGCCCCATTGCGGTGGTTGACCACTACGGCGACGTTGCTCAGGGCCTGCTCGCGGATTACCCGCTCGATGCGTTGCGCGCGCTCGATGGACTCCGCCCACAGGCCGATTTCCTCGGCGGTGCGGCCGATCACCTGCTCGGTGCTCCAGCCGAAGGTCTGGGTGAACGCCGGATTGATCTCGATGAACTGCCCGGTGTCCTGGCGGGTGACACAGATTGGGTCGGGGCTTACCTGGAACAGGCTGGCGAACTTCTCTTCCGAAGCGCTCAGGCGCTGTTCGCGCTCCACCTGGTCGGTGATGTCGAGCAAAGTGCCAGCCATGCGCAGCGGGTTGCCCTGCTCGTCGCGGTACAGCCGGGCGCGGCTTTCGATGTAGCGCGAGATGCCGTTTTCCAGCTGTACCCGGTAGGTGATCTGGTAGTTGCCGGCAGGTCCTTCGCGCAGGCTGCGGTAGGCCTGGCGCATGGAATTGCGCTCTTGCTCCGGGACCCCTTCGAAAAACGCGTCGAACGATTCGTGAAACGGGATGGGCGGCAGGCCGTGCAGCTGCGCGGCGCGCGCCGAACCGTAGAGCATGCCGCTGGGAATATGCCAGTCCCAGGTGCCCAGCTGTGCCGAATCCAGGGCCAGGTCCAGGCGCTCCTGGCTGTCCTTCAAGGCCTGCTCGGCACGTTTGCGCTCGGTGGTGTCGATAAAGGTGCTGAGCAGGAAGGTTCCGCCCTCCAGTTCGATGCCCTGGGTACAGAGGATGCCGTCATGTACCTTGCCGCTGGTAGCGCGGAACTGGACTTCCATTATCAAAGGGCCAGTGTTGCCACGGGTCGACTCCAGCAACTGGTGGCGCTGTTCGGGGTTTGCCCACAGGCCAAGCTCCAGGCTGGTCTTGCCGATCACCTGGCTACCGGGCCAGCCGAACATGTCTTCGAAGTGCTGGTTGACCTCGAAGATCATGCCGTCGTGGCGTCGGGTGAGCAAAATGGCATTGGGGCTGAGGTGGAACAGGGTGGCGAAGCGTTTTTCCGAATTGATCAACGCCGTTTCCCGCTCGCGCTGGCGGGTGATTTCACGGATCACCCCGATCATCTGCGGCCGGCCGTTCGGGTCGTGGGTCAGGCTGCCGTTGATCTCCAGCCAGTGCAGGCTGCCGTCCGGCCAGCGGATGCGGTGGCGCATGGCCTGCTCCACCGGTTCGCCGTTGAACACTGCCTGGAACACCTGGCGTGTGCGCGCACGGTCTTCCTCCGGCAGCAGGTCGAGGTAGTCGATATCTGCGGGGAGCGGGCGCTGCGGGTCGAAGCCGAACAGAGCCTGGGTGCCCCGTGACCAGCTCACCCGGCCGCTGTCGATATCCCATAGCCAGGCTCCCAGCCGTGCGCCGTTGAGTGCGGCCAGCAACTGTGGGGCGTTCTGCCAGGCCTGTTCCGACTCCTGAGGGTCGGCCGCTGGTATGCGCGGCAGGCGCAAAAAGCGATTCGCTGATTTGGGCATCGGTACCAGACCTTTGGCGTATGACGCGTCCTTGGAGGTGGCAATACCGGGCTGACGACCGGTCAGGCGGGCCCTGCGTGGCTGTCGAGCAGGGCCATGAATGCCCTGGCCGCGTTCGAAAGCGTACGCTCCGTGTGCAAAATGTAGCCTAGCTGGCGAGACAGCTGTATGCCCGGCAAGGCGATGGGTGCAACCTGTTCGTCGAGCATGGTGCGCGGCAGCACGCTCCAGGCCAGGCCGATGGACACCATCATCTTGATGGTTTCCAGATAGTTGGTACTCATGGCGATGTTCGGCGTCAGGCCCTGGCTTTCGAACAGGCGCTGAACAATGTGGTGGGTAAAAGTGTTGCCGCCCGGGAACACGGCCGGGTGGCGGGCGACGTCGGCCAGGCTGACCGTGTTGTTGTTGGCCAGCGGGTGCTCGGGAGCGGCGACGAAGTCCAGGGCGTCGTCCCATACCGGCACGGCCTTGACCAGGTGGTGCGGCTCGGGTGCCAAGGTGATAACGGCAATCTCCGCGCGGCCATGGAGGATTTCGTCGTAGGCCGCTTCCGAATCCATGAACTGAATATCCAGCGCCACTGCAGGGTATTCCCGGGTGAAGGCCCGCAGCAGCGGGGGTAGGCGGTGCAAGCCGATATGGTGGCTGGTGGCAAGGGTCAGCCGACCACTCACTTCCCCGGTCAAATTGGTCAGCGCGCGCCGGGTATCATCGAGGACGTTGAGGATCTGGTAGGCGCGGGGAAGCAGGGCGCGGCCCGCCTCGGTCAGGGTCACCTCGCGGCCCAGCCGGTCGAACAGGCGCACATCCAGTTGCTGTTCCAGTCCGGCGATGCGTTTGCTGACGGCCGGTTGAGTCAGGAACAGGCGGTCGGCCGCCCCGGAAAAACTACCGGTTTCGGCAATTGCGATGAAGGCGCTAAGGTTGGCCAGATCCATGGGGTCGCATTCCTGTTGGTTATCCAAAGCATAAAAATTATGAATTTGAGTTATTCAATCTAACCCCCTAGCATCGACCGCACAAGCCAAGGGGTCTTTGGCATAGAAAGACGCTGATGAGGAACAGTCTGATGGCTGGCAAAACGCTCTACGACAAACTCTGGGAAGCCCATGAGGTCAAGCGCCGTGATGACGGCTCGTCCTTGATCTACATCGACCGTCACATCATCCACGAAGTGACGTCGCCCCAGGCCTTCGAAGGCCTGCGCCTGGCCAACCGCAAACCTTGGCGCATCGACGCCAACATCGCCACGCCTGACCACAACGTGCCGACCACGCCAGAGCGCAAGGGCGGTATCGAGGCCATCGTCGACCAGGTGTCGCGCCTGCAGGTGCAGACCCTCGACGAGAACTGTGACGAATATGGCATCGTCGAATTCAAGATGAATGACGAGCGTCAAGGCATCGTCCACGTCATCAGCCCGGAGCAGGGTGCCACCTTGCCTGGCATGACTGTGGTCTGCGGTGACTCGCACACCTCCACCCACGGCGCCTTCGGTGCCCTGGCCCACGGCATCGGCACCTCCGAAGTGGAGCACGTGCTTGCTACCCAGTGCCTGGTCGCCAAGAAAATGAAGAACATGCTGGTGCGCGTGGAAGGCCAGTTGCCTGCCGGCGTAACCGCCAAGGACATCGTCCTGGCCGTGATCGGCAAGATCGGTACCGCCGGTGGTAACGGCCACGCCATGGAATTTGCTGGCAGCGCCATCCGCGAATTGTCGATGGAAGGCCGCATGACCATCTGCAACATGTCCATCGAAGCCGGTGCCCGCGTAGGCCTGGTGGCGGTGGACGACACCACTGTTGCCTATGTCGAAGGCCGCCCGTACGCGCCGAAGGGCGAGCAGTGGAAGCAGGCGGTCGAAGCCTGGAAAGGCCTGGTCTCCGACGCTGACGCGGT
This sequence comes from Pseudomonas asiatica, assembly GCF_009932335.1. Classification (NCBI taxonomy): domain Bacteria; kingdom Pseudomonadati; phylum Pseudomonadota; class Gammaproteobacteria; order Pseudomonadales; family Pseudomonadaceae; genus Pseudomonas; species Pseudomonas asiatica. The sequence goes on from NZ_BLJF01000001.1 coordinate 799,294, forward strand.
GTTCGACACCGTGGTCGAGCTCGACGCTGCGCAAATCAAGCCGCAGGTCAGCTGGGGCACTTCGCCGGAGATGGTCCTCGCTGTCGACCAGCGCGTGCCGGACCCGGCTGCCGAGCCTGACCTGATCAAACGTGGTTCGATCGAGCGTGCCCTCAAGTACATGGGCCTCGCCGCCAACCAGGCGATAACCGATATCAAGCTCGACCGCGTGTTCATCGGTTCGTGCACCAACTCGCGTATCGAAGACCTGCGCGCTGCCGCCGAAATCGCCAAGGGCCGCAAGGTCGCTGCCAACGTCAAGCAGGCGCTGGTGGTGCCGGGCTCGGGCCTGGTCAAGGCCCAGGCCGAGCGCGAAGGCCTGGACAAGATCTTCCTCGAGGCCGGTTTCGAATGGCGTGAGCCAGGCTGCTCGATGTGCCTGGCGATGAACCCGGACCGCCTGGAGAGCGGCGAGCATTGCGCGTCTACCTCCAACCGCAACTTCGAAGGCCGTCAGGGGGCCGGTGGCCGCACCCACCTGGTCAGCCCGGCCATGGCCGCCGCCGCCGCGGTGACCGGCCACTTCATCGATGTCCGCGAGTTGATCCAAGGGAGCGCAGCATGAAAGCCTTTACCCAGCACACTGGCCTCGTCGCGCCGTTGGACCGTGCCAACGTCGACACCGACCAGATCATCCCCAAGCAGTTTTTGAAGTCGATCAAGCGCACCGGCTTCGGCCCCAACCTGTTCGACGAGTGGCGTTACCTGGACGTGGGCCAGCCTTACCAGGACAACAGCAAGCGCCCGCTGAACAAGGAGTTCGTGCTCAACCACGAACGCTACCAGGGTGCCAGCGTGTTGCTGGCGCGGGAGAACTTCGGTTGCGGCTCCAGCCGTGAGCACGCCCCATGGGCGCTGGACGAGTACGGCTTCCGCAGCGTGATCGCGCCGAGCTTTGCCGACATCTTCTTCAACAACAGCTTCAAGAACGGCTTGCTGCCGATCATCCTCAGCGACGAGGAAGTCGACGAGCTGTTCAAGCAGGTCGAAGCCATCCCGGGCTATCAGCTGACCATCGACCTGCAGGCGCAGGCGGTGACCCGTCCGGATGGCAAGGTGCTGCACTTCGAGATCGATGCGTTTCGCAAGCACTGCCTGCTCAACGGCCTCGACGACATCGGCCTGACCCTGCAGGACAGCGATGCGATCAAGGCCTTCGAAGGCAAGCACCGCGCCGGGCAGCCTTGGCTGTTCCGTGATGCCTGAATGATGTAGTTGGGTTTGCTGGCCTCATCGCCGGCAAGCCAGCTCCCACAGGAACTCCACAGGTCTGAAGACTGTGGGTTCTCTGTGGGAGCTGGCTTGCCGGCGATAGGGCCAGTAGAGACAACCCAAAACCAAAAGGATCGAGACATGACCAGCACCCAGCACACCGATGTGGTCCAACGCCAGTTCGGCGAACAGGCCAGCGCCTACCTCAGCAGCGCCGTGCACGCCCAAGGCAGTGAATTCGGCCTGCTGCAAGACGCGCTGGCAGGGCGGGGCCATGCCCGCGTGCTCGACCTTGGCTGCGGTGCCGGTCATGTCAGTTTCCACGTCGCCCCTCTGGTTGCCGAAGTGGTCGCCTACGACCTCTCGCAAGCCATGCTCGACGTGGTCGCCAGTGCCGCCGCCGAGCGCGGCCTGGCCAATATCACCACCGAACGCGGTGCCGCCGAACGCCTGCCGTTCGCCGACGCCTCGTTTGACTTCGTCTTCAGCCGCTACTCGGCCCACCACTGGAGCGACCTGGGTCTGGCCCTGCGCGAAGTGCGCCGAGTGCTCAAGCCGGGTGGCGTGGCGGCGTTCATCGACGTCATGTCGCCGGGCAGCCCGCTGCTCGACACCTACCTGCAAACGGTCGAAGTACTGCGCGACACCAGCCACGTGCGCGATTATTCCGCTGCCGAATGGCAACGCCAGGTCAGCGAGGCTGGCCTGCATGTACGCAGCCACACCCGCCAGCCGCTGCGCCTGGAGTTTTCCAGCTGGGTCGAGCGCATGCGCACCCCCGAGCCAATGCGCGTGGCAATTCGCCAATTGCAGCAAGCCATGGGCGAAGAAGTACGGCAGTATTACCAGATCGAGGCCGATGGTTCGTTCAGCACCGATGTGCTGGTGTTGTGGGCCGAGCGTTAAGAACTTTTCGGTGGGGCCCGCTTGGCCGCGCCGCGTGAATGGATAGAGGAAAGCATGAGCAAGCAGATTCTGATTCTCCCAGGTGACGGTATCGGCCCGGAAATCATGGCCGAGGCGGTCAAGGTGCTGGAGCTGGCCAACGACAAGTTCCAGCTCGGTTTCAACCTGGAGCACGACGTGATCGGTGGCGCCGCCATCGACAAGCACGGTGTGCCGCTGGCCGACGAGACCCTGGAACGTGCGCGCAAGGCCGATGCCGTGCTGTTGGGCGCCGTGGGCGGGCCGAAGTGGGACAAGATCGAACGGGACATCCGTCCCGAGCGCGGTCTGCTGAAAATCCGTTCGCAACTGGGCCTGTTCGCCAACCTGCGCCCGGCCATCCTCTACCCGCAACTGGCCGATGCCTCGTCGCTCAAGCCAGAGATCGTTTCCGGCCTGGACATCCTCATCGTCCGTGAGCTGACCGGCGGTATCTACTTCGGTGCCCCGCGTGGCCAGCGCGAGCTGGAAGGCGGCGAGCGCCAGGCCTACGACACGCTGCCGTACAGCGAAAGCGAAGTGCGCCGCATTGCCCGTGTCGGCTTCGACATGGCCCGCGTGCGCGGCAAGAAGCTGTGCTCGGTAGACAAGGCCAACGTCCTGGCTTCCAGCCAGCTGTGGCGTGAAGTGGTCGAGGACGTGGCCAAGGACTATCCGGATGTTGAACTGAGCCACATGTACGTCGACAACGCCGCCATGCAGCTGGTGCGTGCGCCCAAGCAGTTCGATGTGATGGTGACCGACAACATGTTCGGTGACATTCTGTCGGATGAAGCTTCCATGCTGACCGGCTCCATCGGCATGCTGCCTTCGGCGTCGCTGGATGCCGACAACAAGGGCATGTACGAGCCGTGCCACGGCTCGGCGCCGGACATCGCAGGCCTTGGCATCGCCAACCCGCTGGCGACCATCCTGTCGGTGTCGATGATGCTGCGTTACAGCTTCAATCAGTCGGCTGCCGCCGAGGCGATCGAGAAGGCCGTGAGCCTGGTCCTGGACCAGGGCCTGCGCACCGGCGACATCTTCTCGGAAGGCTGCCGCAAAGTTGGTACGCAGGAAATGGGCGACGCAGTAGTCGCAGCGCTGCGGAATCTGTAATCTCTCTGGCCCGCCACCCAAAATTCCCGGTGGCGGCCCACTTTTAGCAAAGGTGTAGTTGCGATGAAACGTGTAGGTCTGATCGGTTGGCGCGGTATGGTCGGTTCCGTGCTCATGCAGCGGATGCTGGAGGAGCAGGATTTCGACCTCATCGAGCCGGTGTTCTTCACCACCTCCAATGTTGGCGGCCAAGGCCCGAACGTGGGCAAGGATACAGCACCGCTCAAGGATGCTTATTCGATCGAAGAACTCAAGACCCTCGACGTTATCCTGACCTGCCAGGGCGGCGACTACACCAACGAGGTCTTCCCCAAGCTGCGTGAAGCCGGCTGGCAGGGTTACTGGATCGACGCCGCCTCGTCCCTGCGCATGCAGGATGACGCGGTGATCATCCTCGACCCGGTCAACCGCAAGGTCATCGACCAGCAGCTGGACGCGGGTACCAAGAACTACATCGGCGGCAATTGCACCGTCAGCCTGATGCTGATGGGCCTGGGTGGCCTGTTCGAAGCCGGCCTGGTCGAGTGGATGAGCGCCATGACCTACCAGGCGGCCTCGGGTGCCGGTGCGCAGAACATGCGCGAGCTGATCAAGCAGATGGGTGCTACCCATGCTGCCGTCGCCGATGACCTGGCCAACCCGGCCAGCGCCATCCTCGACATCGACCGCAAGGTTGCCGAGACCATGCGCAGCGAAGCGTTCCCGACCGAGAACTTCGGCGTGCCACTGGCTGGCAGCCTGATCCCGTGGATCGACAAGGAACTGCCGAACGGTCAGAGCCGTGAAGAGTGGAAGGCCCAGGCCGAGACCAACAAGATCCTCGGCCGCTTCAAGAGCCCGATCCCGGTCGACGGCATCTGCGTGCGCATCGGCGCCATGCGTTGCCACAGCCAGGCGCTGACCATCAAGCTGAACAAGGACGTGCCGCTGGCCGACATCGAAGGCATGATCAGCCAGCACAACCCTTGGGTGAAGCTGGTACCTAACCAGCGTGAAATCAGCATGCAGGAGCTGAGCCCGACCAAGGTTACCGGCACCCTGAACATCCCGGTTGGCCGCCTGCGCAAGCTGAACATGGGGTCCCAGTACCTGGGCGCGTTCACCGTAGGTGACCAGCTGCTGTGGGGCGCGGCCGAGCCGCTGCGCCGCATGCTGCGGATTCTGCTGGAGCGTTGATCGCTCCGGCCTGACCGAAAACCCGCGCTGGCGACAGCGCGGGTTTTTTTATTTCCGATCCATCCCGGCCGGCCCGGCTCTTCTCTGCTTTCGCTTTCGCTTTTGCTTTTGCTTCTAGGCGCGCGATAGTTCAGGCGCCGCCGATTGCGACTTCAGGAGGCCGAGCGAAGGGATTGCGGAGGGAGGTGACGGGCATGGATGCCCGTCAAGCGCTGAGGCCCCATGGATGGGGCCTGCAGCGCGTCCTCCCGGGAGCAAGCCCGTAGCGAGGGGACCCCGGAGCGTAGCGCAGGGGCCGGATGATGGGAGCCGACGGTTTTTGGTTACTTTTTGCCACGACAAAAAGGGACCCGCCGTAAGGGCGGAAAGGTGACTTGGCGCCACCATCGCGAATGAATGTCTACTCGATGCGAATGCCCACATCCAAAAGCCAAAAAGCCAAAAAGCCAAAAAGCTTAAGCGACGGTTTTGATATGGCGAACAGTCCGTTTGCGATGGCGACGCTGATTCACCTTTTCGCCCTTACGGCGAGTCACTTTTTGTCAAACGCGACAAAAAGTAACCAAAAAACGCTGCGCTCCCATCATCCGGCCCCTCCGCTACGCTACGGGGTTCCCTCGCGCCGGTCTTGCTCCCGGGAGCACGCGCTGCAGGCCCCATCCATGGGGCCTCAGCGCTTGACGGGCATCCATGCCCGTCACCTCCCTCCGCAAGACCTCTGCTCGGCCTCCTGAAGTCGCGAAGATCAAGATCAAGATCAAGATCAAGAGCAGCGCAGCTCTAGGTTTGGGCCAGCACAGACAAAACTCTACAATCCGAGTAAAGTGCCGCCCCCCGCCGTTTTCAGCAAAAGGATCCCTTCCATGACACACCCTTTGGACATCGCCGTCGTCGGCGCCACCGGCAGCGTCGGTGAAGCCCTGGTGCAGATCCTCGAAGAGCTGGATTTCCCGGTCGCCACCCTGCACCTGCTAGCCAGCATGGAATCGGCGGGCAGTAGCGTGATGTTCGCCGGCAAGAAGCTGAAGGTACGTGAGGTGGACAGCTTCGACTTTGCCCAGGTCAAGCTGGCCTTTTTCGCCGCAGGCGCCGCAGTCAGCCGAAGCTTTGCCAGCAAGGCGCTGCAGGCAGGCTGCACGGTCATCGACCTGTCCGCTGGTCTGGACGACGCCCTGGCTCTGGTGCCCGAAGCCAACGCCGAACGCCTGATTGACCTGGCATTGCCCGCGCGCATCGTCAGCCCGTGCTCGGCCGCGGTTGCCCTGGCCGTTGCTCTGGCACCGCTCAAGCGCCTGCTGGATATCGAGCGGGTGCAGGTGATGGCCGCGCTGGCGGTGTCCGCACAAGGTCGGGAAGCTGTCAACGAACTCGCCCGGCAAACTGCCGAGCTGCTCAATGCCCGGCCCCTGGAGCCGCGCTTCTTCGATCGCCAGGTGGCGTTCAACGTGTTGGCCCAGGTCGGTGCCGCCGATGAGCAAGGCCACACCGCCCTGGAGCGCCGCCTGGTCGGTGAGCTGCGTGTGCTGCTGGGCCTGCCTGAACTGAAGATTTCCGTGAGCTGCGTTCAAGTCCCGGTATTTTTCGGCGATAGCTTCAGTGTGGCGGTACAGAGCCGTCGCCCGGTCGACCTGGAGGCGGTCAACCAGGCCCTCGAGGCGGCTGACAGCGTCGAACTGGTGGAGCGCGACGATTATCCGACTCCGGTAGGCGACGCAGTAGGCCAGGACGTGGTCTATGTTGGTCGTGTAAGGCATGGTGTTGATGAAGACCAGCAGCTCAACCTCTGGCTGACCACCGACAACGTGCGCAAAGGCGCCGCGCTCAATGCTGTGCAAGTGGCGCAATTGTTGATTAAACACATGCTGTAAAAGATACTGGCGAGCACTATTGTCCTGCTCTGCATGCAGGTTTCAGGACGCTTCATACAAGGGAAGAGGTCATGCTTCGAATTCGCAAACTGGTTCTGGCCATGGCTGCAGCATCGGCGCTGTCGTCGGGCATGGCGAATGCCCTGGGCCTGGGGGAACTGACCCTCAAATCGGCACAGAACCAGCCCCTGGACGCCGAGATCGAACTGCTCGACGTGCGCGACCTCACCGCTGCCGAAGTGGCACCGAGCCTGGCGCCGCCGGAAGATTTCAGCAAGGCCGGGGTGGCATTCCCAACCTACCTCGAAGACCTAACCTTCACGCCGGTGATCAACCCCAACGGCAAGAGCGTGCTGCGTGTTACCTCCAGCCAGCCGCTGCCGGAACCGGTGGTAAAGTTCCTGGTCCAGGTGATGTGGCCGCAGGGCCGCCTGCTGCGTGACTACAGCGTGCTGCTCGACCAGGCCAAGGCCCAGGGCGACAAGCCTGCGGCAGGCAATGTCGCGCCAGCGGTGACCGCTGCCGGCAGCTATACCACCCAGCGCCGGGACACCCTGTGGCAGATTGCCGCGCGCAATACCCAGGGCGGCTCGATCCAGCAGACCATGATCGCGATCCAGGCCCTGAACCCGGACGCTTTCATCGGCAACAACATCAACCAGCTGAAGGTTGGCCAGGTGTTGCGCCTGCCCGACCAGCAGCAGATCCAGAACATCCCGCAGAGCGAGGCGACCGCCGAGGTGGCCGAGCAGTATGCTGCCTGGCGTGAAGGTCGTCGCCTGGGCCCGCGTGCCCGCCAGCTGGACGCCACTCGCCGCGGTACCGCCGAGGCAGCTCCGGCGCGTATCGCCCAGGGCGACAACCTGCGCCTGGTCAGCCCGGGCAACCAGGCCGGTGCCGACCAGGCCAAGGCCCTCAATGACAAGCTGGCGGTGGCCCAGGAAAGCCTGGACACCAGTCGTCGCGACAACGAAGAGCTCAAGAGCCGCATGGCCGACCTGCAGAGCCAGCTGGACAAGCTGCAGCGTCTGATCGAGTTGAAGAACAACCAGCTGGCCCGCCTTGAAGCCCAGGGGGCGGCTGCACCGGCCGAACCGGTCGCCAAGCCTGCGCCTGCCGCCGTCGATACCGCACCCAAGCCGGTGCCCGCCGCCGAGGCCGCACCTGCCGGTCAGCCTGACAGCGTGATCGACGAAATCATGGGCAACCCGCTGCTGCTCGGGCTGATTTCCGGTAGCGCCTTCCTCGTACTGCTGCTTCTGCTGCTGTTGCTGGCGCGCAAGCGCAAGGCCCAGCAGGAGGCTGAAAAGCACCTGCGCATGGCGCGGGCGCTGGAAGAAGAGCAGGGCGCAGGCTTTGACAGCGATAGCGCAAGCTTCGATGGCGTAGAAGTCTCGGCGCCGAGCGTAACCCTGTCGCCGGCCGTGGTCGCCGCTTCGGCTGCCGCCGCCACCGCCGCGGAAAAAACGGCGGCACCCGCTGTCGAAGCGCAACCTGAACCGCAAGCCGACCCCCACGCCGCTTTGCTGGCGGAAGTCGAGCAGTGCGTGGCCGAAGGCCGCCTGAACCGCGCTACCGACCTGTTGGAACCTGCCGTGGCCGCCGCGCCGCAGCGTGACGACCTGCGCCTGAAACTGATGGATGTGTACGCCCGCCAGGGTGACCAGAGCGCGTTCGTCGAGCAGGAGCGCAAGTTGCCGGCCAGTGAGCAGAACAGTGCAGCGGTTGCCGGGTTGAAAGAGCGCTACCCGGCCATGCTCGGCCTGGCTGCTGCCGGCCTGGGCGCGGCGGCCCTGGCTGCCGAGATGGATGAGCAGTACGTGCAGGAGCTGTTGCAGGATCAGCCTGATACGCCAGTGGTTGCCGATGTAGCGCCGGAGGAAGTGCCGGCGGTCGAGCCAGAGGTGGCGATTGAACCAGAGGCCGTTGCTCTGGCGGAACCTGAAGCAGCGCTCGAACCCGAAGTTGACCTGGATGCTGAGCTGGATGCCTTCGATGAAGTGCCGACCCTCGATGCGCCGGGCCTGGACGAGCAGGACCTGGACAGTGCCTTCGACCTGAGCCTGGGTGACGACCTGCCCGAGCAAGACCCGCTGGCAGCGCCGCTGCTGGACGAATCTGTGGCCCAGCAACCTGTAGTCGAAGAGCCGGTACTGGATGAACCCGTGCTGGAATCGGCTCAGCCCGAAGACGAGCCGTTTGCGGTGGACGCCGAGCTACAGGCCGACGCTGACGCCGAATTCGAGGCCATGCTGGCGCAGGCCGAGCCACAGCCCGCTGTGGACCTGTCCGACTTCGACCTCGACATCAGCGAGCCGGTTGCCCCGGCAGCCCCGGCTGCGGTCGACGAAACCCCGGTGGATGTCGCCGCCGAGTTGGCTGCCTTCGACAGCGAGCCAGCGTTCGACCCGCTTTCCGAGTTCGATCTGCCATCCGACTTCGATCTTTCGCTGTCGCTGGAAGACGATTCGCCGGCAGCCAAGAGCTTTACCTCGGAGCTGGACGACGTCAACGCTGAGCTGGACAAGCTGTCGCAGAGCCTCGAGTCGCCGTCGCTGGAGCCGCATTTCACCAGCGAGGATGCGGCTGCCCAGCCCGAGCCCGAGCCACTGGACGACCTGGACTTCGACTTCTTCTCCGGAAGCGACGAAGTGGCCACAAAGCTTGACCTGGCCCGCGCCTATATCGACATGGGCGACAACCAGGGCGCACGCGACATTCTCGATGAAGTGGTCAAGGATGGCGACGACAGCCAGCGTCAGGAGGCCGAGGACATGCTCTCCCGGCTGGTCTGAGGTTGCCTGCTCCGGCCTCTTCGCGGGTAAACCCGCTCCCACAGGTTCATCACAGGTCCGAATTCTGTGCGGGCCCTGTGGGAGCGGGTTTACCCGCGAAGAGGCCCTGAAAGGCAGTGCATATTCAACGGCAGCCCTACACGGCTGCCGTTGTCGTTATAATCCCCGCCATTCCGTACACCCCCACAGGTTTCATGCTCTTGGACATCATCGACACCGCCGCCGCCGAGTCCGCGGCCGAAGGCTACTCCCGCATCGCCCTGGGCGTGGAATACAAAGGCGCGCGCTACCGTGGCTGGCAGCGCCAGGCCAGTGGCGTGCCCAGTGTCCAGCAGGCCCTGGAGCAGGCGCTGTCCAAGGTGGCCAACGAGCCCATCTCGGTAATCTGCGCCGGGCGCACCGACGCCGGTGTGCATGGCTGCGGGCAGATCGTGCACTTCGACACCCGCGCCGTGCGCGATGAGCGCGCCTGGACCATGGGCACCAACTTCAACCTGCCCCATGACATCAGCGTGGTCTGGTCGCGGCCGATGCCGGCCGACTTCCATGCCCGCTTCAAGGCCTGCGCCCGGCGTTACCGCTACGTCATCTACAACGACCCGATCCGCCCGGCCCATCTGGCCGAGGAAGTCACCTGGAACCACCGCCCGCTGGATGTCGAACGCATGGCCGAAGCCGCGCAGTACCTGCTTGGTACCCATGACTTCAGTGCCTTCCGCGCCAGCCAGTGCCAGGCCAAGTCGCCGATCAAGCACATCTACCATCTGCGCGTCACCCGCCATGGCCAGATGATCGTGCTGGACGTGCGCGCCACGGCTTTCCTGCACCACATGGTGCGTAACATTGCCGGTGTACTGATGACCATCGGTGCCGGAGAGCGCCCGGTCACCTGGGCGCGTGAGGTGCTGGAAGGGCGCAACCGCCGCGAAGGTGGGGTCACGGCGCACCCATACGGCCTCTACCTGGTGCAGGTGGAGTACCCCGAGGAGTACGCGCTGCCCAAGCGTTACATCGGTCCACACTTTTTGACCGGTTACGAAGCATTGGCAGACTGACGGGCGAAAAGTCATTTGCTAACATCCGGCCTTTCACCGTAACAAGCAGGGTTCGCTGTCCATGAGCAATGTTCGCAGCAAGATCTGCGGGATTACCCGCATCGAAGACGCACTGGCCGCTGCCGAAGCGGGGGCCGATGCCATCGGCTTCGTCTTCTATGCCAAGAGCCCGCGCGCCGTGGACGTGCGCCAGGCGCGGGCGATCATTGCCGAGCTGCCGCCGTTCGTGACCACGGTCGGTTTGTTCGTCAATGCTTCGCGCTGCGAGCTGAACGAGATCCTCGAAGTGGTTCCGCTGGACCTGCTACAGTTCCACGGCGACGAAACCCCACAGGACTGCGAAGGCTACCACCGCCCCTGGATCAAGGCCCTGCGCGTACGCCCGGGCGACGATCTGGAGGCGGCCTGCCGGCTTTACGCTGGTGCCCGCGGCATTCTGCTGGACACCTACGTGCCGGGCGTACCCGGAGGCACCGGTGAAGCATTCGACTGGTCGCTGGTACCTGCGCGCCTGAGCAAGCCGATCATTCTGGCGGGCGGGCTGTCTGCCGACAACGTCGGCCAGGCCATCGCCCAGGTGCGGCCGTACGCGGTGGATGTCAGTGGCGGCGTGGAGCAAGCCAAGGGCATCAAGGATGCGGCGAAGATCGAGGCCTTCATGCGTGCGGTGAAACAGGCGTGATGGCAGATGTGACGGCTGGCTGCGCGCCATCGTCCATAGCTTTCGCAGCCCTGTGGGGCAGCCGCCTGCGCCTGTGGCGGCAACACAACACATTAGCGGTGGGGTGGCGCGCTGGTAGTCCCGGCGGCCGGTCCATCATCGTTTCATAAAGATTTTGAGCTCAAGGGCAGGGTAGGGCCGGCGACACCGGACCACGCCTGCCAATACTGGAGAAAGAAAGCATGAGCAACTGGTTAGTCGACAAACTGATCCCTTCGATCATGCGTTCCGAGGTGAAGAAGAGCTCGGTGCCTGAAGGCCTGTGGCACAAATGCCCGGCCTGCGAGGCCGTGCTGTATCGTCCGGAGCTGGAAAAGACCCTGGATGTCTGCCCCAAGTGCAACCACCACATGCGCATCGGCGCACGTGCGCGCATCGACATCTTCCTCGACGCCGATGGCCGTGCCGAACTGGGCGCCGACCTGGAGCCGGTCGATCGCCTGAAGTTCCGTGATGGCAAGAAGTACAAGGACCGCCTGGCTGGCGCGCAGAAGCAAACCGGCGAGAAGGACGCCCTGATCTCCATGAGCGGCACCCTGATGGGCATGCCGATCGTGGTCAGCGCCTTCGAGTTCTCGTTCATGGGCGGCTCCATGGGTGCCATCGTCGGCGAGCGCTTCGTGCGCGCGGCCAACTATGCCCTGGAGCACCGCTGCCCGATGGTCTGCTTCTCCGCCTCGGGCGGTGCACGCATGCAGGAAGCGCTGATCTCGCTGATGCAGATGGCCAAGACCTCGGCCGTGCTGGCGCGCCTGCGCGAAGAAGGCATCCCGTTCATCTCGGTACTGACCGACCCTGTGTACGGTGGTGTCTCCGCCAGCTTGGCCATGCTCGGTGACGTGATCGTCGGCGAGCCGAAGGCACTGATCGGCTTCGCCGGCCCGCGCGTGATCGAGCAGACCGTGCGCGAGAAGCTGCCGGAAGGCTTCCAGCGCAGTGAGTTCCTGCTGGAGCACGGCGCCATCGACCTGATCATCTCTCGTGGCGAGCTGCGCCCGCGTCTGGCCCGCCTGCTGGCGCAGATGACTGGCCAGGAAACCCCGGAGCAAGCGCGTGAGGCGGCTGCCGTCGCGTGATGAAACAACGATCCCTGGGCGAATGGCTCGCCTACCTCGAGCAGTTGCACCCCTCGGCCATCGACATGGGCCTGGAGCGGTCGCAGAAGGTGCTTGCCCGGCTGGCGCTAGGCAAGCTGGCGCCACGTGTGGTGACGGTGACCGGCACCAACGGCAAGGGCTCGACCTGTGCCTTCGTGGCCTCGCTGCTGCGTGCCCAGGGGTTGAAGGTTGGCGTGTACAGCTCGCCGCACCTGTTGCGTTACAACGAGCGGGTGCTGATCGATGGCCAAGAGGCCAGCGATGGGCGCCTGTGCGAAGCCTTCGCCGCCGTCGAGGCGGCGCGGGGCGAAATTTCCCTGACCTACTTCGAGATGGGCACTCTGGCCGCGTTCTGGTTGTTCTTCCAGTCGCAGCTGGATGCCGTGGTACTGGAGGTGGGGCTTGGTGGCCGCCTGGACACCGTGAACGTGGTGGATGCCGACCTGGCCCTGGTGACCAGCATCGGCGTCGATCATGTCGATTACCTGGGTGATACCCGCGAGCTGGTGGCCTTCGAGAAGGCAGGCATCTTCCGTCAGGGCAAGCCGGCACTGTGCGGTGACCTGGATCCGCCTCAGCCGCTGCTGGACAAGGCCGCCGAACTGGCTGCGCCGATGTTCCTGCGTGGTCGTGACTTCGACCTGGCCATTGCCGATGGCAGCTGGAACTGGCGGGGTACTGCGGCTGATGGAGCGCCGGTAGAGCTGCTTGGCCTGCCTTTGCTCGACCTGCCCATGGAAAACGCCACGCTGGCCCTGCAGGCCTACCTGCTGATGGGGCTGCCCTGGGACGCCGGCCAGATTCGCCAGGCGCTGCTGGATACCCGAATCACGGGTCGCCTCGACCGTCGCCAGCTGAGCTGGCAGGGCAAGCCGGTGGAACTGTTGCTGGATGTCGGGCACAACCCGCACGCCGCGGAGTACCTGGCCCGGCGCCTGGCGGCCCGGCCGCTGAAGGGGCGCCGCCTGGCGGTGTTCGGCCTGCTCGCCGACAAGGACCTGGACGGTGTTGTCGCGCCGCTGCAGGGGCTGGTCGACGACTGGGCAGTGGCGCCACTGGATACCCCGCGCAGCCGCCCGGCTGCGGAGCTGGCCACGGCCTTGACGAACGTCGGCGCCGCGGTGAAGTCTTATGCCAGCGTCGATGCTGCCCTTGAAGGGCAATGCGCGCAGGCAACGGCGGATGACCAGATCTTGCTGTTCGGTTCGTTTTTCTGTGTTGCCCAGGCACTGGAATGGCTGGAGCGGCACGCCCAGGAGGGTGGAGTAGATGGCAGTGCTGGATAAAGGGATGAAACAGCGCATGGTGGGTGCGTTGGTGCTGGTGGCGCTGGCGGTGATTTTCCTGCCGATGCTGTTCACCCGCGAGGACGAGATGCGTCAGGTGCGCGTCGATGCCCCGCAGGCGCCGGCCATGCCAAGCCTGCCGGAAGTGAAGGTGGAGCCGGTCGCCGTGCCGGAGCCGCAGGCCATTGCGCAAGAGCCGCAACAGCCACCGGTGGTGGTGGACGAGTCCACCGCGCCGGCGAGCACGCCCAGCCAGCCGATTGCACCGTCACCGCAGACCCAGCCTCAAGTGCAGGTGCAGCCCCAGCCTCAGCCTGCCAAGCCGCAGGCGCCTGTGGCCAAGGTCGAGCCTCAGCCGGCAGCCAAGCCGGCCGCGCCGACGGCGCCATCGAAGATCGACGTCAATGGCCTGCCGGTCAGCTGGTCGATCCAGTTGGCCAGCCTGTCCAACCGTGCCGGGGCCGAAAAGCTGCAGCAAACCTTGCGTAGCCAGGGTTACAACGCCTATATCCGCTCGGCGGGTGGCATGAACCGCGTGTACGTGGGGCCGCTGATCGAGCGGGCCGAGGCCGAGCGCGTGCGCGACGCCATCAACCGCCAGAACAGCCTCAAGGGCTTCGTGGTGCGCTTCCAGCCTGAGCGCAGCTGAGTCTGGCTGACTCGGACCCTTGTAGGAGCGGCCTTGTGTCGCGATCGGGCCGCATGGCGGCCCCGGCGATTTTGGCTGTGTCCGAGACCCTTGGGGCCGCTGTGCGGCCCGATCGCGACACAAGGCCGCTCCTACAGAAGTGCGCATGCTAATCCACCCGACATTCTGCTTACTCCCAGCCCGCCGCTCTGTTAAAATGCGCCGCCTCAAACGTCTGCAGGCAGCACCGTGGCATTTACCTTGGTTGATTGGGCGATCATCGCGATCATCGCCGTCTCCACACTGATCAGTCTCAAGCGCGGCTTCGTCAAGGAAGCCTTGTCCTTGCTCATCTGGATCATTGCCGGCGCGGTTGCCTGGATGTTCGGCGGTTCGCTCTCGGTGTATCTTGAAAGCTACATCCAGACGCCGTCGATGCGCGTCATCGCCGGCTGCGCCATTCTTTTCGTCGCCACCTTGCTGGTGGGGGCCATGATCAACTTCCTCATCGGCGAGCTGATTCGCGTGACCGGGCTGTCCGGCACCGATCGTTTCCTGGGCATGGCCTTCGGCGCCGCGCGCGGGGCCTTGCTGGTGGTGGTGGCCATCGGGCTGATCAGCCTGGGGCCGGTTCAACAAGACACCTGGTGGCAGGAATCACGCCTGATACCACAATTTCTCTTGGTTGCCGACTGGTCGAAAAACCTGATCCTGGGTTTTACCGGCCAGTGGACACCCAGTGGGCTGATCGGCACTCCAGCTGATCTTCCGTTCAAGGAACAGTTGCTCGGGCCGGCAAAGCCCTGAGCACTATTCACTCAAGTTTCGTCAAAGTAGGGGTTGCGTCGCATGTGTGGCATCGTCGGTATCGTCGGTAAGTCGAACGTCAATCAGGCGCTGTATGACGCGCTTACGGTCCTCCAGCACCGCGGCCAGGACGCTGCCGGTATCGTGACCAGCCATGACGGCCGGTTGTTCCTGCGCAAGGATAATGGCCTGGTGCGCGACGTGTTCCAGCAGCGCCACATGCAGCGCCTGGTCGGCAGCATCGGTATCGGCCACGTGCGCTACCCGACGGCGGGCAGCTCGACCTCTGCCGAGGCGCAGCCGTTCTACGTCAACTCGCCGTATGGCATCACCCTGGCACACAACGGCAACCTGACCAACGTCGAGCAGCTGGCCAAGGAGATCTACGAGTCCGACCTGCGCCACGTCAACACCAACTCCGACTCGGAAGTACTTCTGAACGTGTTCGCCCATGAGCTGGCGGTGCGTGGCAAGCTGCAGCCGACCGAAGAAGACGTGTTCGCCGCGGTTTCCCACGTGCACAGCCGCTGCGTTGGCGGTTACGCCGTGGTGGCGATGATCACCGGCTACGGCATCGTCGGCTTCCGCGACCCCAACGGCATCCGCCCGGTGGTGTTCGGCCAGCGTCACACCGACGAAGGCGTGGAATACATGATTGCTTCGGAAAGCGTGGCCCTGGACGTCCTCGGCTTCACCCTGATCCGCGACCTGGCGCCGGGCGAAGCGGTGTACATCACCGAAGAAGGCCAGTTGTACACCAAGCAGTGCGCCGAAGCACCAAAGCTGCAGCCGTGCATCTTCGAGCATGTCTACCTGGCCCGTCCGGACTCGATCATGGATGGTGTGTCGGTGTACAAGGCCCGTCTGCGCATGGGTGAAAAACTGGCCGACAAGATCATGCGCGAACGTCCCGAGCATGACATCGACGTGGTCATCCCGATCCCGGACACCAGCCGCACCGCGGCCCTGGAGCTGGCCAACCGTCTGGGCGTGAAGTTCCGCGAAGGTTTCGTCAAGAACCGCTACATCGGCCGTACCTTCATCATGCCAGGCCAGGCCGCGCGCAAGAAATCGGTACGCCAGAAGCTCAATGCCATCGAACTGGAGTTCCGCGGCAAGAACGTGATGCTGGTGGACGACTCGATCGTGCGCGGCACCACCTGCAAGCAGATCATCCAGATGGCCCGTGAAGCCGGTGCCAAGAACGTCTACTTCTGCTCCGCAGCTCCTGCCGTGCGCTACCCCAACGTCTACGGCATCGACATGCCGAGTGTTCACGAACTGATCGCCCACAACCGTACCACCGAACAGGTGGCCGAGTTGATTGGCGCCGACTGGCTGGTCTACCAGGACCTGCCGGACCTGATCGACTCGGTCGGTGGCGGCAAGATCAAGATCGATCAGTTCGATTGTGCCGTGTTCAACGGTGAGTATGTCACTGGCGATATCGACGAAGCCTACCTCGACCGCATCGAGCAGGCTCGTAACGACCTGGCCAAGGCCAAGAACCAGGCGGTCAGTGCGATCATCGACCTCTACAACAACTGATTTCGGGAGCGACGGCATGACGGATCAATGGGATGCCGGACGACTGGACAGTGACCTCGAGGGTGTCGGTTTCGACACCCTGGCGGTGCGCGCTGGTCAAAACCGTACACCGGAGGCCGAGCACAGCGAAGCGCTGTTCCTGACCTCCAGCTATGTGTTCCGCACGGCTGCCGATGCGGCCGCACGCTTTGCCGGCGAAACGCCGGGGAACGTCTATTCGCGCTACACCAATCCGTCGGTGCGTGCCTTCGAGGAGCGCCTGGCGGCCATGGAAGGCGCGGAGCAGGCTGTGGGCACCTCCACCGGCATGGCGGCGATCCTCGCCGTGGTGATGTCGCTGTGCAGTGCCGGTGACCATGTGCTGGTGTCGCAGAGTGTGTTCGGCTCGACCATCAGCCTGTTCGAGAAGTACTTCAAGCGCTTTGGCGTGCAGGTGGACTACGTGCCGCTGGTCGACCTCGCCGGCTGGGAAAAGGCCATCAAGGCCAATACCAAGCTGCTGATCGTCGAATCGCCGTCCAACCCGCTGGCAGAGCTGGTCGATATCACCGCGCTCAGCGAAATCGCCCATGCCCACGGCGCCATGCTGGTGGTGGACAACTGCTTCAGCACCCCGGCGCTGCAGCAGCCGCTGAAGCTGGGTGCCGACATCGTGTTCCACTCGGCCACCAAGTTCATCGACGGCCAGGGCCGCTGCATGGGTGGCGTGGTTGCCGGCCGTGCCGAGCAGATGAAAGAAGTGGTGGGCTTCCTGCGTACCGCAGGCCCCACCCTCAGCCCGTTCAACGCCTGGATCTTCACCAAGGGCCTGGAAACCCTGCGCCTGCGCATGCGTGCGCACTGCGAAAGCGCCCAACTGCTGGCCGAATGGCTGGAGCAGCAGGAGGGCGTGGAGAAGGTGCATTACGCCGGCCTGCCGAGCCACCCGCAGCACGAACTGGCCAAGCGCCAGATGAGTGGCTTCGGTGCGGTGGTCAGCTTCGAGGTGAAGGGTGGCAAAGAAGGCGCCTGGCGCTTCATCGACGCTACCCGGGTGATTTCCATCACCACCAACCTGGGTGACAGCAAGACCACCATCGCCCACCCGGCCACCACCTCCCACGGTCGCCTGACGCCGCAGGAGCGTGAAGCCGCGGGTATCCGCGACAGCCTGATCCGGGTTGCCGTGGGCCTGGAAGATGTGGCCGACCTGCAGGCCGACCTGGCGCGCGGGTTGGCGGCACTGTGATTGAAATCCGCGGCGGTACG
This sequence comes from Pseudomonas asiatica, assembly GCF_009932335.1. Taxonomy (NCBI): domain Bacteria; kingdom Pseudomonadati; phylum Pseudomonadota; class Gammaproteobacteria; order Pseudomonadales; family Pseudomonadaceae; genus Pseudomonas; species Pseudomonas asiatica. The sequence continues at coordinate 816,817 of NZ_BLJF01000001.1, forward strand.
CCCGGCCATAACGGCCGGGTAGCCCTGGTGACCGGTGCCGCACGCGGCATCGGCCTGGGTATTGCCGCCTGGTTGATCTGCGAAGGCTGGCAGGTGGTGCTCAGCGACCTTGACCGCCAGCGCGGCGCAAAGGCGGCCAAGGCGCTGGGTGACAATGCCTGGTTCATCACCATGGACGTTGCCGACGAGGCCCAGGTCAGCGCCGGGGTGTCGGAGGTGCTGGGGCAGTTTGGTCGCCTGGACGCGCTGGTGTGCAATGCGGCCATCGCCAACCCGCACAACCAGACCCTGGAAAGCCTGAGCCTGGCGCAGTGGAACCGGGTGCTGGCGGTCAACCTCAACGGCCCGATGCTGCTGGCCAAGCATTGTGCGCCGTACCTGCGTGCGCACAATGGGGCGATCGTCAATCTCACGTCCACCCGGGCGCGGCAATCCGAACCCGATACCGAGGCCTACGCAGCGAGCAAGGGCGGGCTGGTGGCCTTGACCCATGCCTTGGCCATGAGCCTGGGCCCGGAGATTCGCGTCAATGCGGTGAGCCCGGGCTGGATCGATGCCCGTGATCCGTCGCAGCGCCGTGCCGAGCCGTTGACCGAGGCGGACCATGCCCAGCACCCGACGGGCAGGGTAGGGACGGTGGAAGACGTGGCGGCCATGGTTGCCTGGCTGTTGTCTCGGCAAGCGGCGTTCGTCACCGGCCAGGAGTTCGTGGTCGATGGCGGCATGACCCGCAAGATGATCTACACCTGAGCCTTGTGCATATCTTGTACCGGCCTCTTCGCGGGTTTACCCGCGAAGAGGCCGCCACAGGCAACCGCACCGCTTTTGCGCTTTTCTGAAAAAAATTCAATGGGGCTATTGACTTAGCTTCGCCACCTGCGTAAATTTCGCGGCCTCAGCGAAGCAAACGCAACAAGCAACATCGCGAGGGTGATTAGCTCAGCCGGGAGAGCATCTGCCTTACAAGCAGAGGGTCGGCGGTTCGATCCCGTCATCACCCACCACTTCCTGAGATGTTCCTGGTGCTTCAGGTTTCGCAAGAAACCGATAGCCAGAGAGGAACGCACTGCGCAGCGGTAGTTCAGTCGGTTAGAATACCGGCCTGTCACGCCGGGGGTCGCGGGTTCGAGTCCCGTCCGCTGCGCCATTTTTCAGTATCAGATGGGTGCCTGGCACCGGTCTGAAGCCACAAGGTAAACGCCTTAGGCTGATCCCAGTTTCAATCGGGCGAAAGCCTGAACGATACGCAGCGGTAGTTCAGTCGGTTAGAATACCGGCCTGTCACGCCGGGGGTCGCGGGTTCGAGTCCCGTCCGCTGCGCCATCTTCGTTTCAAGGTCCTTGAACACCTTGAAGCAAACACAAAAGAAGCGATCACGTCATCGCTTTTTTTGTGCCTGTCCTGAGGCCATCACGCCGGAAGGGTAGACCCAGGTTTCAATCGGGCGCAAGCCTGAATGATACGCAGCGGTAGTTCAGTCGGTTAGAATACCGGCCTGTCACGCCGGGGGTCGCGGGTTCGAGTCCCGTCCGCTGCGCCATCTTCGCTTCGAGGCCCCTTGAACGTCTCGAAGCAACGAGAAAGCGACCTTAGGGTCGCTTTTTTCGTTTCTGCGTCTGGCAATTGCCGCCCTTGACCCAGATTTACACGAACCTGACAGACTCTTCACCGATCAGCGGTTCCTGTGCCTGCCTGCTGTGTTGCACAATAGGCACCTTCTTGACTTACCCGGAATTCGCAATGACCAGATCTTCCGTCTTTGGTGCGCTCGGGCTGGCCCTGGTGCTGGCGGGCGTGACCGGTTGTTCCTCGAAAAAAGCCGCCGTCTACGAGCACGAGAACTTCGATGACTCGGGCACCTTCTCGCGCAGCTTCCCGGTGAGCGATGCCGGCTCCTGCGAGGCCGCCCGACGCGCCTTGCTCAGCCAGGGTTACATCATCACCAGCAGCGGCGCCAACCAGGTGGTGGGCAACAAGAGCTTCCAGCAGAACAGCGAGAACCACCTGCAGATCAGTTTCAACGTCACCTGTGCGCCGGATGTGAGCGACGAGCAGCGTTCGACCATGTTCGCCAACGCCTTGCAGGACCGCTACGCGCTGAAAAAGTCCAACACCTCCGCCAGCCTGGGGGTTGGTGTACTGGGGTCGGTATCGATGCCGATCGGCTCCAGCGACGACTCGATGGTCAAGGTGGCCAGCGAGACTGTGACAGCGGCGCAGTTCTATGATCGCTATTTCGCCTTGGTTGAGAGCTACTTGCCAAAGCCCAAGGCTAGGCAGGAGAGCAAGGCCAAGGTCGAGGAGCCCGCACCGCAGGTCGACGCGCCAGCGGCTGCCTTGGGGCTGCCGGAGCCGGCCGCCGCAGCGCCGGTGGCACCGGCCCCGGTTGCTGAGCCTTTGGTTGATGCGGCGCCAGCCCCGGCCCCTGTAGCCCCGGCCAGCGAGGCGGTAGCAGCGCCGGTGCTGGATGACAGCCAGGGCTCGCAGCCAGTGGCACCGCCGGCTGAGGCTGCGCCTATTGAAGTACAACAGCAAGCACAGCCTGCCGAGGCCGCTGAGCCCGCGTCCCCCGCCCTCTGATGGCTTGCCTGTAGGGGTAAACCCGCTCCCACAGGTACTACGCAGTTCTCAACATCTGCGCAGTACCGCCATGGGGCAAAATCCTCCGTGCCCATGAACTTGGCCCTGTGCTGTGCAACTGCCCCGGTGCGAACAGCTTACGGAGGTCCCCAAGGCGCGCTGCGGCTTGGCGAAGCCTTCCCAATGCGCTTTTTTCTGGATCGACATCTACAAGGCGTACTTCTTGGCCCCGGCAACACAGATGACAGCCCCCAGCGTCACCACAAGCATCATCCAGCTGACCTGTTCGTGCAGCAGCAACGCTGCCAGCCCAAGCCCCATGAACGGCTGAAAGAGTTGCAACTGGCCCACTGCTGCAATGCCACCCTGGACCAGCCCTCGGTACCAGAACACAAAACCGATCAGCATGCTGAACAGTGAAACGTAGCCGAGGCTGAACCACGCAGGGGCGCTTACTTTGGCGAAGGCATCTGGTGTCGGAAGATTAGTGATTGTCAGTAGTAGCATCAGCGGCAACGCCACCAGCAACGCCCAACTGATCACCTGCCAACCCCCCAACGTCCGCGACAGCCGCGCCCCTTCGGCATAACCCAACCCACAGACGATGACCGCCGCCATCATCAGTAAATCGCCCAGCGCCGATGCCTCCCCACCATTCATAAGCGCATAACCAACGACGATTCCGGCACCCGTCAACGAGAACAACCAGAACAGTGGCCGAGGTCGCTCACCGCCCCGCAGCACGGCAAACCCTGCGGTACACAGCGGCAGCAGCCCGACAAAGACAATGGAATGCGCAGAGGTTACATGCTGCAGGGCCAGTGCCGTCAGCAGCGGGAAACCGATTACCACGCCCAACGCTGTTACCGCCAATGACCACAGGTCACCGCGTTCAGGGCGAGGCTGGCGCAGCACAAGCAAGAAAAGCGCCCCCAACAGAGCGGCAATCGTTGCCCTGGCACAGGTCAGGAACGTCGGTTCGAAGGCCGTCACTGCCACACGGGTGGCCGGCAGCGAGCCGGCGAAGATGGCGACGCCTATAAAGCCGTTGATCCATCCGCTTGTTGATTTTTCCATCGCCCAGTCCTCGATAAGTCTGGGTTCAGTACATCACTGACGCGCTCACCAAGGCCATGTACAATCCAATACAGTTTGACCGAACTGTTATGCACATTAATCCAGCACAGTTGAGGGTGCGATGAAACGCAGTGGAACGCTGATTCGGACCGTCATGGGTGAGGTGCAGGCGAGGATAGCCTCCCGGACCTACACACCCGGTACGCGGATCCCTTCGGTCCGGGCAATGGCGCAGGCCATGCAGGTATCGGTTTCTACCGTACTTGAGGCCTATGAACGGTTGATGGCAGAGGGGGTGCTCAGCGCCCGCCCTGGCTCTGGCTACTACGTGGCAGGGCCCGTGGCGCCCTTGGCACTGACCGAACTCGGCCCCAGGCTCGATCGTGAGGTCGACCCGCTGTGGATCTCGCGCCAGTCTCTTGAAACCTCCAGCGATGCGCTGAAACCAGGGTGCGGGTGGCTGCCTGCCTCCTGGATGTACGAAGCCGGCATGCGTAAAGCGCTGCGAGTCGCTGCCCGTTCCGACACGGTAAAACTGGCCGAGTACGCGTCGCCGCTCGGGCATCCGCCGCTCAGGCAGTTCCTGTCGCGACGGCTGGCTGGCATCGGCATCGAAGCCCCGCTGGAACAGATCATGCTCACCGAATCGGGCACCCACGCCATCGACCTGATTTGCCGTTTTCTGCTGGAACCGGGGGACACGGTCCTGGTCGACGACCCCTGCTATTTCAATTTTCACGCACTGCTCAAAGCCCACAGGGTGAACATTGTCGGGGTACCCTACACGCAGACAGGCCCGGACATCGAGGCGTTCGGCGCAGCCCTGCTCAGGCACGCACCCAGGTTGTACATCACCAATTCCGGCATCCACAACCCAACCGGGGCCAGCCTGTCCCCGGTCACCGCGCACAGGCTGCTGAAGCTGGCCGACACCTCTAGCCTGGTGATCGTGGAGTACGACATCTTCGCGGATTTCGAGAATACGCCCGCGCCACGGCTGTCTGCCTTCGACGGCCTCTCGCGTGTGATTCAGATAGGCAGCTTTTCCAAGACCATCTCTGCTTCAATCCGATGCGGCTACATCGCCGCCCGTGGTGAATGGATCGAGAGCCTGGTCGACCTGAAGATCGCGACCACCTTCGGCGGCGGACGCTTGGCCGCGGACATCATCTATCAAGCGATTACGGATAGCGGGTACCGAAAACACATGGAAGGTGTCCGCCACCGGTTAGGCGAGGCAATGGACAGAACGGTGCCGAGGCTTCAGGCCATTGGTATCAAGCCGTGGATAATTCCCCAGGCAGGCATGTACCTCTGGTGCCAGCTCCCTCAAGGCAAGGATGCAGCAACGCTGGCCAGGACCTGCCTGAATGAAGGTGTAGTGCTGGCGCCCGGTAATGCGTTCAGCCAATCCATGACGGCGGGGGATTTCCTGCGCTTCAACGTTGCTCAATCGGGTGACGGCAAACTCTACGAAGTGTTGAAAAGGGCGCTGAGTGCGCAGTCGCCAGAGCACTTAGTGCCAGGCTGAGCTTGTCATGGGGCACACCTGCGACAGAAATGGCTACGGCATGCTCGCGCACCGCACGGGGAGCGCAGCCAGCACTGCGCACGCGTAGTTCGGCTTGGGCCTGCCGTCTAAAGCCTGCATGACCTACAAACGGCTAATATCAAGTAGCACGGGGCTAACGATTGCTGGGCACCGGATCATAAGCTTGTCATGATTCCTTCATCCTTCCTGCCTAGGGTGAGGCGACAGTTACCAGGAAAAATGAATGAAGAGGGCTTAGGGCTATGGACGAATACCAAGAAGAACTTCTCGAATTCCAGGCTTATGAACTGGACACCCCGGAACCGGCTGACGACGCTACAGAGCTCTAGCCTGCCCGCCGCTGGCTGCGGCGAAACTCTCCCGGTGTAAGGCCCGTCCAGCGCTTGAACGCGCGCTGGAAGGCCTCGGCCGACGCAAACCCCAGCAGATAGGCAATCTCGCCGAAGGCCAACTCCGTATCGCGAATATAGGTCTCGGCCAGGTCGCGCCGTGTTTCACTGAGCAGGTCGCGAAAGCGCGTGCCTTCCTCGGCCAGTTTGCGGCGCAAGGTCCAGGTCGGCAGTTGCAGGTGCAGCGCCACTTCTTCCAGGTCCGGTTCACGGCCACCATTGAGCAACGGGCCCAGCAGGTGGGTAATGCGCTCACCCAGGCTGCGCACCCGCGTACGCTGCAGCATTTCCGCCTCGCACAGCTGTAGCAGGTGCTGCCAGGTGCTCGGGCAATGCCTGGGGTTGGCCAGCTGCAGCGTGGCCCGGCTCAGGCGCAGCTGGTTACCAGCGGCCGCGAACTGCACGGGCGTGCTGCACAGCGGCTGGTAGCGCGCGGCATAAGCGGGTGCGGCGAACTCGATGTCCATATGTTCGGCCTGCACCGCCGTACCGGCCAGGTCGGCAAGCTGGGCGAGCCAGCCGGCAAGTAGCGAATCGACCACGAAACGGTTGTAGGCGTTGTAGGGGCTGATGGAGTAGAAGCGCAGCCAGGCGCCCTGGGCATCTTCCTGAAAACTGGAGTGGCCTCGGTAGTTGGCCGCATACAGCGGCTCAAAGCGCAACAGGGTACGTGCCGCCTCGCCCAGGTTCGGTGCCTGGGCAGCGGTGACCCCGGCCAGGCCGGCATGCGCCAGGCGGCTCAGGCGCCCCATGTGCAGGCCCAGTGCGGCCTCGCCGCACAGCTCGATGGCAGCGTGCCCAAGGTGCATGTAGCGCGGGATCGACAAGCGCGCACCGGCTTCGCCCAGGCGTGCCGCGTCCAGGCCATAGCGGCGCAGCAGCGGCTCGGGGTCGTGGCCCAGTTCACGCAGGGCCTCGGTCAGCGGCTGGACAAAACCAACCGACAGGTCACCCAGGCGCACGCGGGGGCGGGCCATGGGCTTACAACCACAGGTTCAACAGGCGGGCTCCAGGGCTGGGGGGGCCTGCCAGCAATTCACCCGCCTGGCGGGCAAAGCCCTGGCCGTCGCTGCCCTGTTCCCAGAACTGCCCACGCATGAACACGCTCATGCTGCTGACGCTGGTTCCGGCCGATTGGGTCAGTCGCTGCCATGCAGCCTGTTCGCTGACTTCGCCGCGCCGCAAGGGCAGCCCGGCGCTGGCATCCTGATGGCGATTGCCGCGCCAGGGCGCTTGCCAGCTGCCCTTGCCGCTGAGGAACACCGGGTTGGCGATCAGTTGTACTGCCTGTTGGGCCAGTTGTTGGTGGTTTTCCGGGTACCAGCTGTCGCTGCCCACCAGCACGCCCAGGCGCCCGGCAGGGGTTTGCAATACCTGCAGCGGGTGCTGGCGGCCATCATGTACATAGCGGCGCATTTCGCTGTCGGGGAACTGCTGGCGTTGCGGTTGGCCCAGCAGCGAGCCGTCGCCGGCGAACACCACGCTGCTGTTGAACAGCGGGCCGCTGCCGGCATGCAGCACGCCCTGTTTCACGTAGGGGGCGGGCAGTACGATAGAGCCGGCCACCAGGGTGACATTGAATTCCTTGGCCAGGCCACCGAACAGTTGCTGGTAGTCCGCAGCCATCTGCTCGGCTTTCATGCGCAGGTGCGCGTCGGCGCGCCAGTCGTCCCCGTCGGCACGGAGCATGGCCAGGCCATAGCGCAGCGGGTTGCTCAGTTCCAGCCATTGCAGAGCTTCGCGGCTTTGCGTGACTTGATAAAGCTCGTTTTTTTCGCCACGCGCCCACAGCCAGGTGCCGATGTGCTCGGGTAGCACCACCACCGTGCGCGGGCCGACCAGCCCTTGGGTGCGGGCTTGCTCCAGGTAGGCCGCGAGCTTGCGGTGCAGGCGCTGCAGGTTCTGGTAGTCGCCCGGGAACAGCAGCGGTTCGACGCCAAGCAGGTTGCCGTGCTCGCCCGGCACGCCATGGTTCAGCGCCAGTTCGATGCGCAGGTCGGACAGGTAATGGCCTTCCGGGCGCTGCTGGGTCCAGAAACCGTAGCCGCAGAGGGCGGCGATCATCACCAGCGCCAGGGCGCTTGCCAGGAGTTTTCGCATGAAGCAGGACAGCGCCTTGGAAACAAGAGTTTCCTAGGGTAGTCGCGCTGTGCGCGAGGATCAATAACTTGTCAGTTTCGATCATTGAGCCCGTTCAAACGTCTGTTTAATGTCGCAGGCAGACAAACGACGGGGTCCGCCAGCCGGTGAGGCACCCGCATTCCGTGAATACGCCACCTGGGGACCTTTCCATGGCCGCCGACCGCTACCCGCACCTGCTCGCACCGCTGGACCTGGGCTTCACTACCTTGCGCAACCGCACCCTGATGGGCTCGATGCACACCGGCCTCGAAGAGCGCCCGGGCGGCTTCGAGCGCATGGCGGCGTACTTTGCCGAGCGCGCCCGCGGTGGTGTCGGCCTGATGGTTACCGGCGGCATCGCGCCCAACGATGAGGGTGGGGTGTATTCCGGGGCGGCCAAGCTCAGCACCGAGGAAGAAGCCGACAAGCACCGCATCGTCACCGAGGCGGTACACGCTGCCGGCGGCAAGATTTGCCTGCAGATCCTGCATGCCGGGCGCTACGCCTACAGCCCGCGCCAGGTGGCGCCCAGCGCGATCCAGGCGCCAATCAACCCGTTCAAGCCCAAGGAACTGGACGAGGCGGGTATCGAGAAGCAGATCGCCGACTTCGTCAATTGCGCGGTGCTGGCCCAGCGCGCCGGTTACGACGGCGTCGAGATCATGGGTTCGGAAGGCTACTTCATCAACCAGTTCCTCGCCGCCCACACCAACCACCGCACCGACCGCTGGGGTGGCAGTTATGAAAACCGCATGCGCCTGGCGGTGGAGATCGTCAGCCGGGTGCGCGGCGCGGTCGGGCCGAACTTCATCATCATCTTCCGCCTGTCGATGCTCGATCTCATCGAGGGCGGCAGCACCTGGGACGAAATCGAGCTGCTGGCCAAGGCCATCGAGAAGGCCGGCGCGACCTTGATCAATACCGGCATCGGCTGGCACGAAGCGCGTATACCGACCATTGCCACCAAGGTGCCGCGCGCGGCATTCAGCAAGGTCACCGCCAAGTTGCGCGGCGTGGTGAACATTCCGCTGATCACCACCAACCGCATCAATACTCCGGAGGTGGCCGAGGCGGTGCTGGCCGAAGGCGATGCCGACATGGTCTCGATGGCACGCCCGTTCCTGGCCGACCCGGACTTCGTCAACAAGGCCGCTGCCGGTCGCGGCGACGAGATCAACACCTGCATCGGCTGCAACCAGGCCTGCCTGGACCATACTTTCGGCGGCAAGCTGACCAGTTGCCTGGTCAACCCGCGTGCCTGCCACGAGACCGAGCTCAACTACCTGCCTGTGCGCACCGTGAAGCGCATTGCCGTGGTCGGCGCAGGCCCGGCCGGCCTGGCGGCGGCCACGGTGGCGGCCGAGCGCGGCCACGCGGTGACCCTGTTCGATGCCGCCAGCGAGATCGGCGGGCAGTTCAATGTGGCCAAGCGGGTACCGGGAAAGGAAGAGTTCCATGAAACCCTGCGTTACTTCCGCAACAAGGTCAAAAGCACGGGCGTGGACTTGCGCCTGAACACCCGGGTCAATGTGCAGTCCCTGGTGGACGGTGGCTACGACGAGATCATCCTGGCCACCGGCATCGCCCCGCGCACACCGGCCATCCCCGGTGTCGAGCATGCCAAGGTGCTCAGCTACCTCGACGTGCTGCTCGAGCGCAAGCCGGTGGGCAAGGCTGTCGCGGTGATTGGCGCGGGTGGCATCGGTTTCGACGTTTCCGAGTATCTGGTGCATCAGGGCGTTGCCACCAGCCAGGACCGTGAGGCGTTCTGGAAGGAGTGGGGTATCGACACCCATCTGCAGGCGCGTGGTGGCGTGGCCGGGATCAAGGCCGAGCCGCATGCCCCGGCGCGGCAGGTGTACCTGTTGCAGCGCAAGAAATCCAAGGTGGGTGACGGCCTGGGCAAGACCACTGGCTGGATTCACCGCACCGGATTGAAGAACAAGCGGGTGCAGATGCTCAACAGCGTCGAGTACCTGGGCATCGACGATGCGGGCCTGCACATTCGCGTGGCCGATGGCGAGCCGCAGGTACTGGCGGTGGACAACGTAGTGATCTGTGCCGGGCAGGAACCGCTGCGCGAGCTGCAGGACGGGCTGGTGGCGGCGGGGCAGTCGGTGCACCTGATTGGTGGGGCCGATGTGGCGGCCGAGCTGGATGCCAAGCGGGCGATCAACCAGGGTTCGAGATTGGCGGCTGAGCTCTGAGATCGCCGGGGCCGCTTTGCGGCCCATCGCCGGCAAGCCGGGCTCCCACAGGTACAGCGTGATGCTTGAGGTTGGCGCTGTACCCGTGGGAGCCCGGCTTGCCGGCGATGGGCTGCAAAGCAGCCCCCAGGCCTTCACTGGTAAACTCGCGCGATGCAATTTGACCTCCCCCAACCCCCCTTGCAGCCCCTGATCCTGCCCTGGCTCCAACAAGCCCAGGTAGAAGCCGCCATCCTGCGCCTGGACCTGATCGATCCGCTGATCAGCGGCAACAAATGGTTCAAGCTACGCCATCACCTGCAACAGGCCAGCGCCAGCAACGCCTCGGGCCTGATCAGCCTCGGCGGCAACCATTCCAATCACCTGCACGCCCTGGCCGCTGCCGGCAAGCGCTTCGGCTTCGCCACCGCCGGCCTGCTGCGTGGTCACGCCCAGGACACGCCAACCGTGCGTGACCTGCAGGCGCTGGGTATGGAACTGCACTGGCTGGGCTATGGCGGCTACCGCGCACGAAACCAAGCGGGTTTCTGGGACCCTTGGCAGGCACGCTATCCGGGTTGGCACTGCATCCCCGAAGGGGGAGGCGGGCTTGCCGGTGCACAGGGCTGCGCGCTGATCATGCAGCAGGCACGGGCGCAGATCGCGGCACTGGGCTGGTCGGGCTACGACGCCTGGTGGCTGGCTGCCGGAACGGGGACTACCCTGGCCGGTCTGGTAATGGCCGAGGCGGGCGCACATGTGGTGCATGGTGCATTGGCGGTACCCAGGGACCATGGCGTGCCGGAGGCGGTAGCAGCACTGGCCGGCGCGCATGGCTACAAGCTGCACGACGCCTGCCGTGGCGGTTTCGGCAAATTCGACGCTGATCTGCTGGCGTTCATCGCTGATTGCGAGCGGCACACCGGCGTGCCGCTCGAAGCCCTCTACACAGGCAAGGCCCTGCTGGCCCTGCGTGAGCAGGTCGAGGCCGGGCTGTTCGCGCCCGGCACCCGCCTGATCGTGGTGCACACCGGCGGCCTGCAGGGCCGGCGCGGTTACTTGTAGGGCAGCATGCGCAGCAGCGTGTTGTCGCGCTGCACATAGTGGTGATAGAGCCCGGCCAGCGCGTGCAGGCCGATCAGCCAGTAGCCCCAGCTGCCGATGCGTTCATGCCAGCCTTTGATGAACTTGGCCTGATCCGGGTTCGGGCCGATCAGGTGCGGCAGCTCCAGGCCGAAGAACGGCACTGGTTTGTCGGCGGCGCTGAGGATCAGCCAGCCGGCCAGCGGCAGGATGATCATCAGCAGGTACAACGCCAGGTGCATCAGGTGCGCGAGGCCGGTCTGCCAGGCCGCAGGCTTGGGCACGATGGGTGGGGTCGGGCGGCTCAGGCGGATGGCCAGGCGCAACCAGACCAGCACGAACACGCTGAGCCCGAGCATGAAGTGCAGGTCCTTCATCAGGTTGCGTTCGACGCTGTCCTTGGGGAACAGGCCACGCAGTTCGATTAGGGCGTAGACAGCGGCCAGCAGCACCAGCATCAGCCAGTGCAGGGCAATGGACAGGCGCGCGTAATGGGTCGCGGGGGTGGATGAAACCATGATCGGTCCTCGTCATCAGGTCGGAATGGCGCTCTTGCCGGCGCTCAGGAAGTACTGTAATGGCTGCGGGGGAACAAATCTTTGCGCCAGGTCTGTGAAAATTGTGTTGTCTGCACCGGCCTCTTCGCGGGCAAGCCCGCGAAAGGGCCGGTACAGCTGGCATCATGCCTCGGGTGTAGATGGCCAACTGTCAGCCACCAGAAACACCCGCTCGGCCTCCTGCCACGCCCCGTCAGCCTCTTGCTCCAACCTCACCAGCAACTGCGCCGGAGCCTGCCGTTCCAGCACATGCAGCCACGCCGCAAACTGCTCCACCGCCCAGCACTCATGCGCCTCGACCCGCGCCGGCGCCAGCCAGGCATGCCGTTGCAGCGGCTGCCATTGCTCACCTTCGCCCATGACCCAGTCCCGCCGCCGCAGCCAGCGCCCGCGCAAGTGCTGCGGGTTGGCGCCCTGTGGTGGCTGCGCATGCCCGGGCCACGGGTAGAACAGATAGCCACCCAGCCACACATGCGCCTGCACCTGCTCCACCCCCAGCCGGGCCAGCACCTCGCGGCTGTGCGCCCCCGCCGACATGGGCAACTGGTGCCGTGCCAGGTGCGCCAGTTTGCTTCCCAGTCGGTCATGGCAGCCTGGCCCTAGCCAGGTGTCGGGGTCGTGCCCGGGGTGTTCCGGACCCAGGTACAGCTTGATGGCCAGTTCCAGGTGGTGCACACCATCGCGGTCGCGCAGCACCACATCCAGCTCGCCCAGGGTGCGCCCGCCTTCGCGAATCGCCAGGTTGGCTGCCAGCAGTTCGATGCCCGGGGCCTGGCCCAGGGCGAATTGCCACAGCCGTTCGTAGTAGTGCCCCAGGCGCCGGCTGCCTAGCTGCGCCAGCCAGTCGCGCAGTGGGCGATCATCGTCATCCAGCGCCCGCAGCCAGTCTGCCAGGCGCTGTGGCTGGTCCGCCCACAGGCTACCCGCCAGCGGGTGGCGCTGGGGGCAGGGCGGGGCGCTGAGCAACGGGGGCGACAGCAGGGCCCAGGCCAGGTCGCGCACGTTGGGGCGGCGTAGCTGCCGGGGCAGGTCGTGGAGCAGGGCGAATGGCATCATCCTGCGAGCATAGCCGGTTTGCCGCTACCCGGTGGTTTCGCCCATAATCGCGGCATAGTCACCCGCCGCAGAGCCTCGCAGGAGCCCCATGGAGCAATTTCGCAATATCGGTATCATTGGCCGCCTTGGCAGCTCCCAGGTGCTCGACACCATTCGCCGACTGAAAAAATTTCTTATCGAGCGCCACCTGCACGTGATCCTCGAGGACACCATCGCCGAAGTGTTGCCTGGCCATGGCCTGCAAACCTCCACCCGCAAGCTGCTGGGTGAGGTCTGTGACCTGGTCATCGTGGTCGGCGGCGACGGCAGCCTGCTGGGCGCCGCCCGCGCCCTGGCCCGGCACAACATTCCGGTGCTGGGCATCAACCGTGGCAACCTGGGCTTCCTCACCGACATCCGCCCCGACGAGCTGGAAGAGAAGGTCGCCGAAGTGCTCGACGGCCACTACCTGGTGGAAAACCGCTTCCTGCTGCAGGCCGAGGTACGCCGCCACAACGAAGCCATCGGCCAGGGTGATGCGCTGAACGATGTGGTGCTGCACCCGGGCAAGTCCACGCGCATGATCGAGTTCGAGATCTACATCGATGGCCAGTTCGTCTGCAGCCAGAAGGCCGACGGCCTGATCGTCGCCACCCCCACCGGCTCCACCGCCTACGCGCTGTCGGCCGGCGGCCCGATAATGCACCCCAAGCTCGACGCCATCGTCATCGTGCCGATGTACCCGCACACCCTGTCAGGCCGGCCGATCGTGGTCGACGGCAACAGCGAACTGAAGATCGTGGTGTCCAAGGACCTGCAGATCTACCCGCAGGTATCCTGTGACGGCCAGAACCACTTCACCTGTGCCCCCGGCGACACCATCACGGTGAGCAAGAAACCGCAGAAGCTGCGCCTGATCCACCCGCTGGACCACAATTACTACGAGGTCTGCCGCACCAAGCTCGGCTGGGGCAGCCGGCTGGGAAGCAGGGACGACTGATGCTCGATCCGGCGCGTAGTTTCGACATCATCGGTGACGTGCACGGTTGTGCGCTGACCCTTGAACGCCTGCTCGACGCCCTCGGTTACAAGCGTGTGGCAGGCGTGTGGCGCCACCCGCGGCGCCAGGCGCTGTTCCTTGGCGACATCGTCGACCGCGGGCCACGCATCCGCGAGGCGCTGCACATCGTCCACGACATGGTCGAGGCCGGCCAGGCGTTCTGCATCATGGGCAACCACGAGTACAACGCCCTGGGCTGGGTCACCCCGGCACTGCCTGGCAGCGGCAAGGCCTTTGTGCGCGAGCATACGCCACGCCACGCCCGGCTGATCGACGAAACCCTGACCCAGTTCGCCCACCACCCCGCTGACTGGCACGACTTCGTCAACTGGTTCTACGAATTGCCGCTGTTCGTCGACGCCGGGCGTTTCCGCCTGGTGCATGCCTGCTGGGACCCGCGGCTGATCGAGCCGCTGCGCCAGCAGTACCCCGACGGGCGTATCGACGAGCATTTCATCCAGGCCTCGGCGGTGAACGGCAGCTTTGCCGCCACCGTGTGCAACCGCCTGCTGCGCGGTACCGACATGCGCCTGCCGGACGGCCTGACCCTCACCGGTGGCGACGGCCTGACCCGTGCCTTCTTCCGTACCAAGTTCTGGGAAGAAGACCCGCAAACCTACGGTGACATCGTGTTCCAGCCAGACGCCCTGCCCGCGGAAGTGGCCAGCACCCCGCTCAGTCACAGCCAGAAGAACGCCTTGCTGCGCTATGCCGAAGACGAGCCCATGCTGTTCGTCGGCCATTACTGGCGCAGCGGCCGCCCGGCGCCGATCCGCGCCAACCTGGCCTGCCTGGACTACAGCGCCGTGCTCTACGGCAAGCTGGCAGCCTACCGGCTGGATGATGAAACCCGCATCGACCCGCACAAGTTCGTCTGGGTCGACGTCGACCGCCCACAGGCCAACCAATGAACATTATCGAAGTGATGCGCCTGCCGCTGTCGGTCGACCTCAGCGGCTTCGTTCACCTGCTGCAGCGCCTGCAGGTGCCGCACCGGGTCAGCGAGGAGGGCGATGCCCAGGTGCTGTGGGCCCCCGACACCCTGGCAGCGGACGTCCGCGAACTCTACCAGCGCTACCCCGACGGCAACGCCGACCTCGAACTTGCACAGGACCCTGTGGGAGCGGGTTTACCCGCGAATAGCCCCACACAACCCTCCCTGGCAGAACAGGCCAAAGCCTGCAAAGTCACCACTATCACCCTGCTGCTGTGCTTCATCGTCGCCGGCCTCACCGGCCTTGGCGACAATTTCACCACCATCAGCTGGTTCACCTTCCTCGATTTCCGCGTCCAGGGCGACTACCTGTACTTCAACCCGCTGGCGCAAAGCCTGGACCAAGGCCAGTGGTGGCGCCTGGTATCGCCCATGCTGCTGCATTTCGGCGTGCTGCACCTGGCCATGAACAGCCTGTGGTACTGGGAGCTGGGCAAACGCATCGAACTGCGCCAGGGCCCGTGGGCGCTGCTGGGCCTGACCCTGCTGTTCAGCCTGGTGTCCAACCTGGCCCAGCATTACAGCAGCGGGCCGAGCCTGTTCGGCGGCCTGTCCGGCGTGCTGTACGGCCTGCTCGGGCACATCTGGCTGTACCAGTGGCTGGCACCCGACCGTTACTTCAACCTGCCCAAGGGCGTGCTGGTGATGATGCTGATCTGGCTGGTGGTGTGCCTGAGCGGCGTGATCGACACCCTGGGCCTTGGCCAGATCGCCAACGCCGCCCACGTCGGCGGGCTGCTCATCGGATGCCTGACCGGGCTCTTGGGTGGGGCGCTTGCCCGGCGTAAACTGTCGGCTTGAATCAGGAGACACTATGTCCACTTTCGCGCAAATGATCGAAAACATCACCCCGGAAATCTACGAGAGCCTGAAACTGGCCGTGGAAATCGGCAAATGGTCGGATGGCCGCAAGCTCACTGCCGAGCAGAAAGAGCTGTCGCTGCAGGCGGTAATCGCCTGGGAGATGAAAAACCTGCCCGAAGACCAGCGTACCGGCTACATGGGCCCGCAGGAATGCGCCTCGAAGTCCGCGCCGATCGCCAACATTCTGTTCAAGTCGGACTCGGTACATTGATCGAACTCGCTCGTGGCTCGTTGAGCAAGATGGCGGTAAGCCTGCAGGCGCCAGTGGTGCAGTACAGCTTTCGCCTGGATGACACGCAGGTGCCGGTCAACCCGCTGATCGGCCAGCGCCTGCGCCTTGAGTACCTTGGCGCCATTCACTGCAGCCATTGTGGCAAGCGCACCAAGACCAGCTTCAGCCAGGGTTACTGCTACCCGTGCATGACCAAACTGGCCCAGTGCGACGTGTGCATCATGGCGCCGGAAAAGTGCCACTACGACGCCGGCACCTGCCGCGAACCGTCGTGGGGCGAACAGTTCTGCATGACCGACCATGTGGTCTACCTGGCCAACTCGTCGGGGATCAAGGTCGGTATCACCCGCGCCACCCAGCTGCCCACCCGCTGGCTCGACCAGGGCGCCAGCCAGGCCCTGCCGATCGTGCGCGTGGCCACCCGCCAGCAGTCCGGCCTGGTCGAAGACTTGCTGCGCAGCCAGGTGCCGGATCGCACCAACTGGCGCGCCCTGCTCAAGGGCGATGCCGAGGAGCTCGACCTGGTGGCCATTCGTGAACAGGTCTTCGACGCCTGTGCCGATGGCTTGCGCGAGCTGCAGGGGCGTTTCGGCCTGCAGGCGGTTCAGCCGCTGGCCGATGCCGAAGTGGTGCAGATGAAGTACCCGGTCGAGGCCTACCCATCGAAGATCGTCAGCTTCAACCTCGACAAGGACCCGGTAGTGGAAGGCACGCTGCTGGGCATCAAGGGCCAGTACCTGATCTTCGACACCGGTGTGATCAATATTCGCAAGTACACGGCCTACCAGTTGGCCGTACTCCAGTAAAAAGGACCTGCACATGCGTACCGAACAACCGCAAGTGATCTACCTCAAGGATTACCAGGCGCCCGAGTACCTGATCGACGAGACGCACCTGACCTTCGAGCTGTTCGAGGACCATACCCTGGTTCACGCGCAACTGGTCATGCGCCGCAACCCGGCACGCGGTGCCGGCCTGCCGCCACTGGTACTCGATGGCCAGCAGCTTGAGCTGCTGCGCGCCTCGCTGGATGACCAGGAACTCCAGCCGGGCGACTACCAGCTCGACGCCGACAGCCTGACCGTGCAGCCCAAGGCCGAGCGCTTCACCCTCGACACCAGCGTGAAGATCCACCCCGAGAGCAACACCGCGCTGGAAGGCTTGTACAAGTCGGGCAAGATGTTCTGCACCCAGTGCGAGGCCGAAGGCTTCCGCAAGATCACCTACTACCTCGATCGTCCGGATGTGATGAGCACCTTCACCACCACGGTGATCGCCGAGCAGCATCGCTACCCGGTATTGCTGTCGAACGGCAACCCGATCGGCAGCGGGCCGGCAGACGATGGTCGCCACTGGGCGACCTGGGAAGACCCGTTCATGAAGCCGGCCTACCTGTTCGCCCTGGTGGCCGGTGACCTGTGGTGCGTCGAGGACAGCTTCACCCGCCAGTCCGGCCGTGACGTGACCCTGCGCATCTATGTCGAGCCCGAGAACATCGACAAGTGCGACCACGCCATGGTCAGCCTGAAGAAGTCCATGCGCTGGGACGAAGAAGTCTATGGCCGCGAGTACGACCTGGACATCTTCATGATCGTCGCGGTCAACGACTTCAACATGGGCGCCATGGAAAACAAGGGCCTGAACATCTTCAACTCCAGCTGTGTGCTGGCCCGTGCCGAAACCGCCACCGATGCCGCCCACCAGCGCGTCGAAGGCGTGGTTGCCCACGAGTATTTCCACAACTGGTCGGGCAACCGCGTCACCTGCCGTGACTGGTTCCAGCTGTCGCTGAAGGAAGGCTTCACGGTGTTCCGCGATGCCGAGTTCAGCGCCGACATGAACTCGCGCACGGTCAAGCGCATCGAAGACGTGGCCTACCTGCGTACTCACCAGTTCGCCGAAGACGCTGGCCCCATGGCCCACCCGGTGCGCCCGGACAGCTTCATCGAGATCTCCAACTTCTACACCCTGACCGTGTACGAGAAGGGCGCCGAAGTGGTGCGCATGGTTCGTACCCTGCTGGGCGCCGACGGCTTCCGCAAGGGCAGCGACCTGTACTTCGAACGCCACGATGGCCAGGCGGTGACCACCGACGATTTCATCAAGGCCATGGAAGACGCCAACGGCGTCGACTTCACCCAGTTCAAGCGCTGGTACAACCAGGCCGGCACCCCGCGCCTGGAAGCCAGCGAGGCCTATGACGCGGCCGCGCAAACCTACAGCCTGACCTTCCGCCAAAGCTGCCCGCAGACCCCGGACAAGGCCGAAAAGCTGCCGTTTGTGATCCCGGTGGAGCTTGGCCTGCTGGATGCTGCAGGCAACGACCTGCCGCTGCAACTGGCCGGCGAAGATACGGCGCAGGGCACCAGCCGCGTGCTGTCGGTGACCGAGGCCGAGCAGACCTTCACCTTCCAGGGTATCCAGGCCAAGCCGCTGCCGTCGCTGCTGCGTGGTTTCAGCGCACCGGTCAAGCTGAGCTTCCCCTACGACCGTGACCAGCTGATGTTCCTGATGCAGCACGACAGCGACGGCTTCAACCGCTGGGAGGCGGGGCAGCAGCTGTCGGTGCAGGTGCTGCAGGAGCTGATCGGTCAGCATCAGCGCGGCGAAACGCTCAAGCTCGACCAGCGTCTGATCACTGCCCTGGGCACTGTGCTCGGTAACGAGTCGCTGGACCCGGCCATGGTTGCCGAAATGCTCTCGCTGCCGGGTGAGGCCTACCTCACCGAGATCAGCCAGGTGGCCGACGTGGACGCCATCCACGCCGCCCGCGAGTTCGCCCGCCAGCAGATCGCCGAGAAGCTGTTCGACGCCCTGTGGGCGCGCTACCAGGCCAACCGCGAAGTGTCGCGCAGCACCGCCTACGTGGCCTCGGCCGAGCATTTCGCTCGCCGCAGCCTGCAGAACATCGCGCTGTCGTACTTGATGCAGAGCGGCAAGCCGCAGGTGCTGCAGGCGACTTTGGAGCAGTTCGAGCACTGTGACAACATGACCGAGCGCCTTACCGCCCTGGCCGTGCTGGTCAACTCGCCGTTCGAGGCCGAGCGGGCCAAGGCGCTGGAAGCCTTTGCCGAGCACTTCAAGGACAACCCGCTGGTCATGGACCAGTGGTTCAGCGTGCAGGCGGCCAGTACGCTGCCGGGCGGGCTGGCGCGGGTCAAGGCGCTGATGCAGCACCCGGCGTTCACCCTGAAGAACCCGAACAAGGTACGTGCGTTGATCGGCGCCTTTGCCGGGCAGAACCTGGTCAACTTCCATGCGGCGGATGGCTCGGGCTACCGCTTCCTGGCGGACCTGGTGATCGAGCTGAATGCGCTGAACCCGCAGATCGCTTCGCGGCAACTGGCACCACTGACCCGCTGGCGCAAGTATGACGCTGCGCGTCAGGCCCTGATGAAGGGCGAGCTGGAGCGGATTCTGGCTTCTGGTGAGCTGTCCAGTGATGTGTATGAAGTGGTGAGCAAGAGCCTGGCTTAAGGGCGAAGGGGGCTGCTTTGCAGCCCATCGCCGGCAAGCCAGCTCCCACAGGTACTCCACTGCCGTCAAGGCATGTGCTGTCCCTGTGGGAGCTGGCTTGCCGACGATGGGCCGCACAGCGGCCCCCGGCTTTTTACAGCCGACAACAAAACATAACACCCCGCCCGTTGTGTTCCCGCAAATATCCCCGCTACGATCCCCTCAAGCTATTGCGGGCCTCTAGATCAGGCTTTTCGCAGTACCTGCAGTGCATTGACCCACCAGACAAGAACACAACAGGGGGACAGTCATGAGGGAACAGAACAGGCGCTTTGCCTGGCCATTGGCAGCCAGCGCGGTACTGGCGCTGGGGCTCGGCGTGTGGGCTGACAACGTGCAAGCCGCTGCCGCCGACGAATATTCCACCGAATCGGCCAAGGCCAGCCAAAGCCTGCTGATCGACGCCACCCATGCCGGCAAGCGCCTGGTGGTGGTGGGCGATCGCGGTCATATCCTGTTCTCCGACGACCAGGGCAGAACCTGGACCCAGGCGCGGGTGCCCACCCGGCAACTGCTGACCGCGGTGTTCTTCCTCGACGACAAGCGCGGCTGGGCCGTCGGCCACGATGCGCTGGTGCTCGCCAGCAGCGATGGTGGTGCCACCTGGAGCAAGCAGTTCGAAGACCTGCCCCGCGAAGCACCCTTGCTCGATGTCGCCTTCCTCGACGCCCGGCACGGCTTTGCCGTAGGTGCCTACGGCGCCTTGCTGGAAACCACCGACGGCGGCCAGCACTGGCAGGACGTGGCCGAGCGCCTGGACAACCCCGACCAGCTGCACCTGAACGGTATCGCCCAGGTGCGTGACGCGGGCCTGTTCATTGTCGGCGAGCAGGGCGGCATGTTCCGCTCAGCCGACAACGGCCAGACCTGGGCCAAGGTTCAAGGCCCCTACGAGGGCTCGCTGTTCGGCGTGATCGGCACTGCACAGCCGCGCACATTGCTGGCCTACGGCCTGCGCGGCAACCTGTTCCGCTCCACCGATTTCGGTGACAGCTGGCAACCGATCGAGCTCAAGGCCGCACGTGGCACCCTCGAATTCGGCCTGGCAGGCGCTACGCTTGTCGAGGACGGTAGCCTGGTGCTGGTCGGCAATGGCGGCAGCGTGCTGCGCAGTACCGATGACGGCCAGACCTTCAGTGTCTACAACCGCGCCGACCGCATTGCCCTGGCCGGCGTCAGCGGCCTGGCCGATGGCGGCCTGCTGCTGGTAGGGCAGGGTGGCGTGCACCTGGCTGACCCGCAGGGTGCTGACCAAGAGGTGCGTCCATGACCAGCAGGGAGAGCATCACCATGCATCCGCATCACCAGGACAAGGCCACGTTGCTCGAACGCCTGATCTTCAACAATCGCCCCGTGGTCATCGCCCTGTGCGTGCTGGTCAGCATCTTCCTGTTCTGGCAGGCCACGCAGATTCGCCCGTCCACCAGCTTCGAGAAGATGATCCCGCTGCAGCACCCGTTCATCGAGCAGATGATGGAGCACCGCAACGACCTGGCCAACCTCGGCAACACCGTGCGCATCTCGGTGGAAGCGGTGAATGGCGACATCTTCGACAAGGACTACATGGAGACCCTGCGGCAGATCCATGACGAGGTGTTCTACATCCCGGGCGTCGACCGTGCCGGGTTGAAGTCGCTGTGGAGCCCCAGCGTGCGCTGGAGCGAGGTCACCGAGGAAGGCTTCTCGGGTGGCGAGGTGATTCCCAACACCTACAACGGCTCGCAGGACAGCCTCGACACCCTGCGCGACAACGTGCTCAAGTCGGGCCAGGTGGGGCGCCTGGTGGGCAACAATTTCAAGTCCAGCATCGTCGATGTGCCACTGCTGGAGAGCTACCCCGACCCGCAGGACCCGGGCAAGCAGGTGAAGCTGGACTACCAGCAGTTCTCGCACCAGCTTGAAGAAAAGATCCGTGACAAGTTCCAGGCGCAGAACCCCAACGTGAAGGTGCACATCGTCGGCTTCGCCAAGAAGGTCGGCGACCTGATCGACGGCCTGGTGATGGTGGCGATGTTCTTCGGCGTCGCCCTGGCAATCACCTGGGTGCTGCTGTACTGGTTCACCTGGTGCATCCGCAGCACCATCGCCGTGCTCATCACCACCCTGGTGGCAGTGGTCTGGCAGCTGGGCCTGATGCATGCGGTGGGCTTTGGCCTGGACCCGTACTCGATGCTGGTGCCGTTCCTGATCTTCGCCATCGGCATTTCCCACGGGGTGCAGAAGATCAACGGTATCGCCCTGCAGTCGAGTGATGCCGACAACGCCCTGACCGCTGCCCGGCGCACCTTCCGCCAGCTGTTCCTGCCTGGGATGATCGCCATTCTCGCCGACGCCGTGGGCTTCATCACCTTGCTGATCATCGACATCGGCGTGATTCGTGAACTGGCCATCGGTGCTTCCATCGGTGTGGCGGTGATCGTGTTCACCAACCTCATCCTGCTGCCGGTAGCCATCTCCTACGTCGGCATCAGCAAGAAGGCCGTCGAGCGCAGCAAGCAGGACGCCACCCGCGAGCACCCGTTCTGGCGCCTGTTGTCGAACTTCGCCAGTGCCAAGGTGGCGCCTGTATCGGTGGCCCTGGCGCTGGTCGCCTTCGCCGGTGGCCTGTGGTACAGCCAGAACCTGAAGATCGGCGACCTCGACCAGGGCGCACCGGAGCTGCGCCCCGATTCGCGCTACAACCAGGACAACAACTTCATCATCAGTAACTACTCGACCAGTTCCGATGTGCTGGTGATCATGGTCAAGACCCCGCCGGAAAGCTGCTCGATCCACTCGACCATGGCGCCGATCGACGAGCTGATGTGGACCATGCAGAACACCCCGGGCGTGCAGTCGGCAATTTCCCTCGTGACCGTGTCCAAGCAGGTGATCAAGGGCATGAACGAGGGCAGCCTGAAATGGGAAACCCTGTCGCGCAACCCGGACATCCTCAACAACTCCATCGCCCGCGCCGATGGCCTGTACAACGGCGACTGCTCGCTGGCACCGGTGCTGGTGTTCCTCAACGACCACAAGGCCGAAACCCTGGAGCGGGTCACCGCCGTGGCCAAGGCGTTTGCCGACAGCCACAACAAGGAAGGCCTGCAGTTCCTGCTGGCGGCGGGCAACGCCGGGATCGAAGCGGCGACCAACGAGGTGATCAAGTCGGCCGAGCTGACCATCCTGATCCTGGTGTACATCTGCGTGGCGGTGATGTGCCTGATTACCTTCCGCTCGTTCGCCGCCACCCTGTGTATCGTCCTGCCGCTGGTGCTGACCTCGGTGCTGGGCAACGCGCTGATGGCCTACATGGGCATCGGGGTCAAGGTGGCGACCTTGCCGGTGGTGGCGCTGGGTGTGGGCATTGGCGTGGACTATGGCATCTACATCTACAGCCGGCTGGAAAGCTTCCTGCGCGCCGGGTTGCCGTTGCAGGAGGCGTATTACGAGACCCTGCGCTCGACCGGCAAGGCAGTGCTGTTCACCGGCTTGTGCCTGGCCATCGGCGTGTGCACCTGGATTTTCTCGGCGATCAAGTTCCAGGCGGACATGGGGTTGATGCTGACCTTCATGCTGCTGTGGAACATGTTCGGGGCGCTGTGGCTGCTGCCGGCGCTGGCAAGGTTCCTGATCAAGCCTGAGAAGATGGTGGGCAAGGAGGGGGGCTCCATTTTCGCTCATTGACCGCAGGGAGCCGCTCCTGCAGGGGAACGCGTATCGGCAGGCTGATGCGATCCCTGTAGGAGCGGCCTTGTGTCGCGATGGGCTGCAAAGCAGCCCCAGGGCTATAATGCCGACTCATTTCAGATTGGTACCCCCATGTCCCCCCTCGCCACCGCCCTGCAGTCCTGCGACATGCTCCTGATCGACGGCCTGCACGCCTTCGACTTCACCTCCGATGAATCCGGCCTCACCATCGAATGCATGGACGGCCGCCAGCTCCGCCGCTGGTCCTTCACCCCCGAGCAGATCACAGCTGCCATCGCCGTGGGTGACGAGTGGCAACTCGACGATGCCGACGGCGCGCATCGACTAGTCTGTATGAGTGCCTTTCGCGCCCCGGATGATGACGAAGATGAATCGGATCTGGACGAGCCTGCTGACCGCTAGCCTGATGAGCCTGACCATCCATGCCCACGCCGCCACCTTGCTGGTGGGCAGTTACACCGATGGCGCCAGCGAGGGCATCTACCGCTACGGGTTCGACGAAAAGACCGGTCATATCGACCCGTCGCCGCAGCAGGTGGTGGAGAGTGTCAGCCCTTCATGGCTGGTGCTGTCGGCCGATCAACGCCAACTGTTCGCGGTCAACGAAACCCCGAACGGCAATGTCAGCAGTTTCGTCGTCAGTGCAAAAGGCGAGATCAAGGCACTCAACCAGGTGACCAGCCAAGGTGACGAACCGACCCACGCCAGCCTCAGCCAGGACCAGCGTTATCTGTTCGTGGCCAACTACGCGGTCAAGCCCGATCCCGGCGGCAGCCTGGTGGTAGTCCCGGTGGCCAAGGACGGCAAGCTCAAGCCGGTGGTGCAACAGGCCCGGCACAAGGCGAGCGGGGTCAACCCCGAGCGCCAGGCTGGCGCCCATGTGCATTCGCTGGTGCTGTCACCGGACGGCCGCCACCTGTATGCCAGCGACCTGGGGGCCGACAAGGTGTTCATCTACCGCTACGACGGTGCCAGCGCAGACCACCCGTTGACGCCAGCGATCCCCGCGTCGGTGGACCTGCCGCCGGGCAGCGGGCCGCGCCACCTGTTGTTCGACGCCAAGGGTCGGCACGCCTACCTGACCCTGGAAATGAGTGCCGAAGTGGTGATGTTCGACGTGCAGGAGGGCAACCTGGTCGAACGCCAGCGCCTGCCCCTGACCGAGAGCAAGGAAGCTGCGGCGAAAGCGGCAGGTGGCTTGCACCTGTCGGCAGACGGGCGCTTTCTGTATGTGAGCAACCGCGGCACGGCCAACGAGATCGTGGCGTTCAGCGTGGGCAAGCAGGATGGCCAACTGACGTTCCTGCAGCGCCGTTCGGTGGAGGGGGATCATCCCCGCGAGTTCGCCCTCGATCCGAGTGACAACTTCCTGCTGGTGGCCAACCAGAAGAGCAACCAGATCGTGGTGATACGCCGCGATCCGCGCAGCGGCAAGTTGTTGGAGACGGTGCAGAAGCTGAAGCAGGAGGCACCGTCGGACCTGAAGTTCATCGAGTGATATCGATCGGCGTGATAATCGATACTGCCGCAATGAATTTTTGCCTGCGGCTTCGGCGGCGTAAGTTTGACCCAAGGCCCAAACGGGCCAACGTCAAACCACCGCCGTCGAGGTCAGCCCAGATGAACTTCAATCTCTTCCCGGTCATTGCCGCATCCGCCATTTCCGCTTCGGTCGTATTGCCGGCGCATGCCCATGCCGACAGCAGCGGCAAGGCGTCTGCTACCCATAGCTACACCGAACAGTACCTGCGCCAGAGTGCCAACTTCCATGCGGCATTGAGTGGCAAACACAACCACTGAATCCTGTACTGGCCCTATCGCCGGCAAGCCAGCTCCCACAGGGGTTGAGCAGGCCTCAGGTCCAGCGCCGTACCTGTGGGAGCTGGCTTGCCGGCGATAGGGCCAGTACAGGAAACAGCGTTCATTTGGCCATGACTGACCTGAACAGCTCCGAAGCCAACCACCCCTCCAGCCAGCTCCGCACCCGCGGATAAGCCGCCTCGGCGAACCACTGCGGTTCGACCCCGGCAAACTGGCGCATCAGGGGCAGCAACGCGGCATCGGCAATGCTCGGGTGCGTGGCCAGCAAGTAGGGCCTGCCCGCCAGCAGGCCTTCGAGCTCCGCCAGCCAGGCCTCGGCCTGCTGGCGGTAATGCTCGCGGGTATGCTCGGGGTAGCGCTCGGCATACTTGTACAGGTTCACCTGCGCCTTGAACGTGCTGTCGTTGCGCGCAATCAGTGTTTCAGCCTGCTGCGCCGCCGCAGGGTCGGCCTGCAGCCGCCAGTCCTGCGGGTCGTTTTGCGCCAGCGCCCAGCGCATGATGTCCAGGCTTTCTTCGAGCACGCCGGCGCCGGTATCCAGTACCGGCACCGTGCCCTTGGGTGACAGGGCCAGCAGTTCTGCCGGCTTGTTCTTCATCGCTACCTCGCGAATCTCCACCTCGCACCCCGCATAGCGCAGGGCCAGGCGCGCGCGCATGGCCCAGGGGCAGCGGCGGAACGAGTAGAGGATCACCCGCACACCTCCACGTCACTCAGGCCATTGCCTTGGCGGCGCACCTGGATCTGCACCGGGATGCGTTCGTGCATTTCCTGCACGTGGGAAATCACCGCCACCTTGCGGCCCTGGGCCTGCAAGCCGTCGAGGGCGTCCATGGCCAGTTGCAGCGACTCGGGGTCGAGGCTGCCGAAGCCTTCGTCGATGAACAGCGATTCGATGCGCAGCGTGCTGGAGGCCATCGAGGCCAGGCCCAGGGCCAGGGCCAGCGACACCAGGAAGGTTTCCCCGCCAGACAGCGAGTGCACCGAACGCAGTTCGTCACCCATCTCGGTGTCCAGCACCAGCAGGCCGAGGGCGCTGCCGCCGCGCTTGAGGCGGTAACGGCGGGCCAGCTGGCGCAGCTGGGCGTTGGCGTGGTGCAGCAGCAGGTCGAGGTTGTAGCCCTGGGCGATCTTGCGGAACACATCGCCCGAGGCCGAGCCGATCAGGGCGTTCAGGCGAGCCCAGCGTTGCCACTGCTGGTGGGCCTGTTCGATTTCCGCCGCCAGCGCCTGGTGCGCCTGTTGGCGACGCTGGTCATCGGCCTGCTGTGCACGCAGTTCGGCGCATTGCTGCTCATGGCCGGCCAGGCGTTCGCGCAGTTCGGTCAGGGCCTGTTCCAGGGCGTCGGCCGAGGTGTCCACAGTCATTTGCGCGGCATGTTGCTGCAGGCGTTGTTCACGTTCTTGCAGCAGCACGCGGCCCTGTTCGATGGCCTTTTCGGCGCCTTGCAGGCGCTGGCGCAGCTCATTTACCTGCGCGTCCTCCATGCCCAGCAGGCGATCCAGGCCGGCGTCGTCCAGTTCCGGGTGTTCTGCGCGCCACTGGGCGATCTGGCCCTGCAACTGCTGGCACTCGGCGTCCAGCGCCTGCTGCTGCTGGGTGTTGGCCTTGAGTTCGCTGGCCAGTTGCACGCCTTGGGTACGCAAGTCCTGCAGGCGCTGGGCAGTGTCGGCATCGAGGGCGCGGGCCTGCTCCAGCGCGGCGTCCATATGCTGTTGCCAGGCCTCGGCGCTTGCATGCCCGCCAAGCAGTTCGCCAAGCGAAGCCTGGGCCTGTTGGCGCTGCTCGTCGAGGGCGGCAAGTTTCTGCTGCAACTGCTGCTGGGTCTGCACGCGTGCCTGTTGCTGGTCGCGCAGCTTGTCCAGCTGGGCCTGGCGGGCTTGCTGTTCTTCCTGTTCGTCCTTGCGCTGCTCCAGTTGCTGCAGGCGCAGGGCGATCTGCTGGTCCAGGGCGAGGAAGGCATTGGCCGGGTCGTCGTTCAAGGCCTTGAGGGCTTCTTCGGGCAACACGCCGGCAAGGTCCTCAAGGCCTTGCTGCAACTGCTGCTCGTCGCTGACCAGGGCCTGGTGCTGTTGCTCCAGGTGGCGCTGGGCCTGCTGTTGCGCCTGCTGGGCGGCCTGCAATTGCTGGTTGAGACGGGCTGCATCTTTTTGCAGGGCGAGCAGGGCGCTCTGGCGTTTCTCGTCCTGGCCGATTTCTTCGTCCAGGCGTCGCAGCTGGCTGTCGAGCCAGGCACTGCGGGCATTGTCGTCCTGCGGTGCCAGGGCGGGCCACAGGCTGTGCGCCTGCACCTGGGCCACCAGCGGTTGTAGCTGTTCGCCCAGTTGCTGCTGTTGCTGCTGATAATCCTTGAGCTGGGCGTTGACCACGCCCAGCTGGGTGCGCAGCTCCACCAGCTTGCTGTTGAGGGTTTCGACCTGCTTCTGCGCGGCGT
Organism: Pseudomonas asiatica; assembly: GCF_009932335.1. NCBI lineage: Bacteria > Pseudomonadati > Pseudomonadota > Gammaproteobacteria > Pseudomonadales > Pseudomonadaceae > Pseudomonas > Pseudomonas asiatica. The sequence goes on from NZ_BLJF01000001.1 coordinate 844,009, forward strand.
CTTCCTCGGCCTGGTCATGGCGACCCAGGCTTTGCAGCAGCGCTTCAGGCTGGTGGAACGGGTGCTCGGCGCTGCCGCACACCGGGCAGGGTTCGCCGTCGCGCAACTGGCCGCGCAACTCTTCGACGCTGGTGTTACGTGCCAGGCGCTGGCGTTCCAGCAACTGGCGGGTGAGGTTGAGCGCTTGCTCGGCGGCCTCCAGCTCGGCCTTGGCGGCGGTGCCTTCGGTAATCAGCTGCTGGCGCTGCTGCATGGCCTGCTGCTGACGCAGGCGCACGGCCTCCAGCTGCTGGCGCAGTTCCAGTTCACGGCCATGCAGGCGTGACAGTTCTTCCACGGCGCGCTGCTGCTTGCGGTTGTCCTGCAGCATGCCACCCAGCAGGTCGATCTGTTCTGCCAGGGCCTGGGGTTCGGCCTTGGCTTCGCGGAACAGCAGCTCGAAGGCATCGCGCTCGGCCTGCAAGTGCGCATTGGCCTGGCTGGCCTGGGCCTGTAGGCCGGGCAGCTCTTCACGGCCCTTGGCCAGCCGGCCACCGATCAGCATCACTTGCTTCAGTTGCGGCAGGTAGGCGTGCCAGGCGTTGGCCAGGCCCGCCAGGTGCTGGCTGTCGGCGAGCGCGGTGTCGATCTGCGCCAGTTGCTGCAGGCTGCGCTGCTGGTTGTCTTCCAGCTGCTGCAGGTGCTGCTGGCCTTCGGCGACCTGCTGCTCGGCCTGCTGGCTGGCACTGCGCTGTGCTGCCAGCTCCTGGTCCAGGCGGGCCAGGTTGTCCTGGGCGGCAAAGGCCTGGCGCAGGCGAGGGGCGTTCTCGCTGTGTTGGGCCTGGCTGACGGCAAGCGCCTGGCGCGCGGCGTCCAGCGCCTGTTCGAGCTCGCTGGTGCGCACTTGCAGCTCGGCTTGCTGCTGCTGTTGCTCGGCGATCTTCGCTGCCAGCGGTGCCAGTTGCGCGGTCAGTGTCTGCTGGCGGTGGAACTGGTGACGCTGCGGGGCCAGGCGCTCCAGGCGCACGAGGTCCAGGCGCTGGTCAGCCAGTTGTTGCCATTCCTGTTCGGCGGCCTGCAGCGCGGTACCGGCTTCGGCGTGCTGGGCCTGCAGCTGGCGCTGCTCGTTCAGCCAGTTGCGTTGCTGTTCCAGCTGGCGCTCGCCGGCCTGGTCGGCCTTGAATTGCTGCTGCGCCTGTTCCAGGCGCTGGTCGAGCTCGGCGCGGGCTTCGGTGGCCATCGGCAGCAGGTGGCTGGCACGGTCCTTCAGGGCATTGTGGGCCTCGCCGGCTTCGCGTGCCTTGCTGAAGGCCCGCTGGCCCAGGCGGGTGTAGATGGCGGTGTTGGTGAGCTTTTCCAGCAGCTCGCTGCGTTCTTTGTCGTCGGCCTTGAGGAAGGCGCCAAATTCGCTCTGGGCCAGCATCACCGCGCGGGTGAACTGTTCGAAGTTCAGGCCCAGGCGGGCTTCGACCAGTTGTTTGTACTCGTTCTTACCGCTGCCCAGTACCTGCTCGCTGTCCAGGTCGTAGAAGCTCTGGCGGCTGTGCTGCAGCTTGCCGTTGGCCTTGTCGCGGGCGCGGTTGGCTTCCCAGCGGGCGCGGTAGCGGCGGCCATCGATGCCGACGAAATCGACTTCGGCAAAGCCGCTGCCGGTGCCGCGGCGCAGCAGGTTGCGCGGGTCGGAGGTAGGGATTTCACCGTCTGCATCCGGCACCTTGGCCTCGCGGCCAATGTCGTTCAGCCGTGGCACGGTGCCGAACAACGCCAGGCACAGGGCGTCGAGCAGGGTACTTTTGCCCGCCCCGGTAGGCCCGGTGATGGCGAACAGGCCGGCGCTGGCCAGCGGTTCGGCGGTGAAATCGATATCGACCGGGCCGGCCAGGGATGCCAGGTTCTTCAGGCGGATGGCGAGAATCTTCATGGCTGTTCCTCTTCCTGCTGCACGTCCTGCAACAGCAGGGCGAAGTCGGCCAGCGCCTGTTCGTCGGCGGGGTTGCCATAGGCCTGCTCCCAGGCGCGGCTGAACAGGTCCTGCGGGGTCATCTGGGCCAGTTCGACAAAGGCCAGGTCATCGTCTTCGGCATTGTTGCGGCCGGCGTATTCGGCGCTGATGCGGATCAAGCGCACGGCCTTGCCTTGCAGTGCGGTTTCGATCTGCTGGCGCAGGTCGGGTTGCGGCTCATCCAGTATCACCCGCACCTCCAGCCAGGGCTGGCGGTTGGGGTCTTCGAGCAGGTCGATCACTGGCAGCTCGGCCAACTGCTCCAGCAGTTCGCCCAGTGGTGCCGGGCCGACCCGTTGCAGGGCCACGGCGCGCGGTACCGGGCGCGGTTCGACGCTGACCAGGCCAGTGCCGTCCAGCTCCACTTCCAGCACCTGGTGCGGGTAGTTGATTTCGGCGAACGACAGCGGGATCGGCGAGCCGCTGTAGCGGATGCGTTCTTCGCGGTTGACCTTCTGCGGCTTGTGCAGGTGGCCCAGGGCGACGTAGCTGATGGCCTTGTCGAACAGCTTGGCCGGCAGCGCCTCGGCGTTGCCGATGATCAGGCTGCGCTCGGAGTCCTCCGACACCGCGCCACCGGCCATGTGCGCGTGGCTGATGGCGATCAGCGCCTGGTCCTTCTTGCGCTTCTTTTGCGCGGCGGCGATCAGCTGCTGGTGCACCTGGGTGATACCTTGCAGGTAGTCGTCGCCCAATTGCGGGCCGGTCACCTCGGCCGGGCGCAGGAAGGGCAGGGCCAGGCACCAGGCGGCGACCTTGCCGCGGCCGTTGGTCAGCGGAATCAGCAGGCGCTCGGCGTCCAGCTGGCCCTCGTCCAGCCAGTGCACACGGCCCAGGGCATGGGTGCGCAGGCGGCGCATCAGCGCCGCGGGCAGCTCGATGCGCGAGCCGGAGTCGTGGTTGCCGGCGATCATCACGATGTCCAGCTTCGGCTGTTGCTCGTGGGCCTGGACGATGAAGTCGTAGAGACGTTCCTGGGCTTTGACCGGCGGGTTGACCGTGTCGAAGATATCGCCGGCGATCAGCAGCGCATCCGGCTGGCGCAGGCGCAGCTGGCCGAGCAACCAGTCGAGGAAGCAGGCGTGTTCGAAGTCGCGTTCCTGGCCGTGCAGGCTTTGGCCCAGGTGCCAGTCGGAGGTATGAAACAGACGCATGGATGACCTGTTGGTGTCGAGTCGAGCAAGCGGGGGCTTGGCTTGGGTGATGGGTGTTCCGCAAGGGCGGTATGGTAACCCAAGCCTATGCGGCAAGGCAGTCGCTCCTGGCGGGTAAGTGCTTTCCTACAAGCAGGTCCGCGCACTGAACGCCTTGTTCATTGACGGCCTAACGGCGTTTTCCTAGCGTCCTTGGGTTTCAAGCCTCAAGGACGCAACAATGATCAAGGATCTGACCGAGCGCTCGCTGCTTCAGTCTTGTCGTTCATTCACGTTGCACAACTTGGCCGAACAGGAGTAACCCCTCATGTTCGAAGCGGCCAGGTTTGGCGACGAGATTTCACACACCGGCGCATTGGGCGGCTTTCTGCTGGGCGCTGCCCTGGGTATCGCACTGGTGGCCACGGTGGCCATCGCCACCTTCACCTGCGGGTTAGGCGTGGCTTTGCTGGCCGGCCTCGCAGCAGGTCTCGGGGGCAGCTTGCTGACCGCTGCCGGCGAGGCACTGGGAAGTCTGTTCTCATCCCCCTCAGGGACGATAACGACTGCCTCACCCAACGTGTTCATCAACAGCCGCAAGGCCGCCCGCGTCGAAAAAAGCATCGGCACCTGCGACAAACATCCTGGCCCGGTGCAGATCGCCGAAGGCTCGACCAATGTCTTCATCAATGGCGTCGCGGCGGCGCGCAAGGGCGACAAGCTGACCTGCGGCGCGACCATTTCCGGGGGTTCGAACAACGTCTTCATCGGCGGTGGCACTTACCGCTACCTGCCCGTGGATGACGAAGTCCCGGAGTGGCTGCGCACCACCGTGGATGTGCTGATGGCGATTGCTGGCGCAGCCAGTGGCCTCGCGAATGTGCTCAAGATGGGTACCCAGGCCGGTATGAAGGCCGCCCTACCTTGTGCCCTGAAATTCACGGCCGGCTTCATTGCCGGCGAAGTGGCCGCCCGCTACATGGTCGAACCCGTGGCACGCAGGGTTTTGGGTGGACTGGTTGGCAACCCGGTCGACCTCACCACCGGTCGCAAGCTGATCCCCGACGAGATCGACTTCAGCCTGCCCGGGCTGATGCCGATCGAGTGGTCACGTTTCTACGCCAGCGACCTTACCGTCGACAGCGTGCTCGGGCGCGGCTGGGTGCTGCCCTGGGAGCAAAGTCTGCGTCGGCGGGGCTCATTCATTTACCTCACCGACAACCAAGGCCGCAAAGTTCCGTTCGTGACCCTGCAACCGGGCGAACGGATCTACAACCCGCACGAGCAGGTGTACCTGGTCTGCACCGAGGGCGGCCACTACATCCTGCAAACGCTGGACAACCTGTTCTTCTACTTCGGCGAAGTGCCAGACACCAACACCGAAGTGCCGCTGCAACGCATCGAGAACGTTCTCGGTCACTTCCTGCATTTCACCCGCACGCCCGATGGTACGCTGACCGACATCAGCGCCACCGGCGGTACCCGCGTGCACCTGCACTACGACCACCCGCTGGGCCGCCTGACCGACATCAAGCGCGTGGTGAACGACCAGGCCGTCGAAACGCTCACCCAGTACCGCTACGATGAACACGGCCAGCTGAGCGCGGTGATCAACCGCAACGGCCACACCGTGCGCAGTTTCAGCTACGCCGAAGGCCTGATGGTGACCCACAGCAATGCGCTGGGCCTGGGCTGCCATTACCGCTGGGAAACCCTCGGCGGCCAGCCGCGGGTGGTCGAGCACTGGACCACCGATGGCGAACACTACCACTTCCGCTACGACCTCGATGCCCGTACCAGCTGGGCCACCGACGTGCTCGGCCGCGAGCTGGAAGTGCAGTACAACCCCGACCACCGGGTGATCGCCAGCCGCGACTACGGCGGCGAACGCTACGCCGCCGAGCTAGACGACAATGGCAACATGGTCGACCTGACCTTGGCGGACGGTAGCTGCCTGCAATTCAAGTACGACGAATTCTCCCGTCTGCTCGAAGAGACCGACCCGCTGGGCCGCAAGACCACCTACGAATATCACCACCTGACCACGCTGGTGACCCAGGTCAGTTACCCGGATGGCAGCACCTGGCGGGCGCGCTACGACGCCAAGGGCAACCTGCTCGCCGAATTCGATGCCCTGGGTCAAATGACCGAATACCTGAACAGCGATGACGGCCTGCCGCACACCATCATCGACGCGACCTACAAGTCCAAGTACCTGTGGTGGAACACCTTGGCCCAGGTCGAGCGTTACCAGGATTGTTCGGGCAAGAACACCTGGTACCGCTACGACGAACGCCAGCACCTCGTCGCGGTAACCGATGCGCTGAACCAGACCACCACGCTGGAGCGCAAGCCCGACGGTGAGGTGCTGCGCATCAGCCATCCCGACGGCACGGCGGAAACTTTCACCTACAACGACCTTGGTCAGGTGCTCGACCACACCGATGGCAAAGGCCAGATCACCCGCCTGCTACGCACTTCCCGTGGTTTGCCGAGTAACCGCCGGGACCCGAAAGGAGGTGTGGTTCGTTACGAGTACGACAAGGCTTGGCGCCTGACCGGGTTGGTGAACGAGAACAACGCCACGTACCGCTTTGCCTATGACGCCTCGGACCGCCTGACTGAAGAAGTGCGGGTGGATAACCTGACCCGGCGTTTCAGCTACAACCTCGGCGGCCATCTGACCCGGCTGGATGAGATTGGTTATGGCGAAAATGCCGAGCGGCCGGAGCGGCATACGCTGTTCGAGCGTGACAGCATTGGCCGGTTGGTCGCCAAGATCAACCGCGATGCGAGCCAGACCTTCGCGTACGACGACGGAGACCGGTTGCTGAGCATCGAGCGGCAGCCGACCGGGATCGGCAAGCAGCTAGGGATCACGGAAGAGAAGCTGGAGTACGCCTACGATCTGCTGGGGCGGCTGACCAAAGAAATCACCCCCGACGGCACGCTCGGCTACGAGTACGATCCGCTCGGCAACCTGACTACGCTGACCCTGCCGGATGGTCGTAAGGTCAATCACCTGTACTACGGCAGTGGGCATCTGCACCAACTGAACCTGGACGGTCAGGTGATCAGCGACATGGAGCGTGATGACCTGCACCGCGAGGTTTACCGGACCCAGGGCAAGCTCACCAGTTGTTTCGGTTATGACGCGATGGGGCGCAAGGCGTGGCAATACGCATCGATGCTGCCGGCCGACAAGCTGTCGCAAGTGCACAACACTGGCATTAATACCTCGCTGCTGGTGGAGCATGCCTACAACCCGATTCACCGCCGTTATCAGTACGACCCGGCAGGTGAACTGGTGCGTACGCTCGACAAGCTGTGTGGCGAGATCAAGTACGAGTACGAAGCGAAGGCCAGTTGCGCAGCCGCGATACGGGCTCGCTGGTTGGCAGCGAAGAGTTTCGTTACGACCCTGCGGGCAACCGCCTGGATTTCAATGCCCGGCAATTTGCCAAGTCCAGGGACAACCGCATCACACACTGGCGGGACCAGGAGTACCGTTACGACCCGTGGGGCAACCTGATCGAAAAATGCTCGGAATATGGCAACCGGTTGCAGCGCTTCGGTTATGACGGTGAAAACCGGCTGGTGCGGGCGGAGACATGGGGCAATGGCAAGCTGGAGAGTGCCGGGCACTACCGTTATGACAGCCTGGGGCGGCGGGTGGCCAAGCTGGCTGAGATCAATGGGCAGGTCGAGCAGAAGCGCTTCCTCTGGCAAGGGCTGAGGATGCTGCGCGAGGAAACGCCCGGGCAGAGCATCCTGTACCTGTATGAGCCGGGTAGCTATGCGCCGTTGGCGCGGGTTGATCAGGCGGAAGGAGAGGAGCAGAAGCTTTATTATTTCCATACTGACCAGATTGGTACGCCGCTGGAGGTCACGGACAGTGACGGTAAGATCGTCTGGCAGGCGACGTATCGCTCGTGGGGGGCAATAGAGGGTCTGCCGATCAATGAGATCGAGCAGAATTTGCGTTTCCAAGGTCAGTACTTTGATAGCGAAACGGGACTGCACTACAACACGTTCCGCTACTATGATTCGGAGGTCGGTAAATATATATCGCATGACCCAATAGGCTTGTTAGGCGGAATAAACTTATATCAATATGCGCCGAACCCTGTTAGCTGGCTGGATCCTTTGGGATGGATTACCTATAATACGATGCCTGCGATAGATGGTTTCCAGAAGCATCATATTATCCCGCAGCAGCTATCTAATCATGCGGCCATGCAGGCGGGCGAGGTGAATATTCATAAGCTGTCCAATATTATTTATCTGCCTAAGTATGAGGAGAACCATCCGGTGCGAACGGTGCATCGTGGCTCTCACGCGCAATATAATTCGGCTGTAGAGAAGAAACTGGATATTATTCACGAATACGGCAAGAAAAATGGCTGGACCAAAGCGGACTACCAGAAGGCTATTCACGGAGTCATGGTTGATGAGAGAAAAGGTCTGCGTGCAGGTAAAACGATGCTGAATAAAAACTCTGTTCGGGGAGCGACTTGTGGCTAAAAATTTTATACTTTCTATTTCAGATGACTATCCTGAAAGTTATTGGCTGAAGACAAAGATGTTGTCTGGTGAGGATTCTGGGATTTTCAAAGAGTGCGTGGTTGTAAGCAAGGATATAAAAGTCTGTTTCGAGGGGCCGAAAAGGGTCAGTACTTCCAAGCTCCTTAGCTATGATTTTTTTTTCAGTGATGGGCCCAATTTGATTTCGCCGCGGCTCTACGAACTAATGAGGAGAGAAAGTATTTCTGGTGTTCAGTTTGTGGATGCGGATCTACTGATAGGTGAGGCTTCCTATACTGGTTACAAGATATTCAATGTTATAGGTAAATCACCAGCCTTTAACTTGAAAGAATCTGTTAGTGAGCCGTTACTTAGCTATATGCCAGATGGTCCGAGGTGGTTCAGTAAGATAGTTTTGGATAATGAGGCGGTGCTTTCTAGTGATGTCGTTAGGGCTGAAGAGGACAGCCCTACGATTGTGGTGACTGCTCGCGTCAAGTCTGTTTTGGAGAATGGCTTGGTGCGCGGGGTGCAGTTTAAGGATTAGATGCCTGTGCCGTCGAGTTTTCCCGAGAGTTATTTTCTGTGTAAATTTTTTGTTGTACGACTTTGATGGCGTGATCTTTAACAGTTAAAATAGACTGGCTCTGCCAAATTGCTGGCGGAGCCAAATATTTTTAGGGCAAATACGGTCAGCGCAACCCGCACGAGCAGGTGTACCTGGTGTGCACCGAGGGCGGCCACTACATCCTGCAAACGCGGGACAACCTGTTCTTCTACTTCGGCGAAGTGCCAGACACCAACACCGAAGTGCCGCTGCAACGCATCGAGAACGTTCTCGGCCACTTCCTGCATTTCACCCGCACGCCTGACGGTACGCTGACCGACATCAGCGCCACCGGCGGCACCCGCGTACACCTGCACTACGACCACCCGCTGGGTCGCCTGACCGACATCAATTGGTGAACAACGAATTTCTGATCGCGCCGATCTGGAAGCCTTGAGTGTTTCGTGACTTGGCTCTCGCTTTGCGGGAGGTATCAAGCTTGCCCTCAAAGGCATGCTGATTTACCCTCCGAACCGGCCATGATCATGGCTATTCGACACTCACGGACGACGATCACAGGAGTCACCAATGGAAGGCATCCCACAAACCCAATCCACCCCAGATAACCTCAAGCCAAAATGGCGGGAGCGTTTCGCTTTCTTCGATCAGTACGGCGCACCCACCTCCGAGCCCTACAAAGCCGCTTTCCGCGCCTTGCCATTTGGCAAGAAGCTGCTGATCAACAACAACTTCATCGCCTTTTTCTTCGGCCCGATCTACTGGTTCGTGCTGGGGCTGTGGAAGAAGAACCTGGTCATGCTGGCCATCATGATCGCCATCGGCGTTCTCCTGAGCTACTACGAGATCGCGACGGGTAGCGAGATCCCGCGCCCGGTGGATAACGGCATCAGCATGGCGTTTGCGTTTCTGTACAGCTTCCTGACCAACCGTGCCTACTACCTGAAGCAGACCAAAGGGCAGCAGAGCTGGAACCCGTTCGAGGGGCAGCGGTTCATCTGAGCCGTCAGCCAGTTCAACCGGTGCTCGCAGGTTGATGAAGCCCTGATCACGGTCTCTGTAGGAGCGGCCTTGTGTCGCGAAAGGGCCGCAAGGCGGCCCCGGCGATTTTGCGGTGATGCGCAGATCCTGGGGGCGCTTCGCACCCCTTTCGCGACACAAGGCCGCTCCTGCAGGGGTCGCGCATGTCTTGGGGCTGTGTAGTCAGTGCCGGGTGATATCCCCGGTTTGCCGGTGCAACAGCAACTCGGCCAAGGCCTTGGTCATCTGTACGTGATGCACCGCGTTGACCAGCATGTTGATGCCGGGCTCGCCGGCATTGGCGCAGATGTATTCGTCCAGCGAGTCTTCGATGCCGGCCATCAGCTGGAGGGTGTGGATCAGGGCGTCAACCGAGGGTGTGTCCTGGTTGATGGTGTAGAAGGGACGGGCCGTTAGTTTTACGGGTGGATCGGGGACGATCCTTTTTTATGATTCAAACCCTTTGCTTGATCAGAGAATGCCACCACCGCAACCTTCTCACGGGTTTAGGTGGCAGCCGTGCGCGGGGTGAGAAACCGAGGAAGCAAAGGAAAACTCGGCCAGACCGAAGTCTGCCCGCGCGCGGCCGCCATGAAAGCTGACGGAATTTGCTTATCGTCGGGTTCTCACACCCGGTCACCGAAGCGCCCCGGAAGCTTTATCCGTGAGGTGTTTCCCCGACAACAGTGATAGTTCGGCAGCGCGCGTAGGATAATTCCTAAGCGGGTTGATCCTGAAGCATTGGGGGGCAGGTTCAGAAATATCTTACGGTGGCACCGGCTGCGCCGGTGTTCGCGGGCACGCCCGCTCCCACAGGGGGGGTGTAAGCAGCCAATGACTGTAGGAGCAGCCTTGTGCTGCGAAGAGGCCGGTATGACAGAAGACTGTCTGTGGCAGTCATGGCCTCTTCGCAGCACAAGGCTGCTCCTACAGGCCGGCGCGGTCACTGTGGGAGCGGGCATGCCCGCGAAGAGGCCTGCACAGGCAGCACATCACTTGGGATAGAGCGGCGGCAGGCTGCCGTTCTCGCCGGTCGGCAGCAATACCTGCTCAGCCGGGGGAATCGTACCGATCGCCCGCCACAAATCTTCACCCTGCCAATACTGCCCGCTCTCGCTATACAGCGCCCCATTCAACCCATCCAGTGCATCCGACAACGGCACGAACCGCGCCGCCATCTCGGCCAGGGTCTCCGGCTGCTGGCGGGCCCAGGCGTCCAGCGCCTGGCGGGTTGCCTGTGGGTCGTTGGCCTGGCACGCGCGCTTGAGATCATCCAGCAAGGTACGCGGGCTCGGCCCGGCCTGCGCGGCACGCAGCACCGCTGGCTGCGAGCGGGCGCGCCACCACAGGGCAAAGCCCAGCACGGTGGTGAGGGCGAACACCAGGGTGGCCAGCTGCCAGGGCCACAGCAAGCTGCTGGCACTGCTGTTGTCGCCGACCGGGGTGTCGGCGCTCAGCGCCGGGTTGTCCTGCACGTTCAGCGTGCGCGCCGGCAGGCTGCTGTGCTCCAGGTGGTCTTCTCGGGTATTCCACCAGGCCACTTCCAGCGCCGGCAGGGCCAGCGCGCCGCTGTGGGTCGGCACCAAGGCTTCGCGCTCTTCGCGGTTGGCAATCATCCCTCGTTCGCTGATTTCGTTGCGCAGCAATGGCTGGTCGGGGTACCGGCGCAGGCCGGTGATTTCTGTGGCTGGCAGCGGTGGCAGCTGGGTGCTGGACAAGCCTTCGGCACGCAGGGTGATGTTGCGGGTCAGCGAGTCGCCAATCTGCACCTGCTGGTTGCCAGGGTCGGGGTTCCAGTGCTCTTCAAGTGTCAGGCTGCGGGCCGGTAGCCAGGGCACGCCAGCAGGCCAGGCCGCCGGAATCGGCCGCACGGCCAGGCGCAATGGCAACGAGCTGACCTGCACCTGGTGGCCGGCCCGGGCCGTGCCGTTGGCTTGCGGGGCCTCGTCCTGGCTAGCGGCGGCGGTGGCGGTGAAAGTCAACGGTGGGATGTCGAGGGTGCCGCTTTGTTGGGCATACACGGCATAGCGGGTTTCGATCACGCCGTGGCGGACGCCGTTGATTTCCTTTTCATAGGTGCGCGATTCACCCAGCGGTTCGACTTTGGCGTTTTCCAGTTGCAGCGGGCTGAGGCTGCTGTCGTCGTACAGTGCCACCGAATGGTAGATGCGCAGGGTGAGCACGGCCTGGGCCTGGACGTAGACCTCGCTGCTGTCGAGCGTGGCTTCGATGAACACCTGCGAGGCACTGTCCTGGCGGCTGGCATCGGCCTGCAGCACCTGCAGTTCGATGGCCTGGCTGTGCGACTGGCCCAGTTGCAGTTCGGGGATGCGCAGGCTGCCGCTGCGCCGCGGCAGCAGGGTGATGATCCAGCGGGTACTGGCGCGGGTTTCGCCGTCGAGGCTGTGCAGGCTGTTTAGCTGGCGCGTGCCGCGCACTTCGAAGTCACCCTCCAGCGCGCGCAGGTCGGGCTTGCCGAACTGGGTGACGTCCTGGCTTTCCAGAGTCAGCTCCAGGCTTTCGCCGGCTTCCAGGCGGGTACGGTCGACGCTGGCGCGCAGCAACGGTTCGGCCTGGGCCAGCACGGCCCACAGCAGACAGAGGAGAAAGACGCCGAAGCGACTCATCGTGAGGTTTCCTGATGCAATTGCTGTTCATACCAGAATTTGCGCCGCAGCAGCTCCGCCGGGTTGTCGGGGATCTCCCGCAGCCATTGTTCCAGGGCCTGGCGCTGTTCGGTATCAAGGCTGGTCGATACCGGGCGCTGCGGCGGCTGGGTGACGCTGTCGTCCGCGCCGGCTTGGTTGCCGGGCGTTACCTGGCTGTTGCTGCTGCCTTCGCCGGGCTGTTCGGCGCTGGCCTGTTCGTCGTTGCCGGGCGTGCCCTGGGCCGGGCTGCTGGCCGAGCTGCTGTTGCCTTCGGTTTCGCTGCCGGGCGTGCCTTGGGTATCGCTGCTGGCCGGTTGTTCCTCGGCAGTGGCCTCGCGCTGTTGCAGCAGTTGCTGCACCAGTGCCTGGTTGTCCAGCGCCGCTTGCAGGTCGGGTTGGCGTTCCAGGGCTTGTTCGTAGGCGTCCAGCGCGGCTTCCAGCTCACCGCTGCGGGCCAGGGCGTTGCCTCGATTGTAGTGTGCGGCGGCGGTGTCGCCTTGGGAAAAGGCTTCGGCAGCGCCGGCATAGTCGCCGGCCTGGTACAGGGCCATGCCGCGCCATTGCGGGTCCTGGAACTGGCGCGCGGCGCTGGCCGGGCGGTTCTGCTCCAGCAGGCGCTGGCCTTGCTGGTCGGGGCGCAGCCACAGGTCGTTGAACTCGAAGGCCTGGCTGGGCTGGGGCAGGGCCAGCAGCAGCGGCAGGCAGAACAGCCAGCCGCGTCGGCCGGCACAGGCGGCCAGCAGCAACAGCGGCAGCAGCAGCCAGTACCCCTGGTCGGCCCAGCTGTCCAATTGCAGGGTCTGGCCATCATTGCGCCCGGTGCGCGGGCTGTCGAACAGGCCCAGGCCTCGCAGGTCGAGGTCGTCGATGCGAGCATGCCGGTAGCGCCCGCCGGTGCCGTTGATGAAGCCCTTGAGGCTGGCGCTGTCCAGGCGTGGCAACAGGATGCCGCCCTGGTCGTCCTTCAGGTATTCGCCATTGGCCTGGCGCACCGGTGCGCCTTCGCTGCTGCCGATGCCCAGCATCAACAGGCTCGGGCCCTGCCGGCCGAGGGCCTGGGCGATGCCTTCGCGCTCCGGGGCGCTGAGCGACGAGCCGATCAGCAGCAGGCGGCCCTGGCCCAGGCCGCTCTGGGCAAGCAGGGCGAGGCCTTTTTGCACGGCCAGGTCGGCGCGCTGGCCGGGCTTGGGCATGATCGATGGGTCGACCGCCTCGAGCAGGTTGCGGCTGGTGGCCAAGTCATCGGACAGCGGCACCAGGGTGTGTGCGGAGCCAGCGTAGACCACCAGCGCGGTCTGGCTGTCGCGGCGGTGCTCCAGCAGGTCGAGGATTTTGCGCCGCGCCTGCTCCAGGCGGTTGGGCGGGCTGTCCTCGGCGAGCATCTGCGGGGTCAGTTCGAGCAGGATCACCAGTGGGTCGGCCGGGCGCTGGCGGCTTTCTTCCACGCGCTGCCAACTCGGCCCGAGCAGCGCCAGGATCACCAGCACCCAGGCCAGGCCCAGCGCCACCCACGGCAGCTTGCTGGTGCTGCCGCTGCCACCGCCGAGCAGGACGCCATGGAACGCCGGTGGCAGAATCATCTGCCAGCGCCCGGCGCGCTTGCGCCGGTGCCACAGTTTGTACAGCAGCCAGGCGAGCAGGGGTACGGCCAGCAGCCAGAGCGGGCGCAACCATTCGGGCCACAGTTCGATCATCGCCGCCTCCTCAGGCGCAGGCGCTTCAGGCGCTGGCGCCATTCTGGGTGCGGTTGCAGGAAGCGCGGCTTGCGCAGCAGGCGGTGCAGCAGGTTGTCGGGCCATTGCACGGCCAGCACCAGCAGCACGCTCAGCAGCAGGGCAAGGGCCAGGGGCCAGGCATACAGGGCCTTGGCCGTGCGCGCCTGGGTCGGTTGCTGGGCCACCGGTTCGAGCTGGTCGAGGGTGTCGCCGATGGCGTCCAGTTCGGCGCCGTCATGGGCGCGGAAGTAGGTGCCGTGGGTGATATCGGCAATTTCCTTGAGCGAGGCTTCGTCCAGGTCCAGGCTCGGGTTCAGGCCGAGCAGGCCGGGGGTGCCGCTGGCTTCGGGGTTGGCGCCGATGCCGATGGTGTAGATGCGCACGCCTTCCTGGGCTGCCAGGCGGGCGGCGGTCAGCGGGTGGATCTGCCCGCCGTTGTTGGCACCGTCGGTGATCAGCACCAGCACCCGGCTTTGTGCCGGCCGTTGACGCAGGCGCTTGACCGCCAGGCCAATGGCGTCGCCGATGGCGGTGTTCTTGCCGGCGATGCCGATCTGCGCCTCGTCGAGGAAGGTACGCACGGTACGTCGGTCGAAGGTGAGCGGGGCCTGCAGGTAGGCCTGGCTGCCGAACAGGATCAGGCCCACGCGGTCGCCTTCGCGGTCCTGCAGAAAGTCGCCGAGCAGCGCTTTGACCAGGTCGAGGCGGCTGATCTCTTCGTTCTGCCACTGCATGTCAGGGAAGTCCATCGACCCGGACACATCCACCGCCACCAGCAGGTCGCGGCCACTGGCAGCCACTGGCACCGGCTCGCCCAACCATTGCGGGCGGGCGGCGGCGCACAGCAGCAACAGCCAGATGACGACAAAGGGCGCCTGCTGGCGCCAGGTCGGCAGGTTGAGCCGCGCGCGGCGCCCGGCCAGGCCTTCGAGTTCGTCGAGGAAGCCCACCTTGAGCACCGGTTCGCCGCTGTCGGCGGCCGGCAGCACCAGGCGCGCCAGCCACGGCAGCGGCAACAGGGCGAAGACCCACGGCCAGGCCAGTTCAAACATGCTTGCGAATCCAGGTTTCGACGGCTTGGCTGAGCCCGGCGATGGCCTTGTCGTCGAGCTTGCACTCGGGTTTGTAGGCGCCTTCGACCAGTACCATCCAGCGCGTCAGGCCGGCGGCCGGGCAGCGGTTGTCGAGAAACGCCAGCCACTGGCGGCCGTTGAGGGTATGGCTGTTGGCACCCGGGTAGTGGCTGCGGCACAGGCGCTTGAGCAGGGCGTTGATCTGTTGCAGCCAGGCCCCGGCCGGGGCGCCGTCGTAGGGGCGCGGCAGGCGGGCCAGTTCGGCCAGCGCTTCCACGCGTACCGGGTCCAAGGGTTGTTCGGCACGCACGATACGGCGTTTGCCCGGGCGCCAGTGGCGCACCCGCCACAGGCCCCAGGCCAACAGCGGCAGCACGGCCAGCAGCAGCCACCAGCCGGGTGCCGGTGGCCAAAGGCCGATCGGCGCGGGGGCGATCAGCGGCTGCAGTTGATCAAGCGGGTTCATTGGCCGCTGCTCTTCATGACGCGCTCCGTGGCCGCTGGGCGTTCAGGTACTCGCGCAGTTGCTCGATCATGTCGCTTTGGGTGCTCAGTGGCATCAGCAGCACGCGCAGCTTTTGCGCCATCAGCTCCCAGCGCTCGATACGCGCTTCGGCCTGCTGGCGGTAGGCCTGGCGCAGGTTGGCGTCCAGGGTGTCGAGCTCCAGCTGCGCGCTGCGCTGGGCGAAGCGCAGCAGGCCGGCGGCGGGCAGGGCATGATCGAGCGGGTCGGACACCGGCATCAACAGCAGGTCGCAATGGCGCGAGAGCATGGCCAGGTGCTGCTCCACCTGGGCAGTGAGCGAGCGCTCATCGCAGATCACGATGGCCAGGCTGCCGGGGCGCAGCACTTCGCGGGCGCGGCGCAGGGCCAGGCCGAGGCTGTCGGCACCGGGCGTGGCCTCGGTGTGCAGCGCCTGGTTGACCTTGGCCAGGCGGTTGAGCAGTTGCAGCAGGCTCTGCTTGCTGCGCCGGGGCTTGATTTCGTGGTGCTCGTTGTCGCCGAACACCAACCCGCCAATGCGGTCGTTATGGCCCAGCGCGGCCCAGCCGAACAGCGCTGCAGCCTGGGCGGCCAGCACCGACTTGAACATCAGCCCCGAGCCGAAGAACAGCCGTTGGCTCTGCTCGACAAGAATGAAGATGGGCCGTTCGCGCTCTTCGTGGAACAGCTTGGTATGCGGCTCCTGGGTACGCGCGGTAACCCGCCAGTCGATGTTGCGCACATCGTCGCCAGCCTGGTAGACGCGCACCTGGTCGAAGTCCACGCCGCGCCCGCGCAGCTTGGAGTGGTGTAGGCCCACCAGCGGGCTGCGCTGGCCGGGCCGGGAAAACAGCTGGATTTCGCGCACGCGGTGGCGCATGTCGATCAGCTCGGCAAGGCCGATGCGGATGCCGGGTTCGGCCAGCGATGCAGTGGGCATGGGCTCAGGCAACGGCGACGACGTCGAGGATGCGCTGGACCACGCGGTCCTGATCGATCCCTGCCGCCTCGGCCTCGAACGAGAGGATGATGCGGTGGCGCAGCACGTCGAACAGCACCGCCTGGATGTCTTCGGGGCTGACGAAATCGCGCCCGGCCAGCCAGGCGTGGGCGCGCGCGCAGCGGTCCAGCGAAATGGAACCACGCGGGCTGGCGCCGTAGGCGATCCAGTCGGCCAGTTCGGCATCGAACTTGGCCGGGGTGCGGGTGGCCATCACCAGTTGCACCAGGTATTCCTCCACCGCGTCGGCCATGTACAGGCCAAGGATTTCCTTGCGGGCGGCGAAGATCGCCTGCTGGCTGACCCGGCGCTCGGGCTTGGTCTCGCCGCCCAGGGCTTCACCACGGGCCTGCAACAGGATGCGCCGCTCTACCGCAGCGTCGGGGAAGCCGATTTTCACGTGCATCAGGAAGCGGTCGAGCTGGGCTTCGGGCAGCGGGTAGGTGCCTTCCTGCTCGATCGGGTTCTGTGTGGCCATGACCAGGAACAGCGGCGACAGGTCGTAGGTGCTGCGGCCCACGCTGACCTGGCGTTCGGCCATGGCCTCGAGCAGTGCGGACTGCACCTTGGCCGGGGCGCGGTTGATTTCGTCGGCCAGCACCAGGTTGTGGAAGATCGGCCCCTGCTGGAACACGAAGCTGCCGGTTTCCGGGCGGTAGATTTCGGTGCCGGTGATGTCGGCCGGGAGCAGGTCGGGGGTGAACTGGATGCGATGGAACTGCGCCTCGATGCCTTCGGCGAGCTCTTTGATGGCCTTGGTCTTGGCCAGGCCCGGCGCGCCTTCGACCAGCATGTGGCCGTCTGCCAGGAGCACGATCAACAGCCGCTCGACCAGTTTCTCCTGGCCTAGGATCTGGGAAGAAAGAAAGGTGCGCAGCGCGATCAGCGCTTCACGGTGTTCCATCGGTGACGGTTCCTGGTATGGGGCCGCAGGCGGCTGGAAGCAGCTGCCCTGGCAAGGGGTGATACTTTAATCCATCCGGGGGGGTGGCGACCAATGGCGGTAGGGAAATTTATCCTTGCCGGGGGCCATGCAGGTCCGGAAATGTCCTGTGTATCGCTGGCCATTGGCTGATGTTCCGCAGCAGCGTGCTGGCGCCTGCTTGTGCTTTTGGTACAAGCAGGAAGCACGACGATGGACCTGAACAGCTGTAGCACTGCACGCATCACGCCGGTCACCCTGCGTTTTGGCGTGTTCTTCGATGGCACCGGTAACAACCTGAGCAATGTGATGCCGGTGGATGCACCGGGGAACAAGGGGGGCAGTTATGCCAATGCCTTGAGCAATGTGGCCCTGTTGCATGCACTGTACCCGACGCAGGGGGCCAATGCTGATGGGACCATGGCGTTTCTGAAGCGCTATGTCGAGGGCGTGGGCACCCTGGCGGGGGAGGCGGATCATGCCTATGCCTCGGCCACCGGGTGTGGGCGTAGAGGGGCCGAGGCGCGTGTCACCGAGGCCTTGGCGGGGATTGCCGGGCAACTGCGGGACTGGCGCCAGGCGCACCCAAAGGCAAGGCTCGAGCGGGTCGAGTTCGACTTGTTCGGTTTCAGCCGCGGCGCTGCGGCTGTGCGTCATCTGGCCAACCTGCTGCATGATGGCGGCAGCAGCCTGTTGGCTGTGCCCTGTGGCATCGTGATCAACTTCATCGGCCTGTTCGACACGGTTGCGGCAATTATCGCGCCGCTGCAGGGCGACTTCGATCCTGCCGACGACCGCCATGGTGGCTTGCGCCTTGGCCTGGGCGCGGGCATTGCCCGGCAAATGGTGCAGCTGGTGGCGGGGGACGAGCAGCGGCACAACTTCCCGCTGGTACGCAGCGGCCATGACATCGTGTTGCCAGGCGTGCACTCGAACATTGGCGGTGGTTACCCGGATACCACGCAGGAGCAGGTGCTGCTGTGCAAACCGCATTCTCAGCGGGTGCCGCTGAGAATGCGCGCCGAGCACACGCGTGTGCATGCCACAGTCAGTGCGTTGCTGGCGTCGTCGTTTGGCGAAATGGGCGCGCCCAGGCCGCGTGTGCTGGCCTGGGAGGTTCCGATTGCCGGTGGCCTGCCTAGCGAGGCGCAAAAACAGGTATATGCGGCGGTGTACCGCGAACGGGAAGTGGCGGGGCAGCTGTCGCGGGTGTACCTGAGCATCATGCGGGAGCTGGCGGTGCGCGCTGGTGTGCCGTTTGCGCAACTGGGCGGGCAGGTCGAGCACCGGCTGCCGGATGAACTGCTGGGCATCAGCCGCAAGTTGCATGCGTTTGCCCTGGGTGAATGCGAACAGCCTGGGTTGACCGAGGATGAGCAGCGATTGTTGCGAGACAGGTACGTGCATGCATCAGCGAACTGGAATGCGTTAAAGGGGTTGCACGGCAGTGTGCTGGATGTGTTGTTCGTCAATCGGCCGGGGGCAGGTGGGAGGGTGGTGCATGCCAATCCGGTCGCCTGAGTAGCCAGTGCGCAGATGAATCAATGGCCATGTGCTGTTCTGCTGGATCTGCCTTGCATTGCGAAAGGGCTGCAAAGCAGCCCTGGGGCTAGACAGGCTGTCGGTGCTTCCTGGCCAGGTAGGCCTCCTGTGCCAAGGTCAGCAGCACCGTCAGCAGCATGAACACGATCGATGCCACGAAGATGCCATGAGGCAGGCGTTGGTCGAGCATCCAGCCAAACGCCACCGGCCCGAGGGCACCGCCGATGCTGAAGCCGGTCGAGACCAGCCCGAACGCTTTGCCCTCGGCGCCGCTCGGTGCCGCCGCCTTCACCAGCATGTCCCTCGACGGGGCGATGATCCCGGTCAGCAAGCCAATGGCACCGAGAACCACCACCAACCCCCAGCCCCGAAGCAGCCCGAGGGCCACCAGCGTTGTCAACGCGGCAGCCAGGGCAAAGGCCGAGGCCGCCACCAGGCCGTGACGCCGGGTCCGGTCAGCCAGGGCCCCACCGCACAGTACACCTGCAGCGCTGCTGAGCAGAAAGGCCGTGAGTGCCGTGTTGGCCCAGGCCAGGGTCAGGTCTTGGCCCTGGACCAGGGCGGCCACGGAGAACTTCTCGATGGCACTGGTGCTCAGGTTGAGCAAGATGAACAGGACCGTCAGCAGCCCGAGCATGGGCGTGAACAGTCGCGCGCGACCTGCTGCAGTGGGGCCAGCGCCGCCTTTGCCAGGCTTGGCAACGTGGTGGATTCCATTGCCTGGAACCGATATCAACAGCAAGCCGGCAACCCCCGCAGCCGAGCCCGCCATCAGGGCAGCCTGCGTGCCGAATAGTGCAGCGATGCCGAGAAATATCGCTGGCGTTACCGCCGAGCCGAGGAAGCCGGCAAAGGTATGGATCGAGAACGCCCGCCCCAGGCGGCCTTGTTCGATGCCGTTGGCCAGCAACGCGTAGTCGGCCGGGTGGTACACGCCATTGGCCAGGCCGGCCATGGCCATCGCCACCAACAGCAGGATGTAGCTGGGGCTGACAGCAACCAGCAGGAAACTGATGCTGCCCAGCAGCAAGCCCGCCTTGAGCACCTTGCGCGCACCGTAGTGGTCGACGGCATAGCCTAGCGGTGCCTGCACCAGGGCGGAGACGATATTGAACACGGCCAGGGCTGCGCCGAGTTCGACGAACCCTACCCCCAGCAAGTCGGGGAGCACGGGTAGCAGCGCCGGGATAAGCATGATGTGCACATGGCTGACGAAGTGTACGGCAGCAATTTGGGTAAGAAGCTTGGGGCCAGCTTTGGGCATGTCGATACCTGTTGTACGGCGTGCGCACCTGGCGCACGGCAGGATGGTGGAAAGCCCGCTTACCGGGAGAAGTGGCAGAAACCGGGTAGGCGGCCGTTCAGTACGGCATAGGCCAGCAAGCCAATGACCAGCCCCCAGAATGCCCCGCCAATGCCAAACAGGTTGATGTTGGCTGCCGCGGCCAGGAATGTGATCAGTGCCGCTTCGCGTGAACGGGCATCTGCCATTGCGTTGGCCAGGCTGGCGCCGATGGTGCCCAGCAGTGCAAGGCCGGCCAGCGTGGTGATGAAGGTGGCCGGCAGGGCCATGAACACACTGGCCAGGGTGACCCCGAATACCCCTACGAGGATGTAGCAGACACCGGCAGCGATGCCCGCGACCCAGCGTTTGCCCGGGTCTTCGTGGGCTTCCTTGCCAGTGCAGATGGCGGCGGTGATGGCAGCGATGTTGAAAGCGTGCGACCCGAACGGTGCCATCAGCAACGACCCCAGGCCAGTGACTGCCACGATCGGATTGGCGCTGGTCTTGAAGCCATCGTTGCGCAGCACCAGCATGCCTGGCATGTACTGACCGGTAAGGGTGATCAGGAACAACGGCAGGGCCACGCTCAGGGCGGCGTTGAGGGAGAAGGTGGGCGCGGTGAACAACGGCGTGGCGAATTCCAGCCTGAGCGCTGTCAGGTCCACCTGGCCCTGCAGTAGCAGGTAGCCCAGGCCCAGCAGCAGAATGCCTACTACGGCATAGCGGGCGGTAAAGCGTTTGAATGTTACATAGGCCGCGATCAACAGCCCGGCCAGGGCGGGGTCGACCGAGAGGCCGCCGAATGCACCAATGCCGAATTGCAACAGGATACCCGCCAGCAGGCCGGCGGCAATTCCGCCCGGGATGGCCCGCACCAGGCGCTCGAAGTAACCGGTCACTCCCAGCATCACGAAGCCGCCTGCCGACAGCAGGTAGGCACCGATGGCGTCGCTGTAGGGCACGCTGGCCAGCGCTGTGACCAGGAACGCAGCGGCCGGCGTGGACCAGGCGGTGATCACCGGCTCGCGGCTGTACCAGGACAGGACCAGGCCACTGAGCCCGACGCCGATCGACACTGACCAGACCCACGAGGAGGTCAGCGCCGGGCTCAGCCCGGCCAGCTTGGCGGCCTGGAACACCAGGATGAAGGTGCCGCCATAATTGACTATTACCGAAACGATCCCCGCCACCACGGGGTGAAGGATGTCTGTCAGCCGTAGCGGGGTGGGAACAGTGTGTGCGGGCGTGTTCATCGAGGCCTCGGTCGTTCTGGCGCATAGAGTTGGAAAGGCTGGTTTTTATAGCGCTAGAATGGCCGGTATAGCCCCACCACTTTTCCACACATGGCCATACCAATGTTCAAGCATGCACAACTGGAGTCGGTGAAAGCCTGGATCGGCGACCCAGAGCGCGCGTCACTGCCTTTGCACGTAAGAATCCAGCGTGCGATACGCCAGCTTGTTCTCGAAGGGGCGTTGCCCGTGGGCAAGGCGTTGCCCGCCTCCCGTGCGCTGGCGGCCTCGCTGGCTGTGTCACGGGATACGGTCGAGGCTGCATATGGCCAGCTGCACGCCGAAGGATTCATCGAGCGCCGGGTGGGCAGTGGCAGCTTCGTTTCACCCCGTGCGCAGCACCTGCCGGCCCAGCCCCGGGGCCGCAAGGTGAAAGCCCCGGACGAACCGTCGGCAATCAGCCGTCGTGGCCAGGCGCTGTGCCAGGAGGGCGGAGTGCACAATTTCTTCGTTTCTCGGCCGTTTGCGCCGGGGGTGGCGGAAACCCGCAACTTCCCGTTGCAGGCCTGGGAAAAGCTGCAACGGCAGGTGTTCAAGGAACATGGCTCCCAGGCATTGCAGCCCAGTAGCGCGCAAGGTACCGAGCCACTGCGGCGGGCTATTGCCGATTACGTCAATCTTGAACGTGGCGCACAGGCCACGGCTGACCGCGTGCTCATCCTTACCAGTTCACAGCAGGCGTTCAGCCTGTGTGCCCACGTATTGGCCGACGCGGGCGACCAAGTGGTTATCGAAGACCCGGCCTACCATGGGGTCAGGAAGGCGCTGGGTGCTGCTGGCCTGCATTGCATCGCCGTGGCCGTGGACACGGACGGCATGCAGGTCGAGCAGATAACACGGCTGGCTCCCCATGCCAGGGCTGTTTTCCTGACCCCTTCGCATCAGTTCCCTACTGGCGTTACCCTGTCCCTGGACCGGCGTCTGGCGGTGATCGAGTGGGCGCGGCAACAACGCGCCTGGATCATCGAGGACGATTACGACAGCGAGTTTCACTATGCCGGCAAACCCACCGCGTGCGTGCAAGGCCTGGATGCCCACGACCGTACGGTTTACATCGGCACGTTCACCAAGTCCCTGTTCGCCGGCTTGCGCATTGCCTACATGGTCTTGCCGCCGCAACTGGTCGAGCCGATGACCGCTGCGCGAACCTTGCAGGACGGGCATACGGCTTCGCTGGCGCAACTGACCTTGGCCAGGTTCATCGAAGGCGGGCACTTCGGCGCCCATGTGCGCTTGATGCGGGCGATCTATGCGGAGCGCCGCGATGCCCTGGCGGCATTGGTGCAGGCACAGCTGTCGGACTTTCTTGTCGCGCGTGTGCCCGCAGGCGGCATGCAGATGCCTTGTGTTTTCACCAGGCCGATGCCTGAAGAACAGGTCGTGAAGGCGGCGCAGGCCGCTGGTATCGACCTGCTGGGGCTAAGTGGCCTGTATGCGTCGACGAAAGGGGAGGCGGGATTGCTGATGGGGTTTGCGGCGCATACCCCTGGCGAGCTGGCGATGGCCGTGGCAAAACTGGCGAAGGTGTTGCGCCAGGTCGAGTCTGGCCAAGGGCGAGCAACATTGCCAGGATGAAGCCCGGCAGCAAGACGCCGCCGGGCAGTTGTCACGGTCAGGCGGCCAGTTCTACCAGCATGCTCTTCAGGTAGTCGTTGCCTTGCGCATCCAGCGGTTGCAGGGGCAGGCGTGGAGCGCCGACATCCTGGCCGAGCAGTTTCAAACCGGCCTTGATGGTGGTGGGCAGGCCACGGCGGGTGATGTACTCCAGCAGTTCATACTGCCGGTAGAACAACGCGCGAGCTTCGGCCAGGTTGCCTTGCTGCACCGCGTCCCACAGCGCCAGGTTCAGCGCCGGGATCAGGTTGGGCGCGGCGGTGCACCAGCCGGTGGCACCGGCCACCAGGGCTTCCAGGGTGAGCGGGTTGCAACCGTTGTAGAAGGCCACCTGGCCATCGGTGGCCTTGAACAGGCGGTGCATGCGCTGGATGTCGCCGGTGCTTTCCTTGACCATGGTCACATTGGGCACTTCGCCGAGGATGCGCAGGATCAGCTCCACCGACAGGTCGGTGCCGCTGGTGCCCGGGTTGTTGTAGAGCATGATCGGAATGTCGATGGCCGCGCCCACCGCCTTGTAGTGGGCGACCACTTCGGCTTCGGTGAGCTTCCAGTAGGAGATGGGCAGCACCATCACCGCCGTGGCGCCGCAGGCCTGTGCCAGGCGGGCGCGCTGCACGGTGCGTGCGGTGGTCAGGTCGGAGACGCTGACCACGCTGGGCACGCGGCCGGCGATGCGTGCCTGGCTGAAGCGCACCACCGTTTCCCATTCGCTGTCGGACAGGTAGGCGCCTTCGCCGGTGCTGCCCAGCGGTGCGATGGCGTGCACGCCGTCCTCTATCAGGCGGTCGATGGACAGGCCCAGGGCATCCAGGTCGAGCGCGCCGTCTGCCTTGAAGGGAGTGATGGTGTAGCCGATAACGCCGCGAATTACAGGTGTAGACATAACCAGGCACCTTTGCCGTTGTTGGGGAAAGAGTACAGCTTCAGTCAGCCCAGGCAGTCGCCATGGGCACGCAAGGCACGGCGCGCGTAATAGCTGAACGCGGCACCATGACGTTTGGGGGTGGAGATCCAGTCGTGGGCTTCCTTGCCCAGGGCATCCGGGATGGGGCGAATTTCACCGGCGCCCATGGCCAGCAGCTGCATCTTTGCCGCGCGCTCGAACAGCATGGCAAGGACGCAGGCTTCCTCGATCGAGCGGCCGGCGATCAGCAAACCGTGGTGGGAAAGCAGGATCGCGCGCTTGTCGCCGATCGCCCTGGAGATGATTTCACCTTCTTCGTTGCCCACTGGTACGCCGGGCCATTCCTTGAGGAACGCGCAGTCGTCGAACAGCGGGCACAGGTCCATGTGCGAGATCGCCAGTGGCACTTCCAGCATCGACAGGGCGGCACTGTGCAGTGGGTGGGTGTGGATGATGCAGTTGACGTCGGGGCGTGCGCGGTACAGCCAGCTATGGAAGCGGTTGGCCGGGTTGGCCATGCCGCGGCCTTGCAGCACGGTGAGGTCTTCGTCGACCACCAGCAGGTTGGAAGCGGCGATCTCGTCGAAGCCCAGGCCGAGTTGTTGCGTGTAGTAGGTGCCAGGCTGCTCGGCGCGGGCGGTGATCTGCCCGGCCAGGCCCGAGTCGTGGCCGCCGTCGAACAGGATGCGGCAGGTAAGGGCGAGTTTCTGGCGAGGAGTGTAGGTGTTGTCGGCCAGCGCCGTCAGCATCTGCTGCTGGGCGAGTTTGACGAGCTGATCCTTGGGGGTCTGCATGGTGGTCGTCATGGGCTGTACCTGCATGAAGGGCCTATAAAGGCTGATTGGCGCGAAGCGCTATCAGGACACAAAATCAATATTAATGACACAAGGTGTCATTTGCAAGCGATGTGTCATCACCACTGCCGCTCATGCGATGTGGTCCAGTGCAAACCGTTATGGCCTGCATACGTAACTGGTATTACTTGCTCCGACCGCACGCTGTTTAGCATCGACCGGGTCTTAACCGCGACGAGAACAACAACGTGAACCTCGCAACCCTAACCAGTCGAAGTGCAAGATACTGGCCTGAGCGCTTGGCGGTGATCGACCGCCACACCCGCCTCACCTTCGCGCAGCTTGAACAGCGGACCAATCAGTTGGCCTCGGCCTTGTTGGCCCACGGCATCACCAGCGGCGAACATGTCGCGATCCTGGCTCCCAACCGGGTCGAGCTGGTGGAGGCTGAGGTGGCTTTCTACAAGGCCGGCCTGGTCAAGGTCCC
This sequence comes from Pseudomonas asiatica, assembly GCF_009932335.1. Lineage (NCBI taxonomy): Bacteria > Pseudomonadati > Pseudomonadota > Gammaproteobacteria > Pseudomonadales > Pseudomonadaceae > Pseudomonas > Pseudomonas asiatica. The sequence continues at coordinate 868,995 of NZ_BLJF01000001.1, forward strand.
GGTCAATGCACGCCTGGCGCTGGATGAAGTGATCCAGGTACTGAATGACGCCTGCAGCGTCGCGCTGATCGCCGACCCGCAAGCTGCCGAGGCCTTGCTGGCGCGCAGGCAGGAGGTGCCTGCGCTACGCCTGATCGTTACCCTTGGCGAGCAGGGCGGCGATATCGGCTACGGCGCACTGCTGGCCCAAGGCAGCAGCCAGCCGGTCAGTTGCGATCTGCCTGACGATGCACTGGCCGTATTGCACTACACCTCGGGCAGTTCCGGTGTGCTCAAGGCAGCAATGCTCAGCGTCGGCAACCGCAAGGCGCTGATCCGCAAGAGCATCGCCAGCCCCACCCGGCGTGCCGGCCCAGGCGACATCATGGCCCATGTCGGCCCCATCACCCATGCCAGCGGCATGCAGCTGATGCCGCTGCTGGCGGTGGGTGCCTGCAGCCTGTTGCTGGAACGCTACGATGACCAGTTGCTGCTCGAGACCATCCAGCGCGAGGGCGTGACCCGGTTGTTCCTGGTGCCGGCCATGATCAACCGTCTGGTCAATTTTCCCGGGGTCGAGCGCTATGACCTGAGCAGCCTGCGCCTGGTGATGTATGGCGCAGCGCCAATGGCGCCAGCGCTGGTCAAGCGGGCTATCGAAGTGTTCGGGCCGATTCTTGCCCAGGGCTACGGCGCTGGCGAAACCTGCTCGCTGGTGACGGTGCTGACCGAGCAGGACCACCTGTGTGAAGGCGGCGACTACCGCCGGCTGGCCTCGTGCGGACGATGCTACTTCGAGACCGACCTGCGTGTGGTGAACGACGATTTCCGCGATGTCCAGCCAGGCGAGGTGGGCGAGATCGTGGTCAAGGGACCGGACATCATGCAGGGCTACTGGCGCGCACCGCATCTCACCGCCGAGGTTATGCGTGATGGCTACTACCTCACCGGCGACCTGGCCACGGTGGACCAGCAGGGCTACGTGTTCATCGTCGACCGCAAGAAGGAAATGATCATTTCCGGTGGCTTCAACATCTACCCCAGCGAAGTCGAGCAGGTGCTCTACAGCCTGCCGCAAGTGTTCGAGGCTGCCGTGGTAGGCGTGCCCGACGAACAGTGGGGCGAAGCGGTGCGGGCAGTGATCGTGCTCAAGCCTGGCATGCAGCTGCAGGAGCACGAGGTGATCGAGCATTGCGCCCAGGCTCTTGCCGGGTTCAAGAAACCGCGTGGGGTGGACTTCGTCAGCGAGCTGCCGAAGAACCCCAACGGCAAAGTGGTGCGCCGCCTGATTCGAGACGCCTACTGGCAAAACAGCGAACGCCGCATCTGACCTGAGGAATTGCCATGTACCAGCCAAGCGAAAAGGCCAAACAGATCATCGAGGCCATCGGCGGCTTCGTTCGCAACGAAATCCTGCCCCTGGAGCAACGCGCCGGCCTCAGCTGGGCCGAACCGCACCCGCGTGAGGTGCTGCAGCAGGTGTGGCAACGCTCGTGCGAGCAGGGCTTCTACAACATCATGCTGCCCGAAACGATTGGTGGTGCAGGATTGAGCGTGTCCGACCTGTGTGCGGTGAAGGAGGCCACAGTGCTGACGGGCTCTATGCTGGCGCCGCACATTCTCGGCGAGCTTTCCGGGCCGCCGCGTGTCGGCCACCTGTTCAAGGTGGCCAGCCCGGCCCAGGTCGAGGCTTTCCTGCAGCCGGTGTGCCGAGCCGAAAAGGCAGTGTGCTTCGCGCTGACCGAAAGTGAAGCCGGGTCCGATGCCACGGCGATCAGGACTACCGCTCGGCGCGACGGCGAGCATTACGTGCTGAGCGGGGCCAAGCGCTACATTTCCGGGGCGCCTTATGCCGATATCGCAATACTGCTCGCGGTCACCGGCCCCGGGCGTGGCGCCCAGGGGATCTCGGCATTCTTTGTCGAGCTGGATGCGCCGGGCGTGCGGGTGGAAAGCGATTACTCGGTCATGTCCGGTGGCGGCGCCCATGGCGACATCCTTCTCGATGAAGTACGAGTGCCGGTGGCCAACCGCATTGGCGAGGAGGGGCAGGGCTTCAAGCTGGCAATGGGGCGCATCACGCTCAATCGTCTGCTGCATTGCCCAACCATGCTGGGCCTGGCGGGCCTGGCACTGAACCTGACGGTGGACTACGCCCGCACTCGCAAGCAGTTTGGCCAGCCGATCGCGATGTTCCAGTCGATCAATCACATGATCGCCGACATGGCCACCGAACTGCATGCGGCACGCAGCATGGTCTATGCCACTGCCGCGGTGAATGACGCCGGTGGCGATATCCGCACCCAGGCGCCGATGTGCAAGCTGTTCGTATCGGAAACGGCCTTCCGTATCGCCGACCGCGCGGTGCAGATTCATGGGGGGGCCGGGCTGTTGCGGGGCAACCCGGTGGAGTGGATCTTCCGTGCGACCCGTATGATGCGCATTCTTACCGGGACCAGCGAAATCCAGCGCAACACCATTGCCAAGGGCGTGCTCATGCCCGAGCAGTGAAACTGCACGCCCGGCCTCGAGTGGCCGGGCTCTCCCACAAGAACAATAAGAGAGATCGACATGACTCATACTGACTCCCGCGCGCGTGCAGGCACGGCCTGGATGATTGCGGTACTGCTGGCACTGCTTATGCTGGTGAACTTCCTGGACAAGGTGGTCATCGGCCTTGTAGCGGTACCCATGTCCAGGGAACTGGGTTTGTCCCCGGCCGAGTTCGGCCTGGTGGGTGGCGCGCTGCACTGGTTCTTCGCCATCTCTGCAGTGGTCGGTGGCTTCATGGCCAACCGCCGGCCGACCCGCACCCTGCTGTTGGGCATGGGCGCGTTCTGGGCGCTGATCCAGCTGCCCATGCTGTTCGTCACCTCCCTGTGGGCGATTGTCGCTTGCCGGGTGCTGCTGGGCATCGGCGAAGGGCCGGCGTCACCGGTGGCAACCCATGCCTTGTACAAGTGGTTCCCCAACGACCGGCGCAACCTGCCGGTGGCGCTGTTGCATACCGGTAGTGCACTTGGGCTGCTGGTGGCAGGCGCAATGATTCCATGGATCAGCGTGCACTATGGCTGGCGCATGAACTTCATCGTGCTGGCTTTGATCGGCGCGGTATGGTGCGTGCTGTGGTGGGCATTGGGGCGCGAGGGTACTCTTGACCGCAGCCGCCCCGGCCAGCCCAGGGAAGAACAGGCGCACATCGCCTACCGCCGTCTGCTCGGCGACCGCACCGTGCTGGGCAATTACCTGTGCCACTTCGCCGCCAATTGGTCGCTGGCCCTGACCTTGACGTGGGTGCCGAGTTATCTGGAAACCGGGTTGGGCATCGACCCGATCATGACCGGTCGGGTGTTCGTGCTTTTCGTGGTGGTGACCACGCCGCTGAGCCTGTTCATGGCCTGGCTGTCGCAGCGCATGATGCGCGCCGGGGTGGCGACACGCTGGTCGCGCGGAGCCTTCGTGTCCCTGTGCCTGATTGCCAGCGGGTTGTTGTCGGCGGCATTGTTCCTGCCGGGCCTGGGGAATGTCGAGCGAATCATGAGCCTGACTTTCAGTGGCGGGCTGGCGCTGGTCATGTACTCGGTGGGGCCAGCCATGCTGGCGGAGTTCACGCCCAGCGGGCAGCGTGGCGGCATCCTGGCTATCGGCAATGGTATCGCTTCGCTGGCCGGGCTGGCGGCACCCGTAGTCACGGGGTTTCTGGTGCAGGGCGCCGGAGCCGACCACCCGGCAGGGTATGGCCAGGGCTTCCTGGTATGCGGGGCGGTGCTGGTCATTGCCGGGTTGACAGGGTTGGTATGGATGGACCCTCAGAAAACCCGCCAACGGCTGCTTCAGGTGGGCACGGCTGCGCTGGCCCGGGCCTGACCTGCGCTGCGTCAGAGGCTCTGCTGGGGGAGGGGGCACGCTCGATCAGGGTGCCTTTCCAGCGCTCGCTGCGCACCGCATCCACGAGCAGCCCGCGCACCAGGTCGCGCATGCAGGCGGCGGCGAACGACAATGGCTTGTGTTGCGAATGGGCCAGGGCAATCGTACGAGTGATGCGCGGCTCCACGATCAGCCGCGCGCTGGCCGGGGCGACCAGGTCCAGCAATGGCGGCCAGTTGCTGATGGTCGCCGCCAGGCCGGCGCGTACCAGGCTGGCTATGCCGGGCGCAGACTGCTGTTCATAGCTTGAATCCAGGGCCACGCCGGTTTCCATGGCCGCCTGCTCGATGCGCCTGCGCAGGTGCAGGCTGCGCGGCGGCATTACCAGCCGGCTCGACGCGGCCTCGGCCAGGGTGATCGGTGAATCGTCCGGACCATGCGCAGGCAGGCCGACCCAGTACAGGTCTTCGGAGAACACGGGCTCGGCGACAATGTGCGCCAGCTCCTCGGCATTGGGCACCACACCGAAATCCACCTTGCCCAGCTCGATCGCCTGGCCGCCTTCGCGGCTAAGGCCGTCCCATACGGTGAGCTTGATACCAGGAAAGCGCGCCTGCGCCTGGGTGATGATGGCTGGCAACAACAGCGCCGAAGCCGTGGCCGGAATCGAGATGGCCACGTGGCCCTTGGGGTTGCCGCGGCTGGACTTGAGTTCGTCCTTCACCGAATCAAGCTTCTGTATCACCGAGCGTGCCACTTCGTACAGCTGGCGCCCTGCATCGGTCAGCTCGATGCCGTCATGCTGGCGCGCCAGCAACTGCATTTCCAGCTCGCTTTCCAGCAGTCCTATCTGACGGCTCAATGCTGGCTGGGCAATGAACGCGTGGCGCGCGGCGTTGGAGAAGCTGCCGGCTTCGACAATGGCAATCAGGTAACGCAGCTGTTTCAAAGTCATGGCAATTCTCAGGCTATGCCGAAGTGGTATGGCAACTATCGAGAGACGTTATTTGTTCAGCTCTAGTGGCCTACTTAGTATCGGGGAACACCGGATCGAGGATAACAGAAACTTTCACTTATTTACCCAGCCCCTTTTTACACAAGCCTTTGCGCCGTGTTTCGGCGCTAACTCGCAACTCACTCTCGAATAAACACAATAAGAGGTTAAGAGTGATGGCATTTCGTGCTTCTGGTCTTTCGGGACCGTTGTCGCTGCTTGCGTCGTCTGCACTTTTTTCTGTGCCTGCCCTGGCTGTTCAATTTAATCTGGGAGAGTTTGAAGGACAGTTTGATTCAGCGTTTTCGTTTGGCACCAGCATTTCCACTGCCAACCCGGACCCGGCTTTGCACAATAGTGCAAACAGTGATGACGGCCGCCTGAACTTTGCCTCGGGTGATGTATTTTCGGCAGTGTTCAAAGGTACCCATGATCTGGAGCTCAAACATGCCAACCTGGGTGTGTTCCTGCGTGGCACCTACTGGTACGACACGGCGCTGCGCGACCATGACCAGCGCTTCAAGCAGGTCGAGGACAACAACCGCAAGCGTTCGGCCAAGACCGCAGGTACCCAGCTGCTCGACGCCTTTGGCTACTACCTCTACGACATCGATGGCCAGCCAGGCTCGGCAAGGCTGGGCAAGCAGGTAGTGAACTGGGGCGAGAGCACCTTCATCCAGGGCGGGCTGAACGTCATCAATCCCTTCAACCTGGCGGCGCTGCGCCGCCCAGGTTCCGAGGTGAAGGACGCGCTGGTGCCGGTGAACCTGTTCTACTTCACGCAGAACCTGACCGAGGCGTTGTCGGTCGATGGCTTCTACCAGTTGGACTGGGACCAGACCCAGCTCGACAACTGTGGCACGTTCTTCTCCAACAACGACTTTCTGCCCGATGGTTGCGATGGCCTGGATGTGGGAGCCAGGTTGCTTGGCAACCCGGCTGCCGTGGCCGGCCTTGCACCGTTTGGCGTGAACCTGACCAGCGAAGGCGTGCGCATACCCCGGGGCAGTGACCAGGATGCCCGCGACGGCGGGCAGTGGGGTGTTTCGTTGCGCTGGTACGTGGCGGCGCTGGACACCGAGTTCGGTGCCTACGCAGCCAACTATCACAGCCGCACGCCTTATCTGGGGACGGTCAGCAGCCCTTATTTCGACAACAGCCGCTTCGCCCCCCAGTTGTGCGCCAACCTGGGTATCGGCCCGGCCGGCTGCGCCGGGTTCCTCGGCTCCGCTGCCGGTCAGTCGCTGGTCGGTGCATTGCGCCTGGGTACCTCCCAGTACCGTGTGCAGTACCCCGAGGACATCCGCATGTACGGGTTGTCGTTCGCCACCACCCTGCGCAGCGGTACGGCCCTGCAGGGTGAGCTGAGTTACCGGCCGAATATGCCCATGCAACTCAACGGTACCGACATCATCCAGTCGCTGCTCAACGTCGAGGGGCGTTCGCCTTTGCTGGGCGACGGGCTGCGGCCAGAAAGCGCCAGCACCCTGTTTGACGGCTACCGGCGCAAGGAGGTGACCCAGCTTCAGGTGACCGCCGTACATGCCTTCAGTCAGGTGCTGGGGGCCAACCAGATGCTACTGGTGGGCGAGGCCGGGGCCACCTACGTCGGCGGGCTGGAGGGCGGCGCAGGCCCGCGTTACGGCCGCTCGGGTACCTTCAACAGTGGCGAGCTGGCGGACAACAGCGTCTGCCGGGCGATTTCCAAGACGCCAGAGCACTGTAACGACCAAGGCTTCATGACCCCGTTCTCCTGGGGCTACCGGTTACGCGCGACCTTGACCTACCCCAACGTGATCGCCGGCTTCGACCTGCGGCCGAACCTGTCCTGGTCGCACGATGTGCACGGTACAGGCCCGGTGGAAGGCTCGGCTTTCAGCGAAGGCTCCAAGGCCATGAGCGTCGGGCTGGATGCGACGCTTGCCAGTACCTACAGCCTGAGCCTGTCGTACACCGACTTTATCGATGGCGACTATGGCACCCGTGGTGACCGGGACTTTGTCTCGCTGAGCCTGGGCGTCACCTTCTGAGGGCATGATGATGAATATGCGAATGGTGATGATCGGCCTGTTCTGGGCCAGCGGCGCGCTGGCTGCGACAGGCCTGCCAGACAACCTCACCCCTGTGGGCGCCGAACGCGCGGCCAGCCCGGACGGCCGTATCCCGGCCTGGCAAGGCGGGTTGAGCGTCGCCCAGCAGCGCCTGGGTGACAACGGCACGCCGCTGGATCCGTATGCCGCCGAACAGCCGCTGTACCGGATCACGGCGGCCAACTATCGGCGTTACCAGGGCCAGCTTTCCGACGGCCAGGTAGCCTTGCTCAAGCGCTTCCCGCACACCTTCGAGCTGCCGGTCTACCCCACCCATCGCAGTGTCGCGGTGCCTGCCGGCGTCGCCGCCTCGGCCGCCCGCAATGCAGCGCAGGCGCAGCTGGATGACCAGGGCAACGGCCTGCGCGGGTTCAATGGAGTGATTGCGTTTCCCCGGCCGGACAACGGGCTGGAAGTGATCTGGAACCATCTGACCCGGCACCGCAATGCCAGTTACATTCAGATGTCCGACAGCGTCACACCGTTCAAGAACGGCCGCTTCGTGCTGATGAGCGCGCGCCAGGATGTAGCCCGCCCGGAAGGCCTGGGTGGGCTGGGTGCAGGCAATGTGTTGTATTACTTCACCTACCGCATGACGGCACCATCACGGCTTGCCGGTGATGCCATGGTGGTTCACGAAACCCTTGACCAGGTAGCCGAGCCCCGCTTGTCCTGGGTCTACAGTGCCAGTCAGCGGCGTGTGCGGCGCGCGCCGAACATCGCCTACGACACCACGGGGCCTGGCACCGCAGGCCTGCGTACTGCCGACAGCCGCGACATGTTCAATGGCGCCCCCGACCGTTACCAGTGGAAGCTGCTGGGCAAGCAGGCCCTGCACGTGCCGTACAACAGCTACCGCCTGGCATCGCCCGAGCTGCGCTATGCCGAGCTGATCAGGCCTGGTCATGTCAATCCGGCACCCACACGCTACGAGCTGCACCGGGTGTGGGTGGTGGAGGCGACGCTGAAGCCCGGCGCACAGCACATCTATGCCAAGCGACGCTTCTATGTGGACGAAGACACCTGGGCCATTCTCGAAACCGACAGCTACGATGCTGGCGGCCATCTGTGGCGTACATCACAGGCCCACAGCTTCTACCACCCAGGCGGCGAGGTGGCGGTCAACGCAATGGAGGTCACCTATGACCTCAAGAGTGGCCGCTACCATGCGTCGGGGCTGATCAACGAGCAACGTCGCCCGTTCGACTTCAATGTTCGCACCAGCCTTTCGTATTTTTCTCCCGGCGCCCTGCGCAGCTTTGGCGTGCGCTGATGGACGCGTTTGAACCACGGCCGGACTGGGCTCGGCGTCTGCTGGGGCAGGGCGAGGCGCCCGACCCTCGCTTCACCTTGGCCAACGAGCGCACGTTCCTGGCCTGGATCCGTACCGCGCTGGCGTTGCTGGGAGGTGGCATTGCCATCGAGACCTTTGCCGGCCAGGCCCTGCAGGCGCCGCTTCGGCTCTGGCTTGTCGGCAGCCTGATGTTGCTGAGCATGTTGCTGAGCGCCGGCGCCTGCCTGCGTTGGCTGCGGGTGGAGCGTGCCTTGCGACAGCGCCGGCCATTGCCGCTGCCGGCGCTGGTGCCGCTGTTGGCACTGGGTTGCCTGATCGCGGCGTTGATGGCCGCTGTCGTGTTGTGGCCGCGCTGGCATGCCTGATCCGGGCTTGCAGGCCGAACGCACCGAACTGGCTTGGCGGCGTACCTGGTTGGCGCTGGTGGCGGTCGCGGGGTTGGCTTTGCGCCAGGGCGACCTGGCGCTGGCGGCAGTAGTCGGCTTCGCAACGCTGACGCTGTTGACCCGCCAGGGACGGCGCTACAGCGAGGGCCTGGCGATGTTGCGGGTCGAGCGCGGTCGGCCTGCGATTCTACCGGTAGTGGCACTGGGCAGCGCAGTGTGCCTGATGGCGCTGGCAGGGTTGTACCGGTTGGCGAACGGGGGCTGAAACCCCTCCCACAGGTACGATGTGAATCCAGACGCCATTGCGGTACCTGTGAGAGCGGGCTTGCCGGCGAAGATGCCGGCGCTCAAGGGGTCACGATGTTGAAACGCGAATCGGCGTTCTCCAGGCCGCCCATGAAACGCAGGAACTTCACCCGCTCACCTTCGATGGAGATCTCGCCCAGCGTGGCCTCCTTGAGGAACCCGGTCTGCTTCAGGGCAATGCGGTCCAATGTCTGTTTGCTCATGCTCACCTGCACATCGGCCTGGGCGTGACGAGCCAGGTCGCGATGGGTGAGCACGCCGTTGCGCAGGGTCAGGGCGTAGTCTTCACCCAGGTCGGTGAAGCGCCAGTTGATGCTCAGGTCGCTCTCCGCCGCCTTGAAGGCATCCACCCGTACCCCAAGGTAATCGAAGAACAGGCTTGGGGTCAGTGCCCGCACCATGTCGTCGGCATTGCCGCCACTGCCGGTGGCGGCGGCTATTCCGCCGCGCAGCTCCTGGGCGCCGCTGAGGTAGGCGTTGCGCCAGGTAGCGTTCTCGCTCTGGTAACCCAGCTGTTCCAGCGCATCGGCCTGCAGTTCGCGCGCTGCGGTATTGCCCGGTTCGGCGAATACCAGATGGTTCACCAACTGCGCGACCCAGCGGTAGTCACCTTCGGCAAAGGCTTGGCGTGCCTGGGCCAGCACCTGATCGGCGCCACCCATTGCCGCCACGTAGCGCTTGCCGGCAGCTTGCGGCGGCAGTGGGTCGAGGTTGGCCGGGTTGCCATCGTAAAAGCCCATGTAGCGTTGGTAGACCGCACGTACGTTATGGCTGAGCGAGCCATAGTAGTCGCGGCTGTACCACTTGCTGGCCAGGCGCGGCGGGAGGTTGGCCAGGCTCTGGGCGATTTCCATTGGTGTCTGGCCCTGGTTGATCAGGCGCAAGGTCTGGCTATCGATGAAGGCATACATGTCGCGCTGGTCGGCCAGGTACTCGCGGATTGCCGGCCCGCCCCAGGTCGGCCAGTGATGCTGGGCGAACACTACCTCGGCCTGGTCGCCGTAACGCAACAGCGATTGGTCCAGGTAGTGCGCCCAGACTTTCGGGTCGCGTACCAGCGCACCGCGCAGGGTCAGCACATTGTGCTGCACGTGGGTGGCGTTCTCGGCCATGCACAGAGCCTTGAGCCCAGGGAAGTAGATGTTCATCTCCGCTGGCGCTTCGGTGCCAGGGGTCAACTGGAACTCTACCTCCACGCCGCTGAGGGTCATGCGTTGCAGCGGCTGGCTGATTTCCAGCGTCGGCGCTATCAGGCTGACGGTGGCGTTGGCCGGCACCCCTTTGCCCAGCCCGGCATCCACCTGGCCGCGTGGCCCGCGGGGCAGGGGGGCACCGTACATGTACTGGGCGCGGCGCTTCATGGCCGGGCCGGCCAGCACGTTTTCGCCGATGGCATGCTCGAAGAAGCCTTCGGGTGCAATGACCTGGACCTTGCCGGCCTTTACGTCCGCCTTGTCGATCACCCCGCGCGCGCCACCGAAATGGTCGATGTGCGGGTGGGTGTAGATCAGCGTGGTCACCGGCTTGCGCGGGCGGTGCCGAAAATACAGTTCAAGGCCGGCCCTGGCGGTTTCGACGGCCAGCAGCGGATCGAGCACGATCAGCCCGTCCTGGCCTTCAACGATGGTCATGTTGGCCAGGTCCAGACCGCGGACCTGGTAGATGCCTTCGGTGACCTTGAACAGGCCGGCGATAGTGTTCAGCTGGGCGATGCGCCACAGGCTCGGGTTTACCGTGGCCGGGGCCTGCGTCGGGTCGAGAAAACGATACTGGCCCAGGTCCCACACAGTCTTGCCATCGGCGGTCGCGACCGGCCCGTCGAAGCGTTCAAGCAGCCCGCGCCGGGCCGCTTCGAAATCCCCGTGGTCATCGAACGGCAGGCGTTGCAGCCATTGCTGGTTGCTGGCCTGGGTGGCCGGGGTGGCATCCTTTGCCGCCGTAGTGGCCAGGCTCGGGAGGGGCGCCAGCAGGGCGAGCGCCAGCATCGACAGTGGGAAGCGCATGGTGTGTCCTTGTTGTTATGGTGGCGGACCACTGTAGGGGACGGGTTCGGGCACCAGCCAATACCAGAGCGGCATGGTTGCCATCGCATTTGCTGATGGGCTCAGGCAGGCGGAAGCTCCATGATCTGCTCCACCAGCCAGGCCAGGGCGGGGTCGTGCCGACGATGGGTCAGGTGCACCAGTTCCAGCTCGAACGGCTCCAGGGCGAAGGGCAGTTCGTGCACCGCCAAGGGCAGCAACTTGGCGAACTGCTGCGCAAGTTGCCGCGGCAGCACCACGCACATCTCGGTGGCGGCGGCCAGATGCGCTGCTTGAAGGTAGTTGGGGGTGGTGTAGGCAATTTTCCGGGTCAGGCCTTGTTCGGCCAGCCATTGGTCGACCATGCCGCGGGTCTGGCCACCGTGTACCCAGATGTGCCGCAAACCAAGAAACGCCTGAAGATCCAGTGCCTGGTCCGGCGCCAGTTGCGGATGCTTCTGGCGCAGCGCGACTTGCAGGGTTTCACGCCTCCAGGGGCGGCGGCTGAAACGTGCCGGCACCTCATCGAAGCGCCCCAGCACCAGGTCGAGGTCGCCGCGGTCCAGCGCTTCGGCCGGCAGGTTGGGAGCCAGGTGCACTACATCGATGCGCAAGTGCGGGGCCAGTACCTGCAGGCGTGCCAGCAGCGGTGGCATGCACAACTGTTCGACGAAGTCGGTGAGGGCGATGCGCAGTTGACGGTGGCTGCGCCGTGGCTCGAAGGCATCGCCAGTGGCCAGGGTCTGCTCGATTTGTTGCAGCGCCGCTCGAATCGGCCCTTCCAGCGCCAACGCCCGTGGCGTAGGGCGCATGCGCCGGCCCACACGAACCAGCAGCGGGTCGCCCAGCTGGTCGCGCAGCCGCGCCAGGGCGTTGCTGACAGTGGGCTGGGTCAGGGCCAGGCGTTCAGCCGCCCGTGAGACGTTCTGCTCGCGCAGCAACATGTCGAAGACCCGCAGCAGGTTCAGATCGAAGTTGGAAATATTCATGGGCAGAATATATGGCATACGAAATTGAAATTTCAAAAATACCTGCGGCCTGCTTAGGGTGATGCCTGTCCTCATACCTACAACAAGCAGGAGCGTTGCGCGTGAATACCCCCTTTGCGATCAACCAGGTGGCCGTGATAGGCGCAGGTACCATGGGCCGCGGCATTGTCATCAGCCTCGCCAGTGCCGGGCTGTCGGTGCTGTGGCTCGACAGCAACGCATCAGCCCTGGACGCTGGCCTGAGCATGGTCAGCCAGGCCTGGACCCAGCAGGTGGAGAAGCAGCGTGTCACCCAGGCCGAGGCTGAAGCCTGCCTGGCGCGAGTGCAGGCGGTGGATGGCTACGCCGCGCTGGCCCAGGCCGATCTGGTGATCGAGGCAGTGTATGAAAGCCTTGAACTCAAACAGGAAATCTTCCGGGCCCTGGACCAGCACCTCAAACCGGAGGCGATCCTGGCCAGCAATACCTCGGCGCTGGACATCGACGCGATCGCGGCGGTGACCCGGCGACCGTCGCACGTACTGGGCCTGCATTTCTTCAGCCCCGCGCATGTCATGAAGCTGCTCGAGATAGTGCGCGGCGCGCACACCGACCAGGCGGTGCTCCATACCGCCCTGGCGCTGGGCGAGCGCCTGGGCAAGGTGGCGGTAGTGGCCGGCAACTGCCCCGGTTTCATCGGCAACCGCATGCTGCGCAGTTATGTGGCCGAAGCGCGCAAGTTGCTGCTCGAAGGCGCGCTGCCGCACCAGGTGGATGCGGTGCTGCAACAGTTCGGTTTTGCCATGGGCCCGTTCCGCATGTACGACGTGGTCGGTATCGACCTGGAATGGCGTGCCCGCCAGCTGGCCAGGCAGGGCATGCACGATCCGCTGGTGCAAGTGGATAATGCGCTGTGTGATCTGGGGCGGCTGGGTCAGAAGACAGGGAAGGGCTATTACCGTTATGCACCTGGCAGCCGCCAGGCCGAGCATGACCCCGAGGTCGACGCCCTGGTGCTCAAGATTTCCAACGACCTGGGTTACCGACGCCGGGGCATCAGCGCCGAGGAAATCGTCGAGCGCTGCCTGCTGGCGCTGGTCAACGAGGGCGCGAAGATTCTGCAGGAAGGCATCGCTGCCAGCAGCGCCGACATCGACCGGGTGTGGCTCAACGGCTATGGCTTCCCTGCGGCCACAGGTGGCCCGATGCGCTGGGCCGATGACCAGGGTGCAGCATTCGTCCTGGCTCGGCTGGAATACCTGCAAAGCGTACTGGGCGAGCACTGGCGCCCGGCCGCTCTGCTCTGCACGCTGGTGGCCAACGGCAAGCGTTTCGAGCAGCAGGCGGAGGTTCAGGCATGAACTACCAGGCTCCCTTGCGCGACATGCGCTTCGTGCTGCATGAGCTGTTCGACGTTGCCGCCCATTGTCAGCAGCTGGGTATCGAACTGGACCGCGACACACTCGACGGCATACTGGAAGAGGCCGCGCGCTTTACCGGCGAGGTAGTCGCTCCGCTCAACCGCAACAGTGACGAGCAGGGCTGCCAGTTGGCTGATGGGGAGGTCATCACGCCCGATGGTTTCCGCGACGCCTACCGGCAATACGTGGCCCATGGCTGGGCCAGCATGACCGGGCCGCAGGCTTACGGCGGTCAGGGCCTGCCGCAAATGGCCTCGGCCAGCTTCCACGAAATGCTGATGGCCGCGTCGTTGTCGTTCCGCATCTACTCCGGCCTCACCGAAGGTGCCGTGCTGGCTTTGCATCGCCATGGCAGCCCGGCGTTGCAGCAGTCCTATCTGGCGCGCATGGTCAGTGGCGAGTGGGCCGGCACCATGTGCCTCACCGAGCCGCAGGCCGGCACCGACCTGGCCTTGCTGCGCACCCGCGCCCAGCCGCAGGTCGACGGTTCCTATCGCATCACAGGCAGCAAGATCTTCATCAGTGGCGGCGAACAGGACCTGACCGACAATATCGTTCATCTGGTACTTGCACGCCTGCCCGATGCGCCGGCCGGGGTGCGGGGCATCAGCCTGTTCCTGGTGCCCAAGCTGCTGCCGGGTGGCGAACGCAACGCGTTGGGCTGTGGCGCGCTGGAGCACAAGATGGGCATCAAGGGCGCCTCGACTTGCGTGATGAATTTCGACGGTGCCCAGGGATGGCTGGTAGGCGAGGCCAACCAAGGCCTGGCGTGCATGTTTACCATGATGAACGACGCCCGTTTCCAAGTCGGCCTGCAGGGGCTGGGCATTGCCGAAGCGGCCTTCCAGGGGGGGCTGGCCTATGCACGCGAGCGCTTGCAATCGCGCGCGCTGACCGGCCCGGCGGCGGCGGACAGGCCGGCCGATCCGATCATCGTCCACCCGGATGTGCGACGCATGCTGCTGACCCAGAAAACCCTTACCGAGGGCTGCCGAATGCTGGCCATCTATACCGCCCGGCAGCTCGACCTGGAGCACGCAGCGCCTGGCGATCAGGCACGCAAGGGCGCAACCCGGCGGGCGGCACTGCTGATCCCGATCGTCAAGGCGTTTTTCACCGATGTCGGGCAGGAGGTCGCCAGCCTTGGCGTGCAGCTATATGGCGGACACGGCTATATCCGCGAGTGGGGCATGGAGCAGTTGATGCGCGACAGCCGCATCACCCAGCTCTATGAAGGCACCAACGGCATCCAGGCTCTCGACCTGGTGCGCCGCAAGCTGCTGGGCGACGGCGGGGCCGAGCTGAACTTGCTGGTCGATGAACTGGCCGTGCATGTCGAGGCGGCTGGTGTCGGTGGTGGTCTGCATGCCATGGCGATAGCGGTCGGGCAGCGCCTGGAGGAATGGCGTGCGCTGGCAGGCCATGTAGTCGAGGCTTGCCAGCGTGACCCTCAGGAAATGGGCGCGGTCTCGGTGGACTTCCTGGCCTACTCGGCCTATGTGCTGCTCGCCGCGTTGTGGCTGCAGGCGGCCGTGCGCGCCGAGACGGCGCTGGCTGGCGGCAGTGCCGAAACGGATTTCTACCGGGCCAAGCTGCACGCGGCGCAGTTCTACTGGCGACGCGTCCTGCCCCGCGCCACCGCGCACCGCGAAGCCCTGCTGGGCGGTGCAGATTGCCTCATGGCACTGCCAGCGAGTGACTTCGCCTTCTGACGCAGGGCCAACGACGACAAGGAGAGCCAGATGCAGCCTTTCAGCTTTGCCACTACCGGGCAGATCCTCTGCGAAGCGGGCGCGGTGCAGCGCCTTGCCACTCTGTGCCGCGAGCGCGGCGCACGGCGCGTGCTGATCGTCAGTGACCCCGGTATCGCCCGCCTGGGCATGCTCGATGATCTGCTACCGGGATTCACGACGGCCAAGGTCGGCGTGGCGATCTTCAGCGAGGTTACCGCCGACCCCAGCGAAGCTTGTGTACTGGCAGCCACCCAGCGGGCCCGGCATATCGGTGCCGACCTGGTGGTGGGCTTTGGCGGCGGCAGTTCGATGGATGTTGCCAAGCTGGTCGCGCTGCTGGCCCACAGCGACTGCAACCAGCCGCTTGCCGAACTGTATGGCATGGACAAGGCCAAGGGCCGACGCCTGCCGTTGATCCAGGTGCCGACCACGGCCGGCACTGGTTCGGAGGTGACGCCGATCGCCATCGTCACCACCGGCGCCACCAGCAAGATGGGCATCGTCTCGCCGCTGCTGCTGCCGGACCTGGCGGTACTCGATGCCGTCTGCACGCTCGGCCTGCCCCCGGCGGTAACCGCCGCGACCGGTATCGATGCCATGGTGCATGCCATCGAAGCCTATACCAGCCGTCTCAAGCGCAACCCGCTGTCGAGCCTGCTGGCGCGCGAGGCGCTGCGGCTGCTGGCGGAAAACCTGGATCAGGCCGTGCACAATGGCGGCAATCTGGATGCGCGTCAGGCCATGCTGCTGGGCGCCTGCCTGGCCGGCCAGGCGTTTGCCAATGCCCCGGTGGCGGCGGTGCACGCGCTGGCTTACCCGTTGGGTGGGCACTTCCACATTCCCCATGGCCTGTCCAATGCATTGGTGTTGCCGCATGTGCTGCGTTTCAACCTGCCCGTGACGGTGACGGACTATGCCCAGCTGGCGGTGCCCCTGTTGGGCGCACGGTTGCAGCCTGGCGACCTGCACCGGCAGGCTGATCAGTTCGTCGAGGAACTGGCCGCGCTGGGCGCCCGCTGCGGTTTGCCTGGGCGGCTGCGTGATGCCGATGTTCCGCGCCTTCGCCTGCCGCAACTGGCAGAAGATGCCATGCAACAGCAGCGCCTGCTGGTCAACAACCCGCGTGAAGTCACCCAGGCCGATGCACTGGCCATCTACGAGGCTGCCTACTGATGAGCGTGCATCGGCAACGTGACTACTACCGGCACTACACGCCAATCGCCACCCGCTGGCATGACAATGACGCCTACGGGCACGTGAACAACGTGGTCTATTACGGCTTTTTCGACAGCGCCGTGAACCGCCTGCTGATCGAGCAGGGCGGACTGGATATCCACCATGGCGCGGTGATTGCGCTGGTGGTCAGTTCGGCCTGCGACTACCAGTCGCCTGTAGCGTTTCCGCAGGGCATCGAGGTGGGCTTGGCGGTAAGCCGGCTGGGCAACACCTCGGTGCAGTACCAGTTGGCCGTATTCATCCAGGGCCAATCCCTGGCTTGCGCCACCGGACGCTTCGTCCATGTATTCGTCGACCGGCAGGGCCGACGCCCGGTCCCGGTGCCTGCCCGCTTGCGGCAGGTGTTGAGCGAACTGCAGCCTTTACTCCCCGAGGAATTTCGACCATGAAAGACGCCGTGATCGTAGCCACTGCCCGCACACCCATCGGCAAAGCCATGCGTGGTGCCTTCAACGACCTGAAAACCCCCAGCATGACTGCCGTCGCCATTCGGGCAGCCGTCGAGCGGGCTGGTATCGAGCCGGCGCAGGTGGAGGATCTGGTGCTGGGTACCGGCATGCAGAGTGGTACCGCCGCGATCAACCCTGGCCGACTGTCGGCGCTGGCTGCCGGCTTGCCGCAATCGGTCAGCGGGCAGACCCTCGACCGCCAGTGTGCGTCGGGCCTGATGGCCATCGCTACAGCGGCCAAGCAGATCATTGTCGATGGTATGCAGGTGACCATCGGCGCCGGCCAGGAGCAGATCAGCCTGGTCCAGCAGGTGCACAACCAGCTGGCCAGCGAGGCCTATGACCCTGCCGTGCTGCGAATGAGCGAACACGCCTACATGCCGATGCTGCAAACCGCCGAGTTTGTCGCCCGCCGCTATGGCATCAGCCGGGAAGCGCAGGACGCCTACGCCTTGCAGTCGCAGCAACGCACTGCAGCGGCGCAGGCGGCGGGGTTGTTTGCCGATGAAATCGTGCCCGTCTCGGCACGCAGGAAGGTTGTCGACAAGCTGTCCGGTGCGGTGAGCCATGAGGAAGTCTGCCTCAGTCAGGACGAAGGAAACCGGCCGGCGACCACCCTGGCAGACCTGCAAGGGCTGAAGCCAGTTGTCGAAGGCGGCTGCGTGACGGCCGGCAATGCCAGCCAGCTGTCTGATGGCGCCAGTGCCTGCGTGCTGATGGAAGGCGCACTGGCCGCAAGGTCGGGCAAGGCGCCGCTGGGGCTGTATCGTGGTATCGCCGTGGCCGGACTGGCTCCTGAGGAAATGGGTATCGGCCCGGTGCTGGCGGTGCCCAGGTTGCTGCACCAGCACGGCCTGAACGTGGACGACATCGGTCTGTGGGAGCTGAACGAAGCGTTCGCCTGCCAGGTACTGTACTGTGCCCAGCGTTTGCAGATAGACCCTGCGAAGCTGAACGTCAATGGCGGTGCCATTGCCATCGGCCACCCCTACGGCATGAGCGGTGCACGGATGGTCGGGCATGCGCTTCTGGAGGGCAGGCGGCGCGGGGTGAAGTACGTGGTGGTGACCATGTGTGTTGGCGGCGGGATGGGCGCGGCAGGGCTGTTCGAAGTGCTGTAGGGCATCCGTCAGGCCAGCCCCGGCGCCTGCGGCTGGCCGCGGGGTGGCCTGCAAGTCAGAACGGCGGCTCGTTCGGGGGCTGCAGCCTGAGTCAGTCAAGGCGCGCCGAACAGCATCGTCCAGTACACGCCGTTATCGCTACGCGAGTTTTTGGCAAAGGCCGCCCCCACCTGGGTAAACATCGGGTTCATCAGGTTGGCGCAATGCCCGGGGCTGGCCAGCCAGCCTGCCATCGCCTTGCTCGGTGACCCTTGGCCTGCGGCAATGTTCTCGCCGATCTGCCGCCCACGGTAGCCGGCATCCCATGCCCGATCCGCGGGCAGATCACCGTCGAGGTCACGGTGCGCGAAGAAATTATCGTTGGCCATCGCCCGGCTGTGTCGCTGCGCCGCCGTTCCCAGGGCGGTGTTCCAGGCTAGCGGGCGTGCAGCGGCAAAGCGCTTGCGACCACACAGGCGTGGTTTCGCCCGTGCAGCGTTCACCTGTGCCAGCAACGCTTTGCTTGCCGATCGCCCATCGCCGAGCTGGGCATCGAGCAGGGGCCGAGCCAGCAGCACCCGCCACTCGTTGCGTGAGCGACTGACGCCGATATCGGCATATTGGCTATCGAGCAGGGCCGTGCAGTAGTCGCTGCGCAGCATGTCGAAGGCCTCCTCGGCATCTTGTGCGCCGACCAGACGGATGGCCCGCACCTTCACCGCCTGATACCCCGCAGCCTTCAATCCTTCCCGCAATGCCCCGCCGTAGCCGACCGGCAACGCCAGTTTCGGCTTCAGCACCAGCGGCGTCGAGCCCCGGATAATGCGCCGCTCGCAGCGTTGTGGCTGGGTGCGATAGTCGTTGATGGCTGCCACCAGTTGCCTTTCCCCGCTGGCATGGGCGGGGTTGGCGAACAGGTGGAAAAAAGGAATGAGGCAGAGCGAGACAAAGGGGGAGCGACGGACTGCGTGGCGCATGGGGTGAATGGCTCTGGTGAATGGCGGCGGCAAGGCCGAATTAAGGGCTCGGCTAAGACTGTGCGGCTCAATACAGGTTCACGCGTACGGGGTACAATTTTTCGCGGGTACTCAACTTGAATGCTGCAGCAAGGTAAACCGCAATGACACAAGCTACCGATCAGGCTTTTTACGACCGCGCGGATGCGCATATCGAACTGGCGAACCAGCAGATCGAGAAAATCGAAGACCTGGGCAAGGTCAGTGCCTCACTGACCTTCGGCGCCTCGCGCTTCAATGCCTGGATGAGTGCCCGCAGTTTCAAGACCAGTGCCGAACTGGCTGCCGCGCGGGAGGAGCTGTTGAAGTATTTCTGCGAGCAGTACCGGATGATGCTCGAGGACAACCTGGACGAGCACATCGAGCATTTCGACCGGTATGTGCTGGGCAAAGGCGACTGAACTTTATGGGGCAGGCGGTCCCTTGTAGGAGCGGCCTTGTGTCGCGAACGGGCTGCGGAGCAGCCCCAGGACCTCAGCCGAAATGCATAAATTGCTGGGGCTGCTCTGCAGCCCTTTCGCGACACAAGGCCGCTCCTACAGGGTACGCGATGCGTGGATAAACCCGGTGACGGGCTATCGGGCCTTCTTCTCCAGAATCCGCGGCCCGGTACCTTCCTTGCCCAGCACATCCTCGGGGTTGCGCAGTGGGCAATCTTCCAGCGACAGGCAGCCGCAACCAATGCAGTTGTCCAGGCTGTCGCGCAACGCTTCCAGAGTACGAATGCGGGCGTTCAGGTCTTCGCGCCAGGCGGTCGACATCTCGCCCCATTGCGCTGCCGTGAGCTTACTGTTGGGCGCATAGCGGCTGAAGGCCTGCTTGATCTCGTCAAGCGGAATACCCGTGCGCTGCGCCACCTTGATGATGGCCAGCGTGCGCAGCACCAGTGAAGGATAGCGGCGCTGGTTACCCGCCGTACGGACGCTGGCGATCAGCCCCTTGGTCTCGTAGAAGTGCAGCGCAGAAACCGCCACGCCGCTGCGTTTGGCCACTTCCCCTACCGTTAGCATCCGTGTGTTGTCCGCTGCCATGCCTGTTGACCTCAAGTTAACTCGAGCTCTTATAGTCCTGCCCGATCTTCCCCGCAACCGCTTTCCCTGATGATCGGAGCACTGCATGAACAAAAGGACGTTACTGGCCTGGGCTGGCGCTGTTGCAGGTGTGCTGGCCGCTGCCTATGCATTGGTCGGCAGTGGCTCGGCGCCGCCGGCTGCGGCGGCATGGCCGGCGACCAAGGTGGCGCTGGCCACGGCCGAGCAAGTGCAGCTGGCACGGCAGAACTTTGCTTCGGGGGAGCTGGAGGCGGTCAACCAGGTACAGGTGGCGGCCGAGACGGCGGGGCGCATCACCCGCATCGCCTTCGAGTCGGGGCAATTGGTGAGTGCAGGGCAATTGCTGGTACAGCTGAACGATGCCCCGGAGCAGGCCCAGCGCGTGCAGTTGCGCGCCAGGCTGCGCAATGCCGAAGTGGTGCTGCAGCGCAGCCGCAAGCTGCGCGCGGTGAACGCCGTGTCACAGGAGCTGCTCGACAATGCGGCCACCGCCGTGGACGTGGCCAGCGGTGAGCTGCAGCATGTCGAGGCGCTGATCGCGCAGAAGGCAATTCGCGCGCCGTTTGCCGGCAAGCTCGGCATTCGCCGGGTGCATCAGGGCCAGTACCTGAGCGCCGGTGAGACCATCGCCAGCCTGGCCGACATCAGCCAGCTGCACGTCAATTTTTCCCTGGGCGAACAAGCCGCCCCCGAAGTGCACGTGGGGCAACTGCTGGCGCTGACGGTGGATGCGGTGCGCGGGCAGGACTTCCAGGCCCGGGTGGTCGCGGTGGACCCGGTGGTGAGCAAGGCGCGCCTGGTGCAGGTGCAGGCGGCCTTGCCGAACCCGGGCGGGCAGTTGCAGCCGGGCATGTACGCCGGCGTGCGCCTGGATGCCGCGCAGCCGTCAAGCGTGCTGGCCGTGCCGGAAACCGCGATCACCTACACCGCCTACGGGCAGACGGTGTTCGTCGCTACCCGGGACCCTGAACAGGGCACCCGGGTCAGCCGGGTGCGGGTGACTACCGGTGAGCGCTGGCAGGGGCGGGTGGAGATCACCTCAGGCCTGGCACCCGGTGACCAGGTGGTGGTTTCCGGCCAGTTGAAACTGAGCGACGGCATGCCGGTCGAGCCAGTGGCTCAGGACAGCCTGCAGGCCAGCCAGGGAGGGCGGCAATCGTGAAGTTCACCGACCTCTTTGTCCGCCGCCCGGTGCTGGCGCTGGTGGTCAGCAGCCTGATCATCCTGTTGGGGCTGTTTGCCATGGGCAAGCTGCCGATCCGCCAGTACCCGCTGCTGGAAACTTCCACCATCACCATCAGCACCGAGTACCCGGGCGCCTCTGCCGAGCTGATGCAAGGCTTCGTGACCCAGCCGATCACCCAGGCGGTGTCGTCGGTCGAAGGCATCGACTACCTGTCCTCGTCGTCGCAGCAGGGGCGCAGCCTGATCACCTTGCGCATGGTGCTCAACCGCGATTCGACCCAGGCGCTTGCCGAGACCATGGCCAAGGTCAACCAGGTGCGCTATCGCCTGCCGGAAAAGGCCTACGACCCGGTGGTGGAGCTGTCGGCAGGTGACTCCACGGCGGTGGCCTACGTGGGCTTTGCCAGCGAAACCTTGTCGATACCCGAACTGAGCGATTACCTGTCGCGGGTGGTGGAACCGCAGTTCTCCGGCATCGACGGTGTGGCCAAGGTGCAGTCGTTCGGCGGGCAGCGCCTGGCCATGCGCCTTTGGCTGGACAGCGAACAGATGGCCGGGCGCGGGGTGACGGCCGCCGACGTGGCACAGGCGGTGCGTGCCAACAACTACCAGGCGACGCCGGGGCAGGTGCGTGGGCAGTACGTGCTGGCCGATATCCAGGTGGACACCGACCTGACCCGGGTCGAGGACTTCCGCGAGCTGATCATCCGCAACGATGGCACCGACCTGGTGCGCCTGCGCGATGTCGGCACCGTCGAGCTGAGCGCGGCGGCCACCCAGACCAGCGCCACCATGGACGGCAAGCCCGCCGTGCACCTGGGGCTGTTCCCCACCCCGACCGGCAACCCGCTGGTGATCGTCGAGGGTATTCGCCAGCTGCTGCCGCAGATCCGCCAGACCCTGCCACCCGGGGTGGAGGTGGCGCTGGCCTACGAAACCGCACGCTTCATCGACGCCTCGATCGACGAGGTGCTGCGCACGCTGGTGGAGGCCATGGTGATCGTGGTGCTGGTCATCTGGCTGTGCCTGGGTTCGCTGCGCAGCGTGGTGATCGCGGTGGTGGCCATCCCGCTGTCGATGCTCGGTGCGGCGGGCCTGATGCTGCTGTTCGGCTTCAGCCTGAACCTGCTGACCTTGCTGGCGATGGTGCTGGCCATCGGCCTGGTGGTGGACGATGCCATCGTGGTGGTGGAGAACGTGCACCGTCATATCGAAGAGGGCAAGTCGCCGATTGCCGCGGCGCTGGCCGGGGCGCGGGAAATCGCCGGGCCGGTGATCGCCATGACCCTGACCCTGGCCGCCGTATACGCGCCGATCGGCTTGATGGGCGGGCTGACCGGCACGCTGTTCCGTGAGTTTGCCCTGACCCTGGCGGGGGCGGTGATCGTGTCGGGCATCGTCGCGCTCACCCTGTCGCCGGTGATGAGTTCGCTGTTGTTGCAACCCGGCCAGCAGCATGGCGCCATGGCCAACATGGCCGACCGCCTGTTCGGCATGCTGACCGGGGCCTATGGGCGAGTACTCGCCTACACCCTGTCGCATCGCTGGATCAGTGGTGGTGTGGCGCTTGTGGTGTGCCTGAGCCTGCCTTGGCTGTACCTGCTGCCGCAGCGCGAACTGGCCCCGCCCGAGGACCAGGCGGCGGTGCTGACGGCCATCAAGTCGCCGCAGCATGCCAGCCTGGATTATGTGGAGCGCTTTGCCCTGAAGCTGGACCAGGTGATGAAGTCCCTCGCCGAAACCACCGACACCTGGATCATCAACGGTACCGACGGCCCGGCCGCCAGTTTCGGCGGCATCAACCTCAGCGCCTGGCAGGCCCGCGAGCGTTCCGCCGCGCAGGTGCAGGCGCAGTTGCAGCAGGCCGTGGCGGACATCGAGGGCAGCAGCATCTTCGCCTTCCAGGTGGCCTCGCTGCCGGGTTCCAGCGGTGGCTTGCCGGTGCAGATGGTGTTGCGCAGCGCACAGGACTACCCCGAGCTGTACCAGACCATGGAAATGATCAAGCAGCGCGCCCGCGACAGCGGCCTGTTCAGCGTGGTGGACAGCGACCTCGACTACAACAACCCGGTGGTCAAGGTGCGCATCGACCGCGCCAAGGCGGCCAGCCTGGGCATCAGCATGCAGGCCATCGGCGAGTCGCTGGGTGTGCTGGTGGGTGAACAGTACCTCAACCGCTTCGCCCTGTTCGGGCGCTCCTACGACGTGATCCCGCAAAGCATCCAGGACCAGCGCCTGACGCCGGCAGCGCTGAACCGCCAGTACGTGCGCGCCGAAAACGGCACCCTGGTGCCGCTGGCCACGGTGGTGCACCTGGACATCGAAGTGGCGCCCAACCGCTTGCTGCAGTTCGACCAGCAGAACGCCAGTACCCTACAGGCGATCCCGGCGCCCGGTGTGTCGATGGGTAATGCCGTGGCATTTCTCGAACAGCTTGCCGCCGAACTGCCACCTGGCTTCAGCCATGACTGGCAATCGGAGTCGCGCCAGTACGTGCAGGAGGGCTTTGCCCTGATGTGGGCGTTTCTCGCCGCCCTGGTGGTGATCTACCTGGTGCTGGCCGCGCAGTACGAAAGCCTGGTGGACCCGCTGATCATCCTGGTGACCGTGCCGCTGTCGATCTGCGGTGCGCTGCTGCCGCTGGCGCTGGGCTGGGCCACGCTGAACATCTACACACAGATCGGCCTGGTGACCCTGATCGGCCTGATCAGCAAGCACGGCATCCTGATGGTGGAGTTCGCCAACGAGATCCAGGTGCGTGACAACCTCGACCGTGCCACCGCCATCGTCCGCGCCGCGCAGATACGCCTGCGGCCGGTGCTGATGACCACGGCGGCGATGACCTTCGGCGTGCTGCCACTGCTGTTCGCCAGCGGTGCCGGGGCCAACAGCCGCTTTGGCCTGGGGGTAGTGATCGTGTGCGGGATGCTGGTGGGGACCTTGTTTACCCTGTTTGTGCTGCCGACGATCTATGCCTTGCTGGCGCGAGACCATCGGGTGACCACGGTGCGGGGGCAGCAGTTGGTGGAGGCTGAGCGGGTGCTGGACATGTGAGGTAAACCTGGCCACTGCTTACAGGCATGCGCGATCCCTGTAGGAGCGGCCTTGTGTCGCGAAAGGGCTGCGCAGCAGCCCCAGGATTTCCGCGCAGGTGCATAAATTGCCGGGGCTGCTGCGCAGCCCTTTCGCGACACAAGGCCGCTCCTACAGGGATCGCGCAAGTTTTGGGATATCGAGCATGGCGCTGGTTTGATCAGCCAGGCGACCGGTCGCGGCGCATCTGGCTAACCAGGGTAAAGCGGTCATCCGGGTGCACCGTCTCGGACACCGCCATCAGGTCGCCGTTTTCCTCGCGGTAATGGCGAATGATCTTCAGCCCCGGCGCGCCTGTCTCGGCCTTCAGCACTCGGGCCATTTCCGCGCTCAGCAACACTGCCCGCACCTGCTGGTCGACCACCGCGATCGCCCGGCCATAGTGCTGCTCGATAAGCCCCGCAATCAGCTGGTCGGGGTGCTCGCGGGCCAACTCGATGACCTCGGCATGGTCGCGCTGCGCGTACACATCGGTCCAGCACAGCGGCGCCGCGTTGTGCACGCGGTCGACACGGATGCTCGACACGCAGAAGTAGTGCTCGCCTGGTACCAGCCCCAGCCGCGCCGCCTCGCTCAGGTCGGCGACGAAGTGGCGCACGTCCTGAATTTCCCGTTGCTGCGTTTCCGCCAGGTGCGCCAGGTCTGCCACGCTGGCCAGTGACTGCGAGTAGCCACCGCGCGGGCTGCTGGCCTCCACCCGGGTGCCTACGCGCTTGCGCCGCGATACCAGCCCTTGGTTGAGCAATTGGTTGATCGCCGCGCGCACCGTGTGTCGGCTCACATCGTACAGGTCGCACAGCTCGAACTCGGTCGGCAGCAGGCTGCCCACCGGGTAGCGGCCGCTGGCGATGCCTTCCATCAAGTCCTTGGCCACGGTGCTATAGCGCGTCGGGTTCATACCTTTGGTCTGTCTCGCGAATTTGTAACAGCGGCGGGGCGCAATGCGGCCCCGGAAATCAAGCCTGTGCGGGCAGGCTCATATGCAGCAAGGGGAACGGCCGGCCTTCGCCATCCAGCGGTGAACGGCCGGTCTGGATGAAACCATAGTGCCGGTAGAACCCCACCGCCTGCGGGTTCTGCTCGTTGACATCGACGCTCATCACGCTGTGCTTCTGGCGGCCGAAGTCCAGCAGCGCGCGGCCTACGCCCTGGCCATGGCGTTCGGGGGCGACGAAGAGCATTTCCACGTGGTTGCCATTGAAACCGATGAAGCCCAGCGGGCGGTCTTCGGTGTCAACCGCGACCCAGAGCTCGACGGCCAGAAGGTAGACGTCGCGCAATTGCGGCAGCAGCGCGTCGATGTCGGACGCTTGTAGAAAGTGGTGCGTGGCGCGCACGGCGCGCAGCCAGATATCGAGCAGTTGCGGGTGGTCTGCAGCGATACTTTGGCGAATGATCATGGAGTCATGCCTGGGCGGTGTATGGCCGGGGAGGCCGGGAGGAAGAAAAAGGGTACCCGGATTGTGTGGGGCGGGGCAATGGACGGTGGGGCAGGGCATCAGCTGATGTGTTGCCCGGGCCGGCCCTTTCGCGGGTAAACCCGCTCCCACAGGGTACGCGTACCGCTTGCGAATTCAGTTCTCTACGTGGCAGCGCAGCCCAACGCGCTGGGCAATCTGCCTGAAAAACGGTATCTAGATGCCCGCCTCCAGGCCCAGCAAGTCCTGCACCGTCTGCCTGCGGCGAATCATCCGTAGCGCTCCATCCTCGATCAGGAACTCCGGCAGCAACGGCCGGCTGTTGTAGTTCGATGACATCGACGCGCCATAGGCCCCGGCGTCGTGGATCACCAGCAGGTCACCCACCTGCGCCTGGGGCAGGTCGTGCGGGGTCAGTTCCTGGTCATCCTGGGTGAACACATCACCCGACTCGCACAGCGGCCCGGCCACCACGGTCGGCTGCCGTGGGCGGTCCACCGGTTGGCCGTTGGCGTCGAGCAGGGTCATGCGGTGGTAGGCCCCGTACATCGCTGGGCGCATCAGGTCGTTGAAACCGGCGTCGATCATGACGAAAGTGTTGCGGCCCACCTGCTTCACGGCGCGTACCTCGGCCACCAGGTAGCCCGATTCCGCCACCAGGAAGCGCCCTGGCTCGATCTCCATGCGCACGGGGTGGCCCAGCATCGCTTCGATTTCCTTGCGGGCCACGGCCCAGGTCCGGGCGTAGCGTTGCAGGTCGACCGGCTTGTCGCTGCTGCGGTACGGGGTGGAAAGGCCGCCGCCAATGGAGAACGCCTCGATGTCCACGCCCAGGCGGCCGATCAGCTCGATCATCGAGCGGGCCACTTGCTCCAGGTGCTGGTAATCCACCCCCGAGCCGATGTGCATGTGCACCCCTACCAGGTGCAGGCCATGGGTTTTCACGCAGGCCAGCGCTTCGCCCAGCTCTTCGTGCCAGATGCCGTGCTTGCTGTTTTCGCCGCCGGTGTTGGTCTTGCGGCTGTGGCCATGGCCGAAGCCGGGGTTGATGCGGATCCACACGCGGTGGCCGGCCGAGCGTTCACCCAGTTGGCGCAGCATGTCGATGGAACCGGCGTTGACTTCGATCTTCGAGGCCACCACCCGCTCCAGGGTCGGCCGGTCCAGTGCGTCGCAGGTCAGCACCACGCCGGCAGGGTCGCCATCCACGCTGGCGCCCGCGGCAAAAGCCCGCTCCATTTCGCCCAGCGACACTGCGTCCAGCACCAGGCCGTGGGCGCGCATCAGGCGCAGCACATGCAGGTTGGGGTTGGCCTTCTGGGCGAAGCGCACGGTGTCGAACACCTTCAGCTGTTCGACACGCTCGGCGATGGTGCCGGCGTCGTAGGCCCACAGCGGCGAGCCGTGCTGGCGGACAGCATCGGCCAGAAGAGTGAAGGGTGCAGTCATGGCGGCGCTACTCATATAAGGAAGGCCACGAGGATGAGCCAAAGCAGGAATTCAGAAAAATAGCTATTTTTATGTCGGCCATTCATATCTGATATGACTATTACCGACTTGCCAGGTGTTGCCCGTGAAACTGTCCGTCCGCCATATCGAAGTGTTCCGCGCCATCATGGCCGCTGGCAGCGTCACCGGTGCGGCGCGCCTGCTGTTTACCTCGCAGCCCACCGTCAGCCGTGAGCTGGCGCGGCTGGAGCAGGTAACCGGGCTGAACCTGTTCGAGCGCGAAGGTGGCCGCCTGGTGGCGACGGCCCAGGCGCTGCTGTTGATCGAGGAGGTTGAGCGGGCCTACGTAGGGCTGGAGCGCATCGACCGCTTTGCCCAGGCCATCCGCAATTTCGAGCAGGGCCGGCTGGCCATTACCTGCCTGCCGCTGTTTTCCCAGACCTTGCTGCCCAAGGCTTGCCAGCGCTTTCACCAGCAGCACCGGGGCGTGAGCGTGAGTATCCTGGCGCAGGAGTCGCCGTTGCTGGAGGAGTCGCTGGTTGCCCAGCAGCATGACCTGGGCCTGACCGAGGTAGAGCAGATACCGCGTGGCGCCTACGGCGAATTGCTGTTCAGCGCCAACATGGTGTGCGTGCTGCCCGACGGGCACCCGTTGCAGGCCAGGGCCGAGCTGGAGCTGAGCGATTTCCACGAGGTCGACTTCATCAACCTGGCCAGCCTGGACACCTACCGGCAGCGCCTGGACCAGCACTTTCGCGCGGCAGGGGTGAACCGCCGCACGGTCATCGAGACCACCAGTGCTGCCTCGGTGTGCGCCATGGTGAGGCAAGGCCTGGGGGTGGCGATCATCAACCCGCTGAGCGGCCTGGAGGCGGCGCAGGGCGGGTTGCCAATTCGGCGGTTGCGGGTCTCGGTGCCGTACCAGGTGATGCTGATCAGGCCGGACCACCGGCCGGCGTCGGCGGCGGTGGAGCCGTTTTGCCAGGCGTTGCGGGTGCAGGCTCGGGAGATGCAGCAAGCGCTGGCATGATCGTTGTGGGGGAACTGCCTTGCACAAAACCTAAAAACTGGCGCGATCACTGTGGGAGCGGGCAAGCCCGCGAAGCAGGCGACGCGATGGATGGCACCGGCTGTGCCGGTGTTCGCGGGCATGCCCGCTCCCACAGGGGCAGCGCCGGTATTCAGTTTGTCACAGCTCGCAAACGAAGGTGCCGGTCCCGGCCAGGATGTTCTCCAGGGTTTCCTTCACTTCATCCATGTCACTCAACTCGCTGGTCAGGTTGATCTCCAGCACCTCATCCCCCTTCAGCGCATCCCGGTCGCCGGCCGCCACTTCGATCAGCAGGCGCTTGGCGCTCAGGGTTACTTTCAGGCCATCCAGCGTCGACGGCTCGTCATCCAGGGTCAGGTCGACGGTGTCTTCGTCCGGGTAGCGGGTCAGCAGGAACATCTGACCCTTGTCGCTGTGGCAGCACAGGGTCGCCATGTTGTCTTCCTCGTCATCGCAAGGGGTGGCGAACAGCAGGGCAGTATTGATTTGCATGGACAAGGCTCGGATCAAAGGAAACGGAAGGGAATTCTGACAGTCTTGCCGACAGGCATAAACGTAAAGTTACCCCCCCTTGACCGAAATTGTCGCAGCGCTGCAAGCCTTGATGACCGATCAGTCGTTAAGCTTCGGCGAGCCCTGGGCGTGCCTGCGCACGTTCAACGCCTGGTTTTACCGTCCGCCTTGCCACGGGTTGGCTATCGTT
This sequence comes from Pseudomonas asiatica, assembly GCF_009932335.1. NCBI lineage: Bacteria > Pseudomonadati > Pseudomonadota > Gammaproteobacteria > Pseudomonadales > Pseudomonadaceae > Pseudomonas > Pseudomonas asiatica. The sequence continues at coordinate 897,806 of NZ_BLJF01000001.1, forward strand.
GATCCGTAGACGGCGCACGCAGCGACGCTTCAATTATTACAAAGCCCAAGCGGAGTACCACAGATGGCGTTCTTCACCGCAGCCAGCAAAGCCGACTTCCAGCATCAACTGCAAGCGGCCCTGGCGCAGCACATCAGCGAACAGTCCCTGCCACAAGTCGCGCTGTTCGCCGAGCAGTTCTTCGGCATCATCTCTCTGGACGAACTCACCCAACGCAGGCTTTCCGACCTGGCCGGCTGCACCCTGTCAGCCTGGCGCATCATCGAGCGTTTCGACCCCGAATACCCGCAAGTACGGGTGTACAACCCCGATTACGAGCGTAATGGCTGGCAATCGACCCACAGCGTGGTCGAAGTGCTGCACCACGACCTGCCGTTCCTGGTCGACTCGGTACGCACCGAGCTCAACCGCCGCGGCTACAGCATCCACACCCTGCAGACCACCGTGCTCAGCGTGCGCCGCGGCGCCAAGGGCGAGCTGCTTGAACTGCTGCCCAAGGGCACCCAGGGCGAGGACGTACGCCATGAGTCGCTGATGTACATGGAGATCGACCGTTGCGCCAACGCCGCCGAGCTGACGGTACTGGCCCGCGAGATCGAGCAGGTGCTGGCCGAGGTGCGGGTGGTGGTGGCCGACTTCGAACCGATGAAGGCCAAGCTGCGTGAAGTGGTTGCGGAGGTGGAGCAGACCGCCTTTGGCCCGGCGCAGAACGAAAAGGGCGAGGTCAAGGCTTTCCTCGAGTGGCTGCTGGACAACCACTTCACCTTCCTGGGCTATGAAGAATTCACCGTCAAGGGCGACGCCGATGGCGGCCAGATGGTCTACGACGAGCAGTCGTTCCTCGGCCTGCCGCGTCGCCTGCGCGTGGGCCTGACGAGCGACGAGCTGCGCATCGAAGACTACGCCGTGGCCTACCTCAACGAACCGCTGCTGCTGTCGTTCGCCAAGGCCGCGCTGCCAAGCCGCGTACACCGCCCGGCCTACCCGGACTACGTGTCGATCCGCCAGCTGGACGCCGACGGCAAGGTGATCAAGGAGCACCGCTTCATGGGCCTGTACACCTCGTCGGTGTACGGCGAAAGCGTGCATGCCATCCCTTATATCCGGCAGAAGGTCACCGAAGTCGAGCGCCGCTCGGGCTTCGATCCCAAGGCCCACCTGGGCAAGGAACTGGCCCAGGTACTGGAAGTACTGCCGCGCGACGACCTGTTCCAGACCCCGGTCGACGAGCTGTTCAGCACCGTCATGTCGATCGTGCAGATCCAGGAACGCAACAAGATCCGCGTGTTCCTGCGCAAGGACCCATACGGCCGCTTCTGCTACTGCCTGGCCTATGTACCGCGGGAAATCTACTCCACTGAAGTGCGGCAGAAGATCCAGCAGGTGCTGATGGAGCGCCTGAAGGCCAGCGACTGCGAGTTCTGGACCTTCTTCTCCGAATCGGTGCTGGCACGTGTTCAGCTGATTCTGCGGGTAGACCCGAAAAACCGCATCGACATCGACCCGCAGCAGCTGGAACGCGAAGTGATCCAGGCCTGTCGTTCGTGGCATGACGACTACTCGGCGCTGGTGATCGAGAACTTCGGCGAAGCCCAGGGCACCAACATCCTCGCCGACTTCCCCAAAGGTTTCCCGGCCGGCTACCGCGAGCGCTTCGCCGCGCACTCGGCAGTGGTCGACCTGCAGCACGTGCTGAACCTGTCGGAAAGCAAGCCGCTGGCGATGAGCTTCTACCAGCCATTGACCCAGGTCGGGGAACGCACCCTGCACTGCAAGCTGTACCACGCCGACACGCCGCTGGCGCTGTCCGACGTGCTGCCGATCCTGGAGAACCTTGGCCTGCGCGTACTCGGCGAGTTCCCGTACCGCCTGCGCCATGCCAGTGGCCGCGGCTACTGGATCCACGACTTCGCCTTCACCTACAGCGAAGGCCTGAGCCTGGACATCCAGCAGCTCAACGACACCCTGCAGGATGCCTTCATCCACATCGTCCGCGGCGATGCCGAGAACGACGCCTTCAACCGCCTGGTGCTGACCGCCGGCCTGCCATGGCGCGACGTGGCGCTGCTGCGCGCCTACGCCCGTTACCTGAAGCAGATTCGCCTGGGCTTCGACCTGGGCTACATCGCCAGCACCCTGAACAACCACACCGACATCGCCCGCGAGCTGACCCGGTTGTTCAAGACCCGCTTCTACCTGGCGCGCAAGCTCACCCAGGAAGACCTGGATGACAAGCAACTGCGCCTGGAGCAAGCCATCCTGACCGCGCTGGACGACGTGCAGGTGCTCAACGAAGACCGCATCCTGCGTCGCTATCTGGACCTGATCAAGGCCACCCTGCGCACCAACTTCTACCAGCCGGACGCCAACGGCCACAACAAGTCGTACTTCAGTTTCAAGTTCAACCCCAAGCTGATCCCCGAACTGCCTAAACCAGTGCCCAAGTTCGAGATCTTCGTCTACTCGCCACGGGTCGAAGGCGTGCACCTGCGCTTTGGCAACGTCGCCCGCGGCGGCCTGCGCTGGTCCGACCGCGAGGAAGACTTCCGCACAGAAGTGCTGGGCCTGGTGAAAGCCCAGCAGGTAAAGAACTCGGTGATCGTGCCGGTCGGCGCCAAGGGCGGCTTCCTGCCGCGCCGCCTGCCGCTGGGCGGCAGCCGTGACGAGATCGCCGCCGAAGGCGTGGCGTGCTACCGCATCTTCATTTCCGGCCTGCTCGACATCACCGACAACCTGAAGGACGGTGGCGTGGTGCCGCCGGCCAACGTGGTACGCCATGACGATGACGACCCGTACCTGGTGGTGGCGGCCGACAAGGGCACCGCGACCTTCTCGGACATCGCCAACGGCATCGCCATCGACTACGGCTTCTGGCTGGGCGACGCCTTCGCCTCGGGCGGCTCGGCCGGTTACGACCACAAGAAGATGGGCATTACCGCGCGCGGCGCCTGGGTGGGCGTGCAGCGCCACTTCCGCGAGCGCGGCATCAATGTGCAGGAAGACCCGATCACCGTCATTGGCGTCGGCGACATGGCCGGCGACGTGTTCGGCAACGGCCTGCTGATGTCCGACAAGCTGCAACTGGTGGCGGCGTTCAACCACCTGCACATCTTCATCGACCCGAACCCGGAGCCTGCGTCCAGCTTTGCCGAGCGCAAGCGCCTGTTCGACCTGCCGCGCTCGGCCTGGAGCGACTACGACACCAGCATCATGTCCGAAGGCGGCGGGATCTTCCCGCGCAGTGCCAAGAGCATCGCCATCAGCCCGCAGATGAAAGAGCGCTTCGCCATCGAAGCCGATCGCCTGACCCCGACCGAGCTGCTCAATGCGCTGCTCAAGGCACCGGTAGACCTGCTGTGGAACGGTGGCATCGGTACCTACGTCAAGGCCAGCACCGAGAGCCACGCCGACGTCGGCGACAAGGCCAACGACGCGCTGCGGGTCAATGGCAACGAGCTGCGCTGCAAGGTGGTGGGCGAGGGCGGCAACCTGGGCATGACCCAGCTTGGCCGGGTCGAGTTCGGCCTGCATGGCGGCGCCACCAACACCGACTTCATCGACAATGCCGGCGGCGTGGACTGCTCCGACCACGAGGTCAACATCAAGATCCTGCTCAACGAAGTGGTGCAGGGTGGCGACATGACCGAGAAGCAGCGCAACCAGCTGCTGGGCAGCATGACCGACGAAGTGGCCGGCCTGGTGCTGGGCAACAACTACAAGCAAACCCAGGCGCTGTCGCTGGCGGCCCGCCGCGCCCGCGAGCGGATTGCCGAGTACAAGCGCCTGATGGCCGACCTGGAAGCCCGTGGCAAGCTGGACCGTGCCATCGAGTTCCTGCCGTCCGAAGAGCAGTTGGCCGAACGCCTGGCCGCCGGCCAGGGCCTGACCCGCGCCGAGCTGTCGGTGTTGATCTCGTACAGCAAGATCGACCTCAAGGAACAGCTGCTCAAGTCGCTGGTGCCGGACGACGACTACCTGACCCGCGACATGGAAACCGCTTTCCCGCCGTCGCTGGTCAGCAAATTCGCCGAGTCCATGCGCCGCCACCGCCTGAAGCGCGAAATCGTCAGCACCCAGATCGCCAACGACCTGGTCAACAACATGGGCATCACTTTCGTCCAGCGCCTGAAGGAGTCGACCGGCATGAGCCCGGCCAACGTGGCCGGGGCCTACGTGATCGTGCGCGACATCTTCCACCTGCCGCACTGGTTCCGTCAGATCGAGGCTCTGGACTACCAGGTGCCGGCGGAAATCCAGCTGACCCTGATGGACGAGCTGATGCGCCTGGGCCGTCGTGCCACCCGCTGGTTCCTGCGCAGCCGCCGCAACGAGCAGGACGCCGGGCGCGACACCGCGCACTTCGGGCCGAAGATCGCGCAACTGGGGCTCAAGCTCGACGAGTTGCTCGAAGGCCCGACCCGCGAGCGCTGGATGGTGCGCTACCAAGGCTTCGTCGAGGCTGGTGTGCCGGAGTTGCTGGCGCGCATGGTGGCTGGTACTACCCACCTGTACACCCTGTTGCCGATCATCGAGGCTTCGGACGTTACCGGCCATGACCCGGCGCAGGTGGCCAAGGCGTTCTTCGCCGTGGGCAGCGCACTGGACCTGACCTGGTACCTGCAGGAAATCAGCAACCTGCCGGTGGAGAACAACTGGCAGGCGCTGGCCCGCGAGGCGTTCCGCGACGACATCGACCTGCAGCAGCGGGCGATCACCATCTCGGTACTGCAGATGGCCGATGCACCGGAAGACATGGACGCCCGCGTGGCGCTGTGGGCCGAGCAGCACCGGGTGATGGTGGAGCGCTGGCGCGCCATGCTGGATGACCTGCGCAATGCAACGGGTACCGATTATGCGATGTACGCGGTGGCCAACCGCGAGCTGGTCGACCTGGCCATGAGCGGGCAGGCGGCGGTGGTGCCGTCCTGAGCCATGAGCTGAAATGAAAAGCCCCGGCAGCGATGCCGGGGCTTTTTTATTCCTGTGCTGCTATCACAAGGCTTGAGCGTAGTGAGGCCCCTGTAGGAGCGGATTTACCCGCGAAGAGGCCGGTACAGGCTTACTTGAACCTGCGCTCCACCCCTTTCTCCACCAGGATCTTCGCCGAAATCTCTTCCACCGAAAAATGCGTGGAATTGATGTTGGGAATGTTCTCCCGGCGGAACAGGTTTTCCACCTCGCGCACTTCGAACTCGCACTGGGCAAAGCTGGAATAGCGGCTGTTGGGTTTGCGCTCGTGGCGGATGGCGGTGAGGCGGTCGGGGTCGATGGTCAGGCCGAACAGCTTGTTATGGTGCTTTTTCAGCACCGCCGGCAGCTGCAGGCGCTCCATGTCTTCCTCGGTCAGCGGGTAGTTGGCGGCGCGGATGCCGAACTGCATGGCCATGTACAGGCAGGTGGGGGTCTTGCCGCAGCGCGATACGCCTACCAGGATCAGGTCGGCCTTGTCGTAGTAGTGGGTGCGTGCGCCATCGTCGTTGTCCAGGGCGAAATTCACCGCCTCGATGCGTTCCATGTAGTTGGAATTGCCGCCAATGGAGTGCGACTTGCCGACGGAATACGACGAATGGGCAGTCAATTCTTGTTCAAGCGGGGACAAAAACGAAGAAAAGATGTCGATCATGAAGCCATTCGAGGTAGCCAGGATCTCACGGATGTCCTGATTGACGATGGTGTCGAAGATGATCGGGCGTACACCATCGCGCTCGGCCGCAGCGTTGATTTGCTGGACCATGGTCCGCGCCTTTTCCGGCGAATCGATGTAGGGACGGGTGAATTTATTGAACGGAATGCTCTCGAATTGAGCGAGCAGACTCTGGCCCAGGGTTTCGGCGGTGATGCCGGTGCCGTCGGAGATGAAGAACGCGGTTCGTTTCATTTGCGATCTGGGCCTTAAGCTGATGACGTTTCTTGGATATGATAAGTTCGGTTTGCCGAATGCGGCTGTCGGCATTCTCACTTATTTTCCAGGTACAGGCCACAAGCGTCCGGCCAAGTCAACGAAGGCAGGCGGGCGCCCTTGAGCTTTTCCAACACAGTTAGTGGAGAGATCACCTTGGTAGAGTACGTAGTTTCCCTCGATAAGCTCGGCGTCCATGATGTGGAGCATGTGGGGGGCAAGAACGCATCCCTGGGCGAGATGATCAGCAACCTCGCAGGTGCTGGTGTATCGGTGCCGGGCGGCTTTGCCACTACGGCGCAGGCGTACCGCGATTTTCTCGAACAGAGTGGTCTCAACGACCGTATCCATGCCGCGCTCGACGCACTCGATGTGGATGACATCAACGCCCTGACCAAGACCGGCGCGCAGATTCGCCAGTGGGTCATGGAAGCCGACTTCCCGGCACGTCTGGATTCGGAAATCCGTACGGCCTTCGCCGAAATGGCTGCCGGCAACGACAACATGGCCGTTGCCGTGCGTTCCTCGGCCACCGCCGAAGACCTGCCGGACGCCTCGTTCGCCGGCCAGCAGGAAACCTTCCTCAACATCCGCGGCGTCGACAACGTGATCCGCGCGGCCAAGGAAGTGTTTGCCTCGCTGTTCAACGACCGTGCCATCGCCTACCGCGTGCACCAGGGCTTCGACCACAAGCTGGTGGCCCTGTCCGCCGGCGTGCAGCGCATGGTCCGCTCCGAAACCGGCACCGCCGGCGTCATGTTCACCCTCGACACCGAGTCGGGCTTCCGCGACGTGGTGTTCATCACCGGCGCCTACGGCCTGGGCGAAACCGTGGTGCAGGGTGCGGTCAACCCTGACGAATTCTACGTGCACAAGAACACCCTGCAGGCAGGCCGCCCGGCCATCCTGCGCCGCAACCTGGGCAGCAAGGCGATCAAGATGGTCTATGGCGAAGAAGCCAAGGCCGGCCGTTCGGTCAAGACCGTCGAAGTGGACCGCGCCGAGCGCGCGCGCTTCTGCCTGACCGATGCCGAGGTCAGCGAGCTGGCCAAGCAGGCCATGATCATCGAGCAGCACTACCAGCGCCCGATGGACATCGAATGGGCCAAGGACGGTGACGACGGCAAGCTGTACATCGTCCAGGCGCGCCCCGAGACGGTGAAGAGCCGCTCCAGCGCCAACGTCATGGAACGCTACCTGCTGAAAGAAAAAGGCACCGTTCTGGTCGAAGGCCGCGCCATTGGCCAGCGCATCGGCGCCGGCAAGGTCCGCGTGATCAACGACGTATCGGAAATGGACAAGGTCCAGCCGGGCGACGTGCTGGTCTCCGACATGACCGACCCGGACTGGGAACCGGTGATGAAGCGCGCCAGCGCCATCGTCACCAACCGTGGCGGGCGTACCTGCCACGCGGCGATCATCGCCCGTGAGCTGGGCATTCCGGCCGTGGTCGGTTGCGGCAACGCCACCCAGGTGCTGAAAGACGGCCAGGGTGTGACTGTGTCCTGTGCCGAAGGCGATACCGGCTTCATCTTCGAGGGCGAGCTGGGCTTCGATGTGAAGCAGAACTCGGTCGACGCCATGCCCGACCTGCCATTCAAGATCATGATGAACGTCGGCAACCCGGACCGTGCCTTCGATTTCGCCCAGCTGCCCAACGCCGGTGTCGGCCTGGCGCGCCTGGAGTTCATCATCAACCGCATGATCGGCGTGCACCCCAAGGCGCTGCTGAACTACGCCGGCCTGCCAGCCGACCTGAAGGACAGCGTCGACAAGCGCATCGCCGGCTACAACGACCCCGTAGGCTTCTATGTCGAGAAGCTGGTCGAGGGCATCAGCACCCTGGCTGCGGCCTTCTACCCGAAAAAGGTCATCGTGCGCCTGTCGGACTTCAAGTCCAACGAGTACGCCAACCTGATCGGCGGCAAGCTGTACGAGCCGGAAGAAGAAAACCCGATGCTGGGCTTCCGTGGCGCTTCGCGCTACATCAGCGAATCGTTCCGTGACTGCTTCGAGCTCGAGTGCCGTGCGCTCAAGCGCGTGCGCAACGAGATGGGCCTGACCAACGTCGAGATCATGGTGCCGTTCGTGCGTACCCTGGGTGAAGCCAGCCAGGTTGTCGACCTGCTCGCCGAAAACGGCCTGGCCCGTGGCGACAACGGCCTGCGCGTGATCATGATGTGCGAACTGCCGTCCAACGCCATCCTCGCCGAAGAGTTCCTGGAGTACTTCGACGGCTTCTCGATCGGCTCCAACGACCTGACCCAGCTGACCCTGGGCCTGGACCGTGACTCGGGCATCATCGCCCACCTGTTCGACGAGCGTAACCCTGCGGTGAAGAAGCTGCTGGCCAACGCCATTGCCGCGTGCAACAAGGCTGGCAAGTACATCGGCATCTGCGGCCAGGGCCCGTCGGACCACCCGGACCTGGCCAAGTGGCTGATGGAGCAGGGTATCGACAGCGTGTCGCTGAACCCGGACTCGGTACTCGAAACCTGGTTCTACCTGGCTGAAGGCCAGGGCGCGGTCTGATGCAGTAAAACGCGGGGGTACGTCTGGCGTACCCCCGCCTGGTTTTTTCCAGGGCGAGCTCCAGCAATGGATCCCGCCCTTTTTTGTGCACCAAGCAACCTTATGCAAAGCAGCAGCACTCTATTCCCCGTGGCCCTGCTCAGTGCCGAACGCCGCGGCGACCTCAGCGAAGACGTGTACCGGATCAAGGCCGGCAACAGCCCTGACCCCAGCGTCGAGCTGGCTGTCACCCGCCTGGGGCTGGCCGATCAGGGCCAGGCCCAGGGCGTACCGGTCATTCTCCTGCACGGCAGCTTCTCCAACCGCCGCTTCTGGTATTCCCCCAAAGGGGTTGGCCTGGGCGCCTATCTCGCCCGCGCCGGCTTCGATGTGTGGATCCCGGAAATGCGCGGCCATGGCCTGTCGCCGCGCAACCATGACTGGAAGCACAACAGCGTTGCCGCCTATGCCCGCGATGACCTGCCGCTGATTGCCGCGTTCGTGCGCGAGCAGTCGGGCCAGACGCCGCACTGGGTCGGCCATTCCCTGGGTGGTACGACCCTGGCGGCAGCGCTGGGCGGTGGCTTTCTGCCTGCCGAGCAGGTGGCCAGCGTGGCGCTGTTCGGTACCCAGATCAGCCGCGTGTACTGGCCGTTGAAGGTGCCGCCCCTGGCCTGGGGGGCGAAGCTGCTGCTCAAGCGCTGGGGGCAGATTTCCGGGCCGCGTTTCAAGCGTGGGCCGGAGGATGAGCCGATCGGCCTGGCCCTGGAAAGCATGCGCTGGCATGGCCTGTTCGGGCGCTTTGGCGACAAACAGAGCGACTGGTGGGCGGGGCTGGCCAAGGTGGATGTGCCGCTGCTGGCCGTGGCTGGTGCGGGGGACTTCCAGGACCCGGTGTGGGCCTGCCGCAAGCTGTTCGAGCAATTTGGCGGTGAGCGCAAGCAGTTTCTGCGGCTGGGGCTCGAGGAAGGCTTCGACGCTTTCGGGCATGTCGACATGCTGGTGAGCAAGGCCGCGCAGGTGCAGGTGTGGCCGCTGGTGGAGCGTTGGCTGCGGGATCCGCTGGTGCCGGTGCATGAATCCACGGTGGTGGCGGAGCCTGTGCCCGCCAGTTGATTCTGCTGTATCTGTACTGGCCCTATCGCCGGCAAGCCAGCTCCCACAGGAGTACCACTAGCCTGAAGCCAGCGGGGTCCTGTGGGAGCTGGCTTGCCGGCGATAGGGCCGGTACAGGCAAAACATGACCGTTCGGTCCTGGATGACTGCAACGGGCTCTACGGTGTAGCCTTGGCCGATACCCGCTTTCGTTGTGACTGACAGGAGCTTCCCATGCAGCATTACGTTACGCCCGACCTGTGTGATGCCTACCCGGACCTGGTGCAGGTGCTGGAACCGATGTTCAGCAATTTCGGCGGCCGCGATTCGTTCGGTGGCCAGATCGTCACCATCAAGTGCTTCGAAGACAACTCGCTGGTCAAGGAGCAGGTCGAGCTCGATGGCAAGGGCAAGGTCCTGGTCGTCGATGGTGGCGGCTCGCTGCGTCGCGCACTGCTCGGCGACATGCTTGCCGAAAAGGCTGCCAAGAACGGTTGGGAAGGCCTGGTGATCTACGGCTGTGTGCGTGACGTCGACGTGCTGATCCAGACCGACGTCGGCGTGCAGGCCCTGGCCAGCCACCCGATGAAGACCGACAAGCGCGGCATCGGCGACCTCAACGTGCCAGTGACCTTCGCCGGGGTGACCTTCCGCCCGGGCGAGTATGTGTATGCCGACAACAATGGCGTGCTGGTCTCGCCAAGCCCGTTGAAAATGCCTGAGTAAGGCGCCGCCCGCGCTGATGGAGCTTTGATGTTCGAGGAAGACAACGCGCAGTGGGGGCTGGTGCACGCCCTGGTGCTCGATGGCAAAGGTGGCGCGCGCTCGATTGCCCGTACCGAACTGGACGACCTGCAGCTGCAACCCGAGCAAAGCCTGTGGCTGCACTGGGATCGCAGCCATCCGCAAACCCGCACCTGGCTGCTGCACGACAGCGGCCTGAGCGCGTTCGCCTGCGAGCTGCTGCTGGAAGAAAACACCCGGCCGCGCCTGCTGCCCATGGCCGATGAACAGTTGTTGCTGTTCCTGCGTGGGGTCAACCTCAACCCGGGTGCAGAGCCGGAAGACATGGTCTCGGTGCGTATCTTTGCCGAGGCGCAGCGGGTCATCTCGCTGCGCCTGCGGCCGTTGCGCGCCAGTGACGAGATTCTCCAGCAGCTGGAAGAGGGCAGGGGCCCGAAATCGGCTTCCGAGCTGTTGCTGCTGATGGGCGAACTGCTCACCGAAAAGGTTCAGGGCCTGGTCAGCGACCTGTCCGAACTGGCCGACATTGAGGAAGAAAAGGTTGAATCCGACGAACGGTATACCCCGGAGAACGGCAGCCTGCAGCAGATCCGCCGGCGTGCCGCCGGTCTGCGGCGTTTTCTTGCCCCGCAGCGGGAAATCTACGCCCAGTTGTCGCGCAGCAAATGGAGCTGGTTCGCCGATGCCGATGCCGATTACTGGAACGAGCTGAACAACAGCCTCATCCGCTACCTCGAAGAGCTGGAACTGACCCGCGAACGTGCCGCGCTGGTGCTGGAAAGCCAGGATCGCCGGCGTAGCGAGCGCATGAACCGCACCATGTACCGCTTCGGCATCATCACCTGCATCTTCCTGCCCATGAGCTTCATCACCGGGCTGCTGGGCATCAATGTCGGCGGCATCCCCGGGGCGGAAAACCCCTATGGTTTCCTGTTCGCCTGCATCGTCGTGCTGGGGCTTGCGGTGGGGCAGTGGTGGCTGTTTCGGCGGTTGCGGTGGGTATAGATGCTCATTGACCTGCACCGGCCCTATCGCCGGCAAGCCAGCTCCCACAGGTACACCACAGGTTTCAAGGCTTGTGGTACCCCTGTGGGAGCTGGCTTGCCGGCGATAGGGCCAGTGCAGGCAAGCGTCATTCATTTTGAAACACTCGTCCCAATGCGATGTGTGACCCATCGACCGGCCATCTCGTCTCTGACTGACACTGCGCGAGGTGCCCATGCACGATCCGTTTGAAGAATCCCTGCGCGACCTGCTCAAGGCGTCCCCCTCCGGCAATGACCGGGACGACCGGGACGACGCCGCTTGCCTGGGTCGCGTGCTGAAAACCGCCAACCGCCAGGTTGGCGCGGGCGATCTGTTCAGCCTGCTTGGCCGCTGGAGCCAGGCGCTGCTGATCGCCGTGAACAATGGCGCGGCGCATGTTGCGCCGGTGCGTCGACACTCTTCCCGCAACGCTGCCAACGGCAGCAAAGCAGATAAGGCCGATTGAATATGGAACTCGATCTCTGGACCCAGAGCCTGGTCACCGCCATGACTGCCCTTTGGACCAAGGTAGCGAACTTCATCCCCAACCTGTTTGGCGCGCTGGTCGTGGTGCTGCTCGGTTTCGTGGTGGCCAAGCTGCTCGACACGCTGCTGTCCAAACTGCTGGCCAAGTTCGGCCTGGACCGCCTGATGGCCGGCACCGGCCTGACCAAGATGCTCGGCCGGGTCGGCATCCAGGTACCCATCTCCACCCTGATCGGCAAGATCGTCTACTGGTTCGTGCTGCTCATCTTCCTGGTCTCGGCCGCAGAGTCGCTGGGCCTGGAGCGGGTTTCGGCAACCCTCGACATGCTTGCCCTTTACCTGCCGAAGGTGTTCGGCGCAGCCCTGGTGCTGCTGGCCGGCGTGCTGCTGGCCCAGGTGGCCAACGGCCTGGTACGCGGCGCTGCCGAAGGCATCGGCCTGGAGTACTCGGCAGGCCTGGGGCGTATCACCCAGGGCCTGGTGATCATCATCAGCATCTCGGTGGCCATCAGCCAGCTGGAGGTGAAAACCGACCTGCTGAACCATGTGATCGTGATCGGGCTGATTACCGTTGGTCTGGCCGTTGCGCTGGCAATGGGCCTGGGTAGCCGCGAAATCGCCGGGCAGATCCTGGCCGGCATCTACGTGCGCGAACTGTATCAGGTGGGCCAGCAAGTGCGAATTGGAGAGGTCGAAGGGCACATCGAGGAAATCGGCACGGTCAAGACGACGCTGCTGACCGATGATGGCGAACTGGTTTCGCTGTCCAATCGCGAGTTGCTTGAGCAGCGAGTCAATAGCCGCTAACCGCACAAAGCTGTTAATGTATGCCGCCGCGAAAATCGACCCACGGGGTCGCGCGGCGACATTGACCTGACTGTCGGCCAGATCCGTTTTGAATAAAGTTCATTCGCCGCCCATGCGTTATGACCCTCGCGAGCTCACCGACGAAGAGTTGGTGGCGCGTTCGCATGAAGAGCTGTATCACGTTACCCGCGCCTATGAGGAGCTCATGCGGCGCTACCAACGGACCCTGTTCAACGTCTGTGCGCGTTATCTGGGGAACGACCGTGACGCGGACGATGTCTGTCAGGAAGTCATGTTGAAAGTGCTGTACGGGCTGAAGAACTTCGAGGGTAAGTCCAAGTTCAAGACCTGGCTCTACAGCATCACCTACAACGAATGCATTACCCAGTACCGCAAGGAGCGCCGTAAACGTCGGCTGATGGATGCCTTGAGTCTGGACCCTGTCGAAGAGGCGTCCGAAGACAAGGCTCCGAAGCCGGAAGAAAAAGGCGGGCTGGACAAATGGCTGGTGCATGTGAACCCGATTGACCGGGAAATCCTGGTGCTGCGTTTTGTCGCAGAGCTGGAATTTCAGGAAATTGCCGACATCATGCACATGGGCCTGAGCGCGACAAAAATGCGCTACAAGCGCGCGCTAGACAAGCTTCGGGAGAAATTTGCCGGCCTCGATGAAACTTAGTGGCGTGCAAATATCTCTAACGAACCGGCGAGTTCTGCTAGACTTGCCGTCGAGTTGTCCCCCTTGTTTGTGGTGGGACTGCTTAACTATCACCAGATGGGGATTTAACGGATGAAATTGAAAAACACCTTGGGCTTGGCCATTGGCTCGCTCGTCGCTGCTACTTCGTTCGGCGTTCTGGCTCAAGGCCAAGGCGCTGTGGAAATCGAAGGCAACGTTACCAAGCAGTACTACGACAGCGAACGTAACTTCAAGAACGACGGCACCAATCCTGGTGTTCGCCTGGGCTACTTCCTGACCGACGACGTTTCCCTGGACCTCGGCTACAACGAGACCCACAACGCTCGTGGTGAAGTCTTCAACAAAGACATCAAAGGTTCCAAGGCCAAGCTCGACGCTACCTACCACTTCGGTACCGTTGGCGACGCTCTGCGTCCGTACGTTTCCGCCGGTTTCGCTCACGAGAGCCTGGGCCAGGCCACTCGTAGCGGCCGCGACCACTCCACCTTCGCCAACGTTGGCGCTGGCGCCAAGTGGTACATCACCGACATGTTCTTCGCCCGTGCTGGCGTAGAAGCCATGTACAACATCGACAACGGCAACACCGAGTGGGGCCCGACCGTTGGTGTTGGTCTGAACTTCGGCGGTAGCCCGAAGCAAGCTGAAGTCGCTCCGGCCCCAGTTGCCGAAGTGTGCTCCGACTCCGACAACGACGGCGTTTGCGACAACGTCGACAAGTGCCCTGACACCCCGGCCAACGTTACCGTTGACGCTGATGGCTGCCCGGCTGTTGCCGAAGTCGTTCGCGTTGAGCTGGACGTCAAGTTCGACTTCGACAAGTCGGTCGTCAAGCCAAACAGCTACGGCGACATCAAGAACCTGGCTGACTTCATGAAGCAGTACCCACAGACCACCACCACCGTGGAAGGTCACACTGACTCCGTCGGCCCAGACGCTTACAACCAGAAGCTGTCCGAGCGTCGTGCCAACGCTGTCAAGCAGGTCCTGACCCAGCAGTACGGCGTAGAATCCAGCCGTGTTGATTCGGTTGGCTACGGCGAAACCCGTCCGGTTGCCGACAACGCCACCGAAGAAGGCCGCGCTGTCAACCGTCGCGTTGAAGCTCAGGTAGAAGCCCAGGCCAAGTAATTGGTTTGAAGCTTCATGAAAAACCCGGCTTCGGCCGGGTTTTTCTTTGCCTGGGATTTATCCGGTCTCAAAGCCTGCACAATGCCTGTAGGAGCAGCCTTGCGCTGCGAAGAGGCCATTACAGCAACAGAATACCATTGCCCTTACCGGCCTCTTCGCAGCGCAAGGCTGCTCCTACAGGGATGGCGTTCAGCCCGTGACTGCGATCAGCCCCAGGGCCTGCTGTTCTCCAACCACCTCCCCAATCACCAAAATCGCCGGGCTACGCAAGCCAAACCCCCGCGCATCCTCGACCATCCCCCGCACATCGCTCCTGCATTCCCGCTGCTGCGGCAACGAGGCATTCTCGATCATCGCCACCGGCGTCGCCGGTGCCATGCCCCCGTCCAGTAACCCTTGGCGCACCTGCTCCAGCCTGGCCACGCCCATGTACACCACCAGGGTCGTCCCGCCCTGGGCCAAGGCCGCCCAGTTCAGTTCGCTGTCGTCCTGGGTATGGGCCGTGACCAGCGTCACGCCACGGCTTACGCCACGTGAGGTCAGGGAAATACCGCATTGCGTGGCGCCGGCCAGGCCGGCGGTAATGCCATTGACCACTTCCACCTCGATACCATGCCCCTGCAACCACAGCGCCTCTTCACCGCCGCGGCCGAAGATGCACGGGTCGCCGCCCTTGAGCCGCACCACGCAGCGCCCTTGCCGCGCATGGCGCAGCATCAGGCGCTGGATGAATGCCTGCGGCGTGGAGCGACAGCCGCCGCGCTTGCCCACGGCAATCACCCGGGCCTGTGGGCAATGCTCCAGCACCGCCGGGTTGACCAGGTCGTCGATCATCACCACAGCGGCTTGCTGCAATGCGCGTACAGCCTTGAGGGTGAGCAGTTCGGGGTCGCCAGGACCAGCACCAACCAGCCAGACTTTCGCATTCATCAGGGTTTCCTCATCGGCAAGGTGCGTTCAGCCCTTGAGCAGGGTGAGCAGCAAAATCAGGTTGAACAGCAAGGACAGCAGGGCCAGGGTGCGCCAGACCTTCAACGGTTCGCGCTCCAGCAACGGCCGTGGCCGGGTGGGCAGCTCCTGGCGGTCGCCACGTTCGAGCAGCAGTAGCCAGTGTTCGGCGGTTTCGAAGCGCTGCGCCGGGTCGGCTGCCAGTGCCTGCTGCAGGTTGTGCTGCAGCCATTCCGGCAGGTCAGGGCGGTAGCGCGCGGCGTTGACCGGCTGGCCGAAGCGTGGGCGCTGGAAGGCCTCCACCTCGCCGTAGGGGTAATGCCCGGTCAGCAGGTGATACAACGTCACACCCACGGCATACAGGTCCTGGCGTGGGTTGGGCGGCTGGCCGTCGAACGCTTCCGGGGCAATGTATGACGGCGTACCCGGCAACTCGTGCAGCGGGTCTTCGGACAGGCCCGGGCAGTAGGCCAGGCCGAAGTCCAGCAGGCGCAGCTGGCCATCGCTGCCCAGGTGCAGGTTCTCTGGCTTGATGTCGCGGTGCAGCAGGTTGCGCCGGTGCAATACGCCGACCGCCTGCAACAGTTGCCGGGCCAGCTCCAGCCACTGCGGCATGGGCAGCGGGCCATGCTCGGCCAGCAGCGCCGCCAGGCTCTGGCCGGGGTATTCGCGCATCACGTAGTACAGGTGCTGGCGCTGGCTGGCGGTGTGCAGCTCGGGGAAGTGCCGGCCAGCGACCCGGCGCAGGAACCAT
Source organism: Pseudomonas asiatica (assembly GCF_009932335.1). Taxonomy (NCBI): domain Bacteria; kingdom Pseudomonadati; phylum Pseudomonadota; class Gammaproteobacteria; order Pseudomonadales; family Pseudomonadaceae; genus Pseudomonas; species Pseudomonas asiatica. The sequence continues at coordinate 913,904 of NZ_BLJF01000001.1, forward strand.
TCTTCCAGCAACAGCCCTTGCGCCGCACCGGGCTCCTGCCCGCGCGCGGGTGGCAGTGTCTTCAGCAGCCAGGCTCGGCCCTGACCATCGCGCACCCGGTACAGCAGCGACTGGCGACTTTGCGAAAGCAGCTTTTCGGCTTGCCAGCCATCGATTACCTGGCCTTCACGCAATGGGCCGGGCACCGGCCATTGCTGCAGTTGCGCCAGGGTGTCACCCAGGTTGGCAGTGCCCAATTGCTCGACCTGCACCAGCAAGGCACTGGCGTTGTCCTGGCTGCCGTTCAGGTGCGCGCTGGCGACCAGGGTATCGACGGCCAGTTGCAGGTCGGGTTGCTCGCGCAGCACCGCCTGGATGTGCTGGTCGCCCAGGCTGGCCCATACGCCATCGCTCAACAACAGGAAGCTCTCGCCTGGCTGCAGCTCGCCTTCCAGGTAATCCACCAGCAGGTGCTGGTCCAGGCCCAGCGCGCGCTTCAGTACATGCTGCATGCCAGGCTGGTCCCATACGTGATCTTCGCTCAGGCATTGCAGGCGCCCGGCGTGCCAGCGGTACACGCGGCAGTCGCCCACGTGGGCCAGGGTAAAGCGTCGGCCGCGCAGCACCAGCGCGCTGAGGGTGGTCAGCAGTGGCTGGCCACTGCCTTGGGCGCGCAGCCAGCGGTTTTGCGCCAGCAGCAGGCGGTCCAGTGCCTGGGCCACGCTCCAGGTCGCGGGGGTGGCGTAATAGTCCAGGGCCAGCGCCTGCAGGCTGGCACGGGCTGCCAGGCCGCCATCGGCACATTGGCTGACGCCGTCGGCGAGGGCGAACAGGTAGCCTTTGCTGGCGGCCAGCTCCGGCGCCGGGGTAACCAGGCGCAGGGCGTCCTGATTTTCCTCGCGCGGCCCGGTGGCGCTGGCCTGGGCAAAGTTCAGTTGCAGGCTCATGGCTGTGCCTCAGACTCGCGCCGCGGTAACCGCAGCCGAGCCCCAGGTGGTGCGCCAGCGCTGTTTCACGCCGTGCAGGCCGAACCAGGCCAGCAAGCCCAGGCTGGCGAACAGCCACAGCCCCAGTTGGTAGTCACCGGTGTGCTGCTTGATGGTGCCAAGCCCGGCGGCCAGCAGGAAGCCTCCGATGCCGCCGGCCATGCCGATCAGCCCGGTCATCACGCCGATCTCCTGGCGGAAGCGTTGCGGCACAAGCTGGAACACCGCGCCATTGCCGGCCCCCAGGCCGAGCATGGCGCTGACGAACAGGGCCAGTGCGGCGGCGGCGCTAGGCAGGTTGAAGCCGACTGCAGCGATGCCGATGGCCGCCACGCTGTACATGCCCAGCAGGGTGCGGATGCCGCCGAAGCGGTCGGCCAGGGCGCCGCCGAGCGGGCGCATCAGGCTGCCGGCGAACACGCAGGCAGCGGTGTAGTAGCCGGCGGTGACCGGGCTCAGGCCATACTGGTCGCTGAAATAGCCGGGCAGGGCGCTGGCTAGGCCGATGAAGCCGCCGAAGGTGACGCTGTAGAAGAACATGAACCACCAGCTGTCACGGTCGCCCAGGGCCTTGAGGTAGTCGGCCATGGCTTTTGGCTTGGGCCGCTGCGGAGCATTGCGTGCCAGCAGGGCGAACACCAACAGGGCCAGCGACAGCGGGATCAGCGCGAAGCCGAACACGTTGTTCCAGCCAAAGCCCGCAGCCAGCGCCGGGGCCAGCAGGGCGGCGAACACTGTGCCGGAGTTGCCGGCACCTGCAATGCCCATGGCTTTGCCTTGGTGCTGTGGCGGGTACCATTGCGAGGCCAGCGGCAGTGACACAGCGAACGAAGCGCCGGCAAAGCCGAGGAACACGCCCAGCAGCAGCGCTTGTTCATAGCTGCGCACGCCCAGGTGCCAGGCAGCGGCGAGGGCGACGATGACCACCACCTGGCCGATCAGCCCGGCGGTCTTGGGCGACAGGCGGTCGACCAGCACGCCCATGGCGAAGCGCAGGATCGCCCCGGCCAGGATCGGCGTGGCCACCATCAGGCCCCGTTGTTGTGCACTCAGCTGCAGATCGGCGGCAATCTGCACCGCCAATGGGCCAAGCAGGTACCAGACCATGAAGCTGAGGTCGAAGTACAGGAACGCGGCGAACAGCGTGGGCACATGCCCGGATTTCCAGAAGCTGGTACTCATCGAACACCTCACTCGGCAATGCAACGGAACGAAAAAGACGCCGCTACCCGCTCCACGTGCGTGGAGGGGAGAGCGACGTCTTTGTCGGGGATTAAGTGGGGCAACCGCCGTTGGCTACCGGTGATATTTGTTCAGCAAGAGATGGGCCAACTCTGAGAAGTTGCAGTCCCCTTGTAGGAGCGGCCTTGTGTCGCGATGGGCTGCGCAGCAGCCCCAGGATCTAAGCTTCGCGGCAGAGATTACCGGGGCTGCTGTGCAGCCCATCGCGACACAAGGCCGCTCCTACAGGGGACCGCTTGAAGCAGGTTGCTAGCCCAGCATCTCGTGCATGGCAATGATCTGCTCGGCCACCTGGATCAGCTTCTGCTGCCGGCTCATGGCCTGGCGGCGCATCAGGGTGTAGGCCTGTTCTTCGTTGCAGTCCTTCATCTTCATCAGCAAACCCTTGGCCTGCTCGATGCGCTTGCGCTCGGCCAGTTGTTGGTCGCGCGCAAGCAGCTGCGCCTTCAGCGCCTGGTCGCTTTCGAAGCGGGCCATGGCCACGTCCAGGATCGGTTGCAGCCGCGCGGCATGAATGCCTTCAACGATGTAGGCGCTGACCCCTGCCTGGATCGCCTGGCGCATCACCCCGGGGTCGTGCTCGTCGGTGAACAGCACGATTGGCCGTGGCTGGTCACGGCTGACCAGGACCACCTGTTCCATCACATCGCGGTCCGGTGAGTCGGTATCGATAAGCACCACGTCCGGGCGCACCGTTTCAACGCAGGCGGGCAGGTCGATGGTCAGGCCTGGGGCTTCGATGACCTCGAAGCCGGCCTCGCTCAAGGCCGCCTTGAGGCGGCCGAGTTTGCTCTGGGTGTCGTCGATCAGCAGGATGCGCAACATGAATGGTCCCCCTCACGCGCCGACACGGGCATCGGGCAGGTCGCCCAGCGCATGCAGGCTGAAGCTGCGGGCATAGCCGTAGGGGTCGCTGCCGTCCCAGCGGCTGCCATCTATCAGCAGGCTGCTGCGCATCGGCTGCTCGGGGCAGGCCACGCCGAGGCTTTGTGCCGCCTCGCCATACAGTGCCAGTTGCTGGACCTGGCGCGCCACGCCGAGGTAGTCGGGGTCATCGCGCAGCAAGCCCCAGCGGCGGAACTGGGTCATGAACCACATGCCGTCGGACAGGTACGGCAGGTTGGCCCGGCCGTGATCGTGCAGGCGCAGGGCGTGCGGATCTTGCCAGTGATTACCCAGGCCATCGTGGTAGCTGCCGAGCAGTCGCGGCTCGATACTTGCCAGCGGAGTGTCCACGTAGGCGCTGCTGCTGAGCAGTTGCGCAGTGCTGCGGCGGTTTTCCGGACTTTGCTCGATGAAGCGGCTGGCGGCGAGTACCGCCTTGATCAGCGCGCGGGCGCTGTTGGGGTATTGCTCAGCAAAGGCGCGGGCGCAGGCCAGGACTTTTTCCGGGTGGTCCGGCCAGATCGACTGGCTGGTGGCCAGGGTGAAGCCCTGGCCCGTGGCCACTGCGTCGGCAGCCCAGGGTTCGCCCACGCAGAAACCGTCGATGCGCCCGGCCTGAATATGCGCAGCCATTTGCGCCGGTGGTACCACCACGCTGTCGACGTCGCGCAATGGGTGGATGCCCTGGCTGGCCAGCCAGTAATACAGCCACATGGCGTGGGTACCGGTGGGGAAGGTCTGGGCGAAGGTGAGGCGTGCGCCATGCTGGTGCACCAGGCGCGCCAGTGCTTCAGGGTTGGTCACGCCTTTGCGCTGCAGGGCCGGGGACAGGTTTATGGCCTGGGCGTTCTGGTTCAGCCCCATGAGCACGGCCATGGCGCTGGCCGGTACACCGCCGATGCCCAGGTGCACGGCGTACACCAGGCCATACAGGCAGTGCGCCGCATCCAGTTCGCCGCTGACCAGCTTGTCGCGCAGCCCGGCCCAGGAGCCCTGGCGCTTGAGGTTGAGGGTAAGGCCGTGCTGCTGGGCGAAGCCTTGGGTGGCGGCGACTACCACCGAGGCGCAGTCGGTCAGGGCCATGTAGCCGATGTTCAGGCTGGGCTTTTCCGGCGCGTCGCTGCCGTTGACCCAGGCCAGGGGCGTTGCTCGGGGTGCAGTGTTCACAAGGTTCCTCGCCCGTACCGATAAGGCTGTGGGCTTTTCCGGTGCAACCGATGTGCCATCTGGCAGCATCCCTGTGGGGCAACTGCCCTGTGCCGCCTGCATTGGCCTCATCGCCGGCAGCCAGCTCCCACAGATACAGCACAGGTTTCAGCCCTTGTGTTGTACCTGTGGGAGCTGGCTTGCTGGCGATGGGCTGCGCAGCAGCCCCACGATTTGCTGTCATGCCGGCCCCACGCTGGCTATAATCGCCCCCTCATTCACCCCGAGCCTTGCCCGCCCATGTATACCCTGGCCCGCCAGCTGCTGTTCAAGCTTTCCCCGGAAACCTCCCACGACCTGTCCCTGGACCTGATCGGCGCCGGTGGCCGTCTCGGCCTCAACGGCATGCTGTGCAAGCAGCCGGCGGCTTTGCCGGTTACGGTCATGGGCTTGAACTTCGCCAACCCGGTGGGCCTGGCGGCCGGCCTGGACAAGAACGGTGCGGCCATCGACGGTTTCGCCCAGCTGGGCTTCGGCTTCGTCGAAATCGGCACCGTCACCCCGCGACCGCAGCCGGGCAACCCCAAGCCGCGGCTGTTCCGCCTGCCAGAGGCAACGGCCATCATCAACCGCATGGGCTTCAACAACCTGGGCGTTGATCACCTGCTCGGCCGGGTACGGGCTGCGCGTTACAACGGTGTGTTGGGCATCAACATCGGCAAGAATTTCGACACCCCGGTGGAGCGTGCCGTCGATGACTACCTGATCTGCCTGGACAAGGTGTACACCGAGGCCAGTTACATCACGGTCAACGTCAGTTCGCCCAACACCCCGGGCCTGCGCAGCCTGCAGTTCGGCGATTCGCTCAAGCAACTGCTCGATGCCCTGGCCGTGCGCCGCGAGCAACTGGCCGGCACGCATGGCAAGCGCGTACCTCTGGCAATCAAGATTGCCCCGGACATGAGCGACGAAGAAACCGCCCTGGTGGCCGCGGCGCTGATCGAGTCGGGCATGGATGCGGTGATCGCCACCAATACCACGCTGGGCCGTGAAGGTGTCGAAGGCCTGCCGTACGGTGGCGAGGCGGGTGGCCTGTCGGGTGCGCCGGTGCTGGAAAAGAGCACCCATATCGTCAAGGTGTTGGCGGGTGAGCTGGGCGGCAAGCTGCCGATCATTGCCGCTGGCGGCATTACCGAAGGCCGCCATGCCGCCGAGAAGATCGCTGCCGGGGCGAGCCTGGTGCAGATCTACTCCGGCTTCATCTATAAAGGGCCGGCGCTGATTCGCGAGGCGGTGGACGCTATCGCGGCAATGCCACGGGTTTGATCGGCAATAAAAAAGGGCCCCATCAAGGGGCCCCTGGGCCTTCGCCCGCCGCCCGGATAGGGCGTGCATGGTGAATCGAATTCAGTGTCCTCGTTCAGCCAACGGCGTGATTTTCGTTGAGTCTATGGATGCCAGCGGTGCCAGTCATTCCGTCCCAGTTATCACCGCGACCTTCACGCCAGCCGTTGATCCAGGCTTGGCGAACAGAAGGAAGATTGAAGGGGCAAAGTTCGCGGGATTTGCCGGTGACCCCGTATTGGTAGCCACGTGAATATGCTCTTTCCAACGGATCACGCTTAAGTCTTCTCATAGGGTGTTGCCCTCACTTGTTGACTGTAATGTCCCGTCGGCCTCTCCGAGGCCGGGCAGAGTCTTTCTGCCGGTGTGCGCTCGCTGCCGGCGTGGCGAGCTGAAAGTGCCACCTCGTTGCGAAGTGGCCTGAGACCAGTTCTATCGAATGCGAGTCACGGTGTGAATGATCGATTTGTCATAAGCACGTAACCTTTCCAAGGGTGAGGGGATAAGTAAATAAATGCGACTCAACCTTGTTTAGCGTTGAGCCCGCTATGATCAGGGTTTGCCGATCATTGACGTCATTTCGCCAGCGTTGCTTGCGGATGACAGAAATAATTTGAAATGCGACGAAGGGTCACATCGGCCCTGGTATCGCCAGAATTTTTCATACTGCCTGATGATCTAAGCTGTCTTTGCCACTGGGCCAAGCACAGATCGGTCAGGCGGCCCGGCCTTTCATCGCACGCTCGCGTGTCGGGAAGGGCCACCCGCACGCCTGCTGGAAAGGTGTGCGGGCAAACATCGCGGGGCGATGCGTCGCCCCGTCAGTCAAATAGCCCAAGGCGCTGGATTACTCATGTCGGACCGTTTCGAACTTTACCTCACTTGCCCTAAAGGCCTGGAAGGCCTGCTTGCCGAAGAGGCGCGGGGCCTCGGCCTGGATGACGTGCGCGAGCACACCTCGGCCATTCGCGGCGCCGCCGACATGGAAACCGCCTACCGTCTGTGCCTTTGGTCACGCCTGGCCAACCGGGTGCTGCTGGTACTCAAGCGCTTCTCCATGAAGAACGCCGACGACCTCTACGACGGCGTGCACGCGGTCGACTGGGCCGATCACCTGACAGCCGACGGCACCCTGGCGGTTGAGTTCAGCGGCCATGGCTCGGGCATCGACAACACCCACTTCGGTGCGTTGAAGGTCAAGGACGCGATCGTCGACAAGCTGCGCAACCGTGAAGGCCTGCGCCCGTCGGTGGAAAAGATCGACCCTGATGTGCGCGTGCACCTGCGCCTGGACCGTGGCGAAGCCATTCTCTCGCTCGACCTTTCCGGGCACAGCCTGCACCAGCGTGGCTACCGCCTGCAGCAAGGCGCCGCGCCGCTGAAGGAAAACCTGGCGGCGGCGGTACTCATCCGCGCCGGCTGGCCGCGCATTGCCGCCGAAGGTGGCGCGCTGGCCGACCCGATGTGCGGTGTGGGTACCTTCCTGGTCGAAGCGGCGATGATCGCCGCCGATATCGCGCCCAACCTCAAGCGTGAGCGCTGGGGCTTCAGTGCCTGGCTCGGCCACGTACCGGCATTGTGGCGCAAGGTGCATGACGAGGCGCAGGCGCGGGCACAGGCCGGTCTGGCCAAGCCACCACTGTGGATCCGTGGCTACGAGGCCGACCCGCGGTTGATCCAGCCAGGCCGCAACAACGTCGAGCGTGCCGGCCTGGGCGACTGGGTGAAGATCTACCAGGGCGAGGTCAGTACCTTCGAGCCGCGCCCTGACCAGAACCAGAAAGGCCTTGTCATCAGCAACCCGCCCTATGGCGAGCGCCTGGGTGACGAAGCCAGCCTGCTGTACCTCTACCAGAACCTCGGCGAGCGTCTGCGCCAGGCCTGCATGGGCTGGGAGGCGGCGGTGTTCACCGGCGCGCCGCAGCTGGGCAAGCGCATGGGTATTCGCAGCCACAAGCAGTACGCGTTCTGGAACGGCGCCTTGCCGTGCAAGCTGCTGCTGTTCAAGGTGCAGCCCGACCAGTTCGTTACCGGCGAGCGCCGCGAGGCGCAGCCTGAAGGCGCGGAAACCCGCCAGCAGGCAGCACCGGCCAGCGAGCCGGCGCGCCTGTCGGAAGGGGCGCAGATGTTCGCCAACCGCCTGCAGAAAAACCTCAAGCAACTGGGCAAGTGGGCCCGCCGCGAGCAGGTCGATTGCTACCGCCTGTACGACGCCGACATGCCCGAATATGCCCTGGCGGTCGACCTGTACCAGGACTGGGTGCACGTGCAGGAATACGCCGCGCCACGTTCGGTCGACCCGGACAAGGCCCAGGCACGCCTGCTTGACGCGCTGGCAGCCATCCCGCAGGCCCTGGGCATTTCGCCGCAGCGTGTGGTGCTCAAGCGTCGCGAGCGGCAGAGCGGCACGCGCCAGTACGAGCGCCAGGCGACCGAAGGCCGCTTCCAGGAAGTTAACGAAGGTGGCGTAAAGCTGCTGGTCAACCTCACCGACTACCTCGACACGGGCCTGTTCCTGGACCATCGCCCGATGCGCATGCGCATCCAGCGCGAAGCAGCCGGCAAACGCTTCCTCAACCTGTTCTGCTACACCGCCACGGCCACCGTGCACGCGGCCAAGGGCGGCGCGCGCAGCACCACCAGCGTCGACCTGTCGAAAACCTACCTGGACTGGGCGCGACGCAACCTGGCGCTCAATGGCTTCTCCGAGCGCAACCGCCTGGAGCAGGGCGATGTGATGGCCTGGCTGGAAGGCAACCGCGACAGCTATGACCTGATCTTCATCGACCCGCCGACCTTCTCCAACTCCAAGCGCATGGAAGGCGTGTTCGATGTGCAGCGTGACCACGTGCAACTGCTGGACCTGGCCATGGCCCGCCTGGCGCCGGGTGGCGTGCTGTATTTCTCCAACAACTTCCGCAAGTTCCAGTTGGACGAGCACCTGATGGCGCGTTATGCGGTGGAAGAGATCACGGCCCAGACCCTGGACCCGGACTTCGCGCGCAATAACCGTATCCATCGTGCCTGGCGTCTGCAGCTTCGTTGAGGCGACGAGGTACATTGCGCGGCTAATGGCCAATAGCTATAACTGAGGGCAGGGCAAGATAATCCGCAGGACGCTGACGTGACGAGATGGGTGTATGTCAAAGGGTGGCGTGCGTGCGCGGTTGCTTGGCCTGTGCACAGAGGCAGTGTCCGCCTGGGCGGTGGCCGTGGTCGCCCTGATCGTGGGTGGCCTGTTGACGGCCGTCCTGGCGTTAGCCACGCAAACCTTCTACAAGCAGCAACTGCGCCAGCGCTTCGAGCTGCTGGCCAGCGAGCGTTTCAGCCGTATCGCCGAGCGGTTTGATGAACAGCAGCAGCGCCTGGACGGGCTGCGGCGGTTTTTCAGCTTTTCCAACGAAATCACCCCACACGAGTTCGACGGCTACGCCCGGCCATTGCTGCAGCGGACCCTGGCCTACGCCTGGGCGCCGCGTGTCGAGGCCGCGCAACGCGCCGAGTTCGAGCGCCAGGCCAGTGTGCATTTCGGCCCGGGCTATGTGATCCGCGACCAGGATGAACAAGGCCAGTGGCACCCATCCCCCCAGCGCGACCATTACTTCCCGGTACTCTATACCCAGTCGGGTGAATTGCCCGGGCTGCCCTATGGTCTGGACCTCGCCGGCCAGGAAGTGCCCTTGGCGGCACTGGCGCGGGCGCTGGGGCCCGGCAGCATGGCGGTGTCCGAGCCACTGCCCATGTTCGATACCAGCTCGGATGCGCGTGGCCTGCTGATGGTGGCGCCAGTGTTTTCCGATGCCAACCCCCGCGGCGCGGCAATGGGCTATGTGATGGCCCTGCTGAGCATGCGTGAACTGGTCAGTGACGGGCGCCCGGTTACGGCACACGATAACCTGGTGGTGCGTATCGTCGACCCCACCGGGCTGCATGGCCCTGAGGTGATGTTCGATTCACAGAACCCGGTCGCACCTCTGCCGCTGGCCATCAACCAGTTGTTGCACCTGGCTGACCACCACTTCCAGCTGAGTATCCGGCCGAGCCTGGCCTTCGTGCGCGCCAACCGCTCCTCCGCGGTGCTGGCGGTAAGCCTGCTGGGCGGCTTGTTGAGCCTGCTGCTCAGTGTGTTGCTCTACAGCCTGTTCAGCCAGCGCCAGCGCGCCTTGGCCCTGGTAGAGCAGCGTACCGCCGAGCTACGGGTCAGCGAGCAGTCACTGCGTGGTACCCATAACCAACTGCGCAGCGTGCTGGATGCCGCAACCCAGGTGGCGATCATCGCCACCAACCTCAAGGGCTTGGTCAGCACCTTCAACGCCGGTGCCGAGCGCATGCTCGGTTACCCGGCCAGCGAGGCAATCGGCAAGCTGCGCCTGGAGGACCTGGTGTTGCCCGAGGAGTTGAGCCTGCGTGCCCATGCCTTGAGCCTGCGTTTCGGCCGGCCGATTGCAGGTGGTCAGGCCATGTTTGCCGAAACGGTGCAGGAGCATGGTGCCGAGCCGGGGGAGTGGACCTTGTTGCGCGCCGATGGCAGCCAACTGGTGGCCAACATGCTGGTCACCGCCATGCTCGATGAGCAGGGGTTATGGATCGGTTACCTGGCGATCTGCATCGATGTCACTGAACGGCGTCGGGTGCATGAGGCGCTGGCGGCGCGTGACCGCCTTCTGGAAAAACTCAGTGCCGAGGTGCCGGGCGGCATCTACCAGTACCGCCTGGATGGCAACGGCCATTCCTGTTTTCCGTACGCCAGCAAGGGCCTGTACGACATCTACGAAGTCGATCTGCAGCAATTGCGCGAGGATGCCACGGCGGTGTTCGAGCGCATCCACCCGGATGACCTCGAGCGCGTGCGCCGCTCGGTGCGTTACTCGGCCGAACACCTGTCGCCCTGGCGTGAAGAATATCGGGTCTGCCTGCCGCGTGCCGGGCTGCGTTGGGTGCGTGGCGAGGCGACACCGGAGGTGGGCGAGCAGGGCTGCACGTTGTGGCATGGCTACCTGACCGATATCTCCGACCTCAAGGGTGTGGAGGAAGAGTTGCGGGCGCTGTCGGTGACCGATTCGCTGACCGGCATCCATAATCGCCGTTACTTTCAGGAGCGGCTCAAGCTCGAGCTGGAACGGGCCCAGCGCGATGGCCAGGCACTGGCGGTCATCATGCTCGATATCGATCACTTCAAGCGCATCAACGACCATTTTGGCCATGCTGTCGGCGATCGCGTGCTGCGCAGCCTGTGCCTGCGTATCAGCCAGCGTTTGCGCCGTACCGATGTTTTCTGCCGGTTGGGCGGCGAGGAATTCATGGTGCTGTGCCCGGGGAGCGATGCCGAGCAAGCGCGGCTGCTGGCGCTGGAACTGTGGCATGGGGTGCGCAATGTGCCAGTGGAAGGCGTGGGCAGGGTGACCGCGAGTTTTGGTGTGGCGGGTTGGCGACCGGGGGAAGGGGCCGATGCCTTGCTGTTGCGGGCCGATGCAGGCGTGTATGCGGCCAAGCAGGCCGGGCGTGACCGGGTAGAGGGGGAGTTGGCCTGATCGTTTTTGGTTGTCGGTGCCGGCCTCTTCGCGGGCTTGCCCGCTCCCACAGGTACTGCACCGTTATTGAACTTGGTGCAATACCTGTGGGAGCGGGCAAGCCCGCGAAGAGGCCGGTACTGGCTGCCTGTACCTATCAGTTGGCCGCAGTGCTGCCGGCCAGTTTCGGCTGGCGGTACAGGTCCAGCAGCACCTGGTCGAGCACCTGCGAGGCGCCCCACGGTTTCGGATCGTTGAGGATCGCCGCCACCGCCCAGGTATGGCCGTTGCTGTCGCGGCTGAAGCCGGCAATTGCCCGCACGGTATTCAGCGTGCCAGTCTTGATGTGCCCTTCGCCGGTCATGGCGGTACGCTTCAGGCGCTTGCGCATGGTGCCATCCATACCCACCAGCGGCATCGAGCTCATGAACTCGGCAGCATAAGGGCTCTTCCAGGCAGCCTGCAGCATCGCGGCCATCTCCCGGGTGCTGACCCGTTCGGCACGCGACAGGCCGGAACCGTTTTCCATCACCAGGTGCGGCGCGGTAATGCCCTTCTTCGCCAGCCACTGGCGCACCACGCGCTGGGCGGCGCGGGCGTCGTCACCGTCGGCATCGGTGCGGAACTGCGCGCCAAGGCTCAGGAACAGCTGCTGGGCCATGGTGTTGTTGCTGTACTTGTTGATGTCGCGGATCACTTCCACCAGGTCTGGCGAGAAGGCACGGGCCAGCAGGCGAGCGCCCTTGGGCACGTTCTCGAAGCGGTCGCCACCCTGGATGCTGCCACCCAGCTCGTTCCAGATCGCGCGCACGGCACCGGCGGCGTAGGTTTGGTGGTCGAGCAGCGACAGGTAGGTCTGCGAGTTGCAGCCGTCACCCAGCTGGCCACTGACCGTTACGCTGATGCCATCGGCCTGCTGCACCGGGTTGTAGCGCACGTCACCCGAGCACTGTTTGGAGGCCACCGCCTTGACCTGGTTGTCGATACGGATGCTGGCAATCGGCGGTTCGACCGCGATGGTGACCTTGCCGCCATCGTTGCGGGCCACGAAACGCAGGGCCTTGAGGTTGACCAGCAGCGAGTCGGGCTTGACCAGGAACGGCTTGTTCTCATCGCCACCGTCGTCGTTGAACTGCGGCAGGTTGGGCTGCACGAAGTGGCTGCGGTCCAGCACCAGGTCGCCGGTGATGGTGCGCACGCCATTGGCGCGCAGGTCACGCATCAGCAGCCACAGCTTTTCCATGTTCAGTTTCGGGTCGCCGCCACCTTTGAGGTACAGGTTACCGTTGAGTACACCGTTGCTCAGGGTGCCGTCGGTGTAGAACTCGGTTTTCCACTGGAAGGTCGGGCCGAGCAATTCGAGGGCGGCGTAGGTGGTGACCAGCTTCATGGTCGAGGCCGGGTTGACCGAGACATCGGCATTGAACATGGTCGGTGTGCCGGGGCCGTCAAGCGGCAGCATCACCAGCGACAGGGCAGAATCCTGCAGCTTGTTGGCCTTGAGGGCCTGCTGCACCTTGGCAGGCAGCGTGGTGTTGACGGCGGCGGCCTGGCTGGGCAGGGCGAGTGGCAACAGCAGGCCGGCAAGAACGAGGGGACGAAGCGTTTTGATCATGATCGATAAATACCCTACGGCGAGGGAAAAGGGCATTGGGGCTGTAAGGAATGATGGCCCCAGGGTGAAAGAATACGCATTATGCCCCAAGCGCAGCGACGATGCGCCACGTTCGACGGAAAAGCACCCCCAATAAAAAAGGCCACCCCTGAGGGTAGCCTTTTCAGCGATCGAGCCGGGCCGGTATTACTCGGCCTTGTTGATCGGCTTTTCCGGGTACCAGGCGTCCAGCAGCGGGCTGACCTCGATCTTGGTCAGTTCGCTACGGCCTTTGAGCCAGGCTTCAACGGCTGCACGCTGTTCTTCGCTGACCGAGCCGCGTTTGACCGAGCACACCAGGCCGAAATCGTCACCGCCTACATAGTCCAGGCCATTGGCGTCCATGGCTTCTGCCAGGAACGCGTCGAGGAAAGCATCGATTGCCTGGTCATCCAGATCTTCCTTGAATTCCAGGTTCAGCTCGAAGCCCAATTCCTGAAACTCGTCGACACACAGCTTCTTGCGCAGACGACGGGAGCGGTTTGTGGCCATGAAACAATCCTCTTAGGTAATAACGCCGCGCAGTCTACCAGTTAACACGCCTGGCTGCCTGCCTGTGTGCAGGTACCTGTGGCCAGTTCCCTGGCCAGGGCACGTTCTACCCGGCACATATGCCGCGCCAGTGCCTGGCGCCGCAGGCGTAACTGGGTGGTAGGCAAGCCGCTTGCCTCGAGGGCTTCGCAAGCTTTCATCAGCTCGGGGGCTTCCAGCATCCGCGCGGCACTGAGCACCTTGTGCGCCTGTTCGGCAATGGCATTGCTGTCATGCTGCGGATGCAATGCCATCAAGGTGGCCAGGTCGGCCTGCAGGCTCTGCTGCAACGCCTGCAGGAAACGCTGGCGATCGTTCGGGTCATGCCCGACCACCGTCGCCAGGCCGCCCAGGTTATAGAGCTTGCGGCGCGGTTTCTGCTGGCGGCGTGGGCGGATACTGGCAAGACGCTGGCTGAGCGTGCCCAGGCTGATGGGCTTGAGCAGGCAGTCGTCCATGCCGGCGCTCAGGCACTTGCGGCGTACCTCCGGCTGTGCGTTGGCGGTGTAGCCGAGAATGGTGCAGCGCTGCCGCTTGCCATGGCGTTCCTCGGTACGTACGGCAGTGGCCAGCTGGTAACCGTTCATGTGCGGCATGTTGCAGTCGAGCACCAGCACATCGAAGTCGCCCGCCCGCCAGGTAGCCAGGCCTTCGCGACCGTCTTGGGCACTGGTGTGCTCAAGCCCCAGGTAGCCAAGCTGCTGTGCCATCAGTTGCAGGTTGGCCGGGTGGTCGTCGATCACCAGCACGCTCAGCCGTGGGTCGGGCACGTCGAGGTTTTCGATCAGCGGGGCCGGCTGCGCTGCTGCGTCAACCCGCTGCAGCGGCATCTTCAGGCGCACCTGGGTGCCGACATCCTCCAGGCTCTTTATGGTCAGGCTGCCGCCCATCATCTCGCACAGGTTGCGACAGATGGCCAGGCCCAGCCCGGTACCTGCACGGGCGCTCTGGCTATGCGGATTGGCCTGGATGAACGGGTTGAACAGGCGCTGCAGGTCGTCGGCGTGGATACCGATGCCACTGTCGCGCACTTCCAGGTCCAGCACTGCGGGGGTAGTGCTGCCGTCGTCCACCAGGCCGACGCATATGCGCACCTGGCCATGCTCGGTGAACTTGATGGCGTTGCTTACCAGGTTGGACAGGACTTGCTTGAAACGCAGGGGGTCGAGCAGGGCATGGCAGCGGGCGGCCGGTGCGATGATCACCTCCAGGGCCAGGCCTTTCTGCCGGGCCTGGCCCTCGAAAATGCGCCCCACCGACTCGACCAGGGCCGCCAGGTCGACGGCCTCCGGGGCGAGGGACAAATGCCCGGACTCGATGCGCACAATGTCGAGGATATCGCCGATCAGGCCCAGCAGGTCCTTGGCCGAATGGTGGGCCAGCTCCAGCGCACAGCGATCTACACGGCCTTGGTCGGCGCGCTTGACTGCCAGCTCGAGCATGCCGATGACGGCATTCATCGGGGTGCGGATTTCGTGGCTGATGGTGGCCAGGAACGTGCTTTTGGCGCGGTTCGCATCATCGGCCTGCTGCTTGGCCTGGCGCAGCTCCATGACCAGATGGCGGCGCTCGCTGATGTCGATCCAGCCACCGATGATGCCCTGCACCTCACCCAGTGAGTCGCGGTACGGCAGAATCCAGTGGTAGATGGTCATCTCCCGGCCCTGGATCCGAAGTGGCCGGTCCATGATCAGCGGCGAGCCTTCGGCCATCACCTTCAGATAATCGGCGTGGATCTGCCGGGTCTGCTCGTAATCGGCGAACAGGCTCCCCTCCAGGTTTTTGCCGATGACCTCCTCGGAGCGGGCCTGCACGGCTTCCAGGTAGCTGTAGTTGCAGCTTTGCAGTCGGCCCTCGCGATCACGCACGTACATGGGGTGGGGCGTGCCGTTGAGGAGGGCGCGCATGAACGCCAACTGGTCGTTCAGCGCCCGTTCGGCGCGTTGCCGCTGGCGAATCTGCAGGCGCAGGCGGGCATTCCACAACAAGGCCAGCAGCAACAGCACGGCGGTGCCCAGTACCACCTGTATCGCCAGCCGGCGGTAGCCGTGGTCGTTGCCATCCTCGTGCAGGCTGAAGCCGCGCCAACGGTTGTTGATGACCCCCAGTTCTTCCGGCGAGATGCTCAGCAGCGCCTTGTCGAGGATCGACACCAGCGCTTGTGACGGGGCGCTGGTGGCCATGGCGAAGGTGGCGGGTTCGCTGCCGACGGTGGCCCGGATGACCAGTTCGGGATTGCCAGCCAGGGCGTGGTTGGCGTCGATCAAGGTGGTGATCACCGCATCGACGGCACCACTGTTGAGCAACGCCATGGAATAGAACGAGCTTTCGGTCTCGACCCAGCCGATTTGCGGATAGTGCCGCGACAGCATGGCGTCCATGGCACTGTAGCGGGTAATGGCGATGCGATGACCCTGCAGCTGTTCCAGCGAGGTGAAGGGTTGTTTGTCCTTGCGGCTGACCAGCACATAGGCGCTTTCCAGGTAGGGTTGGCTGATTTGCAGGTCGTCTTCGTTCATCCCGCCGCTGGCCAGTGCGGCAATGACATCGGCGCGGCCATCCTTGAGGCGGGCAATCATGTCGGCAAGGCCGCTGGCGCGCTGCACTTCGAAGCGCAAGCCGGTGCGCAGGCGAAGGAGCTCGAGCAGGTCGGCGGTGATGCCGCGAAAATGCCCCGAGCCGTCGAAATAGGAGACCGGTGCAGCGGTGTCATCGATTGCAACGCGCATCACCGGGTGGTCTTTCAGCCATTGTTCTTCGGTGTCGGTCAGTTGCAGCTTGCGGTCGGTCAGCAGCAGGTCGCTACCAGCGCTCCAGCGCTTGAAGATGCTGGCGCGTATGGCCGAGGTCTGTCTGTCCAGGGTGGCGTTCACCAGATCCATCAGGACCCTGTCCTCGCGGCGCAGGGCAAAACCGAAGCCGATGGCCTCGTGCTTGCCGAAACTGGCCATGCGCAGGCGCGGCAGGTGGCCGCGATTGAGCTGGTAGTGGGTGGAAATGGTATCACCGATGAACACGTCGGCCTGGCCGAACGCCACGGCACTCAGGGCCTGGCTGGACGAGCCGAAGGCCAGAAGCTCGGCCTTGGGGTAGGCGCTGTTCACCTCCTGCCGGGGCAGGTAATGGTAGAGCATGCCCAGGCGCATGCCGCCCAGGCCCGTGTCCAGCGCCCGGCTTTCGTCCTCGCGCGTTACCAGCACCGGTTGGTCGATGGCATAGGGGGCCGACAGGGCCAGGCCATCGCTGGCCGCTTCGTAGCCGTTGGAGCTGCCAAGGAGGTCGATATCGCCCTGCCGGAGCGCCTCGACCGCCGCTTGCCGGCTGGAAAAGCGCAGCACCCGCACGGGCAACTGCAGGGCCTTGC
Organism: Pseudomonas asiatica; assembly: GCF_009932335.1. Lineage (NCBI taxonomy): Bacteria > Pseudomonadati > Pseudomonadota > Gammaproteobacteria > Pseudomonadales > Pseudomonadaceae > Pseudomonas > Pseudomonas asiatica. The sequence continues at coordinate 930,545 of NZ_BLJF01000001.1, forward strand.
CGATCAGGCTTGCGTACTCGGCGGTAAGGCCCTGGTAGTCGCGGCCCCCACTGGTGATGTCGAACGGCGGGTAGTCTGGTGCCGAGGTACCCAGCACCAGTTCCTGACGGCCTTCGAGCCATTGCCGTTGTTCGTCCGTGAGCGCTGGTAATGCCGGCCTGGCCGATGAGCGTGCCAGCAAGGTATAGGATGAAGCCTCGTGATGGGTAGCCTGTGCCACGCCGCTGAACAGGAGCAGGGTGAGCAGTAGGCGAGCGATACTGTGCGCCATGACTACCCTCAGACCAGCGCGTTGCGTTTGGCCATTTCAATCAGATCGACCAGCGTATTGACCTGAAGTTTGTGCATGAGGCGCTTCTTGTAGGTACTGACGGTCTTGCTGCTGAGGAACATGCCCTTGGCAATTTCCTTGTTGCTGCGGCCCTGGGCGAATAGTTGCAGCACCATCAGTTCGCGGTCATTAACCTGACGGAAAAGTTGCAGGTCGGCATCTACCGCCTGGTTATGCTTGATTGCCTGGCTGGGGAAATAGTTGTAACCAGCCAGCACGGCCTTTACTGCACTGAGCAGTTCGCTCAGGTCCTCCTGCTTGCACACATAGCCTGCAGCACCCGAGTGCATGCAGCGTACGGCAAACAATGCGGGAGATTGCGCGGTCAGTACCAGTACCTTCAGGGGCAAGGCCATGGCCTGGAACCGGGCAAGCACCTCCAGCCCGTCCAGTTTGGGGATGCTGATGTCGAGGATGACCAGGTCTGGGGCGGCTTCGCGAATCATCTGCATGGCGTCCACGCCGTTGTCCGACTCGCCGACAATCTTGTAATTCTGGTTTTCCAGCAACATACGAACGGCCAGGCGGATGACGGGATGGTCGTCGACGATAAATATGGAATGCATGTTCAACTTCCCTGCGGGCGATTGAGGGTGACAGGCGGCACCTTATCGCAGTTGAAAGTCATCGGGCATGCGAGGAAGGGCTATTAGCCCTATATGGGAAATGGCTTACAAGATAAAACAATTCGGGCTACGAAATAAGCGCGTTTAATTCATTGTCAAAGCGTGATTGGTAACTTTTCATTTACTTTTATTCGTGACGTTTAACTTGTCGCCAGTATATGTAGGAAGTTTCCCACAATGTGCGGTGCAGCTACGGGCGATGTCCGGGCTGCACCGGCAGGGCTCAGGTCGGGCTGGAGCGCCCGGTCATTTCCCGGGCCATTTCACTGGCATAGCTGTCGGTCATCCCCGCGATGAAGTCGATCATGCGCAGGAAGGCGCTGTGCAGCGAGCCGTGTGGGTCGGGGGCATTGTTGCCGATCAGGTCCAGTACCCGGCGGCTCTTGAACGAGGGCGTGCGTCCACCGTGCTGCTCGAGGGCGGCCCCGCAGAAGGTGTTCAGCAAGATTTCCAGCGTGGTGTAGGCGCCGATCTCGTGCAGGGTCTTGCGCTTGTCCTGGAAGATCTTGTTGCGTGCCATGTCCTTGGCCTGCAGCACGCAGCGCTTGGCCGGGCCGTGCATGTGTTCGACCAGGTCGCCCGCCAGCTGCCCGGCCAGCAAGGCCTGCTGCTGCTCGACGAAGGCACGGGCGGCAGCGTTGGTCAGGTGCTCGATGGCCTTGCCGCGCAGGATCGCCAGCTTGCGCCGCCGGGAATCGCCAGGGCCGAGCTGACGGTAGGTTTCCGGCAGGTCATCGCCGACCAGATCGAGCAGCAGTGCTTCGACTTCGGCGTATTGCAGCAGCTCCATTTCCAGGCCGTCTTCCAGGTCGATCAGCGCGTAGCAGATGTCATCTGCAGCCTCCATCAGGTAGACCAGCGGGTGGCGCGCCCAGCGCTGGTGTTCCAGTTGCGGCAGGCCGAGCTTGCGGGCGATCTGCTCGAGCAGCGGCAGTTCGCTCTGGTAACTGCCGAACTTGTGCTTCTTGTAGCCCAGAGCGTCGGCGTGGCGTGCGCTCCACGGGTACTTCAGGTAAGTGCCGAGGGTGGCATAGGTCAGCCGGGTACCGCCGTCGAACTGGTGGTACTCCAGTTGGGTGAGTACGCGAAAGCCTTGGGCGTTACCTTCGAAGTTGAGGAAGTCGGCGCGCTCGTCGTCGCTCATGTCGTCCAGCCAGCCACGCCCGGCCGCCTGCTGGAACCAGTGCCGGATGGCGTCTTCGCCAGAGTGGCCGAACGGTGGGTTGCCGATGTCATGGGCCAGGCAGGCCGACTGCACGATCATCCCCAGGTCGCTGGGGGCGCACCAGTCCGGCAGGCTGTCACGCAGGGTTTCGCCGACGCGCATGCCCAGCGAGCGGCCGACGCAGCTGACTTCCAGCGAGTGGGTCAGGCGTGTATGGATATGGTCGTTGCTCGAAACCGGGTGCACCTGGGTCTTGCGCCCGAGGCGGCGAAAGGCACCGGAGAAGATGATGCGGTCGTGGTCTTTGTGGAAGGGGCTGCGCCCGAGTTCATCGGCGCTGTACAGGGCTTTGCCCAGGCGTTCGCGGGTGAGCAGGGTGTGCCAGTCCAAGGCGCGGTCTCCTGTAGGTCGAAGGCAGCAGCATATCCTGTAGGAGCAGCCTTGTGCTGCGAAGAGGTCCGTTTGATCGATACAAATTCCTTGCCGCTCCCGGCCTCTTCGCAGCACAAGGCTGCTCCTACAAGGATTGCGATGGTCAGGGGCGGCGGCTGCCTTGCAGGTACAGGCGCAGCAACGGCAGCAGGCTGGTGCCCAGGCGCAACAGCCGCGCCAGGTTGCCGCTGCGCACGCCCTTGCCGGTGAGGAAGCCCAGCGCCACCACGGCGCCAATCCCCCACAGCGGCGCATGCTTGATGCCCAGCCCGTCGTGCAGTGAGCTGCCCATGCCGCGCACGCGGCGCAGTGGCTCAAGCAACTGCGCGGACTCGTGGCGGATTTCCTGGCGGTGCATTTCCATGCGCAGGCGCAGCAGCGCCTTGCGCAGTTCCCGCGGGTTACGGGTGTTTGGCAGTTCTGGCAGGCTCATGGCAACAGGCGCTCCCGGTCCTTGGCAAGTTCCTCAAGGGTGGCGCCGAAGGGCGACGACTCGTCGAACACCGCTGCCTTCAGGCGCAAGCCGCAATACAGCGCGGCTATGCCGTAGAACACGCACAGGCCGATGATGCCGGCCAGGCGATAGCTATCCCACAGCAGCACCAGCAACAGCCCGGACAACGCCGTCAGCAGAAGCAGGGCGAACACCAGGGCGAGGCCGGCGAACAGCAGCAGGCTCAAGGTGCGGCCCTTCTGCTCCTGCAATTCGATGCCGAACAGTTCGATGTGGCTGTGCAGCAGCCCCAGGGCAGCCGCCCCCAGGCGTTTGCCCGAGGCGCTGGCGCCGTTGGCGTCGTTCTCCATGGAAACCCCTCAGCGCCGGTTGGCCAGCAGGCCGATCAACAGGCCGACACCAGCGGCAATGCCGATCGCCTGCCACGGTTTTTCCTGCACGTACTGTTCGGCACTGCTCAATGCTGCCTGGCCGCGTTCCCGCACCGAGTCCTGGGTCAGTTGCAGGGTTTCGCGGGCCTGGGTCAGGCGGTCGTGGATCTGTTCACGCAACTCGTCAGCCTGGTCGCCTGCCAGGTTGGCAGTGTCGGCCAGCAGCTTCTCGGTGTCGCGGACCAGTGCCTGGAAGTCAGCCATCAATATCTCTTGTGCAGTCTTTGCCGATTTGCTGGCCATGGGTATCTCCCTGTCGATGAGTGTTGGTAGTTCGAGTAATAGCACGCGCGGAAGGTTCAAGTACCGGCGCTGGTATGGGCCTTGCTAAGGCTTTGCCACGTTGCGGGGCGCCCTGGTCGGGTATTGCGCCGATTCAGGGCGTCAGCGCAGCGGATACCGATAAACCTTAACTCAATCCACGACAAACCCAAGAAAAAACCAAGCAGGCTCCGCCCGGTTCACCGAAACGGGGCAGGGAGCTGGCACCGATTCGGTGCAGGGATGCAGGTTCTTGAACTGTCCTGGTGCCTTTTTCAGCAGGTCTGCCTATTTCATGGAAAACATGCACAGCGCGATGGACTCTCTGGTCCACGGTTCAAACACCCTGTTCATTCTCATGGGCGCCATCCTGGTGCTGGCCATGCATGCCGGCTTCGCGTTTCTCGAAGTGGGCACTGTACGCCACAAGAACCAGGTCAACGCCTTGTCGAAGATTCTCAGCGACTTCGCTATTTCGGCATTGGTGTACTTCTTCATCGGCTACTGGATCGCCTACGGGGTCAGCTTCTTCCAGCCGGCGGCAGCGTTGGCGGCCGACCATGGCTATGCGCTGGTCAAGTGCTTCTTCCTGCTGACCTTCGCTGCGGCGATCCCGGCAATCATCTCCGGGGGCATCGCAGAGCGGGCGCGATTTGTGCCGCAGCTGTGTGCCACGGCATTGATCGTAGCGTTCATCTACCCGTTCTTCGAGGGCGTGGTGTGGAACGGCAACCTGGGCGTCCAGGCCTGGTTGCAGGCACGCTTCGGCGCGCCGTTCCATGATTTTGCCGGCTCGGTGGTGGTGCATGCCATGGGCGGCTGGCTGGCGCTGGCGGCGGTGTTGCTGCTGGGTGCGCGCCGTGGGCGCTACCGCGATGGCCGGTTGGTGGCGTTTGCCCCGTCGAGCATTCCCTTTTTGGCATTGGGGTCGTGGATCCTGATCATCGGCTGGTTCGGCTTCAACGTCATGAGTGCCCAGACCCTGCAAGGTGTCAGCGGCCTGGTGGCGATCAACTCGCTGATGGCCATGGTCGGTGGCACCCTGTCGGCCTTGCTGGCCGGGCGTAACGACCCGGGCTTCCTGCATAACGGGCCGCTGGCCGGGCTGGTGGCGGTTTGTGCCGGTTCCGACCTGATGCACCCGATTGGTGCGCTGGCCACCGGCCTGGTGGCGGGGGCGCTGTTCGTCTGGACCTTCACCGCGGCGCAGAACCGCTGGAAGATCGACGATGTGCTGGGTGTGTGGCCGTTGCATGGCCTGTGCGGTGTATGGGGTGGCATGGCCTGCGGCATCTTCGGCCAGGAGGTGCTGGGTGGCATGGGCGGTGTCAGCCTGGTCAGCCAATTGCTGGGCAGCCTGATGGGCGTGGTGGTGGCATTGGCCGGCGGTTTTGCCGTGTATGGTGCAATCCGCGCGCTGCATGGGCTGCGCTTGAGCCATGAGCAGGAGTTCCAGGGCGCGGACCTGTCGCTACACCGTATCGGCGCCACCAGCCAGGATTGAGCCAGGTCAGGTGCACTGTGGGCAGGACGGACCTAGAATAGGTTTCTCTCTGCCAAAGCGGACTTGCCCCCATGCTGCCTGAATGCCAACTGTTCGGCACCCTCGGCTGCCACCTGTGTGAAGTGGCCGAGGCCGTGCTGATGCCCTTCGTCGATCATGGCCTGCTGGTGGAACTGGTCGACATTGCCGAGAACGAAACTCTGTTCGAACGCTATGGCCTGATCATTCCGGTGCTGCGCCGTTGTGACAACGGCGCCGAGCTGCACTGGCCGTTCGATGCCGAACAGGTGGTGGCGTTTCTCGCGCAGTAATTGCGCAAGGGGAGGTCTGTCCCTGCTCCATGGGGTGTGCAGCGTTGTGATGATCCGCTGCCGGCACGTTGAGGCCGGCATCCTTCACCGGTCATCAGGAATCCAGCCATGCGCATTACCCCCCATTTCACCCTCGATGAAATGACTGTTTCGCAGCTCGCCGCCAGGGAAGGGCTCGACAACAATCCTCCAGCCGAGGCGCGTGCCAACCTGCAGTTGCTGTGCAATGCACTGGAGCAGGTGCGCGCGCTGTTCGGCGCACCGGTCATCGTCAGCAGTGGCTATCGCAGCCCCGCAGTCAACCAGCGTATTGGCGGGACGCTGACGAGCAAGCATCTGCAGGGGCTGGCGGCTGATTTCACGGTGATTGAAGTGACCCCGCGCGAGGTTGTGCGACGGATCAGCGAAAGCACCATCCCCTTCGACCAGCTGATCCTCGAATTCGATGACTGGGTGCACCTGGCCGTGTCGCGCGGCGTCCCTCGGCGCCAGGTGTTGACCATCCGTAAAGGCACCGGCTATCTGCCGGGCCTGCAATGAAGCGCATTGACGGCGGCAAGGGGATATTCGTATGCTGTATATAAATACAGTGTCGAGGTGAAGCCATGCTCAATGTCGAGCAACTCAAGTACAGCGTCAACCGCATGCCTGTCGAGCGGGTGGCCGACGCTGTTCTGGAACTGCGCCTCGAAGGCCTGGTGACCGACGACCGCACGCCGTTCGGCAAGGTCCACTTCAATACCTGCTTCGCCGAGATCGAGGCCCTGTTCCAGCGTGCCGGCTATCACCGCGGGCTGGATGTGGTGGGGTATCAGGGGTTGCTGTATGCCCTCTACGACCCTGGGCGCTGGGAGCCGGTGCAGGTGTTGCGCTGGCTGAGGGATCGCTGCGAGGCCATTGCCCAGGCTGGTTGAGGGCGCGGGCTTGGGGGATAATGCGCGGCCGTGAACGTTTCGAGCCCTGCCATGACCACGCCTTTCGACCCCGCCCGCCAGCAAGCCAGCACGGTGTGCCTGCCCCCCGGTAACTGGGCGACGGTGCTCGACTGCCTGTGTGACCATTTCAAGGCCATCGACCGCGCCCAGTGGCTCGATCGTTTTGCCCGTGGCCGGGTGCTTGATGCCGAAGGGCGGGCGGTTTCCGCCGAACTGCCTTACAAGCGCGGTATGCGATTGCACTACTTCCGTGAGGTGCCGAACGAGCGGCCGATCCCGGTGCAGGAGGCCATACTGCATGTGGATGAGCACCTGGTGGTAGCCGACAAGCCGCATTTCCTGCCTGTGACGCCGACTGGTGAATACGTCGAACAGACCTTGCTGCGCCGCCTGATCCGCCGCCTGGGCAACCCGCATCTGGTGCCGTTGCACCGTATCGACCGGCATACCGCCGGGCTTGTGCTGTTTTCCGCCAACCCGCAGAGCCGCAGTGCCTACCAGCGGCTGTTCCCCGAACGACGCATCGACAAGCGCTACCAGGCAATTGCGGCGGCCATGCCGCAGCACGATTTCCCGCTGGTGCACAAAAGTCGCCTGGTACATGGCGAGCCGTTTTTCCGCATGCACGAGGTAGAGGGGGAGGCCAACAGCGAAACCCTGGCCGAAGTGCTGGAGAAGAATGGCGAGCTCTGGCGTTATGGGCTGTCGCCGGTAACTGGCAAGACCCATCAGTTGCGCGTGCACATGGCGGCGCTGGGGGCGGGGATCTGCAATGACCCGTTCTATCCGCAGCTTCTCAACGACGAGGACGACTACCAGCGGCCGCTGAAGTTGCTGGCGCAGAGCCTGCGCTTTGCAGACCCGCTGAGCGGGGAAGAACGCTACTTCGAGAGCTGTTTGCAGCTGGATTGGTAGTCTGGACGGGGTCGTTGTAGGAGCGGCCTTGTGTCGCGATGGGCCGCGAAGCGGCCCCGGCATTTTTTGCATCACCGCTGAACTCCAGGGGCCGCTTCGCGGCCCATCGCGACACAAGGCCGCTCCTACAGGGCCCTAGCGGTTGAACCGCTCCACCAGCGAGTACTGGGTACCCGCCGTACTGGTCAGCTCTTCGCTGAGCAGCGCCGAGTGCTGGGCCTGTTCGGCAGTCTGGTCGGCCAGGTCGGCGATGGTGCTGATGTTGCGGCTGATCTCGTCAGCCACTGCAGTCTGCTCTTCGGTCGCTGCAGCAATCTGGGTGGCCATGTCGGTGATGTTGGCCACCGCTTCACTGATACCCACCAGCGCCTCGTCGGCCTGCATCACACGGTCGACGCCTTCCTGCGCCTGGCGATGGCCGGTTTCCATGGTCAGTACGGCATTGCTGGCGGTTTGTTGCAGCTTGGCGATCAGGCCGTGGATCTGCCCGGTGGATTCGGCAGTGCGCTGGGCCAGCTGGCGCACTTCGTCGGCCACCACGGCAAAGCCTCGGCCCATTTCACCGGCACGTGCCGCTTCGATCGCCGCGTTCAGCGCCAGCAGGTTAGTCTGGTCGGCGATGCCCTTGATCACATCGACCACGCCACCAATCTCGTCGCTGTCCTTGGCCAGTTGCGTCACCGTCTGGCCGGTTTCGCCCACCGCCGCCGACAGGCGCTCGATGGCCTCGCGGGTTTCACCGGCAATCTGACGGCCCTGGCTGGTCAGGCGGTTGGCTTCCTGGGTGGCATCGGCGGTGCGCTGCACGTGGTTGGCCACTTCCTGGGTGGTGGCGGCCATCTGGTTGACCGCAGCGGCAACCTGCTCGGTCTCCACTCGCTGGCGCTCCAGGCCCGAAGAGCTCTTGTGCGCAAGCGCGTCAGACTGGCGCGCCTGTTCGCTGAGGTGTTCGGCGCTGTCCTGCAGGCGGGTCAGGCAGGTTTTCATGCGCGCGTCCTGGCTGAGCATGGCCATTTCCAGGCGCGCCTGCACGCCCCGGCTGTCGGTGTACATCTGCGCGATCAGCGGGTCGGAGGTGGTTTGCTCGGCCAGGCGCAGCAGGCGCTTGAGGCCACGTTGCTGCCAGCTCAGGCCCAGCAGGCCCAGCGGTACGGAAAGCCCGGCAGCCAGGGCGAAGCCCCAGGAATGGCCCAGCCAGTTGCCGATCAGGAAGCCCACCTGGCTGATCAGGATGAACGGCAACCAGTCCTGCAGCACCGGCAGCCACTTGTCCCGGCGTGGTACCGGCGGCTTGCCCTGGTTGATGCGCTGGTACAGCGCCTCGGCGCGGCGGACCTGCTCGGCGGTAGGCTTGACCCGCACCGACTCGAAGCCGACTACCTGGTTGTTGTCGAAGATCGGCGTGACATAGGCGTTGACCCAGTAGTGGTCGCCGGACTTGCAGCGGTTCTTGACGATACCCATCCACGGCTGGCCCTGCTTGAGGGTTTGCCACATGTGGGCAAACACCGCTGGCGGTACGTCGGGGTGGCGCACCAGGTTGTGCGGCGCACCGGTCAGTTCTTCGCGGGTGAAACCACTGATCTCGATGAAGGCATCGTTGCAGTAAGTGATCACACCTTTGGCATTGGTGGTGGAGATCAACCGCTGCTGGGCAGGGAAAGTCCGTTCTCTCTGGGTAATCGGCTGGTTGTTACGCATGGGTTGATAGTCCGCAGGGCTTTCGACTGGTATCGGCAAGCCGCTGGTTTTATTGAATGAATAATTAATGTGCTTGACCTGTGGCAACTGGCCATCAGTCGATCTGGGTTAGCCAACGAGCACGTTCAAGCAATTTAGCGTCATTATTTCGTTTTTACTGCTGTTTCATGACGGATAAGTCGAATGATGACCGAATGGCTAGCCAAGAGCCAGCATCGGATAGCTGAACAGGGTGAAATGCACCAGGTTCAGGCCAAAATGGCAGAGCACCGCCGCCGCCACGCCGCCCCAGCGGTACGCCAGGCCGTAGCCGATACCGGCAAGGGTGGCCAGGTACATCCATTGCCAGCCGGCCCCCAGGTGTGCCAGGCCGAACAGCAAGGCGGCGGCGAACAATGCCAGCCCTTGGTGGCGCAGCAGCCGTTGCAGGCCGGCCTGGATGTAACCGCGGAACAACAGTTCTTCGGTCAGGCTTACCAGCAGCAGGTTGTTCAGCAGCCATAGCCAGGCCTGGTCGGGCCATTTCGGGGCCCAGCCCAGCATGCCCATTGCCCAGGCGCCTCCCAGGCAGGCAAGCAGGGTCAGGGGCAGGGCGTACAGCAGGCTGGTCGCCAGGCCCTGGCTACGCCACAGGAACAACTAAGGGCAGGCCAGCAGCAGCCAGGCGCCGATCAGCGGTTTGTCCAGGTTCAGGTACATCGTGAAGGGCAGGGCGCCAGGGCTGAGGACAACGCCGTCGATGACCTTGGCAGCGTTGAAGCCGGGCAGCCAGTGCAATGCCAGGGCGATGGCCAGTAGGATGAACAACGTGTGGCCGAGGGCTTGTTGCCAGCGCTGGGGGCGGCGAGCGAGCAGGGCGCTGGCAAGCAGGGCGAGAAAGGTGGGCAAGGTGGTGATGCCGAGGTTGCCGTGGCTCAGGGCGAGGGTGTAGCCGAGCGCCAGCAGAAGCAGGGTGAACAGGTTGGAACGGGGCACGAGTAGTCCTTCTCGGGTAAGCAGAAACGGGCCGCTACGCGTCGCTTGTAGGAGCGGCCTTGTGTCGCGATGGGCCGCATGGCGGCCCCAGATTTCAGCTCCGCCGCCGCTATCGAGCGGGGCCGCTGCGCGCCCCATCGCGACACAAGGCCGCTCCTACAGGCGATGGGCTGCACAGCAGCCCCAAGCATACGCGCCTCAACCAGCAATCAGCTGGCGCAACACATAATGCAATATCCCCCCTGCCTTGAAGTATTCCACTTCATTCACAGTATCGATCCGGCACAGCACCTCGATCTGCTCGTGCTGCCCATCCTCGCGGGTGATGCGCAAGGGCAAGCTCATGCCCGGGCGGATCTGTGTACCGTTCAAGCCCAGCACATCGATCTTCTCCTTGCCGGTCAGCCCTAGCTGCTTGCGGTTGTGCCCGGCCTTGAATTGCAGCGGCAGTACGCCCATGCCTACCAGGTTGGAGCGGTGAATGCGCTCGAAGCTTTCCGCCAGTACCGCTTTGACCCCCAGCAGGTTGGTACCTTTGGCGGCCCAGTCGCGGCTCGAGCCGGTGCCGTATTCCTGGCCGGCGATCACCACCAGCGGCGTGCCTTCCTGCTGGTAGCGCATCGCCGCGTCGTAGATCGACAGCTTCTCGCCACTGGGCACGTGCAGGGTGTTGCCACCTTCTTCGCCCGCCAGCATTTCGTTGCGGATGCGGATGTTGGCGAAGGTGCCGCGCATCATCACTTCATGGTTGCCACGCCGTGAGCCGTAGGAGTTGAAGTCGTGGGGCTCCACGCCCTGCTCACGCAGGTAGCGCCCGGCCGGGCTGTCGGCCTTGATGTTGCCAGCTGGGGAAATGTGGTCGGTGGTCACCGAGTCACCCAGTAGTGCCAGGATCCGCGCACCCTGGATGTCGGTGACCTGCGGGGGTGGCCCGCCGATGTCGTCGAAGAACGGCGGATGCTGGATATAGGTAGAATCGGCCTGCCAAACGTAGGTGGCCGCCTGCGGTACCTCGATGGCCTGCCACTGTGCATCGCCGGCGAACACTTCGGCGTATTCCTTGTGGAACATCGCCGTGTCTACCTTGGCCACGGCAGCGGCAATTTCCTGCTGGCTGGGCCAGATGTCGCGCAGGTACACCGGTTGGCCATCCTTGCCAGTGCCCAGAGGGTCGCGGGTCAGGTCCAGGCGTACGCTGCCGGCCAGGGCATAGGCCACCACCAGTGGCGGCGAGGCCAGCCAGTTGGTCTTGACCAGCGGATGCACACGGCCTTCGAAGTTGCGGTTACCCGACAACACAGAAGCCACCGTGAGGTCGGCGCTGCCGATGGCTTTTTCGATCGCTTCATCCAGCGGGCCGGAGTTGCCGATGCAGGTTGTGCAGCCATAGCCGACCAGGTCGAACCCCAATTGGTCCAGATAGGTGGTGAGCCCGGCGGCCTTGAAGTAGTCGGTGACCACCTTGGAGCCCGGCGCCAGCGAACTCTTGACCCAGGGTTTGCGTTGCAGGCCTTTCTCCAGGGCCTTTTTCGCCACCAGCCCGGCGGCCATCATCACACTGGGGTTCGAGGTGTTGGTACACGAGGTGATCGCGGCAATCACCACGGCGCCATCGCGCAGGGTGTGGGTCTGGCCTTGATGGCTGTAGTCGATCTCCCCGGCCTGGTCGGCATTGCCCACCGCCACGCCGCCGCCACCTTCGCTTTCCAGGCGGCTGACCTCTTTGGCCAGCGGTTTGGGTTGCAGTTCGATGAAGTGGTCGAAGGCCTGGCTGACCTGGCCCAGGGCTACCCGGTCCTGCGGCCGCTTGGGCCCGGCCAGGCTGGCCTCGACCTCCTGCATGTCCAGCGCCAGGCTGTCGCTGAACAGTGGCTCCTGGCCCGGCTGCCGCCACAAGCCCTGGGCTTTGCAGTACTGCTCGACCAGTTGCACGGTCGCCTCGGGGCGGCCGGACAGGCGCAGGTAGTCCAAGGTCACCTGGTCGACCGGGAAGAAGCCGCAGGTGGCGCCGTATTCCGGGGCCATGTTGGCGATGGTCGCACGGTCGGCCAAGGGCAGCTCGGCCAGGCCATCACCATAGAACTCGACGAACTTGCCCACCACGCCCTTCTTGCGCAGCATCTGGGTCACCGTCAGCACCAGGTCGGTGGCGGTGATGCCTTCGCGCAGCTTGCCGGTCAGCTTGAAGCCGATCACTTCAGGGATCAGCATCGACACCGGCTGGCCGAGCATGGCCGCCTCCGCTTCGATCCCGCCCACGCCCCAGCCGAGCACGCCGAGGCCGTTGATCATGGTGGTATGCGAATCGGTACCGACCAGGGTGTCGGGGAAGGCGTAGGTGCGGCCATCGGCCTCACGGGTCCAGACGGTGCGACCGAGGTATTCGAGGTTGACCTGGTGGCAAATACCAGTACCCGGCGGTACCACGCGGAAGTTGTCAAAGGCGCTCTGGCCCCAGCGCAGGAAGGCATAGCGCTCGCCGTTGCGCTGCATTTCGATGTCGACGTTCTCGCTGAAGGCCTGCGGCGTGCCGTAGCGGTCGACCATCACCGAATGGTCGATCACCAGGTCCACGGGTGAAAGCGGGTTGATCCTCTGCGGGTCGCCGCCGGCCTTGGCCATGGCAGCGCGCATGGCGGCCAGGTCGACCACGGCCGGCACACCGGTAAAGTCCTGCATCAGCACCCGCGCCGGGCGGTACTGGATCTCGCGGTCGGAGCGTCGCTCGCCCAGCCATTGGGCGAGGGCGCGCAGGTCGTCGCCGGTGACGGTCTTGCCGTCCTCCCAGCGCAGCAGGTTTTCCAGCAGTACCTTCAGCGACATGGGCAGGCGCTGCAGGTCGCCCAGTTGGCGGGCGGCCTCGGTGAGGCTGAAGTAGTGGTAGGTCTGGTCGCCGACCTTGAGGGATTTGAGGGTATTCAGGCTATCGAGCGAGGGCATTGCCAACTCCTTCTGCGCAGGTGCCTGGCAAGATATGCCTGTGGCACCGCTGTGTATCGATCCGCACGGCACGGACCTGGCTGAAAGGTCAGGTTAGACCGCTTTGCGCCACCTGACCCTTTTCTGGACCGGCGGGGCGTGTCGCAGGTTCCGATCTTCCTTTATCATCGCCGCCCTGCCGGCGCCTGTGGCGCGCCAGCCGTAGTGGAGTGAGAGATGAATACCCTGTTCATGCATTGCCGGCCCGGTTTCGAGGGTGAGGTGTGCGCCGAAATCAGCGAACATGCCGCCCGCCTGGGCGTTGCCGGCTATGCCAAAGGCAAGCCGCAGAGTGCCAGTGCCGAGTTTGTCTGTAGCGAGGAGGGCGGTGCCGAGCGCTTGATGGGGGAACTGCGCTTCAACCAGCTGATTTTCCCGCGGCAGTGGGCTCGTGGCGGTTATGTCGAACTGCCGGAAAGCGACCGCATCAGTGTGCTGCTGGCGCATCTGGCCGGGTTCCCGGTGTTCGGCAGCCTGTGGCTGGAGGTACTGGACAGTAACGAAGGCAAGGAACTGTCCACCTTCTGCCGCAAGTTCGAGGTGCCGCTGCGCAAGGCCCTGGAAAAGGCTGGCCGCCTGGTCGACGACGCCAGCCGCCCACGCCTGCTGCTCACCTTCATCAGCGGCCGCCGGGTATTTGCCGGTGTTGCTCTGGCCAGCAACAGTGCACTGTGGCCCATGGGCATCCCGCGTCTGAAGTTCCCCCGCGAGGCGCCCAGCCGCTCGACCCTCAAGCTGGAAGAGGCCTGGCATCAGTTCATCCCGCGCGAGCAGTGGGAGCAGCGCCTGGGCGATGACATGACCGGTGTCGACCTGGGAGCCTCGCCGGGTGGCTGGACCTACCAGCTGGTGCGCCGGGGCATGCTGGTGACCGCCATCGACAACGGGCCGATGGCCGAAAGCCTGATGGACACCGGGTTGGTTCAGCACCTGATGGCCGATGGTTTCACCTGGCAACCGAAGCAGCCGGTGGACTGGATGGTGTGCGACATCGTCGAGAAACCGGCCCGTACCACCTCGCTGATCGAGACCTGGCTGGGCGAGGGGTTGTGCCGTGAAGCTGTGGTCAACCTGAAGCTGCCGATGAAACAGCGCTATGCCGAAGTACGCCGGCTGCTCGATCGCATGGAGGCGACCTTCAAGGCGCGTAAGATCAAGGTGTCGATTGCTTGCAAGCAGCTGTATCACGACCGCGAGGAAGTGACCTGCCATCTGCGCCGGTTGGACTTGAAACCGCGCTGAGTTTCGGGCGAAGGGTTTGGGTTCTGTGGGGTTGCAGGTGCATGGCTTGAGTTTTTGGTTGGTGTTGAGATCGAGCGCCGCCCGCGCGGCGCTTCGCGGGGCAAGCCCGCTCCCACATCTGTTTCGGGCCAGTCACTCTTGTGAGGGCACCTGTGTCCGCCTTGTTTGTTCCATTCGATATCGAGGGGGCGCGACTGCTCTTCATCGATCTTCAGCCATGCCCCAGGGCTGCAACCCATCTGGCGCAGGAGTAATTGGCCCGAAACAGATGAGGGAGCGGGCTTGTCCCGCGAAGCGCCGCGCGGGCGGTGCTCGATCTCGACGCACACACAAACCTTAAGGCATGCGTCTGAGGCCCCTTGGTCGAAATGGCGCGATGCGCGACAATAGCGATCATTTGCGGAGTCCCCCATGACCGATTTCACCCCTGACGCCATCCTCGACGCCACCGGCCTGAACTGCCCGGAACCGGTAATGATGCTGCACCAGCACGTGCGCAACCTGGCCGCTGGCGGCCTGCTCAAGGTCATCGCCACCGACCCCTCGACCCGCCGCGACATCCCCAAGTTCTGCAACTTCCTCGGCCACGAACTGCTGCAGCAGCAGGAAGACGCCGGTACCTTCCTGTACTGGATCCGCAAGAAAGCCGACTGAACCGCTCTGGAACACGTCTGGCGTTGCGCCTACACTGCGTTCCCCAGACAGGAGAGCGCCATGCTGATAGTTGCCGACGAGAACATCCCGCTGCTCGATGCATTCTTCCAGGGTTTCGGCGAAATCCGCCGTTACCCCGGCCGAAGCCTCGATGCCGCCAGCGTAAGGGACGCCGACATTCTACTGGTGCGCTCGGTGACCAAGGTCGACCGACAGTTGCTCGAAGGCAGCCGCGTGCGCTTCGTCGGCACCTGCACCATCGGCACCGACCACCTCGACCTGAACTACTTTGCCGAAGCCGGCATCCACTGGAGCAGCGCACCGGGCTGCAATGCCCGCGGCGTGGTCGATTATGTGCTGGGCAGCCTGCTGACCCTGGCCGAGCTGGATGGCGTGGCACTGCCCGAGCGCGTGTATGGCGTGGTGGGCGCGGGTGAGGTGGGTGGCCGCCTGGTGCGGGTGCTGCACGGCCTGGGCTGGAAGGTACTGGTATGCGACCCGCTGCGCCAGGCCGCCGAGGGCGGTGACTACGTCAGCCTCGAGACCATCCTGCAACAGTGCGATGTGATCAGCCTGCACACCCCCTTGCAGCGTGGCGGCGACCACCCGACCTGGCACCTGCTGGGCCAGGCGCAGCTGGCACAGTTGCGCCCGGGTGCCTGGCTGGTCAACGCCAGCCGTGGCCCGGTAGTGGACAACGCCGCCCTGCGCGAATTGCTGCTGGACCGCGAAGACCTGCATGCGGTGCTGGATGTGTGGGAGGGTGAGCCGCAGGTCGACCTGCAACTGGCCGACCTGTGCACATTGGCTTCGCCGCACATTGCCGGCTACAGCCTCGACGGCCGCCAGCGTGGTACGGCGCAGATCTACCAGGCGCTGTGCCGCTTCCTCGGTGTGGATGAACAGGTGCAACTGGCCGACCTGCTGCCCCGGCCGCCGCTGGCGCAGATCGAGCTGGATGCCAGCGCCGACCCGGCCTGGGCCTTGGCCACCCTGTGCCGCGCGGTTTACGACCCACGCCGCGACGATGCCGATTTCCGCCGCAGCCTCAGCGACGACCCGCAGCAGCAGCGTGCAGCGTTCGACCAGTTGCGCAAGCAGTACCCGCCACGGCGCGAGATCGAGGGGCTGGCGGTGCGCTTGCGCGGGGAGTCGCCGCAGTTGGCGCAGCTGGTCAGTGCCTTGGGTGGGGTGTTGGTCTGACAGCCATTTGAACGCTGTGCCGGCCTCTTCGCGGGTACAGGATTCAGGCAAATAAAAACCCGGCGCAAGCGCCGGGTTGCAAGGAATTCGCCGATCAACCTTTGCGTACGCGCTCGACCCGGCTTTCTTCCAGGGCCTTGCAGGCCTGCTGGATCATCTGCTCGGTGATCGGTACTTCGCGCCCCTTCGCATCGATGATCGAACCGCACACCTGCGACGGTGGTGTGGTCCGGGGCTTCTGGTTGTCGCTGCCATGTTGCAAGCTCATGTATTGTCTCCTCATCAGGTTCAAGCGCAGGTTAACCCTGTGCCGTGACTGGCCTGTGACAGTACCTGCAGTGTCACGGCAGGCACAGTCCAACAGAAACGTCAGTAAAGCTCCATAGCCTGGTTAGACCGATAGGCTATAGCAACCCTGAAAGGGTTCCACAGGCGTGGATGAGTGGTAGGCTGCGGTTTCCCGCCAATGTGGTCAGCGCCATGCCCGAATCGGTTTCCCCGCGTCAACGCCGAGCCTTGCGCCTGGGTTGGCAGTTTGTCCGTCCGTACCGTCGCCAGGTGCTGCTGGCCTTGCTGGCCCTGGTAGTCACCGCCGCCATCACCCTGTCCATGGGCCAGGGCATCCGCCTGCTGGTGGACCAGGGCTTCATGACCCGCTCCGCGCATCAGCTCAACCAGACCATCGGCCTGTTCCTGCTGCTGGTGTTGGCCCTGGCGGTGGGTACCTTCAGCCGCTTCTACCTGGTGTCGTGGATCGGCGAGCGCTGCGTGGCCGATATCCGTCGGGCCGTGTTCGACCACCTGATCGGCCTGCATCCCGGGTTTTTCGAAGACAACCGCAGCTCCGAGATCCAGTCGCGGCTGACCGCCGACACCACCTTGCTGCAATCGGTAATCGGCTCTTCGCTGTCGATGTTCCTGCGCAACGCGCTGATGGTCATCGGTGGCGTGGTGTTGCTGTTCATCACCAACCCCAAGCTCACCAGCATCGTGGTGGTGGCCCTGCCGCTGGTGCTGGCGCCGATCCTGCTGTTTGGCCGCCGGGTACGCAGCCTGTCGCGGCAGAGCCAGGACCGGGTGGCCGATGTGGGCAGCTATGTGGCCGAGACCCTCGGGCAGATCAAGACCGTGCAGGCCTACAACCACCAGGCGCATGACCGCCAGCTGTTCGCCGGCACGGTCGAAGCGGCGTTTGCCGTGGCCCGGCAGAGGATTGCCCAGCGCGCCTGGCTTATCACCCTGGTGATCGTGCTGGTTCTGGGAGCGGTGGGGGTGATGTTGTGGGTTGGCGGCATGGACGTGATCGCCGGACGTATTTCCGCGGGCGAACTGGCCGCCTTCGTGTTCTACAGCCTGATCGTAGGCAGCGCTTTCGGCACCCTCAGCGAGGTGATCGGCGAGTTGCAAAGGGCGGCGGGCGCCGCCGAGCGCATTGCCGAACTGTTGGCGGCGCGCAGTGCAATCCTGCCGCCCGCCGTGGCGCAGGTGCTGCCGCAGCAGCGGGCCAGTGGGCGTATCGAACTGCAGCAGTTGGTGTTCGCCTACCCGTCACGGCCCTCGGTGGCGGCTGTCGATGGCCTGAGCCTGACCATCGAGCCGGGGCAGACCGTGGCGCTGGTGGGCCCGTCGGGGGCGGGCAAGTCGACCTTGTTCGATTTGTTGCTGCGCTTCTACGACCCCCAGCAGGGGCGCATCCTGCTCGATGGCCGGGCGATCACCGAACTCGACCCCGATCACCTGCGCCAGCAGTTCGCCCTGGTGGCACAGAACCCCTCGCTGTTTCGCGGCACGGTCGAGGCCAACATCCGCTATGGCCGGCCCGAGGCGACCCTGGCCGAGGTCGAGGCAGCCGCCCGGGGTGCCCATGCCGACGCATTCATCCGGCAATTGCCGCAGGGCTACCAGACACCGCTGGGCGAGGGCGGCATCGGCCTGTCCGGCGGGCAGCGGCAGCGCCTGGCCATTGCCCGTGCGTTGCTGGTCGATGCGCCGATCCTGTTGCTGGACGAAGCCACCAGCGCACTCGACGCACAAAGCGAACACCTGATCCAGCAGGCGCTGCCCAGCCTGATGGCCGGGCGCACCACACTGGTGATCGCCCATCGTCTGGCTACGGTCCAGCATGCCGACCGTATCGCGGTCATCGACAAGGGCCGGCTGGTGGCGGTGGGGACGCATCGCCAGTTGATCGAAGAGAGCCCGCTGTATGCGCGGCTGGCGGCCTTGCAGTTCACCACGGGGTAGCTTGTAGTGGCGTTGTAACATTTCTGTAGTATTTGCCTGAGAGTATCTAGCTCAACTGTTGCGTAAGTGCTCGACCTGGCTGCCATTGCTTGATGGCAGCCTTTTTTTGGCCTGCCCGCAACCGGGCTGCGTTGCGCCTTGTTGCCAGCTTGCGCGGCCCTCCGGTCTTCCTCCTGCTTTCCGAGATCCAAGATGTTGCGTAAATCCCTCAGAGTGCAAATTCTCTCCTTGCTCGGCGGCAGTCTGGTGGCGATGTTGCTGATCGCCCTGGTGTGCTTCCAGTTCCTTTCGTCCAGCGTGCGCGGCTATGCCGAGTTGGTCGATGGGCCGCTGCGGGCCTCGCAATTGATCGACGAAGCCAACCTGCAGTTCAAGATCCAGGTGCAGGAGTGGAAGAATGTGTTGTTGCGCGGGCGCCAGCCGGCTGACATGGACAAGTACTGGCAGCAGTTCCAGGCTCGCGAGCAGCAGGTGCAGCAACTGCTCGGGCAATTGATCGACAGCAGCGACGCCAGGCTCAAGGCGCCGCTGCAGCAACTGCGTGACAGCCACCGGCAGTTGGGCCAGGCCTATGCGCAGGGTCGCCAGGCATTCCTGGCGGCGGGCGGCGACCCGGTGGCCGGCGATCTGGCGGTCAAGGGCGTGGACCGCGCCGTCAGCGAGCAGATGAGCGAACTGGTCGAGCAACTGCGTGCCGAAGCTCGTCAGCACGCCGCCAGGCTGAGTGCCGGTGCCGAGCGCACGGTATGGCTGGGCCTGCTGGTGATGCTGGCCTCGGCCGTGTCGGTGGGGCTGCTCAGCCTGTGGCTGGTCAACCGCAGCCTGATCGAGCCGATCCGCCAGTTGATCGAGTATGTCGCGCAGCTGAGCCAGGGCCGCTTTGCCGCCCGGGTAGACAGCCGCCGTGAGGACGAACTGGGCCGTCTGGCGCGGGCCGCCAACACCCTGCGCGATTTCCTCGCCGACACGGTCGGCCGGCTGCAGGACAACGCCCAGGAACTGGAAGGGGCCAGCGGCCAGCTGCGCAGCATCGCCGGCGACATGGCCCGTGGTACCCACGACCAGTTCCAGCGCACCGACCAGGTGGCCACGGCCATGCACGAGATGTCCGCCACCGCCCAGGAAGTCGCCCGCCACGCCGCCGAGGCCGCCCGCGCGGCGGACGATGCCGATCACAGTGCCCAGGCGGGCGAGCAGGTGATGCAGCAGACCATCGACATCATCGGCGCGGTCAACCGCGAAATTGCCGGCACGGCGGCGGTGATTCGCGACCTTGAGCATGACAGCGCGCGCATTGGCAAAGTCCTTGAAGTGATCCGCGGCATTGCCGAGCAGACCAACCTGCTGGCGCTCAACGCGGCCATCGAAGCGGCCCGTGCTGGCGAGGCCGGGCGAGGTTTTGCGGTCGTCGCCGATGAAGTGCGCAGCCTGGCCCAGCGCACGGCGGCGTCGATCGCCGAGATCCACCAGATCATCGAGGCGGTGCAGTCGGGGGCGGTGGAGGCGGTCAAGGCCATCGAAAGCGGCCAGCAGCGCAGCGAGGAGGGTGCCGAGCAGGTGCAGCAGGCCGGGCAGATGCTGCAGCGCATCACCCTGGCAGTGGAAGCGATCCGCGACATGAACCGGCAGATCGCCACGGCGGCCGAAGAGCAGACCAGCGTGGCCGAGGACATCTCCTGCAACCTGATCGAAATCACCCGCATCGCCACGGCCAACCAGCAGGCGGTGCAGCATACCGAACAGGCGGGGCAGCGCCTGCATGGGTTGTCGGGGCAGCTGGGTGAAGTCACCTCCCGCCTCAGCGCCTGACGCCCTGTCATGCCTGACGCGGTCCCTGTAGGAGCGGCCTTGTGTCGCGATGGGCCGCAAGGCGGCCCCAATGTCTCGGCAACAGTGCTGATATCGCAGGGGGCTGCTTTGCAGCCCATCGCGACACAAGGCCGCTCCTACAAGGGCAGCGCAAGGCGGGGAAATCCGCCATTTCATTGCAGTGCATCCGGCCCCCCTGGCGGATTGTCGCCATCTACCCCGTCGCCCGCCCCCTGTATTCACTGCTCCAGACCCAGTTGGCACGTTCCCTGCTCAAGGCGGCGCGCGTGTACACAACAACTGGATAACATCAATGAAGAAATTCCTGCTGACGTTCCTCTGCCTGGGCGTCATCGGCTGCTCCAAACCCGCGGAACCGGAAAAGACCGTCGACGTGCTGCTGATCGGCGGTGGCATCATGAGTGCCAGCCTGGGTACCTACCTCACCGAGCTGGAGCCCTCCTGGAAGATCGACGTCTACGAGCGCCTGGACCAGGTGGCCGAAGAAAGCTCCAATGCCTGGAACAACGCCGGGACCGGTCACTCCGCGTTCTGCGAGTTGAACTACACCAGTGTGGGCAAGGACGGCAATATCGATATCAGCAAGGCCGTGGGGGTCAACGAGCAGTTCGAGGTGTCCAAGCAGTTCTGGGCCTACCAGGTCGAGCAGGGCGTGCTGAGCAACCCGAAGTCGTTCATCAACAACGTGCCGCACATGAGTTTTGTCTGGGGTGACGACAACGTCGCCTTCCTGCACAAGCGCGTCGACGCCCTGCAGCACAGCTCGCTGTTCCGCGGCATGGAAATCTCCGAAGACCACCAGCAGATCCGCAAGTGGGCGCCGCTGGTGATGGAGGGCCGTGACCCGGGGCAGAAGGTCGCCGCCACGCGCATGGCCATCGGTACCGACGTGAACTTTGGCGAAATCACCCGCCAGTTGTTCGCCGCGATGACCCGCAACCCCAATGTGTCGCTGAACCTGCGCCATGAGGTGCGTGACATCGTGCGCAACGACGACGGCACCTGGCATGTGCGGGTGGCCGATCTGGCCAACGGCGGCGAGGAAAAGGCCGTCAACGCCCGCTTCGTGTTCATTGGTGCCGGTGGTGGCGCGCTGAAGCTGCTGCAGAAGTCGGGCATCCCTGAAGCCGAAGGCTATGCCGGCTTCCCGGTTGGTGGACAGTTCCTGATGACCGATAACCCCGACCTGGTCGCCCGCCACCAGGCCAAGCTGTACGGCAAGGCCTCGGTTGGCGCGCCGCCGATGTCGGTACCGCACCTGGACACGCGGATGATCGATGGCAAGCAGGTGCTGCTGTTCGGCCCGTTCGCCACCTTCTCCACCAAGTACCTCAAGCACGGCTCGCTGCTGGACATGTTCGCCTCGCTGAACAGCCACAACGTGCTGCCGATGGTCAATGCCGGTATCGACAACATCGACCTCAGCACCTACCTGATGGGGCAGCTGATGCTCAGTTTCGATGACCGCATGAACGCGCTGCGCGAGTACTTCCCCAACGCCAAGAACGAAGACTGGAAGTTGCTGCAGGCCGGCCAGCGGGTGCAGGTGATCAAGAAGGACCCGGTCCTGGGCGGTGTGCTGCAGTTCGGTACTGAAGTGGTGGCGGCGCAGGACGGCAGCATCGCTGCGTTGCTGGGAGCTTCGCCGGGTGCCTCGACAGCGGCTCCGATCATGCTGACCGTGCTGGAAAAGACCTTCAAGGACCGTATCCAGTCGCCAGCCTGGCAGGCCAGGCTCAAGGAAATCGTACCGAGCTATGGGCAAAAGCTGAACAACAACCTGGCGCTGACCAACCAGACCCGGGCATGGAGCAGTGAACGCCTGCAGTTGCTGTATGTGCCGGTGGAGGCCGAGCAAGCGTTATGACCGGTTGACGCAGCCCTTTGTAGGAGCGGCCTTGTGTCGCGAGAGGGCTGCGAAGCAGCCCCGGCGATATGTGCAGCGGTGCCGGAATCTGGGGCCGCTTTGCGGCCATCGCGACACAAGGCCGCTCCTACAGGGACTTTTCAAGGCACAACAAAAAGCCCGCACAAGGCGGGCTTTTTGACGAGGATTTGGTCGGAGAGACAGGATTCGAACCTGCGGCCTTCTCGTCCCGAACGAGACGCGCTACCTGGCTGCGCTACACTCCGATGAAGGAAATCCTACTGCATACTTTTTTTGCACGCAAGCCCTTGTTGTTAAAAGGGCCTTTGCAAAAAACAGGCTGCGATCAGAGCTCTTTGACGGTGCGGATCTGGTCCTTGTTCAGGCGCGTGCGCTTGCCGTCCAACTGCTCGAATTCGTAGAAGCCGGAGTCTTCATCATACTTCGGTGTGTCGGTGGCCTGGATTTCGCGACCGTCGTTCAGGGTAATGACGGTTGGCGATGCGCAGCCAGCGAGGGCGCCCAGGCCCAGGGCGAGCAGGAAGGCGGGTAGGGTTCGTTGAATCATCGTGTTTCTCCAGTGCGATGGTGCTAGATGACATTAAGACGCAGGGTGTCCACGCAAGTTCCGTCTACAGTGCAGCATAGCGGCAAACCTGTGGCATTGATCGAGGGCAAGGGCCACGGGCGTCAAGCTGTGATGGGCGCGTGCTGTGTTATAACTGCGGCCATCCCATCTTCTTGTGACGGACCCCCATGAAAGCCAAGGCAGATACCCCCTTCGTGCCGCTGAACATCGCCGTGCTCACAGTCAGCGACACCCGCACCTTCGACACCGATACCTCCGGCCAGATGTTCGTCGACCGCCTGAGCGCGGCTGGCCATCGCCTGGCCGAGCGCGTGCTGCTCAAAGACGACTTGTACAAGATTCGCGCCCAGGTCGCCACCTGGATTGCCGATGACAGCGTGCAGGTAGTGCTGATCACCGGCGGCACCGGCTTTACTGGCCGCGACAGCACGCCCGAGGCTGTGGCCTGCCTGCTGGACAAGCAGGTAGAAGGTTTTGGTGAGCTGTTCCGGCAGATTTCCGTGGCCGACATCGGCACCTCCACCGTTCAGTCGCGCGCCCTGGCCGGGCTGGCCAACGGTACCCTGGTGTGCTGCCTGCCAGGTTCGACCAACGCGGTGCGCACCGGTTGGGACGGTATCCTCGCCGAGCAGCTGGACGCCCGTCATCGCCCGTGCAACTTCGTGCCGCACCTGAAGCAGGCAGCGGCCTGCGACAGCCGTGGCTGAGGTTACCCAGGCCCGGCCGCTGATGCCGGTAGAGCAGGCCTTGGAGCAGCTGCTGGCATTGGCCGAAGCGGCACCTATCCGTGACACCGAGAACCTGCCACTGGCCGAGGCCGAAGGCCGTGTGCTGGCCACCCACCTGGTGGCCTCGCTCGACCTGCCGCCTTGGCCGAACAGCGCCATGGACGGTTACGCCCTGCGCCTGGCCGACTGGCAGGGTGAACCACTGCCGGTCAGCCAGCGGATTTTCGCCGGCCATGCGCCGCAGCCGCTGCAGCCGGGTACCTGCGCACGCATCTTCACCGGGGCACCGCTGCCCGAAGGTGCCGACTGCGTCGAAATGCAGGAAAACACCGAAGTGGCGGAGGATGGGCGGGTACGCTTTCTCGAAGCGCTGAAGACCGGGCAGAACATTCGTCCCCAGGGCCAGGAAACCCGCAAGGGCGAACAGGTGATGAGCGCCGGCACCCGGCTTGGGCCGATCGAGCTGGGCCTGGCCGCGACCTTGGGCCACGGCCGGCTGGATGTGGTGCGCAAGGTGCGGGTGGCGGTGTTGTCCACTGGTGACGAACTGGTCGAACCTGGCCTGCCGCTGGGGCCGGGGCAGATCTACAACAGTAACCGCCGACTGCTGGTCAGCTGGTTGCAGCGGCTGGGCTGCGAGGTGGTTGATGCGGGCATCCTGCCGGATGACCTGGCACGTACCCGCACCTGCCTGGCTGAACTGGGCGATGTCGACCTGATCCTGTCCACCGGCGGTGTCTCGGTGGGTGAGGCCGACTACCTCGGTGCCGCCCTGCGCGAAGCCGGCGAGCTGGCCTTGTGGAAGCTGGCGATCAAGCCGGGCAAGCCGCTGACCTTCGGCCACTTCCAGGGCGTGCCGGTAATCGGCCTGCCGGGTAACCCGGCCTCGACCCTGGTCACCTTCGGCCTGCTCACCCGGCCCTACTTGTTGCGGCGTCAGGGCGTGACCGATGTTACGCCGTTGCGCTTTGACATGCCGGCCGGCTTTGACTGGCCCAAGGCTGGCACGCGCCGCGAGTACCTGCGCGCCCGCATCGAGCAAGGCCAAGTGCGCATCTACAAGAACCAGAGTTCGGGCGTACTGCGCAGTGCGGCCTGGGCCGAGGGGCTTGTAGAAGTGCGTGAAGGCAGCACACCGAAGCAGGGTGACAGCGTGCCCTTCATTCCCTTCAGCGAACTACTTGGCTGAGCGGCCCAGCCAGGCACTGGCCAGCGGCGCGGCCTCGACCGGTGCCGCCAGGGCCAGGCGCATGTGCACGTTCTCCAGTTGCTGGGCGGCCACGCTCCAGTCGTGGCGCTGGCGGGCAAACTGGCGCCCGGCGTCGCTCAACTGGCTCATGCGCCAGGGCTGGTTGAGCAACTGGGTGATCAGCAGCGCCAACTGGTCGCCATCCTCACTGCCCAGGTAGTGCTCACCGTTGTTCGCGGCCAGGCCTGAAACGCCCTTGCCGGTGGTGATTACCGGCAAGCCGGCGGCCATCGCTTCGAGGATTTTTACCTTGGAGCCACCGGCATAGCGCAGTGGTGCGAAGAACAGTGCCGAGCGCCGCTGCAGTTCACGCAGGTCGGGACGGTAGCCGAACCATTCGATGCGCGGGTCGTTCCAGTGCAGTTTCCAGCTGGCCGGCATGGCATGCCCGGCAATCGCCAGGCGCACCGCCGGGTTGCTCATCCAGACCTGCGGCATGATGTCTTCCAGCGCCCATTCGATGGCCTCTAGGTTGGCACCATACTCGAAGTTGCCAACGAACAGCAGGCGCTGGCTGTGCAGCGCGGGTTGCACATGCTGGTAGAAATCACAGTCCACGCCATTGACCACCACGTTCACCGGGCGCCCGCTGATCTGTGCGATCAATTCGGCATCGTGGGCGCTGACTGCCACCAGTTCGGTGGGTTGGTGCAATACCCGCTGTTCCCAGCGTCGATAACGCCAGCGGTCGAAGGCGTTGAGCGGGCGTAACCATAGCGGCAGGCGATCGTGGTTGGCGCCCCCCATCACTGATTCCAGGGTGTGCTCGCTAAGCATGTACGGCAGCCCGCGTGCCTGCAGGGCTTTTTCGAAGGGCTGGAAACTGTAGCTGTGCTCGATCTGGATCACGTCCCAGGGCTCGTCCAGCAATTGCTCGAAGCGGTGCCGCAGGCAAGGGGCCAGACCATTGATAATTGCGCGCATGGGGTAAGCGATAATCGGCGAGGCCAGCAGGTTGAGCGGGCTGTGCAGGGGCCGTCGGGGCAGCACGATCAGGCGCTCGAGCAGCGGCTCCAGGGCCTCGCGGGCGGCATCGTCAAGGGGGATCTTCGATTGCACCAGCAGGGTAATCCGGTGGCCCCGCTGTGCCAGTGCGCGTATCAGGTGGTATTGCCGGGTCTTGCTGCCGCTGGTGGTTGGCCAGGGCAGGTACGGCAGTGTCCAGAGAATGCGCATGACCCGGAATCCTCGCTAAAGGCTGCGGATAGCAAGACGCGCCCATGGGCAGCAGTGGTAGAACCACTGCCGGGGGCGCGTCCGTGGCAATAAAGTGTATCTGCTGAGCATAGCCGTGCATTGCCAGGCGTGTGGGAAAAGACAGGCCTACGCAATTAAATACTGGGAGCGGCCTAATGCCAGTCAGTTAAGGTTTCTACAGGCTTTACTGGGGCTGCAAAGCAGCCCCGAATTGCTTAACTGACAGGCACTGGGGAGCGGCCTGCTATTTTTTCGGGCGCATGCAACGATCCGCGACTGCAAAGGGTCGAGATCTGGGTTGATCACTTCACGGAGGCGCACAACATGCGAGCGGGCAAGGCAATGCTGATCCTGCATGGCAAGCAGGCGATGAACGAAGACTTGCGCAGCGCCGTGCATGACCTGCGCGACAGCGGCTGGGTCCTGGATGTGCGGGTTACCTGGGAGGCCGGTGACGCCCAGCGCCTGGTCACCGAGGCGCTGGCCGCCGGCTACGACCACATCGTCGCCGGAGGCGGGGATGGCACGCTGCGTGATGTCGCCGAGGCCATGGGGCTGGCAGGTACCAAGGCCAGCCTGGCGTTGTTGCCGCTGGGCACGGCCAACGATTTTGCCAAGGCCGCCGGCATACCCCTGGAGCCTGCCACGGCCCTGGCCTTGCTGAACATACCCGCACGGCCGATAGACCTGGGCCAGGCCGGCGACCAGCTGTTCCTCAACATGGCCACGGGCGGTTTTGGCAGCCAGGTCACGGCCAATACCTCCGAAGACCTGAAGAAAGTACTGGGCGCGGCCGCCTACCTGTTCACCGGGTTGTCGCGCTTTAGCGAACTGCAGGCCGCCTCGGTAGAGCTGCAAGGGCCAGGCTTCGACTGGCAGGGTGACCTGCTGGCGCTGGGGATCGGCAATGGCCGCCAGGCCGGGGGTGGGCAAGTGCTGTGCCCCGAGGCCCTGGTGAACGACGGCTTGCTCGATATCGCCATCCTGCCGGCACCTCAGGAGATGGTCGGGACGTTGCGTGAGCTGTTGGCCGGTAACGGTCTGTTCGTCAGGGCCAGGTTGCCCTGGGTGGAGATCAAGTGCTCGCAGGGGCTGGACATCAATCTTGATGGCGAGCCAGTGCAGGCCGAAAAGTTACGCTTCCAGGCCAAGCCCGCTGCACTGCGGCTACACCTGCCGGAGGGGTCTCCGTTGCTCAGTCGTCCAGGCTGATGATTTTCTCGCGCACGGCGAACAGCACCAGGCCGGCCACGTCATGGATTTGCAGGCGTTTCATGACTTGCGAGCGGTGGGTTTCCACTGTCTTGATCGACAGGCCCAGGCCGGTGGCGATTTCCCGGGTGGACTTGCCACGCACGATCAGGCGCAGGATCTCCAGCTGTCGCGCCGTGAGATTATGCCGCTCGCCAGCTGGTAGCTTGCCCTGCCTGGTGTGCTGCAGCGCCTGGTTGATGACCGTATGGGCGACGGCTGGGCTGAGGTAGCGCTCGCCGTTGCGCACCGCGGTCAGGGCCTGTTCCAGCTCGGTGGCGCTGGTGTCCTTGAGCAGGTAGCCGTGGGCGCCACTCTCCAGTGCCCGCATGATCAGGTCCGGGTCGGTGTGCATCGACAGGATCAACACCTTGCAGGTGCTGCCGCTGGCGCGCAGTTGGGTGAGGGCGTCCAGGCCGCTGGTCGAGCGCATGGAGATGTCCAGCAAGACGATGTCCGGCGCCAGCGTGCGCACCTGTTCGAGCAACTGGCTGCCGTCGTCGGCTTCACCGATCACGTCATAGCCGGGGATGTCGCACACCAGTGCGCGCACACCAGCGCGAATCAGCGAGTGGTCGTCTACCAGCAGCAGTCTACAGGTCATGGGTTGCAGTGCTCCTGGCGCGTTGCTGGGTGCGCGGTGGCCATGGGAACATCGCCTCGATGTGCGTGCCCAGGCCGAGCTGGCTGGTGATGTCCAGGCTGCCCTGCAACGCGGTTACCCGCTCCTGCATACCGGCCAAGCCCCGCTGGCCTGCTTCGGCCGGTTGCCTGGCGGGCACGAAGCCGCGGCCATCGTCTTGGATTGACAGCGCCAACCCCTCGGGGGTGCGCTGCAGGCGGATGACCAGATTGCGTGCCTGGGCGTGGCGCAGCATGTTGGTCACGGCTTCCTGGGTAATGCGGAACACCGCCATGGCCACGGCCTCGTCGATGCCCCCCAAGCGCTGGTTGCATGCCAGGCTCCAGTGAACGCCGCTGTTGCCCAGGGTGCGCACCAGGTGTGCGCGCAGGCTGGCTTCCAGGCCCAGGCTGGCCAACTGCCGCGGGTTGAGCAGGGCGGAGACATCGCGCACGTTGCCCAAGGTGTCATCCAGCGTGCTGCGCAGCGCGTCGCAGTGGCCTTGCAGCTCGTCGGGCATGCGCTTCTGCAGCCACTGCAGCTGCAGCTTGGCGGCGGTGAGCAACTGGCCGATGTCGTCGTGCAGTTCCCGGCTCAGGTGCTGGCGCTCGCCTTCCTGGACTTTGAGCATGCGCTCGGCCAGTTCCGCCGGGCGCAGGCTGATCGACTTGGCACCAAGGGCCAGGTGCACGGTAGCGCCCAGTGTGGCGGCCAGTTGCAGCACCAGCAGGCTGGCCGGAATCACCTGATCGGCCAGGTACAGCAACAGGTTGGCGACCAGCGAGGCAATGCACAGCCCGACAGTCGCCCAGCGCAGCAGGGTAGTACGGGAGCAGCACAGCAAAGAAGTCTTCAAGCGTGGAAGCATAGGTAGGGAAGCCACTGAAGTATTGCTGATGGAGGCCTTGCACAATCCATGTCAGAGGCTTTGGAGCAGTACTTGCCGTTTTCTTTCAAACACGTGATCTTGCGACCTTGCTGCAGGCCGCAAGCGTTTGTGGGGGCGCATATTACCACTTCGCAGTGCATCGGTCGCGGTCGGCTAACGCCATGAAACGCCGACGGGGCGGGTGCGGGAGGGTGGCAAAGTGCCGCTTTGCTTGATCGCGCAATATGCACTTGCCATCGAACTTGTGCGCTGTTGATTCAACTTGGCCCCCCGCAACCTGAAAAACCTCGAGAATGTTCCAGGTTCGGCCAGGATGGGCCTGAATAAACGTGCCCGGCTGCATTTTGCGCCAGTTCAATAGGTGGCAGATGAGCGGCCGGAGTGCGTGCTGCCTGCCGTCTCGGAATGCGGGTGAATGCACACGCTGCCTTGCTCGTCGCAGGGTGTGCAAGGTTGTGCAAACGTTTGCTGCAAGGCCTTGGCCAGTTCACCCAGCAGCACCAACTGCTCGCCGATGTCCAGGTTAAGCCGTCCGGTGCAAGGGTCTACCAGTTCCAACTGCCAGGCCAGCAAGGTCAGGCAGGCCCCTACCGCGGGCAGGGCTTCGCGCTGCAGGCAACCGACCTGGCAGGCCGGTGCCAGCAATTGCTGCAGGGCGGTGGTGTAATGGGCGACTTCGCGCAGGCCCAGATGTGCGGCCTGTCGAGCGAGGTTGTCGAGGGCATTTTCCAGGCAGTGGCAAGCATCCGGGTCGTTGTCGATCAGTTCCAGATGCTGCAGGCATTCCTGGGCCTGGGTCAGCAGTACCTGCGCATCCAGCAGGAACCCCTGCAGGGCGTTATCGAACGACAAGGCGCTGTCCATCATGATGCCCCCGCGCGTGGGGCTGGCACAGGGGACGGGCACGCCAAAACGATAGCTAGCAAAAGCCTGACTCCATTCATGCAATGAGAATGGCGTCACATTAATGGCTAAAGGATATCGCGAACATCAGGTCGCACCCGATTGTAGCTAAGGGTTTCCCTGATAAGGGCCTCAGGAGGGGAACTTTTGCTGTCCCGCTGAATCACCCGCGCTTCCCGCAGTAAAGCATGATGGTAAAGTGATATCAATTGCCTTCACGGCATTTTCCCGCAAGGGTCAAGGTGTGCGTGAAGCCGCCGATACAGGGTGGATGATTTCACTTTTTCCGACTCAAGCCTGGGGGCTTTCCAATGGCTGGCATTCTCGACACGGTAGACCAACGCACGCAACTGGTGGGTGAGAACCGCCTGGAAATCCTGATGTTTCGCCTGGCTGGCCGCCAGTTGTTCGCGATCAACGTGTTCAAGGTGCAGGAAGTGCTGCAGCTGCCCAAGTTGACCCTGATGCCCCAGCGCCACGCTTTCGTCTGCGGTGTGGTCAACCTGCGCGGCCAGACCCTGCCGGTGATCGACCTGTCCCAGGCGATCGGCATGCGCCCGCTGCAGCCGGGGCCGGACAGCACCATCATCGTCACCGAATACAACCGCTCGGTGCAGGCTTTCCTGGTGGGCGGTGTCGACCGTATCGTCAACATGAACTGGGAGGCGATCATGCCGCCGCCGTCCAGCGCCGGGCGCCAGCATTACCTGACGGCCATCACCAAGGTCGATGACAAGCTGGTGGAAGTGATCGACGTGGAGAAGGTGCTGGCCGAGATCGTGCCCTACAACGCCCGGGTTTCCGGCGACAAACTCGCCGATCCGGTGCTGGCCCGGGCCCGCGGCCGCGAAGTGCTGCTGGTGGACGATTCCAGCGTGGCCCTGGCGCAATTGCGCGACACCCTGTCCCAGCTGGGTGTGAAGCTGCACGTGGCCAGTGATGGTCTGAAGGCGCTGCGCATGCTCAAGGGCTGGGCCGACGCTGGTGAGGATGTGTGCGAGAAGCTGCTGATGGTGTTCACCGACGCCGAGATGCCGGAAATGGACGGCTACCGGTTGACCACCGAGATCCGTGGCGATGCCCGTTTGCGCCAGCTGTACGTGGTTTTGCACACCTCGCTGTCGGGCAGTTTCAACGAATCCATGGTGAAGAAGGTAGGCTGCGACAACTTCCTGTCCAAGTTCCAGCCCGATCGCCTGGTCGACGTGGTCAAGCAACGCCTGTTGCTGGATGCCGCTACTGCGTGATCCCGGCCCCTGCGGAGTATAAGCTTGGCGTTTTGGCATGACGCGAGGCGGCAGGGATGTTTCTCAGTGAGCTGTATCGGTACCCGGTGAAGTCCGGGCAGGCGCAACGCCTGCAGGCTTCAGCGGTTGGGTTGCTGGGGTTGCAGGGTGACCGGCGCTGGATGGTGGTGGAGGAAGAAAATGGACACTTCCTTACCCAGCGCGCCTGGCCTCATCTAGGCCAGATCAAGGCAAGCGACGATGACAGCGGCCAGTTGCTGCTGGAAGCACCTGGGCAAACTCCCTTGTGGGTACCTGTGCCACCTGCCGATGACGCCCTGCGCGGCGTGACCATCTGGCGCGATACCTTGCGTGTGCCGGATGCGGGCGACGCGGCGGCGGCCTGGCTCAGCCAGTTGCTGGGCAAGGCCGTGCGCCTGGTGTATTGCCCGGAGCAGCGCGCGCGTTACCTGCCCAATGGCTATGGCTTCAACAGTGACCGGGCGGCGTTCCCCGACGGTTTCCCGTTGTTGCTGATCAACCAGGGATCGCTGAAAGAACTCGATCGCCGTATCGGCCGGCCCATGGAGGTGCTTCGCTTTCGACCCAACCTGGTGGTGCAGGGGGCTGAACCGTTTGCCGAAGATGGCTGGAAGCGGATTCGTATCGGCAGCTTGGAGTTTCGCGTGCTCAAGCCCAGTGTGCGCTGCATCTTTACCACCATCGACCCGGTTACCGGCGAGCGCAGCGAGGACCGCGAGCCGATGGCCACGCTCAGGACCTTCCGTGAGAAGGAGGGGGATGTGCTGTTTGGGCAGAACCTGGCGGTGGATGGCAGCGGGTGGTTGGAGGTAGGGATGCAGGTCGAAATCCTGGAGTAGCTGTGTTGCCTGTGCCGGCCTCTTCGCGAGTAAACCCGCGAAGAGGCCGGCACAGGCTCAGTAGCAATCACATGTCATCGAAATACCGCTCATGCCAATCCACCAGCGGCTGCGGCGAGTTCAGCTTCTGCCCGTAGATCACCGAATACGACAGTACGTTCTGCACATACTGGCGCGTTTCGTCGAACGGGATCGACTCCACCCACACATCGAAGCTCAGGTGCTTGGCGCCTTTGAGCCACTGCCGCACACGCCCAGGCCCGGCGTTGTAGGCTGCCGACGCGAGCACCCGGTTGCCGTTGAACTGGCTGTGCACCTGGCTCAGGTAGGCCGCACCCAGCTGGATGTTCTTGTCCGGGTTGAGCACCTGCGCCGGTGATGCCAGCGGGATACTGAACTTGCGCGCGGTTTCCTTGGCCGTGGCCGGCATCAACTGCATCAGGCCGCTGGCACCGACCGGGGAACGGGCATCCTCCATGAACGCACTTTCCTGGCGGGTAATGGCGAAGACCCAGCTCGAATGCAGGCCGCGGACCTTGGCCTCGCGCACCAGGGTGTCGCGGTGGGCCATCGGGAAGCGGATGTCCAGGTCGTCCCAGTACTGCGCCTGGCTGATGGTGCGAATGGCCGGGAAGTACCAGCGCAGGTCGTAGCCCAGGCGCGCCTGGGCGACCATTTCGTCGCGGCTGAAGTGGCGGCTGACGTGGTACCACTCGCGGCGACCTTCGACGATCTGGCCACGGGCGTGGAACTCCAGGGCACGGCGGATGCCCGGGGTGTTGCGGACCTTGTTGACCAGCTGTGGGCTGAGCACCAGCGGCTTGTTGTTCAGCTGGTAAGGGGTTTGTGCCCGGTCGGCAGCGAGGAAACCGTAGAAGTCACGTTCGCGCGCCACGGTCTTGTACAGCAGCGGGATCTGTGGGTTGTTCGGTTGCGCCAGCTCCAGGCTGCGCGCCTGCCAGTACTTCCAGCGGCTGCTGTTGGCCAGGTCCTGGGGCAGGCGGCGGGTCAGCTCGTAGGCGTCTTCCCAGCGGCCCAGGCGCAGCAGCAGGCGCAGGCGCCATTCGCTGACGGTGTTGTCACGCAGCTCGGGGTCGTAACGGGTCATCAGGTCGAGCGCGCGCGGGTCGTAGCGGCGCGCCAGGGTCAGGCCGATTTCGCGGGCGATGGCCACCTTCTCGTCGCGTGAAAAGTGCATGCGCTGGGCGTAGTCGTCGAGCAGCGCCATGGCCCGCTCCGGGTCCTGTCGGGCCAGGCGGCGCAGGCCGAGGCTGACCACGTCGGACATGGCTTCGTTGGCCGGGGTGAAGCGCGACGGCTGGTTGAGCAGCTCGGGTTTCTGCGCCACATCTACCAGCAGGCGCCCCTGCGGCGCGAGGGTGGTCAGGGTCTTGACCAGGTTGTTGGCCAGGCCGTAATTGCGCGCCTGGGCCGCCAGCTTGGTGCGTTGCCAGCGCTTGGCCTCGGTCAGTTGGCCCTCGGCCGCCCACATGCCGAACAGTGTGTCGCAGGTAGCCGGCTGCGACTTGCCGACGTTCCACAGTTTGTCGGCCGTGGCAAAACCCTCGGCGCGCAGGCCGTGGCTGAGCTGGTACTGGCCGTTGAGGCAGTCCAGTTCGGTGAAGTTGAGCTTGGGGTCGTAGTACTTGACGAAAGTGTTCCATTCGCCGCGTTCGGCCAGCCAGCGCAACCAGCGTAGTTTCATCCAGTTGGCCTGGGGCAGGTCGCCATGCTTGGCAAGGAAACCTTCGATTTCCTGGTTGCTCGCGGTTTTCAGGCGGGCGGTGAGTTCGTCGTAGGCCAGGTAGGGCGTCAGCGGGTAGTCGCTGAGGGCCTGGGCATAGCGCAGATAGGGGCCTTTGTCGCCTTTGGCCAGCGCGCGCTTGGCCTCGTCATAGTACTGGCGTTGCAGGGTAAGATCGGCGGCCTGCGCCGCGCAGGTGGCGGCGGTGAGCAGCAGGCAGGATGCAATATGTAACAGGCGGCTGCGCATGATACGTCCGGGCAGTTGAACCATGGGGAAGTGACGGCGGAGCCAGCACTGTTGGAAGCTATTGCCTTAGCTTAGCTGTTTGCCGGCGGCGGGTGAAAGCACTGTGCTTGTATCGGGATATTAAGTTCGACCAGATGTCGCAAAGCCCTTGCCGGATGGCCAGGCGGATGCCGTCGAGGGCCAAGTCAGGTAGAATGCGCGCCCGATTTATGGAGACCAACATGACCCTGCTCAAATTCAGCGATGTGTCCCTCGCATTCGGCGCCATGCCGCTGCTGGACAAAGTGTCCTGGCAGATCGCTCGTGGCGAGCGGGTGTGCATCATCGGCCGCAACGGCACCGGCAAGTCGAGCATGCTGCGCCTGGTCAAGGGCGAGCAGAAGGGCGACGACGGCGAAATCTGGCGTGCCCCGGGCCTGAAGATCGGCGAGCTGCCGCAGGAGCTGCCGGTGGCCGACGAGCGCACGGTGTTCGACGTGGTGGCCGCAGGCCTGGATGGTGTGGGCGATCTGCTGGCGCAGTTCCATCACCTGAGCCTGAACATCCAGGGTGATGAAGACCTGGAAAAACTCATGCACGTCCAGCACGAGCTGGAAGCCCGTGACGGCTGGCGCCTGCAGCAGGTGGTGGAAAGCACCCTCAGCCGCCTGCAGCTGCCGGCCGACAAGACCCTGGCCGAACTGTCCGGTGGCTGGCGCCGCCGCGTGCTGCTGGCCCAGGCGCTGGTGTCGGAGCCCGACCTGCTGCTGCTCGACGAGCCGACCAACCACCTGGACATCGGTGCCATCGCCTGGCTCGAAGAGGCCCTGCGCGGCTTCAATGGCGCGGTATTGTTCATCACCCACGACCGTTCGTTCCTGCAGAACCTGGCCACCCGCATCCTGGAACTGGACCGCGGCGGCCTGATCGACTGGAACGGCGACTATGCCAGCTTCCTGGTGCACAAGGAGGCCGCACTGGCCGCCGAGGAAACCGCCAACGCGTTGTTCGACAAGCGTCTGGCCCAGGAAGAGGTATGGATTCGCCAGGGCATCAAGGCCCGCCGTACCCGCAACGAAGGCCGCGTACGCGCACTGAAGGCCCTGCGCGTGGAGCGCAGCGAACGCCGCGAGCGCCAGGGCAAGGCCAATATCCAGATCGAGGCGGCGGAAAAGTCTGGCAAGCAGGTAATGGTGCTGGAGAACGTCAGCTTCCATCACCCGGAAGGGCCTGTGCTGGTCAAGGACTTCTCCATGGTTCTGCAGCGTGAGGACCGCATCGGCCTGCTGGGCGCGAATGGTACCGGCAAGACCACGTTGCTAAAGCTGATGCTCGGTGACCTGGAGCCGACCGCAGGCAAGGTCGAGCGCGGCACCAAGCTGGAAGTGGCCTATTTCGACCAGATGCGCCACCAGCTCGACCTGGAAAAGACCGTTATCGACAACCTGGCCGAAGGCCGGGACTTCATCGAGATCGACGGCCAGAACCGCCATGTGCTGAGCTACCTGGGCGATTTCCTGTTCAGCCCTCAGCGCGCCCGTACGCCGGTCAAGGCGCTCTCGGGTGGCGAGCGTGCACGGCTGTTGCTGGCCAAGCTGTTCAGCAAGCCGGCCAACCTGCTGGTGCTTGACGAGCCGACCAACGACCTGGACGTGGAAACCCTCGAGCTGCTCGAGGAGGTGCTGTCCAACTACAAGGGCACCGTGCTGATGGTCAGCCACGACCGGGCCTTCCTCGACAACGTCGTCACCAGCACCCTGGTGTTCGAAGGCGAGGGCAAGGTGCGTGAATACGTCGGTGGTTACGAGGACTGGATTCGCCAAGGGGGCTCACCGAAGCTGCTGGGCGTGACCGAGAGCAAGGGCGGCAAGTCCGAGCTCAACAGCGCGGTGGTGGAGAAGGTAGAGGCCAAGCAGGCGCCTGCGCCGGTTGCAGTGGTGGCCGATGGTTCGAAGAAGAAGCTCAGCTACAAGCTGCAACGTGAGCTGGAAATGCTGCCGGGGCAGATCGACGAGCTGGAGCAGCGCATGGCCGAGGCCCAGGAAGAAGTGAATGCGGCGGGCTTCTATCAGCGGCCGATTGCGGAAACCTCGGCAGTGCTGGCCAAGATCGAGAAGCTGCAGAGTGAGCTGGATGTGCTGGTGGAGCGCTGGGCCGAGCTGGAAGGCTGATCGGCGTTAGCCTGACCCGGCCTCTTCGCGGGTTAACCCGCTCCCACAAGGACCGCACCGCTGTTGAGCGCGGTGCAGTACCTGTGGGAGCGGGTTCACCCGCGAAAGGGCCGGCACAGGTTGAATCATTCCTTCTTCTGCAATCGCACCGCCAGTACATCGCACGGCGCGCCATGCAGCACGTCATTGGCCGTGGAGCCCAGCAGCAATGCCAGGCCATGCCGGCCATGGCTGCCAACCACGATCAGGTCGCACTTCTGGTCCTTGGCCAACTGGTGGATTTCCTGGCGCGGCTGGCCATAGGTCAGGTGCGAGTCGCCGCGGTGGATGTCCGGGTATTTGTTGAACAGGCGGTCCATGCGTTCCTTGGCCTGGTCGAACTGCTGCTGTTGCAGCTGCGACAGGTCCATCGGCACGTCGCCGCCGAACGCCATGGCCATCGGCTCGACGATGTGTACCAGCGAAACCTTGGCATTCGACGGCGCGGCCAGCGCCATGGCGCGCTTGATCACCGGGTCGCATTCTTCGGTCAGGTCGACGGCGACCAGAAGATGTTCGTAGGACATGAGCGGAACTCCTGACAATCGCGATAGAAGAAGTATGGTCGCTTTCGGGCGGGTCTTCCGTGAAAAATGGCTAACCAGCTCATTTGCAACGTTTTATGGGAACTACTGATATGACGGTATTGCTGGTGGTGTCAATCCTCGCGCTGATTCTCAGCCCGCTTTCCTGGCTGCGCACATCGCGCAAGCAGAGCGAGCAGATGAAGCTGCGCCTGGAGGCTCGGCGCATGGGTTTGGCCATGCAGCTGGCGCCGCAGCAGTGGCCGCACTGGCTGGAAAAGGAGCCGCCAAGCCCATGCCCGCAATACCACCGGGCGCGTCGCCGCGGGCATGAGGACAGCTTCTGCTTCTGGCAGATCACCCCGGGGGTTTGGTGGAACCAGTGGCGTGAACCCTGCGAGGACCCACGCTTCATGGAGGCCTTGGCACGCTTGCCGGCGAGTGTCTACAAGGTCGAGGCCGATGCCCGGATGATCGCGTTGTACTGGACCGAGCGGGGCGATACGGCTGTGTTGCAGGATATTGCCCACGTCCTCGAAGCCCTGGCTTGAGAGCTGTCTTGCACGGGCCCTGTAGGAGCGGCCTTGTGTCGCGATCGGGCTGCGCAGCAGCCCCGGCAATCTTTGCTTTTCTCTCAAATCCCCGGGGCTGCTGCGCAGCCCGATCGCGACACAAGGCCGCTCCTACAGGGGTATGCGGTGCTTTTTAAGCCTCTATAACGACAAAGCGGCGGCTTGGCCGAACCCTGAAGGGGTGGGGTGCCAAGTCGCCGCTTTGCGTTCTGCTGCGCAGAAAAGGCCAGGCAGGCCGGGTATGCATTCAAGCAAGTGCCAGTGTAGCCGTTGGAGGCCGCCGCGCAAGGCAAAAGCTGCAGCATTCTTCTGCGGTTCATGGTCAATCGCCGACATGAATGGTCAGCAATCACTGTCATCATGTTTTGTACCGGGACGCTACAAAATGACCGGAAAGTCGTGTTTTCACCTTGCTCGCGAGCATTTGACAACGCCGATCTTTTCGGAGAATGTGTGCACACCCAAATCAAACGGGCGTATGAATTGAGCGTTTGTATGTCATGACGCCAAGCCATACTTCCGACTAGCGCGCTGACGGGTGTGCCTGGGGCAGGGCAGCTAGGCCTGCTTTTGCCGCAGCGATCGGCGTGTACAGTTCAGCTTCCATATCGTGGAGATCAGTTGATGATTTACGAAGGTAAAGCCATCACGGTTAAGGCTCTTGAAAGTGGCATCGTCGAGCTCAAGTTCGACCTCAAGGGTGAGTCCGTCAACAAGTTCAACCGCCTGACCCTGAACGAACTGCGCCAGGCCGTCGATGCCATCCAGGCCGACGCCTCGGTCAAGGGCGTGATCGTCAGCAGTGGCAAGGACGTGTTCATAGTCGGCGCCGACATCACCGAGTTCGTCGACAACTTCAAGCTGCCCGAGGCCGAACTGGTCGCCGGCAACCTGGAAGCCAACCGCATTTTCAACGCCTTCGAAGACCTCGAAGTGCCGACCGTCGCCGCCATCAACGGCATCGCCCTGGGCGGCGGCCTGGAAATGTGCCTGGCCGCCGACTACCGGGTCATGTCCACCAGCGCCAAGATCGGCCTGCCGGAAGTCAAGCTGGGTATCTACCCGGGCTTTGGCGGCACCGTGCGCCTGCCGCGCCTGATCGGTTCGGACAACGCCATCGAATGGATCGCCGCCGGCAAGGAAAACCGTGCCGAGGACGCCCTGAAAGTGGGGGCTGTCGACGCCGTGGTCGCGCCTGAGCTGCTGATGGCCGGTGCCCTTGACCTGGTCAAGCGCGCCATCAGTGGCGAGCTGGACTACAAGGCCAAGCGCCAGCCCAAGCTGGAAAAGCTCAAGCTCAACGCCATCGAACAGATGATGGCCTTCGAGACTGCCAAGGGCTTCGTCGCCGGCCAGGCCGGCCCGAACTACCCAGCCCCGGTCGAAGCCATCAAGACTATCCAGAAGGCTGCCAACTTCGGCCGTGACAAGGCCCTGGAAGTCGAAGCCGCAGGCTTCGCCAAGCTGGCCAAGACCTCGGTTGCCGAGAGCCTCATCGGCCTGTTCCTCAACGACCAGGAACTCAAGCGCAAGGCCAAGGCGCATGACGAAATCGCCCACGACGTGAAGCAGGCCGCCGTGCTCGGTGCCGGCATCATGGGTGGCGGCATCGCCTACCAATCGGCGGTCAAGGGCACCCCGATCCTGATGAAGGATATCCGCGAGGAAGCCATCCAGCTGGGCCTGAACGAGGCCTCCAAGCTGCTCGGCAACCGCGTCGAGAAGGGCCGCCTGACCCCGGCCAAGATGGCCGAGGCACTCAACGCCATTCGCCCGACCCTGTCCTATGGTGACTTCGCCAATGTCGACATCGTCGTCGAGGCCGTGGTCGAGAACCCGAAAGTCAAGCAGGCCGTGCTGGCTGAAGTGGAAGCCCAGGTGAAGGACGATGCGATCCTCGCTTCCAACACCTCGACCATTTCCATCAACCTGCTGGCCAAGGCGCTCAAGCGCCCGGAAAACTTCGTTGGCATGCACTTCTTCAACCCGGTGCACATGATGCCGCTGGTGGAAGTCATCCGTGGCGAGAAGTCCAGTGAAGTGGCGGTTGCCACCACCGTGGCCTACGCCAAGAAAATGGGCAAGAACCCGATCGTGGTCAACGACTGCCCGGGCTTCCTGGTCAACCGCGTGCTGTTCCCGTACTTCGGCGGCTTCGCCAAGCTGGTAAGCGCCGGTGTCGACTTCGTGCGTATCGACAAGGTCATGGAGAAGTTCGGCTGGCCAATGGGCCCGGCGTACCTGATGGACGTGGTCGGCATCGACACCGGCCACCACGGCCGCGACGTGATGGCCGAAGGGTTCCCGGACCGCATGAAGGACGAGCGCCGCTCGGCCGTTGACGCATTGTACGAGGCCAACCGCCTGGGGCAGAAGAACGGCAAGGGCTTCTACGCCTACGAAACCGACAAGCGCGGCAAGCCGAAGAAGGTCGCCGACGCCACCGTGCTCGACGTGCTCAAGCCGATCGTCTACGAGCAGCGTGAAGTCACCGACGAAGACATCATCAACTGGATGATGGTCCCGCTGTGCCTGGAGACCGTGCGCTGCCTGGAAGACGGCATCGTCGAAACCGCTGCCGAAGCCGACATGGGTCTGGTCTACGGCATTGGTTTCCCTCCCTTCCGCGGTGGTGCGCTGCGCTACATCGACTCGATCGGTGTGGCCGAATTCGTTGCCCTGGCCGATCAATACGCCGACCTGGGGCCGCTGTACCACCCGACCGCGAAGCTGCGTGAGATGGCCAAGAACGGCCAGCGCTTCTTCAACTGAGCGGTCAACGAGCTAGAGCGAGAGATTTGATATGAGCCTGAATCCAAGAGACGTGGTGATTGTCGACTTCGGTCGCACGCCGATGGGCCGCTCCAAGGGTGGCATGCACCGCAATACCCGCGCCGAAGACATGTCGGCGCACCTGATCAGCAAGCTGTTGGAACGCAACGACAAGGTCGACCCGAAAGAAGTCGAGGACGTGATCTGGGGCTGCGTCAACCAAACCCTCGAGCAGGGCTGGAACATCGCCCGCATGGCCTCGCTGATGACCCAGATCCCGCACACTTCCGCGGCGCAGACCGTCAGCCGCCTGTGCGGCTCGTCGATGAGCGCGCTGCACACCGCCGCCCAGGCGATCATGACCGGCAACGGTGATGTGTTCGTGGTCGGTGGCGTGGAGCACATGGGCCACGTCAGCATGATGCATGGCGTCGACCCCAACCCGCACCTGTCCTTGCATGCTGCCAAGGCTTCCGGGATGATGGGCCTGACCGCGGAAATGCTCGGCAAGATGCACGGCATCACCCGTGAGCAGCAGGACCTGTTCGGCCTGCGTTCGCACCAGCTGGCCCACAAGGCCACGGTCGAAGGCAAGTTCAAGGACGAAATCATCCCGATGCAGGGCTACGACGAGAACGGCTTCCTGAAGGTGTTCGATTTCGACGAAACCATTCGCCCGGAAACCACCCTCGAAGGCCTGGCATCGCTGAAGCCGGCGTTCAACCCGAAAGGCGGTACCGTCACTGCCGGTACCTCGTCGCAGATCACCGACGGTGCATCGTGCATGATCGTCATGTCCGGTCAGCGCGCCATGGACCTGGGCATCCAGCCATTGGCGGTCATCCGTTCCATGGCGGTAGCTGGTGTCGACCCGGCAATCATGGGCTACGGCCCGGTGCCGTCGACCCAGAAAGCCCTCAAACGTGCTGGCCTGACCATGGCCGACATCGATTTCATCGAGCTCAATGAAGCCTTCGCTGCACAGGCCCTGCCAGTGCTGAAAGACTTGAAAGTACTCGACAAGATGGATGAGAAGGTTAACCTGCACGGCGGCGCCATTGCCTTGGGCCACCCGTTCGGTTGCTCCGGGGCGCGGATTTCCGGCACCCTGCTCAATGTCATGAAGCAGAATGGCGGTACCCTGGGGGTGGCGACCATGTGCGTCGGCCTCGGCCAAGGTATCACCACTGTCTTCGAGCGCGTCTGATCGCGTAGCGGGACAGCGACCGGGGCCTTGTGCCCCGGTTTTGTTTTTACAGGTTTTATTCAAGAGGGTGGAGCAACATGCAGATACAACCAGGCGTATACCGGCATTACAAAGGGCCTGAGTACCGTGTCTTCAGTGTTGCGCGGCACTCCGAGAGCGAAGAGTGGATGGTGTTCTACCAATGCCTGTATGGTGATTACAGCTTCTGGGTACGGCCACTTTCGATGTTCCGGGAGTCCGTCGAGGTTGACGGCGAGCAGGTGCCACGCTTTGCTTTGGTCAAGGCCGAAGAGGGGCTGCCCGGGGTGCTGGGCAAGTCGCACCAGTGATAGTCCGAACTTGACCTCACACTTTTGCCACTATATATAGCGGTGCCGCGTCTGGCACCTGACGCGTTTTTCATCTTCAGATTCAGGAATACTCCGATCCATGGGCAAATCGCTGGTCATTGTGGAATCCCCGGCCAAGGCCAAGACCATCAACAAGTACCTGGGCAACCAGTACGTGGTGAAGTCGAGTATCGGCCATATCCGAGACCTCCCCACCAGCGGTTCGGCCAGCGCCAGCAAAGAGCCAGCCGCCAAGCGTGGCAAGGCCGCGGGTGAGGCTCCGGCCCTGTCGCCGAAGGAAAAGGCCCGCCGCCAGCTGGTGGCACGCATGGGCGTCGACCCCGACCACGGCTGGAAGGCCAAGTACGAGATCCTGCCTGGCAAGGAAAAGGTGATCGAAGAGCTGCGCCGCCTGGCGAAGGACGCCGACACCATCTATCTCGCAACCGACTTGGACCGCGAAGGGGAAGCCATTGCCTGGCACCTGCGCGAGGCCATCGGCGGCGACGACACCCGCTACAAGCGCGTGGTGTTCAACGAAATCACCAAGAAGGCTATCCAGGAAGCCTTCTCGCAGCCGGGCGAGCTGGATATCGACCGGGTCAACGCGCAGCAGGCGCGGCGTTTCCTCGACCGCGTGGTCGGCTACATGGTTTCGCCGCTGCTGTGGGCCAAGATCGCCCGGGGCTTGTCCGCCGGCCGTGTACAGTCGGTCGCGGTGAAGCTGGTGGTGGAGCGCGAGCGTGAAATCCGCGCGTTCATCCCGGAAGAGTACTGGGAAATCCATGCCGACCTCGGCACCGCCAAGAACGCCAAGGTGCGCTTCGAAGTGGCCCGCGAGAAGGGCGAGGCCTTCAAACCGCTGAACGAAGCCCAGGCCATGGCCGCGCTGGAGAAGCTCAAGGCTTCCAGCTACAGCGTGGTCAAGCGCGAAGACCGCCCGACCAGCAGCAAGCCTTCGGCACCGTTCATTACCTCCACCTTGCAGCAGGCCGCCAGCAACCGCCTGGGCTTCGGTGTGAAGAAAACCATGATGATGGCCCAGCGCTTGTACGAAGCCGGCTACATCACCTACATGCGTACCGACTCGACCAACCTGTCGGCCGACGCCCTGGATATGGCGCGCAGCTACATCGAGCGCGAGTTCGGCAAGCAGTACCTGCCCGAGGCACCGCTGGTGTACGGCAGCAAGGAAGGCGCCCAGGAGGCGCACGAAGCGATTCGTCCTTCCGACGTGAACACCCACCCGAGCAAGCTCAGTGGCATGGAGCGTGACGCCGAGCGCCTGTATGAGCTGATCTGGCGCCAGTTCCTGGCCTGCCAGATGCCGCCGGCGCAGTACCTGTCCACCAGCGTCACCGTGGCTGCAGGCGACTTCGAGTTGCGTGCCAAGGGCCGTATCCTCAAGTTCGACGGTTACACCCGTGTGCTGCCGCAACAGAGCAAGCCTGGCGAAGACGACGTGTTGCCGGAAATGGTCCAGGACGAAGCGCTGAAGCTGATCCAGATCGACCCGAGCCAGCACTTCACCAAGCCAC
Source organism: Pseudomonas asiatica (assembly GCF_009932335.1). NCBI lineage: Bacteria > Pseudomonadati > Pseudomonadota > Gammaproteobacteria > Pseudomonadales > Pseudomonadaceae > Pseudomonas > Pseudomonas asiatica. The sequence goes on from NZ_BLJF01000001.1 coordinate 973,264, forward strand.
CGGCGCGCTTCACCGAAGCCAGCCTGGTCAAGGAAATGGAAAAGCGCGGCATCGGTCGCCCGTCGACCTATGCGGCGATCATTTCGACCATTCAGGACCGTGGCTATGTGACCCTGCACAACCGCCGCTTCTATTCCGAGAAGATGGGCGACATCGTCACCGAGCGCCTGTCCGAAAGCTTCTCCAACCTGATGGACTACGGCTTTACCGCCGACATGGAAGAGAACCTCGACGACGTGGCCCAGGGCGAGCGTGACTGGAAGAACGTGCTCGACGAGTTCTACGGCGACTTCAGCAAGAAGCTGCAGACTGCCGAGTCCAGCGAAGACGGCATGCGTGCCAACCAGCCGACCATGACCAACATTCCGTGCAAGGAATGTGGCCGGCCGATGATGATCCGCACCGCCTCCACCGGCGTGTTCCTCGGTTGCTCGGGCTACAGCCTGCCGCCGAAAGAGCGCTGCAAGGCCACCGTCAACCTGGTGCCGGGCGACGAGATTGCCGCCGACGACGAGGGCGAATCGGAATCCCGCGTGTTGCTGGGCAAGCACCGCTGCCCGATCTGCGCCACGGCGATGGATGCATACCTGCTGGACGAGAAGCACAAGCTGCACATCTGCGGTAACAACCCGGATTGCGCTGGCTACGAGATCGAGGAAGGCAACTACCGCATCAAGGGTTACGAAGGGCCGAGCCTGGAGTGCGACAAGTGTGGCAGCGAGATGCAGTTGAAGACTGGCCGCTTTGGCAAGTTCTTCGGTTGCACCAACCCGGCGTGCAAGAACACTCGCAAACTGCTCAAGAGCGGCGAGGCGGCGCCACCGAAGATGGACAAGGTGGACATGCCGGAGCTCAAGTGCGAGAAGGTCGACGATACCTACGTGCTGCGTGATGGCGCTTCGGGGCTGTTCCTGGCAGCCAGCCAGTTCCCCAAGAATCGCGAAACCCGTGCACCGCTGGTGCTGGAAATCGTTCCACACAAACACGAGATTGATCCGAAGTACCACTTCCTGTGCGATGCGCCGCAGAAAGACCCGGAAGGCCGCCCTGCAGTTATCCGCTACAGCCGCAAGACCAAGGAGCAGTATGTGCAGTCCGAGGTTGATGGCAAGCCGACCGGCTGGAAGGCGTTCTACGACGGCAATGCGTGGAAGGTTGAAGACAAGCGCTGATTCTTCATCAGTCTCTGACCTGCGCGCGCCCTTGTAGGAGCGGCCTTGTGTCGCGAAAGGGCTGCAAAGCAGCCCCAGGATTTCAGCGCAGATGCACAAATTGCTGGGGCTGCTTTGCAGCCCTTTCGCGACACAAGGCCGCTCCTACAGCTGACCGCGTTAACCGGTCAGGCGGGGCAAGCCTGCGTAGGGGCGCAAAGCGGCCCCAATCATTTATGATGCAGCTATCCGCCTTGCAGCCTTAGGGAGGTCACTGAAATGGCCCAGGAACTCTACACCCGCACCAATCAGAAACTGTTCTTTGCCGGCCTCGCCCTGGAGTCCATGGCCAAGGCCGAACAAAGCCAGGCCATGAATGCCCAGGGCCTGGTCCAGGCCGAACGCGAGTCGGCGCTGTTCCATCTCTACGGCGCATTGCTGGGCCTGTGTCATGAAATTGGTGGCTTCTACCGCCTGCCAGTTGTTGCAACTGTCGAGCAAGCACTGGCTGACGACGCCCTGAACGGTATCGCCATCCCGGAAGTGGCCGAGCTGCTGGAGCTGGCCCGCCAGCGCGAAACCTGGCTGGCACAAATGCTTGGTGCTTATGCCGATTTGTTCCGACCACCGGTCGCGAAAAAAACGCCGAAAACCGACGTTACCCAGCCATTGATTCAGGCGGTCAATCTCGATGAGCCCGAGCATCCGGCGCTGTCGCATGCCGAACTGGAACGCTGGCGCAGCGACCTCAAAGGCCTGGTGAGACGTTTCCGTGACGCGTTGAGTGAGTGCTGATAGCAGCTACGGCTGGTACAATGCCGGCCTTTCGCGGAGAACTGCCATTTATGTCTACGTCGTTTCTGGAAATTGTCGAGTTGCCTGATGGCCGCATCGAACTGCGTCGCGCCGAGGATGAGGGCTCTCTGGTAACCCTGGATTTCTCGGAAGACGCCAAGGCGTTCCTGCAGGGTCAGCATGTGGAAGTGGCCAAGGCCATGCTCAGCGTGGGCGTACAGATGGCCGGTCGCCTGATGGATGGCGAGCTTGAGCGTGATGAAGGGCCGCGAGTGCTGCACTGAGGTGCAGCAAGGCATCAGGTTTCATGCAGTGACAGGCAAAGCCTGAACATCAGCCGAGGCGGATGTTCAGGCTTTGTGCGTTTCCGGCACTGGCAGCGCGCAGCAATTGCTGGCGCGCAGTGGCGTTGACATTGCCCAGCCAGCTGACGACGGTGTGGCTGCGGCCCAGACGCAAGGCTTCGCAGGCCAGTTGAAGCGGGCTTTGATTGCCGCGAGGTTGCAGCAGCAGGATGCGTTCACGGTTGAGCCCGGCATCGCGCAGCCAGGCCTGGGTCAGGCTCGACGGCGGGGCGATCAGGGTCAGCCAGCGGGTCTCGTCCTCTTCGCTCAGTTCGCGCAGCACGGGTGCCAGCAGGCTTTGGCAATGCCCGGGGGCTCCGCGCAGCGACAGTTCGCTGAACAGCTCGGGCTGGCTGTTCTTGCGTGCCACTTCGCTGGCTTTCAGGCCAGGCAGTACGGGCTGGGCGAGGAATGCTTCGAACAATGGCAACTGAGCTTGCTCGGGTACGTGAATGAACTGCTGCATGATGCCTCCTGGATCAGCGGCGAATGACGCCGACGCTCAAGCCCTCGATCACCAGCTCCTGTTCTTTCAGGTCGACTTCGATGGGGGCGAATTCGGGGTTTTCGGCAAGCAGCCACACCTTGCTGCCTTCGCGCTTGAAGCGCTTGACGGTGACTTCGTCGCCGATGCGGGCCACGACGATCTGGCCATTGCGGGCTTCGCGGCAGGTGTGTACCGCCAGCAGGTCGCCATCGAAGATGCCGACGTCCTTCATACTCATGCCGTGTACGCGCAGCAGATAGTCGGCCTGGGGGTGGAAGAAGTCGGGGTTGATGTTGCAGGATTGCTCGATGTGCTGTTCGGCAAGGATCGGCGCACCGGCGGCAACCCGGCCGATGATCGGCAGGCCGCTTTCTTCGGCCTTGGCTTCCAGGCCGGGGATGCGAATACCACGGGAGGCGCCCGGGGTCATCTCGATCGCGCCTTTGCGGGCGAGGGCCTTGAGGTGCTCCTCGGCGGCGTTGGGCGACTTGAAGCCCAGCTCCTGAGCAATCTCGGCGCGCGTCGGCGGGAAGCCGTTGTCTTCCAGGCAACGCTTGATGAACGCGAGAATTTCGGCTTGGCGTGGCGTCAGTTTCAACATGGTGAGCGCTCTGTCTTTTTGTACAGTGACTGGGATTATATACAGTACTGGATGCGCTGCAAGCCAAAACCCGCAATAAACAGTAGCAATGGCGCTTGCAGCCACCCGCCTGGCGTTTTTAAATGGCGACCGACCGGTCACCGAGCCTTGACAGAAACAGGGCTGAAACGTATGTTTCAAACACCTGTTTGTCTGGCGGAGTAGTCGGAGTAGTCATGGCCCAATCGGAAACCGTTGAACGCATTCTCGATGCTGCCGAGCAGCTGTTCGCGGAAAGGGGGTTCGCAGAAACCTCGTTGCGGCTGATTACCAGCAAGGCCGGGGTCAACCTGGCGGCAGTCAACTATCACTTCGGCTCCAAGAAGGCCCTGATCCAGGCAGTGTTTTCGCGCTTCCTCGGGCCGTTCTGCGCCAGCCTCGAACGTGAGCTGGAGCGGCGCCAGGCCAAGCCTGAGCACAAGCCGAGCCTCGAGGAGCTGCTGGAAATGCTGGTCGAGCAGGCTTTGGCCGTGCAGCCGCGCAGCAACAACGACCTGTCGATCTTCATGCGCCTGCTGGGTCTGGCCTTCAGCCAGAGCCAGGGCCACCTGCGGCGTTACCTGGAAGACATGTACGGCAAGGTGTTCCGCCGGTACATGCTACTGGTCAACGAGGCCGCGCCGCGCATTCCGCCGCTGGAGCTGTTCTGGCGCGTGCACTTCATGCTTGGCGCCGCCGCCTTCAGCATGTCTGGTATCAAGGCCCTGCGGGCGATTGCCGAAACCGATTTCGGCATCAATACCTCGATCGAGCAGGTAATGCGCCTGATGGTGCCGTTCCTGGCTGCGGGCATGCGTGCCGATAGCGGTGTAACCGACGACGCCATGGCCGCCGCGCAGCTGCGCCCGCGCACCAAGACCAGCGCAGGCGCGACCACCGCCAAGGCCTGAAGGCTGGGCGGGGCAGGGCGCTTCGGCTAAGCTAGCGCCCATGCCTGACCTCGACTTCCTGCACATTTCCCTCGCCGATCAGCGCCTTTATGGTTTTGCCGATGGCCAGCTGCGCGTACGCCTGCCGGTTTCAACGGCGCGCAACGGCGCCGGCGAGCGCAACGGCTCGGGTTGCACGCCGTGTGGCTTGCACCAGGTGCGAGCGAAGATCGGCGCGGGCTTGCCGCTGAAAGCGGTATTGGTCGGGCGGCGCTGGACCGGCGAGGTGTGGTCGCCGGCCTTGCATGCGCAATACCCCGGCCGGGACTGGATCCTCACCCGCATCCTCTGGCTTAGTGGCTGCGAGCCGGGTGTCAACCGCCTGGGTGCGGTCGACACCTTCCGCCGTTATATCTACCTGCACGGCACCCCGGATACGGAACCCTTGGGCGTAGCGCTGTCCCATGGATGCATACGCCTGCGCAACATCGATTTGCTAAGCCTGTTCGAGCAGGTGCCGGCCCATTGCCCGGTGCGCATCGAGCAGGCCGCCTGCCCCCAGTGGGCTTCTCTCAGTCTTCAATGAAGGATTACCCATGACTGTCAGCCTGCAAGGCTCCCTGATGGTGGATATCGCCGGTAAATGGCTGACCGCCGAAGACCGTCACCTGCTACGCCAACCTGAAGTGGCTGGCCTGATCATTTTTGCCCGCAACATCGACAGCCCGCGCCAGGTGCGTGAACTGTGCGCGTCGATCCGTGCCATCCGGCCCGACCTGATCCTGGCGGTGGACCAGGAGGGCGGCCGGGTGCAGCGCCTGCGCCAGGGCTTTGTGCGCCTGCCGGCCATGCGAGCGCTGGCCGACAATGACAACGCCGAGTACCTGGCCGAGCAGTGCGGTTGGTTGATGGCGACCGAGGTGCTGGCGGTTGGCCTGGACCTCAGCTTTGCCCCGGTACTCGACCTGGACCACCAGCGCAGCGCCGTGGTGGGCAGCCGCGCCTTCGAGAGTGACCCGCTGCGTGCCACGCAACTGGCCGGGGCGTTCATCCGTGGCATGAATGCGGCGGGTATGGCGGCTTGTGGCAAGCACTTCCCGGGGCATGGCTGGGCCGAAGCGGACTCGCATGTGGCCATCCCGACCGATGAGCGCAGCCTCGAACAGCTGCGCCAGGCCGACCTGGTGCCGTTCACCCGCCTGAGCGGGCAATTGGCGGCAGTGATGCCGGCGCATGTCATCTACCCGCAGGTCGACAACCAGCCGGCTGGCTTCTCACGGCGCTGGTTGCAGGACATCCTGCGTGGCGAGCTGGGTTTCGACGGGGTGATTTTCAGTGACGATTTGTCGATGGCCGGCGCACATGTTGTCGGGGACGCGGCGAGCCGCATCGAAGCAGCACTGAGCGCCGGTTGTGATATGGGGCTGGTTTGCAATGATCGGGCGGCGGCGGAGCTGGCATTGAGCGCGGCACAACGCATGAAGGTAAAACCTTCGCCACGCATCGCAGGCATGCGCGGGCAAGGGTTTGCGCGGACTGACTATCGTCAGCAGCCTCGTTGGCAGCAGGCATTGTCCGCGTTGAAGGACGCTCAACTGGTCGACTGACGAGGCTCCACCCTGCTCGGTCCGAGACAGGATCCTGCGTTTTCGATGTGCGTATTGCGTGAGTACACCGGGAAATGTGCCCCGGTGTACCAGGCGGCACGCATTCCAGAGACTCGGGCAAAGCGGAGATTTCTCCGCTTCGCCCGTAATGGGTTTCTGATATTCGATTAGAGGATTTTGTAATGACAGTTTGTATGCAGGGGGCCTTGATGGTCGATATCGAAGGCACAGGGCTGACGCCTGAGGATCGTCGGTTATTGCTCCAGCCTGAAGTAGCTGGTTTGATCATCTTTGCTCGTAATATTGCCCACCCGCGTCAGGTGCGGGAGCTGTGCGCTTCGGTACGTGCTTTGCGCCCTGACCTGATCATTGCGGTCGATCAGGAAGGTGGGCGGGTGCAACGCTTGCGTGAAGGGTTCGTCAGGTTGCCATCCATGCGGCAGATCGCCCAGAGCGATGATGCCGAGCGATTGGCCGGGCATTGTGGCTGGTTGATGGCAACCGAGGTGCTGGCGATCGGGCTGGATTTGAGTTTTGCTCCAGTGCTCGATCTGGATCATGGGCGCAGTGCAGTCATTGGTGCACGTGCCTTCGATGGTGATCCAGAGCGTGTCACTCAGCTGGGTGGGGCGTTCATCCGGGGCATGACTGCAGCGGGCATGGCAGCATGCGGCAAGCATTTTCCTGGGCATGGCTGGGCTGAGGCCGATTCGCATGTGGCCATTCCCGTAGATGATCGCAGCCTGGATGAACTGCGCAAGACGGACCTGGTGCCATTTACCCGATTGGCACGCCAGCTGTCGGCAGTGATGCCTGCACATGTGATCTATCCCCAGGTCGATAGTAAGCCCGCCGGTTTTTCGAGGCGCTGGCTTCAGGACATTCTCAGGGGGGAGCTTGGCTTCGATGGCGTGATTTTCAGTGATGATCTGTCCATGGCCGGTGCCCATGTGGTCGGAGATGTTGCTGGTCGCGTCGAGGCTGCTTTCGGTGCGGGATGTGACGTGGGCCTGGTATGTAATGACCGGGCTTCGGCAGAGCTTGCTCTGCTTGCTGCGCAGCGCTTGAAAGTCAAGCCATCGCCGCGCCTTGCTCGGATGCGAGGCTTCAGTTTTGCACGCACTGACTATCGCCAGCAGCCGCGGTGGCTGGAGGCGTTGAGGGCGTTGCGAGAGGCGCAGTTGGTCGATTGACCGCGCCGGCCCCTTCGCGGGCACGCCCGCTCCCACAGGTACGGCACCGCCCTTGAGGGCACTGATCTCCCTGTGGGAGCGGGTTTACCCGCGAAGAGGCCGGTACAGGCAGCGAAGGATTCTGGGCTACCGCCCGCGCTTCCCGGGCAGCGGCGCAAACAGCGCTTCGATCTCTTCATCCCCCAGCCGCCATTGCCCGGCCTGCCCGCCATCCAGCAGGCTCGCCGCAAGCGCGGCCTTCTCCTGCTGCAACAGCTGGATCTTTTCTTCCACCGTTCCCCGGGTGATCAGCTTGAACACGAATACCGGCTTGTCCTGGCCAATGCGGTAGGCGCGGTCGGTAGCCTGGTTTTCGCTGGCCGGGTTCCACCAGGGGTCGAAGTGGATCACCGTGTCCGCGGCTGTCAGGTTCAAGCCCACGCCACCCGCCTTGAGGCTGATCAGGAACACTTCGCTGTCACCCTGCTGGAACTGCTGCACCGGCGTGCGCCGGTCGCGGGTGTCGCCGGTCAGCAGGCTGTAGCGAATCTTGCGCTTCTCCAGTTCCTGCTCGATCAACGCCAGCATCGAGGTGAACTGCGAGAACAACAGTACCCGGCGCCCTTCGCTCAGCAGCTCTTCGAGCATTTCCAGCAGCGCGCCCAGTTTGCCCTTGTCGGCCTGGTTGCCTTTGCTTTCCACCCCTTTGACCAGGCGCAGGTCGCAGCATACCTGGCGCAGCTTGAGCAGGGCGTCGAGGATGATGATCTGGCTGCGCGCGGCGCCATTGCGGGCGATTTCATCGCGGACTTTCTTGTCCATGGCCACCCGCACGGCTTCGTAGGTGTCGCGCTGGGCATCGCTAAGCTCGACCCAGTGCACCATCTCGGTCTTGGCCGGCAGCTCGGTGGCCACCTGCTCCTTGGTGCGGCGCAGCAGGAACGGGCGGATGCGGCTGGCCAGGTGGGCCATGCGCTCGCTGTCGCCGTGGCGCTCGATCGGTGTGCGGTAGTCCTGGTTGAAGCGCTTCAGGTCACCCAGCCAGCCAGGCATGAGGAAGTGGAAAATCGACCACAGCTCGCCCAGGTTGTTTTCCATTGGCGTGCCGGTCAGGCAGACGCGCTGATTGGCCCGCAGCTCGCAAACCGCGAGGGCGGCCTTGCTGGTGCTGCTCTTGATGTTCTGTGCCTCGTCCAGCACCAGCACATGCCAGGCCTGGGCGCGCAGGTGCTCGAGGTCGCGTGGCACCAGGGCATAGGTGGTCAGGACCAGGTCGTATTCGTGCAGTTTGGCGAAATGCTTGCTGCGCCCCGGGCCTTGCAGGGCCAGCACGCGCAGCCCGGGGGCGAAGCGCTGGGCTTCGTCCAGCCAGTTGGGCACCAGGCTGGTCGGCATCACCGCCAGGGCCGGTGCGCTCAGGCGCCCGGACTGTTTTTCCAGCAGCAGGTGTGCCAGGGCCTGCAGGGTCTTGCCCAGCCCCATGTCGTCGCCGAGGATGCCGCCGGTGCCCATCTCGCGCAGCGCCTGCAGCCAGTTCAGGCCTTGTTGCTGGTAAGGGCGCAGGCTGGCCTGCAACCCGGACGGCGGTTCTACCTGCAAGTCACGGGCATCGCGCAGGCGACGGCCCAGGTCGCGCACATGCTCGCCACCCTCCCAATGCAGGGGCAGGCCGTCGATGTCGTTCAGGCGTGAGGCATCGGCACGGTCCAGGCGCAGGGACGGGCCTGCGGCGTCTTCGTGCAGGTACAGTTCGCCCAAGGTGCCCATCACTGCCTTGATGCGGCCATAGGGCAAGGCAACGCGCAGGGCCGGGGCATCTAGGCGGCCACGGTTGAGGTCGATCAGCAGGTGCTCGTCGTCACTGCGCCGGGCCAGTTCGCTGGGGCGCAGCAGCTCCGGGTTGCTGCGCAGCAGTTGCAGCACGATCGGCAGCAGGCTGTGGCGCTGGCCATCGACCACGATGCCCAGCTCCAGGTCGAACCATTCATGGCCGGGCGCTTCGTCGATGGTGGCGTACCAGTCGTCCACTTCCTGCAGGTTGAAGGCGAAGTCGCGGTGGATGTCGATGTTCCAACCGGCTTCGCGCAGGCGCGGCAGGCCTTCGCGGGCAAAGCGCAGCCAGGCTTCGTCATCGGGCAACTGGAGCATCTCGCCGGCACTGTCAGGCAGGGCCTTGCTCTGCCGGGTGGCGGCCTTGAAACCGAGGTCGCGCAGCACCTTGCGCAGCGCCTGTTCGGCCTGGGGCTGGCGGCGGATGCGCTGGCAGGTATCGCCGACCAGGCGGGTCAGCGGCTTGTCGTCGCTGCCGCTGGCGCGCAGGCCGTCGTAGTCGAATGCCAGCGCGGCACGGTGTTGCATCTGCCGTTGCATGCGGCCGGTCTTGGGCATGTAGGCGCTGAATTCGAGACTGCCCAGGGCCAGGTGCGGCCTGGGCTGCAGGTCGTCAATGAGTTGTTCGTCCAGCGTGGTTGGGGTAGGGAGTTGGTGGTTCAAGGCGTTGAGCTTGTGGCTGAGGGGCACGACAAGGTGTTCCGGAACGTCAGGAGCGATGGTCAGTTGCAGGGCGATATGCGGATCGAGGCTGTGCTCGAGTTTACCCACCACGCTGCCGGTGAAATCGAAATAGTAAAGTGGCAGCAGCGCAATCACGCAGTTCAGCGGCGTTTCACCGTGGTACCAGATGCCCCGATAGTGACCATTGTCCAGCCGCACCCAGCGGAACTCGGCCGCAAGCGTAGGGCCTTCGCGCAGCAGGGGCTTGTTTTCGTTACAGAGCATGCGGCCGGTATCCAGCGCGCGCTGGAACAGTTCGCCGCCTTCCCGGCCTTTGAGCTGGTAGCCGCGGTCCTGGCTGCCGGCCTGATTGAGCGCCGAAAGCAGGCGCAAGATGCGGATATCGTCTTCCTTGACGAAGCGCGGAGGTTCGTAAAGGAAATCGTAGAGTGACTGCACACGGCTATAGCGCAGCCCCTGGTCTTCGCGTGTGCCTTTGCGTATCCGCAGCGCGCAGCCTGGCTCGTCGGTCAGCACGAGTTGGTAGCAAACCATGCGCCCGCGTTTGTCTTGGTTTTCGGCAGGCTCCTGCGCAGGCTGTTCGAGACCTTTCAGCCAGCGCTGCAGGTTGGCCGGCAGTGCGTCACCGTCACTTTTCACCGTTGCCTGCTGTTCGCTCAGGACGAACAGCGCGGCGGCGCAATGCTTGCAGTTGTGCCCCACGGGGCAACTGCACTGGCCGCGTACATGACAGCGGCCAGCCAGGGCGGTGAGGGTGATCCTCTGCCGATAAGGGCTGCCCTCACTGCCACGACAGCTGGCTTCGACGAGCGTGCCGGTGCAGCTTTCGATCTCTACCCGGTCTTCCCGGGCGTAACGCTCGCCGCGTTGCAGGACCGGGCCGGTGAACGACTGGGTCCAGTTCGGGTACTCGCGCAGCAACTGGAGAGCGTCACGGCTCATTGCATCACTGCTCCATCATCTCCGGGTCCATTACCGGCATTTTAGGCGTACCTGGTGGTGTCACCTTCAGCAGCACCGCCAGGTGCCCGCCATCGAGGAAGGTCAGCTGGCCGCCCTTGACGTTGCTGTTGCTCTGCTTGAACTGCTCGCTTTGCAGCACGCTGCCGTTACCGTCCAGCTGGTTGACCCAGAAATTGGCCTCGACCGCGATGAAACGGCCCTCGGCGATGCTCAGGTTGCCTTCGATGGGGAAGTGGCCGAACTGCTCGGCGCCTTCACCCAAGGCGATGCGGCTGGGCTCGCTGCCCACTTGCTGCTGCCAGGCCTTGTGCATCAACACGGTGTAGTCGGCGGTGGCTTCCAGGCGGGTGGCTTCGTCTTCCAGCGCCAGGCGACGCTCGGCGTCCTTCTCCAGGCGCGGAGCGCCGGCGCTCCAGTCTTCGGGGGCAAACGGGCTGGTGAAGGCGGGCACGCTGTTCTGCCGCACCAGGATCATTTCTACCTGATACAGGCCTTCGGCGAAGGCGGCCGGGGCGAACAGCGCCAGCAGCAGGGTCAGGCAACGGATGGCACGCATGGGTCTTCCTTAGGCAGGCTGTGGGGTCAGGCGCTCGAACAGCGCCTCCAGGGTATTGAAACGTTCGTCGGGGCGCTCCATGGGCACCAGGAAACGGAACTGGGTGGCGCCTTCGAACTTGTAGCGTTTGGGCTGGCCCTGAATCAGCTTGATCAGGGTCAGCGGGTCGACCGGGGTCTCGGCCTCGAACTCGATCTTGCCGCCGTTGGGGCCGGCGTCGACTTTCTTGATGCCGAGCTTTTCCGCGTGCAGCTTGAGCGAGGTCAGGCGCATCAGGTTCTTGGTCGGCTCGGGCAGCAGGCCGAAGCGGTCGATCATTTCCACCTGCAGGTCCTTGAGGCCTTCTTCATCGGCGGCCGAGGCAATGCGCTTGTACAGGATCAGCCGTGCATGCACGTCGGGCAGGTAGTCCTCGGGGATCAGTGCCGGCAGGCGCAGGTTGATTTCCGGACCACCACCCAGCGGCTGCTCAAGGTTGGGCTGGGTACCCTTGCGGATCGCCTTGACCGCGCGTTCGAGCATTTCCATGTACAAGGTAAAGCCCACCGCCTGGATCTGCCCGCTCTGGCCTTCGCCCAGCAGCTCGCCGGCTCCGCGAATCTCCAGGTCGTTGGTGGCCAGCACGAAGCCGGCACCGAGGTCCTGGGTGTTGGCGATCGCCTCCAGGCGTTTTTCGGCGTCGGCGCTGACCTTCTGCCGGGTTGGCGTCAGCAGGTAGGCGTAGGCCTGGTGGTGGCTTCGGCCAACACGGCCGCGCAGCTGGTGCAGCTGGGCCAGGCCGAACTTGTCGGCGCGCTCGATGACGATCGTGTTGGCGCTGGGCACGTCGATGCCGGTTTCGATGATGGTCGAGGCCACCAGCACGTTGAAGCGCTTGTGGTAGAAATCGCTCATCACCTGTTCCAGCTCGCGCTCGCGCATCTGCCCGTGGCCGATACCGATGCGCGCCTCTGGCACCAGTTCGGCAAGGTCGGCGGCGCATTTCTCGATGGTTTTCACATCGTTGTGCAGGTAGTACACCTGGCCACCGCGCAGCAGCTCGCGCAGCAGCGCCTCCTTGACCGTGCTCTTGTTCTGCTCCATGACGAAGGTGCGTACCGACAGGCGGCGCGCTGGCGGCGTGGCGATGATCGACAGGTCGCGCATGCCCGCCACCGCCATGTTCAGCGTACGCGGGATCGGCGTGGCGGTGAGGGTGAGGATGTCCACTTCGCTGCGCAGGGCCTTGAGCTGTTCCTTCTGGCGCACGCCAAAGCGGTGCTCTTCGTCGATGATGGCCAGGCCCAGGTCCTTGAAGCGTACATCGTCCTGCAGCAGCTTGTGGGTGCCGATGAGGATGTCGATCTTGCCTTCGGCCAGATCGGCGGCGGCGTTGGCCACTTCCTTGGCCGACTTGAAGCGGCTCATCACCTCCACGGTCACCGGCCAGTCGGCAAAGCGGTCGCGGAAGCTGTTGTAGTGCTGCTGGGCGAGCAGGGTGGTGGGCACCAGCACGGCCACCTGGCGGCCGCTGTGTACGGCGATGAACGCTGCGCGCATGGCCACTTCGGTCTTGCCGAAGCCGACGTCGCCGCACACCAGGCGGTCCATCGGCTTGGGCGCCAGCATGTCGGCACGCACGGCTTCGATGGCAGCCTGCTGATCCGGGGTTTCCTCGAACGGGAAGCCGGCGCTGAAGGTGGCGTAGTCGGCGGACGGGTCGGCAAATGCATAGCCTTTGCGCGCGGCGCGGCGGGCATAGATATCGAGCAGTTCGGCGGCGACGTCGCGCACTTGTTCGGCGGCCTTGCGCTTGGCCTTCTGCCAGGCCTCCGAGCCCAGCCGGTGCAGCGGTGCCAGGGCATCGTCGCTCCCGGTGTAGCGAGCGATCAGATGCAGGTTGGCCACCGGCACGTACAGCTTGGCGCCCTCGGCGTATTCCAGGGTGAGGAATTCGGCGGCCTGGCCGTCGATTTCCAGGGTGGCCAGGCCCAGGTAGCGGCCCACGCCATGGTCGATGTGCACCACCGGCGCGCCTTCGCGCAGCTCGGTCAGGTTCTTGATCACCGCGTCGTTGGCGGTTTCGCCACGCTTGTCGCGGCGCCGGCGCTGCATGACTCGCTGGCCGAACAGCGGGCTTTCGGCGATCAGGGCCAGGCCTGGGTCGTCCAGCAGCAGGCCTTCGTCCAGTGGGGCGATGGTGATTGCCAGGCGTTCGCTGCCGGTGATGAAGTCGGCCCAGCCGTCGACGGTATGCGGGCGCAGTTTCAGCCGCTCGAGCAGCTCCAGCAGCACTTCGCGGCGGCCCGCCGATTCGGCGGTGAACAACACCCGGCCGGGGAACTGGTCGAGGAAGTTGGCCAGTTCGGCCAGGGGCTGGTTGGCCTTGGCTTCGATTGCCAGGTTGGGCAGGGCGCGTGCCGGGAAGCGCTCGCGACCCACGCCCGGGTCGAGGTCTTCGGTGCTGACCACTACCCGTGGCCATTGCTTGAGCCGGGCAAAGCAGTCTTCCACCGGCAGGAACAGCTCGGCCGGCGGCAGCAGCGGCCGGCTCAGGTCGCCACGGCGGTCTTCATAACGCCCGCGCACGTCGTTCCAGAAGTGTTCGGCGGCCTGTTCCACGCCGGGCAGCGAGAACACCTGGGTGTCGGCCGGCAGGTAGTCGAACAGGGTCGAGGTTTCTTCGAAGAACAGCGGCAGGTAGTACTCGATGCCGGCGGGGATGATACCGCTGGCCAGGTCCTGGAAGATCGCGCTGCGGCGGAAATCGACATCGAAGCGTTCGCGGAAGCGCGCCTTGAAGCGGGTCACTTCCTCTTTCTGCATCGGGAACTCGCGCGCCGGCAGCAGGCGCACCGAATCCACCTTGTCGATCGAGCGCTGGGTCTCGGGGTCGAAGGTGCGCAGCGTCTCGATCTCGTCATCGAACAGGTCGATACGGTAGGGCAGCTTGCTACCCATCGGGAACAGGTCGATCAACGCGCCGCGCACGGCGAACTCGCCATGCTCGTAGACGGTGTCGACGCAGCGATAGCCACTGGCCTCCAGGCGCAGGCGCATCTGCTCCACATCGATGGTCTGGCCCACGTCCAGCACCAGGCTGCTGCCCAGCAGGAAGCGGGTCGGCGCCAGGCGGTGCAGGGCGGTGGTGACCGGCACCACGAGGATGCCGTGGCTCAGCTCGGGCAGGCGGTAGAGGCTGGCGATGCGCTGGGAAATGATGTCCTGGTGCGGCGAGAACAGGTCGTAGGGCAGGGTTTCCCAATCGGGGAACGGCAGCACCGGCAGGTCCGGGGCAAAGAAGCGAAGTTCCTGTTCCAGACGATCGGCAGCCTGGCTGTCGGCTGTCAGCAGCAAAGTGAAGCGGCCCGCGCTGCTGGCGGCCTCGGCGATGGCCAGGCTGAGGGCGGCACCGGGTAGATTGCCCCAGGTTTGTTTGCCGGCCGTGGCCGACATTTGCGGTAGGCGCAGAACTGACACGGGAGATTGCACTCCAAGCGTTGCGGCAAAGAGATCGATTGTACCGGTGACGGTGCCGGCTGTCAGGTTCGAAAGGGCGTGAACGCTGGCTTGCGTGGCCGCGACAGGCGCTCATTGCCCGTAACGCGTTGGGGCGTCATAATGTAGCCCCTTTTTTCTGTCCCTACATGTGGAAGGTTCCCGTGACTCAGAAGCCCGACCAGTGTCTTGGTGAGTGGATCGATCGTGAAGCCCTGGCTGAAGCGATGATCCCGCTTATCGGTCAGCTCTACCGCAACAACAACGTGGTGAGCTCGATTTATGGCCGTAGCCTGATCAACCGTTCGGTTATCTCGATCCTCAAGGCGCACCGCTTTGCGCGTCATCGTCAAGCCGACGAAACCGAACTGTCCGTCCACGAGACATTCCCCCTGCTCAAGGCCATGAGCGAGCTGAAACTGGGCGCCGCTTCGGTCGACCTGGGCAAGCTGGCCAACAAGTTCAAGCAGGAAGGCAATGGCCGCACTGCCGAGCAGTTCGTCCGTGAAGAACTGGCCGCGGTAGTTGGCCAGCAGAACGCTTCGGCGCGCAAGGGCACCGACGTTGTGCTGTACGGTTTCGGTCGCATCGGCCGCCTGCTGGCGCGCATCCTGATCGAGAAGACCGGTGGTGGCGACGGCCTGCGCCTGCGCGCCATCGTCGTGCGCAAGGGCGCCGAGAACGACCTGGTCAAGCGTGCCAGCCTGCTGCGCCGTGACTCGGTGCACGGCCCGTTCGATGGCACCATCACCATCGACGAAGCCAACAACACCATCACCGCCAACGGCAACCTGATCCAGGTTATCTACGCCAAGAGCCCGAGCGAAGTCGACTACACCCAGTACGGCATCGAAAACGCGCTGATCGTCGACAACACCGGCGTATGGCGTGATGCCGACGGCCTGGGCCAGCACCTGGCCTGCCCGGGCGCTGCCCGCGTGATCCTCACCGCACCTGGCAAGGGCGCGCTGAAGAACATCGTGCACGGCATCAACCACGGCGACATCGCTGCCGATGACAAGATCATCTCGGCCGCTTCCTGCACCACCAACGCCATCGTGCCGGTGCTCAAGGCCATCAACGACCAGTACGGCATCGTCAACGGCCACGTCGAAACCGTTCACTCGTTCACCAACGACCAGAACCTGATCGACAACTTCCACAAGGGCAGCCGCCGCGGCCGCGCCGCGCCGCTGAACATGGTCATCACCGAAACCGGCGCCGCCACTGCTGCCGCCAAGGCACTGCCAGTGCTGAAGGGCAAGCTGACCGGCAACGCCATTCGCGTACCGACGCCGAACGTTTCGATGGCCATCCTCAACCTGAACCTCGAGAAGGCCACCAGCCGCGACGAGATCAACGAGTACCTGCGCCAGACCGCCATGCACTCGGAACTGCACAAGCAGATCGATTACGTCAGCTCGCAGGAAGTGGTTTCGACCGACTTCGTCGGTTCGCGCCACGCCGGTGTGGTTGACGCCGAAGCGACCATCTGCAATGACAACCGCGTTGTTCTGTACGTCTGGTACGACAACGAATTCGGTTACAGCTGCCAGGTGGTTCGTGTGATGGAAGAGATGGCCGGTGTGAACCCGCCAGCGTTTCCGCACTGATACGCTTGTAAGGCAATGAAAAAACGGGAACCTTCGGGTTCCCGTTTTTTTTCGCCTGATAAACCGATCGGGCATTTACTGTGTCTGTACTGGCCCTTTCGCGGGCACGCCCGCTCCCACAGGGATATCACAGGGCTGGAGGGCAGTGGGGTACCTGTGGGAGCGGGCGTGCCCGCGAAAGGGCCAGTACAGACATTCGAGATCTCGATATTGCGCGCATTTCTTTGTTTCTTGCTGATGCTGCTCACCGCCTGCAACCAGGGCCCCACCCTGGAGCGCCTGGGTGGCCCGACCATGGGCAGCAGCTACAGCATCCAGTACGTGCGCGAACCCGGCGGCCCGGCGCCGGTTCAGGTGCAGGCGGCAGTCGAAACCATCCTGCACGGCATCGACCAGCACTACTCGACCTACCGCGGCGACTCCACCATCAGCCGTTTCAACCAGTTGCCCGCCAACCAGTGCCAGGTACTGCCGCCCGACATGCTCGAACTGGTCAGCCTTGGTCAGCACCTGGCCGAGCAGAGCGGCGGCGCCTTCGACCTTACCGTCGAACCCTTGCTCGACCTGTGGGGGTTCGGCCCCCAGGCCCGTCACGAACAGGTGCCCGACCCGTCGGCCCTGGCCCAGGTGCGCCAGCGCGTGGGCTACCGGCATCTGCACATCGACGGCCAGGCCCTGTGCAAGGACGCCCCGGTGAAGCTCGACTTCAACAGCATCGCCGCCGGCCATGCCGTCGACCTGATCGCCGCGCGCCTGCAGGCCATGGGCGTGGCCAACTTTGTCGCCGAAGCCACCGGCGAGCTCAAGGCCGCCGGCCGCAAGCCCGATGGCAGCCCATGGCGCATCGCCCTGGAGCTGCCACGCGAAGATCGCCAGATAGCCCGCCAGATCATCCCGGTCAATGGCCTTTCAGTATCAACCTCGGGTGACTATCGGCACTATTTCGAGGAGAATGGCCGGCGCTATTCGCACACCTTCGATGCCCGCCTCGGGCGCCCGGTGCAGCACGACCTGGCCGCGGTCACCGTGCTCGATGCCTCGGCGCTGCAGGCCGACGGCTATTCGACGCTGCTGTTGATCCTGGGCCCGGAACGTGGCTGGGATTTTGCCGTGGCGCATGACCTGGCCGCGGTATTGGTGACTCGGGCCGAGGGTGGCTTCGTCTCCCGAGCTACGCCCGCATTCGAACGGGCAGTGAAAGGCGAATGAAAGCGCAAGCAGGGATGATCGCCGCCAGGGAATGGTTCACACATGTAGTGCGGGCAAAATTGGCCTACGACGCGACCAAGGGTTAATGTGCGCGGCGTTCACGCTTGATTAGACTGCACCCGAATTTTCTCATGACGCCCCGGCGGCATGATCGCGCCCCGCGAGCGACCGTGGCTTGCGGGCCAGTTCTGAAGGAGTACGCATGGCTGTCTACAACTACGACGTAGTGGTGCTGGGTTCCGGCCCGGCCGGAGAAGGTGCGGCAATGAACGCCGCCAAAGCAGGGCGCAAGGTGGCGATGGTCGATAGCCGTCGCCAGGTCGGGGGCAACTGCACCCACCTGGGCACCATCCCGTCCAAGGCACTGCGTCACTCGGTGCGGCAGATCATGCAGTTCAACACCAACCCGATGTTCCGTGCCATCGGCGAGCCGCGCTGGTTCTCGTTCCCGGACGTGCTGAAAAGCGCCGAGAAGGTCATCGCCAAGCAGGTAGCGTCGCGCACCGGCTACTACGCCCGTAACCGCGTGGACGTGTTCTTCGGCACCGGCAGCTTCGCCGACGAGCAGACCGTCGAAGTGGTCTGCCCGAACGGTGTGGTGGAAAAGCTCAACGCCAAGCACATCATCATCGCCACCGGCTCGCGCCCGTACCGCCCGGCCGACATCGACTTCCACCACCCGCGCGTCTACGACAGCGACACCATCCTCAGCCTCAGCCACACCCCACGCAAGCTGATCGTGTACGGTGCCGGCGTGATCGGTTGCGAATACGCCTCGATCTTCAGCGGCCTGGGTGTATTGGTAGAGCTGGTGGATAACCGTGGCCAGTTGCTGAGCTTCCTCGACTCGGAAATTTCCCAGGCGCTGAGCTACCACTTCAGCAACAACAACATCACCGTGCGCCACAACGAAGAGTATGAGCGCGTCGAAGGCCTGGACAACGGGGTGATCCTGCACCTGAAGTCGGGCAAGAAGATCAAGGCCGACGCCTTGCTGTGGTGCAACGGCCGTACCGGCAACACCGACAAGCTGGGCCTGGAAAACATCGGTATCAAGGTCAACAGCCGCGGCCAGATCGAGGTCGACGAGGCCTACCGCACCAGCGTGCCGAACATCTACGGTGCCGGCGACGTGATTGGCTGGCCGAGCCTGGCCAGTGCCGCTCATGACCAGGGCCGCTCTGCCGCTGGCAGCATCGTGGATAATGGCAGCTGGCGCTTCGTCAACGACGTGCCGACCGGCATCTACACCATTCCGGAGATCAGCTCGATCGGCCGCAACGAACAGGAACTGACCCAGGCCAAGGTGCCGTACGAAGTGGGCAAGGCCTTCTTCAAGGGCATGGCGCGCGCGCAGATCGCCGGTGAGCCGCAGGGCATGCTGAAGATCCTGTTCCACCGCGAAACCCTGGAAATCCTTGGCGTGCACTGCTTCGGCTACCAGGCTTCGGAGATCGTCCACATCGGCCAGGCGATCATGAACCAGCCGGGTGAGCAGAACAACCTGAAGTACTTCGTCAACACCACGTTCAACTACCCGACCATGGCCGAAGCCTATCGGGTAGCTGCCTACGACGGCCTGAACCGGCTTTTTTGAGCGGCTCCGACCGGTGGCCTGAGCCGGTCGGAGAGACCGATTTCAACCCTGCCCGAGGGTGGTCTTGGCCAAACCGGGAAAGTCTGTAATCAGGCTGTCCACGCCAAAATCAGCGAGCCGGCGCATCAGTGCCGGTTCGTTGACCGTCCACACCGACACGTGCAAACCCTGGCCCTGGGCTTTGAGCAGGCGCTCGGGGGTGCACAGTGTCCAGTTCAATGCCAGCAGCTCGCAGCCGTAGTTCTGTGCCACCTTCAGCGGGTCGAGCCAGGCGTATTCGGCCACCAGCCCGCGCTTGACGTCCGGCACCAGCTCCAGGGCGGCACCCAGCACTTCGCGTGAGCTGGAGGTGATGGTCACCTTGTCCAGCAGGCCGTACTGCTGGGCCAGTTCGCGGATTGCCAGCACGGTGGTGGCGGCACGGGTGCGCGAGGCGCTTTTCACCTCCAGCTGCCAGTGCTCGAACGGGCATTTCTCGAACAGTTCTTCCAGTTTCGGGATCGGGCAGGGCTGGACGTGGCCCGGGCCGCCTTTGCGGGCATCGATCTTGACCAGCTCGGCGGCCGGGTGCTCGACCACCTTGCCGCGTTTGCCGGTGGTGCGCTTGAGGGTGGGGTCATGGATCACCATCAGCTCGTTGTCGGCCGACAGGTGCAGGTCCAGCTCGCAGCGGGTCACGCCATGGGCGAGGCATTGCTGGAAGCTCTTCAGGGTGTTCTCGGGCGCTTCGCCCTTGGCGCCGCGGTGGCCGTAGATCAGGGTCACGTTCGTTCCTTCAAATCAGAGAAAAATGGGCTCAGGAGGCGGGGTCGTTCTGTTCCAGCTGCTGGCGCCGTTGCTGCTGCTGGCGTTGCAGGATGTAGCGGGCCAGCAATTGCCGTTGGGCGTCGGTCATGTCGGTGAATTCGGTGCCGACCTCGAAGCCGCCCTCCGGGCGCGGGTCGCAATGGGTGACCTTGCCGCGCAGCAGCAGGCCGTGGGCGCGCGGCATCAGCACCATCTTCACCTTCACCCGGGTGCCGGGGGCAACCGCTGTGGCTTGTGCGAACTCGATGCCGCCCTCGGAAATGACCACCGGCTGGGGCTGGCCAACTTCGCCGAGCAGGGTCTGGGCAACTACTGCGCTAAGCAGGTCGAGGCGTTTGTTCTGTGCGCGCAGGAAAGCGGCGAGGGTGCGGTCCTTCTCGCTCAGCTGGCGCAGCAGGTGCTGCGACTCGAAGTCGGACAGGTGCAGCTCGCTGAGCAGGTTGAACAGAGGCGAATCATCTTGCAACACATCTGGGTCAAGGGCTTCGGCCGCGCTGAGGGGGCTGATTTGAAGTGCGATCCGATCTTCGATGCGGTAGTATTCGCGGCGATCTTCTTCGTCTAATGTCGTCATGGCGAACCCAAGGTAGCGGCGGTGGTCCGAGTGTAAAGCCGCCGTAGGCGCCTCGCCACAAGGACGTTCCCTTTCATCCGAACAAGCCCCGACATGTTCAGACCTCTTTTCGCATTCATCGGCACGCGTTATACCCGTGCCAAACGTCGCAATCACTTCGTCTCGTTCATTTCCCTGACCTCGATGATCGGCCTCGCCCTGGGTGTGGTTGTGATGATCGTGGTGCTCTCGGTCATGAACGGTTTCGACCACGAGATGCGTACCCGCGTGTTGGGCATGATCCCCCATGCCACGCTGGAGAGCGGCCAGCCCATTGCCGACTGGCCGGCCCTTGCCCAACAAGTAAAGCAGAATCCGCAGGTGGTGGCGGTTGCGCCCTTCACCCAGATGCAGGGCCTGCTGACCCACGAAGGCAAGGTGCAGAAGGTGCTGCTCAACGGCATCGACCCGGCCCGCGAGCGCGAAGTGTCGATCATCGACAAGTTCGTCCTGCAAGGCCGCCTGGACCAGCTGGCGCCGGGCGAGTGGGGCATCATGATCGGCGACAAGGCCGCGGCCAAGCTGGGCGTGGGCATCGGCGACAAGCTCACCTTCGTCGCCCCCGAGGTCAGCGTGACCCCGGCCGGCATGTTCCCGCGCATGAAGCGCTTCACCGTGGTCGGTACCTTCCACGTGGGCGCGGGCGAAATCGACGGCTACCTGGGCCTGACCAACATCAGCGACCTGTCCCGGCTGCACCGCTGGAAGCCTGACCAGGTCCAGGGCCTGCGCCTGAAGTTCGACGACCTGTTCCAGGCGCCGCGGGTGGCCTGGGACATCGCCCAGCGCCTGGGTGACCAGGAGTTCTACAGCCGTGACTGGACCCGCACCCACGGCAACCTGTACCAGGCGATCCGTATGGAAAAGGCCATGATCGGCCTGCTGTTGCTGCTGATCGTGGCGGTGGCGGCGTTCAACATCATTTCCACCCTGGTGATGGTGGTCAACGACAAGCGTGGCGACATCGCCATTCTGCGTACCTTGGGCGCGACGCCTGGGCAGATCATGCTCATCTTCATGGTCCAGGGCACGGTGATCGGGGTGATCGGTACCCTGATCGGCGCCGTGGTCGGGATCGTCGCCGCGCTGAACGTGAGCGCGGTGATCGCCGGCATCGAGAAACTGATCGGGCACAAGTTCCTCAACGCCGACGTGTACTTCATCGATTACCTGCCGTCGCAGATCCAGGCCCAGGACGTATACATGGTCTGTGGTGCGGCGCTGGTCCTGAGTTTCTTCGCCACCCTGTACCCGGCCTGGCGTGCGGCCCGCACCCAGCCTGCAGAGGCGCTACGTTATGAGTGAGTCGCGCATGAGTGATAAAGCCGTTCTGAGTTGCCGCAACCTGGGCAAGTCCTACGACGAGGGCCCGGAGTCGGTGCAGGTGCTGTCCGGGCTCAACCTCGAGCTGCACGCCGGTGAGCGGGTAGCCATCGTAGGTAGCTCCGGCTCGGGCAAGAGTACCTTGCTCAACCTGTTGGGCGGCCTCGACCGGCCGACCCAGGGCAGCGTCTGGCTGGCCGGCGAGGAGCTGTCGGCACTGGGCGAGCGTGCCCGTGGCCTGTTGCGCAACCGCGAGCTGGGCTTTGTCTACCAGTTCCACCACTTGCTGCCGGAATTCACTGCCATCGAAAACGTGTGCATGCCGTTGCTGATCGGCCGCACGCCGATCCCCGAGGCCCGTGAGCGTGCCGAGGCGCTGCTCAAGCGTGTTGGCCTGGCCCACCGCTTCAACCACAAGCCGGCCGAGTTGTCCGGTGGTGAGCGCCAGCGGGTAGCGATTGCCCGCGCACTGGTCAACCGCCCCGGCCTGGTAATGCTCGACGAGCCGACCGGCAACCTCGACCACCACACCGCCCAGGGCATCCAGGAGTTGATGCAGGAACTGTCCAGCGCGTCGCGCACGGCGTTCCTGGTGGTCACCCACGACCTCAACCTGGCGCGCCAGATGGACCGTGTATTGAAGCTCGACGACGGCCACCTGGTGGCGATCTGATCGACTGCACGGGGTGGCCGGTGCCGCCCCGTTTTCCTGTTTTCATTGGGTGTTTCCGTACATGTTCAGACCCTTGCCCATCTTCATCGGCGCGCGCTACACCCGAGCCAAGCGCCGCAACCACTTCATCTCGTTCATCTCGATGACCTCGATGATCGGCCTGTCGCTGGGCGTGCTGGCGATGATCGTGGTGCTGTCGGTGATGAACGGTTTCCAGCGCGAAATGAGTTCGCGCATCCTCGGCCTGGTGCCGCATGCCGCCATCCTCGGCGTGCAGCCACTGGACGACTGGCACAAGGTGGCCGACGCGGCCATGCGCGACCCGGCGGTGATGGCGGCAGCGCCGATTACCGAAATGGAAGGCATGCTGTCGTACAAGGGCGCGATGCAGCCGATCCAGGTCGGCGGTATCGACCCGGCCGAAGAGGGCAAGGTCTCGATCGTCGGCCAGCATATCGTCCAGGGCCGCCTGCAGGACCTGCAGCCGGGAGAGTTCGGCGTGGTCATCGGTGAGCTGACTGCGCGGCGCTTCCGTTTGAATACCGGCGACAAACTGACCCTGATCGTGCCGGAAATCAGCAAGGAGCCGGGCGGTATCACCCCGCGCATGCAGCGCCTGACCGTGGTCGGTATCTTCAAGGTCGGCGCCGAGCTGGACGGCTCGCAGGCTTACATTCACGTCGACGATGCCGGCGCCATGCAGCGCTGGGCGCCGGGCCAGGTGCAGGGCGTGCGCCTGAAACTGCACGACCTGTATGCCGCGCCGCAGGTGTCCAAGGCCATCGCTGCCGGGCTGGGCGATGCCTACCGTGCCGATGACTGGTCGCATACCCAGGGCAGCCTGTTCAGTGCCATGAAGATGGAAAAGACCATGATCGGCCTGCTGTTGCTGATGATCATCGCGGTCGCGGCGTTCAACATCATCGCCACCCTGGTGATGGTGGTGAACGACAAGGGGCCGGACATCGCCATCCTGCGCACCCTGGGCGCCACGCCGGCGCAGATCATGGGCACGTTCATGGTCCAGGGCAGCCTGATCGGTATTGTCGGGACGCTGATCGGTGGCGTGCTTGGGGTGGTTGCGGCGTTCAACGTCAGCCAGATCGTCGGTTGGCTGGAGCGGGTGAGCGGGCAGCACATCTTTACTTCGGATGTGTACTTCGTCAGCAGCTTGCCGTCGCAGTTGCAGTGGGGCGATGTGGCGATCATCTGCACTGCCGGGTTGGTGATGAGCTTCCTGGCGACCATTTACCCGGCTTATCGGGCATCGCAGGTGCAGCCGGCGATTGGCCTGGCAGTTTGAGTGACTGTTGAGGGCCTCATCGCCGGCAAGCCAGCTCCCACCCCGACCGCATCGGCCTCAAGCCCTGCGCAGTCCCTGTAGGAGCCTGGCTTGCCAGCGATGAGGCCAGTACAGGCAGTACAAGACGGTCGCCCCCACAGGATTGCATCAAGCTCAAGACCTGCGCTGTACCTGTGGGAGCTGGCTTGCCGGCGATGGGCTGCAAAGCAGCCCCGATGTCACTGGTCTTCAGTGAAATCGATCACGAATCGCGTCCACCCGTCCGCACACTCCGCCCTGATGCGCCCACCATGGGCCTGCACGATCGACCGGGTAATCGCCAACCCCAACCCGGCATGCTCGCTACTGCCTTCCCGCCGCGCCGGGTCCACCCGGTAGAAGCGGTCGAACAACCGTGGTAACACTGCCGGCTCGATAGCCGCCCCGGTATTGGCCACGCCAACCCTCGGCCCTGGCCCCAATGTCACCTTTATCTGCCCACCCGACGGGGTAAAGCGCAAGGCATTGTCCAGCAAGTTGGACAGCGCCCGGCGCAGCATATGCCGGTCGCCCTGCAGCAGCGCCTCACCCTCGCGCAGCATCTGCACGCCGCTGTCCTCTGCCAGCGGCGCGTAGTACTCCAGCAGCGCATCCACCTCCTCATGCAGCACCAGCGGTGCTTGCCCCGGCACCAGCAGGCCATGGTCGGCCTTGGCCAGGAACAGCATGTCGTTGATCATCTGCGCCATCCATTGCAGTTCCTCGAGGTTGCCGTGCAGGGCTTCGCGGTACTCTTCGAGGCTGCGCGGGCGGGTGAGGGTGACCTGGGTGTGGGTCAGCAGGTTGGACAGCGGCGTGCGCAGCTCGTGGGCGATGTCGGCAGAGAATGCCGACAGGCGCTGGAAGGCATCGTCCAGGCGCTGCAGCATGGCGTTCATGGCCGTCGCCAGCTCGGCCAGCTCTTCGGGCATCTGTGCCACCGGCAGGCGGGTGGTGAGCGAGCGCGCCGACACGCTGGCAGCCACCTGGCCCATCTGCCGCAATGGGCGCAACCCGCGGCGTGCAGCCCAGGCACCGAGCAGCGCCGTGGCCAGCGCCGACAGGCCCACCGTCAGCCAGATCAGCCGTTGCATGCCCTGCAGGAAGTGCTGGTGATGGGTGATGTCGAGGTACAGGGTCAGTTGTGGCGACTGCGGGGCGCCTTGCGCCAGGTGCACGGCCAGGCTGCGGTAGTCGGTGCCTTGCGCATGCAGGGTTGCCAGCCCGTCGGGCAGCGGTGTCCGGGGCAGGCCTGTGCGGCTTTCGAACCAGGTGGCGCCGTCGCTGCCGTTGATGCGCAGGGCCAGGTCGGCCTGGTGGCCCAGTTCATCGCGCAAGGCGGGCAGGCGCGCCTGCAGCTCGGCCGGGGTGGAGATGCCGGCCAGCTGGGTGCGGAACAGCGACAGGCGCGAGTCCAGCAGCTGCTGGTCCAGTTCCACGAAGTGCTGCTCGCTGGCCCGGCTGAATATCAGGCCCGCGCCGAGCGAGACAGCGGCGGTGCAGGCGGCGAACAGCAGGGCCAGGCGGCTGCCGAGGGAGACCTGGCGCATCACTCCGCGCGCTCTTCGAGTACATAGCCCATGCCGCGTACGGTATGGATCAGCTTGTTGGGGTGCGGGTCGTCGATCTTCAGGCGCAGGCGGCGGATCGCCACTTCGATCACATTGGTATCGCTGTCGAAATTCATGTCCCACACCTGCGAGGCGATCAGCGATTTGGGCAGCACCTCGCCCTGGCGGCGCAGCAGCAGTTCAAGCAGGGCGAACTCCTTGGCGGTCAGGTCGATGCGCTGGCCGGCGCGCTCGGCGCGGCGGCGGATCAGGTCCAGGCGCAGGTCGGCCAGCCCCAGGGTGGTGTCCTGGCTGGGGCTGGTGCCCCGGCGCAGCAGGCTGCGCACCCGCGCCAGCAGTTCGGAGAAGGCAAACGGCTTGACCAGGTAATCATCGGCGCCCAGCTCCAGGCCGTGCACCCGGTCCTCCACGGCATCGCGGGCGGTGAGAAACAGCACCGGGGTGTCCAGGCCGGCCTGGCGCACGGCCTGGAGGATCTGCCAGCCGTCACGGCCGGGCAGCATCACGTCGAGAATCAGCAGGTCGTGGTCACCGGTCAGGGCGAGGAACTGGCCGGTCTCGCCGTCGGTGGCCAGTTCGGTGGCGAAGCCGGCCTCGTTCAGGCCCTGGCTCAGGTACTGGCCGGTCCGGGCCTGGTCTTCGACGATCAGCAGTTTCATTGGGTGAATTGACTCCAGCAAACGGCACAAAACCCTGTGGGAGCGGGTTTACCCGCGAAGAATTCAACACGGTGCATGGCACCGGCTTTGCCGGTGTTCGCGGGTGAACCCGCTCCTACAGGGACCGGGTGATGCTGAGATGATACGTGACGATGCACCCGCTCGCCCCAAACTGACGAAGATGTAATACCGCTGACTTGCGCTCCAAGGTGGGGTGCAAAACCGGTAGACTAGGGGCAATTTCGAACCTTCAGGTCAGTTTCCATGCATCCCGCTGCCGAACATTCCCCGCTGGGCAAATCCAGCGAATACATTGCCACCTATTCCCCGGAGCTGCTGTTCCCGATCCCGCGTACCGCCAAGTGGGCCGAGCTGGGCGTTACCGCCCAGACCTTGCCGTGGCAGGGTGTGGATTACTGGAACTGCTTCGAGCTGAGCTGGCTGCTGCCTTCGGGCAAGCCGGTGGTGGCGATCGGCGAGTTCGCTATCCCCGCCGATTCGCCGAACATCATCGAGTCCAAGTCGTTCAAGCTGTATCTGAACTCGTTGAACCAGACGGTGTTCGCCTCGCTTGGCGAGCTGCAGGCGTGCCTGGAGAAAGACCTGTCCGCCGCCGCCGGCAAGCCGGTGGGCGTGAAAGTGCGCATCCTGGCCGAGGTCGAGGCCCAAGGCGTGGTGGCGTTGCCGGGGCAGTGCATCGATGCGCTGGACGTTGCCATCAGCAACTACGAACAACCACAGCCAGAGCTGCTGCACTGCAACCCGGAGCGGCAGGTGGAAGAAACCCTGCACAGTCACCTGCTGAAGTCCAACTGCCCGGTCACCGGCCAGCCGGACTGGGGCAGCGTGGTGGTCGAGTACAAGGGCAGGGCGCTGGACCATGCCAGCCTGCTGACCTACCTGATCAGCTTCCGCCAGCATGCCGATTTCCACGAGCAGTGTGTGGAACGGATCTACCTGGACTTGAAGAACCTGCTGCAGCCGGAGCATTTGACGGTGTATGCGCGCTATGTGCGCCGGGGTGGGCTGGATATCAACCCTTACCGCAGCACGAGGGCGATCAGCCCGGACAACAAGCGCCTGGTTCGGCAGTAAGGTTCGCAAGTACGCCGGGGGGCGCTTCGCGCCCCTATCGCGACACAAGGCCGCTCCTACAGGTACAGCGCAAGATTTGGGGCTTGCGCTGTACCTGTAGGAGCGGCCTTGTGTCGCGATAGGGCCGCAAAGCGGCCCCAGTATTTCTAGATCCCCATGCTGTGCAGCGAGTTGGCAATGCTGCGCAGGGTAGCGGTGAGGTCGGGGTGGTCGGCCTCGAAGCGTTCGATCGCCAGGTTCACGCCGTCCACCAGGTTATGGTCTGGCGTGGCTTCCTCAAGCTTCAGTTGCGCCTCGATCTGGCGCGCTTCTTCGTGCAGCGCGGCCAGTTCCTCGTCCGAAAGCGGCACGTTGCGGTCCAGTTGCTCGCGCAAGCTGTTCAGGCGCTCTTGCAATTCGCGGGCAGGCATTGGCAGTTCTCCATCAATGGCTTGGCAAGCCATGGACCTCAGCGAAGCGGCAAAGGTTCTGGCCTGTCTTCAGCGTAATCCACCTGCCGTTGCTTTGCATGATCCGCGTCAATGGTGCTGTATCAGGGTTTTTCGCCCTTGCGCCGGCGTTGGGCGATGTCCTGCAGGCAGGTGTCCAGCGCTTCCAGGTGGTCGATGACCGAGTGCACGCCCAGGCTGAACAGTTCCAGCGTCGCCTTGCCACGGGCCAGGTCCTGCTCCTGCGGGGTCAAGGCTTGCCATTGCCGCGAGCTGCGGTCGCAGAACGGGCTGCAGGCAGCCAGCCCCACCGTCCACAGCCCCGCGTTCAGGCCAGACTGCAGCAGGGGTGGGTCGCCGCTGACCAGCACGCAGCCGTCCAGGCGTTCGCTGTCCAGCGTCATCAGGGCCTGCCAACAGGCGTTCGGCGCCGGCCAGCGCACGCCGTTCACCGAATGCCCCGGCAGCCAGGCGGGCAGTACGTGCGCCAGGCGCTTGCTTTGGGGGGCGTCGAGGTCGTCCAGCCAGATGCACGGCACCTGGCGCTGGCGCAGGCTGGCGAGGGTGGCTAGCGCGCCGGGGGCGGGCGAGGGGGTACCGTTGGCGGCTTGCACCAGGCAGCCGCGCAAGCCGAATAGCACAGCGGTGAAGGCGGGTGCATTGTCCATGGCAACTTCCCTCAAATAGTCCGCAGGCTATTCGGCGATTGTTACCGCCCTGTGACAACCGGCACCGCGCAACAGTTGTTCACAAAATATTGAGCAGAGATGTGTAAAGCTGTTTATCAGCCCGCAAGCCTCTATACTGCCGCCGTACAGCAGCGCACCCGTTTGCGCTTGCGGCCGAGAAATTCGATGGAGAAACACCTATGCGTAGGATCGGTGCCAGTGTGATCGAACGAGTCACCCAGGCCTGTGTCTGCGCCAGCATGCTGCTGGCGCCCGTGGCAGCCACCCAGGCAGCCACCGAGGAAGATCCCTGGGAAGCGGTCAACCGCCCGATCTTCCGTTTCAACGATACCCTCGACACCTATGCCCTCAAGCCATTGGCCAAGGGCTACCAGGCGGTCACCCCGCAGTTCCTCGAGGATGGCATCCACAACATCTTCCGCAACCTGGGCGACGTGACCAACCTGGCCAACGACCTGCTGCAGTTCAAGCCCCATGCGGCGGGCGTGGACACTGCGCGGCTGATCGTCAACACCACCTTCGGCCTGGGCGGCTTCTTCGACGTGGGTACCAAGATGGGCCTGCAGCGCAACGACGAGGACTTCGGCCAGACCCTCGGCTACTGGGGCGTGCCGAGCGGCCCGTACGTGGTCATCCCGCTGCTGGGCCCGAGCACCGTGCGTGACGGCGTGGCCAAGTACCCGGATACCTACACCAAACCCTACCGCTACATCGACCATGTGCCGACGCGCAATTCGATCTTTGCCCTGGACATCATCGACACCCGCGCCGACCTGCTGTCGGCAGAGAAGCTGATCCAGGGTGACAAGTACATCTTCATTCGCAACGCCTACCTGCAGAACCGCGAGTTCAAGGTCAAGGATGGCGAGGTCGAAGACGACTTCTGATCCTGCACGTGCTTGGTCCTGTGCAGTCCCCGTGTAGGAGCGGCCTTGTGTCGCGATAGGGCCGCAAAGCGGCCCCGGCAACTCATGCGGCGAAGCTGAATCCGGGGGCTGCCGCGCAGCCCATCGCGACACAAGGCCGCTCCTACAGGGGGGGGCCAGCAGGGCCATCAATGCATCGCCACAATCCGCAACCCGAACTTCTGCTGCCCGCCCGGCTGGTCGGCAATCCACACCACTTCCGTGCTGGCGTGCAGCCCTTTCAGCGCCGGATGCTCGGACTCGATCCGTACCTCGATATGGTCCCCCACCTGGAAGCGCTGCGGTGCCTGCACCTGCATGCCGCCGCTGGACAGGTCAAGGCACACTGCCGCGATCACCTGGCCTTCGTGCAGAAGGCTGACCTCGGTGTCAATGCGCATGCGGATGAAATCGCGTTTCTCGCCATGGCTGGAGGGCGTGTGGGGCATGCTGCATCCTTCCCGTCGGGTTGCGCTGGTCGACTTTCTTATAACTCTCGGTGATTTGCCCTGTAAAGTGCGCCGGGGTCGACCCTTGCATGCTTGAAACGCCTGCCGGATGGGAGTACCGTCTGCGCCTTACAAGGTAGCTCTCGCAGTTGCCAGACAGTTGCCGGGCAGGTGTTCTTGTCCTACAACTCAAGTAGAGTGTGACCATAAAGAATTCCCGTAGCTGGCCGTCTGCCTTGCCGACACCGCTGCACCAACCTAAATCGGCGCCGTTCGCCCACATGCAGAAAACCAGTGCAACGCTGCTGATCATCGATGACGACGACGTGGTCCGTGCAAGCCTCGCCGCCTATCTTGAAGACAGTGGCTTCAGCGTCCTCCAGGCCGGCAATGGCCAGCAGGGGCTTCAGGTCTTCGAAGAACACCAGCCCGACCTCGTGATCTGCGATCTGCGCATGCCGCAGATGGGCGGCCTCGAACTGATCCGCCAGGTCAGCGAGCGCGCCCCGCAGTTGCCGGTGATCGTGGTGTCCGGTGCCGGCGTCATGAGTGATGCGGTGGAAGCGTTGCGCCTGGGCGCTGCCGACTACCTGATCAAGCCGCTGGAAGACCTGGCCGTGCTCGAGCATTCGGTGCGCCGCGCCCTCGACCGCTCGCGTCTGGTGCTGGAAAACCAGCGCTACCGCGACAAGCTCGAAGCCGCCAACCGCGAACTGGAGGCCAGCCTGCACCTGCTGCAGGAGGACCAGACCGCCGGTCGCCAGGTGCAGATGAACATGCTGCCGGAAAGCCCTTGGGTGGCCGGCGAGTTCGCCTTCGAGCACCAAATCATCCCGTCGCTGTACCTGTCGGGTGATTTTGCCGATTACTTCCGGGTGGACGAACGGCGCATCGCTTTCTATCTCGCCGATGTCTCCGGGCATGGCGCGTCCTCAGCGTTCGTCACCGTGCTGCTGAAGTTCATGACCACACGGCTGTTGTTCGAATTCAAGCGCGGCAGCAAAATGCGCGAGTTCAAACCCTCGCAGGTGCTCAGCCACATCAACCGCGGGCTGATCAACTGCAAGCTGGGCAAGCACGTGACCATGGTTGGCGGGGTGATCGATGAAGACACCGGCCTGCTGACCTACGCCGTTGGCGGCCATCTGCCGCTGCCGGTGCTGCACACCCCCGAGCACACCCGCTACCTGGAAGGCCGCGGCCTGCCGGTAGGGCTGTTCGACGAGGCTACCTACCAGGACCTGGTAGTGGAGCTGCCGCCGCAGTTCAGCCTCAGCCTGATGTCCGATGGCATTCTGGACCTTTTGCCGGGTGATACGCTCAAAGATAAAGAAACCGCCCTGCCGGAAATCGTCAGGGCAGCAGGTGGCAGCCTGGATGGGCTGCGTCAACGATTCGGATTGGCTACGCTTGGGGAGATGCCGGATGATATCGCCCTATTGGTGTTGAGCAGGAACCTTCAATGAGTACCGGTAGAATCCAGTTCGCCGAGCAGAGCGGTACCTTCGTCCTGAAATTCGTCGGTGAAGTGCGCCTGACCCTGTGTTCGGCGCTGGATGCGACGATCGAGAAGATTTTCACCGCATTGAACTTCTCGGCGATTGTCATCGACCTGACCGAAACCGAGAGCATCGACAGTACCACCCTGGGCCTGCTGGCCAAGTTGTCGATCCTGTCGCGCCAGAAGGTGGGCCTGTTGCCGACCGTGGTCACCACCAACCCGGACATTTCCCGGTTGTTGCAGTCGATGGGCTTCGATCAGGTGTTCAACATCGTCGATCGGCCGATCCCGTGTCCGGAATGCCTGACCGACCTGCCGTCCCAGGACCAGAACGAAGACGTGGTGCGCTCCAAGGTGCTGGAGGCGCACAAGATCCTCATGGGCCTGAACGACTCCAACCGCGAAGCGTTCCATGACCTGGTCAATGCGCTGGAGCGGACCTGATCTTCAGCCTGTACCGGCCTCTTCGCGGGTAAACCCGCTCCCACAGGTTATGCACCAGTCTTGAGTCATGCACTCACCTGTAGGAGCAGCCTTGTGCTGCGAAGAGGCCAGCACTGCCACAGAATATCTTTTGTCATACCTGCCTCTTCGCAGCACAAGGCTGCTCCTACAGGTACTGCGTTGCATTCGAAACCTGTGTTGCCCCTGTGGGAGCTGTTTTACCCGCGAAGAGGCCGGCAAGGCCAACACAAGCATTACCTGCCTGATCACCCTCGCCGCGCAAACTCGGTAGCCTCACCCCCACCCGCATCCAGCTGATACACCCGCGCCGGCCGCCCCTGTTCATCGAAGAACACCTGCCCCAACCCCGCACCATTCCACAACCGCTCGCCAGCCTTGCTATGGCTGGGCGTACGCGGCACCACCTCCATTTCCCGCCGCTTGGTAAACCAGTTGAGCGGCGAGCGTGGCGCATACAGCCAGCGGTTGAGCCGGTCGAGCACATCCAGCAGGCGCCGCGGGAATTCGTTCTTGATCCCGCTGCTGGTCACCTGCCACAAGTGCGGGCTGCGCTGGCGGTGGCGGATCAGCACTTCATAGACGAACGAGTAATGCACATCGCCGGACAGCACCACGTAGTGCCCCGGCGTGCGCGAGTGGCGGAAGATGTTGAGGATGACCTGCGCTGCGCCGCGGTGGGCCATCCAGTTCTCGGCATCCACCAGCAGCGGGTAGCCCAGCCAGCTGAACAGCTTCTGCACCGTCTCGATCAGCTTCACGCCAAAAATCGGCGCAGGTGACACGATGATCGCCGACGGGTGGTCCAGCAGTGCTTGCTGCAACTCGCTCAGCGCCTCCCAGTCGAGCAGGCCGGACGGCTTGGCCAGGCTGCTTTCGCTGCGCCAGCGGCGGGTGCGGGTGTCCAGCACCAGCAAGGGTGGGTTGGTGGGCAGGCTGAACTGCCAGCCCTGGAAGCGCAGCAGTGCGCCGATCAGCTCATCCTGGGTCTGGCTGTTCAACGCCTGGCATTGCCCGAGCAGTGGCTTGCAACCCTGCGGGTCGTTACCCCAGGCCTGGCACAGCAGGTAGCCGAGCAGGGCATTGCCGATGATCCGCCGCGAGAAGGGGTGGCCGTAGGCGGTTTCTTCCCATAGCGCCGATAGGTTCCAGTCGTCGGTGATGTCGTGGTCGTCGAAGATCATCAGGCACGGCAGGTGGGCCATCACCCGCGCTACCTGGCCGAGGTTGTCGGCAAACGCCTGGATCAGCGGCAGCTCCTGCCGGTAACGTGCCTGGCGCGGTGCGGTGAGCCCGTCGGGCATGTCCAGGTTCGCCAGCTGCCAGGGCACCGGTGACCACACCAGCAGGTACATGGCCATGACCTCGGCGAAGGTCACCAGGTGGTTGTCGGCGTTGCTGGACGAGAATATCGGCTTGCGCTTGCCGCCGAAAAAGCGCTCGCGCAGGGTTTCGTTGCGTTCCTGCGCTGGCAGCAGGTCGGCGCGGTGGTAATAGCAGGCCGGGTGCTGGTACAGCGCCTGGCTGTCGGGCACCACCGCGCCCTCAAGTTGCTCATCGAACAGGCCCAGCCGCGCAATCAGGCTGTGGATGGCGCGCAGCATCGGGCCGGCAACGTCGTCGGCATAGACCTGGTCGCCGGTCATCAGCAGCACGGCGGGGCGGTCCGCGGGTTTTTCGCAGGCCAGCAGCAGGCGGTCGGCGCATAGCAGGCCATCGGCGGCCGGGAAATGCGGCTTGCGGCAGGAACCGTGCAGCAGGTGGTCGAGCCGATCACGCAGTACCAGGCTTGGGCGCCGGGCGCCGGGGTAAAGCAGGTGCGGCGCCCAGCCTGCGATGCCCTGGCCGTTGATGAGCAGGTCATAGTCGAGCAGCTGGTTGCAGGGCAGCGGCTGGGCGAAGTGGATGTCCAGCAGGTGGATGAAGGCGTGCTGGCCCACCGCGACCACCTGGCAATCGACCTGGGCCTCGCCTGCCGGGAAGATGAATTCGGGTTGCAGCGGTTGCGTGGCGACCAGCCAGATGGCCAGGCGCTGAGGTTCCAGGCGGCGCAGTACCGGGCCGGCGAGTACGAGGGGCAATGGGGTAGAGGAGGTCATCGACAGCTCTGAGGGCTAACCGGCCCTATCGCCGGCAAGCCAGCTCCCACAGGTACAGCGCTGATCTCGAAGGCTGTGCAGTAACTGTGGGAGCTGGCTTGCCGGCGATAGGGCCATTGAATTCAACAAACTGCTAAAGCCCGGCACTTGATGGGGCCAGACGAAAAACGGGCGGAAAATGCTGAACACTTCCCGCCCGTCAGGCAATCCCGAAATATATCAGGCCTTTTCAGCCATCAACTTCTCCAGCTTCTCCTGGTCCCGCGCGAACTGGCGAATGCCTTCGGCCAGTTTCTCGGTACCCATGGCATCTTCGTTCATCGCCCAGCGGAACTGGCTTTCGTTCAGCTGCTGCTTGGGCTCGCCGGCATTGCCCGGCTTAAGCACCTGTGGCAGGTCGCCCTGGTCATCGCTGAGCTGCTGCAGCAGTTCCGGGCTGATGGTCAGGCGGTCGCAGCCGGCCAGCTGTTCGATCTGGCCGATATTGCGGAAGCTGGCGCCCATCACCACGGTGCCGTAGCCGTTGGCCTTATAGTAGTTGTAGATGCGAGTGACCGACTGCACGCCCGGATCTTCGGCGCCCACGTATTCCTGGCCGGTGCTCTTCTTGTACCAGTCGTAGATACGGCCCACGAACGGCGAAATCAGGAACACCCCGGCATCGGCGCAGGCCTGGGCCTGGGCGAAGGAGAACAGCAGGGTGAGGTTGGTCTGGATACCTTCCTTCTCCAGCTTCTCGGCGGCGCGGATGCCTTCCCAGGTGGAGGCCAGCTTGATCAGCACACGGCCGCGGCCAACGCCGGCGGCTTCGTACAGCTCGATCAGCTTGCGCGCCTTGGCCAGCAGGGCGGGTTCATCGAACGACAGGCGGGCATCCACCTCGGTGGAGATACGCCCCGGGATGACCTTGAGGATGCCCGAACCCACGGCCACCGCGAACTTGTCGCAGGCCAGGTCGACATTACCCTTGGCATCGGCCTTCACCTGCTTGAGCAGCTCGGCGTAACCCGGGATGGCCGCAGCCTTGAGCAGCAGCGACGGGTTGGTGGTGGCATCGACCGGTTTCAGGCGGGTGATGGCGTCCAGGTCCCCGGTGTCGGCGACCACGGTGGTGAACTGCTTGAGTTGTTCCAGCTTGGAGGTCATGGGCGTGCTCTGTCCTGTGCAATGACTCGACATTACCCGAGCCCCGGCGGCCACTCAAGGGCTCGCGAAGCGCGGTGCGAAAGGTGAGGATTCGAGTCGCAAGCGGCCCCTAGGTTCCGCATGCACACGTCTGAAGCTGTCGCGCCCCCTTGTAGGAGCGGCCTTGTGTCGCGAAAGGGCTGCAAAGCAGCCCCAGGGCTTCAGCGCTGGTGCACAAATTGCCAGGGCTGCTTTGCAGCCCTTTCGCGACACAAGGCCGCTCCTACACCCGACCGCGTCAGATGCTCGGGCCGGGTTACCGCCCCTGCAACAGCTCCACCGCCTGGTCGAACACCGCCAGCGGCTCCGCCGCCTTGTGGATATCCGCCGACAGCAACTGGCGGAAGCGCCGCGCCCCCTTGAACCCTTGGGCCAGCCCCAGGATATGCCGGGTAACGTGGTGCATCGCGCCACCACTTTCCATGTGCGCGACGATATAAGGCCGCAACTGCGCCAGCGCCTCGCTGCGGCTGACCACCGCCGCCTCGCTGCCGAACAGCTGCTGGTCCACCTCGGCCAGCAGGTAAGGGTTGTGGTACGCCTCACGCCCCAGCATCACCCCATCGAAGGTTTCAAGGTGTGCCTGGCACTCGGCCAGGGTCTTTATCCCGCCGTTGAGCACGATCTCCAGGTCCGGGAAGTCCGCCTTCAACTGCGCCGCCACGTCATAGCGCAGCGGCGGAATCTCACGGTTCTCCTTCGGCGACAGCCCTTCCAGGATCGCGATGCGCGCATGCACGGTAAAGCTCCGGCAGCCTGCCTCGCGCACCTGGCCGACGAAGTCGCACAGCTCGGCGTAGCTGTCGCGGCCATTGATACCGATGCGGTGCTTGACCGTCACCGGGGTAGACACCGCATCGCGCATGGCTTTCACGCAATCGGCCACAAGTGCCGGGTGGGCCATCAGGCAAGCGCCGATCATGTTGTTCTGCACCCGGTCACTCGGGCAGCCGACGTTGAGGTTGACCTCGTCGTAGCCGGCCTCCTCGGCCAGGCGGGCACAGGCGGCCAGGTCGGCCGGCACGCTGCCGCCCAGTTGCAGGGCCAGCGGGTGCTCGGAGACGTCGTGGCGCAGGAAACGGTGGGCGTCGTTGTGCAGCAGGGCACCGGTGGTGACCATTTCGGTGTACAGCAGGGTGTTTTTGGAAAGCAGGCGCAGAAAGAACCGGCAGTGGCGGTCTGTCCAGTCCATCATGGGTGCAACGCTGAAGCGGCGGGAGGGCTCAGGACGCGTGGTTTGTGGCTTTGAGGCTGATTCTAGGGGCATTCTGGTCTACGCATTTTTGTGCCGTTTTCTGGGGTTTTTGGGCGTTTTTGGTGTGACAGTGGTACGATGTACCACCGCCAATCACGCTTGTACCACCGGAAATCATGGCAACGATCAGAGCAAGGAAAAAGGCCGATGGGACGGTCAGCTACACCGTCCAGATCCGCCTCAAGAAAAAGGGTGTCATAGTTTACCAAGAAGCCCAGACATTCGCCCGCAAGCAGGCTGCTCAAGCCTGGGCGAAGCGACGAGAGACCGAATTGGCGGTGCCTGGTGCGATCGAGCGGGCCAGCCGCAAGGGGCACACGGTAAAGGAGATGATCGAGCGCTACCTGATCGAGGCGGAGAAAGCCCGGCCTCTCGGTGAAACCAAGCGGCTTACTCTCAATGCCATCAAGAAGAGCTACTTGGGGGAGAAGGTCGATTCGGACATCAGCCAGCAGGTCCTGGTGGATTATGCGCTTTGGCGCATGGGGCCAGAAGGTGGCTCCGTAAAGCCTCAGACTGCCGGCAATGATTTGGCTCACCTGGGTTCGGTTCTTTCCTTGGCCAGGGCGGCTTGGGGGTATGAGATCAATCCCTTGGCAATGTCCGACGCTCGTCTCGTCCTGAAGAAGTTCGGTTACAACATGCGGAGTCGCGAGAGAGATCGCAGGCCTACATTGGATGAGCTCGATAAAGTGATGGAGCACTTCTTCGAGACGCTGCAGCGCCGGCCGACAGCTATCCATATGCCCAAGGTGGTGGCGTTCGCGATTTTTTCGACGAGACGAATGGATGAAATCACGCGCATCCTTTGGGATGATCTGGATGAGCACCGGAAAGCGGTAAAAGTGCGGGATATGAAAAACCCCGGGCAGAAGCTGGGTAATGATGTCTGGTGTCATTTACCCGATGAGGCATGGCAGATTGTGCAGAGCATGCCGCGGGAGTGCCCGGAGATATTCCCGTACAACACTGACTCGGTCGGCACTGCTTGGGCCAAAGCGTGCAAGATGAAGGGTATCGAGGATCTGCACTTTCATGACCTGCGGCACGAAGGTGTAAGCCGTCTGTTTGAAATGGACTGGGATATCCCGCGAGTAGCAAGTGTTTCAGGGCACAGGGATTGGAATTCGTTGAGGAGATATACTCACCTTAGAGGGCGGGGGGATAGTTATTCGAATTGGGTGTGGATGGATCGCATTGTGAAAAGCAAGGTGGTATTAGGTGCTCGGGCAATATAGAAATGGAGTTTGAGTCTTGAAGATTTTTAAACAGTTACTGAAAGAATTTTGGTTGCCTTTTTGTGCTGCCGCAGCGTGGACCGCTTTTTCTGTTTGGAGTGATTCTTTTAGTTTGGTGAAAACTATATCAACCTTTGGGCCTAGTTTCTTTTTGGTGAGTTGGGTGGTGGGGCAGTTTTTCCGAGTTCGTAAACAGGTCGGTGTGGAAAGTAGCTTGGTGAATGTCGAGGCAAGGCTTGAAAAGCTTGCATCTAGCTTGGAAGTTAATGTTGAAAAAATGGTGGGGCATATGAATGGAGGTGACAGCTTCTGCTATGTCATGCCAAACGGAGTCCAAGACGGTAAGCGGATGTGGTTTTTACGTCACTGCGGTGACTATCCGCTTTATAAGCTGTCCGTAAGGATTACCGATATAGATCAGTTAGGTCGCAATGTTGAGCAGACTTTTAGTTGGGATGAATTTTCGGTAAACGGGATGCATTTGCTGCGCAGTCTAGATGTCAGTGGTGCTGATACTCAATCTTTTAATATTTTCTTTCATTCGAGGAATGGTCGTGTTGTTCAAGAAGTGCGCTTTGCTAGAGTTGATGGTTCTGAGAAGTGGGCTTATAGGCTTTCTCGTGGCTACGAAACGCTAATACAAATATTGCCCGAGGGTTTCCCATTAAGGGAGGCGGATAAACGAGACTGGTTGGCTGAGTCGGGTATAAGCGGTAGTCAGAAACACTGGAGTACAGAGTATCAGCTTCAGGAGCATCTACTAAAACCTAGCGAGGCCATGGTTTAATATGGGCGGACTTTAGTCCGCCGTTTTTTCATTTGTTAAGTTTTATGGATTCTGTTGCTGCTAGCTTTCTCTGGGCTTCAATATAATCTGCCAGGTCGGAAATGTGTATTCCTTTGGCGCTCTTTTGGCTAGACTCAATTCGAGTGATGGGTATTTTTATTTGGCCGGACATCACCTTGCGCTGGAACATGTCTGGAGTCAGGTGAGTGAAGTAGTCAGTACACACTTGCTCAAGTGAAATGATGGCTCGGCCGTTGTATTGAGCAAGCAGTACAAAAGCAGTGTTCATGCATTTCTCCGCTGGGCTAGTTGTGCTTTGTTGGACCGGATATTGAGGTCGGGCCTCCAGCCGTCGGCTTCTTTCATGGCGCCGTGCTCGCTCGATACATTGACAGTGGGAGTGAAGCCTGCCGCTTGGCGAATCTTGGAGCAGAGCTCATGGCTGCCACGGGGGCGTGGGAGGGTGCAGACGTCGCAGATAACCGACATTGCGGGACGCCTGAAGGTCTGTACTCCCTTCGCGTCCCTGATGTTTGGTGTATAGGTAGAGGTCCTGGTCACAGTGAATACCTCTCGCGAGCTCTCCGAGAGCTCGGGCTCAGGGTCAGATGCTTATAGCCGGTCATGTTGTTAACAGTCGGTAACGTGCCAGTCACAGGGCGGCGGGCGGTGCTGCTGCGATACAGCTCGATCAGGGCAGCGATCAGCGCCACGGCGAGCAAAAGGCTGATCAATTGCCAGGT
This sequence comes from Pseudomonas asiatica, assembly GCF_009932335.1. Lineage (NCBI taxonomy): Bacteria > Pseudomonadati > Pseudomonadota > Gammaproteobacteria > Pseudomonadales > Pseudomonadaceae > Pseudomonas > Pseudomonas asiatica. Next base: position 1,012,061 of record NZ_BLJF01000001.1, read on the forward strand.
GCGTGTTGGGTTAGGCACGTTGGCGGCCCTCATTGAGCTGGCTGAGCACCTGTTTGCTAGCAAGCTCGAACAGCTCGTCCGCGGAAATCGGCGTGACGGACTGCTCGCAATTGCGCACGGCGTCAAACCGAGTGCGGAACAGCCCGGTCTGGCCGAGCCAAGCGACGGCATGATGCTCAGCGTCCGAAACAGGGGACGGTGTCGACAGACGCTCCCCTTGAGAGCCGAGCTTGCACTTCTTGCAGATGTGATAACCGCCGTCGTAGGGGTCTACGGTTTCCCATGCGTGCTTGTGTGCGGTCATGCTGCTGCTTCCGCGCTTGCGGTTGGCGGGACGTCGCGCAGTTCGTTGCGAACCCGGCCGGCCAGTTCGCGCAAACTGCGGCCCTGATGCTCGGTACGGGTGACCCATGCTTCCGCTCCCTTCAACTGCTTCCAGGTCCGCCCGGCGGTCTCCAGCGTCTCGCATGTGTTGACGAGCGCCTGGTAATCGGCCTTGGTCACTGCGAGGCCGGTGTAGGACATGATGCGTTCTTCGAGCTCCGCGATGGTTTCGCGTCGAGCTTCCATGTGCGCGGTGAATGCCTTCCGGGCGGTGTCGAGCTCGGCCTGCTTGTCGGCCAGGTCCCGTTCGAGCTGTCGAATATGGTGCGCGTGGGCAACTGCCTTGATTTCCTGGCCTTCCATGAAGCCCATGGCGTGGGCTCGGCGGCGAGCAGTGGCAAACAAGAAGGGCAGAACCACAAGGGTGGCCAGCCACAGAATGCCCAGGGCGAGAACTTGTTGATGCGGTTGCATGTGCTGTGCTCCGAAAAAGCGTGCCGCCGTAAGTGTGAGAGTCGGCGGCAGGCTGGATGCCCCTGATGGCCGGGGCCGCCTGGTTCATACAGATTTTGTGGTGCGTTCGGCCTGGCGGTCGAGGTACTCCGCGAGGTTGTGCAGGTAGATCACGTGCTGCGCCTTCTTAGAGCTTTCAATCTTGCTCAGCTGAAGATCGATACGCCCTTTGCTGATCAGCTCTTTAAACCACCGATCTGAGCCGATGTGGGGGAAGTAGCGTTCCCTCACTTCGGTTAGCGTTGGGCAAGGTGTGGTCCACTCGCGGCGTAGTTGTTCCAGTGTGCTCATGCGCGCTCCCCGAGCCCTTCGGGGCCGGGCTGGAGCTTCGCGCGTACTGCGGCAACTAGGTGCTCTTTGTTGGCTCCGGTGACAGCGGCGCAAACGTCGCCCAGGTCGTTGGTCACGACCGCGCCTAGAGGGAGGTTACGGTTGACCGTGGTGATGACATAGGCGGTCTGGCCAATCTGAAGAACCTCTTCGACGCTAGCCTGCGCCTCGATAAGCGCTAGCGCTTCTTCGGACTGGGCGCCGGAGTCAGCGCGGCCGTTCGCAAGGTCTTGCAGAAAATCCCGCAAGGATTGGCACTTGGTCGAAAGTGCACGTGGGAGGCTCAGGCTGCTGCACAGTGGTCCAAGGGTCACCTTGATGCGATGGTGCGTTGTGTCGTTTTCGATCTCGACCTGCGCGTCAACCGATGCCTCCGGGCGCTGCAGTTTGCAGATTGCTGTACCGCCTTTATCCATGGTGCTCTGCAGCAACATGATTTGGTGAAGTGGTATTTGGAACTCGCTCATGCTGCACCTCGGGAGGCGGGTACGGCATGGGCTTTGCCATCCAAGCTGACGACTAGATGTAATCCGGTACTGCGTTGGAAAGCTTGAATTTTCGCAAGGCTGTTGCAGGCTGTTGGGTGTATGAGGACCGCTGCCGATCCGGTGTGCTGTGCTGATTTCATTCGTCCGTGTCCTTGATGTGAGAGAGGGGCACGGCGCTGAAATTAGCAAAGGCTAATTGAATGAGCAATAGCAAATGCTAAATTACTGGGGCGCAGCTTCGTTCCGGCAGATGGCCGGTAGTACGCAACCTGGGAGTATTAGAGCTTTTTCGCGTTCCAGGCCAGCAGAACGCGGGCTTGGATGTGCATACGCTCGATCATTGACTCGTCGATGGTTATCGGCGGATAGATGGGGTTATCAGAGATCATGCGCAACAGCCCGCCAGTTAAGCGCTGCAGTCGTTTGATGTAGAGATCGCCGTCTAAGGTGAAGACATAGATTGCATCTGTTCTGACCTCGGAAATCCCACGATCGACGAGTAGCGCGTCGCCATCAGCGAACGTTCCAGACATGCTGTCCCCATCGCCCGTGATGATCGCCAAATTCTCGACTGTCGAGAAGGTTAGGCCCTGCATTTTGAGCCAGTCGAGGTGAACCGTCATATCGCGAATGACTTCAATGTGCATGTCCGGGGCTGCCTTGCCATGCCCCATGGATGCCGCGATGTCGAGATGCGGAATCAGCACGAAGTTCTTGTCCTTAGATGCCCGAGTAGGCAGGCGAACAACGTTAGTTGGGGCTGCGGTGGGGGACTCTTCCCCTGAAGGGGATGTCAGCGTCCCTGCTGCAAGTCCGATCTTGAGTTCTAGATTCAGCGCAGCCTTTTCCCCCAGCTTGCGGTGGCCGTTCAGCAGCTGCGACAAATAAGACGCGTCTAGGTCGTGAGCCTCGGCGAATTCCTTTTGGCTCAGGGTGCCCATGATCGTACGTAGGGAGGCTATGCGCTTTTCGTTGATGTCCATGTGGTGATGATTGCTTTCCGTTAGCAAACAGTAAATTACGATTTGCTATTGCCTTGATAATTAGCAATTGCTAATCTCGCCGCCAATGGAGGTGCCTATGACGCTAAGCGAGTACTTGAAGACGATGGACAAGGAGGGGCTTGAAGCTCTCGCGCGCCGTTGCGGAACCTCAGTAGGCCAGCTGAAGCAAGTGGCATACGGAAACCGGCGCGCTAGTGGAGGACTGGCTGTCAGTCTGGATCGGGAAACGGGAGGGGGGATTCGCTGCGAATCGCTTCGACCAGACATCGACTGGGCATATCTACGGCGCGGGCAAGAGTAAGAACGCTGAGCCAGGACTCTCACCTCCCGGCCCAGCTGTAACAGTGCAAAACACTATCACTCCCGTCATCCGGCGCCCTCTCACCACAAGAATGGCCGGATGACTACAACCGCAAGTCGTGCTCCACAGCACGCAAAGCACAACATACCGGTCGTGGTCGTAGGATAGGGCTTGCCCGCTCCCATGGCTACACCGTTAACCGAGGATTAACGGTTATGAGTCGCATGGACACCTTGCCGGACAATGGTCCGGCCCTTTCTCTGCGCCACGCGCTTTACCGCGCTGGTCGGGAATACAAGGGCGGTCTCACCGCCCTGGCCTTCAATATGGGTATGGACTTCGATGCCCTACAGAAGAAGCTAAAGCACGATGAAGAGCGCCGCTGGCTCAACCCTGACGAGCTGGAAGAGGTGTTGCAGTGGACCGCTGACCGTCGCGTCCTCGACGCCCTGGGCCGCGCCGCTGGCGTCGTTTGGTACCGCCCATGCCCTATCCCTGCAACCAATGAGCAGTTGAAGGCCGTTGGCCTGTTGCTGCAGGAAGCTGCTGAGTTCGTAAGCAGCATGCACGAAGGTGCAGCTGACAACGTATGGGAAATGCACGAAGTGCAAAATCTGGAGGCTTGTGGCCTGGATGTTATCCGTCAGGTACTGGCGATCACTTCGGGTGCGCGTCAGGCGATGGAGGACCGATCCAATGGCTGATGCAGTCGATTTCGCTAATGACCAGGCCGAATACTTTCTCCAACTGTCACTGCAACGCCTCGCTCGGCTTCCTGAAAAGCCAAGCGCAGATATCTGCGTGGACTGCGAAGATCCAATCCCGTTGGCGCGTCAACAGTCGGTTGCTGGTTGCGAAACCTGCGTCGATTGCCAGGAGCTGCGGGAGCGTCGTCGATGAGTGAGCGCCCAGCAGCGACCACGGCCGTATGGGCGCGCCGTTACATTGAAACTTTCGGTCTCGCCCTGGTACCCATTGAACCAGGCGAAAAAGGGCCGAAAGGTAAGGCTTGGAACACGCCGGGTGGTTATATCACCGATGCAGACGCGGCCGAGGCGTTCTGGTTGGAGCATCCCGATCACAACCTCGGGGTGGTGCTTGGGCCAAGTCGCGTCTGCTCGCTTGATGTCGATGATGTCGAGCTTTGCCGCATCGCGTTGCGTGAAGCCTTCGGACTGGATCTCGACTCGCTCGCGGATGCCTTCCCAACTACGGTAGGCAATCCGGCGCGCTTCCGCGTCATGTTCCGCGTCCCGGATGGTATTGAGCTGAGTCGTCGGTCATTGGCTTGGCCCAATCAGGCCGACCCGGACGGTTCGATCTTGAAAGCACTCACCGCTCAAATGGTGGCGGCAAAGGAGGCTGGTGACGCAACGCGTGAGGCGGCGCTCAAGATGGCCGCAGAGCCCTTCAAGAAGATCACCGTGTTCGAGCTGCGCGGCGGTGCGGTTCAAGATGTGCTGCCTCCTTCGATCCACCCTGGCACTGGCCAGCCTTACACCTGGCGCATTCCGCCTTCCGCTGATGGGCTTCCTGAGCTGCCGGCTGATCTGCTGAGCATTTGGCAGGATTGGGACCAACTGAAGCCTCAGGCGCTCGCGGTTTGTCCGTGGGGTATCAAGCCCGCTCCGGTTTCCTCCCAGCCAGCACCGCGCGCCCGCGCGGCCAGCGCGCAGTCAGGTAATTCGCTGCCTGAGGTCATTCCTGAGTTCAATCGAACCTATGACATTGCCACGTTGATCGAGGCGCACGGTTATAAGCGCATCGGTGGCAAGTGGCTGTGTCCTCACAGCAGCAGCGGCGACCCAGGCGTCACGATCACAGAGGGCAAGCTGTATTCGCATCACAGCTCTGATCCGCTGGCTAATGGTCACAAGAATGATGCCTTCGATGTGTACTGCATCCTTGTGCACGACGGCAACCAACGCGAGGCCACTAAGGCAGCGGCGCGGATGTTGGGATTGGACGCGAAATCGAGGCCGCCGGCACCTCCTCCCATCGGTGCACTTCCCCGCGCCCCATCGGCTAATGAGCCTGTGGGTGGCCCAGGCGATGCGCAAGGGAGCGATGTTGAGCCCCTGCACGCAGAGTCCGAGGAAAGCGACCCCGGCGCAGCCTGCTCCTCGGCCTCCGGGGGGGAGGGGGGTGATGGCCTTGCGTTGAAAAGCGCCATGCGCCGGTTCGCTCTGGTCGAGGGCTCTACTAGCGTGTGGGATCTCGACAAAGGGCAGTCGATGAAGCGTGCCGGGTTCGAAGCGCTAGTAGGCAAGCCGCTTGCCAAGCAGTGGATGGACCGGACAGACAAAAAGCTGGTATCGCTCGACCAGGTGAAAGAGCTGGAGCAGGTAAAGAGGCTGGCAGCTAAGAAGGGCGGTGCTCTGAAGCTCGACCCGATTGAGCGCTACGTCTACATCGATGGCACCAAGGATGTTTGGGATCGGGAGAAGAAACGCCGTATCCCTGAAGGTGCGGTCAAGATGGCCCTGGGTGACGAATATAAATGGTGGTTGAACAGTCAGGATCGCCGTGTTGTCGACGTGGATCACATTGTGTTCGACCCGACCATGACCAAAGATCCGGCCGTCTATATCAACACGTTCGAGGGGCTGCCGCTTGAGCCGGTGCGCGATGATGCTGCATGCGAGAACCTGCGCTGGTTGATTTCTTTCCTGTGCAACCACGACGCGGAGGCGTTGGATTGGCTGGTCAAGTGGCTGGCTTATCCACTGCAGCACATGGGCGCGAAGATGGACACGGCGATTCTGTTCCACTCCACGATGGAGGGCTCAGGCAAAAGCCTCATGTTCGCCGATGTCATGGGTGAGCTGTATGGCCAGTATGGCGCGACGGTTGGGCAAACCCAGTTGGAAGGCAGCTTCAACGCCTGGCAGAGCCGCAAGCTTTGGGCAGTGTTCGAGGAGGTTGTCAGCCGCGATCAGCGTTACAACCAGGTGGGCAAGATCAAACACATGATCACCGGCAAGACGGTGCGTATGGAGTCGAAGTTCATCAACGGTTGGGAGGAGGCCAACCATATGAACTCCGCGTTTCTCAGCAACGAGATCATGCCGTGGCCGATCAGTGAAGACGACCGCCGGATGCTGGTGATGTGGCCCCTTGAGACGTTGCCACCGGAGCGCCAAAAGGCGATCAGTCGAGAGTTGGCAAACGGTGGGGTCGCTGCCCTGTATGGCTGGCTCCTTGCTGTCGACCTGGGTGAGTTCAACCAGCGCACGCGTCCGCCCAAGACTGAGGCCCGTCAGCGGCTGGTCGAGCTGAGTCGTACTGCTTGGCAGACCTTCTTCTACCTCTGGCGCGCCGGCGAGCTGGGGCACGGCCTTTGGGGCTGCGCGCTGACAAGTGATGTGTACGCCATGTTTGCCGAATGGTGTTCGCATAACCGGGAGAGCGTGATGAGCCAGACGAAGTTCTCGCTGATGCTCAGCGCGAAGGTGGAAAAGACCCGGGCGATTCCCTGGACTGATGGCAACAATCGACGATTTGCCGCGTTTTTCTTCCCTGACGATGGTGATCCTTCCCTGCCCCCATCCATGAAGTCGGCCGAGCTGGGCAAGAACGTCGTCGAGTGGCGTGCCAGGGCGAAGCTGGCTGGCTGGAACGTTGATGGCTGGGACCACGTGAAGAGGGTGCTTGCAGCATGACTACCTCTATTAGTGTGTTGGGTGTGTTGGGTTTGTGTCGGGTTGGGTTGGGCTACCCAACACAGTCAGATAGCCCGGATTCATTGGCTTGCACGGATGGTGTGTTGGGTGTGTTGGGTTTGTCCACGCGCGCGCGCGTGCGCGTGATTTTTTGCAGCACCACCAACGAAAGAAAAAATCTCTATGCGAGAACAAATAAACCCAACAAACCCAACACACTCAACACACATTTATTTAATTCTTTGATTTCATTGGGTTTTATCTGTGTTGGGTATGTGTCGGGTTGTGGGAATGTGTGTTGGGTGCTTATTTTGGGGGTAGGGCGATGATGGATCAGGAATTGCGGCTCCTTTTGCGTGTCACGCAGCATCGGGTTGATATGGCAGAGCTAATTGATCCTGCCGAGCGTCTGCGGTTGGTTGGCGAGTTGATGCGCCACTGGGGCGAGCAGCGCCGCCAGGTTGGGCTGAAAGCGAGCCTTGGCAGTCAGATGGGGACCATCATGGAGTGGAAGGGGGCCGCGCCGCGCGGTGGCGTGTCGGGTCATCGCATTCTGGTTGCTGGGGCTGGCCTGGATCATTCGGCGGCGGAAGTTGATGCTGCTGTGGCCCAGCTGGGGCGGCGCGACAAGCGAGGGGAAACATTGGCCAAGCTGGCCGAGATGCGTTACTTCCTCGGCTTCACAATTCGGGAGCAGATGAGGGCGGTTGGGTTGGCGGAGGATGCTGACCGCACCTACCGCAACTGGGTCAAAGCCTTGCATCTGCAGGTGCTGGCGATCCTGGCGGCGCGCGCTGGCCGTGCGCGACAACATACCGTTCGTCGGGTTGGAATGCGACTTGCGTGCAGTATTAAATCAACATGACAGCTACATTGCGACGTACCGAAAATTGCCCCTTTTCGGTTTTTCCGGCGCCATGTAAAAAGTCACCACGATATCAAAAGTGCGCTTAGGCGCTTCCCCACAAGCACTGTGCTGTGCAACCCGCCCCGCTCTGTCGGTGCATCGAGAACCCTGCCATCTGGCGGGGTTTTCTTTTTCCGGCGCCGTGCTTTTGCCAATGAGGCCTGCATGAACAGCGAGCAACAAGCATTAGTCGAGATGCCGATCTGGATGGTGATCATTCTGTCCTTGGTCGGCGGCGTGTCGGGTGAGATGTGGAGGGCTGACAAAGCCGGGGTCCGCGGTTGGGCGCTGGTCCGGCGCATCATCTTGCGCTCGGGTGCCTGCATTGTTTGCGGCCTGTCCACCATCATGCTGCTGTATTCGATGGGGGCATCGCTCTGGGCGGCTGCAGCATTTGGGTGTCTTACAGCGATGGCAGGTGCTGATGTCGCTATCAGCCTGTACGAACGTTGGGCAGCGAAACGGCTGGGCGTGTGCGAAGTACCGCCGGTGAGTCGTGAAGGGTAACGAACGGCGGGGCAGTAGCGCATCGCGTGGCTACGGTCACCGCTGGCGGTTGGCTCGGGAGGTGTTTCTCGGGGCCAACCCGTTCTGCTCAATGTGTTCGACGGCCTTCCGGCCGGTGGCTGCCACGGTGGTAGACCACAAGGTCGCGCCCCGTCTGCAGGAAGCAAAGGAATCCGGTGACCCTGAAAAGATCAAGGCTGCATGGAAGCTGTTCTGGGATCAGGGCAACTGGCAGCCACTGTGCAAGCTGTGCCATGACTCGGTGAAGCAGAGGCTGGAGCGCACCGGCCGGGTGGCTGGCTGCAGCCCGTCGGGCATGCCGCTCGACCCCAACCACCACTGGAACCGGCGCTGACCCGGCGCTCCGCCCGCCCCGGCCTGCCGGGGTAGGGGGGGTGAAAAACTTTTTCCCGGCTCTCTCGTTGACCGCTCGCCCAACTCCGTGTGCAAAACCGGGAAAAATGAGGGAGGGGGGTATCAGAAATAGGAGGTTTCCATGGCCGGAAACGGTAACTCCGGGCGGCCAGGCCTGCCCGCATCGGTGCATCTGCTCAACGGCAACCGCAGCAAACTCTCGCCTGCGCAGTTGATGAATGAAATCAAAGATCCAGCGGTGCCGGTCGGCGTCCCGCCCATGCCGGATTTTCTCACCGGGGACGCGGTAGCCGAGTGGACACGGATCACTGAGGCGCTGGTTGCACTGGGTTGGGTGTCGCGCCTCGACCAGTTGGCGCTCGCCACGTACTGCCAAGCCTACGGCGATTGGCTGCGCTTCCAGCGGCTGATCGCTGAGCGCAATGCACAGTCGGCAGACGGCTTGGGTGGCGAGGTGCAGACCTTCAAGACCGGCGCCCAGCAGACCCATGTGCTGCGGCAGCTGGCCAACGACGCCGAGAAGCGTGCCAACGCGGCCGGTGCTCAGTTCGGGTTATCTCCCCTGGCGCGCCGGAATATGAGAGCCGCGCCGGCGGCACAAGGAGATTTGTTCCCGAATGCAGAACGAGACGCTGCCTCAAAGTATTTCAGCTGACTGCCGGGTAAAGGGCTTCGCTGACCAGGTGCTGGCCGGCACAATCATCGCTGGGCCGGATGTTCGTAACGCTGTGCGGCGCCATCTGCTGGACCTTGAGACGGGGCATGAGCGCGGACTGATCTGGAACGCCGAGGCGGCGCTGCGGGCCATCGGGTTTTTCGAAGATGTGCTGCGCCTCAACGGCGGCGACTTCGAGGGGTTACCGTTCAGGCTGGCGCCTTGGCAGGCGTTCATCGTCGGTAGCCTGTTCGGCTGGTACACCGACGATGGCTACCGCCGGTTTCGCCAGGCGTACATCGAAACCGGTAAGGGCTCCGGCAAGTCGCCCCTGGTCGGCGGGATCGGCCTGTATGGTCTGGTTGCCGACGGCGAACAGCGAGCGGAGGTGTACGCCGCCGCCACCAAGAAGGACCAGGCACAGATCCTGTTCCGCGATGCGGTAGCGATGGTGAACATGGCACCGCATCTTGCCGGGCGTTTGGTTCAGTCCGGGCGCGACGAGAAGGTCTGGAACCTGTTCTACCCCGCGACCAACAGCTTTTTCCGCCCGATCAGTTCCGACGACGGCCAGTCCGGCCCTCGGCCTCATGTGGCGCTGATCGATGAGCTGCATGAGCACAAGACGGCCAGCGCGGTGAACATGATGCGAGCGGGTACCAAGTTCCGGCGTCGTGCATTGATCGTGATGATCACCAACAGCGGCTCCGACAAGGGCTCGGTGTGCGGTCAGTACCACGACCTGGGCGTGCGGATCTGCGAGGGTAAAGAGCACAACGACGCATTCTTTGCCTTCATCTGCTCGCTGGACAAAGGTGATGACCCCTTCAAGGACGAAGCGTGCTGGCCGAAGGTGAACCCGTCGCTGGACTACGTTCTTGAGGGGCAGACCGACGGCATCCCTGGTCGCAAATACCTGCGCGAGCAAGTGGCCGAGGCCAAGGGTCTACCGGCCAAAGAGGCGGTGGTCCGGCGCCTGAACTTCTGCGAGTGGACCCAGGCGACATCGCCTTGGCTGTCGTGGGAGATCTGGCGCGGTGCTGCCGAGCGGGTACCGATGCGCATCCTGCGCAATCGCCCTTGTGTTGGTGGCCTGGACTTGGCTAGTACCACGGACCTGACGGCGTTTGTGCTGATGTTCAGTCCGATGCCGTACGACCCGCACTGGCGCTCACTATCGTACTTTTGGATTCCTGACGACGATCTGTCGGGCCGGGAGAAACGCGACCGCGTGCCGTACCTGCAATGGGTCAAGGAGCGCCATCTGGAGACGACGCCAGGGCGGGCCATCAGCAAGCTGCATGTGCTCCGGCGCCTGCAGACCATCTGCGATTACTTCGACGTGCGGCGGATCGCCTACGACCGCTGGCGGATCGAGGACTTGCTGCAGCTGATGACGGACAACAGCATCACGCTGCCCGAGCTAAAGCCCTTCGGGCAAGGCTTCAAGGACATGGGGCCGGCGGTGGACGAGTTCGAGCGGCGCCTGTTGGGCCGCAAGGTTGAGCCGTCGGAGGTCATTGAGCTGGACCCAGATGATTACGAAGTTGTGTCGGAAGTCACCACTTCCACCGAGGTGGTCGAGACCCTGCTGCACGACGACAACCCGGTGATGACCTGGAACGCAGGCAACGCAGTGATCGTATTCGACCCTGCCAACAACCGGAAGGTCGACAAATCCAAAGCCACGGGCCGCATCGACGGCATCGTCGCTGCCGTGATGGCGGTTGGCATCAGTAGTGACATTTCCGAGGCATCAGACACGTCGGTTTACGACGAAGGGGTAGGTATATGAAGTTGGAAATTGCGTCCTGGCTGGCAGGTCTGCTGGGCTTTGCGCTGTTGGTCGCTGGTGTCTGGATGGTGTATCGGCCAGCCGCATTCATCGTCGCCGGTCTCGGGCTGCTGTTCTGGGCCCGGCTGGCCGATCAGGCGGCGGCACACCAGGTGGCTAGGGAAGGGGGCTGACCATGTTCTTTTCCAGCTTGCGCGCCTCGGGCGCGGGCACATTGACCAATCCAGACAGCGGGTTCTGGCGCGGTTTGATCGGTGGAGGTCGAAGCTCTGCGGGTGTAGCGGTAACGCCTGATACCGCGCTGGCCCTGCCGATCCTGCAGAACTGCGTGACCTTGCTGGCTGAGACAGTGGCGCAGTTGCCGCTGGAGCTGTTCCAGCGCAAGGACAAGGGGCAGCGGGATGCGGCGATCAATCACCCGCTGTACGACGTGCTGCGCTATCAGCCCAACCCATTTCAGACGCCGTGCGAGTACATGGAGCGGCATCAGGGCGCTGCGGGGCTGCGGGGTAACGCCTTCAGCTTCATCGATCGTCGGGAAGATGGCAACGTCACGGCTCTGTGGTCGCTCAAAAATGAGCAGGTGCAGGTTCTCAAGGGTGCCGACCTGCTGCCGTATTACCAGATCGGTGTCGGTGAGGCGGTGCCGATGCGGATGGTGCACCACGTGCGCTGGTTCGGCACGAACCCCTACGTCGGGTTGTCACCCATTGAGTTGCACGCTGACGCGATTGGCCTGACCCAGGCGGTTCGCCAGTACACCGGCAAGAGCTTCGCCAACGGCGTGGCCGTATCCGGCGTGATCGAGCGTCCCCGTGAGGCGCCCGCGATCAAGGACCAGGGGATCATCGACAAGATCGTCGATCAGTGGGGCCATAAGTTCGGCGGCATGGACAATTCCAAGAAAGTCGCGCTGCTGCAGGAGGGCATGACCTTCAAGCCGGTGTCGATGACCAACGTTGACGCCGAAATCGTCGGCATCATGAAACTGACCGGTCTAGACATTGCGCGGATCTACAAGATCCCGCTGCCCATGGTGAACGACCTGGAGAAGTCGAACTACAACACTCTGGAACAGTTGATGATCCAGTTTGTGGTATTCGCCCTGCTGCCCTGGGTGAAGCGCCATGAACAGGCAATGATGCGCGACTTCCTGCTGCCGAAGGATCGGCGTGACTACTTCATTGAGTTCAACCTGTCCGGCCTGCTGCGCGGCGACCAGAAAAGTCGGTACGAGGCCTATGCCATCGGCCGTCAGTGGGGTTGGCTGAGCGTGAACGACATTCGGCGCCTGGAGAACATGCCGCCCGTGCAGGGTGGTGAGATCTACCTTCAGCCGCTCAACATGGTCGACGCTGGCAAGCAGCCCGACCTGAACAACCCCAGTGTGCGCGCCCAGCTTGAGCTGCAGCACGCCGAGATCGGGAGGATCCTTGCCCAATGAGTAAGCGTTATCTGCGGGCCTCCAGCCTGCTGTTCAATCAACCCCTGCTGGTTACGCCGGACATGCTCGACCTGGGCGTGCGCTGGGCCAACCAGACCATGAGCCTCAACATCATCAACCTCGGCGGTAGCTCGGCCCAGCTCTGGAAGGATGACGATCCTGTCGACCGGGTGGCATTCGCGGACGAGCAGCGCCGCAATGCGATTGCCCAGACCGGGATCGAGGTTGTCCCGGTCAGCGGTGTATTGGTCAGCCGTGGGAGTCACCTCAACGCCTGCGAGACCATGACCAGTTACGAAGGGTTGCGCTCCCAGCTGCAGCGCGCCGTGGCCGACCCCCTGGTCGAGCACATCGTGCTGGATATCGACAGCCCTGGTGGTTCTGCCGTGGGCGCCTTCGAGTTGGCCGAAGATATCCGGGCGATGACCGCGCAAAAGCCCATCACCGGCTTGGTCAACTTCATGGCGTACAGCGGTGGCTACCTGATCGGTTCGGCGTGCAGCGAGCTGGTGGTGAGTCGGACCAGTGGTGTCGGCTCCATCGGGGTGATTGCCAGTCACATGGACCGCTCGAAAATGGAAGAGGGGATGGGCGTGAAGGTGACCACGGTGTACGCCGGGGCACACAAGAACGATCTCTCCCCACATGAGCCCATCACCGAGCAGTCGATGAAATTCCTCAACGAGCTGGTGCAGGAGAGCTACCAGATGTTTGTCAGTGCTGTTGCCGAGTATCGCGGCCTTCCGGTTGCCAAAGTGATTGGCACCGAGGCTGCGTTGTATCGCGGGCAAACCGCAATCGATGTGGGGCTGGCTGACCGCCTGCAGAACCCCCAGCACACCGTTGACGAGCTGTCGCGGGCTGTTGCGCAAAACCGTGCAACACGCCAGACAGGTCGCATCAGCGTGCGTGCAGCCGCGTTGGCGATGCAGGTCCTCGCCTGACCGTATCAACCGTACCAACTGAATCCGGACCCGCTTAGTGCGGGTTTTTTTATGCCCAGGAGGCAGCATGTCCCTTGTACTTCAAATGCGTAATGAGCGCGCTGGCCTGGTCACCCAAGTGCAGGCGCTGGCCAAGATCGAGGCCGACGGCGGTAGCTTGAGCGCTGAGCAGTTGCAGCAGTTCACCAGTCTGGAAGCGCAGATCAACGATCTGACGGCCAAGATCAGTCGCGCCGAATCGGCCGAGCGCCTGGCGGCGGCCAGCGCGGTGCCGGTCAACGAGTCGGCTCAGGGGGCGACCAGCCCACCACAAGGCAGTATCTCCGGACCGTTCAGCGAGAAGGCCAAGCCTGGTACCGGCATGGCGCAGATGGCGCGTTTGTTGGCCTCTGCCCATGGCAACCAGCAGACGGCTGCCCAGATGGCGAAAGACGGCGGTTTCCCCGCTGATGTTCATATGGCCTTGAGCGTCGTAACCCCAGGTGCGGGCGGTGTGCTGGTGCCGCAGAACTTCGCTACCGAGGTCATTGAGTCGCTGCGTCCGGTGTCCATTGTGCGCAAGATGGGCGTTACCAGCCTGCCGCTGAACAACGGCAACCTGACCCAGCCGCGTATCACCGGCAACACTGTGGTGACGTACATCGGTAGCGATACCGATATCCCGATCACCGGCATGACGTTCGCTGACACCAAGCTGTCGGCGAAAAAGGCTGCCGCTATTGTGCCTATTTCCAACGACCTGCTGGCCATGAGCGGGGTAAACCCTCGCGTCGATGGCCTGGTGCTCAATGACCTGACCGTGAGCATGGGCCTGTCGGAAGATCTGCACTTCATCCGGGCTGATGGCTCTGGCTCGCTGCCCAAGGGTATGCGCCACTGGGCGCTGCCTTTCAACGTCCTGCCGGCGCCGGCGGTTGATGGGCTGACGCTGGAAAAGATCGACCTGTTCCTGGGCGGCATGATGCTGCGCCTGGAAACCGCGAACGTGATGATGAAGTCGTGTGGCTGGTTGATGGCTCCGCGCGTCCTTCGTTGGCTGCAATCGCTGCGTGATGGCAATGGCAACAAGGCTTATCCAGAAATCGATCAGGGCATGCTGAAAGGCTACCCAGTCGGTTTGAGCAACCAGATCCCGGTCAACCTCGGCGTCGACGGCAACGAAACCGAGATCTACTTCGTCAACTTCGCGGACTGCATGATCGGCGAAGACATGGACCTGACCCTGAGCTTCAGCAATGAAGCTTCCTACAAGGACGCCCAGGGCGAAATGGTCAGTGCCTTCCAGCGTGACCAGACCCTGCTGCGCGTGATCGCGAAACACGACTTCGGCCCGCGTCACGTCGAGAGCATCGTGGTGGCGGTCGCTGTGAAGTGGGGCGCAGGCATGTAATCACCGGCCCTGGATTGGCCGGGGCCGCTCAACTGGATGGAAGTTATGGCAAGGGTAATTGTTGTGTTCACAGGCTCCTGGCGTGGTTACGGCAAGGGCGAGGTGGCGGGTTTCGAGGAAGAAGTTGCGCAGTCGCTGATCGATGGCGGTCGTGCTGAGTTGCACGAAGGCAAGAAAGCTGGCAAGTCCGGTGGTGGTAAGGGCAAGCCAGCTCCCGCGGCGAAAGAGCCAATCCAGTCCGGCCCTTCGACGGAGCCACCACCGAATCCGGATTCGACCACCACTGATCCGGATGACGACGAAGAGAAACCCTGATCATGGCGCGCCGCATCGCCTACACGGGGGCGCCCGTGCTGACGTTGGAACAGGTGGCCTTTCAGTGCCGGGCTGAGCCAGAAGACCTGCAGCCTGAGCTAGTCGACCAGATCATCATCCCTGGCGTTACCGCCCAGGGTGAATCGAAAACAGGGGCGGCGATCCGTGAAGCAATCTACGAGGAGGACTGGCCGGCGGCGTATCCGTCGGGCCATTCGTTGGACATTGGCCAGGTGGTTGCCGTCGAATCCGTGGTGGTGTTGGGAGAGGCAGGTCAGGTGATCCCCTACGACGGCCAGGCGGAGCTTAGCCAGGGCGGGAAGGAGAGCTATCTGCACTTCCCTGGTGGCCGGCCTGCTGGCCGGTTGCGTATCCGTTACCGGGCCGGGGTGAACCTGGAAGCCTATCCCGGCGTGCTCAGCTGGCTGCTGATGGCGGCGGAAACGGCATTCACCCATCGGGGGCTTTTGGTCGTGGGGCAATCCCTGGCCGAAGTGCCGGCGAGCTTTGTCGACCATCTGCTGGCGGATATCACCGTTCCGCCGAGGTTTTAGCCATGGCAATACGAGCACCTGCGTCGGGCGAGCTGAAGCACCGCATGGAAGTTCGGAAAAGGGCTGATAAGCCCGCTGGCCCCGGCCTGGAGCCTGAGTTCCAGCGGATCTGTTGGCGCTGGGTAAAGGTTGAACCGCTTGGCACGGCGACCTATGCCAGTGCCCAGCAGACCAAAACGGCGCTGACCCACCGCTTGTACTGTCGTTTCATTCCCGATCTGGACGGGGACTGTGAGTTCGTTGGCCGTGGCCGTGTTTATCGGGTGAAGCGGCCCACCGACCTCGCTGGGCAGCAAGTCTGGTCGGTAGTGGAGGTGGAGGAACTGGGGGCGTCGAGTCGCGAAGGAGGGCAGTCGAATGGCCAACTCTGTTTCGATTGACGGTTATCTGCATGTCGATGGCTTCGACAAGTTCGAACGGGAGGCCTTCGACAGGCGCAAGATCCGTGCCGGCATGCGCAAGGTAGGCCAGCTAGTCACCGGCCGGGCGCAGATGAACCTGGCACTTGGCGTGGGGCAGAAGGGCTATCCGATCAACCGTACTGGTGCCACGGTCGACTCCATCGGTTTCAAGCTGTCGCGGTCGGGGTTTCTGGTGCGTATCTCGCCGGCCAAGACCAGCAGCATGAAAGACTTTTACCCGGCTTACCTGCATTACGGCGTGCGCCTGGGGTCACGGCTTCGGCCGCTGGCTGCCGGGCAGGGTCGTGGCCGCAGCAACCGCCGGCTAAAAGGTAAGCGGCAGGAGGCTTTGGCTGCCCGTCGCCAGAACGGTTGGCGTATTGAACCCCGCGATAACTACATGACCGATGCGCTGACTGACAGCCGCGCCGACGTGCAACGCATCCTGCAGCAGGCCTTCGCCGCCGCGCTGCTCAACTGAGAGCCGACATGAAAATCACGCCTGTGATTGAGCAGCTGCGCGCCTATGCGCCTGGCTTCGATGAACGTGTGGCCGGCGGCCTGGATTGGGACCCAACCGCCGACAGCGCCAAGCTGGAGGTTCCGGCGGCCTACGTGATCGCGGTGGGCGACTCGGCCGACGAGCCGGTTTCGCAGAACGTGTACACGCAGGAAGTGCGCGACGCGATCGATGTGTGTGTGGTGCTGCCGACGGTAGACGAACGCGGGCAATCGGTGGTCGATGTGCTGCACGACGTGCGCGCCCAGTTGTGGCGCGCCCTGGTTGGCTTCGCGCCTGACCCGGAGTCGGGTCCGCTGCTGTACGACGGCGGCCAATTGCTGCTGATCGACCGCGATCGGGTGGTTTACCGCTACCGCTTCTATGCCGATCTGCAGTTGGGTCGCTGGGAACAGACCGGCGAAGGCAAGCCGCAGACCTGGCAGGAATGGCAACTGGCCGGCCTGCCGGTGCTGGAAGGGATCGACACCCGTTTCGACTTCATCAACCCCCTGAAAGACTCCAACGTCACGGCGCCAGGCCCTGACGGGAGAGTCGAGTTCAACACCCGGGAGAACCTGACCCCATGAAGACCATCAACCTCAAGCCGGCACCCGGGCGCGACTGCCCGATGCCGCACAACCCCCGCGAGCTGCTGCCCGCCGGCGGCGCCACGGTGCCGCGTAACGCGTACTGGGAGCGCCGCATCAGCGACGGTGATGCCGTCGAGCAGAAAGCCAGCACCAAGCCCAAGGGGAGCACGGCGCAATGAGCGTAAGTTTCAGCAACATCCCCAGCGACATTCGCGTGCCGCTGTTCTATGCCGAAGTCGACAACTCCATGGCCAACAGCGGCGCATCGAGCTTGCGCCGGCTGATCATTGGCCAAGTCAACGACGACGCCGATGGCCCCGAGATTGGCCGCCTGACCCTGGTGTCGCGGACCAGCGAGGCCAAGGACATTGGCGGCGCCGGTTCGATGCTGGCCAGCATGCACGCCCGTTGGCGCGCCATCGACGTGGCCGGCGAGGTGTGGTGCCTGCCGCTCAAGGTTGCCACCGGCGTGGCTGCGACTGGCACCGTTACCGTAACGGGGTCGGTCGAGTCGGCCGGCCTGGTCAATCTGTACATCGCTGGCCAGCGCGTGCGCGCCCTGGCTGTGGCGGGCGCTTCGGCCGATGCGGTGGCCACTGCCTTGGCGGCGGCCATCAATGAGGCGATCGACCTGCCGGTTACCGCGACGGTAGCCGCCGGCGTGGTCACCCTGCAGGCCAAGTTCAAGGGCGAGCTGGGCAACGACATTCAGGTGCAACTCAATCGCCTGGGCCGCGTGAACAGTGAGGTTACCCCGGCGGGCCTGACCATCGTCACCACCGGCATGACCAGCGGTGTCGGCAGCCCTGACGCCGCAGCCGCGCTGGCCGCGTTGGGCGACGAAGAGTTCGAATTTATCGCCCAGCCGTGGACCGACGCCGACACCCTGGACGCCTGGAAAGAGACCATGGACGACAGCGCCGGTCGTTGGTCCTGGGCTAAACAGCTGTACGGCCACGTCTACAGCGCCAAGCGCGGCACCCTCGGTGAGCTGGTCGCGGCCGGGCGCCTGCGCAACGACCCGCATGTGACCGTGCATGGCTTCGAACGGGGCGTGCCGCAGCCGGTGTGGGAGGTGGCGGCCGGCTGGGCGGCGCGAACGGCGGTGTTCATCAGTGCCGACCCTGCGCGGCCGACGCAGACCGGCGTGGTGACGGGCATTGATCCGGCGGAGGCAAGTGCTCGTTTCACTCTGACCGAACGGCAGTCGCTGCTGACCAGCGGCATGGCCACGGCAAGTTACAGCGGCGGCAGCTACCGCATCGAGCGCGCCATTACCACGTATCAGCGCAACGCCTACGGGCAAGCCGATGATTCGTATCTGGACAGCGAGACGCTGCACCAGTCGGCGTATGTGATCCGCTACTTGCGCAGCATCATCACCAGCAAGTACGGCCGCCACAAGCTAGCCAACGACGGTACCCGCTTTGGCCCCGGCCAGTCGATTGTCACGCCGAAGGTGATTCGCGGTGAGCTGATCGCGGCCTACGGCGCGCTTGAGCGTGACGGCATTGTCGAGAACGCCGAGATGTTCAATCGGTACCTGATCGTCGAGCGTGACGCCAACAACCCGAACCGGCTCAGCGTGCTGTTCCCGCCGGACCTGGTGAATCAACTGCGCGTGTTCGCGCTGCTGTACCAGTTCCGCCTGCAGTACCCCGAAGCGACTTAATCCGCATCGTTCAACCCCGGCCCGCCTTGTGCGGGCTTTTTTCTGGGAGATCCCTTTATGGGTCAGAAAGTCGCAGGCACCTGTTACATCAAGGTCGACGGCGATCAGTTGGTCATCACCGGCGGCGTGGAGTGCCCGCTGTCGGACGTGAAGCGGGAGACCATCACGCGGGGCTACTTCAAAGAAGAAGACCTGATCCCCTACGTCGTCGTTGACGCGGTGAAGACCGCCAACTTCCCCCGGGCCAAGCTGGCCGCCGGTATTGCCATGACCGTAACGGCCGAACTGGCTGATGGCTCCGTGTACGTGCTGAGCGGCGCGTACCTGGTCGATGAAACCAAAGTGACCGGCGACGACGCCAAGGTCTCGCTCAAATTCGAAGGCATTCAAGGAGACTGGCAGTAATGAGCACCGTAACCCATACCCTCACTGCACCGATTCAGGCCCACGGCGAAGAACTCAAGGAACTGACCCTGCGACGGCCCACCGTGCAGGAATGTCGCGCCATCAAGTCGCTGCCCTACAACATCGGCGAAAGCGGTTACCCCATCCTCGACGTGGAAGTCGCAGCCAAATACATCGCCGTCTGCGCAGCCATCCCTGCCAGCTCGGTAAACCAGTTGGAACTGCCCGACTTGAACAACGTAGCCTGGCTCGTCGTGGGGTTTTTCATGCCCCGCGATTCGGAACAGTCGGCAGCCTAACTGAGTTGGCCTATGACCTCGCGTGGTGGTGGAAAGCCACCCCGGGCGAGGTGCTGGGATGGACCCTCGACACGCTGTTCGAGAGCGAGGAAAACGCGTGGCGCATCAACGCGCTGACTGGGGGTGGCAGTGGCGGATAAATTCCAGCTAAAGGCCCTGATCACTGGCGTCGACAAGCTGTCGCCGGTGCTCAGTGGCGTGCGCAAGAACGCGGCGATGCTGCGCAAGCAGTTGAACAGCTCGGGCCTGGGCAAGATCACCTTTGGCGAGGCCCTGCAGGGCGGCGCCATTGCGGCCCCGTTCGTGATGGGCGTGAAGGCGGCGATGGGCTTCGAGAGCGCCATGGCCGACGTGAAAAAGGTGGTCAACTTCGACACGCCGGCGCAGTTCAAGGCGATGAGCGACGACGTGTTGGGCCTGTCCGAGCGGCTGCCGATGGCGGCCGAGGGCATCGCGCAGATTGTCGCGGCTGGCGGTCAGTCGGGCATTGCCCGGGAAGAGCTGAACCGCTTTGCCGAGGATGCGGTGAAAATGGGCGTGGCCTTCGACCAGACGGCCGAAGAATCCGGCTCGATGATGGCCAAGTGGCGCACGGCCTTCAAAATGAATCAGGCCGAGGTGGTGACCCTGGCCGACCAGATCAACTACCTAGGCAACACCGGCGCAGCGAGCACCGGGCAGATTTCCAGCATCCTGACGGCCATCGGCCCGCTGGGTGAGGTGGCCGGTGTCAGCGCGGCCCAGCTGGCCGCCATGGGCTCGACCCTGGCCGGTGTGGGTATCGCCCAGGACGTGGCCGCAACGGGCATCAAGAACTTCATGCTGACCCTGACCGCCGGCACGGCGGCCACCAAGTCGCAGCAAGAGGCGTATAAGGCGCTGCGCCTGGATGCCAACGAGCTGGCCAAGGGCATGCAGACCGACAGCGAGGGTACGATTAACCGCGTGCTGCAGACGCTGGCCAAGGTTGAGAAGAGCAAGCAGGCGGCCGTGCTGACCAGCCTGTTCGGCAAGGAGTCGGTAGGGGCCATCGCGCCGCTGCTGACGAGCCTGGGTACCCTGCAGAAGAACTTCAAGTCAATCGGCGATGAAACGCAGTACGCCGGCTCGATGAACAACGAGTACGCTGCCCGGGCCGCAACCACGCAGAACGCCATGCAGTTGCTGCAGAACCGCGTGACCCGCTTGGGCATCACGGTCGGCAGCATGCTGTTGCCGCCGCTGAACGATTTCATGGCCACCGTGGGGCCGATTGTCAGCAGTGTCAGCAGCCTGGCTGCTGCACATCCCTGGTTGATCAAGGGCGTGCTGGGGGCGGCGGTGGGCTTCACCGTGTTGCGCTTGGCCACAGCCGGCGCTACGGCCGCCCTGGCGATGATGAACGGTGTGGCGAGCATGAGCCCGATCGGGATGATCGTGCGCGGTATCGCCATCGCCGCCGGCGTGCTGATCGCCAACTGGTCGACCGTGGCGCCGTACTTCCAAGCGGTGTGGGACAAGATCAAGGGGCCGGCGATGGCCCTGTGGGGCTGGATGAAAACAGCCTTTGCCTGGTCCCCGATCGGCCTGATCATGGCCAACTGGGAGCCGCTGAGCCGGTATTTTGTGGCCCTGTGGGATGAAATCAAAGGCCCGGCGATGACTGTGTGGGGGTGGATGAAAACCGCTTTCGCCTGGACGCCGCTTGGCCAGATCATCGCCAATTGGCAGCCACTGAGCCGCTTCTTTGCCAGCCTGTGGGGCCTGGTCAAGGCGCTGTCGGTGCCGTTCATGGGCTTCCTGCGGACTGTGTTCGACTATTCCCCGCTTGGGTTGATCATCAACCATTGGGGGCCGATCAGTGGCTTTTTCCAAGGGGTATGGGAAGCGATTAAGGCGCTGTCGGTGCCGTTCCTCGACTTCCTCAAGACCGTGTTTGACTGGTCACCGCTGGGCTTGCTGGTCAAGCACTGGGAGCCGATCACGGCCTATTTCAAAGGGCTGTGGGAGAAACTGCGGCCGATCGTTGAACCCATGATGAAGTTCCAGGGGTTCAGTTCGGAGGGCGGGGTGATCGAGGCCGCGACCAACAAGGTCAACGCCTGGACGGAGCAGCAGCAGGCGCGCAACGCAGCGACCCAACCGGTGCCGGGCGCCCTGGTGCGGCCGATGGCTCAGCCGGTGCAGCTGATGCCCGAGGCTACCAGCGCGGCCAGTCTGTTGCGGGTGCCTGGGCAAGCGCCGGAGCGGCCGCCGCTTCGCCTGGTGTCGTCGGCGCCGGCGCTTATGGCCTCGCAGCTGGGCGAACAAGCCAAGGAAAGCTACGCCAAGGGGCTGACCCAGGCCGAGGCGCTGAAACAGGCTGAAACGGCCGTTGTGCAGCGCCCTGGCCTAACGTCCGTGGCCGCCCCGGCGCCGGGTGGTTTGCCGGCGTCGCGGGGGTCGTTGGTCCAGCAGTCGGCAGCGGCCAACAAGACCCAGCTGGAAGGGTCGATGGTGGTCCGCTTCGACAATGCCCCGCAGGGCATGCGCGTCGAACAGGGAGAATCCAACCAGCCCGGCCTGCAGGTAACCCCGCAGGTCGGTTATCGCTCATTGGGTAGGGGGGCAGGATGACGACATGGCGGGATGAGTTACGGCCGGCCTCCTTTCGTGGGGTGCCGTTTCACGTCGACAGCGACAGCATGCCGGTCGGTCGGCGTACCCAGGTCCATGAGTACCCCCAGCGCAACGAGCCGCTGGTGGAGGACCTGGGCCGCATAACGCGGGAAATCAAGTTGGCGGCCTTCGTGATCGGCGAAGACTACATGCGCAAGCGTGACGCCTTGCTCAATGCCCTGGACAAACCCGGCGCCGGGGATTTGATCCACCCCTGGTACGGCCGTCTGACGGTCACGGCGACGGGCTGTTCGGTGAGCCATGAGCGCCGTGAAGGGGGGATGGCGCGCTTCGACCTGGTGTTTGTGGAAGAGGGCGAAAAGGGCTTTCCCTCTGGCGTGCCGAACACGGCGCGGCAGCTGGAAGAGTCTTCCGAAACCCTGCTGCAGTCGGCGATCCGCCGCTACAAGGAAGCCATGGCCGTGGTGAATCGGGCACGTCTGGCTGTGGTTGCCCTGCAGAACGGTATCGCCGGCGTGCAGATGGCGATCGCCCAGGAACTGCGCCAGTTGACGGGTCTGGTCAGTTCGGTGGAAGCACTGGCCGACATGCTGATCAATGCCCCGGGCAACTTCGCGGCGATGATCCGGGGGCAGTTTTCCAGCATCGGCGGCAGCCGCTCGACCGGCTACCGCTGGGGGCCTTCGAGCAGCACGCTGTCCAGCAGCTCAAGCAGTACCACGTCGGCATCGTCCGGCGCCTCGAGCATTGAGGCTGACCCGGAGTTTGCCAGTACGGTGGCCGGCCTGCCTGAGGCTGACCCGGAGTTTTCCACCTTTGTCGCGTCGAGTCGTGCCATTACCACGCAGGTTGAGCAGTCACGCGCCCTGGCGGCGCAGGTGCTGGCCGCAGCGGCGGCGATCGAGGCGGGCAGCAGTGTTGCCGGTGGTGCTGCCGCGGCCGCTGTCATTGAGGCTGCCCGCGAGCTGGTGCGTGACGCGCTGATTGTCCTGGCCGTGCGCACGGCCGCCGCCATGCCAGTGGTGCAGGCGCCGGCGCCGCTGTCGGGGTATCCGTCCCTGCAGCAGCAAGTGGCTTCGCCGATCGCACGGCCGGACGTGCCGGTTACGGCTGACGTGGTGGCCGTGCGTGACGCGATCGAGGCCGCGCTAGTGGCTGCCGAGCAGACCGCCCCGCATGAGCATTTCGAGGTGCTGGAGGTGGTGCGCAAGCAAGTGCGCGCCCACCTGACCGAGGTGGCCCGCGCCGGGGTGCGCCTGGCCGAGGTGACCACGCTGGAAAGCCTGCCGGCGGTGGTGCTGGCCTATCAGCGTTACGGCGACGCGACCCGCGCCGCTGAAATCGTTACGCGTAACAAGGTCGCACACCCGGGGTTCCTGCCTGTCGGGGTGCTGGCCGTCGCTCAAGAGTAAGCCTATGGATGACATAAATGCTGTCACGCTGAGCGTGAACGGCCTGGATTATCGCGGCTGGAAGAAAGTCAGCATCAGCGCGGGGATCGAGCGGCAGAGCCGTGATTTCCGCCTGGGGGTGACGTGGCGCTGGCCCGGCCAGGTGATTGAAATCCCGGTGCGGCAGGGTGACTTCTGCGAAGTCCGCATCGGCGACGACCTGGTGCTGACGGGGTGGGTGTTCGCCACCCCGATCAGCTACGACAGCCGTAGCGTGGAAAGATCGGTTTCTGGCCGCTCGCTCACTGCCGACCTGGTGGACAGCTCGGCGGTCAACAAACCCGGCCAGTGGCGCGGGCAGAGCGTGCAGAAGATTGTCCAGGCACTGGCTGAACCCTACGGGGTCAAGGTACTGAGCGAGGTGACCGAAACCACCAAGCTGGCCGACCACCAGATCGAGCCGGGCGAAACGGTGTTCGAGTCGATCGACCGGCTGCTGACGCTTTCCCGTCTGCTGTCGACCGACGACGCCCGGGGCCGGGTGGTGATTATCCAGCCCGGTAGCGCCGGCCGTGCGGTCGATCGTCTGGAACTGGGGCAGAACATCCTGACCGGCCGCGCCGAGCTGGATTTTTCCGGGGTGTTCTCCGAATACCGCGTCACCGGGCAGCGCTCGGGCTCAGACAGCGCCTACGGCGAGCAGGCCAGCGAGGTCAAGGCCGACTTGGCCGACCCTCGGGCAACGCGGCACCGTGTGCTGCTGATCCATGAAAGCGGCCAGATGACCCCGGAGCTGGCCCAGGCCAGGGCCAACTGGGAGCGCGGCAGTCGCATGGGTAAGGCGCTGACCCTGAACTATCAGGTGCAGGGCTGGCGGCAATCCAACGGCGCGCTGTGGCTGCCGAACATGGTGGTGCGGGTGGTCGACCCGCTGGTGGGCATCGACCGCGACATGCTGATCAGTGAAATCGAGTACGTCATGGATGACGCCGGCACGGTGGCCAACATCGTGGTAGGCCCGCCGGATGGCTTCGACCCTGAACCGAAAGACCCGCACAAGTCGCGCAAGCTCAAGAAGGGCGGCAAGGCCGACAACTTCGAATACCTGATTCCTGCTGACTGGAAGCCTGGCCCATGAAACCCATGAGAAATTTCCTCGCCCGGGGCGTTGTCGCCCTGGTCGATGCCGGCCGCATGCTGCAGGGCCTGCAGATGCGCCTGACCGCCGATGAAGTGAAAGACGGCATGGAGCACTTCGAGCCCTACGGGTTCACGTCCAATCCGCACCCCGGCGCCGAGGGTCTGGCGGCCTTCATC
Source organism: Pseudomonas asiatica (assembly GCF_009932335.1). Lineage (NCBI taxonomy): Bacteria > Pseudomonadati > Pseudomonadota > Gammaproteobacteria > Pseudomonadales > Pseudomonadaceae > Pseudomonas > Pseudomonas asiatica. Next base: position 1,036,744 of record NZ_BLJF01000001.1, read on the forward strand.
AATGGCGACCGCTCGCATGGGGTGGTGATCTGCGCGTCAGACCGCCGCTTTCGCCTGCAGGGCCTGGAGAGTGGCGAAGTGGCCCTGCACACCGACGAAGGCGATGTGCTGCATTTCAAGCGTGGCCGGGTAATCGAGGTCAAGACGGCGACGTTCAAGGTCAGCGCCGAAACGGCGGTGGTGTTTGAGACGCCCGTTATTCGCACTACCGGCCGCATCGAGTCTGACGGCGATCAGATCGCCGCCGGCGTCAGCACCTCGCTGCACGTTCACGAAGGCTCGGACAAGAAGCCGGTTAAGGGGGGCTGACATGGCGCTATTCAGCGATGACGGCTCGGAACAGGCCTGGCGGCGGGCGGTGGAGATCAGCCTGCTGACCTGGCGGCGCGCCGAGGACGGCGACCAGCTGGACGATGACGAGCGCTATGGCTGGTGGGGTGACACTTTCCCCACGGTAGAGCGTGACTGGATCGGTTCGCACCTATGGAAGCTGCGCCGGCGCACGCTGACCGATGACACGGTACGCGACGCCGAGTCCTTCGCCCGCGAAGCGCTGGCCTGGATGAACGATGACGACCGGGTGGCCGCCGTTACCGTAACGGCTTCACGCGGGGTTACCCGGCTTGACCTGCGGGTGGTGCTGTCGATGCGCGACGGCTCGGTGATCGACATTCAACTAGACAAGCTGTGGCAGGTGATCAATGCCGTTTGAAACCCCTACGTTGTCCGCGCTGATCGCCCGGGCACAATCCGACCTGTCTGGCGGTAGCGCCTTGGTGCGCTCCGACGCCGAGGTGCTGGCCCGCGTGCTGGGCGCTGCAAGTTACGGCCGCTACGGCCATCAGCAGTACATCGCCGACCAGATCCTACCGGACACCGCCGACGAAGAAACCCTGTTGCGCATGGCCCGGGCGCGGCTCAAGCGCGGCCGTCTGGAGGCTGTCGCCGCTACCGGCCCGGCAGCCTTCACCGGCGCCGTGTCGGCGCTGCTGGACGCCGGCACGCTGCTGCAGCGCGATGATCAGGTGCTGTTCCGGGTGCGCACCACGGTCAAGCTGACTGCTACGTCGGGCGTCGCCGAGATTGAGGCGTTGGACGCCGGCGAGCTTGGCAACACCCCGGCCGGTACTCAGCTGCGCCTGGTGTCGCCGGTGCTGGGGGTTAATGAGGTGTTCACTGTAGGCGCCGCTGGCCTGGCCGGCGGCACTGAGCAGGAGAGCATCGAGACGCTGCGCGCCCGGGTGATCCGCTCTTACCGGGTCATTGCCCACGGCGGCAGCAAGAGCGATTACGAAACCTGGGCGCTGGAGGTGGCCGGGGTGACCCGGGCCTGGGTGGTGCGTCGCTGGATTGGCCCGGGCACGGTGGCGGTGTTCTTCGTGCGGGATGGCGATATCGACATCATCCCCAACGCCGAGGCGCTGGCCACCGTGTCGGCCTACATCGAGCAGGAACGCCCGGTGACGGCCGAGGTGTACGTGCTGCCCCCGGTGGAAAAGCCGGTGCAGTACCGGCTATCGGTCACCCCGGACAGCAGCGCCGTGCGCCGCGCTGTGGAGGCCGCCCTGGTCGACCTGCACAACCGCGAATCGGAGCTGGGCGGCGGCCTGCTGGCCACGCACATCGCCGAGGCCGTCAGCGGCGCCGTTGGCGAGCGCGACCACAAAGTGCTTGCCCCGATCGGCGACGTGACAGCGGCCACCAATGAGCTGCTGACCTATGGGGGTGTGCTGTGGTCGTGAGGACGGTGGACGACTACCTGGCCCAGTTGCGCGCCCTGCTGCCCCCGGGGCCGGCCTGGGATCGTGAATTCAACCCGGGCATTGATCAGCTGCTGCAGGCGGCGGCCGAGGAACTGGCCCGCGAGGATCTGCGCGCCGTGGCCCTGCTCGCCGAAAGCGAGCCGGCCACCGTGCGCGAGCTGGTGCCCGACTGGGAACGGGTCATGAGCCTGCCCGACCCGTGCATGGGCGACTCGCCGTCGTTCCAGGACCGACAGCTGGCCGTGCGCCGGCGGCTGCTGGAGGTTGGCGGGCAGACGCCGGCGTACTTCGTCGACCTGGCCTTCACCCTTGGTTACCGCCAGGCGCGGGTGGTCGAGCACCGGGCGCCGCGCTTTGGCCGTTCGCGCTTCGGCTCGGCCCGCTTTGGCACCTGGGGGGCGCAGTTCATGTGGACCCTGGAAACCGGTCCCCGGCAAGCCGCCGGTAGCCGCTTTGGGTTCAGTCACTGGGGCCAGGCCTTCGGCGGCGCCTCGAATGGTGCCCTTGAATGCCTGATCAGCCGATCGGCGCCGGCACACACACATGAAACCATCAACTACGGATAAGCACCATGGATTACCCGAAAAGCACGCCCAACGTGGGCTTGGTCGGCGGCAAGTTCGTCGACGAAAACACCGGTACCGGGCAGCCCGGGTCGCTGATCCCGGCGGCCTGGGGCAACTCGGTCACCGACGAACTGCTGGCCGTGATCGTGGCGGCTGGCCTGACGCCCAGCGAAAGCGACCTGACCCAGCTGCAGAAGGCCATCCAGACCCTGGCAGCCAGCGACGTGAAACGCACCGTGCGGGTCGCCACCACCGGCGCCATTGCGCTGTCAGGCGTGCAGACCATCGACGGCGTGGCCCTGGCGGCCGGCAACCGGGTGTTGGTGAAGGATCAGGCGGCCGGCTCGCAAAACGGTATCTATACCGTCGCCGCCGGCGCCTGGGTACGCGCCCTGGACACCAACGAAAGCGCCGAATGCGTGCCCGGACACCTGGTGATTGTCGAGAGTGGTACCGCCCACGGCGGCGCCATCTGGCAGCTGGCGAACACCACGTTGCCCATCCTCGGTACCACCGCCCTGGTGTATGCCCGTGTGTTTGGCAAAACTGGTGTGGCCGCCGGTACCTATCGTTCGGTGACCATCGACGTACAGGGTCGGGTGACGGCAGGCAGCAACCCGACCACGCTGGCGGGCTATGGCATCACTGACGTTTACACGCAGGCGCAGGTGGACAACCTGTTGGCGGGTAAGGCTGGCAACGCCACCACGCTGGCGGGCTACGGCATCACCGATGCGTACACGCAAAGCCAGGTCAACACGTTGTTGGCTGCCAAGGCGCCACTGGCCAGCCCGGCTTTTACTGGCATTCCCACGGTGCCCACGGCGGCTGCAGGCACCAACAACCTGCAGGCGGCGAGCACGGCGTTTGTGCAGGCGGCCATCGCTGCACTGGTCGGATCGTCGCCGGCGGCCCTGGACACGCTCAAAGAGCTGGCGGATGCGATCGGCAACGATCCGAACTTTGCTACCACCGTACTTAATGCCTTGGCTGACAAGGCCAGCAAAGCCACAACGTTGGCCGGTTATGGGATTACCGATGGTTTCCGCGCCGACTGGTCCGCGAGTGACTACAACGCCTTGAACGCATCAGGCTTGTACCGGCTGGGCAGTGGTTCGACGGCGAACCGGCCGGCGGGCTGGTCCGGTTCTCAAGCGTTGCATCTGGATTACGGCAGTTATGCCGGCACTCTGGCGCTTAGCCTGAGTGATGATGAGATTGCCTTTCGCCGAAAGTCGCCAGAGGGTTATAGCGCCTGGAAGTCCCTGGCATTCAGATCGTCCACCTTGGGTGGCTACGGTATTGCCGATGCCTACACCAAGACCGAGACGATTAACGCCATCAACTCTGGCATGGCTGATTATGGGATTGGCGTTCAGAAGATTTCGACCGAAGTTAACCTGAACAATTACTACATTCCGGGCAAGTACATCACCCCGCAAGCCGGGTTGTTGAACCTGCCCGACGGTTGGGTGCAAGGGCGCCATACCGTCGACGTGACCGGGGGGGTGGCTTACTGCGTGCAGACCATTGCCGGCGCCGGCGTCAACAAGGGGCGCTTGGCGATCCGCGTGTATGACGGCACCAGTTGGGTCACGCAAGAACTTTCCCCTCTGGGCGTTGGCCAGACATGGCAAGACTTCACCGGGAGCCGGACTTGGGCGACCACGTACACCAATACGACTGGTCGGCCCATCCAGATTTCGATCAACACCAGCGACCCGTCGATCGGAAACCTTGGGTCACATCTGTATGTGAGTGGGGTTAAGGTCGCCAACTTCTATTTGTCGTCGGGGAGCAAAGCGACGGTAACCGCGATCGTTCCCCCGGGGGCCACGTATCAGCTGACCCGCGACGACACTAACGACACCATTCTTTTGTGGGTTGAACTGCGATGAAATATTACCGCCATCAAGTAACAGGTGATGTCTATGCGTTCGAGTCCGATGGCTCGCAAGACAGCTTCATCGGCGATGAACTGGTGCTGATGACCGATGAGCAAGTGGCGGTGCATGTAAATCCGCCGCCGTCCCGGCAGCAGATCGAGGCCCTGGAGCGCGAGTGGCGTGATGCAGCGGTGAATGCCGTGCTCTGGCTGCGCGAGCGGCACCGAGACGAACAGGACATGCAGCGCAGCACCACGCTAACGCCAGCGCAATTCGTTGAGCTGCTGACGTACCTGCAGTCGCTGCGCGACTGGCCCCAGTCCGCAGCCTTCCCCGCGATCGAGCACCGGCCAGTCGCGCCGCCCTGGATCGCTGAACAAACCCAATGAAGCCCCGCATTGTTGGGGCTTTTTTCTGCCTGTAATTCGAGGTCTACATGCTCAAACACCTGATCCAGGCGGCCGCTCAGTGGCTGCTGCTGTTCCCTGTGCGCGTTGCGCTGATCCTGATCGGCCTGGTGGTCGTGCCGCTGGCCATGCCGTTACTCGTAACGGAAGGCCCGCCGGTGCCCTTCACCCAGGCCCCGGGCAACTGGCAGTTCAAGCGACTGCCGGGGTGGGCCTGGCTGTGGTCGAACGACCGCGACGGGGCGGTCGGCGATAAGCGCGGCTGGTGGCACCTCAACGCGCCGTTCGGCCTTGGCGCCTATCACCCGCTGTCGATGTTCGTGTGGTTGGCCCTGCGCAACCCGGCCAACAACATGCGTTTCACGCGCTGGCTGGGCTGTCCGGTCACGGAGTGCGATTACCGCTACTGGGGCGACGAGAACGTCGAGGATCGGCCTGGGGAGGGTGGTCGACGCCTTTTATTGGCCACCCACAAAAAGACAGGACGCCGCTACTACGGCTTTTACGGCGTGTGGCAATGGTCGACAACCCGCGCCGTAGTGATCCAGATCGGCTTCAAGGGTGAGCCAAAGGACTGGGCAGAGGACTACACCGGCGATCTTTCCCGCCAATGGGCTGGCATGACTTTCGAAATCAATCTGTACAAGGACATCTCGTAATGGCTATCACCGAAAAACAGCTTCAGCAGATCCTCCCCAACGCCGGCCGCCAAGCCGGCGTTTTTGTTCCTGCACTCAACGCTGCCATGGGCAGGTACAGCATCATCACCCGGCTGCGCATGGCTGCCTTCATCGCGCAGACCGGGCACGAGTCAGGCCAACTGCGTTTTGTGCGTGAGTTGGGCGGCGACCAATACCTGTCGAAATACGATACCGGTCGCCTTGCCCTGCGCCTGGGCAACACGCCCGAGGCCGATGGTGATGGCCAAAAGTACCGGGGCCGTGGGCTGATTCAGGTGACTGGTCGCGACAACTATGAGGCCTGCAGTGAGGCCCTGTTCGGTGATGCACGCCTGCTCGTCACCCCGGAGCTGCTCGAGCACCCGGTGTACGCCTCGATGTCGGCTGGCTGGTACTGGCACCGCGAGGGCCTGAATAGTCTGGCGGACAAGGGAGATTTCCTGGCCATCACTAAGCGGATCAACGGCGGTACCAACGGCCTGGATGATCGCATGGCCATCTACAAGCGAGCCCTTGAGGTGCTGCAGTGAGCGCCTGGGGCGGCCGCCTAATCGCCCTGGCGGCCCTGGTGGTCGTGTGTGCCGTCTGCGCACGGGTAGCCTGGGTGTGGCAGGCCAACTCCTATGGGAAGCAGCTCGCGGTACAGGCTGCCGACTACGGCCAGCAGTTGGCGAAGAAGGATCGCGAGTACAGCCGCGAGCGTGACGAGGCTGCTGCTGCGGCGCTCAATCAACTGGCAGAGCAGCAGGATGCGCGTCGCGCCCTGGAGGCTCGCCTGCAGGACCAAACCAAAACGCACTGGAAGGAAATGAACGATGCTCAACAAGCTCAGGCTCGTCTGCGTGACCGGCTTGCTAGTGCTGATCTGCGGCTGTCAGTCCTTGTCGACGCCGGAACCCTTGCCGGCCAGGGTTGTGACGGTGGGGTGCGACAGGCCGCCGACACCGGAGGCGTGGTACATGGAACCGTACGCGCCCAACTTGACCGAGCGCATGCTCAACGAATTGTCGCCATCACCGACGACGGAGACCGAGGACTGATCGCGTTGAAGGCCTGTCAGGCCTACGTCCGCGAAGTCACCCAGTAGTAAAGAGGCGAGCCGGGACGGATGCGTCAACATCCAGCCCGGCCCGCCGAACCCGCAGACCCTTCCTGCAAGTCCAGCCGCGGCCCCTGCCTTGTGCACAAAGCGCGGCGAGCCTAACACCTGTTTATCCATACAGTAAAGACTTGCATGCCTATGACCTCTCCAATCATCCCCTGGATGGGTGGCAAACGCCGCCTGGCCGACCGCTTAATCCCTCTCTTTCCCCCTCATGAATGCTACGTCGAAGTCTTCGCCGGCGGTGCCGCGTTGTACTTCATGCGCCCCCAGCCCGCCCCGGTGGAGGTGCTAAACGATCTGAACGGTGACCTAGTCACCCTCTACCGCGTTGTGCAGAACCACCTCGAGGAGTTCGTGCGCCAGTTCAAATGGGCGCTCAGCTCCCGCCAGATCTTCGAGTGGCAGAAGATGACACGCCCCGAAACCCTTACCGACATCCAGCGTGCTGCCCGGTTCTTCTACCTGCAGCAGCATGCTTTCGGCGGCAAGGTCACCGGGCAGACATTCGGTACTGCCACAACCGGGCCGGCCATCAACCTGCTGCGGATCGAAGAGAATCTGTCGGCCGCGTGGCAGCGCCTCGCCGGCACCTACGTTGAAAATCTGTCCTGGCTCGACTGCGCCGAGCGCTATGACCGGGCGCATACGTTCTTCTACATGGACCCGCCCTATTGGCAGACCGCTGGCTACGGGCTCGACTTCCCGTTCGAGGAGTACGAGCGCATGGCCGACTTCATGCGGCGCTGTAAGGGCAGGGTGATGGTCAGCATCAACGACCATCCGGACATCCGACGAGCGTTCGACGGCTTCCACTTCGAGTGCCTGGATATCCGCTACAGCAACACCAACCAGCGGCAAGGCAAGGCCGATGTGACCGGTGAACTGGTGATCATGAACTGGCACCCAGCTTCGCTGGGTGGATTGTTCTAACCCTTTTATGCGACGGAGCCGTAAGCAGAGTGTCAAGCACGTTTGGTGTTGCTCCGTCCATTTTTACTTGACTTGTTGGCTGCTTTTTTATTCGTCAAGTGTGTACAAGTCTGTGGTGGCTATTTGAATTAGATCGGATTCGGTAACTCTAATGGCTAGTTTGTTGATTCTAAAAAGTTCTTCAACTTTGGTTTTTAGCGATTTGTTTGAGAGCTTTTCTTTTAAGCCTAATTCGGAGGCGTAATTCTCTAAGTGCAGGCTCCGGGTTTTGGATATTTTGCTGGGGGGCGGTGGTGCCAGGACGACTCTATGAATAAAGTTGTTAAGATCTTTGATTTTTAGTTGCTGGCTGTGTTGGTCGTTTACAGTGCTTTGGTTATATTTGTAGGAAAATCTGATGTCGTTGCTCTCCGGCCAAAGCATGAAGCGTACCTCGTTCTCGTAACTAAAGTGTAGCGCCTTAGAGAAGTATGGGCGCATTATCAGATCGCTTTCATGGAAGTGCGAGGTTCGATGATCGAGATATTCGATTTTTTTAACTGTGAGGTTGTATCCCTTTGCGAGCTCCAGGTTGTCCACAATAGCACCAACGGTGGTTTCGATGCATACTGAATTTCCTAGTGTTTTTGCGCATTCTTGGCAACCATTTTCATGTCGGCAGTTGCTCCCGGAGCTTCCATATAGCTGCCACATTGCCTGGCATTCATGTCTTAAGTCTGTCCAGCAGCTTGCATAAAGCCATGAGCTAATGTTTTTTAAGAACGCATCGCCATCAAGTTTTTTTTGAACTCCAAGAATGGAAGGGAAGGTGTCTTCGAAGATGGCGGTTTCAGTTTTTTCTAAAGCCTTTGTTTCTTCTTCTGTGCGAGGAGAGACGCCTGGCCATCTCTGCATGGCTAGGTCGAGCACGGAGGTGGAATTGCTGATGTTGTGGTAGTTTCGTCTGTTTATCCCACCTTCTAGGTGATCCTCGAATTTATCGAATCGTGAAAAATAGAGTGATTGATTTTTTATGAGTAGTTCGAAGTTCTGAAAGGATAAGTATCGTTTGATTACTGTGTCTCTAGGGATTTCGATCTTCACTTGTCCCATTCGAATGCTCCGGAACTTTGACAGTAGAAATATCTGATTTGTTGGTTAGGAAGGTAGAGTAGCGGACGTTGGCATGCCGAGCTCAAGCCCGTAAGCGTTCGATCCCGATCAAGATTGCTTCCGCATGAGTATCCATTGTCATTAAGGCAGCCGTGACGTTGTCGTGGATGTAGATAGAGCCACGTTGACTAACCCAGAGGGACAGCTCTTCTAGTGCTGCTCTGATGGCAGTTTGGTTGAGTAGCAGCAGCTCCAGGGTGTCTGCGGTGATTGCGGCTTTCTCGTCCATGATGGACTCCTAGTACTGTAGATTTTTTCAGGGCAAATTTAGGGCAGATTCTAGGGCGCTTTAGGCCCGAATGGGCCATTTGCTTAGGTGAGAATAACCGTTTTTACTGGCCTATATTGGCCTACCGAGCATGTCGGGCGGGTTCAAATCCCTATCCTTTACCGAGGTAGACGCGATGACGGATTAGCCACCCAGCCCGGTAGTAGGTCTCTGCTCGAGGCAGAAATGGGACAAACCGAGCGCCATTCTATGTCCCTCTATGCCCTTTGGGGGCCTAGCGAGCAGATACAAAAAAGCGCCCAAGCCCTTTGTGTACCGGGCTTGGACGCTGCTTCTGGTTAATACCCAAGCCCAATTGGTGTGGGCTTGGAGCGATTTTATTCTGCTTGGATACGCTCCCACTCTCGGTCGTACTGTTCGGACTCGTTGATGCAATCTTCGCAAAGAACGCTGCCGTAATAACCTTCTTGTTCCAGCGCTGCCGCCAGTTTCTTGCCCTCAAGAAGCACATTGCAGTCGTTGTGGTGACCGCCTGGATTTGTAACCCCTGCACACTCTTGGGTCAGGTGTGGTCGAAGCACGGCCTGTTGACGTGCGGTGAGGTTATCGAATCCTTGGTCCACGGCTAGCTGGGCAATCCCTTTCACCATGGCATCGAATTCGTCAAGGCTGCCGTTGCTGAGGCGCTGCCGCAGAACATCTACTTCGTCACTCATTGCTACCTCCTAGGTTCATGGTCCATATGAGGCATTACGATATCATTCGCTGACGGGTATAGGGGGAGAGTTAGAGCGGTAGTCGCTGCTGATGGTACAAAAATGGTACAGCCTGCAAAGCTGATCTCTGGAGGTCGCGTAGAAAGCGGCGTTCAGGAAACACCAGCCCAATCCATCATCGGTGCAACGCTGAAGCGACGGGAAGGCTCAGGGCGCGTGGTTGCTGGGTTAGAGCCTGGGTTTTTGGTCATATCGTTCAACGTGTCTTGTACCAAATTCAGCAGTTTCGAAGGTGTTTGTAGCAATCCGGTTGCGCGCCCTGGCAAAAGTCGACGGCAAGTGCTCGGTGATAGCCAGGGCAGGCAGCTAGTTTACCAAGAGAGCCGGGCATCCGTCTGGACTCGATCTATGCGCGGCCCAGCAGCCTTCTCCCCAGATTAGCCACCAGCCAACTTACTTGAGCGGCACGTAGATATCCGTTTGCCATTGCTCCAGCGGCGTTTCCGGATACACGCTCAAGTAGTGAAAGAACAACGGATGATCCCGCAGTTCCTCGTCGCTCGAAGGCAGCCAGTCCCGATAAAGCGGATAGATGGTTTCGCCAATGTAGTCAGGCGAGCCGGTATGCCGGATCACAGCGCAGCGGCCCGCCGGGATGATGCGTTCGTGTACGCCGAAATCGTTGGGCTGCACGGCTTCGCATATCTCGCCACACACGGCGAAGCGAAAGGCGTGCGCCGGGGTGGTGTCGGGGTTGTCGTAGGGGATGCCGAAGGTTCGGCTGCTGGCCACCGATGACTGGCGGCTCTGAATGCGCCATTGGCGAAAACGCGCAACGCTTTCACTGACCAGGCCGGGCGCCCCTTGGTGTTCGAGCGCGGCCACATGGGTTTCGGCGAAATCCACGATGCGGATCTGCATGGTGATACTCCTTGAAAGATGAGGAACAACGAAAACCGCACTCCAGGCCTGCCAGTTCGGGGCCTTGGCGAATACGCTCGGTGCCACGCCAAAAGCACGCTTGAAGGCCCTGGAAAAGGCTTCGGGGCTTTCGAAGCCGGCGCCGAAAGCTGCTTCCAGCACGGAGATGGCAGGCGAGGCAACCAGTTGGTGCGCCGCGCGTCGAAGCCTCATCAGTTGCACATACCGTGAAACCGAAACGCCCATGTATGCCGTGAACTGCCGATGGAAATGAAATGCCGAGAAGTGCGCGACGCGGCTCAGGGCATTTACCGACAGGTCACCTTCGAGGTGGCTGTCGATGTAGGCAAGCACGGCTTCGAACCGTTTCGCGTAAGTCGCTTTGTGCTGTGAATCAGTCAACGAACGGAATCTCCGGGAGGTGCGGTGAGCGCTAGCATCCGTTGTTCAGTCATGCAGGCGCCTAGCCGGGATTGCTGTATCGGGGATTGTCTTGACCGTGCCGTGGATGGCACCGGTGCTTTCGGTGTTCGCAGGGGAGGGCAGCAGGGTGAGTGCGGTCGCTGGCGCTTCCGTGCAAGGGGAAGCGCCAGCGTAACCGGGCCGGCATGATCGGTCGACTGGGCGAAGCGGGTCGTTCACGCTGATCAATGAACTCCGAGCATCGCCAGCGCACTTCGCCGCCACTTTCACTGCGGCAGTGCCTGCAGGCGGGAGCTGGTGAGGCAGCACCAGGCCATGCATAAAACCACTGGAGTAAATTAATCTGATTTACAATTGCGTCCCTTTTGCCGAGGCTGACGTTTCGTGGATGCCCTGTCGCTTGTCTTTGAGCACCTGACCGAGTGGGTAATTACGCCCGTTACCGACCAGTTTCTCGGCATTTTCAATATGAACGGCCGTTTCGGGGCCTTGTTCCTTTGCATCTCCTATGGCGCAGCCTACGGTCTGTTCCGTTTCAGGAAGCGGCGCGGCCTGAGCGACGCCCAGTCGTTCTGGCTATTCATCGGCGGCGCCCGGGTACATCTGCATCCCTCGGCGCTGCTGGACTACCGCTACTACTTCGTGCGGGCCATCCTCAAGGTTGCACTGGTGCTGCCCGTCGTCCAACTGGTCGACCCCTACATCCTGCGCTCCGGCGATTACCTGGCCTTTTTCAGCAACCTCTGGGGCGCGCGCCCGCGCCTGGGCGAAAACCTCGCACTGTCTTTGCTCTACGGGTTGGGGGTGTTCCTGCTCAAGGACTTCATCCATTACTGGGCGCACCGGGCCTTTCACTCCCGCTGGCTCTGGGCCTTTCACAAGGTCCACCATTCGGCGCCCGTGCTGGTACCGGCGACGGCGAGCCGGGTGCATTTCGTGGAAAAGATCGTCGAGAAACTGAGCACCGGCATTGGCATCGGCTTCTACGCCGGATGCTTCTGGTACCTTTGCGGCGGTGAAGTCAGCCGCTACACCCTGTTCGGCGTGACCTACCTGGTGTTCATCTTCAACAGCCTGGCGGCCAACCTGCGGCATAGCCATGTCTGGCTGTCGTTCGGCCCGCAGCTGGAACATGTGTTGAACAGCCCGGCCCAGCACCAGATCCATCACAGTGATGCCCCGCGCCATTTCAACCGGAACTTCGGCACCAACCTGTCCCTCTGGGACTGGATGTTCGGCACGCTCTATGTCACTACACCAACGCCCGAAAACATCCGCTTCGGCACCGGTGAGCAGGACCACCAGCGTTACCTGACGGTCTATAGCCTGATCGTCACGCCCTTTGTCGAAACCGGCCGTAAGGTCCTGATGAAATGCCAGCGCATGGCTGTGCTCGGCGCGTCTGGCAGGGCCGGCCGTTAGCTGATCCCGCGTTTGTTGCGAACCAGCGACCGCTCAGGCGGGTACTGGGCTATCCAGTGCCTGGCAATCTCTTCTCGCCGGCAGATCCACACCTCGTTGTGGCCCTGCACGTAATCGAGAAAGCGCGCCAGCGCCATCGCACGACCAGGATGGCCACTGATCCGCCCATGCAGGCCCACGCTCATCATCTTCGGGTGGTGCGCGCCCTCCTGCCACAACAGGTCGAAAGCATCCTTCAGCAGCCGGAAGAAGTCTTCACCGCAGGCGAAGCCATTGGGCAGCAGATAGCGGGCGTCGTTGTTGACCAGTGTGTACGGAATCACCAGGTGGGCGGGCGAGCCTGGGAGCCAGTAGGGCAGATCATCGTTGTAGGCATCCGAGCTATAGAGAAACCCACCTTCCTCACGCAACAGGCGGCGGGTGTTCTGGCTGACCCTGCCTGTATACCAACCTACGGGGCGTTTACCGCAGATCTGCTCGATCACGTCGATGGTGAGGCGGATATGGCGCCGCTCCTGGTCTTCAGGCATGTCGCGATAGTCCAGCCAACGGTAGCCATGCCCGGCAATCTCATGTCCGGCAGCGCAGAGCGCATGGCCAACCGCCGGGGTCAGTTCCAGTGCTCGGCCAACGGCAAAGGCGGTCAGCGGCAGGCCCCTGGCGCCGAACAGCTCCAGAATGCGCCACACACCTGCGCGCGATCCGTATTCGTACATGCCCTCGACGCTCAGGTCCGGCTCCCCCACACGCGGCGGGCGGCCCGGTAGCTCATGAAGCCAGGCCTCTGACTGTGCGTCGCCATTGAGCATGCATGACTCCGCGCCCTCTTCGATGTTGAGTACGAACTGGACCGCGACGCGCGCCCCACCGGGCCATCGCGGGTGGGGTGGGTTGCCGCCATAACCGATCAGGTTGCGAGCCGACATCAGCCCAGCTCGAAGGTCGTGACGGCGAACACACGTTCGTGTGCGATCGCCGGAGGAGGGCCCAGATACATGCGTGCGCAGCCGAAAACCTCGATCATGCCCTGTTGGCGCACAAGCGCCATGGCGGCGGGGTTATTCTCGGGGGCATCCAGAAACAGCGGGCAACCTTGCGCAAATTCTGCCAGGCGCGCGTATAGGGCATTGGCTGCCAGGTCGTCATCGGCGAACAAGGGGCCGATCTTGTAGCCTTCCCGGCAGCGCCTTGCCACGCCATAGCCGCTAAGCCTGCCCTCGCGGCGGCAACCCACGGCGAGTGCATCGGCCTGGGCTATCCACCCGCTCAGAAAGGCTGCGCGCGCGGCAGGGAAGCAGGTGCGGTCGTAATCGACTACCTCATCGAACGGGAAGGTAGCCAACGGGACGATGTCCTGGTTGGCTACCTGCGAGCTCGCCGGGCATCCGGTGGCCTTGGCACGAAAACGCATGTTGCGATGGGAGAAGACGAACCCACCCTTGGCGTAGTAGTCCTGCATTGCGAACACGCCATCCATGCCAATGCTCGCGCCTGGGCGCAGGCGGGCGAGGAGTCGCTCGCGGCGTGCGTGCCAGAGGGTATTGCCCAGGCCTTGACCGCGATACTCAGGCCGGACGATGAAAAAACCCATGAAACCGAATTCGCCGTTGTAGGAAGTGATTGCACCGCCACCAATCAATTCGCCGCCCCGGGACGCTGCAATGAAGGCGGCAGGGTCCGTGGCCCAGAACAGCTCGGCATCGTGAACGCCGGGATTCCAACCCTCACGGGCAGCCCAATCGACGAGCTCGTCCAGTTCGGGACGGGTCATGTTGCGTATGACCAGCTGATTCGACACCGCGAAGTTCCCCCAGTCGCTAACAGGGCGGATGGTTCATCGCTACTCTGAACCCTTTGGGTATAGCTTCAACACGAGTATTGATCCAGGCCGTTACGACGCCTGCAGAACAGGCTCGTCGCCATTGAATGGTCCTGAGTGCCAGGGGTAGCTGTCGACCGATGCGGGTAAAAATCCTCAACCTATACTGACGCTTGAAAAGCGCCCGATATACGCATTGCAGGCCCTCCTTGCAGGGCAAGCGCATTGCCGTGAATTGCTCCAGCCCTGCCACTTTTAGGTGAGTCGTTGATCATGGATGAAGTCACTACCATGCCCGCGGATGATGTACCTGAACTTCAACCTGTGGTGCAGCGCAAGCTCGGACGCTGTCTGTTGCGTTTGCAACAATACGAACAGCTGCTGAAAGTCATAGTCGCGCATGCTGAGTTGAGCGGCCCTGTGGATCGGCTGCATGCCATCCGTGAGCAGAAGATCGCACGTACCAAGAAAAAAACCATGGGCATGTTGGTCAGGATGCTGACCGAAAGCTTTCTGATCCAGTCCCCAAAAAATGAGGAGTCACAGACGGACGCCGATGCTTGTGACCAGATCGGGTTCAGCTATCGAAACCAGTTGGAAATGCCAGTCGAGCATTATGAGGCAACGAAGGTGGTTACCAAGGCGTTGGTCGACCTGCGTAACAAGCTGGTTCACCACTTCATTGAGCATTTCGATCTCTGGTCAGAGTCAGGCTGCCAGGCTGCGGATGGTTATCTGGAGGAAAGCTACCAGACCATCAATCGGCATTGTTTGAACCTGCAATGTTGGGCCAGAACCATGGTTGAGGCACAAGTTAAAATGGCTTCGTTTATACAGAGCCAGGTATTTGAAGATGCGCTCGACGGCATACGGGAGGACGGCTCGGTCGATTGGCCTGGCAGTGGGATCTGCTCCTGTTTACGTGAGGCAGAAGCCAAGCTTGCCGAAGGTGGCTGGACTCGACTGGAAGCAGCGATCCGCTGGATTAGTGATACCTATCCGGAGCAGTCGCCCAAGCGCTACGGTTGCAATCGCTGGAGGCATGTCCTGCACGAATCACGACAGTTCGAAATACGAAAATCCCAAGCTGATAATGAACGGACTTCCGTTTGGTATCGCAGCAAGGTCAGTTGAAAGGGCAGCTGGACCGTCACTCTATTTGTCGGCGCTTAGGGAGACTGCTTCTGTTCGTTAGTTACCCTCCGCCAAGAGCCGCTCTGGGGCGAAAGCGGTCATCCACGACCGGCAGCTATCGACCCGAAGCGGTCGGTCGCGGAGGGCGGCTATCGGCCAGAAGCGGCGACCCACGTTGGCGAAGCTGAATTCAAATGACCGGAATGCGATTCAGCTTGTCGGGCAACTAATTCATACCGCTCGGACGAAACAGTTTTTGACAATTTTTTGCAGGTCTTCTGGCTCATAGCTATTAGCGGAGCAAAAAAGATTCGAGGACGCAAATTCCGAAGGTCTGGGCTTCTCTTAAGAGTTTTGCGATCATCTGCTCATGGACGAACTGACATCAATTCTCTCTGCTTACGAGCAGGTGCAATCACGCAGAGCCCTCGGTGGTATTTATGCCTTAACTGGCTTTGACTACCAGCTACGCTGCTATCTGGCCGAGTTTGCAGAGTCTCTTGCTGGCGAAGGACAGGGGCTTGATGAGGCAGGCGGGCTATTTCTGGAAGCACTTTCAGATCTGGCTAAGCAAACCGAGGGGGGGCGCTTAGTCTGCATCCAAGTCAAGCGAACCTTAACGAAGGAGACTCTCAAGGATGCTGCAGCCGAGGTCGAGGCCATCGATTGCTTTCTTAGAAAACACCACCCAAGCTTGCGTGATCTGGTGAAATTCGAGCTCGTCGCGTCAAAAGGTGATGTCGCGTTGCAATGGAGAGAAATTCCGGAAAAACATGCAGCCCGTTCGATTATAGATACGCTTCTTCAAGAAGATCGGCTTTTGCCGCCACGCATCGAGCCCGACCCGTGGTGGAGAGCAATTGCCGCTGTATGGAAGCATTTGAAAGATCCCTACGGCTTCCTGCGCTTTGCGCTGGATCGTGCCTTGACTCGTGCGCCAACTGCTGCAGATGCACAGCGTATTCGTGACGATATTTGTGAGCGCTTCGCACAAGCTCGGCAGATGCACGAGCGTTCTGGGCAACTTCTGACTTCGGCAGATTTTCAATGTGTCGTTCATCCCAGCCCCTCGCTGGAAATCGGGCGTGAAATCACCCTAGCGCGACTGCGTGATCAGCAATACATGGCGCGCGCCCACCGCCTGGACGCTCTTTATGCCACGTTGCTCAAATGCAAGGATCTCAGTCAGCGCGACCTTAAGAGCGAGGCTCGCGTTTTTTGGTTGAGTGGTCGTTCCGGTGTCGGTAAGAGCGTGTTGCTACTCCAGACGGTTGAGCGACTTGTCGGGGAAGGCTGGCGGGTTTTATGGCTCAAAGGACAGGCCGAATTACTAGAGCCTGCCCTGCGTGCGATTATTGGTACGCCTAGCGAGTGGTGGCCGGATTTCATTGCTATCGATGATCTATATGATCGCGACGCTCGTGAACGGCTTGATCTTGCACGTTTGGGCGAATTCATCGACGAGCGCGGTCACCAGGCATGGCCAATGATCCTGACTTGTGGCCCAGCTGAATTTGCTGAGTCTTTTAAAGAAGATTCTGCTTTCGGTGGTTTCGAAGTTCATCGCGAAACAGTGGAAACCATTGCCGCGAGCGAGGCTGCCGAGATCGAAGCTTGGTATTGCGTTCGCACCGGCCAAGTGCCGAACCGCGGCGCTGCTTTTTCTCAGGCTTCGAAAGATGATGAGGGTCTATTCGTCTCGCTGGCAGTGGAATTGGCGCACGGCGATCTACAAGCCTTCGCAAAACGCTTTGCAGAGCGGGTTCGCCTCAACGGTCTAGAAGAAGCGCTACGCCTGCCTCTGGCAATGAATCGGCTCTACCTGCGTGCACCTTACGACTGGCTGACCGAAGATGACCGCGAAAAGCTTGCCACCTTAAATGGCGAAGGCGATTTCAGTCTGTTAGACGCGGACAACGAGTCGCAAATCGTTCGCCTGACGCATCCACATCTGGCCGATGCCCTGTATCGCTCACTACGCAAGCCAGCTAATGCTGATGCCTTTACCAACGATTTGATAGCCATCTTCCGGCGTGCGCTTGCCGACCGTAATACAGGCTTGGTTTTGCAACTGTTGCGGGTATTTTCTGCACGCGGGGAAGCTCTGACGAGTGAACGGTTGAGTATTGTGGACCGCACTCGCTTGGGACGCGAGTGTGCCAAGTTATGGACAAACGAGCAGGCGCTGCTGGCACTTGATGCGGACGGATCGGCGGAAGCCGCCACTAGTTGGGCTTGTTGGGCTGCGGCGATTCCCTGCATTGCCTCAGTTTTTGGAACAAATCTCCTCGACAATGCGCTGGCTCGCATGGAGTCAGCAAATAAGGTCTGGTCAGGTTGTTGGAGCCGTCTGGCCGGGAGCTACCCAAAGCACGACGAGCTTTTCGCTTGGGCTGCAGAGCATTTGGCGGACCCACTGAAGATATCGCACCCTACATGGTCTTTAGATTGGGAGCACTGCCTAGAGCATGATTCCGGACGTAGCTCTGTATGGCATCACATGGGGCTGGTTTGGCTGCAAAAACACTTCCGCCGCACTGATTGGCATTTTGTCTGGAAGAAACTCCTACCTGATAGCTGCAGACCAGATTGGAAAGCCGATCCTGTATTGACTCTTGGCCTTCATCGTGTGCGTGAGGAAAATGACGGAGCCGATTGGGCTTATGTATTTGGCGACCTTTATGCCCTAGCGCAACATAGCAGGCCACAACTGGATGATCTGGCTTTTTTGGGAAGAGCTTGGCTGGTCGGGCGCGAAGACCGGGCCGAGTGGAGTTTTGTCTGGCGGGCTTTGCTGACGCAGGGTGAGTCACTGCCGCAAGACATGCCGCTCGGTGGGCTGTTGCGCCTTGGTAGGGAGTGGCTGGCCGGACGCGAAGACCGGGCCGATTGGACGTATGCTTGGCGGGCTTTGCTGGCGAAGGGTAAGTCGCTACCAGAAGACATGCCACTCGGTGGTCTGTTGCGCCTTGGTAGGGAATGGTTGGCTGGCCGGGAAGACCGGGCCGAGTGGGCGCATGTCTTTCAAGAGTTGCTGGCACAGGGTGAGTCACTGCCGCAAGACATGCCGCTCGATGAGCTGCTGCGCCTTGGTACGGAGTGGCTAGCCGGGCGCGAAGACCGAGCCGAGTGGGCGTATGTCTGGCGGGCTTTGCTGACGCAGGGTGAGTCACTGCCGCAAGACATGCCGCTCGGTGGGCTGTTGCGCCTTGGTAGGGAGTGGCTGGCCGGACGCGAAGACCGGGCCGATTGGGCGTATGCCTGGCGGGCTTTGCTGGCGAAGGGTAAGTCGCTACCAGAGGACATACCGCTCGGTGAGCTGTTGCGTCTTGGTAAGGAGTGGCTGACCGGGCGTAAAGACCGGGCAGAGTGGAATTATATCTGGCAGGATTTGCTAGCGCAGAGTAAGTCACTACCAGAAGACATACCGCTCGGTGAGCTGTTGCGCCTTGGTAGGGAGTGGTTGACTGGGCGCGAAGACCGGACAGAGTGGACGTATATCTGGCGAGAGTTGTTGGCACAGAGTAAGTCCGAGTCTGAAGACATGCCGCTCGGTGAGCTGTTGCGCCTTGGTAGGGAGTGGCTGACAGGGCGCGAAGACCGGACAGAGTGGGTATTTATCTGGGAAGAGTTGTTGGCACAGAGTAAGTCGCCGCCGCACGACATGCAGCTCGGTGAACTGTTGTGCCTTGGTGCTGGGTGGCTGGCCGGGCGCGAAAACACTAAGGAATGGGGCTTTGTTTGCGAGGCGATGCTAGATCAGCGATTCCAGTCCAGTGATTTCATCGCGCAGGTCGCCACATGGCTTGAAAGTACCAAGGCCAAACCTGAATGGCCACTACTGGCGGCAAAGTTCATAGCCATAGCGCCCCACCACGCAGCATCGGCGGATTTTTCCGTGAACTTGACCGAGCGCATAAACGCCTGTCCCAATAACGGGCACTGGTTTAAAACTGTCAATATTATGAGCAATCTTACTGCCGGCATCGTGCTTCCGCCCGCAGTGCGCGATTGGTTGCAAGCCTTATATTCACGTAAAGAGTCACCGGCGTGGGGCGAAGCGTTTCGTTGTCTGGATGACTGTTTGCCGATAAAAGGCAAAGTGATAGCTGTCAAGAAAAATTATTGTTCGGTCGAGCTAGAGGTCGGGCTAGTGGCGGTATTGCCAAACAGGCACGATGGTTTTCGTAGGGCTAAAGGCTTTGAGGGTTACTTTTATGTAAGCTCGCTGAATCTCGATAGAGATTTTGTTCAGGTTTGTTTGGAGTCGCCTGCCTCTTTGATAAGTAAAAAAGTAGAAGGTCTAACCGTTGGCGGCACCTACGAAGGATATGTAACAGGCGTGAAAGACTTTGGGGTATTTGTGCGGGTTAACGGGCATAGCGGCCTTCTTCATCGCAGCAAGCTGCCTCTTAATACGGTTGTTATGGCTCACTTTCCATTGGGTAATTTAATCCGTGTTCAGATATCCAATTTTAGATCCGATGGAAAGCTTGAGCTCTCTTTGCCCATTGATTGATGAGTTGCAGATCAGTTGTTCATAGCTCTCTTGAAATGGCCACGCTGATCAAATTTATCGCTCTTAAACGGCTGCTTCTTTCCCGAGAGGCAGCTTTGGGTCGAGAGCGGCCGTTCGTGAGTGACCGCTATCTACCCATTGCGGACGTTCAAATCCCCAAGCTCGGTTCATTCAACATGACGCATCCTTTAATCTTGAGAAGCCCTGCTTCGGGTCAGAACCAGACTCCAGCAACCGACCGACAGGGCACACGCTCATTACCTAGTTGAATCGGTAACCTGTAGGCCCATGCCCGGCGAATTGCTCATGAACACTCGTAATTTATCCATCTGCGGTGCACTCAGGAAAAACGATGAGCCAGGCCGGGTTTCATAGCTTCCAGGCCAAGTCCCGCAGCGTGCCGCACCTGCTCATCGGTATCCTGTGTTGCTAGGCGTAGCGCCTCGATGGCTCGAAGCGCGTCGTCGGGCAGCAGACCACGGTTATTCAATCCACTCACAGCATGACGACGAATGACTACGTGGGGTGAAATCAAACCGTGCAAGGCTTCGCTGACATCGGCGGCGGTGGTATTGATCTGGCCGTAGACTTCTTCAAGTGTCTCTTCAACAGCAGCCCGAAGCTCAGGACGCTGATCGAGTAGATGCTTAACGGGTGTGTAGTTAAGCACCGGTGGCTGCACGCCCCGCCGGCGGAAACCGTCGAAGTTAGCGCAAATACCCGCGACAACGACGTCGGGCGTTTGCTGCATAAGCCAGTCGAAATCCTCAAGGTAACCCAAGGCTTTTGCACTCCAGTTGCGGGTCGGTTGCTCACAGGCCTCAATCGCCTGTCGACGCAGGGCCTGGATGACGGGCTCATCAGCCATGCCGGCCAGTCCGAGAATACGCGCGGCAGTGGTAGGCTGTTTGTGCCCGTTTAGCTGCTCGATAAGCGCTGCCTGCGCGGGACGGCCGTTGGCAATTAGCCAGCGCTCTGCGTCTTCCCCCGAAATACCATCCGAACAATGTAAGCGGCTGACGTAGAACGCGACCTGCTCGGCTAGCGGCAAGGCAGCGACACCGCGCAGGGTGTTTTCAATGGCCAGTTCGACAGGGAAATTATCCTCGAATTGCTGGCGGGTCATGCTGCGCTTGGCCAAGGGCATATAGCCAGCAAAGTCATGAAAAATCACCACGAAGCCAGGCGTCACACCAGGATGCTGACTGAAATGGCGGCCCAGCGACCTGGCGGCACGGCTAACGGTGACCAGCAAGCGTTGCTCAGCCGCTTGCCATTGGCGCGGGCCAAGCCGATTGGCGTGGGCTTGCAGTTCATCATCGAGCTGCGTGAACGGCTCACCAGCGCAGATTTCCCAATCCCAGCGCCAGTCCGCCGGGTTCCACTTCACCGAACTGAAGCTTTCATCTTCCTCGTCGGGGTAGTCTTCGCAGAGTGCTTGCAAGCTGTTTGCGGCAAAGCTGGGCAGTGACAGAACCGCCTCTTCTTCTCGATAGCTCGCATGAAACGCTGCGGCGTACAAAGGGCTGCCCCCCTCATCGAGCAGCGTTTGCAATGTCTGTCTGGCGGCGTCGAACAGCGCCTGTTCCAGAGCCTTCCAATTCATCATTCAGTCCCTTGCTGACAAGTGAGTTCAGCCGAGCAGGTCGAGCATTCCCTCAAGGGTGCTTTCCAGACGGGCTAATTCAATGTGCGTTCCATCGCCACATTCAGCGATACGCAGCGCACAGTCAACGATCATCGTGAGCCCCAAAGGTACTCGATGGCCGGGGTATTTGCGCAGCGTTAGTTCGACCCGGGTCGGGCTTAGCCAGGTAATGAGATCTGCTGACCACAGAGGATCCTCGAAACCAAACACCACGTTTCCGTTTTGGGTATCTATGATTTGCGGCGGGAACAGCCAGTGCGAGTTGCCTGCTTCCCACGGGGTCGCCTGGACTTGGTAGCGACCGTCTGGGGACAAGGACAGTATTTCAATGTCGCTCATGCGCCGAACTTCGCCTCGTACCACAAGTGAACACGGGCCTGGTTGCGCACTTCCACGTTGACGCCCAGGTGCGCGCACGCCTGATGAACCCGGGCGATGACACGGTCCTCTGCCTCCCAGGACAAGTCGGCGTCGAAATAGGCGATGCCATAGTCCTTGATGCCCCTCTCCGAAGGTAGCCCGGCGCGGTGGTTCCAGAATGTCTGGAACAGGGCGCCTGCCGTCAACATGCAGTGCGGGATATCCAGCGCTGGCAGGGCGGCCAGCAATGCCCGGTTTATCGGGTTCTCGTGGATGATTGCCAGCACTTGTTCATTGGTCAGTGAATGCATGGGTACCGTCCTTGGTGGTTGCATTGCGCTGGGCTGAGCTTACCTGAATGACGCCTCGGTGATGTGTTCGTGGGAGCAGGTTTTGCCCTCGAACGGGCAGTCGGAAAAGGCCATGAAAGCGTTGGTTACATTGCTCTACGCCGTCCTGCGGTCGATGGGACCATAGTTCATGCGTGTTCCGGATCGCTGTCTTGAGCTGGCCGGGGTGCCATTGGTCGCCCGGGCTCGGCAAACGGTAGATTTGATTCGGGTTTTGTACGATGATTTTCGTATTGGCAGGGATGAGCTATGAAATTCGGCTTCAGGGAGGCCCAGCGAGCGGTGATAGCGGCGCTTGAGTCAGGGGAGTATCAACACGTTTCACGCAGGGATATCGATGTAAAGAACCTGCTGGCTACAGGGGAAGTGTCAGCCGGCGAGGTTGCCGAAGTCGTTCGCTCATGCAGGGGTATTCATCACGCCAGCACCCCTCACCATGCCGTCGCAGCCATCGAGGTGCATGTGCTCAAACGGGATGGTTGGTACATAAAGTTCTTTTTCATCGAGCCAGACACTTGGTTCATCAGCGTTCACCAGTGAGTACCCAGATCATGAAGATCTTTTTCGAAGGCGACAGAGGAAATGCGCTTTGCGAGCATTGCCAGGCAGTGGTGCCCACGCACTATGCTCGCCGGGATGTGCCGTTTAGCGATGGCCAAGGGGTGGCCAAGGACATTCTGGTGGGCGTGTGCGCTCGTTGTGATGGTGTGGTCGCCATTCCATCGCAATCCACGCCGGCCATCCGCGAGGCGCGCAAGCAGCAGCTCAAGTCGATTGAGGCGCGTTTGCCGGCGGTCTATCTGGATGTGCTCGATGCGGCCATGCATGCGGTCAGTAATGAGGCGGGGGCAAATTTGCGCAAGTTGTTTCTTGCCCACTATTTCCAACAGTTGGTGCAGGCGCAGCAGTGTGAGCAGTTGCATGCGGCGCATCAAACGTTCCTTCAGGCGCTGGATGAACAGCGAGAGCAGCGCGGGCTTGCGCGTTCCAATGTTACTCGGCGGTTGTCGATGAAGGTCAATCCGTACATGGCGGAGGACATGCTTGCGCTTCAGCAGCATACAGAGATGAACCAGACCGAATTGCTGAAGGCTGTGATCGCGCGTATTCAGGCGGATGTGCTGGAGAACCGGGATCAGGAGGTGATTCGAGCTTTGCAGCGACTGGCGCGGTTGGCGTTGTAGTGAGCATTTGAAAGAAGCACAGCGTACTGCCAAGCGCTGTGCTTCACACTCGGATCTTTGAGTCTTTTTAGAGAAACTCATATCAGTTCCTACAAGAACTAATCAGATTTTTCCCCTTCCTCGTAGTCCATTTCTGAATCATCCTTTTCAAGCCGTTTCACCATTGCGATGGAAACCTGAGCCCCCTAGTCTCGCCCTGTCGTTGCAAATTCAACGACCGGGTCTGCAAGCCTGGGGAAGTATCGAAAGCGTGCTCATCATCGAGCCGTTGGTCTGTGCCAATGGTTGTGCTTAATGGTGGCTGCGTACGGGTGACCTTCGGGTCAGCTGGGTTTTTCTCGATCTTCCCCGGTCTTGCAGGCCCGTACGTAGCCGCCACCCATTCTCTGCAAGGGATGGGGTGTGGTTTTCTCTCACGAAATCGAGATGTGACCATGCTCAAAATAGTCCCGGATCCCCCCATTTCCGACTCACCCCATCACCTGGAAGACACCCTGATCCAGGCCACGGAATACGTGCTCTGCGCCTTGTCCGTAGGCCATCACGCGATAGCCTCGCTCCCCAGATCTCCCGCCACGATCATGACCCTGGCGGTCATGCATGAAATGGAGGCTGTGCGCACGCTGCTGGAGTCGGCGATTGCTCAGGTGCAGCTCCGGGGCGGGCAGCCGGTGCATACATTGCACTGATGAGCTGATTTTCAAATTTTGCCAGCCTGGGCGGTGTGGTTTTCCTGCCAGGGACTGCAACCGGGAAATCGCACTGGCCGGCAGATTCAAAAGAGGGTTTCAGATGGACAAGGAATTGGATGACGACACCGGCACACTGGGCCTGACCGTAGGCGCGGCCACGTTCCTGGATGGTGTGCTGGACGGCAAGAAACTGTTCCGCGTAGAACCGGGAAACTGCTGCGACCATGCCATCGAACAAGCGTCGGTCTTGATGGACTGCTCACGGCGAGCATCGTTTATCGGGGTGATGGACAACGAACCGGTGCTGGTCTGGGCTTCGCACTTTCTTTGCGACATGGCCAAGGCGCTGATGGATGACGCGCATATGGGCATGCGCAAGAACCGCTGACCTGCCCCGGGGCGGCGATGTTGTGCAGGCAACAGCGATCCAGCAGCTTGTTCGACCGCATGCAGCCAACATCGCCGCCAATTTCAGCTAACCCATTGAAATAAAAACACTTTAAAGCCTGGCATGTTTGCTGCTCCTGCCTCCTTGAACCCGAGGATCACCAAGGAGCCTTACCATGAGCCAAGCCCCGATCAAGTTCGCCTACTGGGTCCCCAACGTCAGTGGTGGCCTGGTGGTCAGCACCATCGAGCAACGCACCAGTTGGGACATCGACTACAACCGCAAGCTCGCGCAAATCGCCGAACAGGCCGGTTTCGACTACGCCCTGTCGCAAATCCGTTTCACCGCCGGCTACGGCGCCGACAATCAGCACGAGTCGGTCACCATCAGCCACGCGCTGCTCGCTGCCACGGAAAAGCTCAAGGTCATCGCCGCCATCCTGCCAGGCCCGTGGAACCCGGCGCTGGCGGCCAAGCAGCTGGCGAGTATCGACCAGTTCACCAACGGCCGCATCGCCATCAACGTGGTCTCGGGCTGGTTCAAGGGCGAGTTCCACGCCATCGGCGAACCCTGGCTGGACCACGACGAACGCTATCGCCGTTCCGAGGAATTCATCCGCGCGCTGAAGGGCATCTGGACCCAGGACAACTTCACCTTCAACGGCGACTTCTATCGCTTTCGCAACTACAACCTCAAACCCAAGCCGCTGCAGCAGCCGCACCCGGAGATTTTCCAGGGCGGCAGCTCGCGTGCCGCACGGGACATGGCGGCGCGCGTGTCGGACTGGTACTTCACCAACGGCAACAGCGTGGAAGGGATCAAGGCGCAGGTCGACGATATCCGCGCCAAGGCGGCGGCCAACGGCCATTCGGTAAAGGTTGGAGTCAATGCCTTCATCATCGCTCGCGACACCGAAGAGCAGGCGCGTGCGGTGCTGCAGGAGATCATCGACAAGGCCAACCCCGAGGCGGTGCGGGCGTTTGGCCAGGAAGTGAAGCATGCCGGTTCTGCCAGCCCGGAGGGCGAGGGCAACTGGGCCAGGTCCAGCTTCGAAGACCTGGTGCAGTACAACGATGGCTTCAAGACCAACCTGATCGGTACACCGCGGCAGATTGCCGAGCGCATCGTTGCGCTGAAGGCGGTGGGTGTGGATCTGATCTTGTCCGGGTTCCTGCACTTCCAGGAGGAAGTAGCGTACTTCGGCGAACATGTGCTGCCGCTGGTGCGTGAACTGGAGGCCGGGCGCAGCGTGGACAAGGCGGTAGCCTGAAGCCGGGGGCAGGGTGGGCTTGGCACCCTGCCAGTATTGTCTGATTGTCATGCAGGGGTTAGGTTGCTGGGCTCTTTTCAAGGAAGATGACCGATGAAACGGACCCTGCCGCTGGTATTCGCCTGCGCGCTTTTCCCCCTGCAAGCCTGGTCGGCGCTGGAAGTCGGCCAGTTCACCCTGGGCATGCCCAAGCCCCAGGCCATGGCCATTCTGCAGCAGCAGTTCGGTGAAGTTGAGCATTTCACCGGCTATCACTACCAGGTGCCCACCGAGTTCTTTCAGGGGAGCAACCCGAAGGGCGATTACAACCTGGGCGGTATTGCCATCACGCAAGTGAAGGCGTCGTTCAACGAGGCCGACCAGCTTCGCCAGGTGGAGGTGCGGCTGGCCAGTACCGACGAGGCGCGGGTCCAGCAACTGCTGCCGATGACCAGGCAGGCCAAGCCTGTGCCGAACAGTGGTGGCCGGCTCGAGGCGTTTTCCGCTGAAGGTGAGTTGGTGTACTGGGTGGCCAAGGACCGGGACTGGACGGTGGTGACCATCGCCGACAAGGCCAGCTCGGACCAGAACGTCAAGGCGCGGGCCAAGAGCGATGAGCGCTTTGCCCAGCTGAACCGCAAGTTCGACAAGCTGATCGAGACGGCCAAGGCGGTGGAAGGCAAGCACTGATCGACAAAGCCGTGCAGCTTTGAAGCCTTGCGCATACCATGCATTCATGGGACTGCACATAACTCATTGAATTAGCAGGGACCCTGTGGGAGCGGCTTTAGCCGCGAACACCGGCGCAGCCGGTGCCATGCACCGCGTTGGATTCTTCGCGGCTAAAGCCGCTGCCACTGGGTACGCGGACCGCTTGCGAATTCAGTTCTCTAAGCGACAGCGCAGCAGACTGCATAAGGCCAGAAACAACCCGCGTCGGTTTCAGGATGCGCCTGGTCGTTCGCACGCAACCCCCCGGCGCCACAAGTGCCATGCTTGCAGGATGCCTCGGACCAGCGCGCGCAGACGTGCGGCCGCAGGCAAGGAGGCCGCTGGTACCACGCAACCGTGACGTGGCCGGCGCGCCGCAGCAGAACACGCCGGATACCTGCCCTTACAACAATTCAGGCAGGGTCCGTGATGCCGAGGTCCGCTGTATGCCTGATGAATTGCTCCACCTGCCTGTGATCCACCGCATTCTGGCCCGTGACAAGGATACCCCCGGCGCGCTGTTGCCGATCCTGCATGCCATCCAGCACGACATCGGCTACATCCCCGATGCCGCTGTCGCCGAAATTGCCCATGCCCTGAACCTCAGCCTGGCCGAGGTGCGTGGGGTGATCAGCTTCTACCACGATTTCCGCACCACGCCACCGGCGCGCCACACCCTGCGCCTGTGCCGCGCCGAGTCGTGCCAGAGCCGGGGCGCCGAGGCGCTGGCCGCGCAACTGCGCGAACAACTGGCGCTGGACGACCACGGCACCAGCGCCGACGGCGCCATCAGCCTGCGCCCGGTGTACTGCCTGGGCGCCTGTGCCTGCTCGCCAGCGCTGGAACTGGACGGCCAGGTGCATGCGCGCCTTACCCCTGAGCGCCTGCGCGCGCTGGTCAACGCTTGCCGGGAGGACGCAGCATGCTGAAGCTGTACATCCCCTGCGATTCGGTAGCCCGTGCCGTGGGCGCCGACCAGGTCGCCGATGCCTTGCAACGTGAGGCCGAGCGCCGCCAGCTGCCGCTGGACATCCAGCGCACCAGTTCCCGCGGGCTCTACTGGCTGGAGCCGCTGCTGGAGTGCGACAGCGCGCAAGGGCGCCTGGGTTTCGGCCCGGTCACCCCGGAAGACGTGCCGTCCTTGCTCGACGCCTTTACCGGTGAACCTGGTGGCCACTCGCTGGCCCTGGGGCCGGTCGAGGACATCCCTTACCTCAAGACCCAGCAGCGCTTGCTGTTCGCCCGCGCCGGCATCACTCGCCCATTGTCGCTGGACGACTACCGTGCCCATGGCGGTTTCGCCGGCCTTGAAGCGGCCGTGGCCCTGGACGGTGCCGAGGTGGTCGCCGCCGTGCTCGATTCCGGCCTGCGCGGCCGCGGCGGTGCGGCGTTTCCGGCCGGCATCAAGTGGCGCACCGTGCGTGACGCCGGGGCCGGGCAGAAGTACGTGGTGTGCAACGCCGACGAGGGTGACTCCGGTACCTTCGCCGACCGCATGCTGATGGAAGGCGACCCGTTCCTGCTGATCGAAGGCATGATCATTGCCGGCCTCGCCGTGGGTGCCGACAAGGGCTACATCTATGTGCGCTCGGAATACCCCGACGCCATCCGCGTGCTCGACCAGGCCTTCGCCATCGCCCGTGACGCCGGCTATCTCGGCAGCGACGTGGCCGGCAGCGGCCAGGCCTTCGACCTGGAAGTGCGGGTCGGCGCCGGCGCCTATATCTGCGGCGAAGAAACCGCGCTGCTCGAATCCATCGAAGGCAAGCGCGGCATCGTCCGCGCCAAGCCTCCGCTGCCCGCGCTGCAGGGCCTGTTCGGCCTGCCGACGCTGGTGCACAACGTGCTCACCCTGGCCTCGGTACCCATCATCATGGCCAAGGGCGCGGCGTTCTACCGCGACTTCGGCATGGGCCGCTCGCTGGGCACCATGCCGTTCCAGCTGGCCGGCAACATCCGCCAGGGCGGCCTGGTGGAACGCGCCTTCGGCCTGACCCTGCGCGAGCTGGTGGAAGGCTATGGCGGCGGCACGGCCAGCGGCCGGCCGCTGAAGGCCGCGCAGGTTGGTGGCCCGCTGGGTGCCTGGGTACCGCCCAGCCACTTCGACACGCCGCTGGACTATGAAGCCTTCGCCGCCATGGGCGCGATGCTCGGCCACGGTGGTGTGGTAGTGGCCGACGACACCCTGAACATGGCCAGCATGGCGCGCTTCGCCTTGCAGTTCTGCGCCGAGGAGTCCTGTGGCAAATGCACCCCGTGCCGCATCGGCTCGACCCGGGGCATGGAAGTGGTCGACCGGCTGATCGCCATCAGCGACATGACCGAACGGCATGACCAGGCCCTGTTACTGCGCGACCTGTGCGACACCATGCAATACGGCTCGCTGTGCGCCATGGGCGGCATGACCGCCTATCCGGTGGCCAGCGCGCTGAAGTACTTCCCCGCCGATTTCGGGCTGACCCACACGGAGGCCGCGCAGTGATCAATTTCTTCGACCCCGCTTCTGATAAAAGCAGCGACCTCGGCACCCCGGCCCGTGACAGCGAGGTACAGGTCAGCCTGAGCATCGATGGCCGCGCCATCACTGTGCCCGCCGGTACTTCGGTGATGCGTGCCGCGGCCATGCTCGGCACCAGCATCCCCAAACTGTGTGCCACCGACAGCCTCGAAGCCTTTGGCTCGTGCCGCATGTGCATGGTGGAAATCGAAGGCATGCGCGGTTACCCGGCCTCCTGCACCACCCCGGTCAGCGAAGGCATGGTGGTGCACACCGAAACCCCGCGCCTGGCCGGCCTGCGCCGCAATGTGATGGAGCTGTACATCTCCGACCACCCGCTGGACTGCCTGACCTGTTCGGCCAACGGCAACTGCGAGCTGCAGACCGTGGCCGGCCAGGTGGGCCTGCGCGAGGTGCGCTATGGCTACGACGGCGCCAACCACCTGGCCGAGAAAAAGGATGTATCCAACCCGTATTTCGACTACGAGCCGAGCAAGTGCATCGTCTGCAGCCGCTGCGTGCGTGCCTGCGAGGACATCCAGGGCACCTTCGCCCTGACCATCACCGGGCGCGGTTTCGAATCGCGGGTGGCGGCGGCGGGTGGTGAAAACTTCCTCGCCTCCGAGTGCGTGTCTTGCGGCGCCTGCGTGCAGGCCTGCCCGACCGCGACCCTGACCGAAAAGAGCCTGGTACAGCTGGGCCAGCCCGAGCGTGCGGTCATCACCACCTGCGCCTATTGCGGCGTCGGCTGCTCGTTCCGCGCCGAAGTGAAGGGCGACCAGCTGGTGCGCATGGTCCCGGACAAGAACGGCGGCGCCAACCACGGCCACGCCTGCGTCAAGGGCCGCTTCGCCTGGGGTTACGCCACCCACCCGGACCGCATCACCAAGCCAATGATCCGCAAGCGCCTGGAAGACCCATGGCAGGAAGTCAGCTGGGACGAAGCGGTGACCTACGCCGCCAGCGAGTTCCGCCGTATCCAGCTGAAGTACGGTCGCGATTCCATCGGCGGCATCACCTCCAGCCGCTGCACCAACGAAGAAGCCTACCTGGTGCAGAAACTGGTGCGCACGGCGTTCGGCAACAACAACGTCGACACTTGCGCGCGGGTATGCCATTCGCCCACCGGCTATGGCCTGAAGCAGACCCTGGGTGAGTCGGCTGGTACACAAAGCTTCGACTCGGTGATGCAGGCCGACGTGGTGCTGGTGATCGGCGCCAACCCCACCGACGCCCACCCGGTATTCGGCTCGCAGCTCAAGCGCCGCCTGCGCCAGGGCGCGCGGCTGATCGTGATCGACCCTCGGCGCATCGACCTGGTCGACTCGCCGCACGCCCGCGCCGAGCTGCACCTGCAACTGCGCCCCGGTACCAACGTGGCCATGCTCAACGCCCTGGCCCACGTGATCGTCACCGAAGGCCTGCTGGCCCAGCGCTTCATCGATGCCCGCTGTGAAACCGAGGATTTCGCCCGCTGGCGCGACTTCGTCAGCCTGGCGGAAAACGCCCCCGAAGTGCTTGGCCCGGTCTGCGGCGTGCCTGCCGAGCAGATCCGCGCCGCAGCGCGCCTGTATGCCACCGGCGGCAACGCGGCTATCTACTACGGCCTGGGCGTGACCGAACACAGCCAGGGCAGCACCGCGGTGATGGGCATCGCCAACCTGGCCATGGCCACCGGCAACATCGGCCGTGAAGGGGTAGGGGTGAACCCGCTGCGCGGGCAGAACAACGTGCAAGGCTCGTGCGACATGGGCTCGTTCCCCCACGAACTGCCCGGCTACCGGCACATTTCCAACGAAGTTGTACGCGCCGAGTTCGAGCAGGCCTGGGGCGTGACCCTGCAGCCTGACCCGGGCCTGCGCATCCCCAACATGTTCGAGGCTGCGCTGGACGGCAGTTTCAAGGCCCTTTACTGCCAGGGCGAGGACATTGCCCAGAGCGACCCCAACACCCAGCACGTCACTGCGGCCCTGCTGGCCATGGAGTGCGTGGTGGTGCAGGACATCTTCCTCAACGAAACAGCCAAGTTCGCCCATGTGTTCCTGCCGGGCAGCTCGTTCCTGGAGAAGGACGGTACCTTCACCAATGCCGAGCGGCGTATTTCGCGGGTGCGCAAGGTCATGGAGCCGTTGGCCGGGAAGGCCGACTGGGAGGCGACCATAGCCCTGGCCAATGCCCTGGGCTACCCGATGAGCTACCGTCACCCGTCCGAGATCATGGACGAGATCGCCCGCCTTACGCCTACCTTCCACCGCGTCAGCTACGCCGAGATCGACCGCCACGGCAGCCTGCAGTGGCCGTGCAACGACGCAGCGCCGGATGGCACGCCGACCATGCACATCGACCAGTTCGTACGTGGCAAGGGGCGCTTCATGCTCACCGGCTACGTGCCCACCGAGGAGAAGGTCAACAACCGCTACCCGCTGCTGCTGACCACCGGGCGCATTCTCAGCCAGTACAACGTCGGCGCCCAGACCCGGCGTACCGGCAACGTCGCCTGGCATGACGCCGACCGCCTGGAAATCCACCCGACCGACGCCGAAAGCCGCGGCATCCAGGATGGCGACTGGGTCGGCATCGGCAGCCGCGCCGGGCAGACGGTGCTGCGCGCCAAGGTCAGTACGCGGGTGGCGCCGGGTGTGGTGTACACCACCTTCCACTTCCCCGAGTCGGGGGCCAACGTGATTACCACCGACAACTCCGACTGGGCCACCAACTGCCCTGAGTACAAGGTGACGGCGGTGGAGGTGGTGAAAGTGTTCCAGCCTTCGCAGTGGCAGAAGCGCTACCAGGACTTCAGTGACGAGCAGCGGCGCTTGCTGAAGGAGCGTCGTATTGCGGAGAAAACCGAGGTGCGCCGATGAGCAGTGAGAACCTGGTCAAGATGGCCAACCAGATTGCCCATTACTTCGACAGCGAGCCAGACCGGGCGCTGGCGGTGCAAGGGGTACGGCAGCATCTGCAGAGCTTCTGGACGCCGGCGATGCGCCGGCAGCTGGCGCAATGGATCGAGGCCAATGCAGGGGAGGGGCTGGACCCGAAGGTGCAGGAAGCGTTGGCCTAGCGTTTGGTGTTGAATGGGGCTGCTGCGCAGCCCATCGCCGGCAAGCCAGCTCCCACAGGTACTGCACATGACTTGAGGTCAATGCGGTCGATGTGGGAGCTGGCTTGCCGGCGATAGGGCCCTGACAGATTGAACTCAGCCGCGGGCCAGTTCCGCCTGGTGGGCAATTGCCTCCTCGCTCTTGAGCACCAGCACATCCCCCTCCAGCGAATCCAGCACCACCTCCGAGGTATTACCAATCAACGCCCCGGAAATCCCCGTGCGGCACACCGTGCCGATCACCGTCACCACCGCATCCAGCTTCTTCTCGGTATGCGGAATCAGCACATCCGCCGGCCCTTCGGCCACATGCAAGCGGTCTTCGCCGATGTCGTACTCTGCCTGGAATGCCTTGCACGCCTCGCGGTAACGCTGCTCGATGGTTTCGCTCAACTGGTACACCGGGTCCGATGCCGACAGCATCGGCGACGGATGGGCGCTGATGACGTGCAACTCGCCCTTGGCCAGTTTGGCAATCTCGAAACCATGGTCGATGATGCTGGCATGCAGGCGGCGGTGGTCCTCGTCCTGGTTGCCCACGTCCACCGCGGCCAGGATCTTGCCGCCGGTCCACGGCCGCTCGCTCTTGACCATCAGCACGGCACACGGGCATTGGCGCAGCAGCTTCCAGTCGCTGGGGGTGAGCAGGGCCTTTTTCAGCGGGTTGTCCGGGCGGTGTTCCTTGATCACCAGCTCGCAGCCCTCGGCCTGCTGCACGTAGATGATGGTGTCGTGCAGGTTGTCGCGCCAGGCCTCCTCATGGGTGACGCTGTCGTACCCGTCATCATGCAGCTGGCTGCTCAGCAGGCTCAGCAGCGCGCTGTGGTCATGCCTTTTGTCGCACATCAGCAGGTGCAGGCGGGCGCCGGTGACGCCGGCGATCAGCTTGGCCCGGGTCAGTGCCCGGCTGTGGGCGTGCTCGGGGTCGAGGACGACGAGGATGCTGCGGACGGCTTGCATGGGCGTTAACTCCCTTCAAAGGTGGCGACCAATGCCTGACTATAGTCGGCGCTTCCCCCGCTGGCGCTTGATGTACATCAAGCATAGTCACTAGCGCCGCCCGCCGCCGCCGGTATAATCGCCGGCCCTGCCAGTTCTTTGTGGTTGCACGCTCATGTCCCTGATCCCCGAAATCGACGCCTTTCTTGGTTGCCCGACACCAGACGCCTGGATCGAAGCGGCGCTCGCCGACCAGGAAACCCTGCTGATCGACCACAAGAACTGCGAATTCAAGGCTGCCAGCACCGCCCTGAGCCTGATCGCCAAGTACAACACCCACCTCGACCTGATCAACATGATGTCGCGCCTGGCCCGCGAGGAGCTGGTGCACCACGAGCAGGTGCTGCGCCTGATGAAGCGTCGTGGCGTGCCGCTGCGCCCTGTGTCGGCGGGGCGATATGCGTCGGGGCTGCGGCGGCTGGTGCGCGCCCACGAGCCGGTCAAGCTGGTGGATACGCTGGTGGTGGGGGCGTTCATCGAGGCGCGCAGCTGCGAGCGCTTTGCCGCGCTGGTACCGCATCTGGACGAGGAACTGGGCCGCTTCTACCACGGCCTGCTGAAGAGCGAAGCGCGCCATTACCAGGGTTATTTGAAACTGGCGCACAACTATGGCGAAGAGGCAGACATTGCCCGCCGGGTGGAACTGGTGCGCGCAGCAGAGGTGGAGCTGATCCAGTCACCGGACCAGGAGCTGCGCTTCCACAGCGGTATACCGATGGCGCAGGCCGCCTGATTCGCACCAGGCGGCCCAGGCGTCAGTGACGGCGGCCCAGCAGCAGGCCGACTACCAGCCCGAGGCCAGCGGAAATGGCCACGGTCTGCCACGGGTGGCCACCGATATAGTCCTGGGTAGCGTCCATCACCGGTTGCGCCTTGCTGCGTACCTTGTCGGCGGCATTGCGCGCCTGACGTAGCTTGAGGCTTACCTGCGCGCGCAGGGTTTCCGCCTCGTCACCCACCAGGGCGGCGCTGTCGTTCAGCAGTTTTTCCGACTCTTCGATCAGCGCCTGCAGTTCGCTGAATACCTGGTCCTTGATCTGATCGCTGTCGGTCAGCGGGGCGTTTTTCCGGGCCATGAACTCGTCCTCGTCGATGGTGTGGCTTGAACAATGGATGCCGGCGCGTCGGGAAAGTTGCGGCGGCTTTGGGCTGTTGCAGTACCTGGGTGTAAGATAGCGGCCATTTTCAAACCTGCAGGTACCTTCATGAGTTTCAATCTGGCCAACATGAGCTTCGAGGAACGGGCGCAGATCGAGGCAGAGAAGGCCCGGCTGTTCGAGCTGTGGCAGAACAACCTGGGCAAGGCCAAGGGCGAAGCGGCACGGTTGATCGCCGAGAAACCACGGCGCAAAGGCAAATGGGCCGAGTGGGTGCGCGCCGAGCTGGATGGCATGTCGCCGCCCGAATACGCCAACATGGTGCGCAGCGAAGTCAACAAGCTGATGGCCGCAGCCAGCGCCAGCCGCTGATCACACCCCGCCAGGCGCCTACCAGTAGGCGCCCTTGGGCAGGTCCAGCTTGCCCTCGTCGGTAAAGCGCACGGTCCCCAGCAGCCCGCCGGCCAGCTTGCCGCGCAGCACATAGGGCAGGCCCTGCAACGAGTCCACCCGGCCCAGCCCATAGGCCTGGCGCAGGAAGGAAAACGCCGTGATGCTCACCGGCACCACGATCACCGCTTCGCCATAACGGCCGATGTGCCCCTGCTGGTCGCTCACCCCGGCAGCCAGCGGCTGGCCGTTCACCTCCAGGTTCAGGGCGATGCCGTTGTAGTCGATCGGCGCCTCGTTGGGGTTTTGTACCCGCATCTTCACCGCCATGCGCAGTTCCAGCTCCTGCCCGGGCAGCGGCTCGATACCGATCACGCTGATATTGACCGGGTCGCGTGCCTGGAACAGCGCACAGGCTCCCAGGCCGCAGGCCAGCAGCAGGACCAGGAACAGGCGGGCGTAGCGGTGCAGACGGGCAGCCATGGAGTGCGACCTTGCCAGAGTGGGCGAATGGGCAGTGTGGCAAATACGCGTCGGCGTTGAAAGTCACCGTCCAGATGAAAGATACTGTTTCTCATTAACGCCCGATAACTTCTCCTACTGGCCGTTCCCGAACCCATGCTGACTTCTCCCGCGCCGGGCCTGCTGGCAAGCTTCCAGGAGCACTACGACGACCTGCTTCAGTTCCTGACCCGGCGCATGAGCGACCGTCAGCGCGCTGCCGATGTCGCGCAGGAAACCTACCTGAAGCTGGTCAACATCGACCAGCAGGCGGTGCCGGTGCTGCACGCGCGCAGTTTCATCTTCCGCGTGGCCGGCAACCTGGCGATCGATGCCTTGCGCCGCGAGCAGCGCATTGCCGCCAGCCACGACGACAGCGAGCGGGCAGGTGAGGTCGCCTGCCCGGCGCCGGCCCCGGAAGCGGCCTTGCTGGCCCGGGAGCGCTTGCAGATCCTCGACCAGGCGCTGCTGCAGCTGTCCGACAATGCCCGCCAGGCGCTGTTGCTCAACCGCGTCGACGGCCTGACCCAGGCGCAGATCGCGCAGCGCCTGGGGGTTTCCGAAAGCATGGTGGCGAAATACATCGGCCAGGCCCTGCGCCATTGCCGCAACTGGCTCAAACAGGCAGGGGTGGCTGCTGCACTGGTGTTGGCCGTTGGTGTGGCGGGTTGGCAGAAGGCGCCAATGCTGCTGGCGGATTACCACACCGGGGTAGGTGAGCGACAGGTGATTACTTTGGCAGATGGCACGCGGGTGACGCTGAACAGTGCCACAGCCCTGAGCGTGGTGTTCAGCGACCGTGAGCGGCGGGTGGTGCTGGAATCTGGTGAGGCCTTGTTCGAGACCACCGATGATTCACGGCCCTTTGTGGTCGATACGGCCGGTGAGCGGGTGCAGGGGAGTGCGGCCACCTTCAGCGTGCGTCGCGATGGCCGCGTGGTATTGGCCCATGGCGAAGCCAAGGTTGGCGAACATGAACTGGCAGTAGCGGCCGATGCCGGCACGCAGATGGCCTGGCAGCGCGGCAAGCTGATCTTCAACGGCAAGCCGCTGGGGCAGGTGCTGGCGGAGCTTGAGCGTTATCGGCATGGGCGGATCGTGTTGTCCGATAGCAAGCTGGCGGCGATGCAGGTCAGCGGGGTGTTCGACCTCGATGAGCCGGAGGCCCTGTTGCGGACCCTTGAGCAGCGTTATGGGCTGAAGGTGACCTACCTGCCGTGGTTGGCCGTGGTTCATTGATTCGCCTGTGCCGGCCTCTTCGCAGCACAAGGCTGCTCCTACAGCGAACTGTGATCCCTGTAGGAGCAGCCTCGTGCTGCGAAGAGGCCGGCACAGAAATAAAAATATTTTCCATTTGGCACTGCAAGTTCCTGCAAGCCAGATCGTCGTAGTGGGACTGATCAGCAACCAATTCTCATTTACGACTTGTCAGGAAGCTCATTCGTGCCTCTGATGCTCAAGCCCTTGCACCGCCGCCGCGGTCCGCTTCACCATGCCCTGATGTCCTGCAGTGCCCTGGCCATGCTGGTCGGCCCGCTGCAGGCATTTGCCTCGACCGCCACCGAACAGGCCCAGACTCAGGCCCGCCAGGTCCAGCTCGACCTGCCGGCCCAGCCGCTGGACCACGCCCTGACGACGTTCGCCGACCAGGCCGGCCTGCACCTGCTGTACACCACCGGCGACGTCGCCGGCCAGGCCAGCCCGGCCTTGCAGGGCAGCTACAGCATCGAGCAGGCGCTGCAGCAGTTGCTGGCCGGAAGTGGCATGGTTTGGCACTTCAGCGATGCCCGCACGGTGACCCTGCGCAAGGCCGACGCTGCGCCGCAGGCGATCAATCTCAAGCCGATCGAGGTCAGCGTGGCCTCGCGCACCAGCACCGCGATCAGTGAAATCCCCGGCACCGTGTGGGTGGTCGATCAGCAGCAGTTGCGCGAGCAGATCGACAGCGGCGTCAGCCTGAAGGAAGCCATCGGCAAGCTGGTGCCAGGCCTCGACCTGGCGCCGGAAGGCCGTACCAACTACGGCCAGAACATGCGCGGGCGCAATGTGCTGGTGATGATCGACGGGGTCAGCCAGAACAGCTCGCGCGGCCTGTCACGCCAGTTCGACAGCATTTCGCCGTTCAACGTCGAGCGCGTCGAAGTGCTGTCTGGCGCCAGTGCCATCTACGGTGGTGGCGCCACCGGCGGCATCATCAACATCGTGACCAAGAAGGGCGAACCCGGCCCGGCGCGTTTCGAGACCCAGCTCGGTGCCAGCAGCGGCTTCAACAACAGCGACGACCTGGCCACCCGCTTCGCCCAGTCGATCAGTGGCGGCAACGAACGGTTCAACGCCCGCCTGGGGGTTTCCGGAGAGCAGAACGAAGCCTTCTACGACGGCGCCGGCGACCAGATCTTCATCGACAACACCCAGACCGACCTGCAATACAACCGCACCATCGACGTGCTCGGCACCTTGGGGATGCAACTGAACGACCAGCAGAGCCTCGACCTGCTGGCCCAGTACTATGACTCGGGCAACCACGGCAGCACCGGCATTTACTTCCCTAACCTGAACTACAACGCCCCATCCGACCTGGAAGACGCCGAGCTGCGCAGTGGCTACTCGTCGGACCTGGAGCCGCGCACCCGGCGCCTGCTGCTGAACGCCAACTACCACCACACCGACGTGCTGGGGCAGGACTTCTACCTGCAGGCCTCGTACCGCAAGGAAGACGACAACTTCTATCCGTTCCCGTACTACAACCGCGCCACGCCCACCGGCTCGCGCGGGGTGTACTTCGCCGCCTCGCAGCAAAACTTCGAAGTCACCAGCCTCAAGGGCCTGTTCGCCAAGCAGTGGGACGCGCTGAAGCTGACCTACGGCGTGGACCTGGACCGCGAGCGCTTCAACGCCGAGCAGACCACCTTCAACGCCCAGACGTCGTCCGAGTCGGGTGGCCTGGAGCTGGAAAAGGAAAGCAAGGCCGCACGCTACCCCAGCTACCGGGTCGATGGCGTGTCGGTATACGCGCAGCTGGACTGGCATGCCACCGATAACCTGACCCTGTCCGGCGGCGCCCGGCGCCAGCAGATGGATGTGGACGTCAGCAACTTCAAGGGTGTGCCGGGTGGCAGCAACGATTACCAGGTCAACCTGTTCAACGTCGGTGCCATCTACGACTTCAAGAATGGCCACCAGGTATGGACCAACTACGGCGAAGGCTTCGACCTGCCCGACCCGGCCAAGTACTACGGCAAGCCCGGATTGAGCGTGGCCGACAACCCGCTGGCCGGCATCAAGAGCCGCCAGGTGGAACTGGGCTGGCGCTATGCCGACCTGGACTGGGATGCCCAGGCGGCGCTGTACTACATCTGGTCGGACAAGATCATCAACGTCGATTCGCAGACGCTGACCATCAATGTGGAAGACCAGAAAAGCCGTGACTTCGGTTTTGAGGGCGCTCTGACCCGACACTTCCAGACAGGCTGGGAAGCCGGTGGCACCCTGCACCTGACTCGCTCCGAGGAGGAGGATGTCGATGGCGGCTGGATCAAGCGCGATGCCCGCTATGCCTCGTTGTCCAAGGCTACCGCGTTCGTCGGCTGGAAGGGCGATGGCCGCAGTGCGCGGCTACAGGCCAACCATGCCTTCAGCCTGAAGGACGATGCCGACCACGAGATCGACGGCTACACCACCTTCGACCTGCTGGGCAGCCAGGATACCGGCTTCGGCACCTTCAGCGCCGGCATCCAGAACCTGCTGGACAAGCAATACAGCACGGTCTGGGGGCAGCGTGCGACGCTGTTCTACTCGCCGACCTACGGGCCGGCTTACCTGTATGACTACCAAGGGCGCGGGCGTACCTACACGCTGACCTGGAGCATGGCTTACTGATTGATGTTGTCTGACCTGGCCTCTTCGCGGGCTTGCCCGCTCCCACAGGTACGGCGCCGCCCTCAGGCATTGTGAGGCCCCTGTGGGAGCGGGCAAGCCCGCGAAGAGGCCAGGTCAGGCAAACGACGCCAGCAAATCCTGCGCAAACGCCTGCTGTGCCTCGCCAACCGCTTGCGCCCGGTGCCTGGCCAGGGTAAACGGCACCACAAAGTCCAACCCCGGGTCCAGCGCCCATAACAGCCCCTCAGCCTCCCAAGCTTGCGCACAATGGCATGGCAGATAGCCAATATGCCGCCCCGACAGAATGAACGTCAGCACGCTCTCGATCTGCTCCGCCACCGCCATGCTGCGCTGGCTCTGGAACGGCTCACCGCCCTTGAGAAACCGGTACGGATGGCGCACCTGGTCCATCGCCAGCAACCGCTCCCGGCCAACACCAGCCTCACCGAACAGCACATGGCCCTTGCCGCAATACAGCCGTTGCCGCTCCTGGAACAGCGGCTGGTAGTCGAAGGCTGCCTGGTTGCCGGAAAAGTAGCTGATGGCGTAATCCAGCCGCTGCTCCAGCAACAAGCGCTCCAGCTCTGCCGGTGGCGCACTGATCAGTTCCAGCTGCACCGCCTCCTCGCGCCTGCGAAACGCCGCAATGGCCGCCGCCAGCTTCAGGCTCACCGCCTTGTCCTGGTTCTCCGCCATGCCTATGCGCACGGTCCCCAGCAGCCGCCCGGCAACGCCATTGGCCTGCTGGCGAAACTGTTCGATGTTCAGCAATAGCCCACGGGCGGCGTCCAGCAACAACGCGCCCTTTTCCGTCAGGTGAAAGCCACCTTTGCCGCGGCTGCACAGGCGGTAGCCCAGCCGCGCTTCCAGCTGCGCCATGCGCTGGCTGATGGTGGGCTGGCTCAGGCCCAGCACGCCTTGCGCGGCGCTGAAGCCACCGGCCTCGACTACAGTGACGAACAGCCGCAGCAGATGCAGGTCGGGGTCGTGCACTTGTCCGAGCATTACATTGCTCCTGATGAATGTCAGCTTTGCAAACTTGCCATTCCTGCAATGTAACCCGGCTGGCATGCTCGCGGCATCCACCCATTTGCCGAGGTGTTCGCCATGCGTCGATCGTTGTGCCTGCTGTCCCTGGTCCTGGCCTTGCCGCTGCAGGCCGAAGAAAAGGTCGTCAACCTCTACAGCTGGGCCGACTATGTCGCCCCGCAAACCCTCCAGCGCTTCGAGCGGGAAACCGGCTACAAAGTGCGCTATGACACCTTCGACACCACCGAAGTGCTGGAAACCAAGCTGCTGACCGGTGGTAGCGGTTATGACGTGGTGGTGCCGTCGTCAACCGTACTGGCCCGGGCGCTCAAGGCAAATGCCCTGCAGCCGTTCGATCCCCAGGCCATGCCCGGCTATGCCAACCTCGACAAGGACCTGCTGGCCAAGCTCGCAGAGGCCGACCCCGGCAACCGCCATGCCGTGCCCTACACCTGGGGCACCCTGGGCCTGGGGGTGAATGTGGAAGCGGTGCGCCAGCGCCTGGGTGATGTACCGCTGGACAGCCTCGACCTGCTGTTCAAGCCCGAGTACGCCAGCCGGCTGAAGGACTGCGGCATCGCCATGCCCGACTCGCCCCAGGAGGTGATCGGCGTGGCCCTGAACTACCTGGGCAAGGACCCTTACAGCCAGGACAAGGACGACCTGGCCGCCGCGCAGAACCTGCTGAGCCAGCTGCAGCCGTCGATCAGCTACGTCGCCAATGGCCGGCAGATCAGCGACCTGGCCAACGGTAGCGTGTGCCTGGCGCTGACCTACAACGGCGATGCGGCGATGGCCGCCGACCAGGCGCGTCGCGCAGGCAAACCGTTCGAGCTGATCTACCGCATCCCCCGCGAAGGCACGCTGGTGTGGCAGGACAACCTGGTCATTCCCAAGGACGCCCCGCACCCCGAGGCCGCGCGGGCGTTCATCGCCTTCATGCTCAAGCCCGAGTCGGTCGCCGCGCTGACCAACACGCTGTTCTTCGCCAACGCCAACCAGGCGGCCACGCCGCTGGTGGACGAAGCAGTGCGCAACGACCCGGACATCTACCCGTCGGCCGCGGTGCGCCAGCGCCTGTATGCCGACCGCAGCATGGCCCTGGCCGACCTGCGCCAGCGCAACCGCCTGTGGACCGCGTTCCGCAGCCGCCAGTAACCGATAACGACAAAGGAGCTCGACCGTGGAGCAAGCCGTAAACAACGACCAGGCCATGACCCGCGACAGCCTGTATGGCACCGCTGCGGA
Organism: Pseudomonas asiatica; assembly: GCF_009932335.1. Lineage (NCBI taxonomy): Bacteria > Pseudomonadati > Pseudomonadota > Gammaproteobacteria > Pseudomonadales > Pseudomonadaceae > Pseudomonas > Pseudomonas asiatica. The sequence goes on from NZ_BLJF01000001.1 coordinate 1,077,741, forward strand.
AAGTACCTACGCCGGTATTACCAGTTTCTCTCGCCGCCGCTACAGCCGCGACCTGCGTGGTGTCGATGTGGTGGTCAGTGGTGTGCCGTTCGATACTGCCACCAGCAACCGCCCCGGTGCGCGCTTCGGCCCGCGGGCGATCCGCGCCGCCTCGGTGCAGCAGGCCTGGGCCCGGCACTGGCCATGGGCGTTCGACCCGTTCGACCACCTGGCGGTGATCGACTATGGCGATTGCGCCTTCGACAGCGGCACCCCGCAGTCGGTACCGGACAGCATCGAGGCCCATGCCACGCATATTCTGGAAGCAGGCTGCGCCATGCTCACCCTGGGTGGCGACCACTTCATCAGCTACCCGCTGCTCAAGGCCCATGCCCGTCGCCATGGCCCGCTGGCGCTGATCCACTTCGATGCGCACAGCGACACCTGGCCGGACGAGGAAGGCAAGCGCATCGACCACGGCACCATGTTCTGGCATGCCGCCCGCGAAGGCCTGGTGGACCCGGCCAGCTCGGTGCAGATCGGCCTGCGCACCACCAATGACGACAGCCAGGGCTTTGCCATCCTCGACGCCCGCCAGGTGCACCGGCAGGGCACCGAGGCGGTGATCGCGGCGATTCGCCAGCGGGTGGGCGAGCGGCCGGTTTACCTGACCTTCGATATCGACTGCCTCGACCCGGCGTATGCGCCCGGTACCGGCACGCCGGTGTGCGGTGGGCTGAGCACGGTGCAGGCGCTGGAGATCCTTGGCGGGCTGCGCGGCATCAACCTGGTGGGCATGGACCTGGTGGAGGTGGCGCCAGCCTATGACCATGCCGACATCACCGCGCTGGCCGGGGCGACCCTGGCGATGGAAATGCTGTGCCTGTATGCGGCGCGGCACAAGGTGGACAAGGGCCAGTAATTCGGCGTCCGTAGGGGGGTTGTGGGAGCGGCCTTGTGTCGCGAAAGGGCTGCGCAGCAGCCCCCAAGGCCCATACTGAAACATCAGGAATCATCTCCACCCGCATTCACACTTTTGCCGCGAACCCTTCGCGCCTTAGGCTATCAAACCCACCAGGCGCGGCATTTTCGTACAGGAGGTGAAGCATGACCCCGACCTTGCCCATCCTGGCCCTCGGCCTGGTGCTGTGCCTGCCCGCGCAAGCGGCCCCCGAGCCGCCCTTGCAACTCGCCGCCGGCAACAACAACCCCTACAACAGCCCGATCCAGCGCGCCAACCCCAACAGCCGACAGGGCAGCATGCCGGCCACGCCTCCCGTGCGCGGCCCGTCCACCGACCCGTACCAGCGCACGCCCACCCTGGACAACCGCGGCATCGGCAATGGCGACAACCTGCGCCGCCAGCAACAAACCCCGAACCTGGAGCCCAGCCGACCACCCCGCGACAACCCGCGCGCGCCATGAGCGCCCTACGAAAGGAATCCTGCATGCTTCGAGCACCCTGGCTTGTAACCCTGACCGCCACCGCAGTCCTGCCCCTTTTGGCGCAGGCGGCGGCCGAACAGCAGTTTCGCAGTGAAGAAGGCACCTTGACCGTCAGCACCCTGGCCGACGGCCTGCGCAATCCCTGGGCCCTGGCGTTCCTGCCGGGCGGCAAGGACATGCTGGTCACCGAGCGTGCCGGCAACTTGCGGGTGGTCAATGCCGAAGGCAAGGTCGGCCCGCCGATCAGCGGTGTGCCCAAGGTCTGGGCCGAGGGCCAGGGCGGCTTGCTGGATGTGGTGCTGTCGCCGGAGTTCGCCAAGGACCGCACCGTCTACCTGTCCTACGCCGAAGAGGGCAGTGACGGCAAGGCCGGTACGGCGGTCGGCCGTGGCCAGTTGTCCCAGGACCGCGCCCGGCTGGAAAACTTCAACGTCATCTTCCGCCAGCAGCCCAAACTGTCGGAGGGCAACCACTTTGGCTCGCGTCTGGTGTTCGACCGCGACGGCTACCTGTTCATCGCCCTCGGTGAAAACAACCAGCGCCCGACTGCCCAGGACCTGGACAAGCTGCAAGGCAAGATCGTGCGTATCTTGCCGGACGGCGAAGTGCCCAGGGACAACCCCTTCGTCGGCAAGGACAATGTGCGGCCGGAGATCTGGTCGTTCGGCCACCGCAATCAGCAAGGCGCCGCACTCAACCCCTGGACCGGCAAGCTGTGGACCCACGAGCATGGCCCGCGCGGCGGCGACGAGATCAACATTCCCGAACCCGGCAAGAACTATGGCTGGCCGATTGCGACCCACGGCATCAACTACTCGCTGCTGCCGATCCCCGAGGCCAAGGGCAAGCATGTACAGGGTATGGTCGACCCGCACCATGTATGGGAGAAGTCGCCGGGTATCAGCGGCATGGCGTTCTACGACAGCCTTAGGTTCAAGGCCTGGGACCACAATCTGTTCATTGGCGCGCTGGCCACCCAGGATCTGATCCGCCTGCAACTGGATGGCGACAAGGTGGTGCATGAAGAGCGTTTGCTGGGTGAGCTGAAGGCGCGTATCCGCGATGTGCGGGTGGGGCCGGATGGCTACCTGTATGTGCTGACCGATGACAAGGACGGCGCGCTGCTGAAAGTTGGATTGGGAGATAGCTGAGCCAAAGTCACTTGCACCGGCCTCATCGCCGGCAAGCCAGCTCCCACCTCGACCGCATTGGCCCCAAGCCATGCGCTATCCCTGTGGGAGCTGGCTTGCCGGCGATGAGGCCGGTGCAGATAATGCCGCATGGCTATCGATCCCCATTCCCTCTACCAGCAGGCCCTGACCACCCAGGGCTATGTCGCCGACCCCGCCCAGGCCCGCGCCGTCGAAGCCTTGCAGGCCTGTTTCCAGGCCGTCGAACAGGGCCGCCCCACCCAGGGTATCTACCTCTGGGGCCCGGTCGGCCGGGGCAAGACCTGGCTGATGGACCAGTTCCACCGCTGCCTGCGGGTACCCAGCCGGCGCCAGCACTTCCATCACTTCATGGCCTGGGTCCACCAGCGCCTGTTCCAGCTCAACGGCACCGCCGACCCGCTGCTGGCGCTGGCCGGGGAACTGGCCGGGCAGATTCGCGTGCTGTGCTTCGACGAGCTGTTCGTCAACGACATCGGTGACGCGATCATCCTCGGCCGCCTGTTCCAGGTACTGTTCGACCAAGGCGTGGTGATTGTCGCCACCTCTAACCAGCCACCCGAGCAGCTGTACCGCGACGGCTTCAACCGCGAGCGGTTCCTGCCGGCCATCGCCGCCATCCAGCGGCACATGCAGGTGCTGCTGGTAGCCGGCGAGCAGGACCACCGCCTGCACCCCGGCGCCGAGCGCCAGCGTTACTGGGTGGCGCAAGCGGGGCAGGCCAGCCAGTTGGGCGAGGTGTTCCGCCAGCTCAGCCCCGGCGACGAAGGCCACGATCAGCCCTTGGCGATCGGCTCCCGGCAGGTGCAGGTGGTGCGGCGCAGCGCGCAAGCCATCTGGTGCCGCTTCACCGACCTGTGCGAACAGCCGCTGGCGGCCATGGAGTTCATGGCCCTGTGCGACCGGTTCCCGGCCATCCTGGTGTCGGGCATTCCGGCGCTGGGGGGTGAACAGCGGGCCGGGCGTATTGCCCGGGGCACCGAGGATGCTGCGGCGCGGGTGGCAGCGGGCGACCGCGAGCTGCCGGCGCTGTCGCCCAAGGACGACGCGGTGCGCCGCTTCATAGCCCTGGTCGACGAATGCTACGACCGCCGGGTGGCGTTGTACCTGGAGGCACAGGTGCCGCTGGATGCCCTCTACACTCAAGGGTATCTGGCGTTCCCGTACCAACGGACCCTGAGCCGGCTACGGGAGATGCAACTGCAACGCTTCGCCTGAAAAGGAGCCGAACCATGGAGCCGCTGTCGCATCATCTGCTGACCCAGGCCTACAACAATGGCTGGGCCAACCACCGTCTGTACAAGGCCTGCCTGCAACTGACCCAGGACGAATTCGTCGCCCCCCGCTGCAGTTTTTTCCCGTCGATCAAGGCCACCCTCAACCACCTGCTGACGGTGGACTGGTTCTACCTGCACATGCTCGAGTGCGAGCAGCGTGGCGAGCAGCCCGACGCCGACGGCGAGCGCTTCTTCGACCCCGAACAGCCGTTTGCCACCTGCACCGACCTGCACGCCGAACAGGCCCAGGCCGATCACCGGCTGATCGCCTATTGCCGGGGCCTGCGCGATGGTGAGCTGGCGCGCTATGTGAGCATCGTGCGCCCCGAGCGGGTACAGCGCGAGCAACGGCTGCGGTTGTTGGCGCACCTGTTCGAGCACCAGATACATCATCGTGGGCAGGTGCATGCGATGCTCAGTGATACGGCAGTGAGGCCGCCGCAGCTGGATGAGTTTTTCTGCGAGGAGGAGGCGGTGTTGCGGGCGGCGGATTTTGCCGAGCTGGGCTGGACCGAGGAGCAGGTCTGGAAGATGTGACGGGCCAAAGGGGCTGCTGCGCAGCCCATTGCCGGCAAGCCAGCTCCCACCTCGACCGCGCTACGCTCAAGAGCTGGGCAGCTTCCACAGGTGTTGAACAAAGCTTGAGGTTGATGCGGTCAAGGTGGGAGCTGGCTTGCCGGCGATGGGCCGCAAAGCGGCCCCCAAATTAGATCTAGCGCCCTAACCACTCGACCAGCGTACGGTTGAACCGCACCGGCTCCTCGATCTGCGGCGCATGCCCCATGCCTTCAAAGGTAATCAGCTCACCCTTGGGGATCAGCTTGGCCACCTGCGGCCCCAGCACTGCATACTTGCCCAGCTTCGCTTTCACCTCCGGCGGCGCGATATCACTGCCGATGGCCGTGGTGTCCTGGTCACCGATCAGCAGCAGGGTGGGCATCTGCAGGTCCTTGAACTCGTGGTACACCGGCTGGGTGAAGATCATGTCGTAGATCAGCGCCGAGTTCCACGCCACTGCTTCATGCCCCGGCCCCTTGTTCAGGCCCACCAGCATCTGCACCCAGCGCTCGTACTCCGGCTTCCAGCGCCCGGCGTAGTAGGTCTTGCGCTCATACTCGCGCACGCCGTTGGCATCCAGCTTGAGCTCGCGCGCATACCACTGGTCCACCGTGCGGTAGGGCACGCCCAGGGCTTTCCAGTCTTCCAGCCCGATGGGGTTGACCATCGCCAGGCGCTCCACCTGCTGCGGGTACATCAACGCATAGCGGGTGGCGAGCATGCCGCCGGTGGAGTGGCCGAGCACGATGCTTTGCTTCACCCCCAGCTGTTCGAGCAGGGCATGGGTATTGCTCGCCAGTTGCTGGAAGCTGTACTGGTAATACGCCGGCTTGCTGGAGCTGCAGAAGCCGACCTGATCGGGGGCGATGACCCGGTAGCCAGCCTTGCTCAAAGCATCGATGGTGGTTTCCCAGGTGGCGGCGCAGAAGTTCTTGCCATGCATCAGCACCACGCTGTGACCGTTGGCCTGGCCCTGGGCGGGCACGTCCATGTAGCCCATCTGCAGGGCCTGACCCTGGGACTTGAAGTCGAAATGCTTGAGCGGATGCGGGTAGCTGAAGCCTTCCAACTGAGGACCGTAGGTGGGCGATTCGGCGGCGATGGCCGAACTGCCGGCGAGGCAGGCCAGGGCCAGGGCGGTTGCGCGCAGCATGGGGGCACTCCGTGTAGGGCCATGTAGGAAGGGGCGACTGTAGCAGTCAGTGGACCACGCGGAACGTGAAAGGTGTTACCAGGCGTGAAACCAGCCCAGGGTAATCATCGCCAGCACCCCATAGCGGCCGGCCTTGGCCAGGGTCACCAGCAGCAGGAAGCGCCAGAACGGCTCACGCATGATGCCGGCGATTAGCGTCAGCGGGTCACCGATCACCGGCATCCAGCTGAGCAGCAACGACCATTGCCCCCAGCGCTGGTAGCGCTGCTGCGCGCGCTCCAGCTGGGCAGGGCTGAACGGGAACCAGCGCTTGTCACGCAGATGCTCGATGGCCCGGCCCAGCACCCAGTTGACCACCGAGCCCAGCACATTGCCCAGGGTCGCCACCAGCAGCAGGGTGGCCCAGGCCTCGGGCTGGCGCAGCAAAAGGCCGACCAGCACGGCCTCCGATTGCAGCGGTAGCAGGGTGGCGGCGCCGAAGGCGCTGAGGAACAGCGCCCACAGGCTGAGCATCAGTAGTTGGCGACCACGGTGTCCTTGCCGTCCTGGGTCACGCCGATGACCTGGTAGGCATCCTTGTGGTCACCCATTTCCATGCCGGGCGAGCCCATGGGCATGCCCGGCACGGCCAGGCCCTTGAGGTCGTTGCGCTTGGCCAGCAGGCGCACCTGCTCGGCCGGCACATGGCCTTCGACGAACTTGCCATCGATCACCCCGGTATGGCACGACGCCAGGCGTGGCGCCACGCCCAGGCGTTGCTTCACCTCGCTCATGTTCGGCTCGACATGGTCGTTGACGGTGAAGCCGTTGTCGCGCAGGTGGCTGATCCAGGCCTTGCAGCAGCCACAGTTGGGGTCGCGGTAGACGTCGATGGTCTCGGCAGCCTGGGCCAGGCCGGTGATGGCCAGCAGGCCCAGGGGCAGCAGGTGTTTACGCAGCATCATGAAACACTCCTTCAAAAACGTGGGCGGATACCGGCGACCAGGCCTGTGCCTTGCTCGCGCCCGGTGTCGTTGCGGCCCCAGGGGCGGTCCGGTATCCAGCGGTTGGCCAGCAGCATAGCGCAAGCGGCCTTCAGGCGCAGCGCGGCCTGTTGCCCTTCACCAGCGTTGCCAGGCAGCCAGTCTACCTGCCAGGTACTGGTTCCGGATGCCGGCCTGTCATCACGCTGGCTAACGTGCGGCACACCTATCTGAGAGCCTGCTTGATCATGACCCTACCACTGGACTGCCTGTTGTACTCCAAGACCAATCTGATCGGCATCGGACCAAACCTGTCCGAAGAGGAACGCCTGGACGTGCAAACGTTGCTGGACCATGCCGATGAGTTCGCAAGCCGCTTTCTCGACCGGGACGAACTATGGAAAAGCTGGTTCGACCGCTTCCGCAATCGCCTGGAGAAACATGGCTGCGTAAGGACGGCCGCCCTGGAGTTACCGCCCCAGGTCATCAGGGACCATGACGATTTCGATACCAGGCTCGAGCCCATCGGCACAGGCAGCACACCGACGCTGTTGGCCCAACTGGCGCGCGCATCCATGCAGGAACTGCGAATCAGTGCACACGCCAGCAAGTTCCTGCAGTCGGGTTGGCAGAACGACGTCGCCTCATCCTTTCTGATCACACCCTGCCAGAAGGACGAGGAGGGCCAGATCCATCTGGCGGTCTACTCGTTTCGCTTCAATGGCACCGTGGAGATGCGCGACTTCGGATTCTGGAGCGAGACCCAGCGTGACATCGTCGTGTGGAACACCGGCACTGTTTATCGTTTTGACGTGGAACGTTTTGCCGGTTTCCGTCAGCAGATTCGTAAAGAGTTGGGCGACCGACGGCTTGGTGCCGTTACCAGGATCGAGCTCTAGCCACAGCCACCTTGCTCAAGCTGGCAGGTCACGCATCAGCAGGCCATATGCCAACGGCACCTGCTCGGGAACAGGAAGGTAGATGGTGTGGCCATCGCCTGGGGCGACCTGAAGCGGTTGCTGCTGGCCGTTGCTCATGTGCTCGAGATCGAAGTGGTAGTTGCCGCGCGGGGTCATCAGTTCCAGGTGGTCGCCCACGGCGAAGCGATTCTTCACCTTGACCTCGGCCAGGCCGTCGACGCGTGCCCCGGTCAGCTCGCCAACGAACTGCTGGCGCTCGGACACCGAGTTACCGCGCTGGTAGTTCTGGTATTCGTCGTGCACATGGCGGCGCAAGAAGCCTTCGGTGTAACCGCGTTGGGCCAAGGATTCGAGGTTGTCCATCAGCGAGCGGTCGAATGGTCGCCCGGCCACCGCATCGTCGATCGCCTGGCGGTACGACTGCACGGCGCGGGCGCAGTAGAAGTGCGATTTGGTACGGCCTTCGATCTTCAGCGAGTGCACGCCCATGGCGGCCAGGCGCCCGACGTGCTGGATGGCGCGCAGGTCCTTGGCATTCATGATGTAGGTGCCGTGCTCGTCTTCGAACGCCGGCATTTCGGTGCCGGGGCGGTTGCTTTCCTGCAGCAGGAATACCTGCTCGGTCGGTGCACCCAGGCCCAGGGTCGGCTGCACTTCGCGCACGATGTCGCCGGTGGCGTTCTCGGTGGCAGGTGTGGCGTCGTACTTCCAGCGGCAGGCGTTGGTGCAGGTGCCCTGGTTGGCATCGCGCTTGTTGAGGTAGCCCGACAGCAGGCAACGGCCGGAGTAGGCCATGCACAGGGCACCGTGGACAAACACCTCCAGCTCCATGCCCGGCACCTGCTGGCGGATTTCCTCGATCTCTTCGAGCGACAGTTCGCGCGACAGGATTACCCGGCTCAGGCCCAGTTGCTGCCAGAATTGCACGCTGGCCCAGTTGACCGTGTTGGCCTGCACCGACAGGTGCACCGGCATTTGCGGAAAGTGCTGGCGTACCAGCATGATCAGGCCTGGGTCGGACATGATCAGCGCGTCCGGTGCCATCTCGATCACCGGCGCCAGGTCCTTGAGGAAGGTCTTGAGCTTGGCATTGTGCGGGGCAATGTTGACCACCACGTAGAAGCGTTTGCCCAAGGCATGCGCCTCCTGGATGCCCAGGGCCAGGTTGGCATGGTCGAACTCGTTGTTGCGCACCCGCAAGCTGTAGCGTGGCTGGCCGGCGTAGACCGCGTCGGCGCCATAGGCGAAGGCGTAGCGCATGGTCTTGAGGGTGCCGGCGGGGGCCAGCAGTTCGGGCTTGGCGATAGGGTTCATGTGCGCACCGGAGCAAAAGGCGCGGATGCTAGGGCTGGCAGATACGGCGCGTATTGATTTGCATCAAGGAAATGGCGGCACTTTTGCCAAGGCGCGGTGCACTAATAACGCATAAGCCATGCGAGGACCCGCGATGAACCAGACCGCCCTGCAGAACAAAGCCCTGGCAGTACTGCTGGCGCTGGTGACCATTGCCTTCATCTGGATCCTGCTGCCGTACTACGGTGCGATCTTCTGGGCGGTGATACTCGGCATCCTGTTCGCCCCGCTGCAGCGCCACCTGCTGCTGCGTTTCGGCCGAAGGCGCAACCTGGCTGCGGCGGCCACCTTGCTGGTGTGCCTGCTGGTGGCGATCCTGCCGGTGATCATCACCAGCGCGTTGCTGGTGCAGGAGGGAGCCGCCCTGTACCAGCGCATCGAGCACGGGGAGCTGGATATTGCCGGCTATGTCGAGCGCGGCAAGGACATGCTTCCGGCGTTTGCCCAGCAGGGCCTGGACAGCATGGGCATGGGCAACCTCGACGGGCTACGCGACAAGATCACCAAATGGGCCACCCAGGGCAGCCAGGTGCTGGCCAGCCAGGCGTTCAACTTTGGGCAGGGCACGTTCGAGTTCGTGATCAGCTTCGGCATCATGATGTACCTGTTGTTCTTCTTCCTGCGCGAAGGCGCGGATGTCGCCCGCCAGGTGCGTCTGGCAGTGCCGTTGCCCGAACACCAGAAGCGCCGTTTGCAACTGAAGTTCAACCGTGTGGTGCGGGCGACGGTAAAAGGCAACGTGCTGGTGGCCATTACCCAGGGGGCGCTGGGCGGTTTCATTTTCTGGGTGCTGGATATCCCGAGTGCGCTGGTATGGGCGGTGCTGATGGCGTTTCTGTCGCTGTTGCCGGCGGTGGGGGCGGGGATCGTGTGGGCACCGGTGGCGGCGTATTTCCTGCTGACCGGTGCGATTTTGTCGGGGGTGATACTGACCGCGTTCGGTGTGCTGGTGATCGGTCTGGTGGACAACTTGTTGCGGCCGATCCTGGTGGGCAAGGACACGCGCATGCCGGACTACCTGATTTTGGTGTCGACGCTGGGCGGGCTGGCGGTGTTCGGGCTCAACGGCTTCGTGATCGGGCCGTTGATCGCGGCGCTGTTCGTGTCGAGCTGGGCGATCTTCGCGGCAACCAAACCCCGGGTGCAGTTGCCGGAGTAGGGGCGGGCCTTGCTGGGGCTGCTTTGCAGCCCATCGCCGGCAAGCCAGCTCCCACAGGTACAGCGTTGTTCTCAAGATTGTCGCTGGACCTGTGGGAGCTGGCTTGCCGGCGATGGGCCGCAACGCGGCCCCATGGCCGGGTCAGGATGTTTGCGGCATCTCACCCTTGGCCAGGCGCCGGTTGATGTCGGCGATCACTTCGGGCAGTTCGTTGATGGTGTCGATCAGGTAGTGCGGGCGGGAGCCAGCGAACAGGGCGTGGATGCGCTGGCGCTCGCTTTCCAGCTTCTCGGCGCTCAGCGCGCGGTAGCCTTCCCAGGTCAGCCCCAGGGCATTGCCCGAGCACACCAGGGCCACGGTCCACATGCCGGCACGGCGGCCTTCGAGAATGCCCGGCACGGTATCGTCGACCTTCACGCACGCCGCCACATCGTCGATACCCAGCGCGATCACGTTGGCCAGGGCCTGGGCCGGCCATGGGCGGCCGTTCGGGGTTTCGTCGGTGGCCACCACATGGTCGGCCACGTAGCCGTTCTGCGCGGCCAGCTCCACCACCTTGTCCATCACCACCTTCGGGTAGCCCGAGCAAGAGCCGATCTTCAGGCCGTCCTGGCGCAGCCCGGTGAGAGTGTCCAGGGCGCCGGGGATCAGCGCCGAGTGCACGGCGATCTTCTCGATCTGCAGCGGCATGAAGCGGTTGTAGATGGCGGTGACATCATCGTCGGTCGGGGTACGGCCGAACACCTTGCGGTAGCGCTCGGCAATTTCCGGCACATCGCACAGGGTGCGGATGTGGTCCCACTTGCCCATGCCCATCGGGCCACGGGCTTCTTCGATGGACACCTGCACATCGAATTCGGCAAAGGCTTCGACAAAGATCTGGGTCGGGGCGAAGGAGCCGAAGTCGACCACGGTGCCGGCCCAGTCGAGGATGGCGGCTTGCAGCTGGGTAGGGTTGCTGTAGTTCATGTGCGCTTGTTCCTGAAATTGGGTGGGCAAAGGGTCAGATGTCCAGCACTTCCATTTCCCGCAGCACCTCGGCCACGGCATTCACGGCGGCCTGCATGCCATCCGCTCCGACCACGCCGATGCAGCCGACACGGAAGGTTTCCACCTGGGTCAGCTTGCCCGGGTAGAGGATGAAGCCCTTGGCCTTGACCCGCTCGTAGAAGTCCTTGAACTGGTAGCGGGGATCGTTCGGTGCGTGGAAGGTGACGATGATCGGCGCCTGGATCTCGGCGGGCAGGAAGCTGCGCAGGCCGATGGCGGCCATGCCGTCGAGCAAGGTCTTGCAGTTGTCGGCATAGCGCCGGTGGCGTGCCGGCAGGCCTCCCTCCTCGTTGTATTGCTGCAGCGCTTCGTGCAGGGCAGCGACCACGTGGGTCGGCGGGGTGAAGCGCCATTGGCCGGTCTTGGCCATGTAGGTGTGCTGGTCGTGCAGGTCCATGGCCAGCGAGTGGGCGTTGCCTTCGGCAGCGGCCAGGGCGGTTTTCTCGGCAAACACGAAGCCCATGCCAGGTACCCCTTCCAGGCATTTGCCGGAGGCGGCGATCAGCGCCTCGAAGGGGATGGCGCGGGCATCGATCGGCAGTGCGCCGAACGAGCTCATGGCGTCGATGATCAGGCGCTTGCCGTGGCCTTTGACCACTTGGGCGATCTCGGGCAGCGGGTTGAGGATGCCGGTGCTGGTTTCGCAGTGGATCAGCGCGACATGGGTGATGGCCGGGTCGGCGGCCAGCAGGCGGTCGACGTCGGCGGCGGTGGTCGGCTGGTCTTCGGCGGTTTCGAAGGTGCTGTAGGCACGGCCCAGCACTTTGCAGATCTTCGCCAGGCGCTGGCCATAGGCGCCATTGATCAGCACCAGGACCTTGCCGTCACGCGGCACCAGGGTGCCGATGGCCGCTTCCACGGCGAAGGTGCCGCTGCCTTGCAGGGGCACGCAGTGGTGGCTGGCGCTGCCATCGATGATGGCCAGCAGTTGCTCGCAGACACTGGCAGTCAGTTGGTTGAAGTCGCGGTCCCAGGAGCCCCAGTCCACCAGCATGGCTTGGCGGGTGCGGATTGATGTGGTCAGGGGACCGGGGGTCAGCAGAATCGGGGCGTTGCTCATTCCGTTATTCCTCACAAGCGGTGGGCTGAAACTACGGGGCCTAGGTTGCAATTGGCGCTGTCATCAATCAAATTGTTTGTTGTTATCCGAGCTATAAGTAAGGCCGATAAATATGAACCTGTTCCAGTTGCGTGCCTTCGATGCCGTGGCCCGTGAGGGCAGCTTCACCCGTGCCGCCGCACGCCTGTTCATCAGCCAGCCGGCAGTGACCGGGCACGTGAAGGCGCTGGAGGAGCACTACCAGATCACCTTGCTGCGGCGTACCGCGCGGCGGGTTGAGTTGACCGAAGAGGGCACCCGCCTGGCAGCCATCACCCGCGCCATGTTCGGGCTGGCCGAAGAGGCGCAGGCCATGCTCGAGGCTAATCGCCAATTGCTGACCGGGCGCCTGGAGGTGGCGGCCGATGGCCCGCACCGGGTCATGCCGATGCTGGCGCTGCTGCGCGAGCGCTACCCGGGCATTACCGTCAACCTGCGCTTGGGCAATGCCCAGGAAACTTTGGCGGCATTGCTCAGCGAGCATGCCGACGTGGCCGTGCTGACCGAGATCGAGCCGCGCAAAGGCCTGCATTTGCAGAACCTGTGCGAGTCGCGGTTGTGCGCCTTGCTGCCGGCGGGGCATGCCTGGGCCAGCGGCGAGGGTGATTTGCCGCTGGCCGAGCTGCACCAGCAGATCATGGTGTTGCGCGAGCCCAGCTCCACCACCCGGCGCACCTTCGACAAGGCCTGCAGCAAGGCCGCTGTGCAACCTCGGGTGCTGCTGGAGCTGGATAGCCGCGAGGCGGTGACCGAAGCGGTGGCCTCGGAGCTGGGCATTGGCGTGGTGTCGTCCACCGAAGTCGCCAATGACCCGCGGGTAGTGGCGCGCCCGCTGGCCGGTGACGGCCTGGTCAACCAGCACCTGATCGGCTGCCTGGAGCGCCGCCGTGAGCTGCGCCTGATCCAGGCGTTCCTCGGTCTGGCGGCTGGGCTGTGATGGCTGTTTTCAATCGGGCGGCCTAAGATGGCCGGCATTGAGCCGACAGGACCGTTGATGAGCGAGAAAGACACCATTTCCATGCAGCTGGTACGCGAGGCGCTGTTGCAGACCTGCCCCGCTGGCGAGCCCGATATCGGCTTGCTGGCCCGGGCGGGTATCGCCGTCGAACAGCTGCACCTGCCTGCGGCGCGAGTCAGCGCCGAGTCCTATGCCCGGCTCTGGCGCCTGCTGGCGCGGCGCTGCAACGATGAGTTCTTCGCCATGGACCCGCGCGGTCTGCGCAGCGGCAGCCTGGCGTTCATGTGCCGTGCCAGCATGGGCCAGCCGACCCTGGGCGCTGGCCTGGAAACCGCGCTGGCGTTTCTGTCACTGATGCTTGAAGACCTGCAGCCAAGCCTGGTGCGCCAGCAGGGCCTGGCCGAAATCGTCATCAATGAACCGCGTGACACCCCGCGCCGCGCTTTCACCTATTTCACCTTCTGGATGATCGTGCACGGTGTGACCTGCTGGCTGGCCGGGCGACGTATCCCGATCCTGGCCATCGATCTGCGCTGTGCCGAACCGCCGTTCTGCGATGACTACCGGGTGATGTTTTCGGAAAACCTGCAGTTCGAGCGCCCGCGCACACGCATGATCATCGCTGCCGAATGCCTTGAGCTGCCGCTGCGGCGCAGCGAAGAAGAACTGCAGCGTTTTCTGGCCGAGGCGCCGGGCAACATCCTGGTCAAGTACCGTGACCCGGCCAGCCTCGGGCGGCGCATTCGCACCGACCTGCTGCGCCTGGATCCGGGGCAGTGGCCCGATGGTGACAGCCTGGCGCGGCAGTTGTGCCTGTCGCCCTCTACCCTGCGCCGGCGGCTGGCCGAAGAGGGTCAGAATTACCAGGGGTTGAAGGACAGTGTGCGGCGTGAGCTGGCGATTGCCTGGCTGAGCCAGGAAGACGCAGCCATGAGCGAAATCGCCGAACGCCTGGGCTTTGCCGACAGCAGTTCGTTCTACAAGGCGTTTCGCAAGTGGTTCGGCTGCAACCCCGGGCATTACCGTGCGCTGATCCTCAAGCGCGGCAGTGGCGGCTAGGGGACCACGCCTTCCCGCTGCCGGCCGCCGCCGCTGGCAAGCATCGTGACGAGTCGATCACTGACCAGGAAATCGACGATGTCTCAACCTGCCTTGCATCCCAAGTTGCTTCACCCCGCCGAAGACTTCATCGCCCAAAGCTTGCCCGCCTGGTTGAAGGCGGCGAAGCCCAAGCAGCTTGCCAGGCTGCAACTGCGTTTCAATGCCTATCTTGCGAGTCAGAGGCAGATGGCAGGGTTCGCCGACCGCCTGCAGCCTCTGGACCGGTTTGCCAAGCAACTGTTCGAGCCTGCCTTGCGTCAGGACAGCCAGCTGAAGCTGCAGGTTGACCTGGACAAGCTGGTGTGGCGCGAAACACGCGCACGGCTGGATGTGAGAACCGGCTTGATCCCTGATTATCAACCGTACTTCGTGCGCATGCCGGCCTTGCAAAAGCTGTTGCAGAACTTCAAGGCCAACGAGTCCTTCTTCCTCGGCACCGCCTTGACCCTCCCGGGAGCCCACCAGGACGAGCAGGTGGTGAGCGAAGACATCGACCGGATTGTCAGCCTGTGCCGCCAGGTGGATGTCGGCAGCGCCTACCAGCGGCACCTGGCGCAGGTATTGACCCCTGACTATGAAAAAGCCCTGACCACCGACCGGCGCCTGGAACTGGCCGTGGCGGTCGAGATCGCGGCCATCAAGCAGCAGCTGGATCCGCAAGACCTGCTGCTGCTGCGTGTCGCGTGCAAGGATGAACACGCCGTGATCAAGGGGCCGCTGCAGCTGGAGATCGGTGCGCTTCAGGTCCTTGGCTGCCGGGTGGATGGCGCGCTGGCGGTTGAATTGATCGAGCAGTCCCGCCACCAGTCCACGTTTCCCTTCGGGGTACCTGGGCGCTTGAAAAGAGTGATCCTGTACACCCCTGACGATCAGGCGCAACCCCTGCGCGCGTTCACCAACTGGGATGAGGCGAACCGCGTCCTGGCCACGGCGATGGGCAACCAGGACTATCGGCAGGCATTCGTGCGGCGCATTGCCTTGGGTGATCGCGCCATTTGTGAGCAGGCCCTGGCCACCCGCTTGCAGGATGCACAACCTGACCTGGAACCCCGCAGGGTGTTGGAAGCGGGGGACGGTTTTGCGTCGATGGCCGCCTGGCACATTCAGCGAATCAAGGCCGATGGACGTTTCCTAGCGGTGCCCACCGCCCAGGCCGATGACGCGGCTTCGGAGCAGCGCCTGGACGAGCTCAAAGGCGCCGGCCTGGTATTGCTCAACCTGGCGGGCCTGTTCGTGCCGGTCATCGGGGCTTTGCTGCTGGCGGACCTTGCCAGGCAACTGTTGACCGAAACTTTCGAGGGCGTGCGTGACTGGCAGTTGGGCCATCAGCATGAGGCCTTGATGCATATGCTTCAGGTGGCATTCAGCGTGGCAACCACCGGTGCGGTGGTTGTCGGTGCCCACCTGGCCCGCAGCGCATTCGTCGAAACCCTGGAGCCGGTCATCACCGAAGATGGCCGGCAACGGCTGTGGCGCAATGAGCTGGCGCCTTACCAGGACACTACTCCACCCGTTCAGCTGACGGAGCTCGACAACGGCTTGCTCGCCGAGGGTGAGCGCCATTGGTGGCGGTTGAATGGAGCCTTGTATCGGGTAAGGCAAACCGCCAATGGCGTCTGGCGCTTGCTGCATGCCGACGGTGAGGCAGCGTTCGGGCCGGTGCTGGAACGCTGCTCTGCGCGTGGCTGGCGGCTGGCTTATGAGCGGCCACTGGAATGGCAGGGCGCCGCGCTGTTGCTCGGGCGGCTCTGGCCGGCTGCGGCCGCGATGGACGCTGTGCGGGTGGAGCAGGTGCTGAAAGTCGCGGATGTCGACGAGGCCTACCTGCGTGGCCTGCTGGTGGAGCGGCGAGCGATGCCAGTGCAGCTGCGCGATACCTTGCAGCGCTTTGCCGTGGACGCGCGCGCGCAAGCCTTTTTCAGCCGGCTGGAAGCGGGGGAGGCCGATACCGATTCCGACTTGTGGCAATGGTGCATCGAAAGGCTGCAGCTGCAGGATGAAACCGTCGAAGAACAGGCGCTGTCGATCGGTGACGCGGCAATCGAGTTGCGTGAGGCGATGCTCGAGCATTTCTCCGGGCTTTACCTGGCTGACGACCCGCTGCTGGGCTTGATCCAGCGCGACTTCCCGACGCTGCCAGAAGCCTATGCCCTCGATGTGCTGGAGCAGGCCACCGAGGCTGTGCGCTTGCGCATGCAGGCAGAGTCCCGTCTGCCGCTGGCGTTGGCTGAGCAGGCGCGGGTGGCCCTGCAACTGGCGCGCCTGACCCGCATGCGCGAAGCGTTGTACCTGCAAGGCAGTTACCGGCCGGAAGTGGTGGCGCTGGCCTTTGCCCTGCTGCGTCGGCATGGCCCCGGCGCTGCCGGGTTCAACCTGGTGTTGCGTCGTGACCCGTATGCTGGGGCGGCGATGGAACGGCTGTTCGCCGAGACCGACCTTGAGCAGGACGTGGTGCTGGTCAGGCGGGAAGGGCGCTTCCAGCTCTACAACGACAGAGGCTTGCCGGATGAGCGCGAGGTCGCCGCCCCCGAGGGGCTGTTCGAGGTGCTGGCCGCTTGCCTGCCCGTGGAATACCGGGTGCGACAGGGTTGGAATGGCACCGATGCGCCGACCAGAATCCGCGAGCAGATGCAGGCCTGGCTACCCGGTGACCGGCAGGCCCTGCTGCGCCTGCTCGGCTGGCGGGAGGCAAGGCCCATGGCATCGCCCATGCAGCGTTTGGCCGATGGCCGAGCGGGCTATCCACTGGGTGGCTGCCAGTCGTGCATCGGCTCGCCGGAGCTTGTGGTGCGGCAGCGGGTGCGCGCCTTGTACCCCGGTATCGGGGATGTCGGCGTCGATCGCTATGTCCAGAGCCTGTTGGACATGCGCGGGGGCCTGTTCGAGAACCTGCTGCGTGTCGAGCAGGAGTACCGCCGCCTGGATGACAGCTTGCTGGCCTGGGTTGCAGAGGTGGCGGGCAGCGCCAGCCGCGCACGCCGACGCGTCGCAGATTCGTTGCGGCGTGCCTGGCAGATGCGCAGCGACCGCGCCGTCGGGGCTATCGGCAACGATGCGGTGCTCAGCCTGAGCATCGTCGCCGTACCGGTGGGCAGCCTGCCTGTATTGCCGATCGGGACGGACTTCTCGCACGTGTCGGAATTGACCCTGTCGGCGCTCGGTCTGGATGCCATCCCGCCGGGGTTCCTCGCCTGCTTCCCCGATCTGCTGTGCCTGGACATGAGCGACAACGCCTTGCGCGCGCTACCTGCGGGGCTGGAGCGTTTGACCGCCTTGCGCCAGTTGCTGATGCCGCGCAACCGTATTCGTATCTCGGAGCCGCAGGCCAATGTGCTGACTGGCCTGGCGCTCTTGCGTTCGCTGGACCTGAGTGACAACCCGCTCGGCGACATCAGGCTACAGTTCGAGCGGTTGCCCAGCCTGCGGATCCTGCGTTTGAACCGGGTGCAGATGACGGCGCTGCCCTGGGGCCTGGAGTGGTGTGGCCTGTTGGTGTTCGCCGACCTTCGCAACAACCAGATAGCCGAGTTGCCGGCAGCCTTGTTTCAGGCCCCGTTGCAGTTGCGCCGTGCCATGCACCTGGAGGGCAATGCACTGCCAGTGCAGGATCTCGATCGCCTTTATGCCGCCGAACGCCTGCTGGCCACGCCCCGCCCGCAACGGCACGCCCCGGCCCGGGAACAATGGCTGCAGACCCTGGACCCAGCGGCGCGGCAGGAGCAGCAAGGGAAATGGGATGCGCTGAATGCCGAGCCCGGCAGCCTGGCTTTCTTCGAGCTGCTCAGGCAACTGACGAGCACGGCCGAATTCAGCAAGGCGCCGGCCGAACTCGGGTTCAGGGTATGGGCAATGCTGGATGCCGCCCATGCCGATACCACCACGCGCATGGCGCTGTTTGACCTGGCAGCGGAGCCCACCACCTGTGTGGACAGCGTTTCCACGGTGTTCAGCCGCCTTGAGGTGCGCATGCATGTCGAGCAGGCCACCCGCGGCGGCGACCCGATCTCGACCCGCTCGGCACGCCTGCAGCTGGCCAAGCGGCTGTTTCGCGTGCACTGGGTGGAGAAAATCGCCCGGCGCGAAATCGACGCCCGCTACCAGGATGGACGCTGGAGCCACGGGAACCACGATGAAGAGGAGGTGGAGGTCAACCTTGCCTACCTCAGCGGCTTGGCCCAGCGCCTGGACCTGTTGGGCCAGCCTCGCCATATGCAGTTTGGCAGGCTGGCCAACGTGTCGCCCCTGCAACTGGACGAGGCCTTCAAGGAAGTGCTGGAGGTGGAGGCGGGCGAGCAACGGATCGTGTTCATCAGCGAGCGTGATTTCTGGTTGCCGGTACTGCGGGCAGAGCATCCGGATGACTTCGAAAACCTGGAAACGCAATTCACCGTTCGGCTGGAGGCATTGGACGAGCAAAGGGAAGCTTTGACCAGTGACGAGTACTGGAACCTGAGCAACGCTCTGCGCGACGAGCGCGAGCAGGCCCTGGCCAGCCTTGCCCAGCGCCTTACGCGCGAAGCGTTCATGGTGCCAGAGGCAAAGTGACGGCCCTTCAGGGGCGGCACGCAGTGTGCCGCCCTGCTTCTACCGCAGGGGTTCCCTCTGCGCAAGCACCGGCAGGTTGCACACCATGCGTGGCTTTCGACAGTCATCCAGGGACCTGCCATGACCCGCGAACCACACGCCCCACAGCCCGCCTCTGCATCTTCCAGCCACTTGCACGACGGTTTCATCGGTGACCGGTTGCCTGCCTGGCTCAAACAGGCCACGCAAAGCCAGATACGCACCTTGCGCGAAAGCCTGGAAGCCCATCATGCCACCCAGGCCCGGTTGCGCGGGATCACCCTGGCGCTGCCGTCACCACAGCAGTTCGCCGAACGGCAATTCGCCAGTTTGTTGCGCGAGCCGCTGCCGGGTGACGTAGCGTTCTGGCAGCTGGAGTGGCTGGAAGTTTCCCATCGTTTTTCGTCCACGCCCGGCGCTGAGCCGCCATTTCCCACTTACGGGCAACGGCGTGAAAACGGCTTGCTCCGCCTGATGCGCAACTTTGCCGTCAGCAACGATTTCTACCTGGG
Source organism: Pseudomonas asiatica (assembly GCF_009932335.1). Classification (NCBI taxonomy): domain Bacteria; kingdom Pseudomonadati; phylum Pseudomonadota; class Gammaproteobacteria; order Pseudomonadales; family Pseudomonadaceae; genus Pseudomonas; species Pseudomonas asiatica. The sequence goes on from NZ_BLJF01000001.1 coordinate 1,097,000, forward strand.
AACCGGGTTGGTCGCGCCGGGGCAGGAACGGGTACTTTCGCGAGGCACCGATGAACTGGTCGAGGCGTGCCGCAAGCTCGATGCCGGGCGCCTGTACCAGCAGGAACTGGACCGCACATTCGATGCCGCGGCACAGCGCATCTTGTGTGAAGACAAACGCTCCGGGCTGCGCCTGGCCGTGCAGGTTGCCGCGCTGAAAGGCGAGATTACCGAGCCGGTCAAGGAGGCATTGCACGCCCTGGTGGATAAACCCGCGGATCGGCGATCTGCCAGCCTCACGGGCCACCCGGGCCTGCTCGAAGCCCTCGGTTGCCCAGTGGCGGATGGTGTGTGGATTCAACTTCGCGACACGCATGGGCAAACGCAGGGTGGCGTGCTCTACCTGCCCAGCGACCCGGTACAGGCGTTGCGACACTTCGACAGCCATGCCTCGATCAACCGCACGCTGGTGGCCGAGCTGCGCCATGAACCCTATCGCCAGGCGTTCAGCCAGTTGATCGGCCTGGATCAGCGTGCCGGGTTCATGCGCAAGCTGCAGGCCCGCCTGGCGGATGACCAGCCGGACCTGGAGCTCGATGGCAGCGTGCCACAGCATGACATTTTCCAGGCGCTGGCTGCGCAGCAGACAAACCGGGTGAAGCAGGATGGCCGCCTGTTGCTGGTGCCGACCGCCGATGCCGATGAAGCCGCGTCGCGTGAACGGCATGAGGCGTGGAAGGCCGCCGGCCTTGATGTGCTCAATCTCGCGGGCCTGTTCATTCCGGTGGTGGGTGGCTTGCTGCTTGGGCAACTGGTGGCCCAGACCCTCTCGGAGGTTTTCGAGGGCGTGCAGGACTGGTCGCGAGGCCATCAGCACGAGGCGCTGGAGCACATGCTGGGCGTTGCCGAGATACTGGCGGGCACCGCCGCGACGGTGGCCGGCGTCACCTTCGTGCGCAGCGCGTTCGTCGCGGCGCTGGAGCCGGTAAGGCTCGCCAATGGGGCGGGGCGTTTGTGGTCCCGAGATCTGGCAGCTTTTGCCTCGACCCCTGAGACGATCACCTTGGGTACGGACGGGGCCTATGCTGATGGCGAGCGCCGCTGGATGAAGGCCGACGGGGTCTTCTACGAAGTTCATCGGCCTGACCCCGATGGCCCCTGGCGTCTGCGCCACCCCGGTCGCGAAGAGGCGTACGGCCCGGTCGTGCTGCACAATGGCGAACGCAGTTGGCGCCTGATGCACGATGAGCCCCAGCGTTGGCGCGACCCTGCGAAAATGCTCGATACACTTTGGCCGCGCGATCAACCTTTCGATAAACAGCAGGCGCAGCGGATCTTGCGCATGGCCGGCATCGACGAGGACGAACTGCGCGGCCTGCTGGTGGAAAACCGGCGAACGCCTGCCACCTTGCGGGAAACCCTCAAGGCATTCGATGCCGATGCCCGGATCGACACGTTCTTCCGCAACCTGGAACGCGACACTGTCTCCGATCAGGACTTGCAGCTGCTGGCCTGGTGCGAGGCCCGACCGGGCAGTGTAAAGGGGCGTGCGGCAGTGCTGGCGGACCGGCCAAGGTCGAGCGACCTGCTGTTCGCACGGCTGACACGCCTGCCCGAATCGACGGAGCCTTTGCTCAAGCCGCTGATGGCGCTGGGGCTGCCTGAGCCCTATGCGCGCGATCTGGCCGACGGAGCAAGTCACGAGGCTCGCCAGCTGTTCGTCAGTGGTGGAAAGTTGCCGCAAAGCCTGGCCACCCAGGCCAGGTCGTTGTGCTCGCAGGCGAAGGTGAGCAGGGCGCTGGCAGGGTTTTATCTGCCGAGTGCATATAGCGACGAAACGGGCATGCTGGTGCTGACATTGCTGAATGTCGAGGCCATTGATGCGTTCAGCCTGGCGTTGAGCAATGCTGCTGCGGATGCCGTGGCGTTGAAACGCATCGGTTCGGTTGGCGATGCGGCCGAGCAACGGGTGCTGGTGCGTGAGCAAGGTGTCTTTGCCCTGTATGACGGGCAGGGCCGAAAACTCGCGATGCAGCCACCTGCTTCCTCATGCATCTTCCAGGCTGTGCTGGCCGCGCTCGAATCGCGCAACCTGCTGGGCCGGTTGGGCCTGGCCGAGAACGCCAATGCCGAGCGCCTGCGCGAGAAGCTCATGGCGCACCTGGGTACCCATGAGGAAATAGCCCGCATGCTGGGCTGGGCGTCGACGGAGCGCTGGTTCAACCCTGGGCAGCGCCTTGCCGATGGCCGCGTCGGTTACCTGCTCAGCGGGCGCGCGGCACTGCCCACCACATCCAGGGAACAACTGCGGGCCGGCCTGAGGCGATTCTTCCCGGGGCTGGGCGATTCGCTGGAAACGCAAGTTGACCGCTGGCTGCTGCAGAATGTGTCGGTCGCCGATGCGCTCCTGGCGCTGCAGGACGATTTTGAGCAGTTGAACCGCGCGCTCAATGGTTGGGTGTCGGCTGCGCTGAGTGACACTTTGCGGGCGCGACGCCAGCTGTTCGCCGAACGATTGCTGCGTGCCTGGCAGGCGCTTGGCGACCATGTGGAGATCGACAGTGACGGCAAGCGCCAGGGGTTGCGCCTGGTCCTGAATGACTTGCCAACCGATTCGTTGCCGGTCATGCCTGCACCTATCGATTTCTATCACGTAACCACCCTGGTACTGAGCGAGACGACCATCGGGGTGGTGAACGAGGAGTTTCTGCGGGCATTCACCTACCTGCAGGAGCTGGACCTGAGCCACAACCAGCTGTTGCGCTGCCCGCGCGGGCTTGGCTACCTGACCAACCTGCGCCGGTTGCGCCTGGGGCATAACCGCATTCGCCTGGATACCCATGCCATCGAAGCACTGAACGGGTTGCCGCTGCTCAGTCACCTCGACCTGAGCTACAACAGCCCGCTGGGGGTGTACGAAATGCGCTTCCATCACTTGCCCCACCTGATCGAGCTGAATTTGCGTCGCTGCGGGCTCAGCGAGTGGCCCAGAGGGCTCGAATTGTGTGGCTTCCTGCAACGAGCCGACCTGCGTGACAATTTCTTGCGGGGGGTGCCTGACGGCGTGCTGGCCATGCCGCTGGAGTTTCGCCAGCGCATCCTGATTGATGGCAACCGCCTGACCATGGCCGATTACGGCAAGCTGTATGCCTTGGAGCCGCTTCTGGAAGAGCCGCAGGAAGAGATCGGCCGAGCCTGGTGGGTCGGTTCCGACTCCGCCAGCCATGGGCGCGGCGAGCTTTGGGACCGGCTGAGCACCCGGGACGAAAACGCCCGCCTGTTCGATCTGCTGGAGCTTTTGCAAGGCTTGGCGGACTTCAGCTGGCCCAAGGCTTATCTGCTGCGCATGGGCTGGCAATGCCTGTCGATGCTGGAGACAGACGTCGAGTTCGCTCGCCAGGCGCAACTGGCGGCCGACGATGTGGTGATGGATGACAACGGTGCCATCGACCTGTTCAGCCGACTGCTGCGTCTGCATGCCGAGCGCGACGCGGCAGGCGATGGTGCGCAGTCCCGAGGCCCGAAGTTGCTGGCGTTGGGGCGCGCCTTGCACCGCCTGGACCGCCTTGACGAGTATGTCGAGACCGAGCGGCAAAACCTTGAAGGCTTCGCCGAGCCTGCAGTACTGGCGACGTTGGCAATGCGCTACAGGGTGCGCTTGCGGACCAGGCTCAGGTTGCCGTTCCAGCCTGCCAGAATGCGCCTCAGGGCGGCCGCCGTAGGGTTGAGCGAGCATCGGCTGCAGGCGGCAGAGGCAGCCGTGGGAAGGGCGGACGTTCTCGATGATGTAGTGGCCGACTTGTGCACGCGCGCGTTCTGGCAGCGCTTTGTGCAACAGCACTTTGCGCAGCCGTTCAACGACCTGGAGCAACTCGCCGCTGAGCAGCGGGCGGCCCTGGCGGTAAGGCGCGATGAACTGGGTGAAGCACAGTATCTGAACCAGGTACAGGCGCTGGATGCGCAGCTGCAGGCCGATCGGCTGACGTTGCAACTGCAACTGACCCGGCACTACGTGATCAGTCTGGAGCGCGCACCGGGCTGATGGCCACCGGCCAAACCGGTCATCCAGTTTGACAACTTAGGCCATTGCCGCGACGCCAGCGCGGCGCGAACATCGTCGGACCGATGGTTCAACTCCAAAAACAAGAAACCAGGAGTCCGACGATGCGCGATTACACCGAGGCCGCTCGTGCGTTCGACCATGGCCAGGCTGCTGCGGCGGCGCTACATGGCAACCTCGAAGCCCTCAATGCCTGTGTCGAATGTTGCGACCGCCATGCCGGTGAGGGCAAGACCGCACTGGTCTGGGAAGACCGCGAGGGCAACAGCGTGCGCTTGAGCTTCGACCAGTTGCAGGCACTGGCGGCCCGTTTCGCCAATGTGCTCGAAGCGCAAGGCGTGGGTGCGGGTGACCGGGTCGCCGGCCTGATGCCGCGTACCCCCGAGCTGCTGGTCACCATCCTCGCCACCTGGCGTCTCGGCGCGGTGTACCAGCCACTGTTCACCGCGTTCGGTCCCAAGGCCATCGAACATCGCCTGGAGCAGTCCCACGCCCGGGTGGTCGTTACCGACAGCCACAACCGCGCCAAGCTGGACGATGTGCACGCCTGCCCGACCATCATTACCGTCAATGCCCGCAATGGCGAGCTGGACTTCCAGCAGTGCCTGGACAAAGCCGCAGACAAATGCGAGCCGGTCATGCGCTCGGGCAACGACCCGTTCCTGCTGATGTTCACCTCCGGCACCACCGGCCCGGCCAAGCCACTGGAAGTGCCGCTGCGGGCCATCGTCGCGTTCCAGGGCTACATGCGCGATGCCATCGACCTGCGCCCCGAGGACAACTTTTGGAACCTGGCCGACCCGGGCTGGGCCTATGGCCTGTATTACGCGGTCACTGGCCCGCTGTCGCTGGGCCATGCCACCACCTTCTACGATGGCCCGTTCAGTGTTGAAAGCTGCGCACGGGTGATCGACAAGCTGGGCATCACCAACCTGGCCGGCTCGCCCACCGCGTACCGCCTGCTGATTGCCGCCGGGGATGACTTCTCGGCACCGATCAAGGGCCGCCTGCGGGTGGTCAGCAGTGCCGGCGAACCGCTCAACCCGGAAGTGATCCGCTGGTTCGCCGACGAACTGGGCGTGACCATCCATGACCACTACGGGCAGACCGAACTGGGCATGGTGCTGTGCAACCACCATGGCCTGCAGCACCCGGTACACCTCGGCTCGGCCGGCTTCGCCATCCCCGGCCACCGCATCGTGGTGCTGGACGAGCAGGGCAACGAACTGCCCGCCGGCCAGCCGGGCATCCTCGCGGTCGACCGCGAGCAGTCGCCGCTGTGCTGGTTCGCGGGCTACCACGGCCTGCCGACCAAAGCCTTCGTCGGCAAGTACTACCTCAGCGGCGACACCGTCGAGCTGAACCAGGACGGCAGCATCAGCTTCGTCGGCCGCAGCGACGATGTGATCACCACCTCCGGCTACCGGGTCGGCCCGTTCGACGTCGAGAGCGCACTGATCGAGCACCCAGCGGTAATCGAAGCGGCGGTGATTGGCAAACCGGACCCGGAACGTACCGAGCTGATCAAGGCCTTCGTGGTATTGGCCAGCGGTTACCAGGGCAGCGCCGAGCTTGAAGAGGCTTTGCGCCAGCACGTGCGCCAGCGCCTGTACGCCCATGCCTACCCAAGGGAAATCGAATTCGTCAGCGAGCTGCCCAAGACCCCGAGCGGCAAGCTGCAACGCTTCATCCTGCGCAACCAGGAAGTCGCCAAACAACAAGCGCAACAGGCCACCCCTGCCAGCGCCTGAAAGGAACCGATCATGCAGATAGCCAACAAACACTTCATCGTCAGCGGCGCCGCCTCCGGGCTGGGTGCTGCCACCGCGCAGATGCTGGTCGAGGCCGGCGCCAAGGTCATGCTGGTCGACCTCAATGCCCAGGCCGTTGAAGCCAAGGCCCGCGAACTGGGCGAAAACGCCCGTTTCGCGGTGGCCGACATCAGCGACGAGCAGGCCGCCCAGGCGGCGGTCGATGCGGCCGTCAGCGCCTTTGGCAGCCTGCACGGGCTGGTCAACTGCGCCGGCATCGTCGGTGCCGAGAAAGTGCTGGGCAAACAGGGCCCGCATGGCCTTGCCAGCTTTGCCAAGGTCATCAACGTCAACCTGATCGGCAGCTTCAACCTGCTGCGCCTGGCCGCCGCGGCCATGGCCGAAGGGGCTGCAGATGAGGGTGGCGAGCGCGGGGTGATCATCAACACCGCCTCCATCGCCGCCTATGACGGCCAGATCGGCCAGGCGGCCTACGCTGCTTCCAAGGGCGCCATCGCCAGCCTGACCCTGCCGACCGCCCGCGAACTGGCGCGCTTCGGCATCCGTGTGATGACCATCGCCCCGGGCATCTTCGAAACGCCGATGATGGCCGGCATGACCGAGGAAGTACGCGCCTCGCTGGCCGCCGGCGTGCCATTCCCTCCGCGCCTGGGTCGCCCGCAGGAGTACGCCGCGCTGGCCCGCCACATCATCGAGAACAGCATGCTCAACGGCGAGGTGATCCGCCTCGACGGCGCACTGCGCATGGCTGCCAAGTAAGGAGAGTGAACATGACCCTCGCCAATGACCCGATCGTTATCGTCAGCGCCGTGCGCACGCCCATGGGCGGCCTGCAGGGCGACCTCAAGAGCCTGACCGCGCCGCAGCTGGGCAGCGCCGCCATCCGTGGTGCCGTGGAGCGTGCCGGCATCGATGCTGCCAGTGTCGAGCAGGTGCTGTTCGGCTGCGTGCTGCCGGCTGGCCAGGGCCAGGCACCGGCGCGCCAGGCCGCGCTGGGCGCCGGGCTGGACAAGCACACCACCTGCACCACCTTGAACAAGATGTGCGGTTCGGGCATGCAGGCGGCGATCATGGCCCATGACCTGCTGCTGGCCGGTACCGCCGATGTGGTGGTGGCCGGTGGCATGGAAAGCATGACCAATGCGCCGTACCTGCTGGACAAGGCCCGTGGCGGTTACCGCATGGGCCACGGCAGGGTCATCGACCACATGTTCATGGACGGCCTGGAAGACGCCTACGACAAGGGCCGCCTGATGGGCACCTTTGCCGAAGACTGCGCCCAGGCCAATGCCTTCAGCCGCGAAGCCCAGGACCAGTTCGCCATCGCCTCGCTGACCCGCGCCCAGGACGCTATCAAGAGTGGTCGCTTTGCTGCCGAGATCGTGCCGGTCGAGGTTACCGAGGGCAAGGAGACGCGCGTCATCAAGGACGACGAACAACCGCCCAAGGCGCGCCTGGACAAGATCCCGCAGCTCAAGCCGGCCTTCCGCGAAGGCGGCACGGTGACCGCCGCCAACTCCAGCTCGATTTCCGACGGCGCTGCGGCGCTGGTGCTGATGCGCCGCTCCGAAGCCGACAAGCGCGGCCTCAAGCCGCTGGCGGTGATCCACGGCCACGCCGCTTTTGCCGACACCCCGGCACTGTTCCCGACCGCGCCGATCGGTGCCATCGACAAACTGATGAAACGCACTGGCTGGAACCTGGCCGAGGTCGACCTGTTCGAGATCAACGAGGCTTTCGCCGTGGTCACCCTGGCGGCCATGAAGCACCTCGACCTGCCGCACGACAAGGTCAATATCCATGGCGGCGCCTGCGCCCTCGGCCACCCGATCGGCGCTTCCGGCGCGCGCATCCTGGTGACCCTGCTGTCGGCCCTGCGCCAGAACAACCTGCGCCGTGGCGTGGCGGCCATCTGCATCGGCGGTGGCGAGGCCACAGCCATGGCTGTCGAATGCCTGTACTGAGGTGAACCATGCTGGTAACTGACGAGCAACAACAGATCGCCGAGGCGGTACGCGCCTTTGCCCAGGAGCGCCTGAAACCGTTTGCCGAGCAATGGGACAAGGAACACCGCTTCCCCAAGGAGGCCATCGACGAGATGGCCGAGCTGGGCCTGTTCGGCATGCTGGTGCCGGAGCAGTGGGGCGGCAGCGACACCGGCTACGTGGCCTATGCCATGGCCCTGGAGGAAATCGCCGCCGGTGACGGCGCCTGCTCGACCATCATGAGCGTGCACAACTCGGTGGGCTGTGTGCCGATCCTGCGTTTTGGCAGCGAGCAGCAGAAGGAACAGTTCCTCACCCCGTTGGCCAGCGGTGCGATGCTCGGCGCCTTCGCCCTGACCGAACCGCAAGCCGGCTCCGACGCCAGCAGCCTGAAGACCCGTGCACGTCTGGATGGCGACCACTACGTGCTCAATGGCAGCAAGCAGTTCATCACCTCCGGGCAGAACGCCGGGGTGGTGATCGTGTTCGCCGTGACCGACCCGGACGCCGGCAAGCGCGGCATCAGTGCCTTCATCGTGCCCACCGATTCGCCGGGCTACCAGGTGGCGCGGGTCGAGGACAAGCTCGGCCAGCACGCCTCCGACACCTGCCAGATCGTTTTCGACAATGTGCGCGTGCCGGTGGCCAACCGCCTGGGCGCCGAAGGCGAGGGCTACAAGATCGCCCTGGCCAACCTCGAAGGCGGCCGCATCGGCATCGCCTCGCAGGCGGTGGGCATGGCCCGCGCGGCGTTCGAAGTGGCGCGTGACTACGCCAACGAGCGGCAGAGCTTCGGCAAGGCGCTGATCGAGCACCAGGCGGTGGCCTTCCGCCTGGCCGACATGGCGACGAAGATTGCCGTGGCCCGGCAGATGGTGCTGCACGCTGCCGCGCTGCGCGATGCCGGGCGCCCGGCGCTTGTGGAAGCGTCGATGGCCAAGCTGTTTGCCTCGGAAATGGCCGAAAAGGTCTGTTCGGATGCCTTGCAGACCCTGGGCGGTTATGGCTATCTGAGTGACTTCCCGCTGGAGCGGATCTACCGCGACGTTCGGGTTTGCCAGATCTACGAAGGCACCAGCGACATTCAGCGCATGGTCATTGCGCGCAATCTTTGAAGGAGCAGACTGCATGGCATTCGAAACTATCCTGTTGGATATCCACGGCAAGGTCGGCCTGATTACCCTCAACCGCCCGCAGGCGCTGAACGCGCTGAACGCGCAGATCGTCGGCGAGATCAACCAGGCCCTGGACCAGCTCGAGCGCGATCCGAACATCGGCTGCGTGGTGCTGACCGGTTCCGCCAAGGCCTTTGCCGCTGGTGCCGACATCAAGGAAATGGCCGAGCTGCAATACCCGCAAATCTACGTTGACGACCTGTTCAGCGATTCCGACCGCATTGCCAACCGGCGCAAGCCGATCATTGCCGCGGTGTCCGGTTTTGCCCTGGGCGGTGGCTGCGAGCTGGCGATGATGTGTGACTTCATCCTGGCGGCGGACAATGCCAGGTTCGGCCAGCCGGAAATCAACCTTGGCGTGCTGCCGGGCATGGGCGGCACCCAGCGCCTGACCCGCGCGGTGGGCAAGGCCAAGGCCATGGAACTTTGCCTGACCGGTCGCCTGATGGGGGCTGAGGAAGCGGAGCGTGCCGGGTTGGTGGCGCGTATCGTGCCGCAGGCTGAGCTGGTGGAAGAGGCGCTGAAGGTGGCCGCGACCATTGCCAGCAAGTCGATTCCGGTGAGCATGATGGTCAAGGAGAGCGTCAACCGTGCGTTCGAAGTCACCCTTAGCGAGGGTGTGCGCTTCGAGCGGCGGGTGTTCCATGCGGCGTTTGCTACCGAAGACCAGAAAGAGGGGATGGCTGCGTTCATTGCCAAGCGCGAGGCGCAGTTCAAGGATCGTTGATTGGAATCGGCATTGCCGTTGCTTTTGCTTTTGCTTTTGCTTTTGCTTTTGCTTTGCTTCTAAGCGCACGGTAGCTCAGGCGCCGCCGATTGCGACTTCAGGAGGCCGAGCGAAGGGACTGCGGAGGGAGGTGACGGGCATGGATGCCCGTCAAGCGCTGAGGCCCCATGGATGGGGCCTGCAGCGCGTACTCCCGGGAGCAGGCCCGTAGCGAGGGGACCCCGGAGCGAAGCGTAGGGGCCGGATGATGGGAGCCAGCGTTTTTTGGTTACTTTTTGTCGCGTTTGACAAAAAGTGACCCGCCGTAAGGGCGGAAAGGTGATTAAGCGCCACCTTCGAAAATGAATGTTGACCTTGTTGTTGATGCCCACGCTTGAAAGCGAAGAGCGAAGAGCGAAGAGCGGAAACGTACTGGTCTTGATCTCGCGCATAGTCCATTTACGATGGCGACGCTTACTCACCTTTTCGCCCTTACGGCGAGTCACTTTTTGTCAAACGCGACAAAAAGTAACCAAAAAACGCTGCGCTCCCATCATCCGGCCCCTCCGCTACGCTACGGGGTTCCCTCGCGCCGGTCTTGCTCCCGGGAGTACGCGCTGCAGGCCCCATCCATGGGGCCTCAGCGCTTGACGGGCATCCATGCCCGTCACCTCCCTCCGCAAAACCTCTGCTCGGCCTCCTGAAGTCGCGAAGATCAAGATCAAGATCAAGATCAAGATCAAGATCAAGATCAAGATCAAGATCAAGATCAAGAGCCAGAGCCAGAGCCAGAGCCAGAGCCAGAGCAGAGGGCGCCGACTGGCGGAATGTGGGCACCGGAAGCAAATTCGCACCCAATTGCAGTTGCTCCACGCGACGTGGCGCCTTAGACTGCCGCCCCCTGTAAAAGAGTGCCGGTTGGCGCTTGAAGAATTCTGCTGCCGATGCCGAGGCGTCGGCGGCACCCGAATCGCCCAAATGCACATTTTTTCATAGAGAAATCGATGACCAAGGAACAGTTGCTGGCCATGTCGGCCGATGACTACATGAACGCTGACCAGCTGGCTTTCTTCGCTGGCCTGCTGCAGGCGATGAAAGTCGAAACCCATGAACGCATCGAGCTGAGCCGTGCCACCATCGAAGGCCTGGACACCCCGTCGGACCCTGCCGACGTGGCTTCGGTCGAAGAAGAGCGTAGCTGGCTGGTGAATGCCATCGACCGCGACCAGCGCCTGCTGCCGCAGCTGGAAATGGCCCTGGACCGTATTGCCGACGAAAGCTTCGGCTGGTGTGATGACAGCGGTGAACCAATCGGCCTGAAGCGTCTGCTGATCAGCCCGACCACCAAGTACTGCATCGAAGCCCAGGAGCGCCACGAGCAGCTCGACCGCCACCAGCGCCAGGTGTAACCCCGCGCGGTGTGCCAAGCCCCACGGAGCGATCCGTGGGGCTTTTTGCGTTTCTTGCCGGCGGCGGTTTTGTTGCCCTGCACGTAACACTGCTGTACCGGGATGCGCTGTTTCAGCGCCGTAAGCAGGCGTATCATCACTTTATCGTTAGGGTGCTAATTAAATTCCGGAGGGAATGATGAATAGCCGGGTCGATGTAGCCGTGATGATTGGTTCTGGTGTGCCAGCCTCGATGCGGGCGCTGGGTAAACGCATCTGCTGGGTGGTGCTGGTCAATGGCGAACGCCGTGGTACCGCATTTGCCACCCGTGAAGAGGCCTTGGAGTGCCAAGCGGCCTGGCAGCAGTTGAAGAAGGGCCTGGCTGCCTGAGCACCGTGAGTGCTGCCGGCAAGCGAACGGGGTGTTGTTCAGGGCGTTCGCTTGTAAGAAATGTACTTTGCCTCTCGACGAATTTCGGTGTTTTCGTGCATATTCTTTCCCCAGTAATGCGCTGATGGATTGCAGGGCCCGTTCTTACGTGCGCTCTGGCATTGCCTGTCGCATTTTTTTCTGGCGGTTTTGCTGTCAGACATTGCGCTTCCCGAATCGGGAATATGCCGAAAGCCTGTATTTGAGGCCAGATCTGGCAAGCCAGGGTAAAGATTCCCGCACGCTGCATCGCCAGCGGGCGCAGACATTTCGCATATCGCTTTATTACTCTTTTCGCCTATCGATAAGAAATGGCCGTGCCTCACCGAGCTTTGGGTGAGGGCGGGTTGTAACCGGTTGAGGATTACTTCATTGGCAGTCAGCACTCTTGATACCCATGCGTTGTTCGCCTTGGGCGACTTGCGCGGTAAATTGGCCCAGCTGTTCCAGGGCCGCTTTGTCTATGTTACGGAACAGAGTCCCGAAGGCCTGTACATGGCCGAAATCGACACCGAAAGCGCATTGGTCGTCGATGACAAGCAGCGTTTGGAACTGAAGGTCGGCGACCACTTTCGCGCCGCCGTGCTGCCCAGCCGCGAAGGCGGCAAACTGGAAATGCGCTTTCGCGAAATCAAGTTGAACGTATATGGCGTGGGCGACTATGCCTTTGTGTCGGTGCCTGAAGGCGAGGGCATCGTGTTCCGTGAAGGCCACGGTGTGATGCTGGTATTCGCCGCACAGCAACAAGTGCAGGAAGGCCTGGGCAAGTTGCTCAAGGCGGTGACCGGCAAGGTTGCCAAATGGCGCAAGGGTGAGCTGACCACCTTCAAGGCCAGTGAATGACCCACAGTGACGACGCGCCTGCCACGCGTGCCGAGTTCCATCGGCAGCACCAGGCGGATGCCGTGTCCGAGGCCGAGCGTTTGCTGGCCAGGCGCGAAGAACTGCAAGGCGCCTGGTTGAACTGGGTGGCAGGGGAATTGTATCGCCTCGGCCCGCCGCCTTATGCGGCCATGGTCCGGCGCGAGTTGCAGCGCCTGGCCCAAGGGTGAGGTGGCGACCTGTCAGTTGCCTCGATCGCGGCCGCTGCTGACTTCTTCAGGGACCGGCTCTTTCGCCATGCGCTTGCGGAACAGCGCCGCCCGGGCCAGCAACAGTGTGGTCACCGGCACGGTGATCGACAGCAGGATCGGAATCAGCCAGGCGTGCAGCACCGGGGCTTCCTTGAGCCAGGAAAAGTAGATGATCGAAGCCAGTGCCACGCACCAGGCACCAATGGTCGAAGCCAGTGCCGGCGGGTGCATCCGCTGGAAGTAGTCCTTCAGCCGCAACAGGCCCACGGCACCGATCAGGGCGAACAGGCTGCCGGTCAGCAGCAGCGCGGCTGTGACCAGCTCCAGCCAGAAGGGAAGTTGCAGGGTTTCAGTCATTCGATCACCTCACCGCGCAGCAGGAACTTGGCCAGGGCAAACGAGCCAACGAAACCGAACAGCGCAATCAGCAGGGCACCTTCGAAGTAGGTGTCACTGGCATAACGGATTCCCAGCACCAGCATGGTCAGCATCGCCAGGATGTACAGGTAGTCCAGCGCCAGCACCCGGTCCTGGGCGGACGGGCCGCGGAACAGCCGGATAAGTGCCAGGGCCATGGCCAGGGCGAAGATGAACAGGCTGGCGAGGACAGCATTGGCGAGCAGGCCTGTCATTGGAAAATCTCCATCAGCGGGCGTTCGTAGGTGTCCTTGAAGTGCTGGATGAAGGCCGCCTCATCGTCCAGGTCGAACACATGCAGCAGCAACACGCTGCGGTCCAGGGCCAGCTCGGACCAGACCGTGCCGGGCACCACCGTGGTAATCATCGACAACGCCGCCAGGCCATGTGGGTCGTGCAGGGCCAGCGGGATGTGCACGAAGGCCGAGCGCGGCGGCTGCTTGCTGGCGCGCAGCACGCCACGGGCAACCAGGAGATTGGACATGATCACATCGATGCCGACACGGCCAATCAGCCGGGCGATGGCCAGCGGCCGTCGCACATGGGCATGCTGTGGGCGCAGCGGTGCCATCAGCAGTGGCGCCAGCACGCCGAGCGCGGCTGCCAGCAGCAGGTTGCCGGGGCTGACCGAGAGGTTCAGCAACAGCCACAGTGCGAACAGCGAAACCGATAACAGCGGTGCCGGGAACAGTCGATTCATGGCTGCACCTGTACGTCGAGCGAGGTGGGGCCAGGAATCGGCCGGGCGGCCATCACGGCTTCGATATAGGTGTCGGGGGCCTGCAGGCTGGCGGCGGTGTCCTGGGTGTAGCGCAGCAGCGGCTCGGCCCTGAAGCTGAGGATGAAGCACAGGCCGAGCAGGATGACGATGGGCAGACATTCATAGCGGCGCAGCACCGGCGACGGGCGCTCTTCAGGCTTCCAGAAGCGCTGGATGCCGACGCGGCCGAAGGCGATCAGCGAGGCCATGCCAGACAGGACCAGCAACGCCACCAGGCCCCAACCCGCCATGCCCAGCGGCTGCTCGGCAGGCACGCCCAGCCCTTGCGGGTTGAACAGCGCGCTGATCAGGTTGAGCTTGCCGACAAAGCCCGACAGCGGCGGCATGCCGATGATCAACAGGGCGCAGGCGATGAAGCTGAGGCCGAGGAAGGCCATGGTCCACGGGATGATCTGGCCGATCACAACCTTTTGTTCATCGTCGAGGTTGATACCCTTGGGCGGGTGCAGTGATTCCAGCGGTGGCGGCATGGCGTCTTCTTCGTCGTCCAGCGGTGCTTCGTTGGCCGAGCGCGAACGTTCGACCAGTTCGGCGAGCAGGAATAGCGCGCACAGCGCCAGGGTCGAATTGACCAGATAGAACAACGCCGCGCCGGTCAGCGCCGATTGCGCAAAACCGACGGCGCCGAGCAGGGTGCCGGCTGAAACCAGGATGCTGAGGGCGGCCATGCGCTCCAGGCGCTGCGCGGCCATGATCGACACTGCCGCCACCGCCAGGGTGACCAGGCCACCGTACACCAGCCATTCACCACCGAAGTGCGCCGAGGCCCCGGCCTGCCCTGAGAACAGCAGAGTCCACAGGCGCAGCACGGCATACAGGCCGACCTTGGTCATGATGGCGAACAGCGCCGCCACCGGCGCGCTGGCCGAGGCATAGGCCGGTACCAGCCAGAAGTTCAGCGGCCAGATGCCGGCCTTGACCAGGAAGGCCATGGCCAGGATCGCCGCGCCAGCGTGCAGCAGGCCACGGTCGGCCTCCGGCACCAACGGAATCTTCAGCGCCAGGTCGGCCATGTTCAGGGTGCCGGTCACGCCATACAGCATCGCTGCGCCGATCAGGAACAGCGACGAGGCGAACAGGTTGATGGCAATGTAGTGCAGGCCGGCACGCACTCGGGCGCGGCCCGAGCCATGCAGCAGCAGGCCATAGGAAGCGGCCAGCAGCACCTCGAAGAACACGAACAGGTTGAACAGGTCGGCGGTGAGGAAGGCGCCGTACAGGCCCATCAGCTGGATCTGGAACAGTGCGTGGAAGCTGGCCCCGGCACCGTCCCAGCGAGCGCGGGCAAACAGCAGGGCACTGAAACCGATGATGCCGGTGAGGGTCAGCAGCAGGGCCGACAGGTGGTCTACCACCAGCACGATGCCGAACGGTGCCGGCCAGTTGCCCGGCAGGTAGACACCGATCGATTCCGCCTGGCCCTGGGTGCGCACCCACAGCAGCAGGCTGACCGCGATGGCCAGGCCGGCAAAGGTCGACAGCAGGTTCAGCCAGGCCTTTGTCTGCCGGTGTTTCTCGCCCAGCAGCAACATCAATGCCGCGGTAACCAGGGGCAGCAGGATGGGCGCGATGATCAATTGGCTCATGCCACTCATTCGTCACGCTCCCGGCCATCCACGTGGTCGGTACCGGTCAGGCCGCGCGAGGCCAGCAACACCACCAGGAACAGCGCGGTCATGGCGAAGCTGATGACGATGGCGGTGAGCACCAGGGCCTGCGGCAGCGGGTCGGTGTAGTGCAGCAGGTCCTGGGGCACGCCGTCCTTGATGATCGGTTCCTTGCCGATGAACAGGCTGCCCATGCTGAAGATGAACAGGTTGACCCCGTACGACAGCAGGCAGAGGCCCATGATCACCTGGTAGGTTCGCGGGCGCAGGATAAGCCACACTCCCGAAGCGGCCAGCACGCCGATGGCAACTGCAATCACTTCTTCCATCAGGCGGCTCCTGCTTGGCTGGTTTTCGCCGGGTTACCCGGGCGGTAGGCGCGCACCGATTGGTGCGCCAGGGCGGTGAGGATCAGCAGGGTCGAGCCGACCACCACAGTGAACACCCCGACATCGAAGAACAGCGCGCTGGCCACGTGCACATCGCCGAGCAACGGCAGGTGCAGGTGGGCGGTATGGGTGGTGAGGAACGGGTAGCCCAGCAGCATGGCGCCCGCGCCGGTCAGGGTTGCGCACAGCAGCCCGGTGCCCATCCAGCGCAGCGGGCGCAGGCTCATCTGCGCCTCGACCCACTGGGTGCCGGCCACCATGTACTGCAGGATGAACGCCACCGACATCACCAGGCCGGCAACAAAGCCGCCACCCGGCTGGTTGTGGCCACGCATGAACAGGTACATCGACACCAGCAGGGCGATCGGCAGCAGCAAGCGCACCAGCACCGCGGGCACCATCATGAAGCCCAGGGCGGTGTCGGTGGCATGCCGCGGGTTGATCAGGTCGGTGACCACGTCGGGTGCCAGCTGACGCTGTTGCGCCGGCAGTTGCATGCTTTCCTTGGGCGGGCGGAAGCGCCGCAGCAGGGCGAACACGGTCAGCGCCACGGCCACAAGCACGGTGATTTCACCGAGGGTATCGAAGCCACGGAAGTCGACCAGCATGACATTGACGACGTTGGTGCCACCGCCCTGGGGTAGTGCCCGGCTCAGGTAGAACGAGGAAATGTCGTTCGGCGTCGGCCGGGTGAGCATGGCGTAGGACAGCACGGCCATGCCGCCACCTACCAGCACCGCCAGCAGCAGGTCGCGCAGGCGACGCATGCGCGCACGCTCGAGGCTGCCCGGCAGCGGCGATACGCCTTCGATTCGCCGCGGCAGCCAGCGCAGGCCGAGCAGGATCAGCACGGTGGTGACCACTTCCACTACCAGCTGTGTCAGGGCCAGATCGGGCGCGGAGAACCAGACGAAGGTGATGCAGGTCATCAGGCCGCAGACGCTGACCATGATCAACGCCGCCAAACGGTGATACTTGGCCTGGTAGGCAGCGCCGATGGCGCAGGCGATGGCGATCAGCCACAGCGCGACAAACACGCCCGAGCCCGGAATCTTCGGCCGGTCGCCCCAGCTGAGACCACTGTAGAGCATGGGGGTGAGGCCGGCGAGGAAGGCGGCGAGCACCAGCATGAACAGCTGCGATTGCAGGCGGCGGCTGGTGAGCAGGCGCTCGATGCGCCGCGCCAGCAGCATTAGCTGCACCTGGCCGTGTTCGAACAGGCGCTTGCCATTGAAGCGTTCGATCACCGGTGGGTAGGGGAAGCGGCCAAGGCGCAGCTGCTTGCGCAGCAGCAGGTAAAGCACGATACCGCCGCTCATGGCCACCAGGCTCATGATCAGCGGCGCGTTCCAGCCATGCCAGATGGCCAGGCTGTATTCCGGTAGGGTGCCGCCCACCACAGGCAGGGCGGCGGCGGCCAGCAGCGGGCCGACCGACTGGGCAGGGAAGATGCCCACCACCAGGCAGGTAAGCACCAGCAATTCGACCGGCGCACGCATCCAGCGTGGCGGTTCGTGTGGTGTGTGCGGGAGGTCCTGTGCAGTGGGGCCGAAGAACACATCGACGGTGAAGCGCAGGGCATAAGCCACGCTGAAGGTGCCGGCCAGGGTGGCGACCACCGGCAACGTGGCCTCGACCCAGGCAGTGGAGCTGATGAACACCGTTTCGGCGAAGAACATTTCCTTGGACAGGAAACCGTTCATCAACGGCACGCCGGCCATCGAGGCGCTGGCGACCATGGCCAGGGTGGCGGTGTATGGCACCAGGCGTATCAGCCCGCTGAGGCGGCGGATGTCACGGGTACCGCTTTCGTGGTCGATGATGCCGGCGGCCATGAACAACGAGGCCTTGAAGGTGGCGTGGTTGAGAATGTGGAACACCGCCGCGACCGCGGCCAGCGGGCTGTTCAGGCCCAGCAGCAGGGTAATCAGGCCCAGGTGGCTGATGGTCGAGTACGCCAGCAGGCCCTTGAGGTCGTTCTGGAACATGGCGGCGAAGGCGCCGAGCAGCAGGGTGAGGGCGCCAGCACCGCCTACGATCCAGAACCACTCTTCGCTGCCCGACAGCACCGGCCACAGGCGCGCCAGCAGGAACACCCCGGCCTTGACCATGGTCGCCGAGTGCAGATAAGCCGATACCGGGGTGGGCGCTGCCATGGCATGGGGCAGCCAGAACTGGAAGGGGAACTGTGCGCTCTTGCTCAGGGCGCCGATGAGGATCAGCGGCAGCAGCACCGGGTACAGCGCATGCTGGCGGATGGTGTTGCCGGCAGCCAGGACCTTGTCCAGGTCGTAGCTGCCGACCACATGGCCGAGCAGCAGGGCACCCACCAGCAGGCACAAGCCGCCCGCGCCCGTGACCATCAGCGCCATGTAGGCGCCACGGCGGGCGTCGGCACGGTGGTGCCAGTAGCCAATCAGCAGGAACGAGAACAGGCTGGTGAGTTCCCAGAAGAACACCAGCTGGATCAGGTTGCCGGAGATCACCAGGCCGAGCATGGCGCCCATGAAGGCGAGGAAGAAGGCGAAGAAGCGCGGCACCGGGTCTTGTGGCGACATGTAGTAGCGGGCATACAGCGAAACCAGCGTACCGATGCCCAGCACCAGCAGCGAGAACAGCCAGGCGAAGCCGTCCATGCGCAGCACCAGGTTCAACCCCAGGCTGGGCAGCCAGAGGAACTCTTCGCGAATCACGCCACCGTGGGCAACCTGAGGGTACAGCAGTGCTACCTGGACAGTGCCGACCAGGGCCACGAGCCCGGCGAGAATGGACTCCGCGTTACGTGCGTTGTGCGGCAGCACTGCTGCCAGGCAACTGCCCACGAACGGCAGAAGCAATAGCACTATCAATGACATAGCGTTCTATTCTGGAGAAGTTTGCAAAGAATCATACGTGCCGAGGGGTTGATCACCAACACGCAAGCTGTCGCAGAATCCTACAAACAGGCTGTGACAAGCTGTTTTTTTATAACAGATTCTTACAAAGCATAGCCGCAGTTGGCGGCTTTACAGGCCAGCCTGGCGTTCACCTTCATCCGTCACTTCCCGCGATTCGGCCACCTCGCGCGGGCGGCGCACCTTGAGTTCGCTGACCACCACCGCGATCACGATCAGCAGGCCGCCGAGCAGTGCCACGCCCGGCAGGCGCTCACCGGCGATGCGCCCGACGATCCCGGCCCATACTGGTTCGCCGGCATAGATGAGGGTGGCGCGGGTGGGCGAGACCGACTTCTGCGCCCAGTTCATGGCTACCTGGATCACCGCGCTCATGGCGCCCAGGCCCACGGCACTGGTCAGCAGCAGCCAGGAAAAATCGGGTATGCGCTCCTGGGTCGGCACGATCATCAGGAACGCCAGCAGCGAGGCGGTCGCCAGCTGCACCACGGTGACCCGGCGCACATCGACCTGCCCGGCGTAGCGGCTGATCAGGATGATTTCGCCGGCAATGGCCACGGCGCTGACCAGGGTTACCAGCTCGCCTTCGCTGAAGTGCAGGCTGCCACCCTCCGGACCGGCCAGCAGCATCAGGCCGATGAACGCCAGGCCGATACCGATGCTGGGCATCAGGCCGGGGCGCCGGCCCAGCACCAGCCATTGCAGCAGCGGCACGAACGGCACGTACAGCGCGGTGATGAACGCCGACTGGCTGCTGCTGATGGTTTGCAGGCCCATGGTCTGCAGGCCGTAGCCGAGCATGATCGACACCCCGATCAGCATGCCGGCCTTCAGTTCGGTGAAGGTCAGCCCTGGCAGCGCCCGCGCCGAGACCACCCCGACGAACAGCGCGGCTGCGGCGAAGCGCAGGCCGACGAAGAACATCGGGCCGCTGACGCTCATCACGTTGTGCACCAGCAGGAAGGTGCCGCCCCACAGCATGGTGATGAACACCAGCACCAATTCGGCCTTGCTCAGGCGAAAGGCAATGGCAGGGGTCGGTTTGCTGCTGGGCTGGCTCATGGTCTTGCGCACTCGGAGGGGGCGGCGCACAATCGCCGCAAAGTGGGCAGTATACTGCGCAATACCGACCAGTGAGCAATATAGTGCACAAAGATTCCTCGCACCGGGCATCGGTGCTGCAACATGTCAGCCTCAATGTACGCAGCCTGCGCAACGCCGCGGGTATGAGCCAGACGGCGTTGGCGGAGCGTTCCGGGGTCAGCCGGCGCATGCTGGTGGCGATCGAGGCGGGCGAGAAGAATGTCAGCCTGACTACTCTCGACCTGATTGCCGAGGCCTTGGGCGTGGCTTTCAGTACTCTGATCCAGGCACCTGACCAGCGCGACCCCGGGCGCATCGAAGAGTTGGCCTGGGCCGGGGAGCACCCGCAGAGCCGGGCGGTGCTGCTGGGCAGCAGCGTGGCGCGGCGCGAGGTGGAACTGTGGGAATGGACCCTGGCACCGGGCGAGTGCTATTCCAGCGAGGCTGATGCCGAAGGCTGGAGCGAGCAGATTTATGTGGCGCAAGGGCAACTGACGCTGATTATCGAAGGGGTCGAGCATCGCCTGCAGGTCGGGCAGTTCCATGTGTTTCCCAGTAACTGCCGGTATGCCTATCGCAACGATGGGGCGGTGGCGGTGCGGTTTGTGCGCAATGTGGTGATTTGATCGAGAGGTGTTGCTGCCTCCAGGGCCTCATCGCCGGCAAGCCAGCTCCCACAGGTTCGCCACTGGCTATGAGCCTGAAGGTGGACCTGTGGGAGCTGGCTTGCCGGCGATGAGGCCCGTATGGGCAACCAAGGTTCGCGGTCAGTCTCCTATCAACTCATCGGTCCTGACCACCTTGGCATAGGCAAACGCCAACGCCGCCATCACCGAATCATGCACCTGCGCCGCCGGCACCCGCTTGCCATTGAACTCCAGTGGCAGCGTGGCACAGGCGTCGTGCGCCACGGTCACGTCGTAACCCAGGTCGGCCGCGGCCCGGGTGGCGGCGTCGATGCACATGTGGCTCATGCTGCCGACGATGGTCAGGGCCTCGATGCCATGCCGGTCCAGCGTGTGCTCAAGGTCGGTACCGAGGAAGGCGTTGACCTTGTGCTTGAGCACCACCGGCTCACCGGCTTGAGGCTCGACCTTGGCATGGATCGCCGCACCCTGCGAGCCTGGCGCGAAGAACGGCGCATCGGCGCTTTCGAACTCATGCCGCACATGCACCACCAAGTCGCCCCGTTGACGCGCTGCCGCCAACAGGCGGGCAGCATTGTCGGCCGCCTGGTCGGCACCATCGAGGGTCCATTTGCCGCCCGGGAAGTAGTCGTTCTGGATGTCGATGATGATCAGCGCCTGCTTGCTCATGCTGCCTCCTGTGGCAGTAGTCGTTGGATGACGTTAGTTATAGGCTGTGTGCACTGACCTGAGGATTGGCGCGAACGACACTATGCAGGCAAAAACTGACAACCCCGCCAGCCTGGACATCGGCCTGCTGCTGTACCCCGGCGCGCAGCGTGCTGCCGTGCATGGGCTGGCCGACCTTTTCCTGGTAGCCAACCGGGTGGTTGCCGAACTGGGTGCTGTCGAGTTGCCGTCGGCGCGTATCAGCTTTTGGCAGGCAGACGAGGCAGGGCGGTTGCAGCTTGCCCCTGAGAGCCCGCCTGCCGCCCCGGCCGATCTGCGGGTGCTGATCATTCCGCCAAGCCTGGAGTCGGCACCACAGGGTGAGCTGCTTGAGCGCCATCGCGCGTCGTTGTGCCAGTTGCACGGGCACGGCACGGTGCTGGCATCGGTGTGCATCGGGGTGTTCTTCATCGCCGCCAGTGGTCTGCTCGACGGGCGCCCGGCCTGTACCCACTGGAACTACGTGCATTCGCTTGCCCAGCGTTTTCCCAAGGTGCGGGTCGAGGCCCAGCAGCCGTTGCTGGACGATGGCGACATCGTCACCTCGGCCGGGCTGATGGCCTGGACCGACCTGGGCTTGCGCTTGCTGGAGCGCTTCATGGGCGCGACGGTGGCGCGGGAAACTGCCCGCTACCTGGCGGTCGACCCGGTCGCGGCGCCACTGCCCGGTGCAGTGTTCAACCCACGCCTGGACCATGGTGATGAAGCAGTGCTGAAAGTGCAGCACTGGTTGCAGGGCAACGGTGGGCAGGATGCCGACCTGGCCAGCATGGCCGCATGCGCGGGGCTGGAGGAACGCACTTTCCTGCGGCGTTTTCGTGCTGCCACGGGGCTACGGCCGACCGAGTACTGCCAACAGGTGAGGGTGGGGCGTGCGTGCCGCTTGCTGGAGTTCACCCGGCGCAATGTCGAGCAGATCGCCTGGGGCGTCGGTTACCAGGACCCGGGTGCGTTTCGCAAGGTGTTTCAGCGCATCACCGGCCTGACCCCGAGTGATTATCGGCGGCGCTTCGCGGTATCGGGTTAGGGCGCGGGGGCGTTCCCGGTGCGGAAACCGCTTGACCTTGACATAACTTGAGGTTTTACCCTGCTCTGCATCGCGCTGTAGGCGTCCGTCACCAGGAGACCGTTCATGACGGCAACATCCCATGCCCTGTGGTTTACCCAGATGATCGAATTTGAAGTGCCTGGCAAGTTCCAGCAGGCCTTGGCCCAAGCGCTGGTGGCGCGCAGCGAAGAGCTGGCCGCGCGTTGCGAAGGACTGCAGGGCGTCAGTATTCAGGCCAGCGACGATGGCAGCCGGGTGCTGCAGTACCTGCAGTGGCAATCCCGCCAGGCGTGGGCAGCGGCGGCCGTATATTTCGTCGGGGAACCTTTCCTCGACCTGCTTGGCCAGTACCAGGCGCGTGGCGTCAACTTTGCTGCCTACCAGACGCTGCGCAGCCTGGTGCGCGGTGCCGATGGCGGCCTGCATTGCCAGGTGGGTGAGCCTCAGGCATACCAGGGCGCGTAGTGCGGGTAGCGATCCAGGCGGGCGCCAATGACCATTTCGCTGACCCATGCCGCCAGGATCGAACTGTAGGCTTTCTGGCTCTCTTCGCTGGACAGCGCGTGGTCGGCACCGTCGACGATGCGGTGGGTGAGCGAATGGGCGCTGACGAATGCCGAGCGGTAGCTCATCAAGGTGCTGTGCGGTACGTAGTCGTCCTGCTCGGACTCGACCAGCAGTACATCGCCACCGAACTCGGCACAGGCTGCCAGTGCGCGGTTGTCTGCCGGGCCGAGCAGGCGTTGGCGATAGGCGTTCAGCCGTTGCCGGTCGAGGGTTTGCTTGGGGAGGTTCCATTCGTCGTCCCAGTACATCGCGGGTACCCTGAGGGCCAGCCATTTGACCGGCCGCTCACGGGTCAGCAAGGTGGCCAGGTAGCCGCCATAGCTGCTACCGATGATGGCGATGGCACTGGTGTCGACGGCTGGGTGGCTTGCCAGCCGGTCGTAGGCCACCAGCAGGTCGGTCAGGTTCTGTTCGCGGGTTACCGTCAGCCGTTGGCTTTCGGTTTTTTCGTGGCCGCGCAGGTCGAAGGTCATGCATACGCAGCCCAGCCCGGTGATATGCCGGGCGCGGGCCAGGTCGCGTTGCTGGCTGCCACCCCAGCCGTGGACGAAGAGAATGCCCGGCATCTTGCTGCCGGGGCTGACCAAGGTGCCGACGATGCTGTCATCCTCGACCTGGAGTTCAACGGTTTCACTTTGAATGGTCATGTTCGCGAATCCGCGCAAATTTGCTGAGTTGTCCGAGTTCACTGTCGTTTCCTTGGTAAAAGAGGGTGGCGTCAGTGGGTAGTTCGGGGGTGCCGAACACTTCATGGGTGGAGGCACGTACCCGTTGCAATGCCGGGTCGTCGGCGAACGCCTGCAAGGCCAGCAGTTCGGCACTGCTGGCACCGCCCAGGCGCCAGGATTGCTCGAGTACGCCGCTGCGCAGGTGGCCCTGTGGGTTCACGCCGCGGGCAATGTCGTAGTTGCGCCGCGAGGCAATGAAGCCGGGGAAGTGCTGCTCGGCGGCCTGTTCGTAGGCCATCGCCTGGTTGATGGCCAGGCGCAGCGGCTCATCCAGCGTCAGTTGCAGCAGTGCCTGGTAGTCACCGCGTACCACTACCAGGTCGGAGCCGCCATACACTTCCGTGCCCTGATGGTCGCGGGTAAGTTGCTGGGTGCCGTGATAGCTGCAGGTCAGGCCGGCGACACGTACCTGGCCAACGCTGAAGGTTTGCACTTCGCTCAGGTCTTCCTCGAGCACCAACCCCCATAGCGCAAGGTCCTGGTCATCCATGCCGGCCAGCAGCGGTTCCAGCTCATCCGCCGTGGTTATGACCTGTTGCCCACGGCCTGCGCAGGCCAGTACCGGCTTGATTCGCAACGGGCCGTCCGTCAGTAACAGCTGTGCGGCGGTCCGTGCATCGGCCTTGCTGAATACGGTGTAGCCGCGCAGCAGGGCGTCGCAGGCTTGCCGTGCGAAGGCATCGGTCCAGCCCGGCGGGAAACTGGCCCCGGCCGGCAGCGGGTGGGAAATCGCCTTGGTCGCCATGTAGGGGTGTGCGACCAGGCCACCGAAAAGGTCCTGTTCGCTGCAGATGCCGAGGGCGGCATGGCGTTCGGGATCGACCAGGGTTTCGGTGGGCAGGTAGTAGTAGCCGTCGGTGGCGCTTGGTGGCTGGCTGGGTTGCACGTGCGGGCAGCCCAGAAGGCGGGCCAGGCCATCGGCAAGCTTCAGGTGCACGGCATGCTCGTGGTCGGGGGTGTGCGCGCGGGTGTCGAGCAGCACCACGCCGCTTTTAGGGGCGCAGGCGTTGGGCATGGTCATTTGCCTGTGTGCAATGAATGTACTGAGTGTGAAGCCGGTGCTTTGTGGAAGTTCAGCGGAACTTGATCGGTGGTTCTGGCCCGTCTGTAGGAAATGTCCGGTATGCGCAGGGCGTCACGGGCAATGCATGCCGTGTGTCGGTCGCCAAGATTGCAGGGCCTCGGCGGCTGTTCCATTATCGGCACACTGGATAAACCGTGATGTAGCCGCAGGAGAGCGCATGAACGTTCAGACCACCCTTGGGCAAAGCGTGCCGCAGCGTTTGGCGCTGGTTCGCCAGGCCATGGCCGCAGAGGGCATCGATGCCTTGCTGGTACCTTCGGCCGACCCCCATCTTTCCGAATATCTGCCTGGTTACTGGCAAGGGCGCCAGTGGCTTTCGGGTTTCCATGGCTCGGTCGGCACGCTGGTCGTCACAGCTGGCTTTGCCGGGTTGTGGGTCGATAGCCGCTACTGGGAACAGGCGGAACACGAGCTGGCAGGCAGTGGCATCGAGCTTATGAAGCTGCTGCCGGGAAAGCCTGGTGCGCTGGAATGGCTGGGCGATCACGTCGAGCCCAACGGCAGCGTGGCGGTAGATGGTGCGGTCATGGCGCTGGCTTCGGCGCGCCAACTGAGCGATCGGCTGAAGGCGCGCGGGGCGCGATTGGTGACTGACAAGGACCTGCTGGGCCAGGTCTGGGAAGGGCGCCCGGCGCTGCCAGGCAACCCGGTCTACCAGCATTTGCCGCCGCACGCCACGGTGAACCGTGCGGAAAAACTGGCGCAGTTGCGCCAGAGCGTGCAGGCCAAGGGGGCCGATTGGCATTTCATCGCCACCCTGGATGACATCGCCTGGCTGTTCAACCTGCGCGGTAGCGATGTTTCCTACAATCCGGTGTTCGTGGCCTTTGCTCTGATCAGCCAGCAGCAGGCCATCCTGTTCGTCGGCCAGGACAAGCTCGACGAACATCTACGCAAGGTGCTTGCGGCCGACGGTATCGAAGTGCGTGACTACGCCGAAGCAGGCAAGGCCCTTGCCGCCATGCCGGCCGGCAGCCGATTGCTGGTCGACCCGGCCCGGGTGACCTGCGGCCTGCTGGATAACCTGCCGACCGAGGTGGAGCTGGTCGAGGGGCTCAACCCCAGCACCTTGAGCAAGTCGTGCAAGGGTGATGAGGACCTGGTGCACATCCGGCAGGTGATGGAGCAGGATGGCGCGGCCCTGTGCGAATTCTTCGCCTGGCTCGAGGCCAACCTTGGTCGTGAGCTGGTTACCGAGCTGACGATCGACGAGCAGTTGAGTGCCGCCCGTGCCCGCCGCCCAGGTTTCGTGTCGTTGAGCTTCTCGACCATTGCCGCCTTCAACGGCAATGGCGCGATGCCACATTACCGCGCCACGGAACAGTCGCACGCGGTCATCGAGGGCGATGGTCTGCTGCTGATCGATTCGGGCGGGCAGTACCTGGGGGGCACCACCGACATCACGCGCATGGTGCCGGTGGGCAACCCGAGCCTTGCACAGAAGCAGGATTGCACACGCGTGCTCAAAGGCATGATCGCCCTGTCGCGTGCCACCTTCCCGCGGGGCGTGCTATCGCCGTTGCTCGACGCCATTGCCCGGGCACCGATCTGGGCTGACCAGGTGGATTACGGCCACGGCACCGGGCATGGTGTGGGCTACTTCATGAACGTGCACGAGGGGCCGCAGGTAATTGCCTACCAGGCGGCACCCACGCCGCAGACCGCGATGCAGGTGGGCATGATCAGCTCGATCGAGCCGGGTACGTACCGCCCAGGGCAGTGGGGAGTGCGCATCGAGAACCTGGTGGTCAATCGCGAGGTCGGCAAGAGCGCCTTCGGCGACTTCCTGAACTTCGAGACCCTGACGCTATGCCCGATCGATACCCGCTGCCTGGTGCCCGAGTTGTTGTCCAGGGAAGAACTGGACTGGTTGAATGGCTATCACGCCAGAGTACGCGAGCGTCTGGCGCCGTTGCTCAAGGATGACGCGCTGGCCTGGCTGGAGGCGCGCACCGCGCCCTTGTAAGGTGGCAAATGAAAAGGGCAGCTTGCGAGCTGCCCTTTTTTCTACTTGCAGATGACGATCATGCTGCGGCTGGTGTAACCCGCCGGGTTGATGCCGAACAAGTAGTCACCGGGTTCTTCATCGCTATCGCCCGAGCGTGCAATGACCCGGTATCCGCGCGTGCTGCAGGAGCTTGCGGCCTTGCTGTAGCAGTTGTCCCACGAGGAAGACAGGCCGGAGCAATTGATATGCAGGCCTTTCTTGCCCTTTTTGACCTCGGTCTTGGCCGTGGCGGCACATCCAGCAATAGCCAAGATGGCCAGGATGAGCAAAATACGTTTCATTCCTGTCCTTAAATGCAGGGCGGATCAGCTGCCTGGCCCTGTCGTTATCGCTTTGGTTCTTCCTGAAATTTCCCCAGCGTCCGTGTTCGGTCCAGTAGATAGCGTAAAGATGATGATTCTGTGACAGCTTAATCAGCGAGACGGGTCGCTACAATCACTAATCCTGTCTCAAATGAAAATATTTCTCATGTCAGTCAGTGGCAACGACCGGGCTGGGTTCCTTGCGCATGGACAGGGTGGTGCCGACAGACGCGGTGATGATCGCCAGAATAGCCAGCCACTGGGTAATCGTCAGTACCTCGCCCAGGAACAGCAGGCCGGACAATGCGCCGAATGCTGGCTCGATACTCATGAGGGTGCCGAAGGTGCGTGCCGGGATACGCGTGAGGGCAACCATTTCCAGGCTGTAGGGCAGGGCGGTGGACAACACCGCGACGCCTAGCGCCATGGGGATCAGGGCAGGTGTGAGCAATGCGCTGCCGGCGTGGGCGATACCGATGGGGGCAACGAACAGCGCGGCCACCACTACGCCCAGTGCGGCACTCTGGATACCATGCTCGGCCCCGGCACGTTGCCCGAACAGGATGTACAGCGCCCAGCATACGCCCGCGCCCAGGGCATAGGCAGCGCCGACCGGGTCGAGGGCCTGCCCGCCATGGCCGGCAGGCAGCAACAGCAGCAGGCCGACGATGGCCAGGGCAATCCACAGGAAGTCGATCGGCCGGCGCGAGGAGAAGATTGCCACGGCCAGCGGGCCGGTGAATTCCAGTGCCACGGCAATGCCGATCGGTACCGTTTGCAGGGCCATATAGAAGAGGAAGTTCATGCCGCCCAGCGCCATGCCGTAGATGATGACGTTGCGCAGGGTATTGCGGGTCATGCGCACACGCCAAGGGCGCAGGATAAGCAGCATGATGATGCTGGCGAAAATCAGGCGCAGGGTGGTGGTGCCTTGCGCGCCGATGATGGGGAACATGCTTTTGGCCAGGGAGGCGCCGGACTGTATCGATGCCATGGCGATGAGCAGCAGGCCGATCGGGAAGAGGGTAGCGGCCAGGCTGCGGGGCTGGGTGTTCATTTCTGCGCGACGATCCTTGAGCGGGATTGGGGTGAGCAATATAGTGCGCAAATACGGTGGGTGGGGGCAAGGTGCCCGGCGTTGTTATTTCGGTGCTCGAACTCACCGGTGCTGCAAGGCTCGCGGCGAGCACCATGCGGCCCTGACGCGGTCTTTTTCAAAAAAACCTAAATTATTGAAATTAAAGGTTGACCTCCTGAAACACCGCCCTATAATGCGCACCACTCCAACGCGGTAGCGAAGCAAAGCCAGCCACCATGTTGAGTCAAGTGTTTGAAGCTAAACGAGTTTCTCGCAAAAAACTTCAAAATAAACGCTTGACAGCAAATGAGGAAAGCGTAGAATGCGCGCCTCGGTTGAGACGAAAGGCTCTTAACCAAACGCTCTTTAACAAATCGAATCAAGCAATTCGTGTGGGTGCTTGTGAGTACGGACTGATAGTCACAAAGATTATCAGCATCACAAGTGGCCATGCGAGAAATCACATAGTCATTTGAGATTGCTGAGCCAAGTTTAGGGTTTCTTAAAAACCCAAGCAGTATTGAACTGAAGAGTTTGATCATGGCTCAGATTGAACGCTGGCGGCAGGCCTAACACATGCAAGTCGAGCGGATGACGGGAGCTTGCTCCTTGATTCAGCGGCGGACGGGTGAGTAATGCCTAGGAATCTGCCTGGTAGTGGGGGACAACGTTTCGAAAGGAACGCTAATACCGCATACGTCCTACGGGAGAAAGCAGGGGACCTTCGGGCCTTGCGCTATCAGATGAGCCTAGGTCGGATTAGCTAGTTGGTGAGGTAATGGCTCACCAAGGCGACGATCCGTAACTGGTCTGAGAGGATGATCAGTCACACTGGAACTGAGACACGGTCCAGACTCCTACGGGAGGCAGCAGTGGGGAATATTGGACAATGGGCGAAAGCCTGATCCAGCCATGCCGCGTGTGTGAAGAAGGTCTTCGGATTGTAAAGCACTTTAAGTTGGGAGGAAGGGCAGTAAGTTAATACCTTGCTGTTTTGACGTTACCGACAGAATAAGCACCGGCTAACTCTGTGCCAGCAGCCGCGGTAATACAGAGGGTGCAAGCGTTAATCGGAATTACTGGGCGTAAAGCGCGCGTAGGTGGTTTGTTAAGTTGGATGTGAAAGCCCCGGGCTCAACCTGGGAACTGCATCCAAAACTGGCGAGCTAGAGTACGGTAGAGGGTGGTGGAATTTCCTGTGTAGCGGTGAAATGCGTAGATATAGGAAGGAACACCAGTGGCGAAGGCGACCACCTGGACTGATACTGACACTGAGGTGCGAAAGCGTGGGGAGCAAACAGGATTAGATACCCTGGTAGTCCACGCCGTAAACGATGTCAACTAGCCGTTGGAATCCTTGAGATTTTAGTGGCGCAGCTAACGCATTAAGTTGACCGCCTGGGGAGTACGGCCGCAAGGTTAAAACTCAAATGAATTGACGGGGGCCCGCACAAGCGGTGGAGCATGTGGTTTAATTCGAAGCAACGCGAAGAACCTTACCAGGCCTTGACATGCAGAGAACTTTCCAGAGATGGATTGGTGCCTTCGGGAACTCTGACACAGGTGCTGCATGGCTGTCGTCAGCTCGTGTCGTGAGATGTTGGGTTAAGTCCCGTAACGAGCGCAACCCTTGTCCTTAGTTACCAGCACGTTATGGTGGGCACTCTAAGGAGACTGCCGGTGACAAACCGGAGGAAGGTGGGGATGACGTCAAGTCATCATGGCCCTTACGGCCTGGGCTACACACGTGCTACAATGGTCGGTACAGAGGGTTGCCAAGCCGCGAGGTGGAGCTAATCTCACAAAACCGATCGTAGTCCGGATCGCAGTCTGCAACTCGACTGCGTGAAGTCGGAATCGCTAGTAATCGCGAATCAGAATGTCGCGGTGAATACGTTCCCGGGCCTTGTACACACCGCCCGTCACACCATGGGAGTGGGTTGCACCAGAAGTAGCTAGTCTAACCTTCGGGAGGACGGTTACCACGGTGTGATTCATGACTGGGGTGAAGTCGTAACAAGGTAGCCGTAGGGGAACCTGCGGCTGGATCACCTCCTTAATCGACGACATCAGCCTGCTGATGAGCTCCCACACGAATTGCTTGATTCATTGTAAAAGACGATGCTGTAACGCGACCCTGTTATAGGTCTGTAGCTCAGTTGGTTAGAGCGCACCCCTGATAAGGGTGAGGTCGGCAGTTCAAATCTGCCCAGACCTACCATTACATGGTTCAGCCGTAGAATACGGGGCCATAGCTCAGCTGGGAGAGCGCCTGCCTTGCACGCAGGAGGTCAGCGGTTCGATCCCGCTTGGCTCCACCACTTTCGCCGTACGCAGTAGCTTGTCAGAACTTAGAAATGAACATTCAGTTCGAATGTTGATTTCTGACTTTTGTCAGATCGTTCTTTAAAAATTCGGATATGTGATAGATATAGACTGATGACCAGTTTCACTGCTGGTTAATCAGGCTAAGGTAAAATTTGTGAGTTCTGCTCGAAAGAGCAACATGCGAATTTTCGGCGAATGTCGTCTTCACAGTATAACCAGATTGCTTGGGGTTATATGGTCAAGTGAAGAAGCGCATACGGTGGATGCCTTGGCAGTCAGAGGCGATGAAAGACGTGGTAGCCTGCGATAAGCTTTGGGGAGTCGGCAAACAGACTGTGATCCAGAGATCTCTGAATGGGGGAACCCACTCAGCATAAGCTGAGTATCTTGTACTGAATACATAGGTGCAAGAGGCGAACCAGGGGAACTGAAACATCTAAGTACCCTGAGGAAAAGAAATCAACCGAGATTCCCTTAGTAGTGGCGAGCGAACGGGGACCAGCCCTTAAGTTGATTTGAGATTAGTGGAACGCTCTGGAAAGTGCGGCCATAGTGGGTGATAGCCCCGTACACGAAAATCTCTTGTCAATGAAATCGAGTAGGACGGAGCACGAGAAACTTTGTCTGAATATGGGGGGACCATCCTCCAAGGCTAAATACTACTGACTGACCGATAGTGAACCAGTACCGTGAGGGAAAGGCGAAAAGAACCCCGGAGAGGGGAGTGAAATAGAACCTGAAACCGTATGCGTACAAGCAGTGGGAGCCTACTTTGTTAGGTGACTGCGTACCTTTTGTATAATGGGTCAGCGACTTATATTCAGTGGCGAGCTTAACCGAATAGGGGAGGCGTAGCGAAAGCGAGTCTTAATAGGGCGTTTAGTCGCTGGGTATAGACCCGAAACCGGGCGATCTATCCATGGGCAGGTTGAAGGTTAGGTAACACTGACTGGAGGACCGAACCGACTACCGTTGAAAAGTTAGCGGATGACCTGTGGATCGGAGTGAAAGGCTAATCAAGCTCGGAGATAGCTGGTTCTCCTCGAAAGCTATTTAGGTAGCGCCTCATGTATCACTCCAGGGGGTAGAGCACTGTTTCGGCTAGGGGGTCATCCCGACTTACCAAACCGATGCAAACTCCGAATACCTGGAAGTGCCGAGCATGGGAGACACACGGCGGGTGCTAACGTCCGTCGTGAAAAGGGAAACAACCCAGACCGTCAGCTAAGGTCCCAAAGTCATGGTTAAGTGGGAAACGATGTGGGAAGGCTTAGACAGCTAGGAGGTTGGCTTAGAAGCAGCCACCCTTTAAAGAAAGCGTAATAGCTCACTAGTCGAGTCGGCCTGCGCGGAAGATGTAACGGGGCTCAAACCATGCACCGAAGCTACGGGTGTCATCTTTGATGACGCGGTAGAGGAGCGTTCTGTAAGCCTGTGAAGGTGAGTTGAGAAGCTTGCTGGAGGTATCAGAAGTGCGAATGCTGACATGAGTAACGACAATGCGAGTGAAAAACTCGCACGCCGAAAGACCAAGGTTTCCTGCGCAACGTTAATCGACGCAGGGTTAGTCGGTCCCTAAGGCGAGGCTGAAAAGCGTAGTCGATGGAAACAGGTTAATATTCCTGTACTTCCAGTTATTGCGATGGAGGGACGGAGAAGGTTAGGCCAGCCTGGCGTTGGTTGTCCAGGTTTAAGGTGGTAGGCTGAAATCTTAGGCAAATCCGGGATTTCAAGGCCGAGAGCTGATGACGAGTTGCCTTTAGGCGACGAAGTGGTTGATACCATGCTTCCAAGAAAAGCTCCTAAGCTTCAGATAACTGGGAACCGTACCCCAAACCGACACAGGTGGTTAGGTAGAGAATACCAAGGCGCTTGAGAGAACTCGGGTGAAGGAACTAGGCAAAATGGCACCGTAACTTCGGGAGAAGGTGCGCCGGCGAGGGTGAAGGACTTGCTCCGTAAGCCCATGCCGGTCGAAGATACCAGGCCGCTGCGACTGTTTATTAAAAACACAGCACTCTGCAAACACGAAAGTGGACGTATAGGGTGTGACGCCTGCCCGGTGCCGGAAGGTTAATTGATGGGGTTAGCGCAAGCGAAGCTCTTGATCGAAGCCCCGGTAAACGGCGGCCGTAACTATAACGGTCCTAAGGTAGCGAAATTCCTTGTCGGGTAAGTTCCGACCTGCACGAATGGCGTAACGATGGCGGCGCTGTCTCCACCCGAGACTCAGTGAAATTGAAATCGCTGTGAAGATGCAGTGTATCCGCGGCTAGACGGAAAGACCCCGTGAACCTTTACTATAGCTTTGCACTGGACTTTGAATTTGCTTGTGTAGGATAGGTGGGAGGCTTTGAAGTGGGGACGCCAGTTCTCATGGAGCCATCCTTGAAATACCACCCTGGCAACTTTGAGGTTCTAACTCAGGTCCGTTATCCGGATCGAGGACAGTGTATGGTGGGTAGTTTGACTGGGGCGGTCTCCTCCCAAAGAGTAACGGAGGAGTACGAAGGTGCGCTCAGACCGGTCGGAAATCGGTCGTAGAGTATAAAGGCAAAAGCGCGCTTGACTGCGAGACAAACACGTCGAGCAGGTACGAAAGTAGGTCTTAGTGATCCGGTGGTTCTGTATGGAAGGGCCATCGCTCAACGGATAAAAGGTACTCCGGGGATAACAGGCTGATACCGCCCAAGAGTTCATATCGACGGCGGTGTTTGGCACCTCGATGTCGGCTCATCACATCCTGGGGCTGAAGCCGGTCCCAAGGGTATGGCTGTTCGCCATTTAAAGTGGTACGCGAGCTGGGTTTAGAACGTCGTGAGACAGTTCGGTCCCTATCTGCCGTGGACGTTTGAGATTTGAGAGGGGCTGCTCCTAGTACGAGAGGACCGGAGTGGACGAACCTCTGGTGTTCCGGTTGTCACGCCAGTGGCATTGCCGGGTAGCTATGTTCGGAAGAGATAACCGCTGAAAGCATCTAAGCGGGAAACTTGCCTCAAGATGAGATCTCACTGGGATCTTGAATCCCCTGAAGGGCCGTCGAAGACTACGACGTTGATAGGTTGGGTGTGTAAGCGCTGTGAGGCGTTGAGCTAACCAATACTAATTGCCCGTGAGGCTTGACCATATAACACCCAAGCAATTTGCTAACGCAGATTGCGGTGGTGAAGACGAAGCAACCGAAAGTTCGCAACATCACAAATATCGCATATTCGAATTCGCTGGGCTGTCCATCTGGACATTCTGGCAACAGAATTTCTTGACGACCATAGAGCATTGGAACCACCTGATCCCATCCCGAACTCAGCAGTGAAACGATGCATCGCCGATGGTAGTGTGGGGTTTCCCCATGTGAGAGTAGGTCATCGTCAAGATTCATTTCGCAAAACCCCTATCTGCGCATGCAGGTAGGGGTTTTGTCTTTCTGGCCAATAAGCCCCAGACCTGTGCAACGCTCCCACAGAGGCCCGCGTAGCTCCGAAAGCAATCATGAAATGTGCGTCATTTATGCCTGACGAATCACAGGTCAATGCTACGCTCGCGGAAATACTCAGCACGGATACCCATCATGGAAATGAACTGGCACCAGGCCTTGCAAGAGAGCCTGAGCTGGCTGGCAATCGCCTCGTTCATCACCCTTGTCTGCTTCACAGCAGCCGCCACACTGGCCGTACGTTGTACGCGCTGGGGCAGCCAGTTCTGGCAGCTTGCCGGGCCCTATTTCAGTTTCAGGCGCAGTTGGCGGCCGTTACTGGTATTCGCCCTGCTGCTGGTTCTGACGCTATTCTCGGTGCGTCTGAACGTGCTGTTCTCATTCTGGTACAACGGCTTCTACAGCGCCTTGCAGGGCCTTGACCAAGCCGCTTTCTGGTACCTGCTCGGTGTCTTTGCAGTATTGGCCACCATCCATGTGCTGCGTTCGCTGTTCACCTTCTATGTAAGCCAGGCGTTCAGCATCCAGTGGCGAGTCTGGCTGACTGAGCGCCTGACCCACGACTGGATGCATGGCGATGCCTACTACCGTGGCCAGTTCCTCGCCGAGCCCGTGGACAACCCTGACCAACGTATCGAACTGGACGTCAACGCCTTTGTCAGCAACTCGGTGACCCTCGCCCTGGGCGCAGTCAGTGCGCTGGTTTCGCTGGTGGCGTTCACCGGCATCCTCTGGGGGCTGTCGGCGCCGCTGGCCGTTGCCGGTGTGGAGATTCCCCGGGCTATGGTGTTTGCCGTGTACCTTTACGTCATCGTCGCCACCTGGATCGCCTTCCGCCTCGGGCGACCGCTGATCCGCCTGAACTTCCTCAACGAAAAGCTCACCGCCAACTTCCGTTACGCGCTGATGCGTCTGCGCGAAAATGCCGAGAACATCGCTTTCTACCAGGGCGCGCAGGTCGAGCGGGGCACGTTGCTGGGTCGCTTTGGTGCCTTGATCGTGAATGCCTGGGCGCTGGTGTTCCGGAACCTGAAATTCAGCGGTTTCAACCTGGGCGTGAGCCAGGTCGCAGTGGTGTTCCCCTTCATTCTGCAGGCACCGCGCTTCTTCAGCGGGGCGATCAAGCTGGGCGACGTCATGCAGACCTCCCAGGCCTTTGGCCAGGTGCAGGATTCGTTGTCGTTCTTCCGCGAGTCGTATGATGCGTTTGCCCAGTACCGGGCCACCCTCGACCGTCTGACCGGCTTCCTCGATGCCAACGAGCAGGCGAGCGCTTTGCCGCGCGTCATCACCGAGGACCAGGAGCATGCCTTGGCGATCAGCCGCCTGCAGGTGCTGCGCCCGGACGGGCATGCCCTTATCACCGACCTGGACCTTGACCTGCATGCCGGCCAGGCGCTGTTGATCAAGGGGCCGTCGGGCAGCGGTAAAACCACGCTGCTGCGTGCGCTGGCGGGACTCTGGCCGTACGCCGAGGGTGAGGTCAGGCGGCCGCTGGGCCACCAGGCGCTGTTCCTGTCGCAGCGGCCGTACCTGCCGCTGGGCGATCTGCGCACTGTCATCGCCTACCCGGCGGCCAGCAAGCCTGAGGATGAATCGCGGATGCAGCAGGCCTTGCGCCAGGTCAACCTGGCCCACTTGGCCGAGCGACTGGAAGTCAGCTGTGACTGGTCACACATTCTCTCGGTTGGTGAGCAGCAGCGCCTCGCATTTGCTCGGGTGCTGTTCAACCGGCCGCAAGTGGTGTTCCTTGACGAGTCCACTTCGGCCATGGACGAAGGGCTCGAGCATGCCCTGTATTCACTGTTGCGTACGGAAATGCCGGGGGCATTGCTGGTCAGTGTCGGGCACCGCAGTACACTGGCAGGTTTCCATACCCACCGGCTGGAGGTGGATGGACATGGCGGCTGGTCGCTGCTGGAGCAGCAGCCAGCACTGGCCTAGTTCGGATTGCCGGTGATCGGGCCCGACCTGAGCAATACGACCCCGATCAGTGTGCCGCCGGCACACGCTGCGCCAAGCAGGAATGTCGCCTTGAAGCCGACTCCGTCCCACAACAGTCCGGCCACCACGCTCGCCACGAGCAGCGCCACGCCGGTCAGCAGGTTGAACAGGCCGAAGGCTGTACCGCGCAACTCGGAGGGGGCGCTGTCGGCGATCATGGCGGCAAAGATGCCTTGGCTGAAGCCCAGGTGCAGGCCCCAGGCAGCCACCCCCATGGCCAGCCCGGTCCAGCCCGGCAGCAGGGCCAGCAGCAGGTCTGCGGCGACCAGCAGCCCCAGCCCGATCATCAGCACGCCGCGGCGGCCTACGCGGTCCGACAGCATTCCCGCTGGGTAGGCCGACAGCGAGTACACCATGGCCATGAGCACCAGCACTGCCGGCGCCCACAGCGGCGCCAGGCCCATGTCCTGCGCGCGCAGCAGTAGAAACGCCTCGCTGAAGCGGGCGAGGGTGAACAGTGTGGCCAGGCCGATCAGCCGCCAGTAGGACGGGCCCAGGCGTGCCAATTCGAGCAGGGCCAGCGGTGAGCGCACCGGCCGGGTGGTGGCCGGCGTTTCAGGTTCGCGCACGAAGGCGATGAGGATGTACACCGCCACGAACGCCGGAAGCACCGCCACCCAGAATACCGTCTGGAAATGGCTCGCCGTCAGCCACATCAGCACGATCGCCAGCAACGGCCCAAGGAAGGCGCCCACGGTATCCAGCGCCTGGCGCAGGCCGAAGGCTGCACCACGCAGTTCGGCGGGCGTGACATCGGCCACCAGTGCATCGCGCGGCGCCCCACGAATGCCTTTGCCGACCCGGTCGACGAAGCGTGCTGCGGTCAACCACTCCAGCCCGGAGGCCATGGGGAACACCGGCTTGGTCAACGCTCCCAGGCCATAGCCCAGCACCGTAAGCAGCTTGCGCTTGCCCAGCCGGTCGCTGAGGGCGCCGGAAAACACCTTGGTGATCGAGGCGGTCGCCTCGGCAATACCTTCGATTAAGCCCACCGCCAATACCGAGGTGCCAAGCACGGTGACCATGTACAGCGGCAGCAGGGCGTGAATCATTTCCGAGGAAATGTCCATGAACATCGATACGAAGCCCAGCGTCCAGACACTGCGAGGGATCTTCGACAGGGACCTGGTGGCGTTCATGGCGTGGCTTTCTTCGTGGCTGCGCATCAGGAGGCTCGGCAGAGGGGGCTACGTTCGAAACTGTAGGAGCCGTCACGCAAGATGCAAATCGGACAGGTATATGCAAGCAACAGCGCGAATAGTCGGGCTGCGCGGGCAACGCTGTCGTGCCAGCAAAGTTCCGTTACAAACATGTAAACTTCGTAAATAAGATTTAAACACAATTGCGAATCTCTATATTTACCATCCCTGTTGGCCACCAAACTGTGTTTGCGAGGCCGGTGGGCGAGGGCTCCCGGTCTCCGACAGGGATGTGCCGTTTCGCTCATGAATCGCAGGAGATGTACCCATGCAGTGCAAGACTTCACCCAACAGCCTGGCCCTGGCGTTTGTCGCGCTGGCGTCACCGGCCATGGTGGCCACCGTGGCCCAGGCCGAAGAACAGCGTACGGGTGAGGTGCTGGAGATGCCGGTCGCCGACAACGCGCTGGTGATCCAGGACACCCTGGTCACCGCCGAGCGCGAGGCACGCCAGGCCTTGGGTACGTCGATCATCACCGCCGAAGACATCAAGCGCCACCCGCCGGCCAATGACCTGTCCGACATCATCCGCCGCGAGCCCGGGGTCAACCTGACCGGCAACAGCGCCAGCGGCGCGCGTGGCAACAACCGGCAGATCGACCTGCGCGGCATGGGCCCGGAAAACACCCTGATCCTCATCGACGGCAAGCCATCCAGCGCACGCAATGCCGTGCGCTATGGCTGGAACGGCGACCGTGATACCCGCGGTGAAACCAACTGGGTTCCGGCAGAAGCAGTCGAGCGCATCGAGATCCTGCGTGGCCCGGCGGCCGCACGTTATGGTTCCGGCGCCATGGGCGGGGTGGTCAATATCATCACCAAACGGCCCACCGACGAACTCAAGGGCAGCGTCAGCCTGTACACCCAGCTGCCGGAAGACAGCGCCGAGGGCACCAGCCGCCGGGCCAACTTCAACCTGGGCGGCGGCCTGACCGACAACCTCGGCTTCCGCCTGTACGGCGGTCTGGCCAAGACCGATGCCGACGACCTGGACATCAACGCCGGGCATGCAACCAGTGCGCTGGTGGCGGGCCGCGAAGGCGTGCGCAACAAGGACATCAATGGCCTGCTGAGCTGGAAGCTGAACGATGAGCACCGCCTCGAGGCCAGTGCCGGCTATAGCCGCCAGAGCAATATCTTTGCCGGTGACACCATGAACAGCAACGGCGGTGGTGACGTCGAGTTCGTGTCCAGCCTGTATGGCCATGAAACCAATGTGATGCAGCGCAGTACCTACGACCTGACCCACCTGGGCGATTTCATCTGGGGTACCAGCAAGACCGTGCTGTCCTACGAGTACGTGCGCAACTGGCGTCTAAACGAGGGCCTGGCAGGCCGTACCGAAGGTGCTCCCAATGCTGAAGGCGCCGCCATGTCGCGCCTGCGCAACACGCGCCTGAGCAGCGAAGTGAACCTGCCATTCGCCATGGGCAGCACCGAGCATGTGCTGACCCTGGGCGGCGAGTACCTGTACGAAACGCTCAATGATCAGGGCTCGCTGCGCCCACAAAGCTCGGACCCCACGGGTAATGACGGGCTCGTCGGTTTCGACCGCAGCAGCTCGAAGACGACCGCCCGCAGCTATGCGCTGTTCGTCGAGGACAACATCATTGTCGGCGACACCACCATTACCCCGGGCCTGCGTTTCGACCACCACGAAACCTTCGGCGACAACTTCAGCCCCAGCCTGAACCTATCGCACAAGCTGACCGAAGCACTGTCGGT
This sequence comes from Pseudomonas asiatica, assembly GCF_009932335.1. Lineage (NCBI taxonomy): Bacteria > Pseudomonadati > Pseudomonadota > Gammaproteobacteria > Pseudomonadales > Pseudomonadaceae > Pseudomonas > Pseudomonas asiatica. The sequence goes on from NZ_BLJF01000001.1 coordinate 1,135,598, forward strand.
CAAAGGCGGTATCGCGCGCGCCTACAAGACCCCGAACCTGTACCAGTCCAACCCCAACTACTTGTTGTACAGCCGCGGCAATGGTTGCAGCGTGCAGCAGACCAACAACGGTGGCTGTTACCTGCAGGGCAACGCCGACCTCAAGCCCGAGATCAGCGTCAACAAGGAAATCGGCCTGATGTACGACCGGGGTACCTGGCGCACCAGTGCCACGTACTTTCGCAACGACTACAAGAACAAGATCGTCGGTGATACCGATGTGTTGTACACCATCGGCACCGGCAGCCGCGTGACCCAGTGGGACAACGCTGGCAAGGCGCGGGTGGAGGGTATCGAAGGCAACCTGTTCATCGAACTGACCCCGGCCCTGGACTGGAACACCAACCTGACCTGGATGCTCGACAACGACAACCGCGAGACCGGCGAGCCGCTGTCGGTGATTCCGGAATACACCGTCAACACCACCCTCGACTGGCGCGCCACCGAGAAGCTGTCGTTCCAGGTGGCGGGTACCTACTTCGGCAAGCAGAAGTCGCCGACCTTCAACGACCGAACCCAGCAAAGCTACGACAAGGCCGCGCAACAGGATGTGGAAGCCTACGGGCTGGTGGACGTGAGCGCCGGGTACAAGTTCAACGCCAACTACGACGTGCGGGTGGGGGTGAACAACGTGTTCGACAAGCAGATCCTGCGTGGTGGCAACGCCAGTACTTCGGGCGCCAATACCTATAACCAGCCAGGCAGGGCGGTGTTCGCTGCGCTGAATATCACCTTCTGACATCGGGGTGCTGTACGGCCCATTCACCGACAAACCGGGGAACACTGGCGCAGGCGGTGCCATATTTGTTGCGGCAAAAAGTGCCGCAGCATGCTAAACCTTGCGCCTCAACCCGCCATGAGAAAAACCCGGTGAAAGCCGTCCGCCTGACGCTGATCTGCCATGCCCTGACCCAAGCCCAGAAGTCCGGGCGACTGCACCATGCCGAAGACGGCATTCTTCCACTGGGCCAACAGCCTTTCGCCGACCTTTCCGGTGTGCCGGTGCTGACTGCACCAGAGCGGCGAGCCTTCGAGACAGCGGCGTGGTTTTCGGGGCCGGTGCAGGTCGAGCCGGCATTGGCCGATTGCGACCTGGGGCGTTGGCAAGGGCTGACACTGAAGCAACTGCAGACCGAGCAATCGCAGGCGTTGACCGAATGGCTTCAGGACCCGGCCAGTGATGTTCACGGCGGCGAGTCGTTCGCCGTGCTTTGCCAGCGCATCGCCGCCTGGCTGGCGGCCTTCAACAGGCCTGGTGAATGGCTGGCAGTTACCCACCCGATGGTGATGCGCGCCGTGCTTGTACAAGTACTTGGCTGCCCGATGAGCGCCAGCCAGCGGGTCGACGTGTTGCCCCTGTCGCGCCTGGAGCTGAGCTTTACCGGGCAGTGGCGCCTGCGCCTGGGCTGAAGGTCAGAACGCCAGCTTGTAGCCGATCAGCAACAGCATCGCCGCCAGGCACGGGCGCAGCACGCGGTCGGAAATCCGCCCGGTGAGGTGGCTGCCCAGGTAGATGCCTGGCAGCGAGCCCAGCAGCAGGTAACCCAGCAGCGACCAGTCCATGTTGCCCATCCCCGCATGGCCCAGCCCTGCCACCAGGGTCAGCGGCACGGCGTGGGCGATTTCGGTACCGACCAGACGGCGGGTGACCAGGAACGGGTACAGCAGGAACAGCGCCACGGTACCCAGTGCGCCAGCGCCGATGGAAGTAAGGGTGACCATCACCCCCAGCACCACGCCGGTGAGCACGGTAAGGGTGTTCAGGCTGCGGTCGCTGAGGTGATAGTGGTCACCGGCATGGCGGCTGGCGAAGGCCTGCAGACGCGATTTGAACAGGATGGCCAGCGCGGTCAGGATCAGCACGACCGCCAGACCTTGCTTGATGACGGCGTTGAGCGCCGATGTGTCGGTGTGCAGGGTGCTGAGGAACCACAGGGTCAGCGCCGCGGCGGGCACGCTACCCAGGCTGAGCAGGCCGGTGATCTTCCAGTCGACGTTCTTGTTGCGCGCATGCACCCAGACGCCACTGGCCTTGGTGATGGCGGCATAGAGCAGGTCGGTACCGACGGCCGTTGCCGGGCTGATGCCGAACCACAACAGGATCGGGGTCATCAGCGATCCGCCACCGACGCCGGTCATGCCGACGATGAAACCCACGACCAGGCCTGCAATGGTGAAACCGAAAGAACCTACATCCATACGCTACTCGACTGCCCAACTTTGCCCGTTATCGGATGCAGCCAGCATATAGATTTTTTTATAGCCAAATAGACTTGTTCGTTATTAGGTTATAACCAGGTGCTGCCTGCCAGGGCCCTATCAAGCCGGCACCCACACCGACCGCATCAACCTCAAGGCCTGTGCCGTACCTGTGGGAACTGGCTTGCCGGCGATAGGCCCTGGCAGGCAGCACCGGGTCAGCGATCAGTCATCACCACCATCACATGCGCATCTGCGCCATCGTCACTTTCCGACAGGTAGATATGTCCCACCTGGCTGTCGAAATACGCCGTCTCCTGCGGCCCGATGCTCACCGCTTCCCCGGTTTCGAACTCGATACGAACGCGCCCGCTCAGTACCAGCGCGAATTCTTGGCCCGGGTGGCGGATAAAATCGTCGAACTGGCCACGTTCACGGGCAATGATGCGGGCATAGGCGGGTGTCATGCGCCGTTCAGGGAAGTCGCCGGCAATCGGGTGATAGTCATAGGTGCCGGTCGAGTAGCCAGCCGCCGCTGGCAGTGAATCGACCACCACCGTCACCGGCACTGGTGCGGTTACCGTGCCGCTGGCGCGCAACAGCTGGGCAATGTCGACGTTCAGCGCCCGGGCGGCGGCGGCGAGTTTTTCGTAGCTGACTGAGACCTGCGCCAGCTCCATCTTTGACAAGGTAGACAGCGGGACGCCACTGGCTTCGGACAATTGCTTGAGTGTCATCTGACGCGCCTTGCGCACCTGGCGCAGGCGCTGGCCGACTACGGCACGGTCCAGCAAGGGTAGGGCAGCGGGCATTCGGGGGTCTCGGCATGCGGCGTTGGTCGGGCATCTTACCTTGGACCCTTGCGTATTCGTAAATTCTCATATATTAGAATTCTCATATATGAAAATTCCTTGGCAGGAGCGTGCATGATCCCGATCTACGACACCCTCATCATCGGCGCGGGCATCGCTGGTGCATCCCTCGGTTATCGCTTGGCCGGCCGGCAGAAGGTGCTGCTGCTCGAGCGCGAGGCGCAGCCTGGCTACCATTCCACCGGGCGTTCGGCAGCCATGTTCATGGAGGCCTACGGCACTCCGCAGATACAGGCGCTGACCCGTGCCAGCCGGGCCTTCTACGAAGCACCACCGCAAGGGTTCTGCGAGCACCCGCTGCTGGAACCGCGCGGCTGCCTGTACGTCGCCAGCCTGGAACAGCGCACGCTGCTCGAGCAGACCCACGCACAGAACCTGGCCAACGGCACCAAAGTCAGCCTGCTCGACCGCGACGCAGCCCTGGCCCTGGTACCGAGCCTGCGTGCCGAGAACCTGGCCGGCGCGGTGCTTGAAGCGGGCGCAATGGACCTGGACGTACATGCCCTGCACCAGGGCTTCTTGCGCGGCTATCGCGCCGCTGGCGGTGAGCTGCGCTGTAACGCCGAGCTGATCCAGGCCTGGTACCTGGATGACCTGTGGCAGGTGCAGCTGGGCGATGGCAGCCACGTACAGGCGCGCCAGCTGGTAAATGCCGCTGGCGCCTGGGCCGACCGAGTAGCCGAGCAGTGCGGGGTGGCGCGCATCGGCCTGCAACCCTGCCGGCGCAGTGCCTTTACCTTCCCCGGCCCGGCAGACCAGGACTTCGCCCGCTGGCCGGCGGTGATCGGCGTAGACGAAAGCTTCTACTTCAAGCCCGACGCCGGCCAGCTGTTGGGGTCGCCGGCCAATGCCGACCCGGTCGAACCCCAGGACGCCGTGCCCGAGGAGCTCGACGTGGCTTTGGGCATCTACAACATCGAAGCCATGACCACCCTGGAGATCCGCCGGCCGAGCCACACCTGGGCCGGGCTGCGCTCGTTCGTCGCCGACGGCGACCTGGTGATCGGTTTCGATGTGCGCGCGCCAGCGTTCTTCTGGCTGGCGGCACAAGGTGGCTATGGCATCCAGTCGGCTGCGGGCGCCTCGCGCCTGGCTGCCGACCTGCTGCTGGGCCTGCCCCTGTGTCCCGGCCTTGTCAGCCAAGGGGTGGTGCCCGAGCGCTTGTCCCCGGCCCGTTTCCAGCAACCCTGAAAGGAGCATCCCATGAGCAATGATATCCAGCGTTTCCCCAGCAGCCTGCCGTTCCCGTTCTCCCGAGCGGTGAAAGCCGGCGGCTTCCTGTTCCTCTCCGGCCAGGTGCCGATGAGTGCTGGCGGTGAAGTGGTGCGCGGCGACATCCAGACCCAGACCCGCGCCGCCTGCGAGCGTATCTCCGAAAGCCTGGCTGCCTGCGGCGCGCGTTTCGACCAGGTAGTCAAGGCCACGGTCTGGCTCTCGGACATGAGCCACTTCGCCGGCTTCAACGAGGTGTACAAGGAATTCTTCGGCGCAGCGCTACCGGTGCGCTCGACCGTGGCCTCGGCATTGGCGCTGGGGGTGGATGTGGAGATCGAAGTGCAGGCGTTCGTCGGCGACGCCTGAGCGCTTCTGTAGGAGCAGCCTTGCGCTGGGAAGAGGCCAGTAAAACCCATGCATTTGCAACAGTCATACCGGCCTCTTCGCAGCGCAAGGCTGCTCCTACAAAAAGTATGCGGTGGCAGTGAGACAACAACAATAAATCCAGAGGTTCACATGCAAGAGCAGCTGAAGATTGCCGGCGCGTTTGTCGGCGTGATCGTGGGGGCGGGGTTCGCTTCGGGGCGGGAACTGTTGTTGTTCTTTGTCGATTTCGGTGTGTGGGGGCTGGTCGGTGCGCTGGTCAGCGCAGCCTTGTTCACCTTCCTCGGCATGGCCCTGGCGGGGCTGGGCAATCGCCAGCAGGCCACTTCGCACAAGGATGTGATCCAGGCCATCTGCGGCCGTCACCTGGGCCTGTTCGTCGACTGGCTGATCACCTTTTTCATGTTTGCCGTCACCGTGGTCATGCTGGCCGGTGGTGGTGCCTTGCTGGAGCAGCAGTTCGGTATCCCGGCGCTGGCCGGCAGCGTGCTGGTGACGCTGGTTGTGGTGGGCATCGTGTGCCTGGATGTGCGCAGGGTGATCCTCGCCATTGGTGCCATCACGCCGTTGCTGATCCTGGTGGCCTCGGCGATTGCGTTGTACGCCGTGTTCAGCCGGGAACAGAGCTTCGCCCAACTCGACCAGCTGGCCAGCCAGCAACAGGCGGGCGCCCGTCACTGGCTGCTGGGGGCGTTCCTGTACGTGTCTTACAACATCGTTGCCGGCGCGCCGATCCTGGCCATCCTGGGTGGGTCGGCCAAGGGCGAGCGAACCGCTGTATGGGGTGGGCTGCTTGGTGGCGCCGCACTGGGTGGGCTGATGCTGGTGATGAGTGCCGGGCTGTTGTCGCGCCTGGACAGCGTGGCTGACCTGCCGATGCCGATGCTGTCGATTGCCAACGAAGTATCGCCACTGCTGGGGCTGGTGATGTGCCTGATTATTTTCGGCATGATCGTCAACACTGCGGTGGGTACGTTGTTCTCGTTTCTCTCGCGGCTGATGCCAGCGGGTACGGTGAGGTTTCGCTGGGGCTCGGTAGTGACCGGCGTGGCGGCGTTCGGATGCAGCCTGGTGGGGTTCATCAGCCTGGTGGGTGAGGTGTACCCGCTGTTCGGCTACCTGGGCTTCGTGCTGATGGCGGCGGTGCTGCTGGCCTGGGTCCGGCGGAGCAGAGTGGTTAAAGCGGTAGCCAATGCTGCTTGATCTGCTGCTGGCGCGTATCCCTTGTAGGAGCGGCCTTGTGTCGCGAAAGGGTCGCAGAGCGACCCCGGCGATTTCTGCGGTGTAGCTGAAAATCCGGGGCCGCTGCGCGACCCTTTCGCGACACAAGGCCGCTCCTACAGAGGGTGTGCGTTCCGGTTTAAATCCTGAAGCTGCCTACCAGCTGCTTCAGGCGCCCGGCCTGCTGGGCCAGTTGGTCACAATGGCGCAGGGTCTCGTTGAGGTTCTCCACCCCTTGCTGGTTCAGGGCGTTGATCTGGGTGATGTCCAGGTTGAGGCTCTCGACCACGGCGGTCTGTTCTTCGGTAGCGGTAGCCACCGACTGGTTCATGCCATCGATCTCGCCAATACGCTGGGTCACGCTGGCCAGGCGCTCGCCGGCCTGGTTGGCTACCTGCACGGTCTGCTCGCTGGAAACCTGGCTGGTGTTCATGGTGTGCACCGCTTCGCGCGAGCCTACCTGCAGGCTGGTGATCATGCGGTGGATTTCTTCCGCCGATTCCTGGGTGCGGTGCGCCAGGTTGCGTACCTCGTCGGCCACCACGGCAAAGCCACGGCCGGCCTCACCGGCACGGGCCGCTTCGATGGCGGCGTTCAGCGCCAGCAGGTTGGTCTGCTGCGAGATGCCCTTGATCACGTCGAGAATCTTGCCGATTTCGTCGGTGCTGGCGTTGAGCGTTTCGATTTGCGCGCAGGACTCGCTGATGCGCTGCGACAGGGCGGTCATGGCGCTGATCGCTTCTTCGACCACTTCACGGCCACCGTGGGCCTGCTCGCTGGCACCGCTGGCATGCTGCGAGGCATCGGCGGCGTTGCGGGCGATCTCCTGGGTGGCAGCACCCAGCTCGTTGATCGCTGCGGCCACGCTGTTGGTGCGCATGCTTTGCTCTTCGGAGCCGATGATCGACGCATTGGAGGCATTGACCACTTTCTCCGACAGGTCGTGCACCAGGCGGGTTGCCGAGGACACTTCGCTGATCGAGGCATGAATGCGCTCGACGAAGCGGTTGAACGAAGTGGCCAGTTCGCCGAACTCGTCCTTGTTCTGCACGGTCAGGCGGCGGGTAAGGTCACCTTCGCCCTCGGCGATGTCGCGCATGGCGCGGCCCATGGTGGTCAGCGGGCTCATCAGTATCGGGATCAGCAGGCCGAGCAGGCCGGCGATGGCAGCCACCGCAATCAGCATCGCGATGATCGCCGAGGTGCGAAACTGGCTGAGCGCAGCGTAGGCCTTGTCCTTGTCGATCGACAGGCCGATGTACCACTGTGCCGAAGGCAGGCCGGCCACCGGGGCGAAGGAAATGATGCGGTCCTGGCCATTGAGGGTGACATCCTGCATGCCGGCGGCGACTCGCAGGTTGCTGCCGGGGTAGATGTCCTTGAGGTTCTTCATCACCTGGTCTTTGTCGGGGCTGACGATCACCTGGCCATTGCTGTCGGCCAGGAAGGCGTGGCCGATGCCGCCGAAATCGACCGAGTTGATGATCTCGACCAGGGTGTCGAGGGTGACGTCACCGCCGACCACGCCGATCAGCTCGCCATTGCCCTTGCTTTTCACCGGCGTGGCGATGGTGACCATCAGGCCACCAACAGCACCTTGGTATGGGGCAGTCAGCACGGTCTGCCCGGCGCTGGCCGCGGCGCCGTACCACGGGCGCTGACGTGGGTCGTAACCGGCGGGCATCTGCGCATTGGGGCGTTGGGTGAACGCACCGGTGGCCTGGCCCAGGTAAGTGAACAGGAAATTACGCGTATAGGATGGCTGCTCGATCAGTCCTTCCAGGGTATCGCCAGCGCCTTGCTGGGCGATGTCCTGGGCCAGGTTTTCCAGCACCAGGATGCGCCCGCTCATCCAGTTCTGCACACTACTGGCGGTCAGTGCGCCCGACTGCTGCACCGAAGCTTCGATGTTCTGGCGGATGGTATTGCGTTGCAGGTAGTCGTTGTAGAGCGTGAACAGGGCAAATGCCAGGACCACGACACCGCAGGCGCTGAGCAGGATCTTGTGGCGAAATTTCAGGTTCATGTTTCGAGACCTTGGGCCAATGAGGGGAGGGCGCAGCGCGCTCATGACGCATTGCGGAACCTATCGTTCGGGATATCGGCTCAAGGGGTAAAAGATTGAAGTGCTTACAGAAATTTCTTACGGTCATTTCGACGGACGGTATTCACTGGCTACACAACTGCTCGATCAACAGGCGTGCAGCCTGCTGCAACGGTTGTTGCTTGCGCCAGAAGATGTGTACCGGCAACTGCAGCTCGTTGCGGGTGTTGCGAAAATCCAGGCGCACCAGGCGCCCGCTGGCCAGCAGTGGCGCGACCCTCGACAGCGGCAAGTCGCCCCAGCCCAGGCCGGCCTCGACCATCTGCAGGGCGAGGTCGAAGCTGTCGGTTGACCAGTGCGTGGCGCCTATCAACGGGCGTGGGTCTGTCACCGGAAGGTCATGGCTACGCACCAGGATCTGGCGCACTCGGGTCAGGTCTTCGAGGTAGTGGATACGCCCCTCGCGCAAGGCCGGGTGAGCGGGGGACAGTGTGGCCACCAGCGATTCCATGCCGATGTGCTGGAAGCCGCGACGGGCATCGACCTGCAACCCGGCAAAAGCCACGCAGAGGTCGGCGCGGCCACTGTCCAGCAGGTGTACGGCCTCTTCCTGTGGGGCGCTGAGCAGGGCGATGTCCAGCAGCGGGTGCCGCTCACCCAGGTGATCGATGGCCGCCAGCAGCGGGCGGTGGTCGATGTCCGGCACCACGGCCAGGGTCAGGCTGCTCTCCAGCCCCTGGGAAAGTTCCAGGGCATGCACCTGCAGCAGCCCCAGTTGTTCGGCGATCAACCGGGCATGAGGTTCCAGCGCCTTGGCCTCGGCGGAGGGGCGGACTTCCCGTGGGCCGCGCTCGAACAGGGTGTAGCCCAGTTCGGCCTCGAGGTTGCCGATGGCCATGCTCACGGCCGAAGGCACCCGCTGCAGAGCCCGCGCAGCGGCGGAAAACGAACCGCGGTCGAGCACGGCGAGAAACAGCTGGATATTGTCGCTGGAAAAGTTCATGGCAGCCTCCTGTCAGATGATCTGACAGCTGCTGACTTTTGCTGTCAAGAGCGATGAAGCATGATCGCGCCCCATCGCTTTGTCATTGGAGGTAATCCCGGGTGCAGGGACTCAAACGCAAACTCGTCTACGTGACTTTCTATGAACTGATCGGGCTGTGCATGTCGACCCTCGGGCTGGCCTACCTGTCGGACACCCAGGCATCGCATACCGGGCCTCTGGCGGTGATGATCACTACCATCGCCATGCTCTGGAACCTGATCTACAACACCCTGTTCGAGTGGTGGGAAAGCCGCCAGGCCAAGCGCGGGCGCAGCGTGGCACGGCGGGTGGCGCATGCCATCGGCTTCCAGCTGACCCTGGTGGTGTACCTGATCCCGCTGATTGCCTGGTGGCTGGACATGACATTGCTGGAGGCGCTGCTGGTGGACATGGCGTTCATCGTGCTGGTGCCGTGCTACACCTTTGCCTACAACTGGGCGTTCGACCGGATCTTTGGCTTGCCCAGCTCAGCCTTGGCAGCAGCCTGATTCAACCTGTTCCGGCCTCTTCGCAGCACAAGGCTGCTCCTACAGCGACCGCACAACCTTCAGGCGGGAGCTGCGAAAAGGCCGACACAGTCAACCACTAAGGCGGCAGGCGAATGATCAAAGGCTCCTGCTGCTGCTTCACCTGGTGCTCAACCGGTTGTTCCTCCGTCCTCGGTGCACTGGCCAGCAAGCTGTCCTCGACCTGCCCCGAAAGGTAGTACACCCCCGACATGGCCCCGCTCTGGCGGTTCTCCATCAGCTCCTGCCATTCCTGGTTCAGCGCCACGTTGAGGATCACCCGCAACTGCTCGACCATCTGCGGGTGTTCGCGGTCATGGGTCATGACCCCGTAACCGGCCGCCGCAATAGAAATCATCGCCCCCGCCACCTTGCCCACCGCCGACGCCACGGCACTGGCGATGCCGCGCGGAGCCAGGGTGGCGCCGAGCTTTTCGCTGGCCTGGTTGGCCACCGAGTTCAGCCCGACATCGGTCTTGCCCGGGCCTTTGCTGGCCTGCTGGTGCAGATGCTGGCGCATGGCTTGCCAGGCAGGTTGCTGGGCCAGCGACTTGGCCCGCAGAAGCTGGTACAGGCTGGCATTGCGCGCATCCGGTGGCCCCAGGGCGATGGCGGGAATGCGGTTGAGGCGTTGGCTGAACTGCTCGGGGGGAGCGTTGTAGCGGCTGATGATAGCCGGCAGCTGCTGGCCGAGCAGTTGCAGGTACAGCTCGCTGGCGCGGTCGCGAATGCCTTCGGGGTTGATCTGCTCGGCCACCGGTTCGATCACCCGCTTGTGGTACTGCTCCTGCAGGTACAGCGCCAGGCGCTTTTCCGCCGGCTCCCGGCCTTCACCGCTGTCGATCTTGTACCAGGCTACCTTGAGGGTCAGCCACTGCTGGGTCCAGTAGCCGGTAAACCAAGGGATGAATTCGCTTTCGGTACGCTGCTGTACCTGTTCCTTCCACACCCGCATGGAACGGCGTGCATAGTCGTTGGCCGAGCTGCCGGCGCCGACCGAGGCTTCGATCAGCTCCTGGTCGATGCGTTGCCAGGTGGCGGGGGTGAGCACCACCGGTGGCGGCGGGACAGGTGGGGGCTTGCCTGCGCAGCCGGCCAAGGCCAGCAGCAGGCACAGCAGCAGGAGGGCTCGAGTGCTCACGCAACCGCCTCCCTGATAGAGGCTGGGGTGGTTCTCGGAGTATAGGGTGGGGTTGAGAGAGCTGCCGTGCAGCCCATCGACGCGGTTCGTCGCCACGACAAGCCAGCTCCCACAGGGGCCGCGATGACCTCAAGAACAGCGCGAAACCAGTGGGAGCTGGCTTGCCGGCGATGGGGCGCGCAGCGTCCCCATTTACTCCAGGTCGAGCTTTTCTTCCAGGCGGTCGAGGTGCTTGTGCATCAGGCCCAGCGCCGCCTCGGCATCGCCATGCTCCACGGCATCGATGATCGCCGCATGTTCCTCCCACGCGCAGTGGTCGCAGCAAGGCGACTCGTAACGGGCGATGATCAGCGAGGTCATCGGCACCAGGCCATTGAGAAACCGCGCCAGTGGCGCATTGGCAGCCACCTGCGCCAGTTTCAGGTGAAACTCGCCGCCCAGGCGGATCGCCGCACAACGCTCGCCGTTTTCATGGTGCTGGCGCTCGCGCGCCACTAGTTGCCGCAGCTGGCGAATCTGTACCGGCCGGGCGCGTTGCGCGGCCAGGGTGATCAGCGTGGTTTCGGCCAGACGCCGGGCGCTGAGCACCTGGCGTGCCTGCTCCGGGTCGGGCACGGCCAGATGCGCAGTGTGGCTGGGGCGTTGCACCACCACCTGCTGGTCGGACAGGCGCCCGAGCACACGGCGGATCACTGTACGGCTGACACCAAAGGCATGGCCCAGCGCCTGTTCGGGCAACAGGCTGCCAGGTGGCAAGCGCTGTTCGAGGATGGCATCGAACAGCCGCGGGTAGATCTGCTCGGCCGACAGGCGGGTTTCGCCGGCCGCGAGCAGGGCCGGCAAGTGAGGGGCGGCGTTCATGGTCGCTCTCCTGGGGTCATGGATGCGGGTGTTCGTCCGGGATGTTCAACGGGATGCCCATGCGCAACCCTTCGGCCAGGATGTGCTGACGCATCTGGGCACTGGCCTGGGCGCTGCTGCGCTCACGTATGGCGCGCACCACCGCTTCGTTTTCCTTCAGCCGCGCGGCCAGGTGCTCTGGCGAATTGCGCAGCATGTCAGCGCTTTGCTTGAGGGCATTGCCGGTCTGTTGCACCACGCTCTGGAAGATCGGGTTGGTGGTCAGGGCGAACAGCGCTTCATGAAAGGCGATGTAGGCCCTGACGCCGGCTTCGCTGTCATCGGCCTCCAGCGCTTCACGCATGTCCATCAGGGTCAGGCGCAGTTGGCCGATGTCCTGACTGTTGGCCGACTGCGCCACCAGGCCGACGATGAAAGGCTCAAGGGTGTAGCGCAGCTCCAGCACGTCGGCCAGGCTGGCTGCGGCGCTGGTGTCCAGGCCCGGTTCCTGGGTGGCGGCATCGACATCCAGTACCAGCACACCCTTGCCTGGCAGCGAACGCACCAGGCCCAGGGTTTCCAGCACGGTCACCGCTTCGCGCAGGCTGGGGCGGCTGATGCCCAGTTGTTCGGCCAGTTCGCGCTGGCCTGGCAGCATGTCGCCGGTGCGCCATTGGCCTCGGGCCAGGGCCTGGCGCAGTTTTTCCACCACTGAGTTGACGACGGTAGATGAGCTGATCACGGTTCGCTCCTGGAAGGGCCGGCGTCAGTGCCGGCCACGTTCCCTCAGAATTCCTGTTGATGGGGGTTGGGCTGCTTGCGTGGCATGGGGGCGAAACCGGGCTTGCCGTCGAGCACGTTGTGCGCGCGTTCCAGGTCGATGTCCTTCTCCCAGCGGGCGATGGCCACGGTGGCCACGCAGTTGCCGATCAGGTTGGTCAGCGCTCGGCCGATGCCCATGAACCAGTCCACCGCCAGTACCAGTACCAGGCCGACCACCGGTATCGCCGGCACGGCGGTCAGGGTAGCGGCGAGGATGACCAGCGCCGAGCCTGGGATGCCGTGAGCGCCCTTGGAAGTCACCAGCGATACCAGCAGGATGGTCAGCAGGTCGGTCATTGCCAGTGGCGTGCCGGTGGCGTTGGCAATGAACACGATGGCCAGGGTCAGGTAGATGGAGAAACCATCGAGGTTGAACGAATAACCGGTGGGGATCACCAGGCCGACAGTGGAGCTGCCGATGCCCAGGTGCTCGAGCTTGCGCATGATCTGTGGCAGTACGGCGTCGGACGAGGCGGTGCCCAGCACGATGGTCAGTTCTTCACGCAGGTACTTGATCAGCGGCAGCAGCTTCAGCCCCGACAGGCGCATGACCGTGCCCAGCACGATCAGTACAAAGCCGGCACAGGTCAGGTAGAACAGCGCCACCAGCCCGCCCAGGTGCTGCAGCGATTCCAGGCCGTACTTGCTGGTGGTGAAGGCGATGGCGCCGAACACGCCGATCGGTGCCAGGCGCACGATCATGCCCATGATGCGGAAGATCACGTGGCTCAGTTCGTTGATCAGCCGCGAGATGCCGGCTGCCGAGTCACCCACCAGGTTCAGCGCGCTGCCGAACAGTACCGAGAACAGCAGTACCTGGAGGATGTTGTTGTCGGCAAAGGCGCCGATCACCGAGGTGGGGATCAGGTCCATGAAGAACGCCGTGGCACCGTGGATGTGCTGGCCGCGCTCGGCCAGGCTGCTGGCGTCGGCGCTGGACAGTTGGTCCAGGTGGATGTTGGCGCCGCTGCCGATGCCGCTGGTGAAGGCGAACACCAGGCCGATCACCAGCGCCAGGGTGGTCAGTACCTCGAAGTAGATCACCGACTTCAGGCCGATGCGCCCGACCTTTTTCAGGTCACCGGCGCCCGAGATACCGCTGACCACCACGCAGAACACGATCAGGCCGATGAGCATCTTGATCAGCTTGATGAAGCCGTCGCCAAGGGGTTTGAGTTGCAGGGAAAGGTCGGGGAAGCTGAGACCGCAGGCGATGCCGAGGGCAAGGCCGAGCACGACTTGAAGGAAGATCGAACGCGAGCACCATTTGAGCATGGGAGGGATCTCTGATCGGTGTCCTTGCTTCGGTAGCCGCACGGGGCGAAAGAGCGCAGGACTTAATTATTGTGGTCTTACCGGTTTGTTCAGCGCGAAGCCATGAAAGCGCGAAAAATCCGACATTGCAAGGATTTTTGGCCTTACCGGTCTGACCAGTTGTGGGGCAATCCAGCGTCTCTGGCTCTAATTCGGTGCATCTGGTTGGGTCGAGCCGCAGTGCGGCCGTTCACAGGTGAATCGCAGCGGCGAACCGCGTGCGCACATGAATCAGATCAGGCTTCGGCCAGTGCCTAGGGCACCTTTGCAATCAGCTTGCCAATCGCCATGCCGACTTCGATATTTTCGATAACGCCATGATTCGTAAGGTTTATTTGCATTCCTTGGCTGACCTCGTAGAATCCGCGCCCGACCGGGAAGTCACCAAAGGGTCGATTGCAGGGGATTCATCCTGATAATCGCCTCGCAAGCAGGCTCCCGGCGTTTGAATGAATGGAGTCTCATAGTGCGTCTCAACCTTCCGGTTACCCCGGTCGAGCAACGTTTCCCCCCCGATCAGCGATTGATTTCCGCTACCGACCCCACCAGCCTGATCACCTACTGCAACCCCGAATTCGCCGCCATCAGCGGTTACAGCGAGGCGGAGCTGATCGGCAGCCCGCATAACCTGGTACGCCACCCGGACATGCCGCCGGCGGTATACCAGTTGATGTGGAGTTACCTGAAGGCCGGCAAGAGCTGGATGGGCATCGTCAAGAACCGCTGCCGCAACGGCGATTACTATTGGGTCAACGCCTACGTCACGCCTATTCTCGAAGCCGGGCGGGTGGTGGGCTATGAATCGGTACGGGTGTGCCCGACGCGTGAGCAGGTGGCCCGTGCCGAGGCCCTGTATGCACGCATGCGCAACGGTCAGGCTGTGTTGCCCTGGTCACGGCGCGCGACCATGCTGGCGCGTGACCTGGCCGTACCGCTCGTGGGCGGGGGGCTGGCTTTGGGGGCCAACAATCTGTGGCCCGGCCTGGTCGCGCAGGGGCTGACCCTGGGGCTGTTCCTGGCCTATGGCCTGTTGGCACGCAATGCCGTTGGGCGGCAGATGGAGCGCGTAGTGCAGGGCGCAGGCGGCACCTTTGCCGACCCGATCGCCGCCTTGACCTACAGCGACCTGCCCGGTGCTGGCGGACAACTGCAATTGATGCTGATCAGCGAGGAGGCGCGGCTGAAAACCGCGCTGACCCGGTTGAGTGACCTGGCGGCCCAGATGGCCGTGGCTGCACATGATGCCGGTGCGTTGTCGCGCAGCACCGAGGCGGCATTGCTGGAGCAGCGTGCGGAAACCGACCTGAGCGCCACTGCCATGAACCAGATGGCCGCTTCCATCGGTGAGGTTGCCAACCATGTGCAACTGACTGCTGCCGAAGCCCACACTGCGCACCTGCTGGCCGAGCAGGGCAGCCTGGTGGCCGACGCCAGCGGAACTGCAATCCGCACCTTGGCCGGTACCGTGGCCCAGATCAACCAGGCGGTCAGCCACCTGGCTGGTCAGACCGGTGCTATCGCCGAAGCCACCGGGATGATCCGCGGCATCGCCGAGCAGACCAACCTGCTGGCGCTAAATGCCGCCATCGAGGCGGCCCGTGCCGGTGAGCAAGGCCGTGGCTTTGCCGTGGTCGCCGATGAAGTGCGGGCACTGGCCGACAAGACCCGGCAGTCGACACTGCACATCCAGGCTATCATCGATGCTCTGCGCAGTGGCGCAGAAGAGGCCGTGGCGATTGCCAGCCAGGGCATCGACGGTGCCGAGCAGGGCGTTGCCCAGGTGCAGGAAGCGCGGCAGGCGTTGCATGGCATTCGTGATGCGGTGCAGCGCATCAGTGACATGAGCCAGCAGATGGCTACGGCTTCGCAGCAGCAGTCAGCCGTCGCCGAAGACGTCTCGAGGCAGATCAATGGTGTGGCCGGCATAGCCCAGCACAGCGCACACAGCGCCAACGCCGCAGCCTCTCGCGGCGCCGAACTGGAAGAGGTGTGCGCCGGACTGCGTGCCCTTGTGGAGCGCTTCAACCGTTAAGGCAGGATGCTTTATGGATGACAACTATCGTGCAGCCGTTGACGCGGCTGCGATCTTTTCCGAAACCGACCTGCGTGGAACCATCACTTACGTCAACCAGCAGTTCTGCAGCATCTCGGGCTACAGCCGCGAGGAGCTGCTGGGCGCCAACCACCGCATCCTCAACTCCGGCCTGCACGAGCCGGAGTTCTTCGTTGGCATGTGGCGGGCGCTGGCCGCCGGCCGGGTATGGAAGGGCGAGATCTGCAACCGCGCCAGGGACGGCTCGCTGTACTGGGTCGACAGCACCATGGTGCCACTGGTCGACCCGCTCACCGGAGAGGTGCGCAAGTACGTGTCGATCCGTTTCGACGTCACCGAGAAGCGCCAGCTGCTGCATACCTTGCAATGGCGTGTGGGCCATGACGTGCTAACCGGCCTGCCCAACCGCGCTTACCTGTCCGACCTGCTGAACCAGGCCCTGGCCTACTCGCGCCGTGAAGACATTTCGCTGGCTGTGTGCATGCTCGACCTGGATGGCTTCAAGGCAGTCAACGACGGCTACGGGCATGCCATGGGCGACCTGCTGTTGGTCGAGGTGGCGCAGCGGCTGAAGCACATCCTGCGCGATGGCGACGCAGTGGCCCGGTTGTCGGGGGACGAATTCGTGCTGATCCTGCGCAACGTCGAAGACCGCCAGTTGCATGCTGCGCTGCGCCGGGTGCTGCGGGCACTGGCGGCGCCTTATGTGGTACGCGAGCAGCGCCTGTCGCTCAGCGCCAGTATCGGCGTGACCCTGTACCCGCAGGACGACGAAGACGCCGACACCTTGGTGCGCCATGCCGACCAGGCCATGTATGTGGCCAAGCAGCGTGGGCGCAACCGCTATCACCTGTTCGACGTGACACAGGAACAGGAACTCAAGGCTACCCACCAGACCGTGGCGCGGGTGCGCCGGGCCCTACACAACGGCGAGCTGTGCCTGTATTACCAGCCCAAGGTCAACCTGCGCAGCGGCCAGGTGCTGGGCTTCGAGGGCTTGCTGCGCTGGCAGCGGCCAGGCCGCGGGCTGGTGCCGCCTGGCGATTTCCTGCCGGCGGTGGAGCAGACCGACCTGATCGTGGAAATCGGCGAATGGGTGCTCGACCAGGCGCTGAACCAGTTGCAGGCATGGCAACGTCAGGGGCAGCCCTGGTCACTGAGCGTGAACATCGCCGCGCGGCATTTGCAGCGTGGTGACTTTGTCGAGCGCCTGCAGCAGTTGCTGGCGGCGCACCCGGAGGTGGACCCGGCGCGGCTGGACCTGGAAATCGTCGAGTCGGTGGCCATCGATAACCTGCAGCATGTCAGCTGCTGTCTCGATGCCTGCCGCGCACTGGGTGTGCGCTTCTCCCTGGACGACTTTGGCACTGGCTATTCGTCGCTGAGCTACCTGAAGCGCTTGCCGACACAGACGATCAAGATCGATCAGTCATTCGTGCGCGACATCCTGCATGACCAGGACGACCTGGCGCTCACCGAAGCGGTGATCGGCCTGGCCCGGGCGTTTGGCCGCGAGGTGATTGCCGAAGGGCTGGAGAGCGTCGAGCACGGCCGCGTGCTGATGGGCCTGGGCTGCGAACTGGCACAGGGTTACTGCATCGCCCGGCCGATGCCGGCCAGTGCGGTGCAAGCCTGGGCGCAGGCCTACCGGCAGCCGGTGCAATGGCGTGACCCTTGATCATCAGCGGGCCATTGGCTTGACCTCGGCCAGCACCGGGTGCGCCACCAGCTTGTCGATGTGCAGGGCGTCGTCGTTCATCCAGCTTTCGCTGAGCAGCCGGTAGTGTTCCATGTCGCGGCAGCGCAGGCGCAGGCTGTAGTCGAAGTGGCCGCTGATCAGCTGGCACTCGTGCACTTCCGGGCAGTTGCGCAGGGTGGCTTCGAAGGCCTTCTGCGCGGCCCGCCCGCTTTGGTTGGACAGGGCGACCAGCACCAGCAGCGACACCCCGGGCGCGACCTTCTGCAGGTCGATGATCGCCCCGTAGCCGCGGATCACGCCACGGCGCTCCAGCTTGCGTACACGCTCCAGGCAGGGGCGCGGGGTGAGGTGGACGAGGCTGGAGAGTTTTTCGAAAGTGATGCGGCCGTCATGGCGCAGGATGTCGATGATCGCTTCGTCGATGCGGTCGAGGGGGTGGGCGTTGGCGTCCTTGGTGTCCATGCGCTTGGGCTTCTTTCAGAAGAGGGCATGGGACAGGGTAGGCGGTAAAGGGGGCCGCTGCGCGGCCCATCGCGACACAAGGCCGCTCCTACAAGGGATACGCGGTCCTTGTGTAGGAGCGGCCTTGTGTCGCGATGGGCTGCGCAGCAGCCCCAGGATCCATCAGGCGCAGACAGAACCAGCCTTGGGCACCGCCCGCAACTCCACCACCCGCGGCTGCAACAACCCATACAAATCCTTCGGATCCTCCAGCACCGGCACCAGCCCGATGTCCGTGCCGATACCCAGTGCCTGCGCCGTGTCCAGCACATAGCGCAATGCCGAGTAATCCTCCAGGGCAAACCCCACCGAGTCGAACAGCGTCACCTGTTCGCCGTGCTCACGCCCCTTGGCTTCCCCGGCGACCACACGCCAGAACTCGGTCACTGGCGAGTCTGCAGGCATCTGCTGGATCTCGCCTTCCACCCGGCTTTGCGGTTCGTACTCGACGATCACCCGGGCCCGCTCGACAATCGCCCGATGCAGCTCGGTCTTGCCCGGGCAGTCACCACCCACGGCATTCAGGTGCATGCCCGGCTCGATCATCTCCGGGGTGAGGATGGTGGCGCAGGCCTTGTCGGCGGTTACCGTGGTGACGATATCGGCCCCGCGCACCGCTTCGGCCACGGAGCTGGCGATGCTCAGCTTGAGGCCGGGGCGGTTGGCCAGGTTGGCGACCAGCTTGGCCGAGGCAGCCGGGTCGATGTCATACAGGCGGATTTCATCGATGCCCAGCAGGGCATTGAAGGCGATGGCCTGGAACTCGCTCTGCGAGCCATTGCCGATCAATGCCATGCTGCGGCTGTCCTCGCGCGCCAGGTAGCGGGCGGCCAGGGCCGAGGTGGCGGCGGTGCGAATGGCGGTGGTCAGGGTCATTTCGCTGAGCAGCAACGGGGCACCGGTATCGACGCTGGCCAGGGCGCCGAAGGCCATCACCGTGAGCAGGCCATGGCGAGTGTTCTTCGGATGCCCGTTGACGTACTTGAAGGCGTAGCGGCTGGCGTCCGAGATTGGCATCAGCTCGATCACGCCGTCCGCTGAATGGTTGGCCACCCGGGCGCATTTTTCGAAGGCGGGCCAGCGCAGGTAGTCCTGGCGGATGTACTCGGCCATTTCCAGCAGGCACGTGGGCAGGCCTTTGCGGTTGACCAGGCGGGCCAGGTCTTGCACATCGATATAGCGGGTCATGAGGGGTCTCCCTGCGGTCGACGCTTCCAGAGTGGGCTCTGGTTTCATTGTGCGGCGGGTGGGGAGGCAAAGCTGGCTGTAATGGGCTGTGGCGGCAGCGGCTTTGGCTGATTTCGCTGCGCTGGCAGCCGAATCGGCTGTGGCTGGGCCGGCCCTATCGCCGGCAAGCCGGCTCCCACAGGCATATCACAGGCCTTGAGAGCGGCGCTGTACCTGTGGGAGCTGGCTTGCCGGCGATGAGGCCAGTACAGGCCGGGGCAATCATCGCTCACGCAGCCGCTTGTACAGCGTGGTGCGGCTGATCCCGAGCCCACGCGCCACCGCCGAGAGGTTGCCGTTGGCTTGTGCCACCAGCTCGCGCAGGTCCGCCTTTTCGGTCGCAATCGGCACAGGCACCTGAGCCTCGGCGAGAAAACCCGCAGGCAGGTGTTCCAGGCCGACAGGCCCATTGCCCGCCAAGGCCAGCGCCACCTGCAGCACACTCACCAGTTCACGCATATTCCCCGGCCAGGGGTGCTGATCGAGCAGTTCGATAATGGCCGCAGGCAGCCGCGCAGGCTGCCCGGGATCACGGTAGCGCGCATGCACCTGCTCGATCAGCTGCCGGCGGTCATTGCGCTCGCGCAGCGGCGGCAAAACCACTGCCAGCCCGGCGATGCGGTAATACAGGTCCTGGCGAAAGCGCCCGGCGCGCACTTCTTCGGCCAGGTCGCGGTTGCTCGCCGACACCACGCGGATATCCACCGCCACCGGTTCGCCGCTGCCCAATGGCTGGATGCTGCGCGTCTGCAGCACGCGCAGCAGGCGGGCCTGGGTGGGCAACGGCATGTCGCCGATTTCGTCGAGGAACAGGATGCCGTGGTGGGCCTTGCGGATCAGCCCCGGGTTGCCCTTCTGGTGGGCGCCGGTGAACGCGCCCTTGTCGTAGCCGAACAGCTCCGACTCCACCAGCTCTGCGGGGATCGCCGCGCAGTTGACGGCTATGAGCGGCTGGCTGGCGCGGCTGCTGGCCCGGTGCAGGGTATCGACGAATACCTCCTTGCCTACGCCGGTTTCGCCCTGCACCAGGACCGGGATGTCCTTTTCCAGCAGCAGGCCGGCCTGCGCCAGGGCTTTCTCCAGGCGTGGCTCGGCGCTGCTGGCGGCGGGGCGGCCGGGAGCCTCGCGCGGCGGCTGCCACTGGCAATGAAAGCGGTTGCGCCCGGTGGCTTGCAGGGCGAAGGGCTGTTGCCGGGGATGGCTGAGCAGCTGTTGCAGGGGCAACTGGAACAGTTGCGCGATGTTCTGCTGCAGCGGGTTGCCCCCGAGCAGGGTGTCGGCCCGGTGATTGGCGGCCAGCACCTGCCCCTGCTCATCGAACACCAGCAGGCCGGCCCAGGGGCTGTCGAGGTTGTCGGAGGCGCTGTTGAAGATCAATTGCGCATGCTGGTCGGCATGCTTGGCGAGGATCAGGCGGTTCTCCAGGCTCTGGCCCATCATGCGTACCAGGCCCAGGGTCTGGCTGGCGGGCAGGTAGCCGTCGCTGGCCACATCGAGCACCCCGACCAGCTGCCGTTCGGCGTCGAACAGCGGCGCGGCGGCGCTGGACATATAGCGGTTCTGGCGCAGGAAGTGCTCTTCCTGGCCCACGTGGATCGCCTCGGCGCAGACCAGCGCGGTGCCCAGCGCATTGGTGCCGACACCGCGCTCGTGCCAGTGGGCACCGGCGCTGAAACCATGCTGCTGGCGCGGCTCGATGAACCGCCGCGAGCCCCAGCTGTCGAGCAGGCAGCCGCTGGCATCGGCCAGCATCACCAGGTAGCTGGCATTGCCCAGCAGGTGGGCATATTGCGGCAGCACCGCTTCGCGGGTCAGGTGCAGCAGGGCCTGGCGCCGCTCCAGCAGGGCGCTCAGCTCGGCGCGGGTCAGGCAGTCGAAGTCCGGGGCGTGTTGGGGGTGCAGGCCGTGGTCGCGGCAGCGGGCCCAGGAGGCCTGGATCAGTTGGGCATGGGGCGAAGCGGATGCGGCCATGGGCCTGTCCTGTGTGATTGTTGTCATGGGGCCGACCGCTGTTCAGTGTCGTGCACGGTTGTTCAATGTCAAACCGGCAAGTGTTCAGTTGTTCAGTGCTTGTGTTCAGTTGTGAACCTGCGATTGACCGGCATTGCCGGCCAGGCCCCGGGCCAGACGGTTGCGGCGCATCTGGCACGAAACTGGCTGTGTCCGGCAGACAAAAACCACAAGAAGGCCACGCCATGTCCCTGGTGCTGGAACAGGTCAGCCGCAGCGTCGACAACCAGGCCTGGATCGTCGATGCCTCACTGCGTTTCGAACCCGGCTCGTTCAACGTGCTGCTGGGCCGCACCCTGGCCGGCAAGACCAGCCTGATGCGCCTGATGGCCGGGCTCGATCGCCCGGACCGGGGGCGGGTGCTGATGGATGGCCAGGACGTGACTGGCGTGCCGGTGCGCCAACGCAATGTGTCGATGGTGTATCAGCAGTTCATCAATTACCCGACCCTCAGCGTTTACGAGAACATTGCGTCACCGCTGCGCCAGGCACGCATGGACGAGCCCCAGATTCGCCGACGGGTGCAGGAAACCGCCGAGATGCTGCGCATCGAAGCCTACCTGCAGCGCCTGCCGCTGGAGCTGTCCGGTGGCCAGCAGCAACGCACGGCAATGGCCCGGGCGCTGGTCAAGGATGCCTCGCTGATCCTGTTCGACGAGCCACTGGTCAACCTCGACTACAAGCTGCGCGAGGGCCTGCGCCAGGAGCTGCGCGAACTGTTCGCGGCGCGCCACTGCATTGCCGTGTATGCCACCACCGAGCCCAACGAGGCGCTGGCTCTGGGCGGCACCACCACCCTGGTGCATGAGGGCCGTATCGTCCAGAGCGGGCCTACCGCCGAGGTCTACCAGCGCCCGGGCAGCGTGCTGGCTGCCGAGCTGTTTTCCGAGCCGCCGATCAACCTGGTACCTGGCCGTATCAGCGGCAACGACGTGAGCCTGGCCCAGGCCGTGCACTTTGCTCGCAATGCCGACTTGCAGCCGCTTGCCGAGGGTGACTACCGCTTTGGCGTGCGGCCCAGCCACATCAGCCTGGTGCCGGCGCACGACGACGACCTGGAATTGTCGGTGCTGGTGGAACTCGCCGAGATCAGTGGTTCAGAGACCTTCCTGCATGTACGCAACGAACACTGGCGCATGATCCTGCACCTGCCAGGGGTACACGAATACCAGGTGGACACGCCGATCCGCGTGTTCATCCCCACCCACAAGCTGTTCGTGTTCGACAGTACCGGGGCGCTGGTGCAGGCCCCGGGGCTGCGCCAGGCAAGGAGAGGTTGATGGCCGAGATCCGCCTGCGCCAACTGGCGCACAGCTACAGCCGCCAGCCCGCCAGCGAGGCGGACTATGCCCTGCACGCGCTGGAGCATGTGTGGGAGCAGGGCGGTGCCTACGCCTTGCTCGGGCCGTCGGGCTGCGGCAAGTCGACCTTGCTCAACATCATCTCCGGGCTGCTGACCCCTTCCCACGGCGAGGTGCTGTTCGACGGCAAGCCGGTCAACCAGCTGTCACCGCAGGCGCGCAACATTGCCCAGGTGTTCCAGTTCCCGGTGGTTTACGACACCATGACGGTGTTCGACAACCTGGCGTTTCCCTTGCGCAACCAAGGGTTGGACGAAGCCCGGGTGCAGGCCCGGGTGGAAGAGATTGCCGAGGTGCTCGACCTGTCGGCCGTGCTGCGCAAGAAGGCGCGCAACCTCAGTGCCGACGAAAAGCAGAAGGTCTCCATGGGACGGGGCCTGGTGCGCGATGACGTGTCGGCGATCCTGTTCGACGAGCCGCTGACGGTGATCGACCCGCACCTGAAGTGGAAGCTGCGGCGCAAGCTCAAGCAGATCCACGAGCAGTTCAACATCACGATGATCTACGTCACCCATGACCAGCTGGAGGCCTCGACGTTCGCCGACAAGATCGCGGTGATGCACGGCGGGCGCATCGTCCAGTTCGGTACCCCGCGCGAACTGTTCGAGCGGCCGCGGCATACCTTCGTCGGTTACTTCATCGGCAGCCCGGGGATGAACCTGATCGAGGTGCGCGCCGAAGCGGACGGGGTGGCGTTCGGCGATATTCACCTGATGCTGCCCGGGCATTTGCGGGAACATCTGCAAGAGCGCCTGGCGGCCACAGGTGGTGGTGGTCGCCTGCAGCTGGGCATCCGCCCGGAATTCGTGCAGCTGTGGGACAGCCCGTTCGATGATGCCTACCCGGCACGGGTGCTGGACGTCGAGGACCTGGGCACCTACCGCATCGTCACCCTCGAGCTGGGAGGTGTCGCGCTCAAGGCACGCCTGGGCGAGGACCGCCCGGTGCCGGTGGCCCAGGCCTGGGTCAGCCTGCCGGCGCAGTGGCTGATGCTGTACCTCGACGATGTGCTGCTGGAGGCCGGGCCATGAACAAGGTGCCGAACAACAAGGCCTGGTGGCTGGTGCTGCCGGTGTTCCTGCTGGTGGCATTCAGTGCGGTGGTGCCGATGATGACGGTGGTCAACTACTCGGTGCAGGACATCTTCGACCAGTCCAACCGCTACTTCGTCGGCGCCGACTGGTACCGTCAGGTGCTGCGCGACCCGGCGCTGCACGATGCGCTGCTGCGTCAGTTCATCTATTCCGCCTGCGTGCTGCTGATCGAAATCCCGCTGGGTATCGCCATTGCCCTGACCATGCCGACCAAGGGGCGCTTGGCCTCGGTGTGCCTGATCGTCATGGCCATCCCGTTGCTGATCCCGTGGAACGTGGTCGGCACCATCTGGCAGATTTTCGGCCGGGCCGACATCGGCCTGCTCGGCGCTACCCTGGCCAAGCTCGGGGTCAGCTACAACTACGCCGGCGACCCGTTCGACGCCTGGCTGACCGTGCTGGTGATGGACGTGTGGCACTGGACATCGCTGGTGGCGTTGCTCTGTTACTCGGGGCTGCGCGCCATCCCCGACGTGTACTACCAGGCTGCGCGCATCGACCGCGCCTCGGGCTGGGCGGTGTTCCGCCATATCCAGTTGCCCAAGCTGAAGAACGTGCTGCTGATCGCGGTGATGCTGCGCTTCATGGACAGCTTCATGATCTACACCGAGCCCTTCGTGCTGACCGGTGGCGGGCCCGGCAACGCCACCACCTTCCTCAGCCAGACCCTCACGCGCATGGCCGTGGGGCAGTTCGACCTGGGCCCGGCGGCGGCGTTCTCGCTGGTGTACTTCCTGATCATCCTGCTGGTTTCTTGGCTGTTCTACACAGCCATGACCCATGCCGACAAGGACTAGGCCATGAGCACGCGCAAATCGCTGGCCCTGCTGCTGTACTTCTTCTTCCTGCTGGTGCCGATCTACTGGCTGCTGAACATGTCGTTCAAGAGCAACACCGAGATCCTCGGCGGCCTGACCCTGTGGCCACAGGCGTTCACCCTCGACAACTACCGGGTGATCTTCACCGATGCCAGCTGGTACAGCGGCTACATCAATTCGCTGTACTACGTGTGCCTGAACACGCTGATTTCGCTGCTAGTGGCGCTGCCAGCGGCATATGCCTTCTCGCGTTACCGCTTCCTCGGTGACCGGCACCTGTTCTTCTGGCTGCTGACCAACCGCATGGCGCCACCAGCGGTGTTCCTGCTGCCGTTCTTCCAGCTGTATTCGTCGATCGGCCTGTTCGATACCCATATCGCCGTGGCCCTGGCCCACTGCCTGTTCAACGTGCCGCTGGCAGTGTGGATCCTCGAGGGGTTCATGTCTGGTGTGCCGAAGGAGATCGACGAAACGGCCTATATCGACGGCTACAGCTTCCCACGCTTCTTCGTGAAGATCTTCATTCCGCTGATTGGCTCCGGCATCGGCGTGACGGCGTTTTTCTGTTTCATGTTCTCCTGGGTGGAGCTGCTGCTGGCGCGCACCCTCACCTCGGTGAATGCCAAGCCGATCGCCGCGGTGATGACCCGTACCGTGTCTGCCTCGGGCATAGATTGGGGGGTACTGGCGGCGGCGGGGGTACTGACCATCTTGCCGGGCATGCTGGTGATCTGGTTCGTGCGCAACCATGTGGCCAAGGGCTTCGCCCTGGGCCGAGTGTGAGGAGGGCAAGGCATGGAGTGGATGGCCTGGACCTTGCCGACGGCGCTGTTCTTCGCCGCCGTTGGTGTGCTGCTGCTGGGCATGACCCTGCTCGAACTGCGCCGCCCCTGCGTGGAGCGACGCGGCTTCCTGCCGCTGGTCACCAGCCGTGGCGACCGTTTGTTCATCGGCCTGCTGGCCAGCGCCTACCTGCATTTGCTGGTGGTTGGCGTCAGCGAGTGGCCATTGTGGGTGGCCTCGCTGCTGTCGCTGGCGTGGCTGGTGGTGGTGCTGCGCTGGGGCTGAGCGAGCGGCCCTGTGGGATAACTGAAACGGGAGATCACAATGTTCGACAACAAGTACAACAGGCGACATTTGACCCTGGCCGCGTTGCTGGTACTGGCCAGCGTGCAGGGCACAGCCTGGGCCGACCAGTACGAGGATGCGGCAAGGAAGTGGCTCGGCAGTGAGTTCAAGCCTTCGACCCTTACCCCTGAACAGCAGTTGGCCGAGTTGAAGTGGTTCATCAAGGCTGCCGAACCGTTCCGTGGCATGAAGATCAACGTGGTGTCGGAAACCATCACCACCCATGAATACGAGTCCAAGGTGCTGGCCAAGGCCTTCAGCGAGATCACCGGTATACAGCTGACCCACGACCTGCTGCAGGAAGGCGACGTGGTGGAAAAGCTGCAGACACAGATGCAGTCGGACAAGAACATCTATGACGGCTGGGTCAACGACTCCGACCTGATCGGTACGCACTTTCGCTACGGCAAGGTGGAATCGATCACCGACCTGATGGCCAACGAAGGCAAGGACTACACCTCGCCGACCCTGGACCTGAAGGACTTCATCGGCATTTCCTTCACCACCGCGCCGGATGGCAAGGTCTACCAGCTGCCGGACCAGCAGTTCGCCAACCTCTACTGGTTCCGTGCTGACTGGTTCGAGCGGCCCGAACTGAAGGCCAGGTTCAAGGAAAAATACGGCTACGAACTTGGTGTGCCGGTGAACTGGTCAGCCTACGAGGACATTGCCAGGTTCTTTACCGAAGACGTCAAGGAAATCGACGGTAAACGCGTCTATGGCCACATGGACTACGGCAAGAAAGACCCGTCACTGGGCTGGCGCTTCACCGATGCCTGGTTCTCCATGGCGGGTGGCGGCGACAAAGGTTTGCCCAATGGTCTGCCGGTGGACGAATGGGGCATTCGCGTGGAGGACTGCCATCCGGTGGGGTCCAGCGTGACCCGTGGCGGCGACACCAACGGCCCGGCTGCCGTGTATGCCACGCAGAAATACGTGGACTGGATGCGTGCCTATGCGCCCAAGGAAGCCCAGGGCATGACCTTCTCCGAAGCCGGCCCGGTGCCGGCCCAGGGCAACATCGCCCAGCAGATCTTCTGGTACACCGCGTTTACCGCCGACATGACCAAGCCCGGTCTGCCGGTGGTGAATGCCGACGGCACGCCGAAGTGGCGCATGGCGCCTTCGCCGAAGGGGCCGTACTGGGAGGAGGGGATGAAGCTGGGCTACCAGGACACCGGTTCGTGGACCTTCTTCAAGTCCACCCCCGAGAAGCAACGCCTGGCTGCGTGGCTGTACGCCCAGTTCGTCACCTCCAAGACCGTGTCGCTGAAAAAGACCATCGTCGGCCTCACGCCGATTCGCGAATCGGACATCAACTCCCAGGCCATGACCGAGCTGGCGCCCAAGCTGGGCGGGCTGGTGGAGTTCTACCGCAGCCCGGCGCGGGTACAGTGGACACCGACCGGCACCAACGTGCCGGACTACCCGCGGTTGGCGCAGTTGTGGTGGAGCCACATCGCCGAAGTGGCCAGTGGCGAGAAGACCCCGCAGGAAGCGCTGGACGGCCTGGCCCGCGACCAGGACCGGATGATGGAGCGCTTGCAGCGGTCCAACGCCCAGGCCACCTGCGCACCGAAGCTGAACCCGGAGAAGGATGCCCAATACTGGTTCGACCAGCCTGGGGCGCCGAAACCGAAACTGGCCAACGAAAAGCCCAAGGGCGAGACAGTCAGCTACAACGAACTGCTGAAGTCGTGGGAGGCGGCCAGGAAGTGATCGGCTGAGCACCGCGCTGGCTTCTTCCCACAGGTACCCCGCGCATCTTGAGAGCGGCGCAGTACTTGTGGGAGCGGGCAAGCCCGCGAAGAAGCCGGCGCGGTGCATAGTTTACGGGCAAAAAAAACGGCACCTGCCAGAGGTGCCGTTTTCATATCACGCGGTCTTACCTGTGCAGCTCTTCAGCCGCATACAGCGTGTTCTCCAGCAGGCATGCGCGGGTCATCGGCCCGACGCCGCCCGGCACCGGCGTGATCCAGCCGGCGCGCGGCAGGGCGGTCTCGTAGACCACGTCGCCGACCAGCTTGCCGTCTTCCTGGCGGTTGATGCCCACGTCGATAACGATGGCACCTTCCTTGATCCATTCACCCTTGACCAGGCCAGGCTTGCCTGCGGCCACTACCACCAGGTCGGCGCGGCCGACATGGCCGGGGAGGTCCTTGGTGAAGCGGTGGCAGACGGTCACGGTGCAGCCGGCCAGCAGCAGCTCCATGGCCATCGGGCGACCAACGATGTTGGACGCGCCGACGATGACCGCGTTCATGCCGTACAGGTCCTGGCCGGTGCTTTCCAGCAGGGTCATGATGCCCTTCGGTGTGCACGGGCGCAGCAGCGGGATGCGCTGGGCCAGACGACCGATGTTGTACGGGTGGAAGCCATCCACGTCCTTGTCCGGGCGGATGCGCTCGAGCAGCAGCGAGGCGTCCAGGTGCGCCGGCAGCGGCAACTGCAGCAGGATACCGTCGACGGCCGGATCGTCATTGAGGCGGTCGATCAGCTCGGTCAGGGCCTGCTGCGTGGTTTCGCTGGGCAGGTCGAACGCCTGCGAAATGAAGCCGACCTCTTCGCAGTCCTTGCGCTTGTGCGAGACATAGACTTGGGAGGCGGGGTCGGTGCCGACCAGGATCACCGCCAGGCCCGGCGTACGCAGGCCTTGCTGGCGACGCTCCACGACACGTTGAGCGATCTGCTGGCGCAGGCTGGCGGCGATCGCCTTGCCATCGATTAGGTGTGCAGTCATAGACGCGTGATTAACCATCGAGAAGGAAACAATTAAAGAGGGCGCATTCTCGCACGACATGGGCCAAGGGCAAAGGCGGGTGGTCGGGCAAATCCCCTAAGCCCTTAAATAATTTAAATTTTTTTGAGAAAGGTGTTGACGACTTTCAGGCTCGCCTATAAGATTCGCCGCACTTGTCGGGCACAGCCTAGCACTGGTTGGCGAAGTCGGGCAGAATGAGTGGTTTAGCAGTTACCTGTTAAAGGTCTCGTTCGGTTAGGCTTCAAGCTTAAGCGCCCGTAGCTCAGCTGGATAGAGCATCCGCCTTCTAAGCGGATGGTCGCAGGTTCGAGTCCTGCCGGGTGCGCCATTTAGGCAGCTTTGGCAAGCAAGTAGGCTGTAATGCAATATGGTGGGCGTAGCTCAGTTGGTAGAGCGCTGGATTGTGATTCCAGTTGTCGTGGGTTCGATTCCCATCGTCCACCCCATATTCTTCAAAGGCGCCTCGATAGCATCTGGCGCCTTTGTTTTAAGCGTTACGCGGACGTGGTGAAATTGGTAGACACACTGGATTTAGGTTCCAGCGGCGCAAGCTGTAAGAGTTCGAGTCTCTTCGTCCGCACCATGCTTCTGTAAGGTTGTACTGCAACATCGCAAGACCGCAATATGGTGGGCGTAGCTCAGTTGGTAGAGCGCTGGATTGTGATTCCAGTTGTCGTGGGTTCGATTCCCATCGTCCACCCCATATTCTTTGAAGGCGCCTTGATCGTGAGATCGGGCGCCTTTTTGTTTTGCGCCCTGATCTGGCGGCGCTGCGCTCAGGCGAGGGCAGGGCTGTTTTCCGGTATCAGGCGCACCTCTACGCGATGCCCGAGGGCGCGCGCTGCGCTGGCCAGGGTTGCCAGTGTCATGCCTGAGTCGTTCTGGTCGAGCGCCCGGTCAACCGCGGTGCGACTGGTGTGCATGCGCTCGGCCAATGCCTTCTTGCTGATCTTCTGCGCTTTCATGGCCTCGGCGATCTGCCAGGCGATCACGCGCTTCAGGGCGGCTGCGGATACCTCCTCTGCAAGGTCCTCGCTTGCCAGGAAGTCGTCGAAGTCGGAGCCGATATGTATGGTCATTGCTTGTGCCTCTTTATGGCGGCTTGGCGCTGCCTGGCGGCGGCCAGGTCCGGCGCTGGTGTTTTCTGGCTCTTCTTGATGAAGCCGTGAAGCAGGATCATGGTGTTTCCATCCACGGTAAAAAGTACCCGGGCGATCGTGTTCTCAAGGTTGACCCTGGCCTCCCATAGGCCTTTCCCGAGCTTCCTGACAATGGGCATGCCTAGCGGCCATCCGATTTGTATTGTCTTGATCTCGGTTCCAATCAGGTATTTGTGGGTGCGGGGGAGTGAGGTCAACCATTCGCGTACAGGCTCATTGCCGGCTTCGGTGCGAAAGAAGCGGACATCTAGTGTTGTCGTGTTCCTGCCCATGGAAGTGTACCAAAAAAGGTGCTCCATTCAAGCGCAGGGCAATCGCTTGTGCCATAGCGTGTTTCCCGCAGTGCTGTAGGAGTGTTCGCCGGGTTGCAAATCAATCGATCCCGGCCCTTGCAATCCTCTGGTGACACCCCAATAAAAGCTGTTAGATTTCAGCCGGTTGAAACACTGGCCCATTTGGCCGGCAGAGGAACAACCCGATGATCGCAAAAGAAGGCCGTCAGGCCCTGGCGCTACAGCGCTTTGCCGAGGCCAACCCGCAGCTGCTCGAAGAGATCCGTGAGCTGGATGCGCGCGAGCAGGCCCAGCAGATCGAGTGGGCGTTCGAGGATGCGGCCGAGGAGCTGGGTATCCAGCCTTGGGAGCTGGCCCTGCAACTGATCGCCGAAACCCCCGAGCAGCTGCAGGCCATGCGCCTGGAGACGCACCGCGAGGTAGCCGAGGCGCTGGGGATGGAGTGGGAGGAGTACTGCCAGTTCAACGAAATCGAACCTGAATAAAGGAAGCGAATTCGTTGGTGGCAGTTGTTTGACAAGGTATTTCGGCTGCAGGTCGCCTGGTGGCGTCGTGCGGCCCCATTGAAGCAGGCTCGGCGTTATGTCGTACGGGCCTTGAAAGTTAATCGACCGGCGTGGTTTCTCGTCGTCCCGAGTGGGGTGACTTCTGCTGCGCGACTCACTAGAATGCTTGCCCTTGATTCTGGAGTCGGGCTAACGCCGGCTAACGTCTGTGCAACGAGGAATATCCATGCAAGTTTCTGTTGAAAACACTTCCGCTCTCGAGCGCCGCATGACCATCGCCGTTCCGGCCGAGCGCGTCGAGAACGAAGTCAACAAGCGTCTGCAACAGACTGCCAAGCGCGCCAAGGTTGCCGGCTTCCGCCCAGGCAAAGTGCCGATGAGCGTGATTCGTCAGCGTTTCGAAGCCGATGCCCGTCAAGAGGCGTTCGGTGACCTCGTCCAGGCTTCCTTCTACGAAGCCATCGTCGAGCAGAAGCTGAACCCGGCTGGCGCCCCTGCGGTAGAGCCGAAGTCCTTCGAGAAGGGCAAGGACCTGGAGTTCGTCGCCATCTTCGAAGTGTTCCCGGAGTTCACCGTTGGCGGCCTCGAGTCGATCAGCGTCGAGCGCCTGAGCGCCGAAGTGGCTGATGCCGACCTGGACAACATGCTGGAAGTGCTGCGCAAGCAGAACACCCGCTTCGAGGCCGTCGAGCGTGCCGCGCAGAACGACGACCAGGTCAACATCGACTTCGTCGGCAAGGTCGACGGTGAAGTGTTCGCCGGTGGTTCGGCCAAGGGCACCCAGCTGGTACTGGGCTCCGGCCGCATGATCCCAGGCTTCGAAGACGGCCTGGTTGGCGCCAAGGCTGGCGAAGAGCGCGTTGTTAACGTGACCTTCCCAGAGGACTACCAGAACCTGGACCTGGCTGGCAAAGCCGCCGAGTTCACCATCACCGTCAACAGCGTTGCCGCTCCTGTGCTGCCAGAGCTGAACGAAGAGTTCTTCGCCCAGTTCGGCATCAAGGAATCGACCCTGGAAGGCTTCCGCACCGAAGTTCGCAAGAACATGGAGCGTGAACTGCGCCAGGCCATCAAGGCCAAGGTGAAGAATCAGGTCATGGACGGTCTGCTGGCTGCCAACCCGATCGAAGTACCGAAAGCCCTGCTGGAAAACGAAGTCAACCGTCTGCGCGTGCAGGCTGTTCAGCAGTTCGGTGGCAACATCAAGCCTGAGCAGCTGCCGGCCGAACTGTTCGAAGAACAAGCCAAGCGCCGTGTAGTCCTGGGTCTGATCGTGGCCGAAGTGGTCAAGCAGTTCGAACTGAAGCCGGACGAAGGCAAGGTTCGCGAAATGATCGAAGAAATGGCTTCGGCTTACCAAGAGCCTGAGCAGGTCATCGCCTGGTACTACAAGAACGACCAGCAACTGAACGAAGTCCGTTCGGTTGTGCTGGAAGAACAAGTTGTAGATACTGTTCTGCAGAAAGCGACTGTGACCGACAAGTCGGTCTCGTACGAAGATGCCGTTAAACCAGCACAGGCTCCAGCCGCCGCTGAGTAACAGGCTTCTCTCGTAGGAAACCCCCACAAGCCAGCCTTCGAGCTGGCTTGTGCGTATTCAAGCCATGACTATTTGGGAGTGAGCGCAGGACATGTCCCGCAATTCTTATATTCAGCAGAGCTCTGACATCCAGGCCGCAGGCGGTCTGGTCCCGATGGTTATCGAGCAGTCCGCCCGTGGCGAACGCGCTTACGACATCTACTCGCGCCTGTTGAAGGAGCGTGTGATCTTCCTGGTTGGCCCGGTAGAGGACTACATGGCCAACCTCGTCGTTGCGCAACTGCTGTTCCTTGAAGCGGAAAACCCGGACAAGGATATCCATCTGTACATCAACTCGCCGGGCGGTTCCGTAACCGCCGGCATGTCGATCTACGACACCATGCAGTTCATCAAGCCGGACGTCTCGACCATCTGCATCGGCCAGGCCTGCAGCATGGGCGCCTTCCTGCTGGCTGCTGGTGCCAAGGGCAAGCGTCACTGCCTGCCCAACTCGCGCGTGATGATCCACCAGCCGCTGGGCGGCTTCCAGGGTCAGGCCACCGATATCGAGATCCACGCCCAGGAAATCCTCAATATCAAGGCCCGCCTGAACGAGCTGCTGGCCTACCACACCGGCCAGGATCTCGAGACCATCAAGCGCGACACTGAACGTGACAACTTCATGAGCGCCTCGCGCGCGGCCGAGTACGGCCTGATCGACTCGGTCTACGACAAGCGGCAACTGGCCTCCTGAACCGGGGTGCCAGAGCAGGTAGGCGCGGAAAGCGCCTACCTGCGGACTTGAAAAAGCCCGCAATTGCCTTCATCTTGTGTTGCAAGCCTACCGGATTGGATCGATCGAATGACTGACACCCGTAACGGCGAGGACAGCGGCAAATTGCTTTATTGCTCCTTCTGCGGCAAAAGCCAGCACGAAGTGCGCAAACTGATTGCCGGGCCCTCGGTATTTATCTGCGACGAGTGCGTCGACCTGTGCAACGACATCATCCGTGAGGAGGTGCAGGAAGCCCAGGCCGAGAGCAGCGCGCACAAATTGCCTTCGCCGAAAGAAATCAGCGGTATCCTGGACCAGTACGTCATTGGTCAGGAACGCGCGAAGAAGGTGCTTGCCGTAGCGGTGTACAACCACTACAAGCGCCTGAACCAGCGTGACAAGAAGGGTGACGAAGTCGAACTCGGCAAGAGCAATATCCTGCTCATCGGGCCAACCGGCTCGGGCAAGACCCTGCTCGCCGAAACCCTTGCACGCCTGTTGAACGTACCGTTCACCATTGCTGACGCCACCACCCTGACCGAAGCCGGTTACGTGGGTGAGGACGTCGAGAACATCATCCAGAAGCTGTTGCAGAAGTGCGACTACGACGTGGAAAAGGCCCAGATGGGCATCGTCTACATCGACGAGATCGACAAGATTTCGCGCAAGTCGGACAACCCGTCCATCACCCGTGACGTATCGGGCGAGGGCGTGCAGCAGGCACTGCTGAAGCTGATCGAAGGCACCGTGGCCTCGGTTCCGCCGCAAGGCGGCCGCAAACACCCGCAACAGGAATTCCTGCAGGTCGATACCCGCAACATCCTGTTCATCTGCGGTGGTGCCTTCTCGGGCCTGGAAAAGGTCATCCAGAACCGC
Organism: Pseudomonas asiatica; assembly: GCF_009932335.1. Classification (NCBI taxonomy): domain Bacteria; kingdom Pseudomonadati; phylum Pseudomonadota; class Gammaproteobacteria; order Pseudomonadales; family Pseudomonadaceae; genus Pseudomonas; species Pseudomonas asiatica. The sequence continues at coordinate 1,169,021 of NZ_BLJF01000001.1, forward strand.
TCCACCAAGGGTGGCATCGGTTTTGGCGCCGAAGTACGCAGCAAGGAAGAGGGCAAGAAGGTTGGCGAGTCCCTGCGTGAGGTCGAGCCGGACGATCTGGTCAAGTTTGGCCTGATCCCGGAATTCGTCGGCCGCCTGCCGGTGCTGGCAACCCTCGACGAGCTGGACGAGGCCGCGCTGATGCAGATCCTCACCGAGCCGAAGAACGCCCTGACCAAGCAGTATGCCAAGCTGTTCGAGATGGAAAACGTCGACCTCGAGTTCCGCAGCGATGCGCTCAAGGCCGTGGCGCGCAAGGCCCTGGAGCGCAAGACCGGCGCCCGTGGCCTGCGTTCGATCCTCGAAGGCGTGTTGCTCGACACCATGTACGAGATTCCTTCGAAGAAGGATGTCAGCAAGGTGGTGATCGACGAGAGCGTCATCGATGGCACTTCGCAGCCGCTGATGATCTACGAAAACAGCGAGCCGCAAGCCAAGGCCGCGCCGGACGCCTGATCCAGGCAATGGCTGGTTGACGGTTGCAAGCAAGAAGGGGCCTACGGGCCCCTTTCTGCTTTTCCTGCGCTAGCGCTTGTAATTTCCCAAGCCTGCCCCCACATTAGGTCCAAGCATCATTTCCACCGGTTTCCGGCCATAAGGCCGCTGTAGAGGCGAAATCATGAAGACCACCCTCGACTTGCCTCTTTTGCCATTGCGCGATGTCGTTGTTTACCCGCACATGGTCATCCCGCTGTTCGTGGGGCGCGAAAAGTCCATCGAAGCCCTTGAGGCGGCGATGACGGGCGAAAAGCAGATTCTTCTGCTGGCCCAGAAAAACCCGGCCGACGATGATCCGGGCGAAGACGCCCTGTACCGCGTCGGTACCGTTGCCACCGTGCTGCAATTGCTGAAACTGCCCGATGGTACCGTCAAGGTGCTGGTCGAGGGCGAGCAACGCGGCGCCGTGGAGCGTTTCAGCGAAGTAGAAGGGCACATCCGTGCCGAAGTTTCCCTGATCGACGAAGTCGACGCCGCCGAGCGCGAGTCGGAAGTGTTCGTGCGCACGCTGCTGTCGCAGTTCGAGCAATACGTGCAACTGGGCAAGAAAGTCCCAGCCGAAGTGCTGTCGTCGCTGAACAGCATCGAAGAGCCAGGGCGCCTGGTCGACACCATGGCCGCACACATGGCCCTGAAGATCGAGCAGAAACAGGAAATTCTCGAAATCGTCGACCTGCCGACCCGTGTCGAGCACGTACTGGCGCTGCTGGATGCCGAAATCGACCTGCTGCAGGTCGAAAAGCGCATTCGCGGTCGGGTCAAGAAGCAGATGGAGCGCAGCCAGCGCGAGTACTACCTGAACGAGCAGATGAAGGCCATTCAGAAGGAACTCGGTGATGGCGACGAAGGCCACAACGAAGTCGAAGAGCTGAAAAAGCGCATCGAAGCCGCTGGCCTGCCCAAGGACGCACTGGCCAAGGCCCAGGCCGAGCTGAACAAGCTCAAGCAGATGTCGCCGATGTCGGCCGAGGCCACTGTGGTCCGTTCCTATCTCGACTGGCTGGTGCAGGTGCCGTGGAAGGCCCAGAGCAAGGTGCGTCTGGACCTGGCCAAGGCCGAGGAAATCCTCGATGCCGACCACTACGGCCTGGAAGAGGTCAAGGAACGCATCCTCGAGTATCTTGCCGTGCAAAAGCGCGTCAAGAAGATCCGCGGCCCGGTACTGTGCCTGGTTGGCCCACCCGGCGTCGGCAAGACCTCGCTGGCCGAGTCGATCGCCGCTGCCACCAATCGCAAGTTCGTGCGCATGGCCCTGGGTGGTGTGCGTGACGAGGCTGAGATCCGTGGTCACCGCCGTACCTACATCGGTTCCATGCCTGGCCGCCTGATCCAGAAGATGACCAAGGTGGGGGTGCGCAACCCGCTGTTCCTGCTGGACGAAATCGACAAGATGGGCAGCGACATGCGTGGCGACCCGGCCTCGGCACTGCTCGAGGTGCTCGACCCGGAGCAGAACCACAACTTCAACGACCACTACCTGGAGGTCGACTACGACCTCTCGGACGTGATGTTCCTGTGCACCTCGAACTCGATGAACATCCCGCCGGCGCTGCTCGACCGGATGGAAGTCATCCGCCTGCCGGGCTACACCGAGGACGAGAAGATCAACATCGCGGTCAAGTACCTGGTGCCCAAGCAGGTCAAGGCCAACGGCTTGAAGAAGGACGAGCTGGAAGTCGATGTCTCGGCGATCCGCGACATCATCCGCTTCTACACCCGCGAAGCCGGTGTGCGCGGCCTGGAGCGGCAAATCGCCAAAGTCTGCCGCAAGGTGGTCAAGGAACATACCGGGCAGAAGCAGGTCAAGGTCAAGGTAGCCAGCGAGCAGTTGGAGCACCTGCTCGGCGTGCGCAAGTTCCGCTACGGCCTGGCCGAGCAGCAGGACCAGATCGGCCAGGTTACCGGCCTGGCCTGGACCCAGGTGGGCGGCGAACTGCTGACCATCGAAGCCGTGGTCATCCCCGGCAAGGGCCAGCTGATCAAGACCGGCTCGCTGGGCGACGTCATGGTCGAGTCGATCACCGCCGCGCAGACTGTGGTGCGCAGCCGTGCCCGCAGCCTGGGTATCGCCGCCGACTTCCACGAGAAGCACGACGTGCATATCCACATGCCTGAAGGCGCCACGCCGAAGGATGGCCCAAGTGCCGGTATCGGCATGTGCACCGCGCTGGTGTCGGCGCTGACGCAGATTCCGGTACGTGCCGATGTGGCCATGACCGGCGAAATCACCCTGCGTGGCCAGGTGCTGGCCATTGGCGGGTTGAAGGAAAAACTGCTGGCGGCACACCGTGGCGGGATCAAGACGGTGATCATTCCCGAGGAGAATGTTCGCGATCTGAAGGAGATTCCGGAAAATATCAAACAGGATCTGCAGATCAAACCAGTCAAATGGATTGACGAAGTCCTGCAAATTGCGCTGCAATACGCCCCGGAGCCCTTGCCAGATGTGGCTCCGGAGATTGTCGCGAAAGATGAAAAGCGCGACGGCGATGCTAAGGAAAGAATTAGCACGCACTAGTAGTTTTTGGCTGGGGGGCTTTCCTTGACAGTTTTTTCGGGGCCTTGCTATAAAGCGGCACGCTATTGTCATCAGGCCACCCAGCGCACGTTTCATAAGCTTTTCATTACATACTTAGAAACAAACTCAATAGAGAAATAAGGGGACTTAGAGTGAACAAGTCGGAACTGATTGACGCTATCGCCGCATCTGCTGACATCCCGAAAGCTGTAGCCGGCCGTGCGCTGGACGCAGTCATCGAATCCGTCACCGGCGCCCTGAAGCAAGGTGACGATGTGGTACTGGTTGGCTTCGGTACCTTCTCGGTCAAGGAGCGTGCAGAGCGCACCGGCCGCAACCCGCAAACCGGTAACGCGATCAAGATCGCTGCCGCCAAGGTTCCAGGCTTCAAGGCTGGCAAAGGCCTGAAAGACGCCGTCAACTAAGTCGTCTCTTTCAGCCGGACCCGGCCTGGCCAGGTCCGAGCACGGTGATGGCGGGGCGCAAACGTTCCCGCCTGACACGTTTGCTAAGAAAAGGCGCATCCTCGGATGCGCCTTTCTTTTATCAGGTTTCTACCCACGCTCCGCGGTTGTCGACGCAGTGGTACAGCCGTTTCTGGGGGACGCATGCTGCAAAATATCAGGGACAATTCACAAGGTTGGATTGCCAAGACCATCATCGGCCTTATCGTCGTGTTGATGGCGTTGACCGGCTTCGAAGCCATTTTCCAGGCCGCCACCCATAGCCAGGACGCCGCCAAGGTGAACGGCCAGACCATCAGCCAGAACGAGCTGAGCCAGGCGGCCGACATGCAGCGCCGTCAGCTGATGCAACAGTTGGGCAAGGATTTCGACCCGGCGCTGCTGGATGACAAATTGCTGCGCGAAGAGGCACTGAAGGGGCTGATCAGCCGCAAGCTGCTGCTGCAAGGCGCCGAAGATGCCAAATTCGCCTTCTCCGAGGCCGCACTGGACCAGGTGATCCTGCAGACGCCGGAGTTTCAGGTGGACGGCAAGTTCAGTGCCGACCGTTTTGACCAGGTCATTCGCCAGATGGGCTATGGCCGCATGCAGTTCCGCGACATGCTTGCCGAGGAAATGCTCATCGGCCAGCTGCGCACCGGCCTGGCCGGCAGCAGCTTCGTGACCGACCAGCAGGTCGATGCCTTTGCCCGCCTCGAGAAGCAGACCCGTGACTTCGCTTCCCTGACCTTCAAGGCCGACCCGGCCGCGGTCAAGGTCAGCGATGAAGAGATCAAGGCGCACTACGACCAGCACGCCAAGGAGTTCATGTCGCCAGACCAGGTGGTGATCGACTACATCGAGCTGAAGAAGTCGGCGTTCTTCGATCAGGTCAAGGTGACCGACGAAGAGCTCAAGGCCCAGTACGAGAAGGAAATCGCCAACCTCGCCGAGCAGCGCCATGCCGCGCACATCCTCATCGAGGTCAACGACAAGGTCACCGACGCCCAGGCCAAGGCCCGCGCCGAAGAGATCGAGCAGCGCCTGGCCAAGGGCGAAGACTTTGCCGCGCTGGCCAAGGAGTTCTCCCAGGACCCTGGTTCGGCCAATAGCGGCGGTGACCTTGGCTTCGCCGGCCCGGGCGTTTACGACCCGGCGTTCGAGGATGCGCTGTACAAGCTGCAGGACGGTCAGGTCTCGGCGCCGGTTCGCACCGAGTTCGGCTACCACCTTATCAAGCTGCTGGGCGTGCAGGCGCCGGAAGTGCCGAGCTTCGCCAGCCTGAAGGACAAGCTGACCCGTGACCTGAAGATCCCGCTGGTCGAGCAGCGTTACGTAGATGCCAGTAAGCAGCTGCAGGATGCTGCCTACGAGGCTTCCGACCTGGCCCAGCCGGCCCAGGACCTGAACCTGAAGGTGCAAACCTCCGCAGCGTTCGGCCGCGAGGGTGGCGAAGGCATCACTGCCAACCGTTCGGTCGTGCAGGCCGCATTCTCCGAAGAAGTGCTGGAGGAGGGTGCCAACAGCACCGCCATCGAGCTCGACCCGGAAACCACCGTGGTGCTGCGCGTCAAGGAGCACCGCAAGCCTGAGCAGCTGCCGCTGGAAGCCGTGGCCAAGAACATCAGCGAGCACCTGGCCAAGGAGAAGGCAACTGCCGAGCTCAAGGCCAAGGCGGACAAGCTGATTGCCGGCCTGCGTGACGGTTCCATCGCAGCGGGCAGTGTGCACGAAGGGCAGGGCTGGAAGGCCTATGAAGCAGTTACCCGCGGCGAGGACGGTATCGACCCGGCCGAGCTGCAGGCGCTGTTCCGCCTGGGCAAGCCACAGGCCAAGGACAAGCCGGTTTATGGCAGCGTCGTGCTGCGTGACGGTAGCCTGGTGGTACTGCAGCTCAAGGGTGTCAACGAAGGCGCTGCTGCCACCGACGAAGAGAAGCAGCAGATCCGCCGCTACCTCGCATCGCGTGCTGGCCAGCAGGACTTCGCGGCATACCGCAAGCAGCTGGAAGCCAAGGCGGACATCACCCGCTACTAAGGTGATGGATGCATGAACGAACAGGCCGCCTTGAGCGGCCTGTTTCGTTTCTGTTGCTCATCGCCGCGCTTTAGGCCTGTTCGATACCCCTGTAGGAGCAGCCTTGCGCTGCGAAGAGGCCAGCAGGGCAATAGATTCTCTTCGGCCCTGATGGCCTCTTCGCAGCGCAAGGCTGCTCCTACATGTGCTTCGCATGTCTTGACGTCGATGCCGGCAATGAGGCCAGTACAGGCCATGTTAGCGTTTCACCCCTTCATGGATATCCAGCGTATCCCGCGCAATCTCCCGCCCCAGGGCAATCAGCTCCGGCGCCTTGTAGAACTCGAAAAACCGGCACACTCGTTTGGGCACGTTGATCAGCACATCCGGTGGATAGCCTGCGATCTTGTACTGTGCCAACGAGGTCTGCATGACCTCGAAGCTCTGGTTGATCAAGTCCAGCAGCGAAGCGGGCCCCACGTTGTCGATGATGAACGAGCCGGTCGCAGACTTTGGCGCACCCTCGCGCTCCGGTGCCGCCGCCGGTTGCTGGCCTTCCGGGTTGGCGGCATCGGTCAGCCACGGGTTAGGCGGCGCCAGCCCTTCGGCGACGATTTCCTGCTCGATACGTATCAGCTCCTCCGCCGGCTTGCGCCGGAACGGCAAGCGCGAACCCAGCGAACTGAGTAGCGCATCGAAACGCATCTTGAACGCCGCTGGGCGTTCGATCACTGGTAGCTGGTACTGCTTCTGGTTGGTGGCATTGAGGTTGACTGCGATGATCAGGTCGCAGTGGCTGGACACCACCGGCACGATCGGCAGCGGGTTAAGGATGCCGCCGTCGACCAGCATGCGGTTGCCTTGCATCACCGGGGTGAACAGGCTGGGGATGGCTGCCGAGGCGCGCATGGCCTGGTGCAGGCAGCCCTCCTGGAACCAGATTTCCTGCTGGTTGGTGAGGTCGGCTGCAACCGCAGTGTAGGGGATGCGCAATTGCTCGATGTTGATCTCGCCGACGATCTTGCGGATTTGCCCGAACACCTTGTCGCCGCGAATTGCGCCGAGGCGAAAGCTGACATCGACCAGGCGCAACACATCCAGGTAGTCGAGGCTCTCGATCCAGTTGCGGTAGTCTTCCAGCTTGCCGGCGGCATAGATGCCGCCGATCACCGCACCCATCGAGCAGCCGGCGATACAGGCAATGTCGTAGCCGCGGCGCTCGATTTCCTCGATCACGCCGATGTGTGCATACCCCCGGGCTCCACCCGATCCCAGTACCAGTGCCACGCGTTTGCTCATGAACATTCCCCGGCCAGTGCAACCATGGTCCTACAATGCACCCATCGCCACCTGTGCTTCAATGTGCATCGTGCTGAGCTACTGTAATAAAACTGGCTGGGCCAAGCTGGCTGGGCAGGGCACTTTTCAGCTGCCGGGGCGTCGAATAGCCAATGTTTTTTCCATTGAGGTATTACCGATGAAAGCCTGGATCTGCCTTCCACTGATTGCCTTGGCCCTTGCTGGCTGCGCGGGCAAGACGGCCTACCGCGAGAGTTGCGCAACCCAACTGGATGCCGCCTGGAAGGAGCTGGACCTGGCCAAGGCCGAAGGCTTTGCCGGTGCCGTGAGCTACTCCAAGGCCTTGTCGCTGCTGACCGGTGCCAAGACCCAACAGCAGTTCGAAGGTTATGAAAGCTGTACCAGAAAAGCCGAAAAGGCCCGTTTCTACATTCGTGAGTCTCGCGCCGGGCGCTGACCAAGGAGCGTCTTTCAATGTCTGCCATGCTCGATCACGTGGTTGCCCAGATAGTGGCCTTGCAGGTGCGCCTGCTGGCCTGCCGCGAGCGCCTGGCTGCCGATACCGACAGCGAGGCCTTGCATGACTTGCGCACCACCCTGCGGCGCCTGCGCAGCCTGCTGCGGCCGCTGCGTGGGCTGCCGGGGGTGGAGCAGCTGGAGGAGGCCGCCAGGTCGTTGGGTACCCTCACCACGCCGTTGCGCGACCGTGAGGTGCTGGCGGCCGAACTGATTGGGCATGGTTTTGCCGAGGCCGGGCAGCGGCGCCTGGAAGGGCGTGCCAGGACATTCGCCAGTGTTGCCGCCAGCCCCGAGCTGACGCGGGTGCTGGCGATTGTCGACGCGTTTCCGCTGTTCATGCGTGCAGCCGGTCGCGAGGGCTTGGTCAAGGCGCTGGAAAAGCGCATCGACAAACGCCTGGTCAAGCAGTGGCGCAAGTTGTACCAGGCGCTGCAGGACCCGGCCCACGACCGCCACCGCTTGCGTTTGCTGATCAAGCGTGCGCGCTATGGCGATGAGGCCTATCCGCAGCTCGACCATGCGGGCAAGCAGTTGCGGCGCTTGCTGAAGCAGGCCCAGGGCGATTTGGGTGACTGGCATGATCGCCTGCAATGGCTGCTGCAGGCGCGCGAGCATGCCGACCTGGCGCCGTGCAAGGTCGCCTGGGAGCAGGAATTGCACGAGGCCGAGCGCCATTCGGATGCGACGCTGGATGCACTGCAGCGGGCGTTGGCGCGGCGAAAGCCCGAAAAATGACCGAAATGCGGGCTGATCGGTATGGGTTTGCTGGCTAGGATGGGCAGACCTTATTCGCAGCAGGCAGGAGCCGGCCAATGAATTTCAACCAACTGCTCGACGCCGTGCGGGCCAACCCCGAAGCTGTATGTGTCCCGCCAAGCTGGGCCCAGGGGCGCGCCGCCTTTGGCGGGCTGATGGCGGCCATGGTGTATGAAGCCATGCGCCAGAAAATCTCCGATGACCGCCCCGTGCGTTCTTTGGCCATCAGCTTTGTGGCGCCAGCCGCGGCCGATGTGCCAATCCGCTTCGATGTAGAGGTGCTGCGTGAAGGCAAGGCTGTCAGCACCTTGCTGGGCCGTGCCGTTCAAGACGGCCAGGTAGTGACGCTGGTGCAGGGCAATTTCGGTGCAGGGCGGCCGTCGGTGGTCGATGTGCCAGCCTTGCCGGCCGAGGAAATGAAAGCGCTCGACGATGCAGCTCCCGAGCTACCCCATATCAAAGGCGTTACTCCGGAGTTCATGCAGCATGTGGCCTTGCGCTGGGCGGTGGGTGGATTGCCGTTCAGTGGCAATCAGTCGCGGCAAATGGGCGGTTGGGTACGTTTGCGCGGGGTGGCCGAAGAACCGGTCAACGAGGCGCACCTGCTGGCGCTGGTCGATGCCTGGCCGCCAAGCCTGATGCCGTTTCTCAAACAGCCGGCTGCCGGCAGTACGTTGACCTGGACCATAGAATTCATGCAGCCCACGGCGCAGCTATCGACCCTGGATTGGTGCCGTTATTGCGTGGAAACCGAGCATGCGCGGGATGGTTACGGGCACGCTGCTGCTGCGTTGAGGACGGCGCAGGGCGAGTTGCTGGCCTTGAGCCGGCAGACGGTTACCGTGTTTGCCTAGCAGATACCTGCAGGCCTGCACGCTTTCCTGTAGGAGCGGCCTTGTGTCGCGAAAGGGCCGCAAAGCGGCCCCGGCAATCTTCGCGGCGAAGCTGTAAATCCGGGGCTGCTGCGCAGCCCTTTCGCGACACAAGGCCGCTCCTACAAAAGATTGCGCGTGATTGGAGCATCAATGGCGATGCTTGTGTCGTTCCCGCCAGGCCTTCCACCAGGCCCCGCTCAGCAAGAAGCGCGGAAAGGTGATGAACTGCTCGGTCAGCAGGCGTTGCACGGCATCCTTGCGGTTGGCGAAGGGTTCGGGTTGCTCGGCTTCCAGTCGGTGGCCCTGGCGTTGCAGGCCCAGGCCGGCGATCAGCGCAATGATGCCAACGGCAATCTGGCCCAGGTCCAGGCCGAACAGGCCGGACAGAATCAGCAACGTGCCAAGGATGAACAAAGGCACGGCGATCAGGTGCAGCACCAGGTTGGCCGGGTGGCGGTGATTGTGGTGGTAGCCGCGCCATTGCCAGGCGGGCAGGTTGGGCAGGCGTTTGCTCATGGGCATTTCCTCTCGGTCATGCCCAAAGCTTAGTGCGCCCCCCAGGCGGGGGCCAATCGAGGCTGGCTATGGTGACTATAGCTTGAGCTGGCCAATGGCCTTGTTCAGTTCACCGGCCAAGGTTGCCAGTTCGCTGCTGGTGGTTGCCGAGCCCACGGTCTGTTGCACGGTCTGTTCGGTGACATCGCGGATACTCACCACGGCGCGGTTCATTTCCTCGGCCACCTGGCTTTGCTGCTCGGCTGCCACGGCAATCTGGGTGTTGCTTTCGCGCATCTGCGCCACGGCACCGGTAATCTCGGCCAGTGCTTCGCCGGCCTCCTGGGCCTGGCGGACGCAGTCGTCGGCCTTGTACGAGCTCTCCTGCATGAACTCCACTGCATCCCGGGTGCCCGACTGCAGGGCCGAAACCATGGTGGTGATCTCGTCGGTGGAGTTTTGCACGCGCTTGGCCAGGTTGCGCACTTCATCGGCCACCACGGCAAAGCCGCGGCCCAGGTCGCCGGCGCGCGCTGCTTCGATGGCGGCATTGAGCGCCAGCAGGTTGGTCTGCTCGGCGATGCTGTGGATCACACTGACCACGCCATTGATCTTCTGACTGTCTTCGGCCAGTTGACGAATCATCTCGGCAGTCTGCTGCACGCCGCTGGACAGCCCGGAGATCGAGTCCTGTACCCGGCTGACCACCTCCTGGCCGCTACCGGCCAGGGCGTCGGCTGTTTGTGACAGGTCACGGGTGGCGCCGGCATGCTGGGCGATGTGGTGCACCGTTGCTGACATTTCGTTGATGGCGGTAGCGGCCTGGTCGGTCTCGCTCTGCTGGCCGAGCATGCCGTGGCGCACGTCGCTCATGCTCGCGGCCAGGCGCGCGGCACCGGAGTCCAGTTGCGCAGCGGTGTGGGCGACAGTACTGACCACGCGGTGGTAGGTCGCCTGCATGGCATTGAAGGCCCCGGCCATCTGGCCGACCTCGTCACCACAGGCCAACGGCACGCGGGCCGACAGGTCGCCAGTCTTTTCCACGTGCAGCATCACATCCTTGAGGGTGTTGAGCTGGCTGAGCAGGAAGCGGATCAGCAACTGCGAGGCGCCGAGCATGGCCAGCATCAGGATCAGTACGCATACCGCGTAGTTGCTGAATCGGTCGAAGAACACCTGGCGCAGGCTTGGCGACTGGGCCAGCACGGCCATTTGCTGATCACCGTTGCGCAGTACCTGCGCGCCCTGTAGCGGGTTGTTGCCCAAGAGCCGGGCGGCAGGCAGTTCGACCCAGCCTTGGGCATTGCGCAGGGCCTCCAGGGGTTCGCCCGCGAAGGTGGGCGTTTGCCCGGGCGACCAGCTGATGACATTGGCCGGGCGGGGTAGCGGCTGGCCGGCCGGCCAGGCAGCAAGCAGTTGCGCCTGCGCGGCCGCCTGGGCCTGCGCGGCCTCGGCGCGGGCGCGCTGCTCCAGGTGCACGGCATAGAGCACCAGCAGCAAGGTCGTGACAAAGGCCACCGCGTTGACGGCCCAGAACTTGTACTTCAGGGAAACATTGCTAAGCCAGGCACCCATGGGCAGGTCTTCTCTGAGTTGAGCGGGAACAATATTGGCAAGGTGCCATCATTGTGCCTGCGCAAGCCAGGGCCTTTCTTGATGTGTATCAAGAAAATTCCGCCGCAAGTACTGCCGCGCTTTTGTAGGAGCGGCCTTGTGTCGCGATAGGGGTGCGAAGCGCCCCCAGGTTTTCAGCTTCAGCGGATAGATTGCCGGGGCCGCGTTGCGGCCCTTTCGCGACACAAGGCCGCTCCTACAGGAGAACGCGTCGGGTTCAGGGGAGTTGGAAAAACGCCCGCGCCGTTGCCGTGGTATGTGCCGCCGTATGTTCGGTCGACTCACCCCGGTGCAAGGCCACTTCACGCAACACCTCTGGCAGGAACGCTGGTTCGTTGCGCCCGTTCTTCGGCTTGGGCCGCAGGCTGCGCGGCAGCAGGTAAGGCGCATCGCTCTCCAGCATCAGCCGCCCCTCGGCAATGTTGCCCACCAGCGGATGCAGATGGGTGCCACGGCGTTCGTCGCAGATCCAGCCGGTAATACCGATGTGCAGGTCCATGTCCAGGTAGGCGAACAGCGCGTCGCGCTCGCCGGTAAAGCAGTGCACCACTGCGCCGGTCAGGTGGTCGCGGTAATCCTTGAGGATCGCCAGCAGGCGTTCGCTGGCGTCGCGTTCGTGCAGGAACACCGGCAGACGCAGCTCGGCAGCCAGTGCCAGTTGTGCCTCCAGGGCTTTTTCCTGCAGCGGGCGAGGGGAGAAGTCGCGGTTGAAGTCCAGGCCGCATTCACCCACGGCGCGTACACGTGGTTCACTCAACAGCTGGCGCAACTGGCGCTCGCTGCCGGCATCCCAGGTTTTGGCATCATGAGGGTGTACGCCTGCCGTGGCGAACAGGTGCGCGCCGCTCGCATCCAGTTGCTGGCACAGCTCCAGCGCCTGTTCGCTGACCGCCAGGCTGGTGCCCGTCAGCACCATCTGCGTGACCCCGGCCTCAAGGGCGCGCTCGACGATTGCCGCCTGCTGGTCGTGGAAACTGCTGTTGGTCAGGTTGACGCCGATATCGATCAGTTGCATGGTGCTATCTCGTGCCGCGGGGCGGCCAGCATAGCAAAAACCGTGTTTTTCTGAAAAAACCAAGAACTTCATGCTGTTGCCGTGGTCTTTTGCCGTCATTTCTCTCTTGGCGGTGCAACCCCATGGATGCCGCTCACCGACCACGGACACGTTTTCGCATGCAGCGATGCTGGCTCATTTTCCTGCTGATGCTTGGGCTGACCTTGACCGGGCCTGCCCACGCGCGCGTGCCGGGACCGCAGCAGAACATCGCGCCGGCCAAGGTCCGTGACCTGCAACAGATTCGCACCAGCCAGGTGCTGCGGGTGCTGGTCAACCAGAGCCGCAACAGCTCCGGTGAGGTCAAGGGCGAGCCGGTCGGCATCGAATACTATCGCTTGCGTGCCCTGGAGCATTACCTCAATGCCCGCGCCGCCGACGGCCAGGAGATCCAGCTCAAGCTGATCCCGCGGGCCAAGGAGCAGTTGCTGGGCGCCCTGGCCCGTGGCGAGGGCGACCTGGCCGCGCCGGGCGAGCTGCTCGACCCCGCCGTGGTGCGCGGGGTCAGCAGCAGCGCACCAGTGCTCGACCAGGTGCCGCTGCTGCTGGTGGGGCGCAAGGGCGAGCGCAGTTTCAGCCATGTCGAGCAGTTGTCCGGGCGTACCGTGGCCCTGACCAGCGCCAGCGCGGCCGGCCCTTTGATCCAGCAGGTCAACCAGCAGCTGGCGCTGCGCAAGCGCGCGCCGATCAAGGTGGAGTGGGTCGACTCGACCTTGGCGGTGGAGGATGTGCTGGAAATGGTCCAGGCCGGCATCTATCACCTGACCGTGGTCGAGCAGCCGATCGCCCGGCGCTGGGCCCGGGTGATGCCGCGCCTGCGCCTGGACAGCCGCGTAAAACTGGGGGCGCCGCAAGCCATGCGTTGGTATGTGAGGCCCGATGCGCCGCAGTTGCAGGCCACGGTCGATCGCTTTCTGCAGGGCTACCGCGCACCGGACAACCAGGACGCCGCGTTCGAGCGCATCTACCGCCGCCAGTACCGGGTGCACGACCCCTTGGCCAGCAAGAATCGCCAGCGCCTGACCGCACTGCGGGCGGTGCTGCAGAAACACGGTGAGGCGCAGCAGATCGACTGGCTCAACCTGGCCGCGCTGGCCTTCAAGGAGTCGACGCTCAACCCGGCAGCGCGCGGCACCGGAGGGGCCCATGGCCTGATGCAGATCACCCCTTCGGCGGCGCAGCGCGTGGGGGTGAGCAACACCGCCACGGTGGATGGCAATGTCCAGGCCAGCGCCCGTTACCTGGCGCTGATCCGGCGCAAGTTCTTTGCCAGCGCCAAGATCAACGAGCGCGAGCGCATGGCCTTCGTGCTGGCGGCCTACAACCTGGGCCCCGAGCGCGTCCAGGCCATGCGCGCGGAAGCGCGCCGGCGCGGGCTGAATGGCGACCAGTGGTTTTTCCAGACCGAACGCATCGCCATGGAGCAGGTGGGCATGGGGCCAGTCAACTTCGTCAATAGCGTCAACAAGTACTTTGTAGCGTTCAACCGGGAGCGTGCCGCGCTGGAGCGTGTGGCTAAACGCTGACAAATCGATATTGTCGATTGTTTTGTTGGGTTTTTTGCGATTTTCATATCTATCGAATCGATTATGATGGCGCCCATCCCAACACAACTTTCCCGCTTCAAGGAGTCTTCGACATGAACAACGCTACCCTCAACGCTCTGTTCTCCACCCGCGCCGGCGCTGGCCTGAGCGTCATCCGTATCCTGGTCGGCATCATCTTCATTGCGCATGGTGCGCAGAAACTGTTTGGCATGTTCGGCGGCTATGGCCTGGAAGGCACTGGCCAGTGGATGGAGAGCATCGGCCTGGCCCCGGGTTACCTGATGGCCCTGCTGTCCGGTAGTGCCGAGTTCTTCGGCGGCCTGGCGCTGGTGATCGGCCTGCTGGCCCGCCCGGCGGCCCTGGTGCTGGCGGTGACCCTGGTGGTGGCGATCCTCTCGGTGCACATCGGCAACGGCCTGTTCATGTCCAACAACGGCTATGAGTTCGGCCTGGCCCTGCTGGCTGGCACCGTCGCGGTGCTGATCGAAGGCGCTGGCCGCTTCTCGCTGGACCGCCTGATCGCCCGCTGATACACCGCAAATGCCAAGATACAAGCCTCAGGCCGATCACTTTCGGCTTGAGGCTTGTATCTTGCCGCTTGTAGCTCTAGCATACCGTCTGCGCCGATTTAAACAGCTACTTGCGGGGCGCAGGAAAGCCCCTCTCCGGGTCATCCGAAATACCGCTAAAGCGCTGGTTCGGTGACGCCTCCCACCGCTGCCCAGCGGGATTCGCGAGGCGGAGAGAAGCTCCATGAGTTGCCCACGTACCAGTGTCTGTTTGAGCCCCTTGCCTGCCAGCCAGGCGTCCCGCACACCGCGCATCCTGCTCGGCGGCCAGCATCAACCCACTCTTTTGCGTCACCTTGAAGGCCTGTCCAGGCGCAAGGGCCAGGCGCGGGCCTTTCTGATCCAGTTTGCCGATAGCGGCTGTCACCTCGCGCAGTATGGCAATGACCGTTTCGACCTGGCCGTGATCCAGGCCCCGGCGCCGGACGAAACCGCAGATATCATCGGCCACCTCACCCGTATCGCGCGTCAAGGCTTGATTACCCGCCGCTGAGGAGCGCGCTGTTGAGTACCAATATCATCACCACGGAAGGCCATGAGGCGCTGAAGAAAGAACTGGACCACCTGTGGCGGGTGTACCGCCCGGAGATTACCCAGAAGGTTACCTGGGCGGCCTCGCTGGGCGACCGCAGCGAGAATGCCGACTACCAGTACAACAAGAAGCTGCTGCGCGAGATCGACCGCCGGGTGCGTTACCTGCGCAAGCGTCTTGAAGATGTGAAGGTGGTGGCCTACTCGCCGCAGCAGGAGGGCAAGGTGTTTTTCGGTGCCTGGGTGGAGATTGAGAACGACGAGGGCGAGACCATGAAGTTTCGCATTGTCGGGTATGACGAGATCTATGGGCGCAATGACTACATCTCGATCGACTCGCCCATGGCTCGCGCCTTGCTGAAGAAGGAGGAGGGTGATGAGGTGGTGGTGCACACACCTACCGGTGAAGCGACCTGGTATGTAAACAACATCAGCTACGGGCAGTGATCTGATATTGCCTGTTATGGCCCTATCGCCGGCAAGCCAGCTCCCACAGGGATAGCGCATGCCTCGAGGCCGATGCGGTCGAGGTGGGAGCTGGCTTGCCGGCGATAGGGCCCTGACAGGTAAGTCTCACCCTTCCCGCAAGACCGCCAACGGGCTGGCATTCAACGCCCGCCGCGTCCCCAGCACCCCCGCCCCACCTACCAGCAGCGCCCCTGCCAGGGGCAACAGCAGCAACCATACATGCGGGCTCCATTGCAGGTCGAAGGCATAGCGGTACAGCACCAGGGTAATCAGCTCGCACCCGAACGCCGCCAGCAAGCCGCTGGCCGCACCCAGCAAGCCGAACTCGATCCGCCGCGCCTTGACCAGCAATGGCCGCGCTGCGCCCAGCGCACGCAGCAAGGCGCCCTGGCGGATGCGCTCGTCCAGCGTTGCCTGCAAGCCAGCGAACAGCACCGCCAGCCCGGCTGCCAGCACGAACAGCAACACATACTCGACCGCCAGGGTCACCTGGGCGAGGATGCTGCGCAGCTGATCGAGCAAGGCGTCCACCTGCAGGATGGTCACTGCCGGGAATGCCCGTGACAGCGCCACCACATCCAGGTCATGGCCCGGTGCCAGATAGAAGCTGGTCAGGTAGGTGGTCGGGAGCCCCTGCAGCGTGCCGGGTTGGAAGATCATGTAGAAGTTCGGCTGGAAGCTGTCCCAGTGCACGCTGCGCAGGCTGCTGACCCGTGCCTGGCGTTGCTGGCCGCCGATGTCGAAAGTCAGCAGGTCACCCAGTTGCAGCTTCAGGCTGTTGGCCAGTTCCGCCTCCACCGACACACCGGGGATTTCATCTTCGGCGGGCAACGCCTGCCACCAGTTGCCGCCTGTCAGTGCGTTGCCTTCGGGCAGTTCGGCCGCCCACGTCAGGCTGAGGTCGCGCTGAACGGCGCGCTCACCTGCCGAGTCCTTGCTGACCACCTGCTGCACCGGTTGCTCGTTGATTTTTACCAGGCGGCCGGGTGTCACCGGGTACAGCGGCGCCGAGGCGGCATTGACCTGCTGCAGGTGTTGGGCGAAGGGCTCACGATCATCCGGCAGGATGTTCAGGGCGAAATGGTTGGGTGCATCCTTGGGGAGCTGCGCTTGCCAGGTGTCGAGCAGTTCTGCGCGCAGCAGCGCGACCAGGGCCATGGCCAGCAGGATCAGGCCGAAGGCCAGGGCCTGGCCGGCAGCGGCCATGGGGTGGCGCAGCAGTTGGCCCAGCCCCAGTCGCCAGGTCAGTGGTGCCCCGGCCAGCAATTGGCGCAGGCTGCGCAAACCGAGCAGCAGCAGGCCGCCGAGCAGCAGAGCGGCGACCAGGCCGCCACCGAGCAGGGCGAAGGTGAGCAGCAGGTCGAGGCTCAGGCGCCACATGATCAGGCCCAGGGCGAACAGGGCCGCACCGTACACCAGCCAGCTGCTGGGCGGTATCGGCAGCAGGTCGCGGCGCAGCACGCGAAGCGGCGGTACCTGGCCCAGCGCGGCAATTGGCGGCAGGGCGAAACCGGCCAGGGCTACCAGCCCGGTAGCGATGCCGGCCAGGGCTGGGACGATGCCGCCTGCAGGCACCACGCTTGGCAACAGGCCATGCAGCAGGCGGAACAGGCCCAGTTGCGCCAGCCAGCCGAGCAGGGCGCCGGCCAGCGCGGCGACCAGGCCGAGCATGGCCAGCTGCAGGCAGTACAGGCCCAGTGCCTGGCGGCGCGAAAGGCCCAGGCAGCGCAGCAGGGCGCTGGCGTCCAGGCGGCGTGCGGCATAGCGGCTGGCCGACAGGGCCACGGCAACGCCTGCCAGCAGCACCGCCACCAGGCTGGCCATGTTCAGGTAGCGCTCGGCCTTGCCCAGCGCGCCGCCGACCTGCTGGTTGCCATCGCGGGTGTCGCGCAGGCGCTGGTTGGCGGCCAGGTCCTTTTTCAGTGCCCCGCGGTACTGGGCCAGCGCTTCGGCATCGCCGCGCCACAGGTCGCGGTAGGTGACCCGGCTGCCCGGCTGGACCACGCCGGTGGCTTGCAGGTCGGCCAGGTTCATCATTACCCGTGGGGTAAGGCTGTAGAAGTTGTTGGCGCGGTCCGGTTCGTAGGTCAGTACGCGGCTCATGCGCAGCGTCTTCATGCCCACGTCGATGCTGTCGCCAACCTTCAGCCCCAATGCCGCCAAAAGGCGTGGTTCGACCCATGCTTCGCCAGGTGCCGGGCCGCCGCCCGGGGTTTCTGTGGCATAGGGCTGCGCAGCACTGCGCACTTGCCCGCGCAATGGGTAGGCACCGTCGGCAGCCTTGACGCTGGACAGCTGGATGCCGTTGTCGCCGCCGACCACGCTGGTGAACTCGACGACCTGGGCGTGGCGCAGGCCCAGTGCCTTGCCGGCCTCGATCTGCTGGTCGCGGGCCGGGGCGCTGCCCTGCAGCACCAGGTCGGCACCAAGGAACTCGCTGGCGCGCAGTTGCATGGCGCCGTTGAGGCGGGCACCGAAATAGCCGATGGCAGTGCTGGCCGCGACCGCCACCAGCAGGGCGAAGAACAGCACGCGCACTTCGCTTGCGCGAATGTCGCGCAGCAGCTGGCGCAGGGCCAGGCCGCACAGGCGGGACAGCGGCATGTGGGTCATCAGGCCTCCGCCGGGGCCACCAGGCGGCCCGCATCCAGGCGAATCTGGCGGCGGCAGCGCCGGGCCAGGCGTTCGTCATGGGTAACCAGCACCAGGGTGGTGCCGCGCTCCTTGTTCAGTTCGAACAGCAAGTCGCTGATGCGTTCGCCGGTGTGGCTGTCGAGGTTGCCGGTGGGTTCGTCGGCAAACAGCACTGCCGGTTGCGCGGCGAAGGCGCGGGCGATGGCCACCCGTTGTTGTTCGCCGCCCGAAAGCTGGCGCGGAGTGTGGCTCAGGCGCTTGCCCAGACCGACCCGTTCGAGCAGGGTGCGCGCGTGTTCGCGGGCATCGCGGCGGCCATCCAGTTCCAGCGGCAGCATGACGTTCTCCAGGGCATTGAGGCTGTCGAGCAACTGGAACGACTGGAACACGAAACCCACATGTTCGGCGCGCACCCGCGCGCGCTGGTCTTCATCCAGCGGCCCCAGGTCGTGGCCAGCAAGGATGACCTTGCCGGCACTGGGCTGGTCGAGGCCGGCGAGCAGGCCGAGCAGGGTCGACTTGCCCGAACCCGAGGCGCCGACGATTGCCAGGCTGTCGCCTTGGGCCAGGTCGAGGGACAGGGCGTGCAGGATGGTCAGGTCACCTTCCGCGCTGGGGACCACTTTGCTAAGGTTCTGCGCAACGAGAATGCTGGGGCCCATGGAGAATCCGATGCGAGTGTGGTGGTTGAGTGCCGGTCTGGCCCTGTATTGCCTGGCCCAGAGCGCGGCGGCGGGAACACTGCTGGTTGTCGGCGATAGTATCAGCGCCGGTTTTGGCCTGGATACCCGCCAGGGCTGGGTTTCCCTGTTGCAGACCCGCCTGCGGGACGAAGGTTTCGACGACAAGGTGGTCAATGCATCGATCAGCGGCGACACCAGTGCAGGTGGCCAGGCGCGGCTGCCGGCGCTGCTTGCAGCGCACAAGCCGAGCCTGGTGGTACTGGAACTGGGCGGCAACGATGGCCTGCGTGGGCAGCCGCCAGCGCAATTGCAACAAAATCTTGCCTCGATGATCGAGAGCTCGCGCAAGGCCGGTGCCAAGGTGGTGCTGCTGGGCATGCGCCTGCCACCCAATTATGGCGTGCGCTACACCACCGCCTTCGCCCAGGTGTATGAGCAGCTGGCGACGGAAAAACAGGTGCCGCTGGTGCCGTTTTTCCTCGAGGGGGTAGGGGGCGTGCCTGAGTTGATGCAGGCGGATGGCATTCACCCGGCCCAGGCCGCCCAGCAGCGCCTGCTGGAAAATGCCTGGCCGGCGATAAAACCCTTGCTGTGACGCTTTAAACGGCGCCGGCTTTCGGCTAATGTTGCGCCCCCCGTTTCGAGTGCCACCGATGCCGCGCCCTGCCTGGTCCCTGTATGCCTACCAACTGATCGAGCCTGATGAGCAGCTCGACCTGTTCGCCTGCCAGGAAATCCGC
This sequence comes from Pseudomonas asiatica, assembly GCF_009932335.1. Taxonomy (NCBI): domain Bacteria; kingdom Pseudomonadati; phylum Pseudomonadota; class Gammaproteobacteria; order Pseudomonadales; family Pseudomonadaceae; genus Pseudomonas; species Pseudomonas asiatica. The sequence continues at coordinate 1,188,319 of NZ_BLJF01000001.1, forward strand.
GTCCACCTCGTGGCCCGCCAGCTGGAACTGGGCGTACCGGCCGATCGCACCTTGTGCGGTGGCCTGCTGCCGGCGCAACCGCGCTGGTCGGGGGTGCCGCGCTCGATCTACCGCGATGGCCGCCTGTGCGACCTGTGCCGCGCCATCCTCGATGCCCAGCGGCGCGGCATGCGCCCGGTGTGGCCAGAGCTGCAGGGCGGCTGAACGCCGCACCTTTCATCATCTGAAACGCTTGCATGGCGCCAATGCCTCCCGCTTGCATCGGCGCGGGTGTACAATCGATTCTCTTGACCCACCTTTCGAAGGATTTACCGGATGTTGCCGCGCTTTCCTGCCGTCACCCGTAGCCTGTCCCTGGCCGCCCTGCTGGTAGCAGGCCCCGCTGCTGCGCTGGAGCTGCCACTGCCACCACCCGGTGAAGACATCATCGGCCAGGTGCATGTGATCAAGGCAAAGTACGAGGACACGTTCGCCGATATCGGCACTGCCAACGACCTCGGCTACCTGGAAATGATCGCCGCCAACCCGGGCGTGGACCCGTGGTTGCCAGGTGCCGGCACCGAGATCATCCTGCCGACCCGCTACATCCTGCCGCCTGGCCCGCGTGAAGGCATCGTCATCAACCTGGCCGAATACCGTATGTACTACTTCCCGAAAGGGCAGAACGTGGTGCATACATTCCCGCTGGGCATCGGTCGTGAAGGCTGGGGTTCGCCGATCGCCAATACCAAGATCACTGCCAAGACGCCAAACCCGACCTGGACTCCGCCAGCGTCCATCCGTGCCGAGCACGCGGCTGACGGCGACATCCTGCCGAGCGTGGTGCCGGCTGGCCCGGACAACCCGCTGGGGCCGTTCAAGTTCACCCTCGGCGTGCCGGGCTACCTGATCCACGGTTCGAACAAGAAGTTCGGCATTGGCATGCGTACCAGCCACGGTTGCTTCCGCATGCTCAACAACAACGTGCTGGAACTGTCGAAGATGGTGCCGGTGGGTACGCCGGTGCGCATCATCAACGAGCCCTACAAGTTCGGTATCAGTGGTGGCAAGGTCTATCTGGAGGCGCACACGCCGCTGGACGACCAGGGTAATCCGTCGGTGGTCGATAAACACACTGCTGTTATCAATGCCTTGCTCAAGCGAGAAGACCTGGCCAATAACCTACGCATGAACTGGGACATGGTGCGTGATGTGGTGGCCGCGGAAGATGGCATGCCGGTGGAAATTGCCGTACCGACCGAAAACCAGGGTGGTGCGCCAATGGTTTCGAGCATTCCGCCCGAACTGCAGTAAGGTAATTGCGACACACCCGGGCCTGCCTTAGTGCAGGCCTTTTCGTTTCTGCCTGGCGCGTTTGCCTTGTGCGCAGGCAATAAAAAAGCCGACCCACAAGTGGGTCGGCTTCATAACAATCCGTGAGGATTATTACTTGCGGCTGGCTTTGTCCAGCATACGCAGAGCGCGCTCGTTGGCTTCGTCAGCGGTCTGCTGAGCCTTCTGAGCGGCTGCCAGTGCGTCGTCAGCCTTACGGTAGGCTTCGTCAGCACGAGCTTGAGCGCGAGCTGCTGCGTCTTCAGTCGCAGTCAGACGAGCTTCGGTTTCTTTGGATACGCTGCTGCAACCGGTAGCCAGAACTGCGGCCAGAGCCAGAGCAGAGAATTTCAGAACGTTGTTCATCGTGTTCCCCTTCAAGGACTTTCTATTAAATAGCCATCTCTCGGAAAAGAGAAACTGGCCGGCGTACATAGTACCCATTACTTGTAGTAAGTAAACTGACTAAGCGCAAGAACTGCAAAAAAAATGTTGCCTGACGCCTTTTCGACAAGATTTGCGGCACGCTCCGTGAAAAAAACGTGCAGGGCTCGCAAGCGACTGTAGTACAGGAACTTTTTTGTTGAACTAAGGGTGACTCTAACTGTCTGCCAGCGTCTTAAGCCCTAGTACATCCGGTTGCTGCAGGGCGCGCGGTCAAGAATGGCATTTGGCTGCATTTTCGCCATTTTTAACCGCCACCACCTTGAGCAATCCTGCCTGCGGCGCCTACTATCTTGTGAGTGCCAGAAGATCCGAACGATTGCAATCGTCCAGTGGTCGAAGTGGGCAACAGGTGGCGTAGAGGATTCTGTGCCGGATAAACCACCATCGGTTAAGGTATGGGTCTGCCGAGAAGACCTGCGAGGAGTAGTGATGAGCGAAGCGCTGACCATCCATCATGACCAGGCCGGTCATCAGTTCGAGACCAGCGTGGACGGTCATCGTGCCTATCTGACGTACATGGACCTGGGCAAGCAGACGCTGGACATCTATCGCACCTTCGTACCCAACGCCCTGCGCGGCCGCGGGATTGCTGCCGCCCTGACCGAACGGGCCCTGGAGTATGCTGAGCAGATGGGCTACACCGTGATTCCGTCCTGCTCGTACGTGGAACGCTACATGGAGCGCCAGCAGCGGCATTCGAGCAAGGTCTGATTCTGTAAAAAAAGCGGGGCCGCTTCGCGCCCCATCGCGACACAAGGCCGCTCCTACAGGAAATCGCATAACCCTGTAGGAGCGGCCTTGTGTCGCGATGGGGCGCGAAGCGGCCCCGCTCTTTTATTGCATCAGCCGCGCTTACGCTGCGGCAGCACATCCTTAAGCTTGGCACGCATGCTGCGCAGGGTCTTCTCGGTAGCCGACCAGTCGATGCAGGCATCGGTAATCGACACGCCATACTGCAGCTCGTCCAGGTTCTTCGGAATCGACTGGCAGCCCCAGTTCAGGTGGCTCTCGACCATCAGGCCGATGATCGACTGGTTGCCTTCGAGGATCTGGTTGGCGACGTTCTCCATCACCAGTGGTTGCAGGGCCGGGTCCTTGTTGGAGTTGGCGTGGCTGCAGTCGACCATGATATTGGCCTTGATCTTGGCCTTGGCCAGGTCCTGTTCGCAGAGGGCGACGCTGACCGAGTCGTAGTTCGGCTTGCCGTTGCCGCCGCGCAGTACCACGTGGCCGTACGGGTTGCCCTTGGTGGTGACGATCGACACGCCGCCTTCCTGGTTGATGCCGAGGAAGCGGTGCGGCTTGGATACCGACTGCAGGGCGTTGATGGCAACGGTCAGGCCGCCGTCGGTGCCGTTCTTGAAACCGACTGCCGAGGACAGGCCCGAAGCCATCTCGCGGTGGGTCTGCGATTCGGTGGTGCGGGCGCCGATGGCCGACCAGCTGATCAGGTCCTGCAGGTACTGCGGGGAAATCGGGTCGAGCGCTTCGGTGGCGGTCGGCAGGCCCATTTCGGCCAGGTCCAGCAGCAGCTTGCGACCGATGTGCAGGCCATCCTGGATCTTGAACGAGTCATCCAGGTACGGGTCGTTGATCAGGCCTTTCCAGCCGACGGTGGTGCGCGGTTTTTCGAAATACACGCGCATGACCAGGTACAGCGTGTCGGACACTTCCTCGGCCAGGACTTTCAGGCGCTCGGCGTACTCGTGGGCGGCCTTGATGTCGTGGATCGAGCAAGGGCCGACCACGACGAACAGGCGATGGTCCTTGCCGTCGAGAATATTGCGCACCACTTCACGGCCGGCAGTCACGGTCTGCAGGGCCTTGGCGCTGAGGGGGATTTCCTTCTTGAGCTGATCGGGTGTGATCAGGGTCTCGTTGGAGGCAACGTTCAAGTCATCGATCGGTAAATCAGCCATCGTGTTACTCGTCAGGTCACGGGTGCCGGCCGCCAACTATCCCCGTGCGGCCCAGCAGCAAGAATAATCGCAGCGGGGAGCCGAACCTTAGCGCGTTACAGGTGGCGCGACAATGGGCTGGGCCCAGTCCGTGTGGGGTTTTTCCGAGATGGCAGGTGTTTGCCGTGCATGGGCTGCCCAGCGCCGCGCAACCTGTGTAAAAAGAGGGCTGACTTTTACCAGGAGATCGGCATGCACCCGCACACACCACGTATCGGCATCATCGGCAGTGGCGCCATCGGCGGCTTCTATGGGTTGATGCTGGCCCGGGCCGGCTTCGATGTGCATTTTCTTTTGCGCAGCGAGTACGAGGTTGTCCGCAAGCAGGGGTTGACCCTGGAAAGTGCCGAGCATGGCAAACTGCAGACAAAGGTGCAGGCCTATTCCAGTGCCGCCGGCATGCCGCCCTGCGACTGGCTGCTGGTGGGTGCCAAGGCCACCAGCAATGACCAGTTGGCGCCGCTGATCGTGCAGGCGGCTGCACCGGGCGCCAAGGTGGTGCTGTTGCAGAATGGTCTGGGCGTGGAGGAGCAGTTGCGTCCGGCCTTGCGCAGCGACATGCACCTGCTCGGCGGCCTGTGTTTCATCTGCGTCAACCGCCAGGCGCCCGGCGTGATTCGCCACCAGGCCCTGGGCGCGGTCAACCTCGGCTACCACAGCGGGCCGGCAAACGATGGCGGTGCCGCGCTGGTCAATGAGGGTGCTGAGCTGTTCCGGGCTGCGGGCATCGACTCGCAGGCCATGCCCGACCTGGCCCAGGCACGCTGGCAGAAGCTGGTATGGAATGTGCCCTATAACGGCCTGTCGGTGCTGCTCGGAGCCAGCACCACGCCGTTGATGGCCGACAGTAATGGCCGTGCCCTGATCCAGGCCTTGATGGCGGAGGTAGTACAAGGCGCGGCGGCATGTGGCTATGTGTTGCCCGAGGGATATGCCGAGCACCTGTTCCAGGTGACCGAGCGCATGCCCGACTACTGGCCCAGCATGTACCACGACCATGTCCACAAGCGCCCGCTGGAGCTGCAGGCCATCTATGCCGAGCCGTTGGCACAGGCGCGTGCGGCAGGCTGCCACTTGCCGCGCATGGAGATGCTGTATCAGGCGCTGGCTTTCATCGACCGGGGCCAACAGCCCCGCTGAGGGTGGCTCTGGCCCCGTCGGGGCGCTCCAGCCCGCATCGGCAGCGCGCCGGACGGCAAAGCGTGCGTCCGGCGCGCTGCTAAGCTGAAGCTTGCTCTGCCGCAGCGGCAGTCGAGGAGGTCGAATGATCCACTCCATGCTGTATGCCACCGACCTCGGTGTCTACGCCCCTTTTGTCATGCAACACGCGCTGGCGCTGGCGCGCACATTTGGCGCCGAGTTGTATGTGATCCATGCGGTGGAGCCCATGGGCCAGTTCGCTGAATCTCTCCTGCAGAGCTACCTGGATGAACAGACGCTCGACCAGTTGCACAGCCAGGGGGTGAATACGGTGATGGCCAATATCGAGCAGCGTGTGCTGGAAAACTTTCGCGACGAACTTGGCGAGGAGGCTGACCTGGCAGTGATCAAGGCAGTGCGGGTACGCCAGGGCGACCCAGCGCAGGTGATCCTCGACCAGGCACAGCGGCTGAGCGTCGATCTGCTGATTTTCGGTAGCCATAGTGCCGGCGCCGGCGTGGATGTGCCATTGGGGCGCACAGCGGTACGGCTGCTGCAGCTGTCGCCGGTACCGGTATACATGGTGCCGCTGGCGCAGCATTTGGGGCGTAGGAAAGCATGAAGATGGCCGTAGGCCATTTCGGGGTGGTATGTAACAAAATAGTTCTAGATTTATTTCCAGAACCACTAATATAGTTATATATCGTCGCCGCCTGCTGCCGCGGACTCATCGCTGAACCGAGGGAAACCTATGAAGCTTCAACAACTGCGCTACATCTGGGAAGTGGCGCACCATGACCTCAACGTCTCCGCGACGGCGCAGAGCCTGTATACCTCCCAGCCAGGTATCAGCAAGCAGATCCGCCTGCTCGAGGATGAACTGGGTGTTGAAGTCTTTGCCCGCAGCGGCAAGCACCTGACCCGCGTTACCCCGGCCGGTGAGCGCATCATCAATACCGCCGGCGAAATCCTGCGCAAGGTCGAAAGCATCAAGCAGATTGCCCAGGAGTTCTCCAACGAGAAGAAGGGCACGCTGTCCATCGCCACCACCCACACCCAGGCGCGTTATGCCTTGCCGCCGGTGATCAGCAACTTCATCAAGCAGTACCCGGAAGTGTCCTTGCACATGCACCAGGGTTCGCCCATGCAGATTGCCGAAATGGCTGCGGACGGTACGGTCGACTTTGCCATCGCCACCGAGGCGCTGGAGCTGTTCGGCGACCTGATCATGATGCCGTGCTACAAGTGGAATCGCTGCGTGGTAGTGCCGCAGGGCCATCCGTTGACCAAGCTGCCAAAGCTTACCCTGGAAGCGGTCGCCGAATACCCGATCGTTACCTACGTGTTCGGTTTCACCGGGCGTTCGAAGCTGGACGAAGCGTTCAACCACCGCGGCCTCACGCCGAAAGTTGTGTTTACCGCGGCTGACGCCGACGTGATCAAAACTTATGTGCGCCTGGGGCTGGGCGTGGGAATCGTCGCCAAGATGGCGGTGGACACCAAACTCGACAGCGACCTGGTGGCCCTGGATGCCAGCGAGCTGTTCGAAGCCAGCATTACCAAGATCGGCTTCCGCCGCGGCACTTTCCTGCGTGGTTTCATGTGCGACTTCATTGAGAAGTTCGCCCCGCACCTGACCCGTGAAGTGATGGCCAAGGCCATTCAGTGCCATAACAAACAGGAGCTGGAAGATCTGTTCGAAGGCGTCGAGCTGCCGGTGCACTGATCCGGAATTGCAGGGGGCCGCTTTGCGGCCCATCGCGACACAAGGCCGCTCCTACAGGAGATCACATTCCCCTGTAGGAGCGGCCTTGTGTCGCGATGGGCTGTGAAACAGCCCCGGCTATTTCAAGCCTTGCTGATCAGGTTGCCCGCGTGCAACCCGCATTCCTTCTGCGTCGACTCTTCCCACCACCAACGCCCTTCGCGCTCATGCTGGTTTGGCAGCACCGGGCGGGTGCAGGGCTCGCAGCCGATGCTGATGAAGCCGCGCTCGTGCAGGCTGTTGTACGGCAGCTCCAGCATGCGGATATAACCCCACACCTCCTCGCTGGTCATCTGCGCCAGTGGGTTGAACTTGTACAGGGTGCGTTCGGGCGTGGAGAACGCGCTGTCGATTTCCACTGCAGCCACCTGGCTGCGGGTGCCCGGGCTCTGGTCGCGGCGCTGGCCGGTGGCCCAGGCGCTAACGGTGGCCAACTTGCGACGCAGCGGCTCGATCTTGCGGATGCCGCAGCACTCGCCGTGGCCGTCCTTGTAGAAGCTGAACAGGCCCTTTTCCTTGACGAACGGGTCGAGTTTGGCGCGGTCGGGGCTGAGGATTTCGATCGGCAGGTTGTACTGCTCGCGGACCTGGTCGATGAACCGGTAGGTCTCCGGGTGCAGGCGGCCGGTGTCGAGGCTGAACACCTTGACCTGCTTGTTCAGCTTCCAGGCCATGTCCACCAGCACCACGTCCTCGGCGCCGCTGAAGGAGATCCACAGGTCATCACCGAAGTGCTCGAAGGCAAGCTTGAGGATGTCCTGCGGGGACTTGTTGGCATAGGTCGCGGCCAGGGCGGCGACGTCGAAGGGTTGGCTCATCAGGCGGTTTCCATCTTGGCTGTGGCGCTGTGCGCTCGTAGTGAGGTGATGGTAACAAAAAATGCCGGGTTAGGCGGGCCTGGAGTCGGTGGCGCCTGCTCCCACAGGTACAGCACACATCTGCCAGTTGTGGGTGCGGGCGAGCCCGCGAAGCAGGCGTCGCCGATCACAAGCCCTGCAAGGTCTCCATCAACACCCGCACCTTGGCAATCGACTCTTCATATTCGGCCTGCCACTCGGAGTCGGCCACCACCGCGCCGCCGCCCCAGCAACTGACCTGCCCACCCTTGACCAGCAGGCTGCGAATGGCAATCGAGCTGTCCATCTCGCCGCGCACATCCACGTAGAGCAGTGAGCCGCAGTACAGCGCCCGGCGTACCGGCTCCAGTTCATCGATGATCTGCATGGCGCGGATCTTCGGCGCGCCGGTGATCGAACCGCCGGGGAAGCTGTCGCCGATCAGGTCAAGGGCGTCCTTGTCGCTGGCCAACTGGCCGGTGATGCTGCTGACCAGGTGGTGCACGTTGGGGTAGCTCTCCAGGCTGAACAGCTCCGGCACCTTCACCGAGCCGATCTCGCAGGTACGCCCCAGGTCGTTGCGCAGCAGGTCGACGATCATCAGGTTTTCCGAGCGATCCTTGGGGCTGTGCAGCAGTTCCTCGGCATTGCGCATGTCTTCTGCCGGGTTGCTGGCGCGCGGGCGGGTGCCCTTGATCGGCCGGGTTTCCACCTGGCGCTGGCTGACGCGGATGAAGCGTTCGGGCGAAAAGCTCAGCAGGGCGCTGCCGTCGGCCAGTTGCTGGTAGCCGGAGAAGGGGGTGGGGCAGGCTTTGCGCAGGGCCTGGTAAGCGTGCCACGGGTCGCCCTGGCAGGGCGCGCGGAAGCGCTGGGTAAGGTTGATCTGGTAGCAGTCGCCGGCCTGGATGTAGCGCTGCACCTGGTCAAAGGCGGCCTTGTACTGCTCGGGCTGCAGGTCGCCGGCCATCGGCGCGAGTAGCTGGAAGCTGCCGCTTTCCGCGTTGTCGACACCTTCGAACAGGGCGATCAGGCGTTCCCGTTCGCTGTCCGGCAGGCTCGGGTGGAACACCAGTTGGCTGGTCGCGCACTGGTGGTCGGTCACCAGCGCCCAGGCATACAGCCCCAGTTGCGCGTCCGGTAGGCCAAGGTCGTCCACGGCCAGGCTGGGCAGGTGTTCCAGGCGGCGGCCGAAGTCATAGCTCAGGTAGCCGATCAGGCCGCCGGCAAACGGCAGCTCGCTGCCTGCGGGCAACTGCGCATGGCCCAGCTGTGCCAGGCCGGCGCGCAGGCGCTGGAGGAAGGTGCGGCCATCTTCGTCGGGCTGCGCCTGCAGGTGTTGCAGCGGCCAGGCGCTGAGCAGGTCGAAGCGCCCGCGTTCGGCGCCGGGGCGGGCGCTGTCCAGCAGGATCGCACCGGGGGCCTGGCGCAGGCGGGCGAAAAAGGCGGCAGGGTCGGGCTGGTAGGGCAGGGGGTGGAGCGTACAGGTCGGCATCAGTGTGGACGGCGATGTAAAAGCGAGGAGAGCGATTGTAGACCTGTGCAGGAAATGCGCCTAGCGCTGGGCGCGACATTCAACATTGTGTTTGGCGCCGGGGGGGCTGCTTTGCAGCCCATTCGCAGCACAAGGCTGCTCCTGCAGGAGATAGCGTAAACCTGTAGGAGCAGCCTTGTGCTGCGAATGGGCCGCAAAGCGGCCCCCCGGGTTGCTAGCGCGGATGCACGTGCCCGAACAAACCTTGCGATACTCGCACGCGCTGTTCGGCATCTTCGCTGATGCCATCCTTGGCCAGCGCTTCCAGGTGCGCCTCGATGGCGTGGGTGCGCTGGGTCAGGCCGCAGTCGTTGGCGATCTGGATGTTCAGGCCCGGGCGGGCGTTGAGTTCGAGGATCAGCGGCCCCTTGTCCTGGTCCAGCACCATGTCGACACCGATGTAGCCCAGGCCGCACAGCTCGTAGCAGCCGGCCGCCAGCTTCATGAAACCGTCCCAGTTCGGCAACTGCACGCCATCCACCGCATTGGTGGTGTCCGGGTGCTTGCTGATGATGTTGTTCAGCCAGGTGCCGCGCAGGGTAACGCCGGTGGCCAGGTCGACACCCACGCCGATGGCGCCCTGGTGCAGGTTGGCCTTGCCGCCGGACTGGCGGGTCGGAAGGCGCAGCATGGCCATCACCGGGTAGCCCATCAGCACGATGATGCGGATGTCCGGCACGCCTTCGTAGCTGATGCTCTTGAAGATCTGGTCGGGGGTGACCCGGTACTCGATCAGTGCGCGGTCGCGGTGGCCGCCCAAGGAGTACAGGCCGGTGAGGATGCTCGAGATCTGGTGTTCGATCTCCTCGTGGCTGATGATCTTGCCCGATACCGTGCGGTAACGGTCCTCGAAGCGGTCGGCGATCACCAGGATGCCGTCACCGCCAGCGCCCTGCGCCGGCTTGATGACGAAATCGTTGCGCCCGCCGATGATCTGGTCGAGCTTCTCGATCTCTTTCTCGGTCTCGATGATGCCGTACATTTCCGGCACATGGATGCCGGCCGCCAGGGCGCGCTCCTTGGTGATGATCTTGTCGTCGACGATCGGGTACAGGTGGCGCTTGTTGTACTTCAGCACGTAGTCCGCGTTGCGCCGGTTGATACCCATGATGCCCCGGGCCTCCAGGGCTTTCCACGTCTTGATCAGGCCAAACATCAGGCGTCAGCCTTCTTCAGGAATGCCTTGAAGCGCACGAGCTCGGTCAGGCGGTAGCCGCGGTAGCGACCCATTGCCAGCATGAAGCCCACCAGGATCAGCAGCACGGCCGGGAAGGTGAACACGAAGTACACCAGCTCCGGCACCATCATCAACAGGTGCGCTAGGGAAGCGGCGAACAGGGTGCCGATGGCCACTTTCATGGCATGGCCGCCGCCACGCTCTTCCCAGGTGATGGACAGGCGCTCGATGGTCATGGTCAGGATCACCATCGGGAACAGCGCTACCGACAACCCGCGCTCCAGGCCCAGCTTGTGGCTGAACAGGCTGATGGCGGCAATCAGCACCACGACGAAGGTCAGTACCACAGACAGGCGTGGCAGCATCTGCAGCTTCAGGTGTTCCAGGTACGAGCGCAGCGACAGGCCCAGGGCGGTGATTACCGTGAACAGCACGATACCGAAGCCCAGCTGGGTCTCGCGGAAGGCCAGGGCGATCAGTACCGGGGTGAAGGTACCCAGTGTCTGCAGGCCGACCAGGTTGCGCAGCACCAGGATCACCAGCACACCGATCGGGATCATCACCATGATCATGAAGGTTTGCTGGGTCTGCAGCGGCAGGCCGTACAGCGAATATTCTAGGAAGTCGGCGTCGGTATTCTCGTCGGTCAGCTTGGCCAGACGGATGGCGTTCATCTCGCTGTTGTTCATGCTGAAGGTAACGTTGGCCTTCTTGCCGCCATCGACGGTGATCAGGTTGTCGTCACCGGTCCACCACAGCAGGCGATCGCTGGGCAGGCCCTGCTCGCCGGTGTCCGGGTTGAAGTACAGCCAGTCGGTACCGTTGAAGCTGCGCAGCCACAGTTCCGGGGTTTGCGGGGTGTCGGCCACCAGGCGGATGGTGTGCACCTTCTCCATCGGTACGTGGGCGATCGACAGCAGCAGGTCGATGACCTGGGCCTTCTTCATGGCCGAGGTGTCGCCGGCCAGCAGAAGCTTGACGTTGTCGTCGTTGAGGTTGTTGACCCGCTTGATGGTCTCGCTGACGAAGGTCTCGACGTCGGCCGAATGCTGGCGGATCGGCGCCATCAGGGCCTCGGCGGCGATCTTTTCGGGGCCTTCCACTGCCAGGCTGTCACGGAAGGTCGGGCCTTTGACCGTGGTCTTCTCGTTGCTGTAGCGCTTGGTCAGCACCAGGCGGTAGTAGAGGGTCTGGTTGCCGCTGGCGCGGCGGGCCGACCAGGTAACCTTGCGGTTGCCGTCGGCACGGTTGACGCTCACCCCGTAGTTGTTGGAGATGAAGCTCTCGTTGAGGCTGACGTAGTCGCGGTTCAGCGGTGGCACGAACATCTGCACCTTGACCGGGTCCTTGGTGCTGGCCACGAACTCGACCTTGGCGTCGATGTTCCACAGGTCGTCGGTTTCATCCTCGGTTACCGGGATGCCGAGTACGAAGATCTGATAAGCCGTGACCGCCACGCCCAACAGCACCAGCACGGTGATCAGGACTTTCAGATGGAGGGTAAGAGAGCGCATCGGGATTACTCTGCTTTGGGAGCGTCGGTGGCACAGGCAGGTTTGCCGGCCGCGTATTTAAGGCTTGGGTCGACCAGCGCGTCGAAGTGCTTGAGCGCCTCGGAGCCGATCAGCAGCGGGAACTGGAAGGCGCTGCGGTCGGTGAGGTTGACTTCGATGGTGCGCATGGCCTGGCCCATGCAGATTTCAAGTTCGATGACCGGGCGCGCGGTGTAGGCCTTGCCCGATTCAGCATCATAGTCGCCGGCCCGGCGCTTGATCTTGCTTACGCGTGCCAGCGGGCGTTCGATAGGGTGCGAATGGGCGGCGTCGATGGCCAGGTAGAAGCGCACCCAGCTTTCGCCGTTGCGCTTGAAACGCTTGATGTCGCGGGCGCTGAGCGACGCGGTCTTGGCGCCGGTGTCGAGCTTGGCGGCCACTTCCAGGTCCAGGTCGCCCAGGCGTGCATATTCGTTGAGACCGTACACGGTCTTGCCTGCGGCCTGGCCAAGGGCCGGCAGCAGGGTGAGGCAGAGCAGCAATGATGCGGGTGTAAGTCTCATATTCCTGGCGCGGTGCAGTGCAAGGTTCGGGGCTGTTTTCAAAGCCATGTTCAGAGCCGTGTTCAGGGCAAGGCGACTGGCAGCGACTGCGCAAGCTTCCTCGTTCATCTGTCAACAGCATGAATGGATGACAGACAGGCTATCCATACTCCATCGGAGGCGCGGCATTCTATCACGCCGGCGCCTTGACGCCAGCGGTGCGCGATCTGACAGCACCGGGCTGGCATTAGTTCGTTCTTAGACGATTGTCGACAATATTGATTTTGTCTTTGACTGCTTCGGTCTAATTCGCTAATTTCTGGCAAAGAGATTTTCAAGGTGTCGACAATATGCAGGACCTATCCACCCCCAGCCCGGTGCTGACAGACGAAACGGAAACCTTGTCCGAAAACGTCTTCCGGCGCATCCAGGCGGCCATCGTCAAGGGCGATATCGCCCCCGGCAGCAAGATTTCCGAGCCGGAGCTGGCGCGTACCTATGGCATCAGCCGCGGGCCGCTGCGCGAGGCCATCCACCGCCTCGAAGGCCAGCGCCTGCTGGTGCGCGTGCCGCATGTGGGGGCGCGGGTGGTGTCGCTCAATCATGCCGAACTGATCGAGCTGTACGAAATTCGCGAATCGCTGGAAGGCATGGCTTGCCGCCTGGCCGCCGAACGCATGAGCCAGGCCGACATCGACGAACTGCGCCGGGTGCTCGACACCCACGAGCGCGATGCCGCGTTCCAGGCCGGCCTGGGCTATTACCAGCAGGAAGGCGACTACGACTTTCATTACCGGATCATCCAGGGCAGCGGTAACCAGACCCTGGTCAAGATGCTCTGCGGCGAGCTGTACCAGCTGGTGCGCATGTACCGCATCCAGTTTTCCGCCACGCCCAACCGGCCGCGCCAGGCCTTTGCCGAACACCACCGCATTCTCGATGCCATCGCCGACCGTGACGGCGAGCTGGCCGAACTTCTGATGCGCCGCCACATCGGCGCGTCCAAGCGCAATATCGAGCGTCACTATCTGGACGCCCACAACAACAGCCCACGAGGTGAGAAATGACTGTGAAGAGCACCCCCGGTCAGCGTTTCCGCGACGCCGTTGCCGCTGAACATCCGCTGCAGGTGGTTGGCGCCATCAATGCCAATCATGCCCTGCTGGCCAAGCGCGCCGGCTTCAAGGCCATCTACCTGTCCGGTGGCGGCGTCGCCGCCGGTTCGCTGGGCCTGCCGGACCTGGGCATCAGCGGCCTGGACGATGTACTCACCGATGTGCGCCGCATCACCGACGTGTGCGACCTGCCGCTGCTGGTGGATGTCGACACCGGTTTTGGTGCCTCTGCCTTCAACGTCGCCCGTACCGTGCGCTCGATGAGCAAGTTCGGCGCTGCCGCCATCCATATCGAGGACCAGGTTGGCGCCAAGCGCTGCGGCCACCGCCCGAACAAGGAAATCGTCAGCCAGCAGGAAATGGTCGACCGCATCAAGGCCGCAGTCGATGCCCGTACCGATGACAGCTTCGTGATCATGGCGCGTACCGACGCCCTGGCCGTGGAGGGCCTGAACGCCGCCCTGGACCGCGCCGCCGCCTGCGTCGAGGCCGGTGCCGACATGATCTTCCCTGAAGCCATCACCGAGCTGCAGATGTACAAGACCTTCGCCGACCGGGTGAAGGCACCGATCCTGGCCAACATCACCGAGTTCGGCGCCACGCCGCTGTACACCACCGAGGAGCTGGCCTCGGTCGACGTGTCGCTGGTGCTGTACCCGCTGTCGGCGTTCCGCGCCATGAACAAGGCAGCCGAGAACGTGTACACCGCGCTGCGCCGCGACGGCACGCAGAAGAACGTGATCGACACCATGCAGACCCGCATGGAGCTCTACGATGCCATTGGTTACCACGCCTTCGAGCAGAGCCTCGATGCGCTGTTTGCCCAGAAAAAAGGTTGAGCCTGTGAGGGCCTCATCGCCGGCAAGCCGGCTCCCACAGGTACCGCACAAGGTTCGAGCCCTGTGCAGGACATTGTGGGAGCTGGCTTGCCGGCGATAGGGCCGATACAGCCACCCCCGAATTAGCCAGAAAGAATCCATAACAAGTTCAAGAAAGGAGAAACACCATGGCCGAAGCAAAAGTACTCAGTGGCGCAGGCCTGCGCGGCCAGGTGGCCGGCCAGACCGCGCTGTCGACCGTGGGCCAGGCCGGTGCCGGGCTGACCTACCGCGGTTACGATGTGCGTGACCTGGCAGCCGGTGCCGAATTCGAGGAAGTCGCCTACCTGTTGCTGTACGGCGAGCTGCCGAACAAAGCCGAACTGGCCGACTACAAGCGCAAGCTCAAGGGCCTGCGCGACCTGCCGCAAGCCCTGAAGGAAGTGCTCGAGCGCATCCCGCGTGACGCCCACCCGATGGACGTGATGCGCACAGGTTGCTCGGTGCTGGGTACCCTGGAGCCCGAACTGACCTTCGAGGCCCAGCGCGACAAGACCGACCGCCTGCTGGCGCTGTTCCCGGCGGTGATGTGCTACTGGTATCGCTTCACCCACGATGGCGTGCGTATCGACTGCACCAGCGACGAAGACACCCTCGGTGGCCACTTCCTGCACCTGCTGCACGGCAAGAAGCCGAGCGAGCTGCACGTCAAGGTCATGAACGTGTCGCTGATCCTCTACGCCGAGCACGAGTTCAACGCCTCGACCTTCACCGCTCGCGTCTGTGCCTCGACCCTGTCCGACCTGTACTCCTGCGTCACCGCTGCCATCGGCTCCCTGCGCGGCCCGCTGCACGGCGGTGCCAACGAGGCGGCGATGGAATTGATCGAACGCTTCCAGAGCCCGCAGGAAGCCACTGCCGAGCTGCTGCGCATGCTCGAGCGCAAGGACAAGATCATGGGCTTTGGCCATGCCATCTACAAAGAGTCCGACCCGCGCAACGAGGTGATCAAGGGCTGGTCGAAACAGCTCGCCGACGAAGTCGGTGACAAGGTGCTGTACCCGGTCTCCGAAGCCATCGACAAGACCATGTGGGAGCAGAAGCGCCTGTTCCCCAACGCCGACTTCTACCACGCCTCGGCGTACCACTTCATGGGCATCCCGACCAAGCTGTTCACCCCGATCTTCGTCTGCTCGCGCCTGACCGGCTGGGCGGCGCACGTCTTCGAACAGCGCGCCAACAACCGCATCATCCGCCCGAGCGCCGAGTATGTCGGCGTCGAGCAGCGCCAGTTCGTGCCGATCGAACAGCGCTGACAGGCCGTACCTGTGGGGGTCTGTTCCGGCCTCATCGCCGGCAAGCCGGCTCCCACAGGGACTGCACCAGCCTCAGGAGCAGTGCAATACCTGTGGGAGCCGGCTTGCCGGCGATGAGGCCGGAACAGCTGACACAGGGCTGCAACTAGAAAGCTATCCACGACCGTACCGTGACCGAGCCTGATAACGATATGAACACTGCATTCCGCAAGCACCTGCCAGGCACCGACCTGGACTACTTCGATGCCCGCGCGGCGGTCGAGGCCATCAAGCCCGGCGCCTACGATGGCCTGCCTTACACCTCTCGCGTACTCGCCGAGAACCTGGTGCGCCGCTGCGACCCGGCTACCCTCGACGCCTCGCTGGGCCAGCTGATCGAGCGCAAGCGCGACCTCGACTTCCCGTGGTTCCCGGCCCGCGTGGTGTGCCACGACATTCTCGGCCAGACTGCACTGGTCGACCTCGCCGGCCTGCGTGACGCCATTGCCGACAAAGGCGGCGACCCGGCCCAGGTCAACCCTGTGGTGCCGGTGCAGCTGATCGTCGACCACTCGCTGGCCGTCGAGTGCGGTGGTTTCGACCCGCAGGCCTTCGAAAAGAACCGCGCCATCGAAGACCGCCGCAACGAAGACCGCTTCCATTTCATCAACTGGACCAAGAAGGCGTTCAAGAACGTCGACGTGATCCAGCCGGGCAACGGCATCATGCACCAGATCAACCTGGAGAAGATGTCGCCGGTGATCCACAACGACCGTGGCGTGGCCTACCCGGATACCTGCGTCGGCACCGACAGCCACACCCCGCATGTCGACGCCCTGGGCGTGATTGCCATCGGCGTGGGTGGCCTGGAGGCCGAGAACGTGATGCTCGGCCGTGCCTCGTGGATGCGCCTGCCGGAAATCGTCGGCGTCGAGCTGACCGGCAAGCTGGCGCCGAACATCACCGCCACCGACCTGGTGCTGGCCCTGACCGAATTCCTGCGCAAGCAGAAAGTCGTCGGCGCCTACCTGGAGTTCCACGGCGAGGGTGCACGTGCCCTGACCCTGGGCGACCGCGCCACCATTTCCAACATGGCCCCGGAATATGGCGCCACTGCGGCGATGTTCGCCATCGACCAGCAGACCATCGACTACCTGCGCCTGACCGGTCGCGAAGAGCAACAGGTCAAGCTGGTGGAAACCTATGCCAAGGCCACCGGCCTGTGGGCCGACAGCCTGGGCGGTGCAGTCTACGAGCGCACGCTGAGCTTCGACCTGTCGAGCGTGGTGCGCAACATGGCCGGCCCGTCCAACCCGCATGCCCGCGTCGCCACCAGCGACCTGGCGGCCAAAGGCATCGCTGGCAGCTGGGAAGAAGTGCCAGGGCAGATGCCAGATGGCGCGGTGATCATTGCTGCCATCACCAGCTGCACCAACACCAGCAACCCGCGCAACGTGATTGCCGCAGGCCTGCTGGCGCGCAATGCCAACAAACTGGGGCTGGCCCGCAAGCCGTGGGTCAAGTCGTCGCTGGCGCCTGGTTCCAAGGCCGTGCAGCTGTACCTGGAAGAAGCCGGGCTGGAGAAGGAGCTTGAGCAGCTCGGCTTTGGCATCGTCGCCTTCGCCTGTACCACCTGCAACGGCATGTCCGGTGCCCTGGACCCGGTGATCCAGCAAGAGATCATCGACCGTGACCTGTACGCCACTGCCGTGCTGTCGGGCAACCGCAACTTCGACGGGCGCATCCACCCGTATGCCAAGCAGGCCTTCCTCGCTTCGCCGCCACTGGTAGTGGCCTACGCCATCGCCGGTACCATTCGCTTCGACATCGAGAAGGATGTACTGGGCGTGGTCGATGGCAAGGAAATCCGCCTCAAGGATATCTGGCCCAGCGACGAAGAAATCGACGCCGTGGTACGTGCTGCGGTCAAGCCGGAGCAGTTCCGCAAGGTGTACATCCCGATGTTCGCCATCGAGGAAGACCGTGGGCCGAAGGTGGCGCCGTTGTATGACTGGCGCCCGATGAGCACCTACATCCGCCGCCCACCGTACTGGGAGGGTGCCTTGGCCGGTGAACGGACCCTGCGCGGCATGCGCCCGCTGGCAGTGCTGCCGGACAACATCACCACCGACCACCTGTCGCCGTCCAACGCCATCATGCTCGACAGCGCTGCCGGCGAGTACCTGGCGAAGATGGGCCTGCCGGAGGAGGACTTCAACTCTTACGCTACCCACCGTGGCGACCACCTGACCGCCCAGCGCGCCACCTTTGCCAACCCCAAGCTGTTCAACGAAATGGTGCGCAAGGAAGACGGCAGCGTGAAGCAGGGCTCGCTGGCGCGTATCGAGCCGGAAGGCAAGGTCACCCGCATGTGGGAGGCGATCGAGACCTACATGGAGCGCAAGCAGCCGCTGATCATCGTCGCCGGTGCCGACTACGGCCAGGGTTCGTCCCGTGACTGGGCGGCTAAGGGTGTGCGCCTGGCCGGTGTCGAGGCGATCGTCGCTGAAGGCTTCGAGCGTATTCACCGTACCAACCTGGTGGGCATGGGCGTACTGCCGCTGGAGTTCAAGCCGGGCACCGACCGCAAGACCCTCGGGTTGGACGGCAGCGAGACCTATGACGTGCTGGGCGCGCGCACGCCGCGGGCGACGCTGACCCTGGTGGTTACCCGCGCCAACGGCGAGCGTCTGGAGGTACCGGTGACCTGCCGCCTGGACACCGCCGAGGAAGTGTCGATCTACGAGGCTGGCGGGGTGCTGCAACGCTTCGCCCAGGACTTCCTCGAAGCGACCGCCTAATTGCAGGGGGCCGCTTTGCGGCCCATCGCCGGCAAGCCAGCTCCCACAGGGATTGCACATCCTGCAGCCAGCTGGGTTCCTGTGGGAGCTGGCTTGCCGGCGATGGGCTGCATGGCAGCCCCGGGTTTTTATGCCTATCAGACAGGACAGCACATCCATGGCTCATGTACCGCAAGTAAAAATCCCCGCCACCTACATCCGTGGCGGCACCAGCAAAGGCGTGTTCTTCCGCCTGCAAGACCTGCCCGAGCAGGCGCAGATCCCCGGCCCGGCCCGCGACGCACTGCTGCTGCGGGTGATCGGCAGCCCCGACCCTTACGGCAAGCAGATCGACGGCATGGGCGGTGCCACTTCGAGCACCAGCAAGACCGTGATCCTGTCGCAGAGCATCAAGCCTGAGCACGACGTCGACTATCTGTTCGGCCAGGTCAGCATCGACAAGGCCTTCGTCGACTGGAGCGGTAACTGCGGCAACCTCTCCGCCGCGGTCGGTTCGTTCGCCATCAGCAGCGGCCTGGTCGACCCGGCGCGCATTCCGCGCAATGGCATCGCCACCGTGCGCATCTGGCAGGCCAACATCGGCAAGACCATCATCGCCCATGTGCCGATCACCGAAGGTGAAGTGCAGGAAACCGGCGACTTCGAGCTGGACGGGGTGACCTTCCCGGCCGCCGAGGTGCAGCTGGAATTCTTAGATCCGGCGGCCGATGAAGATGGCGACGGCGGGGCGATGTTCCCCACCGGCAACCTGGTCGATGACCTCGAGGTGCCGTGTGTCGGTACGTTCAAGGCGACCCTGATCAATGCCGGCATCCCGACCATCTTCGTCAATGCGGCGGATATCGGCTACACCGGCACCGAACTGCAGGACGCCATCAACGGTGACTCGCAGGCGCTGCTGCGCTTCGAGACGATTCGCGCCCATGGCGCCGTGCGCATGGGCCTGATCGACAACGTCGACCAGGCTGCCGGGCGTCAGCACACGCCGAAAGTGGCTTTCGTCGCGCCGCCGAGCACCTACACTGCGTCCAGTGGCAAAGCGGTGCAGGCAGGTGATATCGACCTGCTGGTACGGGCCTTGTCGATGGGCAAGCTGCACCATGCAATGATGGGGACGGCCGCGGTGGCCATCGGTACCGCGGCGGCCATTCCGGGCACGCTGGTCAACCTCGCCGCAGGCGGGGGCGAGCGCAGCGCCGTGCGTTTCGGCCACCCCTCGGGCACCCTGCGGGTGGGGGCCGAGGCGCGCCAGGTGAATGGTGAATGGACAGTGACCAAGGCAATCATGAGCCGCAGTGCTCGCGTGCTGATGGAGGGCTGGGTTCGCGTGCCTGGCGATAGCTTCTAACGCACCACTGGCGCTCGGCTTTAGTTCGTTGGGGCCGCTTTGCGCCCCTTCGCGGGCAAGCCCGCTCCTACACGGTGTGCGCGGTACCTGTAGGAGCGGCCTTGTGTCGCGAAGGGCTGCAAAGCAGCCCCGGCAATTCTGAAGGGAGCTGGATATGAGCGCCAACGTAGACCTCAACGCCCGCCCAGACTATGACCGGGTGCTGCAAACCCTCGCCGATTACGCCCTCACGTACCGGGTCGAATCCGCCGAAGCCCTGGATACCGCGCGCAACTGCCTGATGGATACCCTCGGCTGCGGCCTGCTGGCCCTGCGCTTCCCCGAATGCACCAAGTTGTTAGGCCCCCAGGTGGAAGGCACCGTGGTGCCCAACGGCGCCCGCGTGCCCGGCACCGCCTACCGCCTCGACCCGGTCAAGGCTGCCTGGGACATCGGCTGCACGGTGCGCTGGCTGGACTACAACGATACCTGGCTGGCCGCCGAATGGGCCCACCCCTCGGATAACCTTGGCGGCATCCTGGCCGTTGCCGATCACCTGTCGCAGAAGCACGTGGCCGCAGGTGAGGCACCGCTGCTGATGCGTGATGTGCTCGAAGCCATGGTCATGGCTCACGAGATTCAGGGCGTGATGGCGCTGGAAAACGCCTTCAACCGCGTTGGCCTCGACCACGTGATACTGGTCAAGGTGGCCTCAACCGCGGTGTGTGCGAGGCTGATGGGGGCCAACCGTGAGCAGATGCTGAGCGCTCTTTCCCATGCCTTCGTCGACGGCCAGGCGCTGCGTACCTACCGCCATGCACCCAACGCTGGCTCGCGCAAATCGTGGGCCGCTGGTGACGCTTCCAGCCGTGGCGTGCGCCTGGCCGATATCGCCCTGCGTGGCGAGATGGGCGTGCCTGGCGTGCTCACCGCGCCGCAGTGGGGCTTCTACGATGTGCTGTTCAGCCACACCAACAAGGACCTGGCGCTCAAGCCGTCCGAGCAGCAAGAGCTGCGCCTGCCGCAAGCCCTGGGTAGCTACGTGATGGAAAACGTGCTGTTCAAGGTCAGTTTCCCCGCCGAGTTCCACGCTCAGACTGCCTGCGAGGCGGCGGTAGCCCTCCACCCACTGGTGCGTAACCGCCTGCACGAAATCGACCGTATCGTCATCACCACCCAGGAGTCGGCGATCCGCATCATTTCCAAGAGCGGTCCGCTGGCCAATGCCGCTGACCGCGACCACTGCCTGCAGTACATGGTGGCAGTGCCGCTGATTTTCGGTCATCTGGTGGCCGAGCATTATGAAGATGCCTTCCATGCCAATCACCCAAGCATCGACCGCCTGCGCGAGAAGATGGAGGTGGTTGAAGACCCGCGCTTCAGCCGTGAGTACCTGGAGGCGGACAAGCGCTCGATCGCCAACGCACTGCAAGTGTTCTTCAAGGATGGCAGCAGTACCGAGCAGGTGGTGGTGGAATACCCGATCGGGCATCGCCGGCGGCGAGGGGAGGGCATACCGTTGCTGGAGGCCAAGTTCAGGGAAAACCTGGCGACGCGCTTTGCGCGGCAGCGGTGTGGGGAGATCGTGGATGTGTGCAAGGACCAGCAGAAGCTGGAGCAGATGGCGGTGCACAGGTTTGTCGACCTGTTCGTGATCTGAGTCGGCCTGCACAGCGCTCAAGGCCTGTGCAACCCCTGTAGGAGCAGCCTTGCGGTGCGAAGAGGCCATTAAAGCTCAGGAGAGTCTGTCGCCTTGCTGGCCTCTTCGCAGCGCAAGGCTGCTCCTACAGGGATCTCGGCTGGTGCGGGCAAAACAAGAAAGCCCCGACATTTCTGCCGGGGCTTTCTTTTACATCTTACAACTCAGCTTACGCCTGAACCACCGGGATCTTGGCGTTGGCTGCCGCTTCGCGGAACTCGGCGATCTGGTCGAAGCTCAGGTAGCGGTAAACGTCGGCAGCCATGCTGTCGATGTCCTTCGCGTACTGCATGTACTCTTCAACGGTCGGCAGCTTGCCGATGATCGAAGCGACAGCGGCCAGCTCGGCCGATGCCAGGTACACGTTGGTGGCGTCGCCCAGACGGTTCGGGAAGTTACGGGTCGAGGTGGAGACCACGGTCGAACCGGTCTGCACACGTGCCTGGTTACCCATGCACAGCGAGCAGCCTGGCATTTCCATGCGTGCGCCGGCCTTGCCGTAGATGCCGTAGTAGCCTTCTTCGGTCAGCTGGTGAGCGTCCATCTTGGTTGGCGGAGCCAGCCACAGACGGGTCGGGATACCGCCCTTGACCTTGTCCAGCAGCTTGCCGGCAGCGCGGAAGTGGCCGATGTTGGTCATGCACGAGCCGATGAACACTTCGTCGATCTTCTCGCCCTGTACCGAAGACAGCAGGCGGGCATCGTCCGGGTCGTTCGGTGCACAGAGCACAGGCTCTTTCACTTCGGCCAGGTCGATTTCGATGATCTCGGCGTATTCGGCATCGGCGTCGGCCGACAGCAGCTCAGGCTTGGCCAGCCAGGCTTCCATGGCCTGGGCGCGGCGCTCCAGGGTGCGGGCATCGCCGTAGCCTTCGCCGATCATCCAGCGCAGCAGGGTGATGTTGGACTGCAGGTACTCGGCGATGGCCTTCTCTGGCAGCTTGATGGTGCAACCGGCAGCGGAACGCTCGGCAGAGGCGTCGGACAGCTCGAAGGCTTGCTCGACGGTCAGCTCGTTCAGGCCTTCGATCTCGAGGATGCGGCCGGAGAAGATGTTCTTCTTGCCCTTCTTCTCGACGGTCAGCAGGCCCTTCTGGATGGCGTAGTAAGGGATGGCGTGGACCAGGTCACGCAGGGTGATGCCTGGCTGCAGTTTGCCCTTGAAACGCACCAGCACGGATTCTGGCATGTCCAGCGGCATGACGCCGGTGGCGGCGGCGAAGGCCACCAGGCCGGAACCGGCCGGGAACGAGATGCCGATCGGGAAGCGGGTGTGCGAGTCGCCACCGGTACCCACGGTGTCAGGCATCAGCATGCGGTTCAGCCAGCTGTGGATGATGCCGTCGCCCGGGCGCAGCGACACGCCGCCACGGGTGCGGATGAAGTCTGGCAGGGTGTGGTGGGTGGTGACGTCGATCGGCTTCGGATAGGCCGCGGTGTGGCAGAACGACTGCATCACCAGGTCAGCGGAGAAGCCCAGGCACGCCAGGTCTTTCAGCTCGTCGCGGGTCATCGGGCCAGTGGTGTCCTGGGAACCGACGGTGGTCATCTTCGGCTCGCAGTAGGCACCTGGGCGCACGCCCTGGCCTTCTGGCAGGCCGCAGGCACGGCCGACCATTTTCTGTGCCAGGGTGAAGCCCTTGCCCGAATCGGCAGGCTGCTCCGGCTTCTTGAACAGGTCGGAGGCGCCCAGGCCCAGTTCGGCACGGGCCTTCTCGGTCAGGCCACGGCCGACGATCAGCGGGATACGGCCGCCAGCGCGGACTTCATCCAGCAGCACTTCGGTTTTCAGCTCGAAGGTGGTGACCAGTTCGTCGCTGCCGTTACGGCGCACTTCGCCCTTGAACGGGTAAACGTCGATGACGTCGCCCATGGCCAGGTTGGTGCAGTCGAATTCGATCGGCAGGGCGCCGGCGTCTTCCATAGTGTTGTAGAAGATCGGGGCGATCTTGGTACCGAAGCAGAAACCACCGGCGCGCTTGTTCGGTACGTACGGGATGTCGTCGCCGAAGAACCACAGCACCGAGTTGGTGGCGGATTTGCGCGAAGAGCCAGTACCGACCACGTCACCGACGTAGGCAACCGGGTAACCCTTGGCCTTGACCGCTTCGATCTGGGCCAGCGGGCCGACCGAACCAGGCTGCTGCGGCTCGATGCCGTCGCGGGCCATCTTCAGCATGGCCAGTGCGTGCAGCGGGATGTCAGGGCGCGACCAGGCGTCCGGGGCAGGGGACAGGTCGTCGGTGTTGGTTTCGCCAGGCACCTTGAACACGGTCAGGGTGTACTTGTCGGCGATGGCCGGACGCGAGGTGAACCACTCGCCGGCAGCCCAGGATTGCAGCACGGCCTTGGCGTGAACGTTGCCGGCCTTGGCTTTTTCGGCCACGTCATGGAAGGCATCGAACATCAGCAGGGTGTGCTTGAGCTGTTCGGCCGCGACGGCGCCCAGTTCGGCGTCATCCAGCAGTGCGACCAGCGTTTCGATGTTGTAGCCGCCCTGCATGGTGCCCAGCAGTTCGGTGGCGTGCTTGCGGTCGATCAGAGGCGACTTGGCTTCGCCTTTGGCGACGGCGGAGAGGAAAGCGGCCTTGACATAGGCAGCTTCGTCGACCCCTGGCGGTACGCGGTGGGTGATCAGGTCTACGAGGAAGGCTTCTTCGCCGGCCGGCGGGTTTTTCAGCAGCTCGACCAGGCCTGCAGTTTGTTCGGCGTTCAGCGGCTGGGGCACGATACCCAGGGCGGCACGCTCTTCGATGTGTTTGCGGTAGGCTTCAAGCACAGTTATTTCCCTCATCAGTGGTCCCTAAAGGGGGTCCGGGACGCTCATCCAGCATTCAATGCACCCATGCGCTGCCACGGCTTTGTGGGCCGCCCAGCCAGAGTCGCAAAGAATCCTTACAGAAGCTGCTTTCAAAGTTTTACGCCTGCAGAACGGGGAGCTGATGAGGGCTGGCACGGGCATGCGAGGGATGCATGGCCCGGGCCAACGCCGTTCTACCGGATGAACTGTGCTCGTGACGCTTTGAAAACAGCTTCCAACGGACATTGTTGCCTTTGAAAAGGCGGGATGATTCTACGGCAAAAAAAGCCCGAAGGTAAGGCGGCGAAGATGACTTTAACGAGTGACCCTGGTTAGACAAAGGGCTAACATGGGTTCGTGTTCCATCGCCAAGCTGTTGTTTTTCATGTCCAACAAGTCCATCAAGACCCCTTGTGTCGGCCTGTGCTCCACGGTTTACGGAGACACGGTTTGCCGTGGCTGCAAGCGGTTTCACCACGAAGTGATCAGCTGGAACGGCTACGACGATGCGCAGAAGCGCGCCGTGTGGCTGCGCCTGGAGCAGCTGCTGGTGCAGGTGATGATGGCCAAGCTGGAGGTGTTCGACAAAGGTTTGCTGCGCCAGCAACTGGAGCAGCGTTCCATCCGCTTTGTCGAGCAGCAGTCGGAATATTGCTGGGCGTACCAGCTGATTGCCCGCGGGGCGCGGATGATCCGTGACCTGGAAGCCTATGGCATGGTGCTGTTGCCGGAGTTTCGCGACTGGGAACTGCCGCAGTTGCGCGACGCCATCGACCGCGAGTTCTTCCTGCTGTCCGAGGCGCATTACCAGCGCTACATCGCCCCCGGTTTCCTGCGCGATGCCTTGGAGGCGGGGCAGGGCTGAAGCTTTGTTGGGGAAGCTGCCGGCCTCTTCGCGGGCATTGCCCGCGAATGGGCTGGTGCGTTTACCAAATCAGTCGCCGGTATATTCGCAACCGCTGGTGCAGGTTTCGTGGATGCGCACCTTCGACAGTTCCGGCAGCAGCGGCTTGACCTGGTCCCAGATCCACTTGGCGATCACTTCGCTGGTAGGGTTTTCCAGGCCCGGGATGTCGTTCAGGTAGTTGTGGTCCAGTTGCTCGTAGATCGGCTTGAAGACCGCCTTGATCTCGGCGAAGTCGCGGATCCAGCCGGTGTGCGGGTCGAGCGGGCCGGTCAGGTGCAGGCCGACCTTGAACGAGTGGCCGTGCAGGCGACCGCATTTGTGCCCGGCAGGGACGTGCGGCAGGCGGTGGGCCGATTCGAATGTGAATTCCTTGAAGATTTCCACTGGTGGACCTGTATAGCTGGTGGGATAAGGGCTTGAGCGGAAATTGGCGTTTCAATGTACTGCTCAATGTACTGATTGGTCGTCGCTGGGGTCGAAAGAGGTCATCCACTGGGTGATGTCCGACTGGCGCCAGGCAACCGAATTGGGGCCTATCTTAACCTGTTTTGGGAAGGTGCCTTCACGGATTCTGCGATAGACGGTGTTACGGCCAATGCCGGTCACGTGCAGCACCTCGTCGAGGCGCAGGAAGCGGTCGATGTTTTCTGCGGGTCGCATGGGTGTCTCCTTTATATAGAAGGGTCAGGCCAAGAAGTGGTGCCCGACCTTCGCCGCCTTGGCGGCTTCCTAGGTGCGGAACATGAGCTTGGTCTTGCTGGTGCTGCCCCAGCTGTTGTATTCGACGTCGACCCACCAGGCGCCGAACTTGCGGTACGGCTCGCCGAGGATCTTCGTGACGTAGCAGTCGATCAGGTTCATGGATGGTCTCCACGCCGCCGGTTGCGGCAGGTTGGTGGTCAGTCGCAGCTGCTCGAGCTGGAGCCGCTATCGCTGGAACTGCTGCTATCGCTCGACAAGTAACTGCTGCCGCTGTCGTAGCTGCTGTAGTCGCGGCTCGAACACGGACTGCTTGAACGCGACGGCTCATAGCTGTCGACCTGGTAGGTGGGATGTAGCGGGCTGACTGGGCTCAACGGGTTGAGCGGATCAAGCATCGGATCTTGCCGACCGGCTGCCGGGCTATGGCCGCGCGCGAAACCGGTCGAGCCGAAGACCGGGCGCTTCTCCGGCGTCTTCTTACGCTTGAACAAGCGGGTCAGGAAATTGAGCATGAGTCTCTCCATGCCCGCGCATGTCGGCGGGCTTGAGTAGTTGATATTTGTGAGTGGTGATCAGGCTGCGAGACGGGCCTGGAACTGCTTCAGCTTGCGGTGCATGCCTTCGACCACTCTCGGCTCCAGGCTGAAGCGGCTGATCAGGATGGTCATGGCTTTTTCCTTAGCGGCAACCCAGGCTCGATGGGCTTCAAGTTCTGTGTTGAAGTATCCGAGCGCGACGTTTTGGTCGTCGATCTTGCACTGAGCCCTAAATCTCCCAGAGGCATTGTGGAAGCTCGCGCCCACCAGGCCGCAACCACGCTCGCCAGTCTTGTTCCAGAACATGTTCACGCTCCTAGGAACAAAGCAGCACGTATCCGGTGAGTACAGCGTGCCGTCGCCGAGGATGTCCTTGTCGAGCTCGTTTCCATACCAAGACTGGCGCTCCATCCAAGACCTGAAGCTCATGAAGTATTTCCAGTCCTCGCACACAGATGTGCCACGGTAGGAAGGGTGATATAGGTGATAGGTTTCGGTGTGACACCTCTCCAGCATCCTGAGCCAGGTCCTGTAATACGGACAGTTGAACGTCGACTTGTATTTCTTCTTGCCATCCGCCCAGTACGGCTTGCGCACTTGTATCTGATAGTCGGCGTCATTTACTCCCCAGCCGCAGACCAGGCCCTTCATCGCGGGCCTCGGTAGATCAGGTAGGCCATGTAGGCGAGGGCGATCATGGCTGCACCTCCTTGCGTGCTGCGATCACGGCGTCGGTGCGCCGATCCAGGTCGTGACCGTTAATTACGATGTTGTCGGGCGTCAGGCCGGCGAATAGGCCGCCGTTATGGATTGTGTCGACGTCTGCTTGGCGGAGGACGCGGTACCGCTCGGCGTCCTTGCGCAGCGCCTCGTTCTCGGCCTTGAGCTTGTCGTAGGCTTCAGCCATCACGACATAAGGGCCGTGAGGTTCGTAGCTGATGAGGTTTCCGGCCTCGGAAAGCATCTTGACGGCTTTGTAACGGTGAACTTCGGTCATTGCATCAGCTCCTTCGGCACCTGGACGGTATCGCCGATCTTCGTGGCGACGATGGCGCGGCATACCGCGATGGTTGAGCTTGGGTGGTCTCCGCTTCCGGTCATACCAATCAGAGCCTCATACTCTTCGAAGGCGTAGATCAGGCTGATACGGTGCTTATCCAAAAGCAGGCCAGCCAGCGCCCAGTCCTCCCACGGGTTGTAGCGCTTGGTGTGCTCGATCGCCTGGCCCTGGTACCGCGCGAACACGCGCCACGGCACGCCGTTATAGCTGGGCGGGGCCAGCTGCAGGTCCAGGCCTTCAGCCTTGCCGACTGCCCATCCCAAGGCCTCGCCGGTCAGGTCGGCCGTCTTCACTTCGATCAGGTCGGTCATGGCATTTTTTCCCCGCGCTGGGCGGCAACGCTGACAATGGCCGTGCGCGCAGCCTTCCGGCGATCACCCTGGGCGTACTCGCTGTTCACCCAGATCATGGTGTCGTCAGCCCAGACGGCCTCATCCTCGCCAGAGCCTTCGACGTTGACTTGCATTCCTAGGTCAATGGCCAGCTTGAAAGCGTCGCCATCGTTGATGTTAGGGTTCCAATGCGCCCGGGTGCCCGACTGCCCCTTGATGCGCAGCGGCCATTTCGGGTCTCTGCAGGTGCACGGCTCAACTTCAAGCCCGGCGGCCTTGGCGGCCAGCAGCAATTCTTCGAGTTCCGTCACAGCTGATACCTCTCATCAATCCAGCGCCCAGGCGCCAGAGCGGGTGTAGGTTCGGGTTGGGTTTCGTGCGGGGAGAGCTGGCGCTCGTTTCCGGCCACTTGCGGTAGCCAGACCTTCACGCAGCTGATTGCGTCATTGCCAAGCGACCTCATGACGTAGCAGACGACGCCTCGCGGCTTGTCTTCGAAGGTCGAAACGCCAGCCGGCAGTTCGGTTGCGCTGGCGCCGGTGGCCAGCAACAGGAGGCAGAGGGCGAGGCGGGTCATTCCTTCACCTCAATCGTCACATCGTCATGAATCCACTCGATGTCGAGCAGGTCGTCTTCGGTGATCTGGTCCTCCCTGGTGTCGGCCATGCTTACCAGGTCCTGGACCTCATCATCAGGCACGTCCTCCATAACCTTGCGGAAGTTCACGACGGCTTTTCCGGTCAGGATGATTGTTTTGCCCACGGCAGATCCTTGGCCGCCATATCGCGGCAGTGAGTTGTACAAGTGGTTGTGTTCGGTACAAGAAAATCGGCCGGTGGTCCGATTCAGTTCTCAAGCTGCGATACCGAGATTGCGTCTCGCCTCGCTTTGGCTATGGTGAGAGTTCACCCGTGGCATACAACTAAAATCGTAGGAGGCCGACATGAGGATTCGCGGTGAAGTTTTCTGGGAGTGGGCTGATCCAACGCTTCACCACCGAACTCATGACGAAGAACTCGAGGATGGAACGGTCATTGATGTTCAGGTGCGCCTGTCGCGAACGGGTAACACGCAGATGTTCATTGGGGTATATGCCGCGAGTGGCATGGCCCTTCACGAAGAGGCTTTCGATTCCCGTCCCGGTGAATCCATGACCAGGGCTTTAGCCTGGGGCGTCGGACGGGCCCGCCGCATTGCCACAGACACTCTCCCAAAATTCGACCAGGTCGCCTGCTCGGGATAGGGCGGATTGGTTACACCGGGGTGGAGTACAGATGTGCTTCGTAGCGGTTTAGCCTTGAGCGCGCATGAAGGCCGCCATGTCGCCCATCTGCTCGACGATGAAGCGCTCTTCATCAGCTGCGGCCGCGATTATCCTTTCTCGGCGTTTCTTGCAGAGTCGGCAATCGACCATGGCCCAGTCGGCTGACAGCTCGGAGGATTCCCCTAGCCAGGTGCCGCAGGGCGCTTGCTCGAGGCCTTCCAGGTCGGTGAATGGTGCGAAGTGCGTCTTCACGACTTCACCTGCGGCTCTGCGCTGGCGGATAGGGCCGCTTTCACCTTCTGCTGCAACCTAAACTCCATAGCGGCTGGCGGCGCGTCCGCCAGTTCGCGCAGCAGCGCATCCCGCTCGGCCAGCTTTTCCCCGACCTCATGCAGATCGTTGTGCAACTGGGTGAATGCGGCTTCGACCTTGCTGGACACCGGGCCGGTGCCGGCGTGTTCCGCCCATTCGCGCTCGGCAATCATCGCGGCCATGGCTTCGCACTCCGCCAGCTGGGCGCGCAGGGCGTCGCGCTCTTGCTCGACGCTGGCGCATAGGCTAGCAACCTCATGCAGTCTTGCTTCGCACCGCTCAACCTCGCCAGGATCGGCGTTGGTGTACGCCCGCTCAATCCTGGCAAAGCTGGCCGGGTTTCCGGACAAGTCCACCATGCTCGATGGCGGCGCCCCGTCAATCCACTCGGTGACGACTTCGCCCAGCTCGTTGAACCCTCGCCACGCCACCGGCTCGCCCTGGTGCTGCTCGGTGTGCTGCTGGGGCTCTGGATGCGTTTCGCGGTAGCCCGCCAGGAACAGCAGGTAGTCGCTGTGGGTGCGCTGGTCTTCGAAGCCGGAGCTGTCCTTGCGCAGCTCTTCCTCGCCCAGGCCGAGCGGGTTGAGCCTGATGAACACATCGCGTGGGTCGGTGTTGCTGGATCGGTTTTCTGTGGGCATGGGTAACTCCGGCTCAGGCGGCCTTGTAGGCGGAAATGGATTGCGATACAGCGGGCCGGTGATTAGCTAGGAACACTGCGCGTGCAAAGCCAGCCGGAGTTGCGCTGCGAATGTTGGCTCGTTCCGGCCCGGGCGGGCATTTGTGGATCCTGTCATCAGGCGCGCCTAGCGACTCGTCCTTAAACGGCTCTGGCATCACGAAGCCCCCCCCGGTCCAGAGGCAGGTTTTCTTCGTGTAGTTGTCCTCGGCGCAATAGCCGGTGAACTGTTCAGGGCTGAAGATGTGGTCAGGCTTGCGCCAGAGGCTGCTGATCTGACTTACCGGGTTCTCGGCGAACCATGGCGCCCCGGAAAGCTCGCCGATGATTTGGCACTGCCAAACCACGTGCATTGCCTTGAACTGGAAGGCTGGGTCGGCTTTTCGCTTAGGTTCGAACCAGCGTGCACCGCTGACGGCTAGATCGGTGCACGGCGGGAAGCCGGCCACGAACTTGACTCGCCCGGTGGCCAGTGCCTTGCGAATCACCGACCAGGTGGCCGGATCATCAATGATGTGACCCACCTTCGTGAAGCCGTCAGCTTCGTGCACTCCGGCGGGGTGCTGGGGGTCGACCAGGATGGCGTGGTAACCGGCTTCAACCCAAGGGGCGGCCATGACCCCGGTCAGATCACACAGGAAGATCGCAATGTTTTTCTCGGGCATAGTCGTCCCTCGCCGGGTCGGCGTTATCGTTGAATAGGGGAAGGCGCTGGCGGGCGGCGCGGGTCAGGCGGCTGGGCGTTCGATTTCGTCGCAGGCGTCTTGGTCTGGATCTGATACGATGCTGCGCACGCTGGCGTCATAGAAGGCCTGCACCACATCTTCGCTAAGTAAGATTTCGTGGCGCACCATCAGGAACTTGGCCAGATCATCATCGCTCATGGCGTCCATCTTCAGGATCGCCATCTGAAGCACCTCGTTTATCTGCATGCCTTTGGATCGCTCGCAGATCCGGTCCATCGCCTGATGGATGCCCGGGCGTACCCGGTGCCTCAGCGCCTTCTCGTCGAACTTGATGCGTTTCCTCTCAGCGTTTTCATTACGCTGCTGCTGCGTCAGAGCCATCATCGCCTCCATTGCGCACAAACCGGGTGCCCGGGGCGTACTCCAGCAGGTCGCACACCCGGTTGATGATCTTGAGCGCGGCGTCGAACACCTTGGCGTCGTCCGGCTCGCGGGCCAGGCGCTTCATGTTCGGCTGGTGCTCCAGGCAGACCTTGTCGACCAGGCGCCGGGCCAGCCTGCGCAGGTGATCGGCGCTGTCGTGCACGCGCAGGCTGAGAGCAAAGGCCAGGGCGACCTCATCAGCACGGTACTGGCCGCCGCTGCGGGTGTTGTACAGCTTCTTGACCGGCCGATTCATCCAGGCCGGCAGGGTTACCACTCCAGAAGGTGCTTTCTGCATGTCTGTGCTCCGATAGGCCGCTTGGCGGCAGGTGGAACTGTTCTTGCCGCCGGCGCTGGCGGACCAGGTTGTTGATGCGCTTCATTTCCTGACGCGCACCCGTGGGAAGTTAATGTCGTTGCGCTCGATGATCTTCACCAGCGTTCCGTAATTCAGGCCCAGCTGCTCAGCTACCTGTGCGCGGTGCAGGCCGGTGTCGCGCAGGGCGCAGATTTTCTGGACCGCCTTCAACTCCTCGATCCGCTTCAGGTTCCGCTGGATCTGGCGCTGGGCATCGCGCTTGCTGTTGGCCGACTTCTTACGCTCTGCGCGCCGGAACACGAAGTTGCCTTCCCGCGAGGCCCGGAATAGGGCCTGCTTGGAAATGCCAGTGGCCTCATGAACCTGCTGGCACGTCATGGTCTTGGCCATCTCGGCTACCTGGTCGGCGCGGGCTTTCATTTTTTCCTTGCGTGGCGATGGCTCGGCCTTCTTGGCGGGCGCCTTGGCAGTCGACGCTGACTTCGGTTCAGGGCCTTTGCGCGGCGGCAGTGGCCTGTAGGTGAATCCCTCCAGCACAATCAGCTGGCCGCCAGACGCGAAGAAGGCCGCTTTTGCGGCCTCCAGGTCGATTGATGGGTTCATGCTGCCTCCTTCATTCGCTCGCGCATCTCCTTCTCCAGGTCGGCGAGTTCTTCCAGAAACGCCTTGATCTCAGCTTCCATCTCGCGGATGCGCTTGAAGTCGCGTTCGAAGCGATGGCACACGTACTGGAGCGGCTCAGGCAGGCGGTCGTCGTAACTGACGAAGTCCGCCCAGGCCCTGCCGGTGCAGGCCATCTGGGCCAGCATCTGCCACTCATACTGCGGGTCGTGGCGCTCAGACTGCATGGTGGCGATGTGGGTCGCAGTGTTTGGGCACTTGATCTCCAGCACGCCATCGTCGCCAACAAGGCCGTCCGGAGACGCGCCAAAGCCAGCAATTGTCGGGTGCATGACCAAGCCGGTTTCAACCACCATCAGGCCTTTGTCGGCCTCGTAGGCCATGCAAGCAAATGGCTCAAGCTCGACGCCGCGTTGCACGGCAGGCTTGCTGGAAAGGTCTGGGCCGCTCTGCTGACCGGTGAGCCGCTCGCACAGCAGCTCCATCATGTAGTTCTTGCGGGTAGCAGACGGCGCGCCACCTCGGCCGCTCGCCATAACGTCCTTCACTCGACTGGCGGTCACGCACCCAAGGCGTGCCGCGAACCACTCAGCGCTACGCTGCTCCATCTAACACCTCCTCAGATTCGCCTTCGATGGGTGCCGCCTCTGCCTTAATGGCGTCGGCGCGCTTGGTGACCTCGGCCTTGAAGCGGGCATGGCCGGCTGCATCCTTTGCCTGCTTCATGGCTGCGGTTCCCTGCTGGTAAACATCGGTCAGCGCTTCCAGGCTGCCTGCCTTCTGTGCCAGTGAGATCCAGTTGTTCACCATCTCGGGATCGGTGGGCGCCGAGCCGACCACACTGGCCAGCCCCTCACCACCGTCCGTGTTCAAGTGGTGAATCGCCTGCTCCAGGCGCTCAGTCTTCGGCCAGTACTTGTAGCCACGCTTAACCACGGTCTTCTTTGCCATCTCGCCTGGGTCGGTGACCCACGGGCAGGATTTGTTCTTGCTGACCCAGGCCTTCCAGGCGCTTGACCTGTCTCGGATGGCGTTCACATCCTCGATGCTCATGGTTTCGGTCAGGTAGTCGCCGTCAGCAGTCTTGACCACCACGTAGACGCCGATCACCTCGCCGCGATCCTTGGCGAACGGGTTGTAGGAGTGGGTTGGCGGCTTGTCGAAGCCGTTCAGGCTGAAGGCGTCGGCTGCGTACACCAGTTCGGCCTGCGCCCAGCGGATGGCGCCGGTCGACATGGCCAGGTCCATCAAGCCGATGTAGCTGATGTCCAGGCAGATGCGGCCGTCGCGCGGGACCAGATAGGCCTGTTTCTTGGCCGGGTTCAGGCTGATGCCGATGGCGGCGATGTTGGTGATCGCATTGGCCACCGACTGCCGGTTCTGCATGGCCACCTTGGTGGCGTACTCGCTCGAGGTGATCACCTGGATGGCGAATTCGGCCTCGCGCTCGAAGTTCAGCGAGCGGTCAGTCAGCACATTGGCGAACTGGTTTCGCTGCGCGTAGATGTCCTGCGAGATTATGGCTACTGCTTGGCTCATGGCGACCTCAGTAGGAAATTGTGATGTTCGGGATCTTGCGCTGGGCGATCAGCTTGACCGCCTGCTTGGCGCAGGACTCAGGCATGCCGTGGGCCATGAAGGCTTCCAAGGCGGCGCGGTTGATGCTTCTGCGGTGGGCTTCGTCGCGCTCTCGAGCTTCCTGCTGGCGCACGATCTGGGCGGCAGCTGCATCGGCCCGGCGGCGTTCTTCCTGGCGTGCCTGCTCGGCAGCTTCTTCAGCCCGGCGGGCGGCGGCCTGGCGCTCTTGTTCGGCACGCTGCTCGGCGGCAACACGGTCGGCCTCGGCCTGAACTCTGGCGCGCTCCGCTTGCTCGGCCTGTAGCTTCAGTTCAAGTTCGCGGCGCTCTGCGGCGGCCTGGGCCTCCAGCTCACGGCGTTGGGCGGCCTCTCGCTCTGCCTGGGCTTTCTGCTCCGCTTCAACGCGTGCGCGTTCAGATGCTTCCCGGGCAATGCGCTCTTCGCGCTCTTTCTGCTCGCGGGCTTCTGCCTCGGCGCGCAGCCGGGCCAGCTCGACCTGCTCAGCCTCGAACTGCTCGCGCTTCAGCAGGGCAGCCCGCAAGGTCGTCAGAACCTTGTCCTTGGCGTTTGCCGCCTCGGCTTCGAACTCTTCCCAGTGGGCTCCTAGCTGCATTCCTTCCGCCTCAGCGATCAGGCCCTTGATGTGCAGCGAGGTCAGTTCGCCTAGGTCGTCGGCCAGAGTCTTCAGCCAGTTCAGGCGGTCGTTGTGGCGATCGATGCGCGCATCCTCGGCGGCTTCCCATTCGGTGAGCGGTCGGCGCGTCTCGTCCCGCAGTGTGTCCATCTTGGTCACGAACTCGCGCAGCTCTGCCTCGACCACCTTCGGCATTTCCTTGAGCCGGCGCAGGTAATCGCGGCCCGGCTTCTCGACGGCGGTCTTCGACTTGCTAACCTTGGCGGCTAGGCTGGCAATGCGTTCGCGGCCCTTGCGGGTGGTCAGGTCGGGCACTTCGCCCTCGATCTCGGCCTTCACCAGGTCGATGAATTGCTGCAGGCCGCCGGCCACGTAGATGGCCGGGGCGTTCGCCTCGCTGATCTCTTCGATTGCAATCAGTTTCTGTTCTGCGGACATGCCAAACTCCCGCGCCATCCATGCGGTGGGCGCTCATGTAGTGTTTATTGAGTGATGGAGCCAGCGAGAGCGCTGGCCAGCATGAAGAAGGTGCAGGCGAAGAGCATGGAGAAGGAGCCGCGCCAGATGACCAGGCGGCGTGCACGCTGGTAGCTGGTCATGGCCGAGGCCTCACAGCGATCTGGCCGGCCTTGAGCGCTGCCGCTATCTCGGGACGCAGTTTCTGCACTGGCCACTCGCGTGGCAGGCCCACGCCGATAATTGCCAGGCTGCGCTCGATCTGTTCGAGCTGTTCGTCAATCAGGGATTTAACCGGTGCCGTGCTCATGCGACTCTCCCGTTTGCGCTCATCCATTGCTGGTGATCATCCATAGCGAAGCGGTTCAGCCGCTCCTTGTAGTAGCGCTGCTCTTGCAGGCCGATCGCGCCTACGAGGCCGGCGAGGTCGATTGCGGTGTCGAGCTCGGCCCGAAGCACATCCGTGAACCGCTCGCGCGCCCATTCAAAGCGCGCCTCGATGAAGTCGACAACGTCCTGCCTGGTCTTCTTGTTCATGCTGCCTCCCACCAGCTATGGCGGATATCGTCATACCGGTCTTCTGCCTCGGCAGCGGCCTTGTCTTCCAGGTATTCCCAAAGAATCTCTTCGATTTCCTCGGAATACTTATCAGCGACGGCAGCGCAGCCGTTCTTGCCAAGGTCGATCGGATTACCTTCGTCGTCATAGGTATTCCCCGAGACGACCTCGAACTCCAATTCTCGATAGCCGTAGAAGTCATCCGGGCTTGCCCAGCTATTCGGGTTGCCCTTCACGGAATTGGAGTAGGTGATTTCGCACTGGAGGACGAACTCCTCCACGATTACTTCGTAGGCCATGATCGCCTCCAGGTGGTGGGTTACTCGGTGGGTGGGGAAGGGAGGGGCTGCCAGTGCGTAACGGGGAAAATGTCGTCTCCGTTCTCATCGCAGAACCCAGTGTCGCCGTCATGGAGTCCAGGTTCGTGCATGAAGTACTGCGCGGACATGACCCTGAGATCAGGCGAGTAGACAAGGACGCGCTGGCCCTGATCTGGAATCCTGTCCATGATCCTGATCCAGGCGCTCATGGCTTCACCCGGGCTTTATCAATGGCGTCCAGTTGTTCAGCCCAAGACTCGGTGAAGTCGCGGTAATCACCGCTGTCGAGCCACTGAGCATTAACAGAATCAACGTCACCGCTTGGGCTGATGCGCAGAAGCCAGTCTTCGAAAATGCGTTGCTCGGCGCTCTCTACCACCGATACCAGCGCAGTGAGCAGATCTGGGGCGGCTGCGATCAGGCGGGCATTGGCTTCTAGCTCTTTGTCAGCAGGGTTGAATGCTGATGGGTAGTCTGCGTAAAGACACGCATGCCTTACTGTTTCATCATCCGGCCGCCGCGGTGGGAATGGCCCTATTCGATGACAAATACCAACTGAAGTCTGGATGGTGTCCAGTACCCAAGGCCCTGGAGTGTGTTCGCTCATAGTGTGAACCTCAGTAGGACCGCATGAGGCAGATGCCAGCGCAGGTGACCAACCTCTGCGCGCCGTGAGAGCGCAGTACTGGCACCTGTCTGATGCGGTCGAAGTGAAGGGAAGGGGATGCGGGATGCATCGGTGATTTGATCTGCGCGGAAGGCAAGCCCCGCTTGGCGCCGACGTCCGCGCCCCGAACAGCCGCGCTCCGGTGATTGCTCACTGCCAGGTCGCGGTCTTGCTTTCTTCCCGAGGTCGCAAACCCTCGTGTCTCGGCTAGATGCCAGCGCCTTAAAGTTTGCTGGCGGTTCAGATCAAATCCCGATGCACCCTGCGATGGGGAGCAGGGCATCGGGCCGTCTTTCCGGCTTTCAGGGAATCAGCTCTTGCCCATGACCGCTTTGGTGACGACCTTGGGGAATTTCTTGGTGCGAATCTCGTTGGCCTGCCTGTCAGTGAGCAGGCCGGCCAGATAAAGCGTGGTGATAGAGGTGTTGATGTGGTCGAGGCGCTTGGCCTCGTCGGCGTTCATTTCCGGGAACTGCTGCGCGAAGGGCCGCGCCGCCCAGCCTTGCTCGAACGTGCCTGACATTGTCTTGCCCTCTGCTATTCAGTGGATTCCCCCTGATGCGCCCCGCTTGAGGCGCACCGGGGAATCGTCTGTCACTTGTGCGCTTCGGGATCTTTGATGTGCTTGTCGAACAGCTTCTTGTGTCGGCGGGCGAAGCGGGCAACGTGTGCAACCGCAAGCGCGGTGGCCACCGCAAGCACGATCGGGTAAAGCTTAAAGGCCACAAGCAACGCCAAGGGCCCAAGAGCCAGAGCAAGGAATGGGTAGAAGAAACCGCCTTCGCCATCCTTCCACTCACCATCTTTACCCTGGTACCCGTACTTGCAGCAGATTCCCTGGCCAGGCTCAAGTCCGCGGTACTTGTTAACCGCCTCGATCAGCGGATTGCGCTTAGGCGGCTTCGAATCATCCATCCAAGCCCAAGACCAAACCCAAGCCCAGCTAAGAAGGTAGAGAGCGAACCAAGCCAGACCAAGCAGCAGGCCAAGCCCACAAGCCAGAGCAAAATAGTTTTCAAGCTGCATTCCTCATTCCTCGTTCGTTGATTTCCCAATGCAGCCTGTCGCCAAGCTGCATCAGTGAAATTCTCAATTCTCGGGGGATCTTCGATCCCGACAGCCAACCGCGATGTAGCCATGCAATGGCATCCCACCCGTCAGCACTCTTTGATCTAGGGCCATCTACGCTGCTGGCCACGGGGTGAGGCTTCCCCTGTACCGAACTTAAGGTGTTCGGCTCGCTACCTTGAATCTGGGCCGGTGTCGATCCGGCAAGGTGTGTCGCTAAAGAGCGGGTGAGGCTTGAGGGCCTCCCGAGGGGCTGTGTAGCGCCTCGATGGAGATAAATATATCCACGGGATATACATGCGTCAACTCCAATGGATATAAAAATTTCTGCAGGCATGAAAAAGCCCGCTCAATGGCGGGCTGGATTTCGGCTTTCAGGATGGCTAAGCGGCTGAATTTTCTAGCTCTTGCAGGCGCAGGGCTCCTTCTCTTGGGCTGCTCACTCGGATCAATTTGTAGCCTAGGTCATCAACCATGTCTTGAAGAAGCAAAATCTTGTCACTGAAAGACTTTCTGCTTGCAGGCTTGAGGTTCGCGACCTGCAAGTCGGATGGAGTCACGATGAGAAGAGAAGCGCTCTGGTCGTGCCCGATAAGTGAGTCGTGCCTTTTGATCTGGTCAAGTCGAGCAACCCGGGCGCTAGCAATATCGAAAAGATTGCTCTGACGAGCGCCAGGCAGCATGCCGCAAATGTTAACGGCTTGGGTGGAAGAGAAGTAATCGCACTGGAGATTTATGGTTGATCCCTTGATGGACACGGGAACGGGCCTTCCGAAATTTTTCGCTAGGGCAGGGTTAACCCTTTCCATGGCGCCTCGCATGCGTTGCCAGTAGCTGGTCCTGTCGTATCCATTTGCTGAAGCATCATCAGCATGAAGGTCGCACAAGCTTGATGTCAGGCTTATGCCTTGGAGGATCACATCATCCAGATCCTCGCCCAGGCCTTCTCTGCGCTTGCTTATGGAAACGCCATGAATGCCGCTGGAGAACGATCCGGCGAATCCAGTTCTGGCGAACTCGAGCGCTCTCTGAAGGGCAAGCTCCATCATGGATCGCATGCCTTGGGCGGAATCACCATATAGACACTCCATGGCGGCATCCGATATTGCCAGCTGAGCGCCATGCTCGCTGCCATTCGTAGCCACCACCCCTATCGTCAAGCGTTCGCCAGATTGGACGATAGGCTCCATGTACACGGCCGCCCAGTCGGCGTGGTACGAAGGGAGCTCTGGAAACCCAGTGAAATCAGTATCTAAGTCAATCATCGGGCTAGTCCAAGTGTGCCTTGCCTTAGGCTCATGCCGCCGCTAATAAGGTTGGGTATATGATGTACCCGCTCCTGCAAAAACGCCACAACCTCCCTGACGTGCTCTGCCGACACTTGGCATGGGCCAGGCAAAGCCTTGGCTGCGTGCGCGTGGAAATCGCAGTCATTCAGAGGTACAGCTTCAGCATTTATCATCTGGGCGCTTCGGCGTTTCTCGAACTCGCTCACATCCTGGATTAGGCGCTCCAGTAGATGATTGCAGATAGCCCTGTGCGGAGCTCTCAGGGACTCCCCGAGCGCTTCCTCGTGATCGATCAACCATAGCTTGCCATCAGCTCCGAGCAAGACGTTTCTCAGGTTTCGATCAGCATTTGCTATTAGCTCGTCAAAAACCACGGAAACCCGCTTGCTCGACCAGGTGTTCAGCACATGACTGACTTCATCAGGCCTTACGATTCTCGCGACCGGCTTAGCTGCAGTGTCGACACTAGCAAGGCAGATGACCTTGGGCGTATTCACTCCAACTTGAGAGCCTCGTGCGACAACAACTGATGTATAGGGGATAGGAAGTCCAAGATACTGGCCTACCAGGGCGCTTAGGACCTCAGCATACATTTGCTTCGGCGGCAGAAGCTTCACGTATGCGTGGTACTGGTGCCCACCAGGGAAGCGCACAAGCCCATAGAAAAGTGGGTGTTGTCCCTTTAATTCCTTGTCTTCAATGGCATCGCCATTAACGTAAATTCCAAGCGCTGGCTCAGTTGGAGCCTTTCTTTTTAGATGGTTCATGGGTACGTGCGCTGTCCATAGGCCGCGATTTATTCATGCCGTGCTCAAGCATCTTGAGCATGTCATCCACATTTCCTCCGGCCTCGGAGGTTGAGAGGAGGGACTCGGCTAGAGCATCCAGATTCTCTGGGATGGTCGCGAAGCGAGTTCCTAATGCCTCATTTTTCTTGATGAGATGAACTGCTAATCGGCGAAGCTCTTCCGAGTCATCGGCGGTAAGCATTCCTCTAGCCATCGCAGCAGAGATCAGCTTTGCAACGTATGGCGTTGCGAAAGTGGTGCCAGTCAAGTCTGCGCCTTGTAGCGTTTCAGGAGCGCCCTGCAATCCATTAGGTAGCACGGCCGCAGCCAGCGACTTTATCTCCGCATCAAGCCTGGAGCTGTAGGAGCTAACCGGGATTCCTGTCAGAGAGAACACCTTCGCAGCCAGCTCCTTGCTTAACGGCCTTTTACCGTTCAGGTGTCCGTTCAGATTTCCCTGAGTCATTCCGAGCTCAGCAGCGAGCTTGTCTTGAGTGAGCCTCATATCTCTCGGCAAAGAGGCGTTATGAGCCCTGAGCGCTTCCTTAAGGGCGGCGCACTCGGCTTTTTCCCAGTCTTCCAGCTCTCGCCGGTCAGTGTTCGATCTCGTCATTCCGCAATCCTATTGCCATTGGAAATACTTTGCTATTTCCAATGGGCTTGATAAAAATATCCCTTGGATATAATCTTGAGCCGAACACAACCTGAGGGCGATGACATGCGCCGCATACCTCTCAGCCAATTCGCAGACGAGCAGGGGCAGACCCGAGCTGCATGCCTGCTTGGCATGACTCAGGGAGCCCTGAACAAAGCTCTTCGAGTTGGCAGATCGATTTTCGTGAATGAGGGCCCTGATGGCGCCTTCACCGCAGAAGAGTTGCGTCCATTTCCGGTCCAGTCCGCGAAAAGAAACGCCGCATAACCAACTTCAACCGCAAGGAGCAGTACCCGTATGGCCTATCACGACCAAAGTCACCTGAAAGACCGGGAGATTAAGTCGCGCTACGACCAAGAGACCTATGAAGCGCTCAAGGCCGTAGCTCGGCTGCACAAGCTTCAGCTGGCTGTCTTCGTGCGTATGTGCGTAGAGGAAAAACTGGAAAGCATCATCGAGAGCGATGTTACCGACAAAAGCCAGACGGCCTGAAGGCCCGGAAGGAGGCCTACGTGCCCGAAACCACGATCTGCCACGGGATCGATGGGCGCCTCTACGAAAAGCTTGTGCGACTGGCGAAACAGGCAGGCATGTCGCCTGAGCAGTACGCCGCAAAGCTGGGAACAGAGCGCTTCTTCGAAAAGACCAGGCCGCGAGGAGCAGGAAAAATCCGAAACCTCCCGGTGCCACAAAGGAATCAGGACTCAATAGGGCCTGAAAAAGGAGGGACTGATGAAGGCCCTGATTAGCGAATCCGCAGAATCGCGGACACAAAAAAGCCGCCTGGCGGGGCGGCTTCTTCTAAGTACAGCGGTAACTCATCTGTGAGGTCAATCATGACTGAATCGAAACTCTCAGGCAAGGGGCTTATCAGTCCCGCGCCACAAAATTCTAGCTGCGAATCTGTGGCGCGGAAAGACATCGAGCAACTCCTTACCGCTGACCAAGCTAGGGAGTTGTTTAAGATCCAGGACGGAAAGCTTGTAAATCTGGTCAGGCGTGGCAGCAGGGCCATGCCCGGCATGTTTGCAGGATCTCCAAACAGCGACGGCTACCTTCGCGTGAAGATCAACAACGTTGCTTTTCGGGTGCATCGCGTTATCTGGCTGATCACCTACGGCGAATGGCCAGAAGGTCAGATCGACCACATTAACGGCGTTCGTGATGATAACCGCATTGAAAATCTGCGCGCCGTAAGCGTCGTAGGTAATCAGCAGAACCAGCACATGCGTGTTGACAACACTTCGGGCACGACCGGCGTGCGCCTGGAAAGTGGTGCCTGGACCGCAAAGATTCGAGTGCGCGGAAAGCGGCTGCACCTGGGGCGATTCAAATCTCTAGAGGAAGCCGCTGCCGCCCGTAAATCCGCTGAGCTTCTTTACGGATTCCACCCGAACCACGGGAGGACAGATTCTGAGCGTCGTAACGGCGCCAAATCGTTCGGCACCCATAGCATCATGAGGTCCGCATAATGGCCCGCGCCCGCAACATTAAGCCAGCCCTGTTCAAGAACGAAGTCCTCGGCGTGGCTGACCCCATGCTGACTCTGCTTTTTGAGGGTCTTTGGCTGCTCGCTGATAAGGCTGGGCGACTGGAAGATCGCCCTCTGCGCATTAAGGGTGAGCTTTTCCCCTATCGCGATGGTGTGGATATCGAAGGTCTTCTGTCTTGGCTTGCTAGGGAAGACTTCATCGTTCGATACACCGTGAGCGGTAAGCGCTATATCCAGGTGCAGAACTTCGACAAACATCAGAACCCGCATCGTAATGAGCCGGAGTCGATTATCCCTTCTGCGTCAGAGGGTTGTATCAGTACCGATTTTGGCGGGACTGCTTCTGCCAATCTCGGTAGCGCTCGGGCTGATTCTCTGATTCCTGATTCCGGATCCCTGACTGCTGATACCCGAAACACGTCAACGCCTACGGCATTGCCGACTCCGGCGAGTGACGACCTTTTCCCGAAGTTCTGGAAGCTGTACCCGAACAAGAAGGGCAAGGCGGCTGCGGAGAAGGCGTGGAAGAAACTCAAGGTCACTGACGACCTGTTCACCCTGATCGCCCAGGGCCTGGCCAAGCAGTGTGCCTCCCCCGGCTGGATCAAGGACAAAGGCCAATTCATCCCGCACCCGGCTACCTGGCTCAACGGCAAGCGCTGGGAAGACGAGGTCGAGGTTCCTGCTGACAACGTCCACCACCTGCCAACCAGTCGGCACCATGGCTTTGCTGAGCGCGACTACACCGCAGGCTTGAAACGTCGGGAGGACGGCAGCTATGCGCTCTGAAAAAGTAGTCCAGATCGATCAAGGCGCGGTCGTTGCCCGCATTCAGCCAGCCGAGTGCGAGAAGCACGGCCCCTTCGAGCAGAAGGTCACCATGTTGCTGGGCAAGGCACTGCGAAGCCACTGCCCTGAATGCGCTCGTATCGCCAAGGAGGAGCGAGAGGCTCGCGCCGAGGCCGAACAGGCCCTGAACGTGCGCCTGGCGATCTCCCGAAAGCTGGGCGACTCGCTGATCCCGAAACGCTTCGCTGATCGCTCGCTGGCGAACTACAAAGCCGAGCACAAGGGCCAAGCCGAGGCGCTGCGCTTCTGCAGGCACTACGTGAAGACCTTCGACCAGATCGCCGAGAACGGGCGCTGCATGGTGCTCCTGGGCAAGCCAGGCACCGGCAAGACCCACCTGGGCGCCGGCATGGCTAACGACCTGATGCGCAGCACCTCGCACTCGGCGGTGTACCGCACTGTCGGCTCGATCCTGCAGGCCATCCGTGCCACCTACGACCGCTCCAGTGAGGCGACCGAGGCCAGCATCCTGGCCAGCCTGATCGAGCCATCCCTGCTGGTGCTGGACGAGGTAGGCGTTAGCAAGGAGCAGCCCAGCGACTTCGAGCTGACCACTCTGTTCGCGATCATCAACGGTCGCTACGAGCAGGTGAAGCCAACCGTGGTGATCTCCAACCTGAGTCCCGAGCATCTGCCGGTGGCCATGGGCGAGCGCTGCGTTGACCGCCTGCGCGAGGGCGGAATGATCGTTGTCCCGTTCGAGTGGGAATCGCACCGCGGCAAGGAGGGCGTCTGATGATCGTTATCGCATGCGGTGGCCGAGACTTCGCTGATGGTGCGTTCGTTGTAAGTGCGCTGGACGCTTTGCACCGTAAAACCCCGATCAGCGTGCTGCTCAACGGAGGAGCCCCTGGAGCCGATCGCCACGCCTTGGTGTGGGCAGCCTCTGCAGGGGTTGATCACATCACCTACCACGCCAACTGGAAGAAGCACGGCAGGGCGGCTGGCCCGAGGAGAAATGCCGAGATGCTTAAAGC
The DNA here is from genome assembly GCF_009932335.1 of Pseudomonas asiatica. NCBI lineage: Bacteria > Pseudomonadati > Pseudomonadota > Gammaproteobacteria > Pseudomonadales > Pseudomonadaceae > Pseudomonas > Pseudomonas asiatica. Next base: position 1,231,546 of record NZ_BLJF01000001.1, read on the forward strand.
GGCGATCAGTATCGGCGCACAACTTGGCGAAACGGTAGGGGTTGTTGCCTTTGCCGGCGGCGCCGGAACTGCGGACATGAAGCGCCAGAGCCAGAAAGCCAACGTGAAAGTTTGGGAGCCAGTCCAATGACCCCCGCACAAGAAATCACAGTCGCCCAGCTCAAGAGCCAGGGCTTCGCGCAGGTCGTGGAAGGCCGGGAAATCGTCCGCATGACCAAGGGCGCCGACCGCCGTGTCGTGATGGGCGATGGGAGCCAGAAGCGCGGGCATCACGTTGAATTCAAGCGCGCCGGGCAGCCGGCCGGGGAGGGGGTGTGAGCAAAGTTTATCTGGTCTGGAACAAAGGGCGGACCGAGTGCGTTGGCTTCACCGACAAGGACGATGCCTATCAGGCCGCTGGCAAGAATCGGCTTGGGAACCCTTGCGCAAGCCTGGCTGAGCAATGGCGCGAGCTCTACGCGGACGATGATCCGCGAATGAAATTCGAGGTTCAGGAAATCGAATTGGGCGCCGAGGAGAAGCACTGATGGACACCAACAAGATGCGCGACATAAGCCGCGAGCAATTCGAGAGCTTCGCCCGCGATGTTCTGGACTGGGCAGACGATGAGTTTCGTCTTGCATCGGATGGGAAGTCTTACTACTGGGGTGCAACTGGTGAGGCCTGGGTGTTCTGGCAGGCCTCCCGCGCCGCCGTAGTGGTGGAACTGCCGCCAAAGTGGAACGACGCAACCCATTCCAACAAGCAGGCCTGGGACTGCGGGATTGACGACGCTCGCATGGCCATCGAGGCCCAGGGCCTGAACGTCGAGGTGAAGCCATGACCATCGACAAGGAAGAGATCAAAGCGCTCGCCCTAGCCTGCGCCCCATCCAAGTGCGCAGACGAGGCTGAGGAGGATCGCCGCCTCGCTGAGTTCCATAGCGAGCTGACGCCTGAAGCAATCCTGGCCCTGCTCGCGGAGATCGACCAGTTAGGCGCCGAGCGCGAACTTTTTCTGCTCGCCGGAAAATCGCTTAAAGACGATGTGGTGAGACTCAAGGCCGAGAACGAGGCGTTGCGTTCGGCGCTGCTGGAAGCATCCGAGGAAGTAGCTACCTGGGGCGCCTATGCAAGTGAGTACTTCCAAGAGAAACACGACCTTGCCGGGTGCGTGGCGAAAATTCACGCGGCGGCCATGGCCAAGGAGGCGAGCCATGACCATGAATAATTTCGCTCAACTCGTTGGCTACGCGGTCATGGGAGCCGGAGGCGCGATGTTGTCCATGTACGCGCTTTACCTGGCCTGGGCGATGTTTTGCGGAACTGCCAGCGGCTTCATCAGGGCGGCCCGAGCGATCAAGGCCGCAGGCAAGGGGGTGAAGCGTGGCTGAGTTCGCTCTTCGTAGCGCCCAGGACCTCAACCGCCTCTACGGCGCCCTGCACGCCATCGACCTGACCAAGCCCAAGGTTGTGGTGATCAAGGACGAGAAGCGCCCGGACGTCTGCAACCGGAAGATGTGGGCAATGCTCCGCGACGTATCCCAGCAGGTGGAGTGGTACGGCCGCAAGCTCACCGACGAGGACTGGAAGCACATCTTCAGCGCTGCGGTGCAGAAGCAGGACGCGGTACCGGGCATCGACGGTGGCTTTGTCGTCCTGGGCGTCTCGACCCGCAAGCAGTCGCAGAAGTGGTTCAGCGACCTGTTCGAAGTGATGCACGCCTTCGGGGCCGAGCATGGCGTTCGCTGGACTGAGCCGGATCGGTGGGGAGGGCGGTACTGATGCGTGTCGTATCCAAAAGGGTGCGCGAGAGCGCCCGCGGCCAGGACTGCACCGTCCGGATTCCCGGCACCTGCAACTTCAACCCTGAAACCACCGTGCTGGCCCACCTGCCTTGCGGGCAAAAGGGCATGGGCATGAAGGGCTTCGACACCGTGGCGGTCTACGCCTGCAGCGCCTGTCACGACGCCCTCGATGGCCGTGGGAAAGGCGAAGTGGACTGGTCCGACATGCCACGGGCGATCGCTGAGACTCATGAGGCGCTGATCCGGGCCGGCATTCTGACTGTGAAGGGGGCTGCCTGATGGAACTGACACTACCGTGGCCACCGGCCGCATGCAGCCCGAACGCCCGGGTGCACTGGTCCAGGAAGAGCAAGGCGGCCAAGTCCTACCGGGCAGCCTGCCACCTGCTGGCTAAGCAGGCCGGTATCAAAGCGCCGGAAGGTGACGCGCTGCTCATGCTCGAGTTCGTGCCGCCCGATCGCCGCCGGCGCGACGACGACAACCTGCTGGCGATGTTCAAGGCCGGCCGTGACGGCCTGGCTGATGCCCTGGGCATCGACGACAACGTGTTCGCCACCCAGATCAGGGTGAGCAAGGAAACGATCAAGGGCGGCGCCGTGCGCGTCCGTATCCAGGCGCAGGAGGCAGCATGACCAAAATAGCAATGATCGGCGGCCCGCCCACGCAGGCCTCCGAGGGCTGGTTGAAGCCGATGTTCCCGATCACCGGGCGGGCGCACTACTTCGAAAAAGAGTTCGAACTGCCGGCGCTGGACGGGCAAGGGGTGGCGGTGTCATGGCACTCCCTCTGCGGCATCGATGCCGTCAGCACCGGGAAAATGCCGATGTTCGATGCTGGAAACTGGGTTCGCTGCAAGCGCTGTGAGCATCAGATCGAGGGGAGGAGCGCAGCATGACCTGGACAATTTCAGATACCGCCGGCGCGCTGCTGCTGGCCATGACCATCGCATCCACCTGGTGCGTCGCCCGCGCCAAGGTCATCGCAATCCGCCGCAAGAAGGAGAACGGCCAATGCAACTGAACAGCGCGCGCCAAGCGTGGCACGACTGCCTCTACACGGCGTGGGATAGCCAGGGCGCCTTCATCGAGCAGTTGGGCCTGTTGGGCACCATGGTCCAGACCACGGAGAAGCAGCGGAAGGCGAGCCATGCGGTTCACCAGGCCCTGGCCGGTGGTGTGCAGTCGGCAATCGACAAGCTCAAGCCGCACGTCAAGGCCTTCGGGCATTTCATGTACGCGCCCCGGCTGGATGTCGACGACAAGGAAACGGCGGAGGAGGTCGTATTCCTGATGGTGCAGCAGCGATCGCCGCGCATGACCGCAGCCAAGCGGGAGAAGCTGGAGTACGTCGTGAAGGGCGTTATGGCCCGGTACCGGTACATGCACCAGGGCGGCCAGTCGGCCAATGACGATCCGCTGGAGTCGCCGGAGGGGTTCCGAGCATGGCTGAACGCGCATTACGGCGTGAAGCTTGAGTCGGTCCGCTGGGATAGGGAATGGGGCGGTTACGTGCGCCTGGCGTTCGATTGTTGCGAGGATCTGGACAAGGAGGCACTCAGTCCGATTGGCGCCGCAATAAGCGAAATGAAAAAGGCCGCATGAGGCCCTATTGCGTTCCCGCTCGGCTGGTGGCATGATTTCGCCATCCTGATAATTTTGCCTTCGGCAAACACCCACCTGAACCCGGCCATCGCGCCGGGTTTTTGCGTTTGGAGGGAGCATGTCCCGTTCCACATGCTGGAGCCTGCTTGCTTTCTCCATGGCCCTGGCCAGTTACGCCATGCATCGCGACATCAGCGCGAACATCTTCCTGGGCTGCATCTTCATCATCCAGGGCCTCAAAAGACCTGGCGGCTCAACCCAGGAGCGCCGGGCGCTCTTTCTGGCTGCCGCACTGAGCGCGGGCATCCTCATTTTTGCGGTATGGGCGCTGGCCACTGGGATCGACTTCCGCGGGCCCGCGCCATTCCGCTACAAACACTAAGGGACTGAACATGGTCGATGCCGCTTCTGCAGCTGCCTGCACGGTTGTAGGGCTTGGCGGCATTGCCCTCGCAAGCTGCCTTCCCACGATTGATCTGAACGCTGTTGTATGCGCCTTCGGTGGCGCGCTGCTCTTCATCCTGTGGGCGAAGGACATAACCCTCTGGCAGCGCATGGGCTACCTGCTCGCTGGCTGGATCGGCGGCTACTACGGCTCGGCCGAGATCCTGGCCCAGGCCTGGACGAAGACCAGCGGCATCGCTGCCTTCAGCTGTGGACTCGCCACTGTCCTGGTGAGCATCAGCGTACTGGAGTCGATCACCACCGGCAAACTGCCGAAGTGGGTAACCGAGCTGCCAGCAGCAATTGGCAGCCTGTTCCCCAAGCGAGGGGGCCAATGACCCTAGACCAAACCATCACCCTGGCCCATGCCGGGTTCTGCGGCGGTATCTGCTTCGTCATAGCGTTCATGTACCGGCGGGGCGAGTCGAGCTACAAGTTCCTGCCCAGCCTCTGTGCCTTCTGCCTGGCATCCCTGTTCGGTCAGGAGTGGCTGAGCATCGTCGGCGCGATCCTGCTGTACGGGCAGTGGCCGGCCACCTCGGTCCCCAGCACCCTGATATTCGGGATCCTGTTCATCCTGGCGCTGCGCTCGAAGGGCAATGTGGCCAGGTTGTTTGATCAGTCCAGGCACAGGCCGCGCGCCACAAAATAGCGATGCTCCGTTTCGTGGCGCGGGCCAGGAAGGCTGGCGGTTACTTTTGGTTCAGCGCCTGCTGGATCTGATCTGCATACTTCGACAGGTTGTCCATCTCGTCTGCAAGTTGGGCCTGCTTCACGGTTGGGCTAGCGATGCGAGCGGCTATCAGTTCGAGTGCGGCTGCTACTGCGGTGGCTCGGTAAACGTCAGCACCTCCGCTGATCGCATTATTGATGATCGTTTCGTATGTGGTTGCCATTTGAAGCTCCGTTTCGTTGGTAGAGCGGAGATCAATACAGGCAGCGAGCCACTATTTCAACACCTGCCACAGCGAGGCACCTAAGTCTCAAGGAATTCCCTATGGCGCTGACAGCAAAACAGCAGCGCTTCGTCGACGAATACCTGATCGACCTGAATGCCACGCAAGCCGCTATCCGCGCTGGATTCAGCGCTAAGACTGCCAGACAGGCGGGTAATCGTCTGTTGACAAATGTTGACATTCAGCAGGCCATCCAGGCTGGCATGGAGGCGCGCTCTGGAAGGGTAGCCATCACCCAGGACATGGTGCTCCGAGAGCTGGCCAAGATAGGGTTCAGCGACATCCGGAAGGTGGTCCGCTGGGGCGAGACGATGGTGCGCATGGTCGAGGCAGAAGAGGGCGGCACCGAAGACATGGTGCCGTACCACGGCCTTGCGCTGATCGACTCCGCCGAGATCGACGACGACACGGCCGGCGCCATTGCCGAGGTGTCCCAAGGCAAAGAAGGGCTGAAGGTAAAGCTGCACGACAAGAAGGGTGCGCTGGTCGACATCGGGCGGCACCTGGGTATGTTCGGGCATGGCGGTCCTTCTGAGCTTGACGAAGAGCTCAAGCGACTGGAGATCGAGAAGCGCAAGGCTGAGCTGAAGGCCCTGCAAGCCGGGTCGCAGTCGTCCAACGCCCAGCTGCTGGCTGATCTGATTGCGAGGTTGCCAGGATGAACACCGGTAACCTGATGCTCGATCGCCAGCTGGCCCGCTGGTACAAGCTCAAGGATCACCCGGTACAGCTCGCCCTCATGGCGGCCGTGCCGTCTGGTATCCGTTTCCCCCTGGTTCCGGCCGGGCGCCGTAGCGGCAAGACCGAACGATTCAAGCGGTTCCTGGTGAAGCAGGCCACGGCCTACAGTGGCCCGTACTTCGCTGCGGCTCCCACTCATGCCCAGGCCAAGAAGATCTTCTGGGACGACCTCAAGGCTTTCACGCTGTCGAGCATGCATAGCCGCCGGCCTTCCGAGTCGGACCTAATCATCTACCTGGAGAACGGTAGCGAGATACACGTCATCGGCCTGGACAAGCCTCAGCGGATCGAGGGTATCCCGTGGACTGGTGGTGGCATCGACGAATTCGCCGACGTTAAGCCGGACGCCTGGGAGGCAAACATCCTGCCGGCCCTCAATACCGTCAACCCGACCATGCCTGACTACCGGGCTTGGTGCTGGCTGCTGGGCGTGCCTGATGGCCTGAACCACTACTACGACCTCTGCCAGCAGGCCGAGACAGGGCAGGATCCGAACTTCCGCGTGTTCCACTGGAAGTCAGCAGAGATCCTGCCGCCGGACGTCATGGATGCCATGAAGCGCGCCATGTCGCCCAAGCAATTCAAGCAGGAGTTTGAAGCCAGCTTCGAGACGGCCTCGGGTCGGATCTACGAGGATTACGGCAAGCATAACCAAACGTCTGCCACCATCGAGCCGCATGAGCAGCTGATGTGGATGCACGACCAGAACTTCACGCCTCTATCGTCGGCCATCGGTGTCCGGCGCAACAACGGCAAGGATCTGTACCTGCTTGATGAGATCGTACTGACCAGCGCCATATCGCGCCAGGCGGCCGTCGAGTTCGTTGAGCGTTACAAGGATCACAAGAACAAGCATGTGCTGATCTACGGAGACCCGGCGGGCAAGGCCGGCGAGAAGCATGGTCACGCATCGGACTACACCGACATCGAGGCCGTGCTGAAGGCGAGCGGGTGGCGCTACACGCGCAAGGTTAAGCCTGCACACCCGGCCATCAAGGACCGGCAGAACGCTGTCCGGGCCAAGATCCTGACCGCATCCGGGGAGAGCAGCCTCTTCGTCAACCCGGTGACCGCGCCTTGGTGCCACAAGGGCCTGGCCACAGTCCAGCTTCAAGAAGGTTCGACGTTCCAAGAGGACCAGAAGAACCAGTATCAACACATCACAACCGCGATCGGCTACTGCGTCGACGTTGAATGGCCTGCGAAGGGCCGATTCTCCTACGAAGGTGTTACCTAATGGGCGTAGTCCGATACCTCAGCGACAAGCTGGTGAACCTGGTGGCGAACCTGGGCACCGAGCGCGACAAGGCATCGGGCTCGACGTATGCGCCGGTGATCCTGACCGACGAGCAGCTGGTGAACGCATATCGCGGGGCCTGGCTTCCGCGCAAGATAGTGGACATCCCTGCTTTGGACGCCACTCGGCGCTGGCGGGCATGGCAGGCTGACAAGGCCCAGATCGAGAAAATCGAGGCTGAGGAGGTTCGCCTTGACCTTCGAGCCAAGGTGAAGCAGGCCATGACCCGGGCCCGGCTGTTCGGCGGGGCGGCCATCTTCATCGGCACGGGAGAGACGAACACTGCGGTGCCGCTGAACCCTGAGCGAATCCAGTCAGGCGGCCTTAAGTACCTGGCCGTCATGAATCGCCGGCAGTTGTCCCCGACCGAGATCGAACAAGATCCCCAGTCGGAGCGCTTCGGCAAGCCCAAGGCCTACCGCCTGGCTGATAGCCAGGTGGAGATCCACCCATCTCGCCTGGTGATCTTCTCCGGGGCCGAGCATCCCGACCCTGACCTGGCCCCGGCCAACATCTTCGGCTGGGGTGATTCGGTCCTCCAGGCGATTTTCGAAGCCATCAAGCAGTCGGACGGCACCATGGCCAACGTGGCCAGCCTGGTGTTCGAGGCCAAGGTCGACGTCATCCGCATCCCTGACTTCATGCAGAGCCTGCAGGACGACGGATACCGCAAGCAGGTGCTGGAACGCATCACCCTGGCAGCCACTGCCAAGGGCATCAACGGTACGCTGCTGCTGGACAAGGAAGAGGACTATGAGACGAAGTCGGCGAGCTTCGGCACGCTGCCTGACATCAT